>CAVRQP010000005.1:0-517500 GCA_963723445.1 Vulcanimicrobiota bacterium
GAATGCCGGAGCATCGCCCTCACCACGAACTTACCCTTCGAAAAGTGGACCCAGGTCTTCCCCGACGAGATGACTGCCACCGCCGTCATCGACCGGCTTGTCCATCATGGCTCGGTCTTTGCGTTCACCGGCCAAAGCCACCGCCTGCGAACACGCGGGAAATCCTCCAAGAACGCCTAGTCGCCGCAGGGGCTCATTTTCCCACCGCCGCTAGGGGTTTCAAATCTCCCGCGCCGTTTCCAGCCGGGACGACGAGACCAATGCCGTCAGCGAACAGTTGCCCTCGACTTATTTCGTGCGCAACAGCGCCGACGATGGGGAGACCATCGTGTTCTCGCTGCCTACGGCGAGTGGATTCGGCTCTTCCGCCGCGACGGCTTCACCATCGAAGACCTCATCGAGCTGCGGCCGCGCCCAGGCGCCGAGACGACGTATAGCGAGTACGTCTCGCAAGCATGGGCGCACCGGTGGTCCCCGAGCAGATCTGGCGCGTCCGCAAGACGTAGCCCGTGCCCGGGTTTAGCGCCAGGGTCGACCATCAAAACCTCATCGAGCGTTGGCTATTGATCCAAAGCGCATCTAGCTGCCTTCGCTCCTGAGTCGGGCGCGCCGACAGCCGGCCGAACAAAGACTGACGCGCTCACGAGCCTTGCTAGAAGCATATACGGGTCAAAACGCAGTTTCACAATATCGACAGTCCATCAGCGAACTCGCTTCTCGCTCTGGCGGAAAGCCGACTAACGAACGGGCTCGACATAATCGCACGCCGTTCCGCCCCGCGTGCTAGATTATCTAAGCCTACATTTACCAGAAGGCGCATGTCGAATTCATCCTCTGGCTTAGCAGCATCTATGTAGCCCCAATCGAGACGACTGCCACACACTGCATGACTAACTAAGGCAGACACACGGCCAGCGAGAGCCCACGAGGAGAGATACGTACGCGCGTGTTCATACCAACCGTATGTGCGAAGGATCCAAAGAAATCGGTTCGACGGGCTTTGACCGCGCTCCTCAATTAGTCGGTCGACCTGCTGAGTGATGCTCTGTTGCAACATCCGTTCCAGCGGAAGCATATGGGCATCTTCTAGAATCTGGTCTAAGACAAGCTTAACATCATCGTTATATGAAAATTCAAATAGTTGCCGGAGTGCAGTCCCATCGTCCAATTGTCGAACGCTCGCTCCTAACACAACGGGTGCTGCGTCGAAGATGCCGGTATCCTCGTTGCCAGTCGTTTCGAACCAAGCGCGAATCTCCGTATTGAGATTAGCGATACCACCTCTACTAAAAAGCGCCATTAGCGCGTCGCCGGCAATCTCAGGGTTCCTCTCAACGCTCGTGAGGCGCTTCAGTAGGGCGACATCATCTATGGAGACAATACTACCAGCAAAACGTTCCCGCTCGTTGGATGACAGCGCATCCCCATTGCGAAGGCGTTCGCGCATTCTGGTGAAGGGTAGTGCGACCCAAAACTGATACAGAAAGTTAAGCTGGGGTTCCCTCCGAAAGGATCCCCATGGCTCGCAAGAAGGTCCGGAGAGTCTTTTCCAAAGAGTTCAAACTCGAAGTGCTGCGAGAGATCGACGCTGGAGTGTCCGTCGCGCAGGCCGCGCGCAACCACGAAGTTCACCCCGAGACGATTCGTTTGTGGCGTCGCACCGAAACGAAGTACGGTGAGCGAGCTTTCGCGGGCAACGGTCATGCGTACACCGACGAGGCACGCATCGCGCAGCTCGAGCGGGCGCTGGGGCAGGCAACGCTGGAGATCGGGCTGCTAAAAAAAACGCTCAGCGTGCTCAAAGAGCAGGATCGAAAACACGGCGGGCGTCGGTGATCGAGCTGGCGCTGGAACGGCGAGGTGGCCTGCCCTTGGCGACCATGGCGCGCACGCTGGGTTTTTCCCGGGCGGACTTCTATCGGTCCGAGCGCGTCGATCGGGACGTTGAGCTGCGTGATGCCATCCACGCGATCGCGCTCGACTGGCCGCGCTACGGTTACCGCACGATTTCGCGCGAACTGCGCCGGCGCGGGATGGTCGTCAACGAGAAGCGTGTACGCCGCGTCCTGCGCGCGGAGGGCCTGCTGTGCCGACGCCGCAAGCGGCGAGGTTTGCCTTACCGAAAACACGGGCTTGCTGCGTATCCGAATCTGGCGGCGGCTTGTGCGGCAAGGCGCATCAACGAGCTCTGGGTCGCGGACTTCACGTACATCCACTTCCGCAATGGGTACATCTTCGTAGCCGTGATCTTGGATGCGTTCAGCCGCCGTTGCATCGGCTGGTCGCTCGCCGCCCACTATCGCTCGGCGTTGGTCATCGAAGCGCTTCGCATGGCACTTCATCGGCGACGTCCGCGACCGGGCTTCATCCATCACTCTGATCGCGGCGGCGAATACTTCGACGATGACTATCTTGCGACGCTACGTGCTCACGGCGCGCAGATCAGCATGAGTAGAGCAGGAAAGCCCTCGGACAACGCGATTTGCGAGCGATTTATGCGAACGTTCAAAGAGGACGAGGTGTATCCGCGCGAGTACATCGACTTCGAGGCTGCAAGCCGTTCGATTGCACGCTTCCTCGACGTCACCTACAACGAGCGCCGGCTGCACTCCGCGCTCGATTATCGCCCACCGGCGGAATTCGAAGCCGTCGTCGCTAACCGGCTTGTTCACTCGACCCCAGCTTAACTCGGTGTATCAAAAACGGGTCGCACTACCAAGCCTACATACGGCAGCACTGTGTCGATATCCTCAGACACGGTAACCTACCATTTTATGGCGCTTTCAACGCCAGCTCCCTTGAACTCTTGCAGAAGCGCATTCTTACTGGCTTCCAACGTTTGCTTCGCCGTTTCAAGCGCAGTCATATCCTGGGACGAGCTTCCATACTTCAGTTCCATCCTTGCAATGTGTGCGAGCGTCGTGTTGATCGAGTTGACAGCTTTCTGCACCATTTACGTGGTCGAACTTACCGCCTCCCGCCTTCGCGACGCCCATACCACCGCCTGCTTCGCGAATCGCGGAACTCACATTAGATGGCGTCAAACCCTTAGCGACTGCCCTTTGGGTTTTTGCCAGTCTAGGGCCCATATCCCTGACGAGTCCCGGAGAGGCGGTTACGATCACCGATTGGTGCAGTGCCGAAGATACACCGTCCTCGAGTTTTTCCCACCAACTCTCCTGTGCCTCAAATCCACTTGGGTCGCTGTAGTCGACGTGGTTTCCGCGGTTCCACATGTAGCGCTGTTGGGAGGCTGGGTCGTGGACGTCGCCTTCGTAGGCGTCCGGGGTTGTCCAACTGCCGAGGTCGGGGTGGAAGGCGCGCACTCCGTTGATCTGCACTAATCCGATGTAGAAGCCGTCAGGCCGCGCATAACCCGCCGGGGTAACCGCAGCTCGAAAGCCCTGACTAAACGTGGGGTCACGAGCGAAATTCTAGCTTCCGGCCTCGTCACCGCTTGCCCAAGCCGGTGCGTCCCTCTCGCGATCCAACCCCAGCGCTAGTAGCTATGATGCTGAACCCAGACGAACGCTGTTCATCATGGGTCCGCATCGACCGCAACCCACAAAGCCAACCCCATGCGTACGATTTTTACAGGCATTATAGAACCTCAGCGGGCTTCTCACCAGGCGCCGTGCCCCTTGAGATGAGCGTCCAGGTTCGCTACGATCGTGTCGGTCGGCAGCAATGCATCGTCCGTACTACTCCCGCCGTATAGCGTATACGGTCGCATTTCCTCCGGGGCTCCAAACATTTGATATATTTGCTGCAGGACTACAAGGGCCTCATAGTGGTCCGAATACCGTGAGATTATGAGCCTTGCAAGAATCATCCAAAGCGAAGGTCGCCTCTCTTCGTCAGAACCGGAGAGCCTATCAAGTTCTTCCTGTATGTCGCGAACGCGGTCAAATGATGAGCGAGTTCTGAGGAATGTCTCTAACAACTCCGATGGGGGTCTGACTGCGAACTCCGGCGTCTGCAAGCCCTCCATAAGCGAATCCTGGTTGATAAGTCTTCGCCGGAAGCCGTCAGCGAGCACGCTGTAGTTTAAGGGCGCGAATGGAGCCAGATCCTTCGCCGTAAGCGCTCCATCAAAAAGAGGCCACGTCGGTTCTTTCATTTCAAAGGTAGCTTCCCATCTACCTTGCCGCCGGCTCTGAAAGCAGCATGCGTAAGCTTTCCTGCTGCGTCAACGATGTAATCGTACACCGAGCTACAAAGAAAGCACGTCTCGCACTGTCCAACCTTCCGAAGCGTCGGGAAGCCACAACAAGAACAAACCTTCACATGGAGAGGTTCTCCCGCCACTTCTAGGTTGTCAACGACTCGCGAAAAGGCTTCCTTCCGCTTCTCATATCCTAGCGTCCAGACCACGTCCTCGTCCTCACCATCCGCCGCCGCTCAATTTAAACACGTCGATCGGCATCGCCCCTCGAACCTCACTTTTCCACTGCGCAGCCGTGAATGTGAACAGGTTCAGAGCCTTGCCGTCGCCGTTGTATATCCCGAGAAGTTTCCCATCCCACACCTTCAAAGACATCCGCGACCTCGACGTCACGGTCGACGCCGCCCTCAACGCCATCGCCGTCACCGGAACGGCCGCGCAGCACCAGCGGATTGCCGACGCCGTCGCCCAGCTCGATCCCCCGCCCGGCGCACCTCAGAACGCGATGGGCATGGGCGGGTCAGCGGGCAACAGCAGCACCGACGTCGTTACCCTCAAGTCGTTCGTTCCGGGACAATCGCAAGGCGGCGTCGATGCGGTAGCCTCCATCACGCAGGCGCTGCAAGCCGTCACTCCCGACGTGCGCGTCGTCCAACTGCCCACTCCCGGGCAGATCGCGCTTGTCGGGCCTCCGACGAGCGTCCGATCGGCTCACGAGTTCATCGACAAGGTCGACGTCGTCGCACCGTTGGTGGTGCTCGATACCGAGGTGCTCGAACTCGACGAAAGCGTCGCCAAGAACCTCGGCCTGCAATTGGGAACTGCCGCCGTCAGTACCACGTTCACCGAGACGCAACCCCTGCCGAACCCCGATGGCACGCAGGGTCGGATCGGCCGCTTTCAAGCGCTGACGCGCACGCCGATCTCGTTTACCGCGCAACTGAACCTGCTCATTCAGAACGGCAAGGGACGCGTTCTCGCCGATCCGCGGATCACGACGCTTTCGGGCCACACCGCTTCGATTCGTGCCGGCGATACCATCTCGATCCTCACGACCACGGCCGGAAACGCCGGTACGATTGCGACGACGCAGGTCCAGAGTTTCCAGACCGGCGTCACGCTCGATATCACGCCCTCGGTCACGCCCGACGGCGGAATCACGGTAGCGCTGCATCCGGTTGTGAACAGTCTGATCGGTACAAACGCAGGCGTACCGGAGATCAGCACGCGGGACACCCAGACCACGGTGCATTTGCAAGACGACGAAACGCTCGTTATCGGCGGGCTCATCCAGGAGAACGACACCCGCACGACCACGAAGGTGCCTTTCCTCGGCGACCTGCCGCTCATCGGCGGGGCGTTCCGCAGCGACAGCGTGCAGGGTCAGCGCAACGAGCTCATCATCGTCGTCACACCGCACATCGTCAAACCCGGAAAGCCAGTGATTCCGGGGCCTGCCCTCCAATCGATGCCGACGCCGGCTCCGCTGCCGACGCTCCCGCCAAACACGCACCTCCCGGCCCCATCGGGGCAGTTGCCTGGCCTGCGTGGAATGCCGACCGCGGCCTTGACGCCCGCACCGGTCGCGACGCCGCCGGCCGCACCGCGAGCGATACCGACTCCCGCCGCGGTTCCGAGCGCTTTCGGGCAGACCAACGTGTTCACGTTCGGCTCGCCGCCGCAGAGCAATTTCGCGAAGCCGACCGATGCCGTCCAGATCTTCTATGCGACGCTTTCACCGACGGTCGTTTCGAACGGCACACAAGTCCGCCTCGCCGTCGTCACGACCTCCAACGCGAACGCCGTAAAGCTTCAAGTCGGGACACAGAGCCTCGGCCTGAGCCAGACCGGCCCGGGACAATGGCAAGCGATGTTCCCATTTCCCCTCGGCAGCGCTCCCGTCGGACAGGGTGCGATGACGCTCTCGCTGACGGCGAGCCGGTCCGACGGGGCGTCGGGAACGATTTCAATTCCCGTAAGTGTGGGGCCCTGAACCGGAACGGTCCCGGTGGCAGTGTTCTCAGGCGTCAATCTTGACGTATGGCTCGCGGTCCCGAGCAGGCAGGCGTCGAAGCTCTCGCTCGTGGAGGAACGTCGGAAGGAAGATCGTCGCAAGTCCTACGGGCATCGATATTTGGCGATGCTGATCGGCGTTCTCCCCGAGGATCGCCGGCAAGTCGACCGCCGCCGTCAAGCGGCGACCACTGCTTCACGCGCCGATTCGGTTGCACCCGAAGCGACGCACGATGAGGAAAACGCCGCGAGTTAGCGTGGTGGGGGATTGACAGTGACCGCGATTCGCAGAGCCTTTGTCGTGGCCTTGGTTGCGTGCACGCTCTTTGCCGCGGCTCCCCAGCCGGGGGATGCTGCGAACTTCGCCGGGAGCTGGAGCCTAAAGGGCGTGCTAGGAACCGTGGCGGCCAACGGTGTCTGCACGTTCCGGCAGTCCCGCAATTCGTTGAGCGGCTACTGCCTGAGCCCCGGAGGCAGAGCCACTGCGGCCGGAGCCGTCAACGGCTCGAGGATCACGTGGCAGATTCACAACACTGCCACGAACTCAAAAGGGCTGTCCGGCATCGGCACGTTTCGCGGAGCCCTCGTCACCGGTTCGCAGATTCGAGGCACCTGGACAACGTCGCTCCAACCGGGAGTCGGAACCTTCGTCGCAACAAGAGTTTGAATAGCGTACGCGCATGGCGGGAGCGTGTCGGAATCGAACCGACCAGCCGCCTTACGACGGCCTCACCGGTTTTGAAGACCGGGCGAGCCACCAGACCCGTACGCTCCCACAAAGGCCCGAGGTTGCTGCGACCGTGCGAAGGTTTCTCCTGCGCCGGCGTGGCGGAGCACCGGATCATCCTGTCACCTGGATCGGAACGGTCACGATGTTCGGTACGGTGGGATCGGGCCAGAACTGCAGCCGTAGCTCGCCGGGCTTCGTCGGCGTGAAGGTGAAATCGCGCGTCTGGCCGATCGTGACGGTCTCCACGGCGGACTCCGGCGTCCTCCGTTTCGGAGCAGACGTAGGCGCCGTCTACTTGAAGCGGGCTCCACTCGCGCCGTACGATCGCCCTCGCTGAGCGACACGATCACGTTGGTCCAAAACGTGGTGACGTTGATCAAGCGAAAGCGCTGCACAACTCCGACGCGACACGTCATGGCGGGTGGCGCCGGCGTCCCGTTGACGAGAATGTGCAACGCGTCGCTGATCGCATGCGTGGTGGTAACCGTAAAGACGTGATCCGAGCTCGGGTCGAACACCGTCCCGGGCTCCATCACGATGAGCGGTCCGGCAAGTCCGCCGCGCAACTGCCAAACGTCGTCCATGTGCGTGTGGTAGATGAACGTGCCCGCTCTGGGCGGCGTCATGCGAGCCTCAAACGTCTGTCCCGGCTCGATCATCGGCGCGACTCGCCTTCCGTACCCGCTGTAGCCCGCGACGCCGTCGTAGTAGCTATCGGCGAGTTCCATGCCGTGCCAGTGCACCGCCGTCGGTTCGCTCAACAGGTTCGTGACGTCGATCGCATACGACACGCCGCGCGTCAGGACGATCGGCGGACCGATCGCACCTTGCTCGGTCGTGTCGCGCCTCGCCGTCACCCACGGCGTAGCGAAATGACGGAGCGTCGGGGCGGTCATTAGGGGCCCGCTCGACCTTGAGCGCGATGCGTTTCTCGACGGGTGCTGCGGCAGGCACGCCGTGGCCGTCCCGAGCGCGCACGGTAACGCCGAGTATCAACCCGCCCATGCCGGCGTGACGTACGAAGCCGTTTTGGAACGCCTCGCTGGTGATCGCCCCTTTGCCGGTCAGCATTGCAGCGACCGGCACGTGGCCCATTGTGTGGTAGGGGATATGGCAGTGGAACAACCAATTCCCCGGGCGGTCGGCCCGCCACGTCATTGTAAACGTGCTGCCCGGCTCGACGAGCTCGGTCACTTCACGGTCTCGATCGGAACGGTTCGCATAGAGATTGTCGGCGAGACCGTTCCCCCGCGATCCGACCGAGAAGTAAAAGCCGTGCAGATGGAGGGGATGCCCGCTCGCGCTTGCGTTGAGCCAGCGCCAGCGCACGGTCGCGTTCTTCTCGTAGGAAAGCCGTTCCGTGTGCGGCCAAGCGCGCCCGTTGATCACGTCCAGCTCGTAACGGAAGAGCGGATTCCCTTTCTGGTTGCGAACGTTGATCCATTGACCGAGCACGAAGATGCGGTCGTTGCGCACCGCACTTGAGGACGGCGGATCGACGATGAACGCGCCGCTGAGCTGCGAATCCGCACCGAACCGCTTGCCGAGCGGCTTGCCGCTCGTCGTGCCCCAGTAGAGATACGTTCCCGGAGCACCCGCGCGAAAGCGAACTAGCCGCATTGCGCCGTACGGAACGCGTATTGGGTGGTCGCCGGTGGCCGGGCGGTCTACCATCCCGTGCACCGTCAACGTGGTATCCGGAATCGCGTTGTGCACGCGCGCGATGACGACGGTCCCGACAGGGACGCGGATCAGCGGCCCGGGAATCTGCGGGCTCTTTCCGGCTTCGGCGAAGGCTTGGATCGGAATGCCCGGGTCGCGTTCACCGTCCGGGTGCCAAACGGCTCGGCGCGCGTCCAGCGAAACGCGCAGCATTGAGCCGGCGAGCCGGCCCGCGGCGACGCGATTGTCGTTGGCGCGAGCATCCTGCAGGGGCGCAGGTAGGGACGCGCCGTCAACGGGGGGCGTCGTAATCAGGATCAGCGCCGCGATCCAAGGAGCACGCATGCGAAAGGCCTCATACACGCACACCCGTCGGCAGCCCAAGCGCTTCGACCGCAGTGGCCCGGCACCATTCTGCGTCGGCGTGGCCGCGGCGGCCGGCAAAATGCTCTCTTCGGCTCACGGCACGAAGCGGCGTTGCTCCTCATAGCACTCGCAGGCGAAAGAGAGGAGCCGCTCACGGCTGTTGATCTGAAGCTCGTCGTTCTCGTACCGCACGACCTGCATGCGGTCTGAGCGGAACGGCTGCTGCGACCGCGGCCTGCGGCGGTAGTCCGAGCATCATTCCGAAGAACTCGGCGCGCAGGACGAACGCTTCGCGGCCGACCTCGTCGAGCAGCATGAGGATCGAGCGCGCGCAGCGCTGCGTCGCGTCGTGCGCAAAGTTGCACGCGACGAATTGTTCGGCAGTGTAGAGCCGTCGAACGAGGTAGCGCTGCACCGCATTCGCCAGCGCCCGGCTCTGTTCGACGCAACGCAGGAAGTCGGCTCGCGTCATGCGCGCCGCGCTCCCCTCGATCTGCGCCATTACCGATCGCGGCGCCGTGGCGACGCCCACGATGAGCTCAGCGCCGATGAGCCCGGTCCGGCCGGTGGCCGCCACCTCGTATGCGTTCCCGAGGCGGAGGTCGGCCGTGGTCGAGAAAATCGCATCGATCGGAAACAGGACCTCCTCGATTGGGGCGCCGCGCACCAGCACGCAGCTCGGGACGTCCGTCGCGAACACCTCGAGGTGGGGCGTCACGAGGGCACGCTCCTCCGTCGGCAGAGCGTCGATCAGGACGTTACCGCCCTCGTAAGGTCTCATGTCCCAAGGGCGCCACTGTCCGCCATGGCACATATTATCCCCGGCGCGCACGTGTAAACACCCGGCTTCGGTACGCTAGCGTACAGATATACGTGCCTCGCCGGGAGCGCGACGGAATCCGCCGTGAAGGCGCGAAAGCACGACGCAAGTTGGCTCTCGTACCTGGGAACCGAATCCTCGACGCGCTGCCCCGAGCGGACGCGCTGCGGCTTTCCGAAGTGAGCCGCGTCGTGCGGCTCGAGCGCGGCGACCGTACGGCCGTCGAGGGCCGCGTCATGAACAACGTCGATTTTCCGGTCAGCGCGCTGATGTCGGTCATGGGACTACTGCAGAACGGCGTCGACTACGAGGTCGCGAGCGTGGGGACCGAAGGGTTCGTCGAAGTCGACGCGGCCCTCGAATCCGACGTCGCGCTGCGCGGCGCGTCCTGCCAGTTTCCGGGCGATGTCGTGCGCATGTCGCTGCACGACTTCCAGTCCGCGCTGAGCTGGAGCCGGGCGTTCGCATTCGGCGTGCGCCGGGCGGTGCGCGCGCGCATCTTCATCAACGAGCAAACCCAGATCTGCAACCTGCGCCACACCGTACCGCAGCGGCTCTCGCGCTGGCTGCTGGTCGCGTCGGAACGGCTTGCGCTCGAAGAGTTCTCGGTAACGCACGAGTTCCTCGCGACCATCCTGGGGGTTCGGCGGGCCGGCGTCACGATCGCCCTCGCGCAATTGCAGGCCGCCGGGGCGATTCAGCAGCGGCGCGGCATCATCGCCATTCGCGATGCCGCTCGCC
The DNA here is from genome assembly GCA_963723445.1 of Vulcanimicrobiota bacterium. Classification (GTDB taxonomy): domain Bacteria; phylum Vulcanimicrobiota; class Vulcanimicrobiia; order Vulcanimicrobiales; family Vulcanimicrobiaceae; genus Vulcanimicrobium. The sequence continues at coordinate 10,498 of CAVRQP010000005.1, forward strand.
TCGCCGAGATCACCTGCGAATGTTACGCGGAGTGCCGGGCGGCAATCACGCGAAGCCTCGGGGCGCAACTCGCGTTTCCAAGTTAGCCCGAGCGGCGCTTGCCGCGGCGATCCTGGCGGCGTGCGCGCCCGCGCGGCAGGGCGGTTCGGCCCGCGTCTTCACCGTGGCGCAGCAACGCGAGCCGGCTTCGCTCAATCCCGCGTTGGAGAACGGAACGTCGTCCACCGAGTGGGGCGAACTGCTCTTTCAATATCTGGTCAAGTATGACGACCGGGGCCGGCTGGTCGGCGACGCCGCGTCCGGCGTTCCGACCCTAGAGAACGGCGGGATCAGCCGCGACGGGCTGACGATCACGTACCATCTTCGGCACGGGCTCCGGTTCGCCGACGGCGCGCCGCTCACCGCGCGGGACGGCGCGTATTCGATCGACGCGATCAACGATCCGGCGAACAACCCGCAGTCGCGCTTCGGCTACGACGTGGTGCGCAAGGCCGAGGCGCGCGGTGACGACACGCTGGTGTTGCACTTGTCGCGACCGTTCGCACCGCTGCTCACGGTCGTGCTCGCGCCGCAAGGATTCCCGATCCTGCCCGCGCACATCGTGTCGCGCTTCCACGACTTCAACCACATCGCGTTCGACTCGGCACCGATCGGTTCGGGCCCGTACGTCGTCATGCGGTGGACCCACGGTGACCGCGTCGAACTGAGAGCGAACCCGTACTACTATCGCGGCCGGCCCGCGATCGATCGCCTCGACGTGCGGTTCGTCCCCGATCCCAACACCGCCATCAACCTGCTGCGCACCAAAGAGATCGACGGGTACTTCTCCGACCTCGACTACGGAAACTACCCGATCCTGACCCGAATCGCCGGCATGCGCGTGACCAAGACACCGACGAACGCCGTCGGGGCGATCATCTTCAACACGCAGGATCCGATCACGGGCGATGCGCGCGTGCGGCGCGCGCTCGCGCTGGCCGTCGATATTCCGGCGACGATGCGCAAGACGTATCACGGCGCGGTGAGCACGCGCGACGCGGGCCGCGGACTGTTCATCTGGGCGTACGACCGGCAGGCCTACCCCGACGCCCGCTACGATCCCGCCCAAGCACGCGCGCTGCTCGACCAAGCCGGATGGAAGCTCGGTCTCGACGGCGTGCGGCACAAGGACGGCAAGCCGCTCAACCTGCTGTTCATCCTGCAAGCCGCGACGCCGGGCGATGCGGTCATCGGCAACGCCGTCGCGCAGTACGAGAAAGCCGTCGGGGTCGAGATCACGCTCAAGGCGTTCAACGTGACGCAGTTCGTCGCGCCGGCGGATCTCGGCGGCCCGGTCTACGGCGGCAAATTTCAGTTGGCCCTGTATCCGTTCGTGAACGGCGACGATCCTGACACCACCGATCAGTTCGCATGCAAGAACGTGCCGCCGCGTGGCTACAACAAGTCGCGCATCTGTGACCCGCGCCTGGACGAGCTGCTGGCGCTCGGCCAGCGCACGTACGACGCCGGACGGCGCTCTGCCATTTACGCCCAGCTCGAAGCGCTGCTGCACGCGGAGCTGCCGATCGTGCTCCTCTACCAGCGGCCCGAGGTCGATGCGTTCAGCGACCGTCTGCGCGGGCGGACGGCATCGCCCTCGACCGCCTGGTGGGATGTCGGCGCCTGGACCCTGGCGCCGGCCGGAAGCTAAGCTTCGGCTTCGTGCTCCGGCGGGTCTTCGAGGGTGATCGGGCCGTCGAAGACTTCAAGGATCTCGCTTCCGGCGATGACGACGGCGTCGCGCTCCTTGTCCACGATCGCCTCGCTCGCCTCGATCCAGGCGATCGGGTCCGTCTTCCTCGTCGTCATCCCCCGGAGCCAGGTAGGCGAACTCGATCAGGCCGGCCGCGGCGAACGCGTCGATGATCGCGGCTGCCGGGCCGAGCGCACCGGATCGAGCCGACTCGTCGCCGTCGTCGATGCGGCGGAGGATGCCGCGGAGCTCTTCCGAGAGGTGCGCGGCGACGTCGGGATGATCCAGCGGATCTGCCTGCGCTTGCGTTTCGTCGTGATTCACCACGCTTGCTTCGACGCGTCTGCGCAATCCCATGGCACACCGACCACCCGCTCGGCCCGCCGTTGTGTCCGCGGGCGAAAACGCCTACCATCGGCGACAGGTTCCGCGCGCGAGGAACGCGCGGACGGCTCTATGCGTTGTTCCCGCAGGTGTTCACGATGATGCTCGCACGTAGACCGCGCGCGCTGCTCGCTGCGCTCGCGCTAGTGGCGGTCGCGCTTTGCGCCGCTCCCCCGGCCTCGCCCGCTGCCCCCGCTAAGACGAGCGCGAAAAAGACCGCGATCGCGAAGCGGCCAAATGCGAAGAAGCCGGCCAAGAAGCTTACCGGGTACCATCCGCACAACGGGCCCGCACCGGCCGATGAATACTTCGGCCGTTTGGGGATGAGCGTGCTGGGGGTGCGCAGCAAGGTGAAGGATCTGGGCCTCGATGCGGACTTGCATCCCGAACACGATCAAGCGATCCTCAACAACGCGCTATGGGTCGAAGACGCGATGCGCGACTGGGCGAAGAAATATCCGTTCGACCGCTGGCTGCCGCGCTACGCGTCGGCACTCGAGCAGATGTACGAAGAGATCCCCGGTGACGCCGCGCACAAACGCGCGGTCAAACAGGTCGACTACATCACCGCATATTTTCCGCAGACGCTCTATGCCCGCATCGGCCGCGCGCAAGCTCGCGCAGGGAGTGCCGACTCCCGATCCGTCCGATCCGCCGATCGTGCTCAACGAACTCGAGCGCCTCGCCTTGATCGACGGCAAGGTCACCCCGACCATGCCGCCCGCCCGGAGTCCGGTGGCCGCGTCGACCCCGGTCCCCAGCCCGTCGCCGGCTGCGAGCGATGCGCCGGCGTTGGCCGCTCCCGCCCCTTGACCTGACAAGAGGACTCTCTTTGCGCGGCAGAGTATCGTAGTCCCGAACCCAACTCGCATCGGAGCACTCGTGGACGTCACCCGCGCCATCGCCGACCTCGACGAAGTCCGCACCCGCCTTGCCTCCGTCCAGCGCTTTCGCGGCCTCTCGGGCCAAGCGGCCCTCGCCAGCGGCCTGGGCGCGCTCGGGCAGCGGGGCGGTCCAGTTGATCGTCGTTCCGGCACCCCGAGGCCCGGACGACGCCGCGCGGTACGTCGCCATTTGGATCGCCTGCCTGGCCTTCGCGCTGGCGCTCAACTACGGCGCGGTCGCGGTGTGGCTGGTGCGCCACTGGTCGTCTCGGACCCGCACCGAGCTGCGCACGGCCGCCATCTCGATCGTGCCGTCGGTCGTCGCGGGCGGCGCGTTCACCGCGGCGCTGCTGGCACGCGGCGAGGTCGGCCTGTTACCCGGGACGTGGGCGCTGTGCTATGGCCTGGGACTGTTGGCGGCACGCTCGATGCTGCCGCGCGGCGCCGCCGTCATCGCGGTCGGCTTCGCGGCGACCGGAGCGGCGCTGCTGTTCGCCGCCGGCACGAACGCGCTCGCCTGGTGGGTGATGCCGCTGACTTTCGGCTTCGGCCAGGCCGCGATCGGGATCTCGATCCTGCGCGACGACGCCGGGCGCGCCGTCGGTGTCCGCGCATGAACGACGCACCGTTCGCGTTCCCCGGCCTGGAGCGCATCTTTCACGAGCGCGGGCGGCTCGCCGTGTGCGCGTGCCTGGTCGCCAATCCCGACGGGATGCGCTTCACCGAGCTGCAAGACGCATGCGGCCTCACCGACGGTAACCTCAACCGTCACCTGCACGCCCTCGCCGAGGTCGGGGTGGTGACGAGCGAACGCGTTCGCGGACACGGACGGCCGACGACGATCGTGCGCATCACCGAACCGGGCCGCACGCGTTTCCTCTCGTACGTCGACGAGCTCGAGTCGGTCGTGCGCGGCGTTCAGAAACGTTCGGACGCCGCCGCCTCATCGCGCTTGGCGGCGCAATCGTGATCGAACGAGCAGCGGTACTCACCGGCGTACCGCGGCACGTCGCGATCATCATGGACGGTAACCGGCGCTGGGCGCATACGCGCGGACTGCCCGCGCTCGAGGGCCATCGCCGCGGAATCGACGCGCTCGAACGGGCCGTCGACGCCGCGCAGCGGATGGGGATCGAACTGCTGACCGTGTACGCGTTCAGCGAAGAGAACTGGGGGCGCGAGAACACCGAAGTGCTGGGCCTGTTCGGGCTCGCCGAAGCATTCGCGCGCGACAAGGCGGCGGCGCTCGCCGCGCGCGGCGTGCGCGTGCGGGTCATCGGCCGTCGCGACCGGCTGCCGCGCGGCGTGGTCGAGGCGTTTCGCATCCTCGAGGAGCGGACCGCGCGCGAGAGCGCGATGCTTTTGACGATCGCGGTCGACTACGGCGCGCGCACCGAGTTGCGCGACGCGTGCCGCGCGCTCGCGCGCGAGGTCGTCGCCGGCCGGCTCGCGCCCGAGCAGATCGACGAAGCGTCGATCGCGGGGAAGTTGTGGACCGCCGGGCTGCCCGACCCCGATCTGGTGGTGCGGACCGGCGGCGAGCTGCGGCTGTCGAACTTCTTGCTCTACCAGTGCGCGTACGCCGAGCTGTGGTCGACGCTGGAGCCGTGGCCCGATTTCGACGGCGCGACGCTGGGCCGCGCGGTCGAAGCCTACGCCGTCCGCGAGCGCCGCTTCGGGAGCTAGCAGCTTCAGCCGCCGCTCGGCTGCACCGCGCGACGGGAGAGCCGGGTCCGACCTTCATGCGAGACGTGCGGCCGCCGTTCGTGCTACCATAAGCACTTATGGCCCAAGTCCGGACGCGGCCCGATATCCGCAACGTCGCGATCATCGCTCACGTCGACCATGGCAAGACCACCCTGGTCGATGCGATGTTTCGTCAGAGCGGCATCTATCGCGAAGGTCAGCACACCGAGTCGCGAGCGATGGACTCCAACCCGCTCGAGCGCGAGCGGGGGATCACCATCCTGGCCAAAAACACGGCCATCGATCACAACGGCGTGAAGTTCAACATCGTCGATACCCCCGGCCACGCCGACTTCGGCGGCGAGGTGGAGCGCGTGCTCCAGATGGTGCAGGGCGTGGTCCTGCTCGTCGACGCCGCCGAGGGCGTGATGCCGCAGACCCGGTTCGTGCTGCGCAAGGCGCTCGAGCTCGACCTGCGCGCGATCTGCGTCATCAACAAGATCGACCGGCGCGACGCCCGGCCGGTGGAAGTCGTCGACGAAGTGTTCGACCTCTTCATCGAGCTGGGCGCGTCCGACGAACAGGCCGACTTTCCGGTCGTCTACGCCAACGGCAAGGCCGGAATCGCGAAGTACGAGCTGGCCGACGAGAGCACGAACCTCGAGCCGCTGTTCGACACCATCGTCAAAGCCGTCCCCGAGGCGCCCGCCGAGGACGGCGGCTTTCAGATGCTCGTCTCGGCGATCGACCACAACCGCTACGTCGGCCGGATCGGGATCGGCCGGATCTTCCGCGGCTCGTCGAAGGTCAACGCGCCGATCGTCAAGGTCGCCCGCGACGGCGCCGTGACGACCGGGCTGCGGCTCACCAAGATGCTCGCTTTCCACGGGCTCGAGCGCATCGAGGTCGAGGAGGCGTCGGCCGGCGACATCATCTGCGTGTCGGGAATCGAGGGGCTCAACATCGGCGACACGATCGCCGACGCCGCGCACCCCGAGGGGATCGCCGCGACCGCGGTCGACGAGCCGACCGTCTCGATGTACTTCATGGTCAACGCGTCGCCGTTCGCGGGCCGCGAAGGCAAGTACCTCACCTCCCGCCAGATTCGCGATCGGCTGATGCGCGAGCTCGAGTCGAACGTCGCGCTGCGCGTCGAGGACACCGAATCGGCCGACACGTTCGAGGTGCGCGGCCGCGGCGAGCTGCATCTCTCGATCCTGATCGAGACGATGCGCCGCGAGGGCTACGAGATGGCGGTCAGCAAACCGCGCGTCATCATCACCGAACGCGACGGCGTGAAGATGGAACCGGTCGAGTACGTCGTGATCGACGTGCGCGAGGAGTACGCCGGCGCGGTGATCGAGTCGGTCGGCCGCCGCCGCGCGCAGATGTCGAACATGGTGACCGTCGGCGAGACGCGCCGGCTCGAGTACACGATGCCGACCCGCGCGATCTTCGGTCTGCGCGGCGAGCTGATGACGCTGTCGCGCGGCACCGCGGTGATGTCCCACGTGTACTACACCCACCAGCCGCTGGCGGGCGACATTCCGGGACGCTCCAACGGCGCGCTGGTCACCAGCGACAGCGGCGTCGTCACCGCCTACGCGCTGATGGGTCTGGAACAGCGCGGACGCTTCTTCGTCGACCCCGGCATCGAAGTGTACGAAGGGATGATCGTCGGCCGGGCCAACGACGACCGCGACGTCGCGCTCAACGCCGTGCGCGCGAAGAAGCTGACCAACATGCGCGCCGCCGGCACCGACGAGAACTTCAAGATGCCGCCGGCCGAGGAGATGTCGCTCGAGCGCGCGATCGAGTTCATCGAGGACGACGAGCTCGTCGAGGTGACGCCGAAGTCGATCCGCCTGCGCAAGCGGCTGCTCGACGAAGGCGACCGCATCAAGTCGCGCAAGCGCGAAAAGGTCTTCGCCGGCTAACACGAGCGGGGGTCACGCGGCGCAGCGCGAACGGCGGCGGCGTGAGACGATTGGCCATGCTTGCCGTCGCGTTGACGATCGCCGGCTCCGCCTGCACGCGAGTGGACACCACGGTGGCCGGCTCGGGCGGGCGGCACTCGTGGACGAAGCCCGGCGTCTTGCGGCTCGCGAGCCTCAACGATCCCGACACGCTCAGCCCGCTCGTCGGCACGTATCAGGTCGACACCGACTTGTCGATGTTCTGGGCCGGCTACCTCTTCAACTACAGCGACACGAACCAGCTCGTCCCCGAGCTCGCCGTCGACGTCCCCACCACGGCGAACGGCGGCATCTCGCGCGACGGGCGCACGATCACCTACCATCTGCGCAAAGGCGTGACCTGGCAAGACGGCGCGCCGTTCGACGCCGGCGATGTCGTGTTCAGCTGGCATGCCGTTACGAATCCCAACAACAACGTCGGCAGCCGTCAGGGCTACGACGACATCGTGCGCATCGACACGCCCGAGCCCCTACACCGCGGTCGTGCACCTCAAGCATCCGTTCGGCGCCGTTCGTCAACACGTTTCTCACCATGGCGGCGACGGCGTATCCCGGTCTATCCGCGCCACCTGCTCGCACAGTACCACGACCTCAACCGCGTGGCGTACAACAGCGCGCCGATCGGCACCGGACCGTTCAAAGTCGTCGAATGGCATCGCGGCCAAGCGCTGCGAATGATCGCGAACCCGCACTATTGGCGCGGCGCGCCCAAGCTCACCGAGGTCGACTACTCGGTGATCCCGGACGACAACACGTTGCTGACGAGCATGCAGTCGCATGCGATCGACCTGTGGTACAACGCCCCGGCGACGCTCTACGGCCAGGCGTCGAAGATTCCCGATACGCGCGCGCTGCTCACGCCGTTCACGCAGTACTCGCGCATCGGCTTCAATACGCTCACGGCCGATCCTTTCGGACGTGCGCGTGCGGCGCGCGCTCGCGATGGCGACCGACCGCAAGCGGTTGATCGACATGGTTTCGTACGGCGTCAAATCCTCAACGAAGGCGATCAGCCGAAATTCTCGTGGGCGTATGACGCTACGCTCAAATCGATGCCGTACGATCCCGCGCAGGCCGGCGCGCTGCTCGAAGCCGCCGGATGGCGCCGCGGCGCCGACGGGATCCGCACGAAGAACGGACAGCGGCTGCGCATCGAGATCGCCACGATTACCGGCAGCTCGGTGGGCAACCGGCTCTCGGTGCTGCTGCAGTCGGCGTGGCGCACGATCGGCGTCGACGCGGAGATCAAACAATACGTGTCATCGATCATGCTGGCGAGCTACGGTGAAGGCGGCATAGTGCAGACCGGTAAGTATGACGTCGACTTCTCTTCATGGATCAACGGGATCGATCCCGACGATTCGACGAACGTCATGTGCGACCAGGTTCCGCCCCGCGGGCAAAACACGTACCGCTTCTGCAATCCGACGGTCGACGCTCCAGGAGCGGATCGCCCTCACGTCCTACGACCAGCCGGCGCGCAAGCGCGCCTACGCGAAGATCCAGCAAATCCTCGTCGATCAGGTGCCGTTCGTGACCATGTGGTTCGCTCGCCGCTTCGACGTCGTCAGCGACGACCTGCGCGGCTACAAACCGGCCCACGCCGTAACGACCTTCTGGAACACCTGGGAGTACTCGATCTAGCGCGTGTCATCCCGACTGTCACCCTGAGCTTGTCGAAGGGCGCCGCGCCCGCGTCTGTCGTCTCTGAGCTTCACGAAGAGACGACAGTCGTGCGCTACGAGCAATTCTGACGGACGCCGTCGGGGTACGCGACCAGGACGACGCTCGTTAAGCGAGGTGCAAACAGTCCCGTTGCGACGACGCCGTGAATGTTGCGCAGCGCGGCGTCGAGGGCGACCGGATCGTCGATCGAGCCGAACGCGCAATCGAGGATCGCGTTGCCGTTGTCGGTGACGAACGGCGCTCGCCGCCGCGGCGGCGCACCTGCGCGGCGGGATAACGCGGCCGCGATCGCGCTCGACACGACCGCCACGCTGAACGGTACGACCTCGACCGGGGTCGGAAACGCGCCGAGCTTGTCGACGAGCTTCTCCGGCGTGACGGTCACGACGAACGTGCGGGCCGCGAGCGCGACCGCCTTCTCGCGGAACATCGCGCCGCCGCCGCCTTTGGTCAACGACCGGTCCGCGGCGACCTCGTCGGCACCGTCGATCGCGACCTCGATCTCGCCTCGCCGAGCGTCGCAGCGGGATCGCGAGGCTGCGGCACAACTCCTCGGTCGCGACCGACGTCGGCGACCGCCATGATGCGCTCGCCTCGCGCGATCGCGTTCGCCGACCCGTTCGATCGCCCAGTGCGCGGTCGTGCCGGTCCCCAAGCCGATGCAAGTGCCGTCGCGCACGAAGCGGTCGACGGCCGCATATCCGACGGCGCGCTTCGCATCGTCCGCTCCCGGCATGCGTCGCCTTTCGCGCGCCGGGCTCCCGGCTACTCCGCCCGCGCTGTGCAAAAGCGAACAAAAAAGAAGCCCCACCGAAGTGGGGCCTCTCGTCGGACGGATCGACTGCGCGCGCTTAGCGGCGCGAGCAGTGACCGCGCACCCAGTGACCCATCCGGTCGCGGTGCGGCGCCACCCAGTGCGATCCACGCGGGCAGCGGTGATGATCCATTCTGTCGGCCGACGCGGGCGTTGCGACGAAAGCGAACGACGAGGCCATAAATGCCAGGGCGAGCATGATGCTGAGCTTACGCAAAGAAATAATCCTCCGGGAAAAATACAAGCTGCCGCAGGATTTCGCCAGCTCGAAGGCAGGACCTACCCGCCCGCGCGCGCCTCGCCGGTTCTAATGGCGGATCAATCTTCGGCTCGGAGCCGATCGTCTAGCGGAACGCGGGAAGGTCGGGGAGCGGTTCGACGACCTTAAAGGTCAGCTCGCCGCGATCGGGTTCGAGTCCGATCCGCACCACGTCGCCGTCGCGCACCTCGCCGGCGAGGATCTTGCGCCCCAGCGGCGTCTCGATCTCGCGCTGGATCGCACGCTTGAGCGGGCGGGCGCCGTACGCCGGCTCGTGGCCGACGCGCACCAAATGCGTCTTCGCGTCGTCGGTGATCTCCAGCGCGATCCGGCGGTCGCGCAGCCGGCCGCGCACGCGATCGAGCTGGATCTCGACGATCTCCTTGAGCTGCTCTTCGCTGAGCTTGTGGAACACGACGATCTCGTCGATACGGTTGAGGAACTCCGGCCGGAACCGCTGGCGCAGCTCGTCGAGCACGGTCGCGCGCATCACCGCGAAGTCGGCGCCGGTCGAGCTCGTCGCCGACGTCGAGGATACGATGCGAGCCGATGTTCGAGGTCATGATCACGATCGTGTTCTTGAAGTCGACCGTGCGGCCCTGACCGTCGGTCAAGCGGCCGTCGTCGAGGATCTGCAAGAAGACGTTGAACACGTCGGCGTGCGCTTTTTCGATCTCATCGAAGAGCAGCACCGAGAACGGACGGCGGCGCACCGCTTCGGTGAGCTGTCCGCCCTCGTCGTAACCGACGTAGCCGGGCGGCGCGCCGAGCAGCCGCGCGACGCTGTGCTTCTCGCCGTACTCCGACATGTCGATCCGCACCATCGCGCGTTCGTCGTCGAACAGAAACCCCGCCAGCGCGCGGGCGAGCTCGGTCTTGCCGACGCCGGTCGGCCCGAGAAACAGGAACGAGCCCAGCGGCCGGTTCGGATCGCCGAGACCCGAACGCGCGCGCACGATCGCCTCGGCGACCGCGGTGACGGCTTCGTCCTGGCCGATGACGCGCTTGTGCAGCTCTTCCTCGAGGTGCAGCAGCTTTTGGATCTCGCCTTCGAGCAGCTTGCTGACCGGGATGCCGGTCCAACGGCTGACGATGGCGGCGATGTCCTCTTCGTCGACCTCTTCCTTGAGCATCCGCGCGCTGGCCGCCGGTGAGCGCGGCTTCCTTCGCGCGCAACTGCCGTTCGAGCTCGGGCAGACGCCCGTATTTGAGCTCGCCCGCCTTCGCCCAGATCGTAGCTCTGGGAAGCGCGGTCGATCTCGGCCTTCGTCGCTTCGATCTGTTCGCGCAGCTCGCGCGTCTGAACGACGGCGTCCTTCTCGGATTGCCAGCGCGCGCGCAGTCCGTCGGTCTGTTCGCGCAGCTCGCTCAGCTCGTGGTCGAGCTTTTCGAGCCGCTGCTTCGACGCGTCGTCGGTTTCTTTGAGCAAGGCCTGCTTTTCGATCTCGAGCTGCATCATGCGGCGCGACGCTTCATCCAGCTCGGTCGGCATCGAGTCGATCTCGGTGCGCAGCTTCGCCGCCGCCTCGTCGATGAGGTCGATCGCCTTGTCGGGCAGGAAGCGGTCCGCGATGTAGCGGTTCGACAGCACGGCGGCCGCCACGAGCGCGGCGTCCTTGATCCGCACGCCGTGATGCACTTCGTACCGCTCGCGCAACCCGCGCAGGATCGAGATCGTGTCCTCGACCGACGGCTGATCGACGAACACGGGTTGAAAACGGCGCTCGAGCGCGGCGTCCTTCTCGATGTACTTGCGGTACTCGTCGAGGGTCGTCGCACCGATCATGTGCAGCTCGCCGCGGGCGAGCAACGGCTTGAGCAAGTTGCCGGCGTCCATCGAACCTTCGGTCTTGCCGGCGCCGACGACGGTGTGCAGCTCGTCGACGAACAGCAGCACCCGCCCCTCGGCCTTCTGAACTTCTTTGAGCACGGCTTTGAGGCGCTCTTCGAACTCACCGCGGTACTTGGCGCCGGCGATGAGCGCGCCCATGTCGAGGGAGATCAGCCGCTTGTCCTTGAGCCCCTCGGGGACGTCACCGCGCACGATGCGCTGCGCGAGCCCTTCGACGATCGCCGTCTTGCCGACGCCGGGCTCGCCGATGAGCACCGGGTTGTTCTTGGTGCGGCGCGAGAGCACTTGGACGACGCGGCGAATCTCTTCGTCGCGGCCGATCACCGGATCGAGCTGACCCGCCTGCGCGGCCTTGGTGAGGTCGCGGCCGTAGCGCTCGAGCGACTGGTACGTGCCTTCGGGATTCTGCGTGGTGACGCGCTGGTTGCCGCGCACCTCGCGCAGCGCGGCGAGCAGCTTTTCGCGCGACAGGCCGAGATCGCGAAAGATCTTGCCGGCTGCGCCGCCGTCTGCCGTCATCGCGAGCAGCAGGTGCTCGATCGAGACGTAGTCGTCGTTGAGCGACTTCGCCTCGTCGTCGGCTTTGGCGAGCAGCCGCGTGAGCGCCGGCGCGACCGTTACGTGGCTCTGATCGGCGGCCGCGCCCTGCAAGCGCGGCAGCGCCGCCACAGCCCGATCGGTCTGCTGCTCGACCGCCTGCGGATCGAGTCCGGCCTTCTCGAGGATCGGCGCCGCGACGCCGTCGGACTGACCGAGGACGGCGGCTAACAGGTGCTCGGGCGTCGTCTGGGTGTTGTGCTCCGAGAGCGCCCGGGTGTACGCCGCATTCAACGCTTCTTGGACCCGCTGGGTCATGCGTTCAACGTTCATTTTCGCACTCTATAACCCCGAGTGCTAATCTACGGGTTGCGAGCAGGGGCTTGCCTCGCCAGCCGGAGGCTTTTGAATCGGAGCCGATATCGTGATATCATGATATCTCCTCGCCTGACGGCCCAGGCGTTGCTTCCTTTTCGGCCGTTTTCGATCCTCAACGTACCTGGAAAGATGGCGCACCCATGGCGCAGCGTGAACGAACGGAGAACGACGTGAAACAACTTCCGTTGCGACTCGATCGCGAATTGTATCAGGAGCTGAGTCGTCGCTCGACGATCGAGAACAAGTCGATGTCGGACATCGTGCGGGACGCACTGCGTGCTCACTTCGATGCCGTACGCATTACGAAACCACAGCTTCGCGCTGCCATCGAACGAATCGCCCACGAGGACGCAGATATCCTCGAAGCGCTCGGACGCGGGCCGCAGGAGAACACGAGTGGAGTTCCCGACCGCCTACCTGGACATCGATGATGTCCTGGAGATCTTCGAAGCCCTGGTCGGCCCCGTAGCGGGGCTCGTCCGTTCGCGGGATTTGCTCGAGTCGGCCGTTCTTGCGCCACAGCAGTCCGTGTTCGGACAGGACGCGTACCCCACGGTCGGGAGCAAGGCATGGGCGTACCTCCGCGGCCCTATGCCAAAACCACGCATTCGTCGACGGCAACAAGCGGATCGCATGGGCAACCACCCGTGCGTTCCTGTTGGCAAACGGCATCGGGATCGCCGCCTCAACGGCGGTCGTCGAGGATCTCGTCGTGCGTCTCGCGGCCGGTCACGTGACCGAAGAAGAAGTTCTTACCTTTTTCGAGACGTATGGCTACGTAACCGAAGAAGTGAGGTCGGTCAGCGACGAACGCCTCGGCGATCTGCCGGCATAATTCAGGTTCGAGCGTCGTCCGGCCGGGCGCCCATCGCCGGCCTGCAGCGGCCGGCGATGGTATCGTTGGGCAAGGAAGAAACCGCATCGCATGCGCTCACCGGAACCTTGTACGCTCGAGACGCCCCGGGTGCGGCTGGAGCCGATGACGGTCGATCACGCGGCAGCGCTCGAGGCGGCGGCGCGTGATGGCGAGCTGTGGAGGCTGCGCGTCAGCACCGTACCGGCGCCCGGCGAAGGCCGCCCCTACATCGCCGCGGCGCTGAAAGGCTACGACGACGGACACATGTTGCCGTTCGTCGTTCGCGACCTGGGCAGCGGCGACATTATCGGTAGCACGCGCTATCACGACATCGTGCCCGAGGTCGAGCGGCTCGAGATCGGCTACACCTGGTACGGCAAGAGCCGGCAGCGGACGCACGTCAACACGACCTGCAAGCTGATGCTGCTGACGCACGCCTTCGAGACGCTCGGCGCGGCGTGGGTGGGCTGGCGCACCGACAACTACAACTTCGCCAGCCAGCGGGCCATCGAGCGCCTCGGCGCCCGCAAGGAAGGCGTGCTGCGCCACCACGCTCTACGTCGCGACGGCACCGTACGCGACAGCGTGATGTACGGCCTCACCGTTGGTGAATGGCCAGAAGTAAAAGCACATCTCGACTACCTGCTCGACAAGCCCAGCGACGGCCCGGATTGAGCGCGGCGGTGCGCAGCCGCAACGCTGTCAGTCGTGTAGCACGCCTGGGCGCCGCTCGCCGATGTGCCACAGCACGCCTGACGGATCGACGACGTACGCGATTCGCAGCCCCCACGGCTGCATCGCGGGCGCACGCGGCGGCGAACGCCGAACGTCGCCGCGAGGTCGAGTTGCTCGATGTGGGCCCACCAGGCATCGAGGTCATCGACCATGAGTTGCATCATGAAGTTTGCGCCTTCTTGATGATAGCGCTGGAGGATGAACTGGCTGGAACCGAGCCGGAAGATCGCCACTTCCGAGTCGAGCAGCTTCTCGAAACCGAGCGTCTCGTAGAACTTCTTGGAAACGTCCAAGTCCTTGGCGGGAAGGAATGGGCGGGCGAGCTCCGTTCCGCTAGGTATCACCGTCTCCCGGTTGCGACGACCCGCGCTAAACGCCTTCAGCCCTTCGGGCGGTCGTCGCGGACGCGGCGGGACTTGAGGTCCGTGCGCGCGATCGCTCCGGGCTGCACGAACGTCAACTCGGCGCGAATGCCGAGCTTGCGCTTCAGTTGCGCCCGCAACGCGCTCGCGGAGCGTCGCTTCGTCGCACGGTGCGGCGAGCTCGGCCCGAACGGTCAGCTCGTCGAGCGACGCCGGACGCGTCACGACGATCTCGAACTCGGTACCCAGCTCGGGGAACGTGCGCAGCACGTCCTCGATCGCGCTCGGGTAGATGTTCTCACCGCGCACGACCAACATGTCGTCGATCCGGCCGATGATTCCGCGCGGAAAGCGCGGATACGTGCGCCCGCACGGGCACGGGTCGTCGGTCCACTCGGCTTGGTCGCCGGAGACCAGCCGGATCATCGGCTGACCGCGGCGTTCGAGCTGCGTGTACACCGGCGTCCCGGTCGCGCCGAACGGCAGGGGGCGCATCGTCGCCGGGTCGAGCAACTCGCCGTAGACGATGTCTTGCCACAGGTGCATTCCGGTGCGGTGCGCGCACTCGGTGATGTTCATCCAGGGCGTCACCTCGCCCATGCTGCCGCTGTCGATGCAGATCGCGCCGAACGTCTCTTCGATGAGCCGCTTCGTGGCCGGGATCCCGGCACCAGGCTCGCCCGAGAAGAACATGATGCGCAACCCGAACGACCGCGGATCGATCCCCTCGGCGCGCGCCGTCTCGGCGACGCGCAACGCATACGACGGCGTGCCGTAGAACGCGGTCGGCTTCATCTGCTGCATCCACGACACCGCCTGCAGCGTCATCCCGGGCACGCCCGCTCCGAACGGGAACGCGGCCGCGCCGAGCCGCTCGATCCCGGCCAGCGCGCCCCACGAGCCGACGTACAGCGAGAAGATCGAACCGACGAAGACCAGGTCGGACGGGCGCAGTCCGAAGCTCCACATGATGCGCGCGTGCGCTTCCGCGATGCGTTCGTAGTCGTCGCGGCCCCAGGCAAAGGCCGTCGGCCGCCCGCTGGTCCCGGACGTGCCGTGGACGCGCGCGACCTCGCTCGGCTCGATGCAGAGGTACGATCCGAACGGCGGGTGCGCAGCCTGGTCGGCGCGCAAATCGGCTTTGGTGATCGTGGGAACGCGGGCGAAATCGTCGAGCGACGTGATGTCGCCGGGCAACAGTCCCGCCGCGTCCCAGCGCGTGCGATAGAACGGCGCGCGCTCGTACGCCCACGCCATGAGCGCTTGGATCTTGCGCAGGATGACGGCGGCGCGCTCGTCGGCCGACATCGTCTCGCGCGCGCGATCCCAATACGGCTCGTCGCCGGGCGGCTGGTACGCGCGATCGTAGACGGGCGGCCACAGCGCCCGGGCGGCCGGCGTCGCGATCATCGCCGTGGTGCTGCCGCGGGCGGCGCGGCCTTCGCGGCGCGCGCCGAGGCTCGGCCGTACTCGCCGACGATGCGCTCGATGCCGTCGATGAGATCCTGGGTCGACGCCTCGGCGTTGAAGACCTCGCGCACGCCGATCGCCTTGAGCTTGGGGATGTCGTCCGCTTGGATCACGCCGCCGCCGACCACGCAAATGTCGTCGACGCCTTGCTCGGCCAGCAGCTGCATGACTTTCGGAAAGATCGTCATGTGCGCGCCCGACAGAATGCTCACCCCGACGACGTCGACGTCCTCTTGAACCGCGGCGTTGACGATCATCTCCGGCGTCTGGTGCAGGCCGGTGTAGACGACTTCCATCCCCGCGTCGCGCAGCGCGCGGGCGACGATCTTCGCCCCGCGATCGTGCCCGTCGAGTCCGGGCTTGGCAACCAGCACTTTAATAGGCATGAACGGGCCCTTCCAAGAGTTCGAGCAACGCGTCGATCGCGTCGTTGCGGGTGATGTCGCGAGCGCGCAGGCGATCGAGCACGCCGGCGCCGCCGGTGGAGTCGAGCTGGGCGAGCGCGGCGACCACCGCGCGGTCGCGCGCGCGCCGCACGACCTCGAACCGCACGGCACGCACCGCGTTCGAATCGTCGCCGTGACGGCGCGCGGCGACGGCTTCGAGCAGCGCCGGCAGTCCCGTGCCGTCCTGGGCGATCGTCTGCAGCACCGGGATATCACGCCGGCCTTCGTGCACCATGTGCTTGAGCTCGACCGCGGTGCGGTTCGCGCCGGGCCGGTCGGCCATGTTCACCACGAAGATGTCGGCGATCTCGGTGAGGCCGGCCTTGATCGTCTGCACGCTGTCGCCCAGCGCCGGCACCGTGACGACCAGGATCAGATCGGCGACCGCTACGATCTCGAGCTCGATTTGGCCGACGCCGACCGTCTCGACGATCACGACGTCGAAACCGGCCGCCTCGGCGAGCCGCACGGCGTCGCGGGTGGACGGCGCGAGGCCTCCGCCCCCCTCGCGCGACGCCATGCTGCGGATGAACACGCCGCGGTCGCCGGCATGGCGCTGCATGCGCACCCGGTCGCCGAGC
Source organism: Vulcanimicrobiota bacterium (assembly GCA_963723445.1). Taxonomy (GTDB): domain Bacteria; phylum Vulcanimicrobiota; class Vulcanimicrobiia; order Vulcanimicrobiales; family Vulcanimicrobiaceae; genus Vulcanimicrobium. Next base: position 27,136 of record CAVRQP010000005.1, read on the forward strand.
ACCGCGCCGCGAGTGAACGGCGAGGACGGATCGACCGCGATGACCGCGACCGTCTCGCCGGCCGCGCGCAGCCCTTCGATCATGCGATCGACCAGCGTCGACTTGCCGGCTCCGGGCGGCCCGGTGACGCCGATGACGTCGGCGTGTCCGGCCGCGGCATGGTGGCCGTGCGCCGACAGTTGCGCGAGCGCGGCTGGGAGATCGCTGATGCGGTTCTCGACCGACGAGATCGCGCGCGCGAGATCGCGGCTGACGTGCGTGGCGATCAAAAGACCGGCGTCTCCACGTACGTGCCGAACACCGGCCGCAGCGCGTTGATGATCTCGCCCCCGGTGGCGCGCGCCTTTACCGCCGCGATCGTCGCCGGCATGAGGTTCTCGTCGGTCTTTGCGACGCGCACGAGCTCGTCCAACGCGCGCTGCGCGGCCGCGCCGTCGCGTGACGCCTTCGTTTTCGCGAGCCGATCGAGCTGGCGCTGCGCGGCGGCTTCGTCGACGTGGTGCAGCTCGACGTGCGGGTTGGCGCTGTCGTCGCGGTATTTCGTCACGCCGACGATCTGCCGCTCGCCGGCGTCCTTGCGCTGGTGCAGATCGTAGGCCGCGTCGGCCAGCTCGATCTGGAAGAAGTTGTCCTCGATGCAGGCGATGACGCCGCCGCGCTTGTCGATCTCGGCGAAGTAATCGAAGCAGGCCTTCTCGATGTCGGCGGTCAACCGCTCGAGCGCGTACGAGCCGCCGAGCGGGTCGATCGTGCCGACGACGCCGACCTCCTCGGCGATGATCTGCTGGGTGCGCAGCGCGATCTTCATCGCCGGCTCGCTCGGGATCGACAACGCTTCGTCGTAGCCGTTGGTGTGCAGCGACTGCGCCCCGCCGCACACGGCGGCCAGCGCCTCGATCGCCGTGCGCGCGATGTTGTTGAGCGGCTCGCGCGCGGTGCACGACACGCCGGCGGTTTGGCAGTGAAAGCGCAGCCGCATCGATTCGGGCTTCTTGGCGCCGAACCGCTCCCGCATCACGCGCGCCCACACGCGGCGCGCCGCCCGGAACTTCGCGACCTCTTCCAAGAAGTCGATCTGCGAGACGAAGAAGAACGACAGCCGCGGCGCGAACTCGTCGACGTCGATCCCGGCCTTGACGACTTCTTCGACGTACGCGATCCCGGCCGCCAGGGTGAAGGCAACCTCTTGGATCGCGGTGCTCCCCGCTTCGCGCGTATGATAACCGCTGACGTTGACCGGGTTATAGCGCGGCAGGTGTTGGGCCGAATAGGTGATCGTGTCGCGCACGATGCGCATCGCGGGCCGCGGCGGATAGACCCATTCCTTTTGCGCGACGTATTCCTTGATGATGTCGTTCTGAATCGTCCCGGAGAGCTTCTTCCGGTCGAAACCGCGCTCTTCGGCGACCACGAGGTACATCGCGAACAGGATGAAGGCCGACGGGTTGATCGTCATCGAGACGCTGATCTCCTCGAGGTCGATCCCGGCGTACAAGTCGAGCATGTCGTCGACGCTGTCGATCGCGACGCCCTCGCGGCCGACTTCGCCCTCGCTGCGCGCGTCGTCGGAGTCGTAACCCATGAGCGTCGGCATGTCGAAGTCGGTCGAGATCCCGGTCTGCCCTTGCGCGATCAGATATTGAAAGCGGGCGTTGGTGTCGTCGGCGGTGCCGAACCCGGCGATCTGGCGCATCGTCCACGGCTGGGCGCGATACATCGTCGGGTACGGACCGCGGGTGTATGGGAACTGCCCCGGGAAGCCGAGGTCGCGCCCGTAGTCGATGTCCGCGACGTGGGCCGGCGTGTAGACCCGCTCGAGGACGGCCCCGCCCTGAGTGCGGAACGCTTCGCGCGCCTCGGGGCGGCGATCGGTGAACGGCAGCAGCGTCAACTGCTCCCACTCACGCTGCTGATCGGCGATCGGCTTCTCGGTCGTCTGCACGGCTCGGGCACCTCCGGACGCTCGGTCTTTCAATTGTATACAATTCTATCGCGGGCAGGGCGGCACCTCCTGCCGGGTGTATACAATTCTGTGGCAATCAGCCTGAGCCGACTCCCCCGAGCCCCGGTCCGAGGCCCTCGTCGACGCCCTTCGCGAGGCGATCCTCACCGGCCGGTACGCGCCCGGCGCGCGGCTGGTCCAGGAAGACCTGGCCGCGGAGTTCGGGATGAGCCGCATCCCGTTGCGTGAGGCGCTGCGGCGGCTCGAGGGGGAAGGCCTGGTACTCATCAGCCCCAACCGTGGCGCGATCGTCCGTCCGCTGGGCCCCAAGGACGTGGTCGACCTCTACGATGTCCGGCTGGCCCTTGAGACGCTGGCCGTGCGGCGCGCCGCCGAGCGCTACGCCGACCTGCGCGACTCGACCGAACGGCGCGCCGCCGAGGCACGTACCGCCGTGCAGAGCGGATCGCTCGCGACGCTGTTTCACCTCGACCGCGACTTCCACGCCGATCTGACGGCAGCATCGCAAAACCCGCACCTGATCGCGGTGCTGGGTGCGCAGTGGTCGCAGATCATGCGCGTGATGCACGCCTACTTGAAGCTGACGACCTATCCGGCGGCCGTTTGGGACGATCACGCCGCCGTCGCCAATGCCGTCGCGCACGGCGATGCCGACGCCGCCGCCGCGCAGCTCGAGCGTCACCTCATCTTCAGCCGCGACGCAATCCTCGCCCACCTGCGCGAGACCTACTCACTGTCACCCTGAGCTCGTCGAAGGGCGAACGATGTTGCGGAGCGAGGCCAACGCGCGCGAACATCGTGCCGTCGCGCTGAGCTCGGCGAAGCGCAACTGTTGCCCTGGACTCGAGCGCGCCGACACCCTTCGTCCTTCGACAAGCTCAGGATGACACGGACAAAGCTCGGGATGATACGGGGCTAGACCAGTCTCCCTTTGAGGACGGCCCGGGCGTGGGCTCCGCCGTCGGGGCAGCGCGTTACGGCGAACTCTTCGGCGATGGTCGAGACGATGAACAGGCCGCGCCCGCTTTCGGCCAGCGCGTCGGCGGGCAAGCGCGCGTTGTGCTGGAAGCCCTTGCCGGCGTCGACGACGTGGAGGACGCCCGACTCGCCGCTGAGATCGAGTGCGATGTCGATGAGGCCCGGCGCATAGCGTTTGGCGTTGCCGACCAGTTCCGCGTAGACCAGCTCGGAGGTGGTGCGGTCGGCCTTGCCGATGCCGCGCCGTTCGAGCGCCGCGACCAGATCGCGGCGCGCCGCACCGGCGGCGCCTCCGTCGCGCGCGTCGTAGGTCCAGCGCAGCGCGGCACGATCGCCGCCGATCGCCAACAGCGAGCGCCGAAAGGCCACCACCAGCATCGCCACGTCGTCGCTGGCCGCGACGCCATGGAGGACGGCGTCGTGAATCGCCTGCGCCGGCGCCGATTCGAGGTCGGCTTCGCCCAGCGCCCGCACGAGTGCGGCCTCGCCGCCGATCACGTCGCGCTCGGCTTCGACCAAGCCGTCGGTATACAGCAGCAGCGTCGTGTCGTTGGCGATGTCGGCATGGCGCGTAACGTCTTGTCCGCGCTCGCGCAGTCCCAGCGGCAGCCCGGCCGCATCGAACCGCAGCACGCCGGAACCGTGCGCGCGCAGCAGCGGCGGCGGATGACCGGCCCCGGCGTAGGCTAAGGTCGCCCAGACCGGATCGATCACGCCGACCCAGGCCGTGACGAACCGTTCCGGCGCTTGCGAGCGCAACACCCGGTCGGCCGCGTCGAGCATGACCGACGGGTCCGGGTTGATCGCGGCGGCGCCGCGCAGGCTCTGACGAATCGCGGCCATTGTTGCCGCCGCATCGAGCCCGCTTCCTGCGACGTCGCCGACCGAGACGACGACGCGCCCGTCCGGAACGCGGAAGGCATCGTACCAGTCGCCGCCGATCAGCGCATCGCTGCGTCCGGCTTCGTACAACGCGTCGAACGCCATCCCGCTGACCCGCGGCAGATCGGTCGTCAGCGCCGCTGCTTGAAAGGTGTGCGCGACGCGCCGCTCGCGCTCGTAGGCCTCGGCGTTGGCGATTGCCGGCGCGAGCCGGCGCGCGACTTCTGCGACAAAACGCTGATCGTTGTCCTCGTAACGCCGGTCCGACGTCGCGTCGTACATCGCGGCGAGCGTACCGCGCACCGCACCGCCGTAGGCGATCGGGACGATGACCGCCGATACGACGTTCAGCGCGCGCACCGCCTCACGATACGGCGCTCCGATCGCATCCAACGCCCGCTCGGGAAGCTCGCGGTAGATGGTCCCCTTCTTCGTGCGGACGACCGCCGGCGAACCGCTCGGCGCATCGCGCTCGAAGTACCGCACGTCGAGCAGCGCGTTCGCCCGCGCACCGAGCTCGGGATCCCGGTGATGCGACGCCGCCAAGAACAGCGCGCCGTTTCCGTCGATCAAGTTCACCGCGGCCCAGTCGGCGAAGAGCGGGACCAACAGGCGCGCCGCCGCCTGGAGCGTTTCGCGCAGGTCCAGCGTCTCGGCCAGCGATTCACCCAGGCGCGCGTAAAATGCTTCACTGGCGGCGATCCGGCGCTGTGCTTCGACGGCGTCGCGCGCTTCCTGAAAGAGGCGCGCGTTCTCGAGCGCGGCCCCGATGCGGCGCGCGAGGTTCTCCGCGGTCGCAAGATCGGCATCGCCGTAGTTCCGCGATCCGCCGGTGCGGCAGAACGTCAACGTGCCGTAGCGCCGGCCGCGCGCCGTCATCACCACCGTGACGAGCGATGACAGCTCCTCATCACGCATCCGCGCATAGTGCGCGTCATCGGCTGCGGCACGGCGCCACCACGTTTCGTCGATGCGCGGCACGATCACGCTTTCGCCGCTTCGCCACGCGACCGCGATCGGATGGACCGGATGGGCGAGCGGAGGTGCTTGTCCGACCGAACGCTGGAACGGCTCGCGGCGCGCGGGATCCCGGTGCTCGACCGCGGTGCGCCGTAACGTCCCCTCTTCCGTGGTAAGATCGAACAGCACGTAGTCGGCGAACGACTCGATCGCCGCGCGCGCCACACGCGCGCACGATCGCTTCGGGCTCGAGCTCGACCGCGAATAGCTCGTCGGCGCGTGCCAAGAATGCGTCGCGCGCAGCGGCACCGTGCAGCTCGTCGATGTCGGTGCAGGTTCCGAACCAGCGGGTCACCACGCCGCTGTCGGGATCGCGCACCGCGCTGGCCCGCATCATGTGCCAGCGGTAGGCGCCGTCGGCGCGCAGGAGCCGCAGTTCGGCTTCGTACGGTTGGCCGGATTCGGTCGCGCGGCGACGTGCCGCGAGTGCGATCGCCAGATCGTCGCGATGAACGACGTTCGTCCACGACCACCCCGTCAGATCGCCGTGTTCGCGCCCGGCGTACTCGTAGATGCGCGCGTTCAAATAGTCGAGCGTACCGTTGGGAAGGGCGGTCCACACCATCTGCGGGATCGCGTCGGCGATGGCGCTGAACTGTGCCTCGACGCGCTTCTGCGCTTCGATGTCGGTGCAGGTGCCGTACCAGCGCACGACCGTGCCCGTCGCGTCGCGCAGCGGCGTCCCGCGGACGAGAAACCAGCGCGCGACGCCATCTCGGCCGGCGATCCGGCATTGGAGGTCGTAGGGCGCTTCGCCGCGCACCGCCGCGTCCCAGGCGGCCGCGACGCCGGCCCGGTCGTCCGAGTGGACCGCGGCCAGCCACTTTCGCCCGAGCGACTCATCGGGCGTCAGGCCGGTATAGTCGTACCAGCGCCGGCCGTAGAAATCGCTTTCACCTGAGGGCGTGGTTCGCCAGACGATCTGAGGGAGCGACTCGACGAACGCCCGCAGATCCCGATCGAGAATGGTCGCAGCGGCGCCTCCCGATCCTGGCGGAGAGGGCGTCTTCGGGCGGATCAACGAGGACGTTCTACCCGTTCGGCCCCAGCCCGAACATGCGGTTTACGAGCGGCGCAGCGTGCGGAGGTCACCGTCGCGCACCGTCACGCCGGTCGCGTCGAACCACTCCATCAGCGGAACCGCGTACTTGCGCGACGTGCCGACGGCGTCTCGGAAGCCGCCATCGTGATCGGTCCGTCCCGCCTGACCGATGCCTCCAGCCGCCGGCGGATCTCCGCGATCTGCGTCCCGCGGTACACGTCGGGACCGACCTTCACCAGCGCGCCGGTCGCGACGAGAGTGTCGAACGCCTGCGGTAAACCGGCGATGCGAGCCTGCCGGAGCTCCGCGATCACCCGATCGAGCGGCACCGGAAGCAGCGGCTGCGCCGAATCCGGCGCGACCGAACGCTCGAAGAAGGCCCGCTGCTCGTCCGTCAAGCGCGGCTGGTGTCCGAGCGTCGAGTAGTATCCTGCCCGCGCCGCGGTGCGGCCGTCCTCGACGTCGGCTGCCAACAACCGGATGAGAAATGGCTCGTCGATCGCGAGCTCGCGCGCCAACGCGAGCGAGGTCGTTCCAAGCGTCCAGGGCGCGTCGGCCTCACGCCGGATCAGCACCTCGACGACGCGGGCGGAGAGCTCGTCCGCCGCGGCGCCGTCGACGTACGCCTGCGGCCGCTGCAGGCGGCGGGCGGCACCGCGCGCTGCTAACGTGTCGGCGATCTCGGCCGCTCGCTCCTCGCGCACGTTCGCTTCCGCGCCGAGCTCGGCGGCCGTCCGTGGCGCCGGGACGCGACGCCGCCAAGACGCGCGCGATCGCGTCGGCATCCGGAGCGGGGCTTTCCTCCGGAGCGGCGGCGGCGCTCGAGCCGATCGTTCCGCCGCCAAGCAGCACCTTGGGCGAGACGGCGCGCACGACGAATGCTTCACCGCGATACGCGATTGCAGCGCGGCGCAGGTGCAGCGTCGCGTCGACCTCCGCGACATCGGCGGGCGGACTCGCATCGAACACCAGCGTGCCGAGGATCTCGGCCGCGCCCAGATAGACCCGCACCGGAGTACGGCGCCGCAACAGCGGCCGCGTTTGCGGCAGCGGACCGAACCGAACGCGCAGCGACGCGCTCGACTCGAAAACCCGGTCCGCCAGGACGGCGCCGCGACTGCAGCTCGCCGACGTCGACGCCGGACGACGTTCGCCGCCACTCGCGCGCCGCCGGCGACGCTCGTCCGCGCGGCACCGAAGACCTGCACCGAGCGCACGCGCACGTCGCGGCCGGGGGGATGCAGCCGCAGCGTGTCGCCGGCGTGCAGCGTGCCCTGCATCAGCGTGCCGGTCACGATCGTACCGTGGCCCGGTAATGCGAACACCCGATCGACCGGCAAGAACACCGGCGCGTCGTGCGCGCGCGGCGGAAGCGTGAGCAGCACGTCGTGCATCGCGGCACGCAGCTCGTCGATCCCCGCTCCGCTCACCGTCGAAACCGCGAATACCGGCGCGTCTTGCGCGAACGTTCCGTGCGTCGCTTCGGCGAGCGCCGCGGCAGGTCTCGGCGAGCATGTCCTCGTCGACCAAATCGCGTTTGGCGAGCACGGCGATCGTGCGCCGGACGTTGAGGAAATCCAGCACCGCGAGATGCTCGAGCGTCTGGGGGCGAATGCCTTCGTTCGCCGCGACGACCAGCAGCAGCAACTCCATGCCGGCGGCGCCGGCCAGCATGTTGTGCAGAAATCGCTCGTGACCGGGGACGTCGACGATCCCGGCCTCGACGCCGTCGTCGTATCGCAAGTGCGCGAAACCTAGGTCGAGCGTCATCCCGCGCAGCTTCTCTTCGATCCAACGGTCCGGGTCGGTTCCGGTCAGCGCGCGAACCAGCGCCGACTTTCCGTGGTCGACGTGACCGGCAGTCCCGATGACGTGCATCGCGGACTACGTCGAGGGTTCGTCGCGCAGATCCGCTGGGGTCGGGTTCGGATCCGAGAAGATGCACCAGACGGCGCCGACCTTGCGAACGCTACCGCTAAGCGCCCGGACTTCGTGCGTTCGCTCGTCCGCTGACGCAACGGCGGCCGCCGGCGGATACCCTTGCGCCGAACGCCAGAAACGCAAGATGAGCTGGTTTCCGATCGTTCGCGACGACTGGTTGACGAGCGTCCCGCCGCCACTGGTCTCAATATCGCGTTGGGGTCCCGGCGTGAATTTGTAGAAGCCGATCGCCGGATTCGGGCACCCGCCGGGCGGAGTAATCGGCGTAAGGGTACGCTCGGGCGCGGGCGTTGCGCCAATCGCGAACGTCAGCAACAGCGCCGAGATCATGCCGCGGCGTTTCGGAGACCGGTGATCAGGTCCTCGTCACGTTCCGGCGGGATCGTGCGCAGATCGATCAGCACGTCGCGGCCCTCGACGCGTGCGACGACCGGCGGCGTGCCGCACCGCAGCCGGGCCGCCGCCGCATCGACTCCGCCGCGCGGCGCATGCCACGCCAGCGCGACCGACTCCAGCGGCGCGAGCGGCAGCGCGCCCGCGCCGGCGTAACCCTCGACGCGTTCCATCGCAGACTCGAGCTCGCCGAGCCGCGCGGCGATCGCCGCAGCACGCGCGCGCAGCTCGGTCGTTGGCGTCGCGAGCATGCGATAGAAGGGGATGCGATCCCACGCCGTCGGATCGAGATGCAGGCGCAGCGTCGCGGCGAGCGCGGCGAGCGTCGTGGTTCCGACGCGCAGTGCGCGCAGCAGCGGGTTCGCGCGCAGCCGCTTGATCGCCGCCGTGCGACCGGCGACGATCCCGGCTTGCGGTCCGCCAAGCAACTTGTCGCCGGAGAACGCGACGAGGTCGATCCCGTCGGCGATCGACTTCCTGCACCGTGCGTTCGTGCGGCAAGCCCGTAGGGATGCAGATCGGTGAGCGCGCCGCTGCCGAGATCTTCGACCACCGGAATGCCGGCGCGCACGCCGAGCGCGGCGAGCTCCGCCCCCGAGACGCGCGCGATAAAGCCGTCGATGCGATAGTTCGACGGGTGCGCGCGCAGCAGCAACGCCGTGCGCGGCGTCAGCGCGCGCGCGTAGTCGTCGAGGTAGACTTTGTTCGTCGCGCCGACTTCGACCAGCACGGCGCCGCTGCGCGCGAGCACGTCGGGCAGACGAAAGCCGCCGCCGATCTCGACGAGCTCGTTGCGCGCGACGATCACTTCGCGCGCCGAACCGTCCGGGGCGCGCGCGAAGGTGTCGAGCACGAGCAACACGGCGGCGGCGCAGTTGTTGACGACCAGCGCGTCCTCGGCGCCGCTCGCCGCGCGCAGCAACGCGCCGAGGCGATCGTAGCGCGAGCCGCGTTCACCGGCCGCGAGATCGTACTCGAGGTTCGATGCGCCGCTCGCTGCGTCGTCGATCGCGGCGAGCGCATCGCGCGCGAGCGGGGCGCGACCGAGGTTCGTGTGCAGCAGGATCCCGGTGCCGTTGAGCACGCCGATCAGGCTCGACCGGGAATCCTCGGCCAGCCGCGCCAGCACGTCGTCGACGACGACATCCGCCGCCGGCGTCGGCGTGGCGGCGCGCGCGGCCGCGAGCGCCGCGGCGATCTGCGCCTTGACCGGCGGCGCGCCGAGAAGTACGACGAACCGCGCTACGCGCGGTTCGTCGAGAATGCGATGGACTGCCGGGAGGCGGCTTAGCTCACGCGTCGGGCGGCGTCGAGATGCTTGTCGAGCATCTGGCGGATGTGCTGCTCCGGAACGAAGCCCACGATGCGATCGACCGCTTTGCCGTCCTTGAACAGGATCAGGCACGGAATCCCCGAGATTTGATAGTCGGCGGAGATCTGCGGGTTCTCGTCGGTGTTCAGCTTGACGAAGCTGACGCGATCGCCCAACTGGCCGGCGACCTTCTCGACGATCGGTGACAGCATCCGGCACGGGTTGCACCACGGAGCCCAAAAATCGACCAGAACCGGTTTGTCGGACCCGAGCACCTGGGTCGAAAAGGTGCTCTGCGTGACGTCAACGAGTGAGCTCATGTGCGTTGGTTTCGTTCCTCCGAGCACTCCGACCCCGCCGTAGGAGCGACGGTTTCGGCCCGGAACGACCGGGGCGTGCGCTCGTTTCCTGCCGTCGCCGTCGCGCTCGCCGCCGCCCTGGCGGTGCCCGGACCGGCCGGCGGGGCGCCGATCACCGTCCTGGTCTCGGCGGCGGTCGGCGAAGACGCGCAGCAGACCATGCCGGCCGCGCTGTGGCTCAAGCTGGTGAGCGAGTACGTCGGCCCGGCAAAGATCGTGGCCGCCGTCGAGCCGTCGGTGCCCGACGAGCAGAGTTGCCGCGCGGCGCACGCCGCCTACGCGTTGCTGGCCACCTTCGACCGCCTTCCCCGCTTGCCGGGAACCGCGCAGGAGATCGACCGCGAGTACGCCGTCGCGCGCTTCACCTTGCGCAACTGCGTCACCGGCGTCGTCTCGCCGGCGAAGTTCGTGCGGATCGAGAGCGACCCGGTCGCCGAATCCGCCCGGCCCGGCGACGCCACCGCCGAGACCCAGTGGGGCCGAGCCGTCCGCGCGACGCTGGCCGCCAACCCGCTCGCGCTCGTGAGGGTCGCGCCCGGCCACGCCGCCGCCGGCGTCCAGCTCGCGGATCGCCCGCCTGAGCGACGGCTTCGTGTTCTTCGACGGTGCGCCGCCGTTCCAGGTCGCGCAGGTGCTGTTCGACTATGCGGACGCCGCCGGGCGGCCGCGCGCGCCGATCGAGCTGGTCGTCGCCGAGGTCGGGCGGAAGTACGTCATGGCGCGCGTCATCGGCCGCGGCACGCCGCGACCGGGCGACTACGTGTCGACGGCGGTGCCGACCCCGACGCCGTCACCCGCTCCGACCCCGTCCGCCACCCCAACATCGGAGCCGAGCCCAACGCCGGAGCCGAGCCCCACGCCTACACCTTCGGCGGCTCCTCTCCGGTGATGTCGGCGACGCGCTTGGACTGCTGGCCCAGGTTCGCGATCGCGATGACTTCGTCGCCCTCGGCCAGACGTTGCAGGCGAACGCCTTTGGTCGAGCGGCCCGCCCGCCGGATCTGGCTGACCGGAATCCTGATCACCTGATTGCCCGAGGTGATCATCAGAAGCTCGTCGTCGGGTGAGACCAGAATCTGATCGACGACGTAGCCGATCTCTTTCTCCTTCGCGAACGCCTTGACGCCCTTACCGCCGCGCGTGATGTGGCGGTACTCGTCGATCGGCGTGCGCTTCCCGAACGCCTTCGAGGTGACGATGAGGACCTCGCTGCGCTCGTCCTCCATCACGTCCATCGCGACGACCTCGTCGCCCTTGGCGAGGGTCATCGCCTTCACGCCGCGCGCCGGACGGCCCATCGGGCGAACGTCGCGCTCGTTGAAGTGGATCGCCATCCCGTCGTGGGTCGCCAGGATGATGTCGCGGTCGCCGCTGCTCAGGTCGACCGCCAGTAGCTCGTCGCCTTCGTCGAGCCCGATCGCGATCAGGCCGTTGCGCCGCACGTTCTCGAACTCGGCAAGCTTGGATTTCTTGATGATCCCTCGGCGCGTGACCATCACGAGGTAATCCCCGGTATCGAATGCGCGCACCGGGAAGACGGCCGTCACGAGCTCGCCCGGCGGAAGCTGCAGCAGGTTGACCAACGCCGTGCCGCGCGCTTGGCGCGTCGAGTCGGGAATCTCGTACGCGCGCAAGCGGAACGCGCGTCCCTTGTTGGTGAAGAACAGCACGTGCTGATGCGTCGTCGCGACGAAGAAGTTGCGGACGACGTCTTCCTTCTTGAGGTTGGAGATGCCGATCACGCCGCGGCCGCCGCGGTTCTGCGCGCGGAAGGTGTCGACCGACACGCGCTTGATGTAGCCGCCGACCGTTGCCGTGACGACGACCTCGGTGTCGGCGATGATATCCTCGATCGAGAGCTCGCCCTCGAGCGCTTCGACCGGCGTGCGTCGCGCGTCGCCGAGGCGGCCTTTGAGCTCCGCCGTCTCGGCCCGCACGACCCCCAAGATGCGCGCCGGCTTGCCGAGCAAGTCGCGCTTGTCGGCGATCTCCGCCTGCAGCTCGGCGTACTCGTTCTGGATCTTCTGGCGCTCGAGCCCGACCAGCGTCCGCAGGCGCATGTCGACGATCGCGGCGGCCTGTAGGGTCGAGAGCCGGAAGTCGTCCGCGACGTCGGCGCCGGCCATCCGGCGAAAGGCGTCCGACAGCGCGAACGGCTCGTCGATGAGCTTCGCGCGCGCCGTCTCCACCGTATCGCTCTCGCGAATGATCGAGATGACGCGGTCGATGTTGTCGAGCGCGACTAGGAAGCCGAGCAGCAGGTGCGCGCGCTCGAGCGCCTTGTTGAGCTCGTAGCGCGAGCGGCGCTCGACGACGTTGCGGCGGTGGGCGATGAAGTGTCCGAGCATGTCGCGCAGACTCAGCACCTGCGGCTCGAGCGGCGAAGTCGCGCCGGTGGTGTGCTCCATCTTGTCGCCGCGGCGCACGGGCACCAGCGCGAGCATGTTGAACGCGAAGCTGGACTGCAGCGGCGTCTGCTGGTAGAGCTGGTTGAGCACGACTTGCGGCGTCGCGTTGCGCGCCAGCTCGACCACGATGCGCATGCCCTTGCGGTTCGACTCGTCGTCCAGCCGCTGGATCCCGACGATGCGCTTCTCTTGATACGCCTCGACGATCGCCTCGACGACGCGCGTGGTCGAGACCTGATACGGAATCTCGCTGATGACGATCTTGTAGCGGCCCTTCTCCTCGACGATCTCGGCCTTGCCGCGCAGCGTAACGGAGCCGCGGCCGGTCTTGTACGCCTGGCGAATCGCCTCGCGGCCGAGCAGGATGCCGCCGGTCGGAAAATCCGGACCGCGCACGATCTCGGCCAAACCGTTGTCGATCTCGTCGACGGTCAGGTTTTCGCCGTCGACCTCGAGCCCGATGAGGTACTCGATCGCGGCGCAGATCTCGCCCACGTTGTGCGGCGGGATGTTGGTCGCCATGCCGACCGCGATCCCCGAACTGCCGTTGACGAGCAATTGCGGCAGGCGAGCCGGCAGCACCACCGGCTCCTCGGTCTGGTTGTCGAAGTTGGGGACGAAGTCGACGGTCTCTTTGTCGATGTCGGCCAGCATGTCGAGCGCGGCGCGTGCCAAACGTGCTTCCGTGTAGCGATAGGCGGCCGGCCGGTCGGGCGCGGGCGAGCCGAAGTTTCCGTGGCCGTCGACGAGCGGATAACGCAGCGTGAAGTCCTGCGCCATGCGCACCAGCGCGTCGTACACCGATTGGTCGCCGTGCGGGTGGAAGCTCTTGAGCACCTCGCCGATGACGCCGGCGCACTTGCGATGCTGCTTGCTGGGATCGAGCCCCATCTCGCGCATCGCGTACAAGATCCGGCGCTGCACGGGCTTGAGGCCGTCGCGCACGTCGGGCAGGGCACGCGAGGCGATGACCGACATCGCATACGAGAGGTAGCTCTCCCGCATCTCGTCTTCGACGGCGATTGCGGACATCCGGGAGTCGTTGTTCACTGGTGCTTTCTACGGGTCAGATGGGTCGCGGTCGCCGGAAGCGCCGCCGTGGGCCGGCTCGGCGAGCGCGGCGGCGTCGCGCGCCACGGAGGCCTGGAGTTCGGCAGCATTTTTTCGCAGGGCGGCCAAGTGCGTTTCGTAACGCGCTTCGAGGTCGGCCAGGTGCTGCGCCGTGCCGGCCGTGGCCGCGTTCCGCTCGCTGTCGGTGCGATCGTTCACAAATGCGGGGCCGGATCGCGCTGCTTGAACAGCGCACCGACCAGGAAACCGACGATCCCGCCCAGCACGGCTCCGAGGATCGCGATGATCAGCAGCTTGCTGCCCAGCCCGCCGCCAATGCGTCCGAGCGTGAAGAAGCGCAAGGTCAGGATGGACGCCTCGAAGGCCGCCGCGAAGACCGAACAGACGGCACCGGCGATGATTCCGACGAGGACGTCACTCATACGCAGACGCACCAAACACCATTCTGACTTCTACGGATGACGTCCTCGACGACCGCGCCGCCTTCGACGCTTTCGCCGCCGAATTCGCCGGTTCGCTGAGGCCGGGCGACGTCGTCGGCTTGCGCGGACCGCTGGGTGCGGGCAAAACGACCTTCGTTCGCGCCGTCGTTCGAGCGCTGCACGGCTCTGCCGAGGCGGTGAGCAGCCCGACCTTCGTCTTCCGCCGGCGCTACGACGGCGCGCCCACGGTCGAGCACGTCGACCTGTACCGGATCGAGGATCCGGCCGAGCTGGCCGAGCTCGGGCTGGAGGACGCCTTCGAAACCGACCGCATCGCCTTGGTCGAGTGGCCCGAGCGCGGTGGAGACCGGCTCCCGGCCCGGCGCATCGACATCGCGATCGACGGAGTGGGGGACGGACCCCGCCGCGTCCGCGTCACCCGCCCCGAATGAGGATCCTGGCACTCGACGCGGCGCTGGGCGGGTTCTCGGTCGCCGTCGACGACGGCGAGAACGTCGAGGTCGTCGCGACCGGGCGGCAGGACGCGCTGGAGGCAGGACTCGGCCTGATCGAAACCCTGCTCGGGCGAGCCGGGCTGCGCCTGGCCGGCCTCGACCGCATCGCGGTGGGGCTCGGGCCGGGCTCGTTCACGGGCATCCGGATCGCGGTCACCTACGCGAAGGCCCTGGCCTACGCGACCGGCCTGCCATTGGTCGGCGTGTCCTCGTACGACGCGCTCGAACCCGAAGGCGCCCCGCACCCCGTCCTGATCGTCGTACGCGGCCGTCGCGGGGTGGTGTGCGCTCGCCTGCGCGACGGGCGAGCGATCGGGGCGGCCTGCGGACCGACAGCCGAGGTGCTCGACCGGCTGCTGACCGGTCCGCCGCGATCGCTTTGGGCAGCCGGGAATACGGAGGACGTGATCTCGCAGATCGCCGAACGCGGCTGGACCGTGCGAGCCTTGCCGGTCCGGACCAGCGTGCCCGCCGTCGCGATCGCCCAACTCGCCCGAACCCGGGTCCCGAGCGCCTCGCCGCATGCCCTCGCGCCGGACTACGGTGAAGCTCCCGCCGTGACGCAACGCGGATCTCCGTGAAGGCCGAGCTGTTCCCGGCGGGCAGCGACTCGCCGCGGTCGATGCGCATCGAGACGATGGCGGCGCCCGATCTGCCGGCGGTCTTGCGCATCGAAGGTCTCTCGTTCAGCACGGCGTGGCCGATGAACGCCTTCGCGAACGAGATTCGCGACAACAAGCTCGCGCACTATTTCGTCGGTCGGCTCGACGGCCAGATCGTCGCGTACGGCGGGATCTGGGTGATCCTCGAAGATTCTCACATCACTACCATCGCGGTGCATCCCGACTACCGGCGCCTCAAGCTCGGCGAGGAGATGCTCCTCACGCTGCTCGACCGGGCCATCGCGCAGGGCGCGTCGTGGATCACGCTCGAGGTGCGCGAATCAAACGATGCGGCGCAGAAGCTGTATCGCAAATACGGCTTTACGACCGTCTCGACGCGGCGCGGATATTACAGCGACAACGGTGAGAACGCGCTGGTGATGTGGGCGGGCAACCTCAAGGGCGAGCTCTACGCCGCGCGCCTGCGCGTCCTGCGCGCCGCGCTGGACGACGAGATCGCCCGCCGCCCGGCGGCGGACGAAGGATGATGACCCCGCCGGCCGCCGACCTGCTCCACCGTCCGCTCGCCGCGCTGGTGCGCGCCTACGGCCCGCCGGCATCGGTGGCGACGCGCGACGACGGTCAGCACATCGTGTTCGGCGACCTCGCCTCGAGCGTGACCGCCATCATCGACGACGACGCGACGATCCACGCGGTCGACCTGGTGTTTCCAGCCGGCACGACCTACGCGCTCGACCTCGACGGGACGACGCATCGCTTCACGTTCGGCAGCCACGACCTCGATCGGCGCGCGCGACGAGCTCGCCGCCGACGCCGAAACGGACGGCACGAACTTTCGCGTGTTTCGCCGCAGCGACGTCGAGGACGTCGTTTTGGTGTTCGACGCGACGAGTTCGAAGCTCGCGCACATCATCGTCGGCGACCGCGCGACGCTGCTGCGGCTGGGGTACGTGCGCGATCCGACGCCGAATCAGCCGCGCTTCCCCTTCGTCGCGCCGGCCCTCAAACGCAGCGCGATCGCCGACGGGAGCGGCGCGCAGGCGACGGTGCTGCGGCTCGACCTCGATCGCGGCGGCGTCGTGCGCAACGTCTCGGTCGTCGTCGCGAGCGACGATGCCGGCTTCGATCAGCGTTTGGTTGCAGAGGTCGGTCATGACACGTACGCGCCGGCGAAGCTCGGCGGACGCGCGATCGGCGCAAGCGTGTTCCGCGAGATACGCCACTGAGCTCTCGCGGCATCGCAGCATTCGCGGGTGACGGCGTCGCCTTCGTGAGCGCCGCTCGCGCGGTGCGCGAGGCGTTCGACCAGCGGTATCGCTACGCGCACGTGCTGCGCGTCGCGCGCATGGCCGAGCGGCTCGCGGCGGCGCACGGCGCCGATCCGCTGCGTGCCCGCATCGCCGGCCTGTTGCACGACCTCGCCCGGCTCTACCCGGCGGAGCGGCTGCTGCGCGAGTGCGCCGAGCGCGGGATGTCGATTGGGGCCTTCGAACGCGCCAACCCGATCGTGCTGCACGCGCGTCTGAGCGCCGAGCTGGCTCGCGAGCGGTTCGCGGTCGACGATTCCGACGTCTTGTCGGCAATCCGCAAACACACGCTCGCCGATGGGGTCATGACTCCGTTGGACGCGGTGGTGTATCTCGCCGACGGCCTTGAGCCCGGACGTTCCTTTCCGGATCGGCCGGAGCTCGCCGCGCTGGCCTTCCGCGACCTCGACGCAGCGATGCGCGCGCTGCTCCTCTCGTCGATCGCTTACCTCGGCGTCCGCGGTCTCGCGGTCGCCCCCGAAACGCTGGCCGCCGCGCGGCGGTACGGCATCATGGCATCCGCACAGGAGAGAAGCCCTGCCTGAAATCGATCTGGTCGCGCTCGTACGCGAAGCCGCCGAGGAGAAGAAAGGCGAGGACATTGCCGTGCTCGACCTTACCGGACGGACGATCGTCGCGGACGCGTTCGTGGTCGTCACCGGCCGCTCGACGATCCAAACGCGGTCGGTCGCCGATGCGATCGTCGAGAAAGCCGAGGTCGCGGGGCTGCGGCCGCGGTTGGAGGGACACGCCGACGGCGGCTGGATCCTGATCGATCTCGGGCACGTCGTGGCGCACGTATTCACCCCCGAGCAGCGACAGTTCTACAACCTGGAGCGGCTTTGGGGGCGGGTCGCCGAAGTTCGGGCGGAGGCGCAGTGAGGCCGAAACCCTATCGCCGCTCGCGCGGTGCGCGGGAAGCTCCTCGTGAAGGTCTTCGTGTGGATCGTGCTGTCGATCTTCGTGCTGACCTCGGTCGGCGTCGCGCTCTTCATCGTTCGGTAAAACGGAACTTCCCGGGCGGGGCCGGGTACTTCGACGCGGAGGACCTCTACCGATGAAACCGCCGGCAGCGCTCGCTGCCTTTGCCGCCCTTACCGTCGCCCTGGCCGCCACGGTCGCACCCGCATTCGCCGCGCGCAGCAGCTATGTGATCGACGACGCGCACATGCTGTCGGCCGGCGCGATCGCGCAGATCAACACGCAGGTCGGCGGATTGGTCGCCCAGACCGGTAAAGAGGTCGTCGTGGTGACCACGCCGTCGCTGGGCGGCGTCAACGCCGACACGGCCATCAAGAACAGTTTTTCGCAACTGCAGGTCAACGGCGTCGAAATCTACATCGCGAAGGCCGAGCACGAAATTCGCATCGCCGGCGACACCGCGTCCGCGCAGTTCTTTCCGTCGGGTTCGTTCAACCCGATCGCCCTCACGATGCGCACGTCGTTCAAGGCCAACGATTTCGACGGCGGCGTCGAGAATGCCGTCAGCGTGATCGTCAACACGTATCGCGGTCACGAATCGTCGCTGAACAACGCGCGCAAACCGGCCGGATCGACCGCGTACGGCGTTCGGCGCAGCTCTTCGGGAGGTTGGAACATGGGCTGGATCTGGTGGATCATCATCCTGGCGGTCATCTTCTTCATCATCCGCGGGATCTTCCGGGCGATCGCCGGTCCGCGCATGTACGGGCCTGGTCCCGGCTACGGCGGGCCTGGTTACGGGGGCGGCCCGGGCTACGGCGGTCCCGGTTACGGCGGCGGCTACGGAGGCGGCGGCGGATTCTGGAGCGGCCTGCTCGGTGGGCTCGGCGGCGCGTTCCTGGGCAACGAGCTCTTCGGCAACCGTGGCGGCTTAGGCGGCGGATACGGGGGCGACGGCAACCAAGTCGGCGGTACCGGCGGCGTCGACGGGAACACGCCCGACTCGGGCGGCTGGCAGAGCGATGCCGGCCAGATCGACAACTCGAACATCGGCGGCGCGTCATGGGGTGATTCGCGGCGGCGACTCCGGCGGCGGCGGCTGGGGCGGCGGCGGTGACTCCGGCGGCGGTGGTGGCGGCGACTCCGGCGGAGGCTGGTAGCTTCTTCAGGGCGTCTTCGCCGCGGGCTTCACCGACGAGGCCGGCGACGGCGTCGATGACGGCGCGACCGTCGGGGTCGCGCGGAGCGGGCTCGCGGCCGGAGGGGTGGCCGCCGGCGCTGCGCTCGGCGTGAGGCTGGCCTCCCGCGCTCGGAGCGGCGGATGCCGGCGGGCGCCGCACGGCGCGTAGGGGTTGGGGGTCGGCGAGACCGGCGGCTCGGGATGCAGTGCGGGGAAACCCTGACGGAGGCGCAGTCGCGCGATGTGCGCTTCCTTGCTGGTCGGGAACGTCTCGGCGAGAAACTGGTAGATCGGCGCGCGCGTGGTTGTGCGCATCCTCGGTCTGCACTTCTTGGTAGAGCTGCGCGAGGTGATACGCGGTCGGGGCGAGCCAGGAATCCTTCGGATAACGCTGCGCCCACGCGCGCAGTGACGACTCGAGCAGCCCCGCGTCGTGCACGATCGACGCATCGTCCTCCCAGCGCTCGTTATACGCGCGCCCGAGCGCGCCGATCTTCGCCCGCACCGAGATCGCGCTGTACTTGAACGGGCCGAAGTACTCGTCGGCCGGAGCCTCGGTCGAGATTCCGGCCGCCGCCAGCGTCGTGGCGGCGAGGACGAGGACGGCGGCTGCGCCGAGCACGGTGCGTATCATCGTCTGCTTCCCTACCCGAGAAGTCGCCGAGCCTCTCTCGGCGAACCCGCTCGACGGATGAACTCCCCGGCCCTGCGCGCCCGAAACGTTCTTTTGTTCTTGGCCTGTGCCGTCGCGGCTGACCGGCTCGCTGCCGGCGCAGGGAGAGACCCCGGCCGTCGACCCGACCGCGCTGGTGCGTTCCCTAGCACAGGAGTTCGACCGTGAGACGGCCGGCTACGTCGTTCGCCGATCGGAGACGGCCCAGCAAGCCACCGCGGGCGTTCTCTCGACGACATCGGCCGAAGTCGAAGACCAGGTTCTCAACGACTACGAGATCGTCGAGGTGCGCGTCGTGTCGGAGCAATCCGACGGAAAACGCGAAGACGCCGCAACGATCGCGAGCGACACGATTCGAAGGAACGAGGAAGAACGGCGCAGAGGCCCGTTCCACTGGGCGTTCCTGTCGAAATACGTAAATGAGTACCGGTACGCTGTCGTCCCTTGCACCCAGTGCCGCCCCGGCCAAGTGTCCGTCGCGTTCCAGAGCGATCGTCAGGACGAAGTGCATGCCTCAGGCGTATTCGTTCTCGACTCGCAGGCGAAGCGGGTGGTGTCGCTCGGTCAGTCGCCGTACGTTCAAAATCAAAGCGACCTGGACCAAAGCACGCAGGCGATCGCGTTCGGCCAAACGGGCGGCCTGTGGGTGCCCCTACGAGCGACGATCGATTTCAAGGCGCACTACGGAGTGCTTCGCGGCGGCGGGTCGGCAACGTTCGTCTACAGTAACTATCGCCGCGTCCCGACGATCGATGCGGCGCGCGATTTGCTCGGCAACGCGGTAGGCGTCAGCGCGCGACGACGAACGGCAGCATCGCTTCGAGGCGGCGATCGGTGATGCCGGAGACGTCGAGCAATTCGTCGACCGTCGCGAACGGGCCGTTCGCGCTGCGAAACGCGACGATACGCTCCGCCAAGCCGGCGCCGACCCCGGGGATCGTGGCGAGCGTTTCGGCGTCGGCGGTGTTGATGTCGACCTCGGCGGCCGGCGGCGGACCGCCGGCACGCGTCCCTCGGCCGGCCGAGCGCGAGCGTTTACGGTTGCCGGCGCGGCGCGGGCCGGGGCTGCGGCGCGCGCCGTGACTCGCAGTGCGCCGCCGCGGGGCGCCGGCTCGGCTCGGAGCGCCGCGGACCGGAACGACCACTTCTTCGCCGTCGCCGACGTGAGCCGCCAAATTCACCGCGACCAGGTCGGCGTCCGGGCGGACCCCTCCGGCGAGCGCAAGAGCGTCGCCGACCCGCGCCTGCGCGCCGACCGGATAGACGCCGGGCTTCACCACCTCGCCCGCGACGTACACCAACGCGCGCTCCGGTGCGGTTCGCCGCCTGCGGGTCACGCCGCGCGCGGCGGCGCGGCACGCCGGTCGACCACGCCGTGCCGGCGTCTGCCGTCGCGGACCAACCGGCGGCAGGGGCGGCGGGCGGCGGCGCGGGACGGAGCAGCACGAGAACACCGACCGCGGCCACCGCCAGAACGACCAGCAGACGTTTCATGCCGCTCCATCACGCGTTGCGACGCCTGCGGCTAGGGCTCCGGGCCGGAGTGGTGTAGACTGAGGGCTCATGCCCGAGGAGAACGCGTACGATTTCCGCGCCGTGGAGCGCGCCTGGCAGGAGCGCTGGGAACGCGAGGGGATCTACGTCGCGCACGACGACGACCCGCGCCCGAAGTATTACGTCCTCGAGATGCTCCCGTACCCGTCGGGCGATCTGCACGTCGGCCACGCGAAGAACTACACCCTCGGCGACGCGATCGCGCGGATCCACCGCATGCGCGGCCAGAACGTCGTCCACCCGATGGGCTGGGACGCGTTCGGTCTGCCGGCCGAGAACGCCGCGATCCAGCGCGGCATCGACCCCGAAACGTGGACGCGCGAGAACATCGCGAACATGCGCCGCCAGATCCGGCTGATCGGGACGAGCTACGACTGGACGCGCGAGATCGCGTCGTGCGATCCGGAGTATTACCGCTGGAACCAGTGGTTCTTCATTCGCATGTTCGAGCGCGGGCTCGCGTACAAACGCGAGGCGCCGGTGAACTGGTGCCCCATCGACCGGACCGTACTGGCCAACGAGCAGGTGGAGAACGGCCGCTGCTGGCGCTGCGGCGCGGCGGTCGAGCGCCGCAACCTCGCGCAGTGGTTCTTCAAGATCACGGACTACGTGGAACGGCTGCTGGCCGGACTCGACCGGCTCGACGGCTGGCCCGACCGCATTCGCACGATGCAGCGCAATTGGATCGGCAAGAGCGAAGGCGTCACGTTCTCGTTCGACGTCGAGAACGCCGAGGCGCAGATCGACGTGTTCACCACGCGGATCGACACGGTCTTCGGCGCGACGTTCGTAGCGGTGGCGCCCGAGCATCCGGTCGTCGCGATGATCCTCGAGAAGATGCCCAAGTCGCGCCGCCGGATCGAGGAGTTCGCGGCCACGCTTCAGAGCAAGAGCGAGCTCGAACGCACGCAACTGATGGAGAAGACCGGGGTGCCGACCGGCGCGTTCGCGATCAACCCGCTCTCGCGCGAGCGCATTCCGATCTGGGTCACCAACTACGTGCTCGCCGAATACGGGACGGGGGCCGTGATGGGCGTGCCGGCGCACGACGAGCGCGACTTCGAGTTCGCGCGCAAGCATGGGCTGCCGATCGCCCAAGTCATCACGACGCCCGACGGTTCGCTCCAGGCGCCGCTCGCCCAAGCCTACGTCGAGGACGGGAAGCTGATCGCTTCGGGCGAGTACATCGGGATGAAGTCGGCGACGGCGCGGCGCGCGATCGGTACGCGCCTCGAAGCGATGGGCCGCGGCAAGATCACGACGAACTACCGCATTCGCGATTGGCTGCTGTCACGCCAGCGTTACTGGGGCACGCCGATCCCGATCGTCTACTGTCCCGTCGACGGTACGGTCGCCGTGCCCGGACGATCAGCTCCCGGTGCTGCTGCCGAAGAACGTGGCGTTCACCGGGCAGGGTTCGCCGCTCGCCAACGATGCGGCATTCGTGAACACGACCTGCCCGCGCTGCGGCGGCGCGGCAACCCGCGACCCCGACACGATGGACACCTTCGTCGACTCGTCGTGGTACTACGTGCGCTATCTCGATCCGCACAACGACAATGCCCCGTTTGACGTCCAGACCGCGTCGCGCTGGCTGCCGGTCGATCAGTACATCGGCGGCGCGGAGCACGCGGTGCTGCACCTGCTCTACGCGCGCTTCTTCTACATGTTCATGATCGACGCGGGTTACGTCACCGGCGACGACGAGCCGTTCACCCGGCTGTTCAACCAGGGCACCCTGCTCTACAACAGCGAGAAGATGTCGAAGTCGCGCGGCAACGTGGTCAGCATCGACGACACGGTCGAGCGGTACGGCATCGACGCGATGCGGTTGTTCCTGCTCAAAGCCGCACCGCCCGAGGACACGCTGGACTGGACCGACGAGGGCATCATCGGCCGGGTGCGCTTCGTGCAGCGCGTGTGGCGCGCCGTCGAGCCGCTGGCCGCGGGCGTGCGCGACGCCGCGCTCGACCGGCTGCCGGAGATGCGCGGCGACGCCCAGCGCGGCCTGGTGCGGGCGCTGCACGTTGCGCTCGAGTCCGGCATGAACGAGACCGAGACGCATCGCTTCCACTACAACGTCACGACGGCGAAGCTGGACGAGCTGATCAACCTGCTCACCGCCGCGCTGCGCGAACCCGGCGGCGCCGGCGATCCGGCGGTGCGCTACGTCGTGCACGCGCTGCCGGTCGTGCTGGCCCCCTTCGCTCCGCACCTCGCCGACGAGCTGTGGTCGCAGATGGGCTACCCGAACAGCGTCCATACCGAGCGCTGGATCGATCCGGATCCGGCGGCGCTCGCCGTCGACGAGATCACCCTGGTCGTGCAGGTGAACGGCAAGGTCCGCGCCCGCGTACAAGCGGCCCCGGGCATCGCCGAGGAGGCGGCCTTCGAGCTCGCGATGCAACAGCCGTCGGTCACGGCGCAAATCGACGGCAAGGAAGTCCGCAAACGCATCTTCGTCCCAGACAAGCTCCTCAACATCGTGGCAGCTTGATATGATCTACGAGATTCAATCCGACGACGCGCTGGTCGTCGTCGACGTGCAACATGACTTCTTGCCGGGAGGAGCGCTCGGCGTGGCGGAGGGCGAGCGCATCTTTGCGCCGATCGACGCGATTGCGCCGCGGTTTGCTCGCGTGTACGCGACGCGCGACTGGCATCCGCCGGATCATTCGTCGTTCAGCGCCCAAGGTGGACCGTGGCCGGAGCACTGCGTGGCGAACACGCACGGCGCGGCGTTCGACCCGCGGCTCGACCTCGGCAAGATCGACGTCATCGTCGACAAGGGGATCGACCGCGAGACCGACGGGTACAGCGGGTTCGCGGCGACCTCGCTGGCCGACGACCTGCGCGCGCACGGCGTACGGCGGGTGTTCGTGTGCGGGCTCGCGACCGACTACTGCGTCAAGGCGACCGCGCTCGACGCGCTCGACGACGGTTTCGAGGCGGTGGTGATCGACGACGCTTCGGCGGCGGTCAACGTCGACCCGGCCGACGAGCAGTTCGCGCTCGACGAGCTGCGCGAGGCCGGCGTCGCCGTCGTGCACAGCACCGAACTGCAAGGCGAAGCTGCGCACGTACGGCGATAGCGTCGTCGCCGTCGAGCCGCACGGGCTCGACGCGATCGCCGCCGACGAACGCCACGGGCGCCCGAGCGATCTGTTCCGGCTGTGGTTCGCCGCCAACGCCGAGACGGCGACGTTCGCCGTCGGCATCCTCACCACGGCGCTGTTCGGCACGTCGTTCGCCGGCGCGGCGGTCGGGATCGTGTGCGGCAACCTGCTGGCCTATGCCGTAGTCGGCCTACTGTCGCGGGGCGGCCCGCGCTTCGGCATTCCGCAGATGGTGATCTCGCGCCGCGCCTTCGGCCGCGACGGCAACGTCGTGCCGGCCGTGCTGGCGTTCTTGGCCGGTGTCGGCTGGTTCGCCATCAACAGCGTGTTCGGCGCCCAGGCGCTCGGCGCGCTCGCGCACATCGCGTATCCGTACGCGCTCGCGATCATGCTTGCGCGTCCAGGTCGCGTTGGCGATCTACGGGTACAACGCGATTCACGCGTTCGAGCGCTACGCCGGGATCGCGCTGGCCGCGGGTTTCGCGCTGATCGCGATCGGGACGCTGACGCGCGCGCACCTCGGGGCGCCCTTCGATCCGCACGCACCGGTGGCGGGCGGCGGGGAGATCGCCGGGATCGTGTTTTCGGCCGCGCTTGCGTTCTCGTACGCCATCGGCTGGGGCCCGGCGGCATCCGACTACGCGCGCTACCTCCCCGAGAAGAGCTCGCCGCGTGCGGTAAGCGCGTGGGCGGCGCTCGGCGGGTTCATCCCGTCGACGCTGCTCGAGTTGCTCGGCGCGGCGGCGGTAACAGCGGTGCGCGGGCCGGGGATTGCCGGTGCGACGCCGGCCGATACGATCGTCCTGTTGTTCGGCGGCGGGCCGCTCGCCACGATCGGCCTGATCACGGTCCTGATCGGAACGATCAGCGCGAATTGCCTCAACCTCTATTCGGGTGCGCTCTCGGCGCTCGTCGCGTGGGACGCGCGGCGGCGCCCCGCGTTCGCGCTCGCGACGGGCGCGTCGATCGCGCTGCTCGCCGCCGCGCTCTTGCTCGCCGCTCGCGCGAACGACCCGACCGCCCGGTTCGCGCCATGGATCGTCGCGCTCACCGCACTAGCCGTCGGCTGTCTCGCGGCCGCGGTGGTGCGCTGGACGCTGCTGCGCTGGCAATCGGCGTTGGCCGTCGGGGTGCTGGGCGGCGCGCTGGCGCTGGCTGGAAGCGATCCGACCGGTACCGCGCACTTGTACACCAACTTTCTCTCGCTGCTGTCGATCTGGGCCGCGCCGTGGGCCGCGGTGCTGCTCGCGACCCGCGGCTCGACCGTTGCACGCGACGAATGCGCGAGCGCTCATCGCCTGGGTCGCCGGGATCGCGGCGTCGCTGCCGTTCTGGCAGCAGTCCTGGTTCACCGGACCACTGGCCGCGGCGCACCCGCAGCTCGGCGACGTCAGCTACTTCGTCGCCTTTGCCGTCGCCTACGCGCTCGCAAAGGGAAGCGAGCGACCGTTCGCGCAGACGGCGCCATGACGCACATTGCCATCCGTACCGCCGCGATCGCCGCCCTCGCCTTCGGCGCGGGCTTGGCCGTCGCTCACGTCCCGCAAACCGCGAGCGCCGCGATGCCGCCGCTGCAGCCGGCGGTCATCGACCTCGCCGCGATCACGCCCGCCGACCTGCCGCCGCCGTCCGCCGCATCGCCGAATCTGCGCGCGAAAACGCTCGCCGTCGCCGACGGCGCAACGGCGGCGATCCAGATCGGCACCGTCATCAAGCACTATCATGCCGACGCGAACGAGATCCAGTACGTGATCTCCGGCTCGGGAACGGAGTGGCTGGGTGACAAGCAGATACCGCTCCATGCCGGAATGCTGTTGATCATCCCGATGGGGACCCCGCACGCCGGCACCACCGACGCGAACCTGAAGATCCTCGCGATCAAAACCCCGCCGCAAGCCCCGACCGACGTCCACCCAGTACCCTAGCGGACGGGCGTGATCAGCTTCTCGCGGTCGCGGAAGTAGTCGTAGGTCTTGCGCATCCCGTCGATGAGGGAGACCTCGGCTTCCCAGCCGAGCTCGCGTTTCGCTTTGGCCGGGTTGAAGTAGACCTCGCGCGCGTCGCCGGGCCGGCGTGGCGCGCGCTCGATCGGCGCTTCGAAACCGGTCACCTCGACGATGGCCTGGTAGACCTGGTTCACCGACGTGCGCTTGCCGGCCCCGATCGCATAGATTTCGCCGCCGCCGCCGGCGAGCGCCGCGACGTTGGCGCGCACGACGTCGCCGACGTAGATGTAATCGCGCGTCTGCTCACCGTCCCAATCGATGCGCACGCCCTGCTTCTGCAAGAATTTGCCCAGGAAGATGGCGATGACGCCGGCTTCGCCGTTGGGATCCTGGCGCGGTCCGTACACGTTCCCATAGCGCAGCGCGGTGTAGTCGAGCCCGTGTTCCGACCGGTAGAAGCGCAGATAGTGCTCGGTGACCATCTTCGTGATGCCGTACGGCGAGACGGGACGTTGCGGCGAGCTCTCGTCGACCGGCATGGCGTCGACGTCGCCGTAGGTCGCCGCGCTCGACGCGAAGATCACCTTGCGCGTGCCGGCCTTGACCGACGCCTCGAGCACGTTGAGCATCCCGACGACGTTGACGTTCGCGTCGAGCTTCGGGTCGCGCGCGCCGATCGCCACCGAGTGCTGTGCCGCATGATGGCACACGATCTCGGGCTTGAACTCGCTGAAGATCCGGCCGATACCGTCGTCCCGAATGTCCATGTGCACGAACGAGACGCCGTCGGGGATGTTCTCGCGCCGTCCGCCGCCGTGCGACCAGAGGCTGTCGACGACGACGACCTCGTGACCCTCGTCACAGAAGGCGTCGACAATGTGCGACCCGATGAAGCCGGCTCCGCCGGTGACGACGATACGCATGCGAGCACCAACCGTTCGGCTTCCCGGGACGCTCTCCCCCGGCCGGGCGGGCCTTCGCTCCGCCTCGCCCCCCGCTGAAGCGAAGTTTTTCTATTGCGTACGCTATTTTGCGGTCGACGGAGCCCCCACGCCGTCGCCTCGCTTGCCAGGCCGCCCTTGTTAGCGCTAAAAGTGGTTCCATGGGTGACGACATGGGCCCAAAACGGACGCCGGATGCTTCTGGGCCCTCGTGGATCGGCACGATGCTCGCGCAGTATGCCGCCCCGACGGTCATCGCGAGCTTGATCGCGACGGGGGTTTCGGTATTCACCGCCATCGGTACCGCCCAGCAGCATCAGCGCGACTACAACACGAAGTTCGAGCAGCTCGTCGTCGCGCCGGAGATCGCGTCGGCGTTCGGCGGCTCGTACGTCGATGCTTCGGCGAAAACCGCGAAGCAGGACCAGGCGAAGGAATCGTTCCTACAGAGCGTTCGCGAGCAGCGCGCTACTGCCGCACTCCTGTCGTTGCAGTCCGTGGCCGAATCCGAGACGCAGCGGCGGACGGTTCTGCTCATCGGCGCGCGACTGCTCAACGCCGATCCCGGCTACACCGGCACCGGCGGCCCCGCGGCGCGTCTGCTCACGGTGCTGATCGACGAGGCCGACAGCGGACGGCAATCGTTCAATCCGTGGGAGCGGCAGAAGAACGCAGGACTGTGGCAGACGATCAACGCGCAGTCGTTCCGCGATCTCGTCACGGCCGGGTATTCGAGCGACTACTACAACGACGACTTCAGCGACGCGAAGCTTATGCCGTATTCACCGACGCTCAACGGCGATGCTCCGGTCACGACCGATCCGAAGTACCAGATCCTGCAAAAACTGACGCGCGATTCGTACGACGGTTGGGTTCACCTCGCGACGTTCGCGTACCACTTTCCGCGCAACGTAGCGCCGCGATCGGCGCCGGGTTCGCTGCGCGGATCGCCGCCGGTCGTCACCCGGCAAGTCGCGTCGGATCTCCTAGAAGAGATGACCGACGTCACCGATCGCCGCAACGCGGCAAACATCGGCCCCATCCGCGCCCAGTATGCCATCGCGGACACAGGCGCCGGCGCGCGTCGCAACCTGGAGTTCGTCGCCGGCGAGCTCATCGGCCCGAAGATGCCGACGGCACTCATCATGCTCAGGCATCGTCTGCTGCGGAGCCGGCCGCCCGTCGAGTTCATCAACCCGGACGGAACGTTCAGCAAAGGCAGTTTGGGGAAAATTCTCGGCGCGGTGTCGGCGGGATCGTGCGTCGCCGTCCAGGAGCCGTTTCTCCCGGTCCTGGTTTTCGTACCAAGCTGGGTCGCGTCGTGGAAGCCGGGCCAGCCGGCACATCCCCCGAAGGGTCCACAGACATTCACCGGCTTGGTTCACATGTGGGCGCACGTTCACGGCTCGAGCGCGGGCGAAGACTGTTTATCCGTCGTGAGCTCGACGCACCGCTAGTCAGGGCGAGGGCGAGGGCGAGGGGTGAAGGCACGGCCGGCGGCGCCGTGCACATCGGTTTCGGAGGCGGCGTCGGTGGTGGGTCGAGCGTCAGTCCGAGCTCGACGGGATACGTCGAGCCGCCGTCGGTCATGTAGTCGCCGGTGACGACCACCGGCGGGCCTCCGCGCGTCGGTGGGATGACGAACGCACGCAACACGTACCGTTCCGCAAAGGTCGCGGCAGCGCTCGACGCCTGCAGACAAACCGTCTCGAACGCCTTGGCGCGGCCGTCGGCGGTCACCCCGTCGCCGTCGAAGAGGATCGAGGTCGTCGCGCCGGCCAGCGACGGCGCCAGGTAGAAATAAATCGTGCCGGGCTGGTCGGTGGCGTTGGTCATGGTGAGTTGAAACCGGCGCGTGACGCCGTAGTCCCCGCCGAGGTAGCGCACGCCGGTGGTCGGCGGCAGCGCCCACGATCCGACCACCGCGAACGTGCCGATCTCGTGCGGGCGCCGGTACGCTTGCGTGATGCTCGCCGAGAGCCAGATGGGCGGAATCGCGCCGAGCGGATAGACGCCCGCGCGGTCGTGCCCGTCTTTCACCGGCGGCGGTGACGACGGCGCGCCGATCAGTGCGAGCGGCCCCGGGTCTCCGGATGCAAAGCCCGCCACGAGGTACACGTCGACGGGTCCACCGTCGATCAACCGCAGGTCGTAGATGCCGGTGACGAGCCGATGCGCCTCGCTGGCCCCGCCCACGTCGAGTACCATCGGATTCGCGTCGATCGTTGCGACGACGGTGCGCTGCAGCCGGCGCACTTGGAGGAAGCGCACGGACATCACGTGCCCGGCGTACGTCGTGTAACTCGGTCCCGCCGCATCGCCGACGATCTGCACGTGACCCGCTCCGGCCGACGCGAGGACGAGGTAAAGCTGTCGGCCCGTCGATTCGAACTCATGGTACGCGAACACGCGCGCCGTCGGAGCTTGCACTGACAGCGCGCCGTGAAACACGACGCCTGCTTGACCGTCGAGGATCGTCTCGGGATCGTCGCTATCGAACAACAGGTCGGGCTGCAGCGGCGGCAACTGCACGACTTGCACCTGCACGGGAACGCTGCCGGCGACGTCGCGCCAGCGACCGCCTCCCGACAGCACGAGCGGCAACGCGCCCGCCCACGACAGCCCGTTCGCGGCGGCCGCCGGAAAGCTGCGCGGGTCGATCGGGCTCACCACTGCACCGGGCCGCAAGCTCGCCGTCCGCGATACTTCGTTCGCCAGCGCCAGGCTCTCGAAATCCGGGCTGAGTCCGCCGCCCGCGAGCTGCAGCGTGACGGAAGCCGGCACCGTACCTGCATCGGGCGCTACGAGAACCGGAACCGTCGCGGTCGCGGCGGCTGCATCGACGATAGTCACCGTATCGGTGCCGTCGTGCGCTCCGTACACGATGAGCGATCCGTCGGGCTGCGGCGCGACCGCGGCGGCGCCGGTGGTCACCGTCGCGAGCAGCGGCGGCGCGTGCGTCGCGACGACGATGCGCGCGCACATTCGCATGTTGAGCTGAAGCTTCGACGGCATCACGCGCAGCGGAGCCGGCGGCCGCGGCGCCGCGCTCGGCGCCGCCGGCGAAACGGATGGCGCGGCGCTTGACACCGGCGGTGCGGGCCCGGGCGCCGGCGTCGCGGTCGATGCAGGAACGGGACTCGCGGTGAGCGGCATCGGGCTCGGACATGTCACGACACCGGTCGGCAGCGCGCCTTGGGCGCGAGTTTCAACCGGCGAGGTGACGATCATGCCAACCACTAGGAGCGACGAAAAGGCGCTTCGCACCCACACGCTCGTGTCGCTTCGTCTAGCCGAGTCGACGACCTGCGGAAAGCGTCGACATGATGCCTATCACCACAAGGCGTGGACCGCCGACGACCGCGAAGGGCATCTTCCTGCAATCGTTGCTTGGAGGAACCGCGTGCTATACGTGATCAGTCCTGGCTGTCAGGGACCAAACGGTGAGGCACTGGCGCTGGCGTTCGTCCCGCCGGGATGGGTCGTGGTCCAAGACGCGAGCGACGTCACCGACACGCTCTTGTGGCAAACGGTCTACGACGCCCAGACCGGCGGCTTCGCCCTCGTGAGCCTTTGGAGCATCAAGAACGGACAGCCGCGCGCCATCTCGATGATCTATGGCGCCGGCGGAAAACTGCTGTCGATGCCGCTCAAACAGTACGGCCTGGACGGGACGACGCTGTGGCGCGCCACGTCGGACGGCGACACCGTGGCCCTGAATTCCCTGCGCAACGCCGCCTTTATGAACATTGCGGGGGACGGCCCCTGGCCGCCCGGGACGAGCGTGCAAGGAACGGTCGGCGGCTACAACGGTGCATCCAACGAAGTGTGGACGTTCACGCCGGCCGGAACGGACTCGTTTCCGTGGACCTACACGTTCGCGCCCGAGTGCGCACCGGCAACGTTGCTAAGCGCGAGCGCGTCCGACCCGAGCGGTCAGCTTACGATCGAAACCCCGTCCGCAGCCGGCGCCAAGCCCGGCGGAACGCAACTCTGGGCTGGAACGTACGTCATCGAAGACGCCCAAGTGTTGGGCGCGGCGTTCGTCAACGATCAGTTGCAGATGCTGATCCGCACCACGCCGAATACTGGCGGCGCGGTCTTCACGGCGGACCTCAGCGAACTCGATCAGTGGTCGGCGTGGCGCGTCGCCGCCGCGCCGGCCGCCGGCCTGTCGGCGGTGTACTCCGCCGGACTCGACGACTTGACCGTCAACGTTCAAGGAGCCGGCCCGTACGGTCCGGGCGACGCCGTGATCACGTCCAAATCGCAAGGCGAAAAAAGCAACGAGCATTGGACGATCACCTCGTTGCCGCAGAAAGCCGCGCTCGACGGCATGGTGAGCGACGAGGAGTACGAGGCCGAACTCAAGCGACTCACGGCAGCAGACTGATTTGAGGTGCTACACGATATGAAAAAGATCTCAACGGCCAAGAGCGCGACAACCAAGAGCGAATCACCCTCTCGGCTGATCGACGCGAGGATCAAGGAACTGGACGACTGGAGGGGTGAGATGCTCTCCCACGTCCGCGCTCTCATCAAGCAGGCCGACCCTGAGGTGGTCGAGGAGTGGAAGTGGAGAGGCGTTCCGGTTTGGTCTCACGACGGAATCATCTGCACCGGCGAGACGTACAAGAGCATCGTGAAGCTGACGTTCGCCAAGGGCGCTGCGCTCAAGGATCCTTCACGGCTATTCAACTCCAGTCTTGACGGCAACACGAGGCGCGCTATCGATCTCCATGAGGCTGACAAGATCGACGAGGGGGCCTTCAAGACGCTGGTCCGCGCCGCTGCAGCGCTGAACAAGCCGAAGGCCCGATAGTCGAATCCTGCCCACAAAGTCCCTTCGCCCAATGGATTCGCCAAAATACAAAGAATTGGGCTTGCACGCGGCCACTGATAGCTCCGCTGCGAGCGCACAGCCGGCCGGTCCGCGCGATGAAGCAAAATTTCGATAGCCTAGGAACGCTGCTCTCGTACGCGATCCATCAATACGCGGCGTTTTATATCATCGCGATTGCACTATTCGTTTTCGGTGTACTCTCGTGGCGGCGGTCGAGAATGCTGGCAGGAATCTGCTTTGCCATAGGAATTCTTATCGTGCTCGTCGCCGTGTCCTTGGTCTGGATTGCTGCGACGTGCGGTCCATGTCCATAGCGTCAACGCCCGTACCGCATTGAGAGCCCGCGCGAATGTTTACGATGGCTCACACCTCTACTGACACTGGATTGACACCGCTAAAAATGCGCCATCATCGTTCGTCATTGCCGCAGCACTGGTTGCAACCCTTTCTGAACTTGAGTGCGTGCACGGCAAAAGCGTACTGCTCGCATAGGGGTTCCGCAAAACCTCGTCGCTGCGGTCACCCGCCTTCAGCTCGGCGATACCGCGCACTTGTATCGCTTCGTGCGGACGTTCTGCCATCGCTCCTGGGGTCGCACGGACTAGTCGGAGATGGCGCCCGTCGTGAAAGGCGGGCATGGCTCGTTTCCGGGTCCTGTCGCTAACAGTCGCATTTGTCGGCGCGGTCGTCGCCGATGCGCACGGTCTTGCCGTGTGGACTGCGGTGGCGGCGCTTGGTGCGCTCGCTTTTCGCCATGCACGCGTAGCCGCATGCATGGCATTGGCCGGCCTGCTGTTGGCGGCAAGGTTTGGGCATCCGGCGATGGTGTCCGAAGAGTCGCGCACCGCGCGCTTCGCCGGGACAATCGCCGGCGACGTTCGAGCCGATGCCGCGGGAGCATCGTTCGCGTTCGCGCTCGACGGCGGCAGCGTCGTCCAAGCGCATTTGCACGGCGCGTGGGCCGCCCCGGGCGATCGTCTCGTGCTGCGCGGACGGCTCATTCCGTTCGACGAGGCGCGTAATCCAGGCGAACCGTCGCGCCGTGCTATCGCTCTGGCCGAAGGACTTGCCGGGGAGCTGATCGCCGACCGCGTCGTCGCGCGCGCTCCGCCGGATCCACGCGACGCGCGGACGTGGCCGGCGCGACTGCGCGCGCTGTTGTCCGCCCGGCTGCGCGAGGCGCTGCGCGAGCCCGAGGCGACAGTCGTCGCGGGCGCACTCTGGGGCGAGCGCGGGACACTGCCCGCCGAGGTTCGCGATGAGT
Organism: Vulcanimicrobiota bacterium; assembly: GCA_963723445.1. Lineage (GTDB taxonomy): Bacteria > Vulcanimicrobiota > Vulcanimicrobiia > Vulcanimicrobiales > Vulcanimicrobiaceae > Vulcanimicrobium. The sequence goes on from CAVRQP010000005.1 coordinate 59,810, forward strand.
TCCAGGCAACCGGGACGGTGCACGTGCTCGTCACGGCGGGGCTCCATCTGGGCGTGATCGCGGGCCTCGTGTTGGGTGCTTTGCGGCTGTGTGCCATCCCGCGCGTTGCGGCGTCGCTCGCCGCGATCCCATGCGTGGTCGCGTACGCCTGGCTCAGCGGCGCGCATCTGCCGTCGCAGCGCGCGGCGGTAATGGTGTCGGTCGCGCTGTTAGCGCGCGCCTGCGGCGCTCGGCTTGCGTCGTGGAACGCATTGGCGCTCGCCGCGCTCGTCGTCGCCATTGCCTGGCCCGCCTCGGTCAGCTCGGTTTCGTTCGCACTGTCGTTCTCGTGCGTCGGGGCGATCCTGCTGTTCGCGAGGCCGCTCGGACGCGCGCTCGAGCGCTGGCCGCTTCCCGAACGCGTGCGCGAAGCGCTGGCGCTGACGGTGGCAACCCAGATCGGCGTTTGGCCGCTGAGCGCCGCGACGTTCGGGCTCGTCGCGCCGTACGCCGTGCTGGCCAACGCGATCGTCGTTCCAGCGACGTCGCCGGAATGCTCGCGGGGATCGCAGCGCTGGTCGTGCGCGCAGATACCGGTACTGGGGCGGGCCGCGGCGACGATCGCGACTTGGGACGTCGATGCGATCCTGCACGTCGTCGGCGCGGTCGCCTCGCTGCCGGGCGCGCACGTCCGCGTCGCACCACCGCCGGCGATCGCGATACGTCGCCTACGACGCGACCGCCAGTTGCCGCGGCGCGGATGCTGCGGCGCACGGGCGCATCGCCGCCGCCCTAATGCTCTCGCAGTCATCGGCGTGCTCGCGACGACGCTGCGGCTCCCCGACGGCCGCCTCACGATCACGATGTTAGACGTCGGCCAAGGCGACGGCATCGTGATCCGCACGCCGCGCGGCCACATCGATCCTCATCGACAGCGGCGGCCGGCTCGAACGGGGTCCGCCGGTCGAGGGCAAATCGCCGGCCGAGATCGTCGGCGAGCGCGTGGTGTTGGGCTACCTCCTGCGCGAGGGCGTCCGCCGCGTCGATTTGCTGCTGAACACGCATCCCCACGGCGATCACGTCGGCGGCTTTGCACCGGTCGTCCGCGCTTTGCGCGTCGATGCAATCGCGGACAGCGGCCAGCGCTACGGCGGACGCGCGTTCAATGACGGGCTTCGCGAGGCGGCGTTGCGTCAGGTCCCGATCCGCGTCGCGAGGTGCGGTGACCGGTGGTCGACCGACGACGGCGTGGCGCTTTCCGTGCTCTCCCCTTGCGGCGCGCTCTTCGCCGACGGAACAAACGACGTCAACGAGAACTCGGTCGTCGTCATGCTCGTCTATCGGAATTTCCGCATGTTGTTCATGGGAGACGCGGGGTTTCAGGCGGAGCAGCGTCTGCTCGAGAGCGGCGCGGGCCTGCGCGCCGACGTGCTCAAGGTGGGTCATCACGGGTCCGCCTATTCGTCGTCGCCGGGCTTTATCGCCGCCGTCCGTCCACGAGTCGCCGTCATCAGCGTCGGCCGGCACAATCTCTTCGGACACCCCGCGGTAATGACGCTTGCAACACTGCGAAGCGCCGGAGTGCGGACGTACCGCACCGACCTCTGCGGAGCCATCATCATCGAGGCTGAAACGAACCTGCGCAGTACGACGATCCTACGCTGCTCGGCGGAGCCGGAGGCGGCGTTCGCTTCGAAGGGAACGCACTAGCGATGCGGGCCTTGGTGATCTGCACCGCGATGGGACTGTGCGCGGCATGCGTGCACCGCCGCAACCGGTGACCTCGACGACCGGATCGAACGGTACGGCTGCGCCACGGCATCGGTTCGGGACACCACGCCGGCGTGGCGGTACGCGCTGCCGCCGCGTTGGGATCTCTCGCAGGTGCGCCTCGGCGACGCCGCCGTCGTGATCGGAGGCCGGTCTGACGTTCGCGTCCTCGATCCCGCGACGGGCCGACTGCGTTGGCAGCATGGCGGGGGCACATCGGCGATCGTGGTGGGCGACGGCGCCGTCTCCTACGGCGCAACGGGAGCGATCGTATCCCGGGCGCTCACCAGCGGCCGCGTGCTGTGGGAACGTCGTGCCGTTTGTCCGACGCCGACGGAAAACACGGCGTTCTGGGGCGTTTCAGCGATGGTCCGCAACGCGGACGACCTCATCGTCGGTTGCAGGGGTGGCCGCCTCGTGCGCATGGACGCCGCTTCGGGGCGCATCTTGGCACGTTCCGACACCGCGTTCGACACGGAGGCCATCTCGAACATTGCGCCGCTCGGCTCTTGCGCCTACGAAATCTCCGGATGGTCCGATGGAGCCTATCTCAGGGGGAACGGGGCGATTGTCGATTGCAAACGCCTGAGCGTCATCGTGCCTGAGCAGGAAGACCTGGTGGTGGTCGGCGAGATCGGAAATATTGCCGTCCTTGACGAGCGGTGCTGCTTCGGCCGGCCGGACGTCTATCGCCCGGCGACGATCGTGCGCGCGAATCTCACGACCGGTGCTCTCTCGCCCGCAGTCGATTTGACGCCTGAACCTAGTCGCTATCCGGCCGGCCATCGCCCAATCGGACAAGGGTCCGCGGTCCTGCTCGAAGGGACTGAGCTTTACCTCGTCGTCGATCGTACGCTGTACCGTTACGGCGATCCGCGCGCGCTCTCGGGGACCCCGCAGCGCGTCGCAGCGGAACTCGCCGATTTTCCGACGCTCCTTAACCAGGGGCTGCTCGCAGTGCGTCTGCGAGCCGAGGGAGGAGCGATCGACGACGAGATCGTTCGCATTCGCAACGGAGCGCTGGAACCGCTGTGGAGCTCGCGCGAATCAGGGCCGGTCGGACCTCATCTATGACGCCGCCGTGGCGCCAGGCGTACTGACGATCAAGACGATGAATGGCAGCGATGGGGCAGACGTTTGTCAGAGTGGCCGACGGAGCGCGGTTGTCCATCACGAGTCCATGCCTGATGGTCGGCGCGTATCGTGACTTCGTCCTAACACTCTGCACCACGGATACCCTCGTCGGAAACCGGTACCTCCAATACGTCGCCGCCTATCGGTGGCACGGCAAGGGCCCGCGCTAGTCGATCGTGCCGCCGAGAAAGCGTGAACATTTGAGGAGAAGCGATGATCGAGAACAGCCAAACGACAGACGAGGGTCAAATCCGATTACTATTGCGTGAGTTCGGAGACGCACTTCGGGCTAAGGACAGGCACCGGATCATGTCGCTCTACTCGCCCGATGCCGTGGCGTTCGACGTCGTCCCTCCGCTTCAGTACGTGGGAATTGAGGCGTATGGGAAATCCTTCCGAAGAATGTTCGACGCGTTTCAAAGCCCAATCGCCTTCGAGACTCGTGACCTCAGCATCACCGCGGGCGCTGACGTGGGATTCAGCCATAGCCTGGTCCGGACGAGCGGAATCACGAAAAATGGGCACGAGACCGATCGCCGGTTACGCCGGACCGTTTGCTTGCGTCAGATCGGCGGCAAATGGCTGATCACGCACGAGCACATGTCGCTGCCCGTCAATCCTGAGTCCGGCACTGCGGTTCAGGACCTCCGGCCGTAACAGATCACCTGGAAATCCGGAACGGCGACTCCGTACCCAAGGGTGCACGCATGAGTGTTCCGATCCTCGAAACGGCTCGTCTGAAGCTCCGCGCCCATCGGCTCGACGATTTCGAGGCGAGCTTCGCGATGTGGTGCGATCCCGTCGTAACGCGATACATCGGCGGCAAACCGTCGACCGAACAGCAGACGTGGTCGCGCATGACGAGCTATGCCGGTCACTGGGTGCTGATGGGTTACGGATATTGGGCCCTCGAAGAGAAATCGACCGGACGTTTCGCCGGCGAGCTCGGCTTTGCGAACTTTCGGCGCGACATCGCACCATCGATGAGAGACGTCCCGGAACTGGGCTGGGCGCTCGCGTCGCCCTTTCACGGGAAAGGGCTCGCGACCGAGGCCGTTCGCGCGGCCGTCGCCTGGGGCGACGTTCGGTTCGGCCCGACGCGGACGGTTTGCTTGATCGGCGCGGACAACCTCGCCTCGATCCGGGTGGCGGAAAAGTGCGGTTACGAGGCGTTCGAGCAGACCGACTTTCATGAACGCCCGACGCTCTTTCTCGCGCGACACGGTGTGCGGGGGGGCGCATCCGCGCGAAGTTGAACTTTTGCGTGATGCGCGTTCGAGTTGCCCTCGCTGCTAACCTGATATGGCTGGCTGCCGCGCCATCGGTGCAGCCGGTTTCGGCCGACCCTTCGCAGCAAATGCCGCCGGTCAACGCTGCCGTGCGGGCAAAGATCGACTCGGACGTCCGGGCGCAGTTGACCGCAGCGCACGCTATAGGCGCGACGATTGCGGTCGTCGTCCGTGGAAAGACTGCCTACACGCGTGGGTATGGACTGCGCGACCTGGAAAAATCATTACCGGCGGACGCCGATACGCGCTACGAGATCGGATCGGTCACCAAGCAGTTCACGGCGGCGGCCATTCTGCAGCAGAAGGAAGCCGGCAAGATCGACCTCGACGCGACGGTCGCCACCTATCTGCCGTCGATCTCGCATGGCGGCGAAATTACGATCCGTCAGCTCCTGACGCATACGAGCGGGCTCGAAGATTTCGTCGGCATCCCGAACTTCGATACGCTTGCCGGCGCGCCGGCAACATTCGATCAGATAATGTCGCGCATCTCCGAAAAGCCGCTCGACTTCAAGCCCGGAACGCAGTATGCGTACTCGAGCACTAATTACTTGATCCTCGGCCGGATCATCGAGGTCGTTTCAGGCCAAAGCTGGGAAGACTACGTGGCACAGCACCTCTTTGCTCCTGCCGACATGACGAATTCGGCAACGATCGCGCGAGAACACGAAATTGCGGACATGGCGCGTGGTTACGTGTATGCGAATAATCACACTGCCACGTCGACGCCGATCGTGGAGTCCTGGGCCTCCTCCGCCGGCGGCATCATATCGACGGTAGGCGACCTGCAGAAGTGGGGAGAGGCGCTGTCTTCCGGCCGCATCATCTCGACTTCCGACTACCAGCTCCTCACGAGTCCTCAGCGGCTCGCGGACGGTTCTACCAGCGGCTACGGATTCGGAATGAAGATCGACAGTTTTGAGGGGCAGCCGCGGATCTGGCACGACGGCAATACCGCTGGCTTCGATGGAAGTGATCAGCTCTTTTCGCGCCAAGGCGTGCGCATCATCGTCTTGACGAACACCCTCGATGGCGGCAGCGACCACATCGTCGAACGCATCTACAACGATCTGTTTCCCGCCATTGCGGCCGCGCCGCTTTCCGCAGCGACGTTGCTATATTCGCACGCGCTTCACGTGATGGACGGCCTTCGGCAGCCGAGATATCTCGCATATCGCCTGGAAAGCTCGAGCGAAGGGCTGCACCTCGATGTTTGGGCCGACCGTCACGGCCAGGTTTGGCTGCGTGGCCACGATGATTGGACGACAGATGCCTGGACGCTGCGGCACCGCACCTTCGACTACCTGAGTGAAATCGTTCACATCTCGGACGGCCAGCGTTTTGTTACGCAACGCTCGTTTTTCGACCCGACGTGGTACGGCGCGGTGCGTGCGTTGCGTCTCGGCATGTTCGACTCGCAAGATCCGGCGCCACCTCGCGAGATGACGGAACAAGCCCGGGACACCGGTGAGCCGGCGCTCAAAGTGATCGGCTCGGTAGCAGTGATGGGCCCGGCCGTGTACGACATCGATGATCGCGGCGCCGCATTCGTGCCCGAATGGGCAACCAGGACGGGCCTTGCACTTCACGTCGCGCGGCTACGATGCGATGCATCAGCTCAGCGACGTCGTCATCGAGGTGAGCTCGGCGCGCTTTTGTGTGGTCAGATTCTTGGCGCGCGGCGCGGGAGGCGTCGTAACCGCGGGTTCGTTCGAGCAACACTACGCAGACGTCAACGGCTACTGGCTGCAGACGGGCGGCGTGCTGGATGGAACGTGGCAGTCCTCGGTCCTGTCGCACAAGCGACACGGCATTTGGCGCTATCGCTTGGTCGACATGAGCTTCCCCGAGACGCTGACAAACGGAATCTTCGCAAAAGCGGACACGTCGCCTTAGACGTTCTCCGAGCGCGAGCGCCCGGGCCGGCGGAAACAAGACGCTCCGTTTGTCGGTTGACTTTATGACTTTTCACTCGCGGCGAGGTCGAACGCTTCACACAGAAAAGGGGTTGATCGTGCGCAGGTCCTCGGCGGTCCGCACGAGGACGACGTGGAAAACGCGCTTTTCGCTCGGCCCGATTTTGATGAAGTACGGTGCGTTTACCTTGCGACTGAGGTGAAACACCACGCGAAGCGCATCCGGCGTTACCGTCAAGTCCGCAAAGATGCGCGTTGTCCGGAACAGCGCGCACCGGTCACGTGTGACTACCTCCACCTCGCCAAAGCCTCTAACGGTGCTCTCGAGTTTCCCGTAGAGAGCGGCGAGCGCCGGTGGCCTGCTCTTGAGCAAGGTCGCGGCGCCGCCGACCTCGCACGCGTGACGTCGATTCACCCGACGAAAGGATCGATCGCACAGCGGGCACGGCCAACTCATGAGATTTCAACGCGGCGAACGCACACGCGTCAAGAATCGATCATTTGGCCCCTCCAGCGAAGGGTCTCGACGTCGTCGAACAAGGTGAGATCGGTGCGAAGCGTCGCGAGTTTGCGAAACAGCAGCGCGCGTTCGTGGTCGTGTCGCAAGGTCTGCGCGAGCTTGGCGGGACTTGCAACGTTTACGTTCCAAGCGCGCGGGTCGGCCGGAATCGCTTCGAGGTGCCCGTATCGGGCGAGTACGGCCGCCGCTGATTTCGCACCCCAGCCCGCCAACCCCGGAAAGCCGTCCGCCGCGTCGCCGACCAATGCCAAGTAGTCGGGAATGCTTGTGGGCGAAACGCCGAACTTCGCGACAATCCCAGCTTCGTCGAAGATGGTGCGCGTGCGGCGATTGAGCTGGACGACGCGCATGCCGCGAACGCACTGCGCGAGGTCTTTGTCGGGCGTGCAAATGATCACGCGCTCGACCCGCGGATCGGCGGCGGCCGCCGCCGCTGCCGCCGCCAGGGCATCGTCGGCTTCGAATTCGACCATCGGCCACACGACGATCCCGGCGTCGACGAGCGCGTCTTCGAGCAGCGGGAACTGCGCGAAAAGATCGGGATCGATGCCTTCGCCGTTCTTGTACCCCGGCCACAGGTCGTTGCGGAACGACTCGATCACGTGATCGGTCGCGACGCCGATATGCGTCGCCCCGTCGCGCAGCATGCCGCGCAGCGACGCCAGCACGCCACGGACCGCGGCGACCTCCCGGCCGTCCGCGTCACGTGCCGACGGTAGCGCGTAATAGTGGCGGAAAAGCTCGTAGGTACCGTCGACGAGGTGGATGAGCACCGTCAGCGATAGAAGGTGTACACCGCGCTGTAGTGCTTGGCGATCCGCGCATTTACGTGCGACGCGTCGCAGCCGGTCGCCGGCGCGAACCCGCCTGCAGTGTCCGCGCGTCGAACGAACCGCACGCCGCTCAACACGCCGGTGCCGGTCGACGACGTGACCGACAGGAGGAGCGCGGGTACGCCTTCGGAGCGTTTGACCGTCGCGAGCGGGTGCGCGCCATCTGCGGTGATCGCGCTGCCGTCGGTCGCCGTCCAGGTCGGCCCAGCCGTATGCGTTCCGAAGTTCGTTCCGTCTTCGTTGACCAAAATCGCGTTCGGGCCGACAAGCGTCCACTGGTACGCGCCCGCCGAAGCTGCGCGGCACGCATACACTTGAGCCCCGCCCGCCTGCACTTCGCGCACCACCGTGGTACCGGCCGGCGGTGGAATTTCGGGGTCGGCGGCCATCGCCGTCCCGCTTCGCCATTCGCTTGCAAGGAGGAGAAAGAGCGCCATCGATGCGGCGCGCCGCATGTCCATCCGAGTTCGGTTCGGGTCGATGTCTCAGCCTCCTCGTCGAGCCCTGGTTGTCACGTCTGCTATTTGCGCAGGAACGGCGTGAGGAGATCGATCGGGATGGGGAAGACGATCGTCGAGTTCTGCTCGCTCGCCACTTCGCTTAACGCCTGCAGGAAGCGCAGCTGCAATGCGATGGGCTGCGTTGCGATCTGCTCGGCGGCGAGCACCAGCTTTTCCGCCGCTTGATACTCGCCCTCGGCGTTGATGACTTTCGCGCGCCGCTCCCGCTCGACCTCAGCCTGCCGGCCCATGACGCGCTTCATCGCTTCCGGCAGCGCGACGTCGCGCACCTCGACATGCGCGACCTTGATGCCCCACGGTGCCGTACCCTCGTCGATTACGTGTTGAAGCTGGTCGTTGATGCGATCCCGCTGGCTGAGGAGCTCGTCGAGCTCGTGCTGCCCGAGGACGCTGCGGAGCGTCGTTTGCGCCAGCAGGAACGTCGCCTTTCCGAAGTTCTCGACTTTCACGATGGCGGCTTCCGGGTCGACGACGCGGAAGTACACGACGGCGTCGACGGCTACGGAAACGTTGTCGCGCGTCATCATCTCCTGACGCGGCACGTCCAGCGTGACGACGCGAAGGTCGATCCTGATCATCCGGTCGACGATCGGAATCAAGTAGATGACGCCGGGCCCTTTGGCGCGGACCAGCCGGCCGAGGCGGAAGACGACGCCGCGCTCGTACTCGCGAGTTATCTTCACCACCGACGACGACAGCGCGGCGAGCACGACGATGACGACGATCCAGGCCACGGTGACTGCGCTCATTCGGCCCTCTCTTTCGTGACGTTTTCCGATACGATCCGCACCGGTGCCTCGTAGTATGCGCGCAGGAACCGGGCAACGCCATGCCCCGTCGCCGCTTGGCTGCTCGACCGGCGGCCGTCTCGGGGGTATGGTTGGTCCAGGAGGCATCGCTGTGCGCATCGCGTCGGTGTTCGGAATCGAGATCAGCGTCAGCCTGAGCTGGATCTTCGTGTTCGCCCTGGTGGCGTGGTCGCTCGCGGACCCGACCGGACCGTTGCACCGGACGGAGCTCGATAGCACCGCCCGCATCGTCCTGGGATTGATCGGCTCGGTGCTGTTCTTTGCGAGCGTGCTCGTCCACGAGCTCGCCCACTCGCTCGTCGCCCGCGCGCGGGGGATTCGCGTTCGCGGGATCATGCTGTTCATCTTCGGCGGCGTCTCGATGTTCGAGGGCGAGGTCAACGACGCGCCAGGCGAGGCGTGGATCTCCGTGGTCGGACCGTTGACCAGCGTCGTCGTCGGGGCGGTCTTCTTCGGCTGCGCGAAGGCGTTGGGCCCGAGCTCGCCGTTCGGCGTCCTCTCCGGCTACTTGGCGTACGTCAACGTTGCGCTCGCCATCTTCAACCTCGTCCCGGCCTATCCGCTGGACGGCGGTCGCGTGCTGCACTCGCTGGTATGGCGAATCACCGGCAACCGCGAGCGGGCGACGGCGGTCACGGTGACGACCGGCCGCATCCTGGCCGGCGCGATCATCGCGTTCGGGATGTTCGAAGCGCTCGCATACAACGTGGGAGCCGGATTGTGGACGACGTTTATCGGCTGGTTCTTGCTTCAAGCCGGCATGGCCGAGCAGACCCGGATCGAGATGTCGCACGCGCTGCGCGGCCACGCCGCCGGCGACCTGGCCATCTCGGCGGAATCGGCCCTTCCCGCGGACGCGCGCGGGAGTGAAGCCGTCGAAGCCTTCGAGCGTACGGGGCTGCGCGCGTTGCCGGTCGTGCTCGGAGACCAGATCCTCGGCGTCGTCTCGATCGACAAGCTGAGCCACCTCCCCGAAAACGAGCGCCACCAGAGCTACGTAACCGCTCTCATGACGCGCGTCGATGAGCTCGACACGGTCACGGCGGCGGCGTCCGCCGACGACGCCATCCAACGCCTCACGCTGAGCAAAGCGCACGCCGTCGCGTTGACGAATCCGCAAGGGACCATCGTGGGGGTGGTGACGCCGGAATCGGTGATGCGCTGGCTCGGCGCCAGTCGCGGTTCGCGAACGCCTAGCGCTCCTTGACCCGCGTCTACGACGTGCTGCGCGTGAAGCGGATGCTTGCGGCGACCAACACGACCGTGCCGAAGACGAGCATCGCGACGATCGGCCCGATCAGATCGCCCGCGCCGGCACCACGGAGAATGATGCCGCGCAGGATCTCGAAGAAGTAGGTGAGCGGGATGAGATAGCCGGCCCACTGCATGATCGGCGGCATGAGCGAGCGCTCGAAGAAAAATCCGGACAGCAGGATCGAAGGCAGCGTCAACGCCAGGACGCCGAGCAGGGCCTCCAACTGCGTCTTGGCGTTGCTCGACACGAGCAGCCCCAGACCCAGCGCCGCAGTCAGAAACCCGACCGAGAGCGTGATGAGCAGCGCGACGCTCCCGGCGATCGGCACGGCGAAGATCCAATGCATCGCCGCGAGCACCAGCAGCATGTCGACGAAGCCGATGATCGCGTACGGCGTGATCTTGCCGAGCATCAGGCCGAGCGCCCCGATCGGCGTGACCATGATCTGATCGAGCGTGCCGCGCTCGCGCTCGCCGACGATCGAGAGCGCGGTCAGAAACATCGTGATGAGCTGCATGATGACCCCGATCAGGCCCGGCACGAAGAAGTTCGCGCTGCGCAAGCCGGGGTTGAACAGGACGCGCGCCCGCACATCGATCGGCGGCGGCGTGCGGACGTGAAAGGACGCGCCGATGGCGCTCGCGGCCTCGAACGCCGGCTGCGCGACCGACGCGTCGGACCCGTCGATGAGGACCTGGACCTGCGGCGTCCGGCCGGCCCGGAGATCGGCCGTGAAGCTCGGCGGGATGTCGAACGCGACGCGCGCCCGGCCGGCGACCACGTCGCGCATCAGCGCGTCGCGCGATGCCGTGTATTCGGCGACGTCGAAGGTCCGCGACGCGCGCAGCGCATCGACGAACGCGATCGACTCGGTACCCAAGTCCTCGTTCAGCACAGCCGACGCGATGTGCTCGACCTTGGTGTTGATCGCATAACCGAAGATCGTCACCTGCACGATCGGGAGCGCCACCGCGAGGATCAGCGTCGCGCGGTCGCGCACGACATGGCGCACTTCCTTGTACAAGACGGCGTCGTAGCCGCGCAGGTCGAAAGGGTTCCGGCTCATCGCCCGTGCTTCTCGCGGGTGAGGGCGACAAAGACGTCCTCGAGGCTCGGTTCGATGGGCTCGACGCCGGCGGCCGCGACGCCGAAGTCCGCCGCGATCTGCTGCGCCGTGACGCGCTCGTCCACGACGACGTGCAGCAGGTCGCCGAAGATCGTCGCGTCATGGACGTACCGCTTCGCTCGCGCGCCGGCGAGCAGCGCGACGCCGTCGCGGCCGCCGACGCTGTATCGCCTCGTCCCCGGCGGGGTCACGCCCGGCAGGCGTTTGAGCTCCTCGCGGCTGCCCAGCGCGATCAGCTCGCCGTCGTAGATGTAGCCGACCCGCGCGCAGCGCTCGGCTTCGTCCATGTAGTGCGTCGTCACGAAAAGCGCGACGCCTTGTTCGCTCAAGCGAAACAGCAGATCCCACAGGTCGCGCCGCGCGACGGGGTCGATGCCGGCCGTCGGCTCGTCGAGGAAGAGCACGCGCGGTTCGTGCAGCAGCGCTGCGGCGAGCGCGAGCCGCTGCTTCCAGCCGCCGGACAGCGTCCCCGCGAGCTGCCGGCGAAATCGGTCCAGGCTGGAGAACGCGACGAGCTCGTCGATGCGTTGCCGGCGGCGTTCGCGGCTCAGCCCGTATGCGCGGCCGTAGAACTCGAGATTCTCCTCGACGGTGAGGTCCTCGTACAACGAAAACGATTGCGACATGTAGCCGATCGTGCGCCGCACGGCGTCGCCTTTGGTGCCGATGTCGAGCTCGCAAATGCTCGCCGTGCCGCCGGTCGGCTCGACGAGGCCGCACAGCATCTTGATCGTCGTCGACTTGCCGCTCCCGTTGGGGCCGAGGAAGCCGAAGATCTCGCCGCTCGACACCTCGAGGTTGAGGTCGTGGACGACGACGCGGCCGGCGTACGCCTTGGTCAAGCCGCGGGCTTCGATCGCGGCCGCGCTCACGGCACGGCCACCGTGACCGTCGTACCCGAATGGAGCCGGCGCTGCGGGTCGTGGACGCGAACCTTGACGCCGAACGAGAGAACGGCGCGGTCGCCGGCGGTCTGAACGTTCTGAGGCGTGAATTGCGCCTGCGCGTCCACCTGTTCGACGACGCCGTCGAAGCGAACGCCGCTGAGCGTATCGGACCGCACGGCGAGATGCGCGCCGACGGCGACGCGGCCGAGCTTTTCCTGCGGCACGTAGATGCGCGCGTATGGGTTGCCGGCCTCATCGATCGTCGCGATCGAAGCGCCCGCTGCCACCAGATCGCCCGGATGGAGATCCATCGCGGTCACGATCCCGGCCGCGGGCGCGCGCACGGCCGTTTCGTCGAGCCGGACGCGCGCCGCGACAACGTCGCTTTGCGCCGCGCGCACGGCGCTCTCGGCTTGACGCACCTGATCCGGACGCGCGGCCGCGGCGAGCGAGCGGTACTGTTCCTGCGCCGCCCGATACGCCGCGAGCGCGGCGGCGGCGTTCTGAGGAAGGATCACCGCGGTCGCGTTGCCGGCTTGGGCGCGCGCCGCGCGCACCCCGGCGCGGCGGTCCGCCACCTGCGCGTTCGCCTGCGTCTCGCGCGCGACGGCTGCATCGCGCTGCTGCGCCGACACGTCGCCGGTCGAATAGAGGCTCCGCATGCGGTCGGCGTCGGCGTGCGCTTGGCGCGCGGCGGCGCGTGCGTCGGAGAGTTGCGCCGCGGCCTCGCGCACCTGATCGTGCGTAACCGCGGATTGATACGGCCGGGTCGACTGCGCCGCCTCGTATTGCGCGCGCTGCTGGTCGACGAGCGCCGCGGCGTGCGCCAGGTCTTCGGGCCGGGCCCCCGCGCGCAGGTCGGCGAGCGCCGCCCGCGATTGTCCGGCGCGGGCCTGGGCGGAGGCGAGCGCGGCTCGTTCCTGATCGTCCTCGAAGCGCAGCAGCACGTCGCCCGCGCGCACCGCCGCGCCTTCGCTCACCAACACGCGCGCGACGCGGCCGCCGACCGTGCTGCCCACCGCGGCGCTGGGCGACTGCAACGTCCCGCTGTATGCGTCGTCCGCATGGGCGGAACACGCGCACAGCGCAACGGCGGCAACCAATGCCGCGAGCATCCTCATCGAGATTCCTCGCCTTCCGTATGCGCCTCCAGGAGCGTGAGAAACGTCTCGACGTGACGCTTGACGACCTCCCGGCCGCGCGCCGCTTCGGTCCGGCCGGCGGCGATGTTGAAGTAGATGAAGCGCGTCATCGCGATGACCGCGATGAATTCGAAGGCGAGCGTCTCAGCCGGCACGTCGGTGCGGATGCGATTCGCGCCCTGCCACCGTTCGAAACGCTCCTTGAGCAGGACGATCACGCCGTCGATCGACGCGCGGAGCGTTCGCCAGCCCTGCGCCTCGCTGTCGAACGCATCGCGCATCATCATCGCCGCGAATTTCCGGGCGCGCGGCGTGCTCCACGACTCGACGATCGACGCGGCGAAACGCGGCAGAAACTCGCGCGGCGCGTGATCCGCCGACAACGCGTCGAGCGCGCGCGCGGCGACCGGCGGCCCGACGTCCGCGAACAGTTCGTCGTAGATCGCGCGTTTGCCGGGAAAGTGCGCGTAGAACGCGCTCTCACGCACGCCGACGACGCGAGTGATCTCCCGAATCGACGCGCCGGCGTATCCGCGGGCGGCGAACGCGTCGAGGGCCGCATCCAGGAGCGCCGAGCGGGTCCCGCCGGTGGGGCGTGCCATCGAGCCGATTATGAACGAACGTTCACTCAGCCGTCAAGCGTGCTGCCCTGGCCGCAAAGTGCGATGCCCTCCCGCGGGGAACCGCGAGAGGGCACCGTGGCTACGCCGTTCGCGCGCTCAGCGCGGCGGGGGTTGCTTGTCGCGACGGGCGGGCGGTGCCTGGCGAGCCGGCGCCTGCCGCACCGGCGCCGCCTGGCGCACCGGCGCTGCCTGGCGTACCGGGTACGACCGCGCCGGGGCGACGTAGGTCCGCGCCGGAGGCGCGTACCGGCGCACCGGCGGCGCGTAGGCCCGGGCAACCGGCGCCGTCCGCACCGGCGCGGTGTACGTCCGCGCCGGAGCGGCGTACGTCCGCGCCGGGGCGGCGTACGTCCGTGCTACCGGCGCCGTGCGCACGGGAGCCTTGTAGGTCCGCGCCGGAGCGGAGTATGTGCGCGCTACAGGTGCCGTGCGCACCGGAGCGACGTGCGTCCGTGCCGGAGCCGAGTAGGTGCGCGCTACCGGTGCCGTGCGCACCGGCGCGGTTCTCGCCCGTGGCGCGGTCGCGACGTGCGCGCGCGGCGTCGTCTGACGCACGTTCGCGTTGCGCACGTTCGCACTGCGCACGTTCGCGGTCGTACCAGTCGTCCGAGCCGTGCGAGGCGCGGCCTTCGCCGCGACGCCGCGTGGGCCGGCCTGGACGCCGCGCCGGCTGCCGAAGCGCTGCCAAGCGGCGTTGGTCGTCGTGCGCGCAGGAGCGTGCGCGACGTTCGGACGCGTTGCGCTACGCGCGACGTTCGGTCGCGTCGCGGTACGCGCGACGTTCGGGCGCACCGGCGTGCGGGCCGTCGTCGTGCGTGCCGCGGTTATGCGCGCCGCGGCGGCATGAATCGCGGCCGGCGTCGTCGGCGTGGTGAACCGAGCGGCGACGGTTTGCACGCGCGCGTGCCGGATGCCGGAGGCCAGTGCCGTACGCGTTTGGGTGAACGGCGTGCGACGTGCGACCTGAGCGTTGCCGGCAAATCGCATCCGGGCCACGGCCGGAGCGACTCGCAGCTGCCGCGGAACGCTAGCGCCCGCAAACCGCAGGTTTGCCGCCGTCGGCGCGATCGGCACCGCTCCGCGGAACCCGCGGACGTTGCGCAGTTGACCGACCGCATAGCGGCGCGGATGACCGAACTGGCCCGCTGCGAACTGCTGCCCGGTCACCGCGGTGACGCCGTAGCGATAGTTCCGATAGATGCCGGGATTGTTGATCACCGTCACCTGGTTGATGTAGGTCGGGCCGCCGTTGCCATACCACGGATAGTAGGGCTCGAACGGCGCGAGCGGGATCCAGCCGACGTCGTAACCGGGATCGCCGAGATTCAGCGCGATCGAGAGGCCGCTGCCGCCGCCGAAGCCGATGAAGGCGACGAGCGCGGGCTGCCACACGGCAACTGCGACGCGCGGGCCGGGATACCAAGCCCAACCATGTGCGCGGTGGTACCAAGAACCGTAGTGATACGGCGCCCAGCCCCACGGCTCGGTGGCGACCCAGGTCCAGCCGTAACCGTCTTCCCATACCCACCGGCCGTCTTGATACGGCGACCAGCTCGCGGGCTCGTCGTTGGGAATCCAGACTTGACCGTATGCGGGGTCGTCTTGCCAACTGCCGTACTGCTGCAGGTCGTCGACGCCGGCGATGTTCGGATCGACGTACGTATCGGACGGTGCAGCCGCTTGCCAATATTGGTCGCGTTGGCCGTTCCAGTTGTCGAACGCGTCGTCAGCCACGACGCCCTCGGTGGAGATCGACGGATCGGACGCGCTCCCCGCGGCAATCAGCGTCGCTCCGGGTCCGATCGTGCGGTTGCCTTGCGGCGTGAGCACGTCGGCGGAACCGGACCGAACGATCACCCAGGTGCGCCCGTCGGGCGTGACGTTGATGCGGTAGCTGCCGGGCTGACGCGGGCGCACCGAGATCGACGGCGTGTCGATCTGGGTGGCCAGGTCGTTCGAACGAAATACGCGCAGATCGACCGAACCTTGGGCGAGCTGCATGCGCCGGTTGCCCGGGTTGAGATCGCTGAAGCGCATTTGGACGCCGGAGCCGAGTCGCACCGACGACGCGCCGTCGAGATCGACCTCGGCCCGCGAGTTGTCACCGGTCGTGACGTAGTCGGCACCGAGAACCGGTGCGTTGACGGTCGCTGCGACCGGTTGGTTGGAGTCGCCGCGCTGCACGGCAACCGAGCCCTGCAAGTCGCTGATTCGAGCGACGCCGGGCTCGGCCGATGCGCGTTGCGGCAGAGCGAAGAACAGACCGATGCCCAGCGCTGCGGCGAGCAGCGCGGCTGGTGTTCGGATGAGTGCGAGCTGCATGATAGTGTGGAAACGTATTCCCACAACCGAAGGTAGCGTCTCGTTACCAGGGCATTCGAAGGTTTGCGGTGACGCAGGCCCAAGCAAGCGCACGATCCAAGCGAAGCTCCATGGACACCAACGACACCCCGGCCGCGGCGAATGCGCTGGACGAAG
Organism: Vulcanimicrobiota bacterium; assembly: GCA_963723445.1. Classification (GTDB taxonomy): domain Bacteria; phylum Vulcanimicrobiota; class Vulcanimicrobiia; order Vulcanimicrobiales; family Vulcanimicrobiaceae; genus Vulcanimicrobium. The sequence goes on from CAVRQP010000005.1 coordinate 76,092, forward strand.
ACCGCTTCAATACGTCGGTGCGGAAGTTCTTGAAAGAAGTCGGCGTCACGTCGCAGCGCGAGATCGAAAAAGCGGTCCGCGAGGCGCTGGCCGGCGGTCGCCTGCGTGACAAGACCCGCCTCGAGACGAAGATGACGCTCCACGTCGCGGAGCTCGGTCTCGTTCACGTCGTCGACGGGCACATCGACGTCGGGTGATCGGCGGCGTTCAGCCGACGATGCCGAAGATGCGCTCCAGCCCCATCTCGCGCAGCGCTTGCCGGTGACGCGGCGAGCGGGCGCGCACCGCGACGCTCGCGCCGGCGGCGCGTGCGATCCGCAGCAGGCGAATCAGCGCGCGCAGCTCGGGGACGGCGAACTCGGCCAAGCCGTCGATGTCGATCGCGATGCGCTCGTATCCTTCCGCCGCCGCGCTCCCGACCGCGGGCGCGAGCGCTTCGAGCGGACGACCGGCACCGGCGACCAAGATCAGCTCGGACTTCATCATGCTGCGGCGACGCTACCGCGTCGCGCATACGGCGCGCTTACGGGCGCAGGTCCCGCCCGCCCCGCACGGTAGACACGAGCCATGGCCGAGGCGTACATTGCCGGCGCGGTGCGGACCGCCGGCGGCCGGAAGGGCGGCAAGCTCGCCGGCTGGCACCCGGCCGATTTGGCGGCCCAGGTGCTCGACGCGCTGGTCGAGCGGACCGGCGCCGATCCCGAGCTGATCGACGACGTGATCTTGGGCTGCGTCGTGCAGATCGGACAGCAGGCCGTCAACGTCGCTCGCAACGCCGTGCTTGCCTCGAAGCTGCCGGAAAGCGTTCCGGCGACCAGCATCGACCGGCAGTGCGGGTCGTCTCAACAGGCACTGCACTTCGCGGCCCAGGCGGTGATGTCCGGAACGATGGACGTGGTCATCGCCGGCGGCGTCGAGAGCATGACGCGCGTGCCGATCGGGCTTTCGACCGCGCTGCCGAAGCAGCACGGCTTCGGCGTCTACAAGTCGAATCGCATGGAGGAACGCTATCCCGGCGTCGAGTTCAGCCAGTTCAGCGGGGCCGAGATGATGGCAGCCAAGTACGATCTTTCGCGCGACGAGCTCGACGCATACAGCTACGAGAGCCACCGCAAGGCGATCGCCGCGACGCGCGCCGGCTGGTTCGACGCCGAGATCGTGCCGCTGGAAGTCGCGCTATCCGACGGAACGACGGCGTTACATCTCATCGACGAAGGGATTCGTTTCGACGCAAGCCTGGAGGGGGTTCGCGCGGTACAGCCGCTGCGTCAAGACGGTCGCATCACCGCGGCCGGTTCGAGCCAGATCTGCGATGGGGCGTCGGCGTGCCTCGTCGTGAACGAGCGCGGCCTCGCCGCCCTCAGCATCGCTCCGCTCGCGCGCATCCACCATCTCAGCGTGCTGGGACACGATCCGGTGATCATGCTCGAGGCGCCGATCCCCGCCACGCAGCGCGCGCTGCGCAGGGCCGGGCTGACGATCGACGACATCGACCTGTTCGAGGTCAACGAAGCCTTCGCGCCGGTTCCGATCGCTTGGCTGCGCACCACCGGCGCCGATCCGGCCAAGTTGAACGTTCACGGCGGGGCGATCGCGCTTGGGCATCCGTTGGGCAGCTCGGGCACGAAGCTCATGACCACGCTGGTGCACGCGCTCGGGCGGCACGGCGGGCGCTATGGGCTCCAAACGATGTGCGAAGGCGGCGGACTGGCGAACGTGACCATCGTAGAGCGGCTCGCATGACCCAAGCCCAGACGCTCGTCCGCGCCCTGAACGCGTTGAGCAATTCGACACAGTTTTCGAACAGCAAGGCGCGCGCCGCGGCGCGTCAGGACGCCAACGTCGATTGGGGGCAGACCAAGGCCCGCAACGCGGACTTCAACGCCGAGGTCGACGGGTGCGAATCGTTCGTCATGCGGGACGGCAGCGTCTGCGAGTGGATCGCCGGCCGGTTCACCTACGTCGCGAAATAAGCTCAGCCGTTCTCCGCGTCGGCGCCGTTCAGGAGCGAAGCGACGTCTTGGGCGACCGGCTCGAGCGCGCCGCTCACCAAGTGCAGGCGCTCCACCACCGTCTCGTCGCCGTGGCCGGCCTTGACCAATAACTGCATGGTCGTCGGCGCCTCGACCCGCACCCAATAGTCGCCGCGCCGCCAAACCGGGTCGGCCTGCGCGCTCCAGCCGGTAACGATCCCGTCGCGGCGCTCGACCAAGGTCGGGACGAGCTCCAGCAGGGTGGCATACATGTCGCGCGTCCTCATGCCGTCATGATCCGCCGCCGAGCGCCCGAGACCTTGCGCCCGCGGTTGCTCTCGCGACCCGACGCAGAGTTGGAGACGCCGAGGCGCCTCCAACTCCCGTCAGCCGACGCGAGTCAGTGAACGTGCCACTGCCAGCTCGGCGGAGGTCCCGGCATCACGTCGATCTCGTCGGCGCTGAAAGCCCCGTCGGCTGCAATGTGACCGAAGACGCGGACGGGCATCCCGTTTTGCAGCGACAGCCCCGTCGGGTGAATCACCGTACCGCGGTGCAGAACGATGCGCGGACCGCGATCGAGCTGCAGGTGCCACGGTTCGAACGAGATGACGCGCCCGACCAGCCGTTGCTCGGTCGACCGGTAATCGTCGCTCGCGCCGGCCAGCACCGGCATCGCGACGGCCGCGCACGCGGACAGCGCGAGAACCAACGATCGCATCGGCATGGCCCTAGTGCTGGCGGTCATGTTCGGTGCTTCTCGAGCGCTGCGCAGACGTACGGCTCTGTTGCGTCCGCGCCGGCGCGTTATACGACGGCTGGCGTTGATACGTCTGCGACGAGCGCGTGTACGACGGCTGACGGTACGTCTGCGACGGCTGGTTGTACGACGGCCGCTGATACGACGGCTGACGATACGTCTGCGACGGCTGGTTGTACGACGGCCGCTGGTACGACGGCTGACGGTACGTCTGCGACGGCTGACGATACGTCTGCGACGGCTGGTTGTACGACGGCCGCTGGTACGTCTGCGACGGCTGACGATACGTCTGCGATGGCTGACGGTACGTTTGCGACGGCTGGTTGTACGACGGCCGCTGGTACGTTTGCGACGGCTGACGATACGTCTGCGATGGCTGACGGTACGTTTGCGACGGCTGGTTGTACGACGGCCGCTGATACGTCTCCGTACCGCGAACGGCCGTACCGCGCGTTTGACCGAAGCGCGACCACGCATCGCCCGGGCGTGCTGAGCCGGCGAGCGGCGCGCGCTGTTGCTCGAACGACGTGCGTTGCGTGACGCGCGCGTTGCCGGCGAAGCGCTCCGCGAACGTCGACCGCACCGCAAGGTTCGCGGGTGCCGAACGATCGGTGAAGCGCCGGTTCGCCTCCGATGGGGCTACCGGCAGCGCACCGCGGACGACTTGCGCCGTACGGAATTGCCCCGGCGACATCACGGACGGATGATCGAAACGACCTTCCAGGAAGCGCTCGTGGTTGACGAACGTCGCCCCGTTGTAGAGCGCGTTGCGGTACGTGTGCGGTCCACCGACGGCGACGTCGACGACACCCCGGTTGTTGAAACCGCGGCCCCACCACGGATGAAACGGTTCGAACGGAGCGAGTGGGACCCATCCGATGTTGCCGAAGCCGAGCCCGATTCCGCCGCCGCCGCCGAAGCCGACGAAAGCGACGAGCGCGGGCTGCCAGACGGCGAAGGCCGCGCGCTGCCCGGGATACCACGCCCAGCCGTACGCCGCACTATGGTACCAGCGGCCGTAGTGATACGGCGCCCAGCCCCACGGTTCGGCGCCGATCCAGGTCCAGCCGTAGGAGCCTTCCCACACCCAGCGCCCGTCGCGATACGGTGCCCAGTCGGCGGCGACGTTCGACGGCACCCAAACCTGGCCGTAGGAGTTGTCCGGAACCCAGCGCCCCGCGGCGTCGAGATCGGCGACGCCTTGCACGTTCGGACTTACATCTCCGGGCGCGGTCGAAGCGAGCGCTGGCATCTCGTGCGCGTCGCGATCGCGGTTGAAGTTGTCGAAGTCATCGACGGCGACGGCCTCGATCGTTTGCACCGTCGGGCTGGAAGCGGGACCCTGCGCCAGCAGCGCGCTACCCGACTCGACGACTTGATCGCCTTGCGGCATCACGACTTCGGCTCGCCCGGAGCGCACGCTGATCACGGTGCGCCCGTCGGGATCCACCGTCACGCGATAACTGCCCGAGTCGAGCGGGTGAATCGAAACCGACGGCGTGTCGATGTCGTTCTCGCCGTCGGTTCCCTGCAGCAAGCGAAACTCGATCGTGCCTTGCGCGAGTTGGAGTTGACGATTGCCCGGGTCGAGGCGCGTGAACCGCATCTGCACGTTGTCGCCCAAACGCACCGCCGACGTACCGTCGAACTGCACCTCGGCATGCGAAGCGTCACCCGTCGTGACGTAGTCCGCGGCCAGCACGGGCGCGTTGACCGCCGCGTCGATCGGCGCGGAAGAGTCGCCGCGCTGCACCGCGACCGACCCATCGATAAGACTGATGCGTGCGACGCCGGCACCGCTCTGGTCGTCGCCGGCGTCCGCGCGCGCGGCTAACGGCGCCGCCAGGGGAAGGAGCATGGCGGCGACTGCGACGAGCAGCGCAGTCGGCCGCCGATTGAACGATAAATGCATGAACCGCTCCGGATGAAGGGATGAGTTGAGTGTAGAACGCCGGGAGGCCGGGCGGAAGTTCTTCCGACGGTTGCCTTAGCGTACTTTAATCCGAGCCCAATCATGTTATCATGTTGGGCTGTCGATACTCTGAGCGAGGAGACCTCATATGGTGAACCTTCGTCTCGCCGTACTTGCGCTTGCTTTTGCCTTGCCGGCCGCTCCCGTTTGCGCCCAGGGTAGTTCGTCGTTGGCCCCGGCCGACGAGTACTTCGGGCATTACCGTCTCAGCGTGCTCGGGATCGCGAACTCGATTCGCGACTCCGGGAACCGGATCGACGAGGGGAACGTCGGGCCGACGCTCGACGGGCCGCTTATGTTCGTCACCGACGCGATACGGGCGTGGGAGAAGCGCTATCCACGCGATCCTTGGATCGCGCGCGACCTGTTCGCGCTGCAGGTCGTCTACCTGCGCGTGCACACGCAGCACGGGCTCGAGCTCGCCCGCTCGACCGAGGCCTGGCTGGTCGCCGATTATCCCAACGCGCCCGAGTCGGCCGATGCCCAGCTTGCCCTGGCCGACGCGACCGGCGACGAACAGTTTCGTCCGACGGGTTACCCGGTGATCCGCTCGAGCGGCGACGCGTGGGAACGCTTCGCGGCGCTTCGCGCACCGCTACCCGCGCACTGAACCACTACCGTTCCAGGACGTAGGTTCCCGGCGCGTCGGCTAACGGCGCGTAGAGTTCGCTGCCGGTCGCGGCGGGCGCGTCCATCCGTTCGGGCGAGCGTTCCGCGAGCCACGCCGTCCAATCAGGCCACCACGAGCCGTCGTGCTTGGGCGCGGTGGCGAGCCACCCGTCCGGATCGGGCGGATTGACCGTCCCCGGCGGAGCCCCCCACCAGACCGCCTTCTTCTTACTGGGCGGGCTGATGATGCCGGCGATGTGCCCGGACGCGCCGAGCCGGAAGGCCGTCTCGCCGCCGAACAGGCGAGTCATCGCGTAGACCGAGCGCCACGGCGCGATGTGGTCTTCCTGGGTCGCCACGCAATAGGCGTCCAGCTCGATGCGGCCCAGATCGATCGGGACCCCGTCGACTTCCAGCGCGTCGGGCCGCGCGAGGTTGTTCGCGACGTACATCTGGCGCAGGTAGTAGGAGTGCGTCGCGCGCGGGATCCGCGTCGCGTCGCTGTTCCAGTACAACAGGTCGAAGGCCGGCGCGTCCCTGCCCAGCAGGTAGCGGTTGACCCCCACGCTCCAAATCAGGTCGTTGGCGCGGAGCAGGTTGAACGTGTCGCCCATCTCGCGCCCGCTCAGCACGCCGGCTTCGCTCATCCGCTGCTCGATCGACTCCAGCGCCTCTTCGGTGAGAAAGGCCCCCAATTCGCCGGGATCGCTGAAGTCCACCAGCGCCGCGAAGAACGTCGCGCTGTTGACCAGCTTGCGGCCGGTGCGCGCGAGATATGCCAGCGCCGTCGCGAGCAAGGTGCCGCCGATGCAATAGCCGATCGCATCGACATCGGCGCTCCCGGCGATCTGCGCGGCGACGGTCGCCGCGGCGATCGGACCGAGTTTGAGATAGTCGGCCCACGTCATGTCGGCCAGCGACGCATCCGGATTGCGCCACGAAACGACGAACGTGTTGCGCCCCGCATCGGTCGCATACTTGACGAAACTGTTGGACGGCTGCAGATCGAGGATGTAGAACTTGTTGATCCAGGGCGGCACGATCACCAGCGGGCGCGCGTAGATCCGCGGTTGCGTCGGAGCGTACTGAATCAGCTCGATCAGCGCATTGCGATAGACGACGGTGCCCGGAGTCGTCGCGACGTTCTTGCCGACCTCGAACGCGGACTCGTCGACCAGCGCCGGGCGCCCGGCGTTGTCACGCGCGTCCTCGATCACATTGTCCATCCCGCGCCGAAAGTTTGCGCCGCCGCTGCGCAGCGTCTCTTCGAGGACGTCGGGATTGAACCACGGCACGTTGGTCGGGCTCATTGCGTCCGTGAACTGCTTCGCGAAGAACTTGACCCGCCGGCGGGTTGCCTCGTCAACGCCTTCCGCCTGGTCGATCGAGTCGAGCACCGCTTTGGTCGACAGCAGATAGGCTTGCTTGAGGGCGGAGAAATACGGGTTCGACGCCCAGGCGGGGTTGGCGAAGCGGCGATCGCCCGGCTGCGGCTCGATCACCGCCGCGCCCGGCTGGTCGGCCGCGAGCGCGCTCGCTTCGCCGGCCGCGACCTCGCCGAACGCCTTGGCCAACTCCGTCTGCGCCTCGAGGAGCGCGCCCGGCGAGGTCATCATCGCGCGCCAGACGTCCATCGACATTGCGCCGACGCCCAGCGGATCGAACGGATTCTTGGAGCTCATCGGGACGCCGAAGCTTCGCGGCGCGGGCGGCGGCGCCCCCGGACGCGCGTGGTCGCCTTCAGACTTTCTTCATAGCTCGGGTGAAGCGTATCGGCATGACGCAGCACGTGCTTCGCGCGGCCGCCGGCGCACTCGTCGCGATGCTGGCGACGGGGTGCAACGGCGGAGGCGCCTCCTCCCCTCACCTCGGCACCGGGAACGCGCCGGTGGTGATCCTTTCGAATCTCCACACCCAAACGACGATCGGTTCGACCGTCGACCCCGGTCCGGGGACCGGCGCGGGCGATCTAAACCCGTACGGCCTGGCGATCGCGCCGGTGAGCGCCGGCAAGATCAGCGCCGGCGACCTCGTGGTGTGCAACTTCAACGACGCCGCCAACGTGCAGGGCAACGGCACGACGATCGTCGTCCTTCATCCGGCGCCCGGCGCGACGCCGGTGCGCGTCGCGCAGGGTCCGGCGCTCAAGGGTTGCGACGCGCTCACGCTGGACGGCAGCGATGCGATCTACACCGCCGACTTCGTCGCCAACGACGCGCCGATCTTTGCGCCGAGCGGGGCGCTCGCCTCGGCCAACGGCAACGCCGCCTGGTCCGGGCCGTTCGGCGCGATCTTCAGCCCGACCGCCGGACCGTCCGGCAGCACGTCGGTCTTCGAATCCAACGCGACGAGCGGAACCGTGAGCCGCATGGACATCACGGGTGGCGCGGTCACGAGCGTCGAGACGATCGCGACCGGTTTCACCCCCAATACGGGCGTGCCGGGCAGCATCGCCGGGCCCTCGGGCTTGACCTACGATCCGGCTTCCGACCAGCTCTACGTCGTCGACGGCGGAGCAAATCGTCTGGTGGCGTTCTCACACCCAGGTTCGATCCCGGCCAACGGGATCGTCGTCGGAACGGCCGGTTTCACCGGACCGTCGGCGGCGAACGCTCGCGTCGTCTCCGCCAACGCCGCGATCAACGCCCCGGTCAGCGCGGCCCTGCTGGTCAACGGCGACGTCGTGGTCGGCAATACCGGCGACAACAACATGCTCGAGTTCACGCCGGCCGGCGCCCTCGTCGCGACCAAGAACGTCGATTCCGGCGCCACGGGCGCGATCTTCGGGATCGTCGCCACCGGCACGACGCCGGCCAACCAGAAGATCTACTTCAACGACGACAACGCCAACGCGGTGGTGCTGATCTCGCAGTGACCTCCGATCGCGCGGTCGCGGTGCTAGTGCAGATGCACGCGCATGCGGCGCTGCCGCGCGGTCGGATCCCAAAACGGGTTCGCCGAGAGCGCTTCGTCGAGCGGCCCGACCGCCGGCTCGTTGATCAAGCTGATGTCCCGCGCCGCAAACTGCGCGTCCAACGCGGCGACCAGCGCGGCGGCCGCCGGCTCGTCGCGCGCACCCGCATCGAGCAGGGCGTCGCCACGGGGGCCGCCGAGCCGCACGAACGCATAGGCGCCGGGGTCCTGCTCGTCACCGACCGTGAGCGTCACGAACGGAGCGCCGGCCGCGACGCTGCGCGGTTCGCGCTGCCAGCACGTCGAGGGGCGCCGCGCGATCGCGGCGACGGCGGCGGCGTCGCGCGGCGCCTCGGAGATGGTGCCTTTCGCGCCGGCGCCCGGAACGCTGCGCCACTCGCGGTGCCACGCGACCAACTCGCCGACCTGCTCGAACCCGCCGCGCTCGTAGAGCGCGATCGCCGCGAGGTTGTGCTCGACGACCTCGAGCTCGACGCTCGTCGCGCCCGCTTCGCGCGCGATCCTGAGCGTGTCGACAACGCAGACCCCGCCCATCCCCTCGCCGCGGAATGCCGGCGCGACGCCGAACCCGCCGATCCATGCGCGATCGCCGCGAAACGCCAGCAAGGCGAACGCCGAGAGCGTTCCGTCGACCGTCCAGCGCGGCGACCGCACGAGATCGATGTCATTGCGCGCGACGTGATCCGCGAACCACGCATCGGTCATCGTCTCGGCCTGCCCATACACCTCGCCGCGCATGCAGGCGCGCACGTCGGCCGCGGTCACCCGGTAGTCGGTCACGATGCGGCGCGAAGCGGCGCGACGAACGCCGCGATGCGGTCGAGCACGAGCTCAGGCGCGTCGCGGTGCGGACTGTGTCCGGCGCCGGGTACGAGCAGCACCTGCGCATCGGGCGCGCGCGCGACGATTGCATCGAGCTGCGCAGTCGTGCCGTATTCGTCGGCATCGCCTTGGACCAGCAGGACCGGGCCGTCGACCTTCGACGCGCACGGTTCGATGTTCCAGTCACGAAAGCGCTCGTCGAGCCAAATGTCGTTCCACCCGGCGAACGTCGCGTCCGCGTTCGCATGATGGCGTGCAAGCTTGGCCGGGAGATCGGTCGTCGCGTACGCAATCTTCGCCGCGGCGATGCTGCGCACGGAGATATCCTCGACGAAGACGTGCGGCGCCTCGAGCACCAGCGCGCGCACGGCGCCGGGATGCGCGCCGGCGTAGATCAGGGCGATCGACGCGCCGTCGCTGTGGCCAAAGAGCACCGGTCGCTCGATCCCGAGCTGTGCGAGCAACTCGGGGAGCACGACCTCGCCCTCACGGTGCATGTAGTCCGGCTCGCGCGGTTTGCGCAGCACGTCGGACCGGCCGTACCCGTAGCGTGAGTAGGTGACGATCGTGCAGCCTGTTCGGTCGGCGAGACGTTGCGGAAAGTCGCGCCACAACGAGATGGAGCCGAGCCCTTCGTGTAACATCACGATGACCGGGTGTGCCGGGTCGCCGTCGTACCGCACGACCTCGAGCCGGTTGCCGTCGACTACGACGACGCGCTCGACGGGCGCGTTTGTCATGCGCGTTCGCGGGCGCGCAACACGTGGCGCTGGATTTTCCCGGTCGCCGTTTTGGGCAGTTCGGGCACGAACTCGATCCAGCGCGGATATTTATACGGTGCGAGCCGGCTCTTGACGTGCGCCTTGAGCGCATCGGCCATTGCGTCGCTCGGCTCGGCGCCGGGCTTGAGGACGATGAAGGCCTTCGGCTTGACGAGATCTTGCTCGTCGGCGACGCCGACGACCGCGGCTTCGAGGACCTGCTCGTGCGCGACCAGCGCCGACTCGACCTCGCTGGGCGAAACCCAGATCCCGCCGACCTTGAGCATGTCGTCGACGCGCCCGCAATAGACGAAGCAGCCGTCCTCGTCCTGACGGTATTTGTCGCCGGTGCGCGTCCACTCGCCCGCAAACGTGCTGCGCGTCTTCTCGCGGTTGTTCCAATAATACGCGGCCGAGGTGGGTCCCGACACCTCGAGCTCGCCGAGCTCGCCCGGCGCGACGTCGCGACCGTCCTCACCGATGATGCGCGCGCGATAACCGGGCACGGGCACGCCCGTCGTGCCGTACTTCACCGCGCCGGGCCGGTTGGAGACGAAGATGTGCAGCATCTCGGTCGAGCCGATCCCGTCGACGATCTCCACGCCGAACCGCGCCGTCCAATTCTTGCCGATCTCTTCGGGTAGCGGCTCGCCGGCCGACGTGCACAGACGCAGCGCGACCTCGTCGCGCGACGGCAGATCCGGCTGCACCAATAGCGAGCCGAACAGCGTCGGAACGCCGCAGAAGATCGTCGGGCGGCGCTCGCGCAGGATCGCGCCGACGGCCGCCGGCGTCGCGCGCGCGGCGTACAGCACCGCCGTCGCGCCGACGGACATCGGAAACGTCAGCGCGTTCCCCAAGCCGTAGGCGAAGAAGAGCTTCGCCGCCGAGAACACGACGTCGGTCTCGGCGATCCCCAGCACGCCTTGCGCGAACAGCTCGGCGGTACGGATCAGGCTGGTCTGAAGGTGGACCGTCCCCTTCGGCCGCCCGGTTGAGCCCGACGAGTACAACCAAAAGCACACGTCGTCCGGTCCCGTCGCCGCGGCGTCGACGAGCGGCGCCGCGCGCGCCGTTCGCTCGGCGAGCGTGGTCTGCGCACCGGCGTAGGTCCCGCGCGGATCGGAGACGACGATGCGGCCGGCCCAGTTCGCCAGCCGCGCAGCTTCTTCGTACTGCGGCACGAGCTCCGCCGAGACGAATGCGGCCTTGGCGCGGCTGTCGGCGAGGATGTAGGCGTAGTCGGCGGGCTGGAACAGGGTGTTGACCGGGATCGGCACGATGCCGGCCTTGATCGCGCCCAAGAACACCGCCGGAAAGTCGATCGTGTCGAGCAGCCCCAGCACGACCCGCTGCTCGGGGTGAATCCCGAGCTCCAGCAGCGCACCCGCCGCGGCGTCGACGCGCTCCGCCAGCTCGCCGTAGCTGTACGCGCCGCCGTCATCGATGAAGGCGGTCTTCTCCGCGCGCGCCGTCAGATTGCGCTCGATCAGATCGACCGCGGCATTATAGACCATCGGGCTACGTCAGCTCGAGTAAGGTTGCCAGCAACCGCCGCACGGTACGCAGCGTCGCCGGCGACACTTCCTCGGCGAAATCCGCTAGCCGTGCGCGCCAATCCAAGCTCTTGACTTGATCGGCCAGGGCCACCCCTGCGATCGAGCTGCCTCCCTTGAGCGGGACCTCGAACGGATATCCCTTTCGCTTTGACGTTACTGGGACGCCGACGGAGAGTGACGTTTTCGCGTTGTAGGCGCGGGGCGACAGCACGAGAAACGGCCGGCGCCCGGCTTGCTCACGACCACGTTGCGGATCGAGCGATAGCCACACGATATGACCGACATCCGGAACATACTCGTCTACCAACGTTCAGAGCCGATCGACTCATCAAAGACTGGCTCGTGCACATTTTCCGGTGTGATGCGCTCGATGAGTTCGACGAGAGCGCGCGACGGAGCCTTGCGCACGTAGATCATCCCGTGATCGACCGCCATCTCGACGACAGCGCCGTCTTCGAGAGCGATGCGTTTTGCGATCGCGCTCGGAATTCGAATCGCAAGCGAGTTGCCTGCCTTAAAGACACGCGCGTCTTGCATCACGAGTGCATCGAAATCGGCGCTCACGAGCTTCACGAAATCGCCCTCGCCATAACGCATGGGGCCAGCGGATAGGCCTCAGCAGTTCGCGTGTTCATACAATGTATATACCCTTATTCGAGGGCGACGGTCAACACAGAGTCCCTTGGCTAGGGCGGCGCCATTATTAGGACGCTTAACTCGCGGAAGTGCCCTTCGGCCCTGACCCGCTAGCGAGTCGCCCAAAGACAGGAACCAAAGTGCAGGTAGCCGGTATCGTAGAAGGCATGATAGTGCACTCCTCCGTCGGCGACGATGGCGCCTTCCTCACCACGGTCGGTGGGCGGGTCCGCGAGCTCAGGGCGCGCCGGGGGATGACGCGCAAGATCCTGGCCAAAGACTCGGGAGTCTCGGAGCGCTACCTGGCCCAGCTCGAAGGCGGCCAAGGGAACGCGTCGCTGTCGATCCTGCGGCGGCTGGCACGGGCGCTGGACGTCCCGCTCGAAGCGCTGGTCGCCGACGCACCGGAGCCGGCGATCGAGCTGACCCAGGCGATCGAGGTGCTGCGCCGGCTCGAGTCCGACGCAACTGACCGAGGCTCGCGCCATGCTGCTTCGCACGTTCGGCGACGCTTCGGCGGCGCAGCGGAACGAGCGCATCGCGCTGATCGGCCTGCGCGGTGCCGGAAAGACGACGCTCGGCGCAGCGCTGGCCGAGCGGCTGGGGGTACCGTTCATCGAGCTCGACCGCGAGATCGAGCGGACCGGCGGCGTCGCGCTCGCGACGATCTTCGACTTCTACGGCCAAGCGGGCTTCCGCCGCCTGGAACGGCGCTGCCTCGAGCAGGTGCTCGATGAGCCATTCGCGCTTCGTGCTGGCGACCGGCGGCAGCCTCGTCTCCGAGCCGGCGACCTTCGAGCGCCTGCTCGAGACCTGCTGGACGGTGTGGCTGCAGGCGACCCCGGCCGAGCACATGGGGCGGGTCGTCGCTCAAGGCGACATGCGGCCGATGGCCGGAAACCGGGAGTCGATGCAAGACCTCCAGCGGATCCTCGCCGGCCGCGAGCCGCTCTACCGGCGTGCCGACGCGACGGTCGACACGAGCGGTCGGCCGGTCGAGCAGAGTCTGGACGCCGCTACTGGCCGCCGTTCCGCAGACTGCATCATAGTGCTTGCGGTCCTTCGTTCGATGCAGTATAATTCACCCACCCCGTCGCGCGAGGAGAGCCCGATGGTCACGATCGATCGGCCGGCCGAGCCGGGGCTGGTCACCTTCGACGCCTCGCCCGAGCGCTATCGGCACTGGAAGCTGAGCGTCGACGGGCGGGTCGCTACCTTGGCGCTCGACGTCGACGAAGACGCGGGGATCCGGCCGGGCTACAAGCTCAAGCTCAACTCGTACGACCTCGGCGTCGACATCGAGCTGCACGACGCGCTCAACCGCATTCGCTTCGAGCATCCCCAGGTCGGCTGCGTCGTCGTCACCAGCGCGAAGGACCGCTCGTTCTGCGCCGGGGCGAACATCTACATGCTCGGCACGTCGTCGCACCACTGGAAAGTGAACTTCTGCAAGTTCACCAACGAGACGCGCAACGGAATGGAAGACTCCAGCCGCCACGACGGCTTGCGCTTCGTCGCCGCGGTCAACGGCGCGTGCGCCGGCGGCGGCTACGAGATCGCGCTGGCCTGCGACGAGATCCTGATGGTCGACGACCGCTCGACCGCGGTCTCGCTGCCCGAGGTTCCGCTGCTCGGCGTGCTGCCGGGAACCGGCGGGCTGACCCGCGTCGGTCGACAAGCGCAACGTGCGGCGCGACGTCGCCGATCTGTTCTGCACCAACGCCGACGGCGTGCGCGCCGAGCGCGCCAAGGCATGGAAGCTCGTCGACGAGATCGCGAAGCCGTCGGAGTTCGCGGCGCTGGTGCGCGAGCGCGCCGCGGCGCCGCGGCCGCGTCCTCGCCGCGCCGCCGATGCGCAGCGGCATCGCGCTGCGCCCGCTGGCGCGCACCATCGACGGCGCCGGTTATCATTACTCGCACGTCGACGTCACGTTCGATCGTGCCGCGCGCACCGCGACGATCACCGTCAGCGCGCCGCGCGGCCCACAGCCGGAAGGCGTCGATGCGATCGTCGCCGCCGGCGACGCATGGTGGCCGCTCGCCTTCGCGCGCGAGCTCGACGACGCGATCCTGATGCTGCGCACCAACGAGCCCGAGCTGGGGCTGCTGGTTGCTGCGCACCCAAGGTGATGCCCGGCGCGGTGCTCGCCGTCGACCGCACGCTGCTCGCGCAAACGCGAGCCACTGGCTGGTGCGCGAGACGATCGGGCTGCTGCGGCGCACCCTGGCGCGGCTCGACGTCACCTCGCGCAGCCTGTACGCGATCGTCGACGCCGGCTCGTGCTTCGCCGGCACGCTGCTCGAGCTCGCGCTGGCGGCCGATCGCACGTACATGCTCGCGTGCCCGATGACGGCGACGAAGCGCCCACGATCGTGCTCGAGCGACGTCAACCTCGGCCTCTATCCGGCCGTGACCGGTCGCTCGCGACTCGAGACGCGCTTCGACGGCGATGCCGCGCTGCTCGCCGCAGCGAAAGCCGCCGATCGGGCGGCGCTATCGTGCGCGGGCGGCGCTCGACGCGGGACTCGTCACCGTCGCGCCCGACGATCTCGATTGGGACGACGAGATTCGGCTCGCGCTCGAGGAGCGCGCGGCGCTCTCGCCCGACGCGCTCACCGCGATGGAGGCGAACCTGCGCTTCCCCGGCGCCGAGACGCCGGAGACGAAGATTTTCGGCCGGCTCTCGGCCTGGCAGAACTGGGTGTTCTACCGGCCCAACTCAACCGGCGAGCGCGGCGCGCTCAAGCTTTTCGGCAGCGGCACGAAGCCGCAATTCGACCAGGAACGAGTGTAGGCCACGACAGATGTCGATCGATTACGCGGAACGCATTCCCAACAACGTCGAGCTCGGCTCGAACCGCACGCTGCAGCGCGCTCTCGAGCAGTGGCAGCCGGCGTTCCTGAGCTGGTGGAAGGAGATGGGGCCGACCGACTTCAACGCGGCCGACGTCTACTTGCGCACCGCGATCTCCGTCGACGCCAAAGGGTGGGCGAACTACGATTACGTGCGAATGCCCGACTATCGCTGGGGGATCTTCCTGGCCGAGCCCGAGCACGACCGGCGTGCCGGCTTCGGCGACGACTTCGGCGAGCCCGGTATGGCAACAGGTGCCGGGCGAGCATCGCAGCACGCTGCGGCGGCTGATCGTCACGCAGGGCGATACCGAACCGGCCTCGGTCGAACAGCAGCGTCTGCTCGGCCACACGCGCGCCGTCGCTCTACGACCTGCGCAACCTGTTTCAGGTGAACGTCGAGGAAGGCCGTCACCTGTGGGCGATGGTGTACCTGCTGCACGCGTACTTCGGGCGCGACGGGCGCGAAGAGGCCGAGGAGCTGCTGGAACGCCATTCGGG
Organism: Vulcanimicrobiota bacterium; assembly: GCA_963723445.1. Classification (GTDB taxonomy): domain Bacteria; phylum Vulcanimicrobiota; class Vulcanimicrobiia; order Vulcanimicrobiales; family Vulcanimicrobiaceae; genus Vulcanimicrobium. The sequence goes on from CAVRQP010000005.1 coordinate 91,473, forward strand.
CGATCCCGACAAGCCGCGCATCCTGACCACGTTCAACGAGCCGATCAGCGACTGGCTGTCGTTCTTCATGTTCACCTTCTTCACCGATCGCGACGGCAAGTTTCAGCTCAAGTCGTTCGCGGAGTCGAGCTTCGATCCGCTGGCGCGCACCTGCCGCTTCATGCTCACCGAAGAAGCGCATCACATGTTCGTCGGCGACACCGGGATCTCGCGCGTCATCGAACGCACGCTCGAGGTGATGCGCGAGCTCGGAACCGACGAGCCCGGAGCGATCCGCCGCGCCGGCGCGATCGATCTGCCGACGATCCAGCGCTACCTCAACTTCTGGTTCAGCTCGTCGCTCGATCTGTTCGGCTCGGAAGCGTCGTCGAACGCCGCGGCATACTTCGCGCAGGGCATCAAGGGCCGCCCCGACGAGAAGAAGTACGACGACCACGTGCTGCGCGGGACGACCTTCGATCTCGACGTGCCCGACGGCGCCGGCGGCGTGCGGGTCGAGAACGTCCCGCTGCGCAACGCGATGAACGAGGTCGTGCGCAACTCGTACGTCGAGGACTGCCTGCGCGGCCTGACTCGCTGGAACCGTCTGATCGAAGCGGCCGGTCACGCGTTTCGCTTCGCGCTGCCCAGCACGCGCTTTCGGCGCACCGTCGGCAACTGGGCCGGCGTCGCCGACCGATCTGCCGGCTGCCCGATCTCGCACGCAGAGTACGACGCGCACATCGCGTCGTGGCTGCCGAGCCGCGACGACCGCGCGTTCATCGCCAGCCTGATGCGGCGCGTCGTCGAGCCCGGCAAGATGGCGGCCTGGATCGCGCCGCCCGAGAAGGGCATCAAAGACCGTCCGCTCGACTACGAGTACGTGCGGCTTGCCTGACGGCGGCGAACCGTTTCGCGGGCGCACGCACCGCACGTGCACGCGGGTCCGTTTCGGTGACACCGACGCCGCCGGGATCGTCTTCTATCCGACGTTCTACATCTGGTTCGACGTCGGCACGACCGGCTGCTGCGCGCGGCCGCCGGCGAGCTGCTCGATGCCGGCGGCACGATGCGCTGGCCCGTGCCGATCGCCGACAGCGGCGCGCGCTTCAGCCTGCCGCTCTTCTTCGATGACCCCATCACGATCCGTTCTACGGTCGGCGCGGTCGGCCGCACGTCGTTTCGTGTCGAGCACGTCGTCTCGCGCGGCGAGGTCGAGGTCGCGCAGGGGTTCGAGGCGCGGGTGCTGGTTCGGCACGAGGCGCGCGGCTGGTCCCGGCGCCGATTCCGCAGGAGTTGCGCGCCGCTCTGGCCGATGGTGCTGCGTCCTCCGAAGAGGAGCTCGCTTGAGCGCGCGGGCCGAGGCGCGCCGCCACGATGTCCAGGAGAAATAGCCGAGCATGATCTCCCGTCGTTCGCTTCTGGCCGGCGGCGCGGCCGCCATGGCCGCCGCCGCCGCTCCGCGCTATCACGCTCGCCGCCGGGCCGGCGGCGACGGTCAAGATCGGCTTCATCGACTCGCCAGCGGCGTCTTCTCGGACATCGGCGCGATCCACAAAGTCGGCGCCGAGCTGGCGCTGGCCGACATGAACGCGAAGAGCGGCCGGGTGAAGTTCGAGTTCGCCTACGCGGACGATACGTCGAAACCGGCCGTCGCCGATACGGAGGCACGGCGGCTGGTCGGTCAGGAAAACGTCGACGTGCTGTTCGGTCTGACGTCGTCGGCCAACGGCTTGGTGATGACGTCGCTGTGCAACGAGCTGGGCGTGTTCATGCTCGAGCTCGGACCGCAAGACTCGTCGATCACCGGTGCCAAGGCCGGCAAGCCTCGTCTACCGCTTCTCGCCCAACAACCACATGGCGCTGCGCACGCTGGCCACGCGCGTGCTCGCGCTGGGCAAGAAGTGGTACTTCATCCAAGCCGACTACGCGTTCGGCAAGGACGCCTACACCGAGCTGTCGGCGATTCTGGCGCGCGCCGGCGGCACCGAGATCGGCCACGACGTCGTCAAGCTCGGCACGAGCGACTTCTCGTCGAACCTGACCAAGGCGCGCAACAGCGACGCCGACGTGCTGATGCTGGCCAACAGCGGGCTCGACGCCGCCAACGCGTGCAAGCAGTTCGTCGATTTCGGCCTGGGCAAGAAGATGAAGCTGGCCGGGATCAACCTGGAAGACTTCTACTACAAGGCCGTCAAGCTCGACTCGATCGCCGGGACGACATTCCCGGTGGCCTGGAGCCCGTACGTGCTGCGACGCCGCGCGCCGGTTCACCGCCCGCTTGAAGAAGTACATCAACGTTCCGATCTCGTGGCGGCACTACTTCGGCTACGTCGGCGCGATGTCGCTGATGGAGCGGATCGCGACCGCCGGGACGACCGACGCGGAGAAGCTCGCCGCCGCGTTCGAGAACTACTCGTTCGAGGCGTACAAGCCGAACAAGTCGACATATCCTGGGCTACGATCACCAGCTCGCCCAGGACGTTTTCGCCGGCTCGGTCGTCAACGTCCAAGACGTTCGCCAAGACGCAGTTCATGTTCGACATCGTCGGCGAGGTCTCGGCGGCGGATTCGGACGGCGGCCCGAACACGCCGTGGGCCACGCGACGCGAAGACCGCGATGGCCGCCGAGACGGTCGCCTCACGGCCGAACTACACGCCCAAGACGTTTTAAGGCTCGACCCGAAGCGGCGGGGATGGCGCTCGACCCGTCCCTGCTGCTGTTCGTTCCGGCCGACCGGCCCGAGCGCTTCGGCAAAGCGCTCGGGTCGGGTGCGACCGGCGCGATCCTCGATCTCGAGGACGCGGTCTCGCCCGACCGCAAAGCGTACGCGCGCGAGCAGGTGCGAGCGTTTCTCGATGCGCACGACGATCTCGCGCACGTCGCGGTGCGCATCAATCCGGCCGACACGCCCGACGGGCGGCACGACCTCGCGATGCTCGCCGGCGCGCGGCGCGCCGGCGCCGTCGTCGTCCCGAAAGCCGGCGAGGCGGCCGACTGCGGCGCGGGTGAGCGACGCCGTCGGCGACGTCGCCGCAGATCGTGCTGATCGAGTCGGCGCGCGGGCTGGCGCACTGCGAGACGATCGCGCTGCGCCGCACGTGCTCGCGCTCGCCTTCGGCCCATACGATCTGGCCGCCGAGCTCGGCGGCGTCACCGACAACGACGTCATGCTGCCGCACCGCGCGCGCATGCTCGTCGCGGCGCGCGCCGCCGAACGCTGGGCGATCGACGGCCCGTCGCGCGAGTACGGCGATCCGTCGATCCCGGCGCGCGACGCCGATCACGCGCGGCGGCTGGGCTACGACGGCAAGCTGCTGATCCATCCCGCGCAGATCGCGCCGGTGCGCGACCGCGTTCGCGCCGTCGGCCGAAGACGTCGCCTACGCGCGCCGCATCGTCGAAGCGGCGCAGCGATCCAACCCGGCCGTCCTCGACGGCACGATGATCGATCCGCCGATCATCATCGCCGCCGAACGCATGTTGCGCCGCGCGGCCGGCTAACGCTATGCGCCCGGTACGGCGACCGGGACGTCTTTGATCGGGGCGCCGCCGGCCGCGGCGTCGCTCCCGACGGCGGTGGTCGCCGACTTGAGCGTCGTGACGTCGCCGGGTGAGAACTGCCCGTTCTTGAAACGCTGACCGATCGATCCGAGCGATCCCATCAGGGTCGTGACCCCGCCGGACATCTTCTGCAACAGCGGGTCTTTGCTCGTCTGCGCGATCTTCTGCGCGACGCGCACCTCGTGATACGCAAAGAGCGTGGCGACGCCGGCTTTGACGATCGTCGCGGTGCGGTGCGGCGCGCCCGGGTCGAAGAGGTGCTCCTCGTACGGCTTCATCACCCAGTGGTGGAAGCAGAAAAACGCCACGCCGAGGTGCGCGACGAAACGCGTCTTGTCCAAGAATGCCTGCGCCGGCTGGGCCGCCCCGAAGAACAGAGCCAATGCCACGACGCCGATCGCGAGCGCGGTCGCCGGGGAGCGTCGAGAGGTCACGTTCATCGTGATCCTGTTGCAGGCGCCGGTGCCGGGTCCTGCGCGCACCATCAAATGAATCTGCGCAGCGAGGGCCAGACATCGGCGATCGGTTGGCGGATCCCGCGGCAGATCGCGATCGGCAGGTCGCGTTCCCGACCGATCGCCCAAGCGCGAGTGCACCGTCGCCACGACCGTCCGGCCTGCGTAGAGGTGCTGCGCGGCGAAGCACGTCCCGCCGATCTGCACGAGCACGTCGCCGCTGTACCCCTTCGTCCCCCACACCCAGTACTGGTTGTGGATGCCGATCACCGGAACGTCCGGCGTGAAGAACGCGACCGCCGACGCCTCGCCGTAGTTGCGAGCCGAAGACGACCGCCCGTTCGCGCTCGGCCGGCGGCAGCGAATCGTAGACGCGCTTCACCGTCGCGGCGAGCTCGGGCCAGCCGTGCATGTCGGCCCAGTCGCCGGGCAGCGCCGCGACCTCGCGACCGTGCTCGGTGGCGAGCACGTCGTGCGGCAGGTGCAGGAACGCGTTGACGCGCGCCGCGTAGGCGACGAACGTCGCCTCGGGCAGAACCGGCAGCGAGAACGGCAGGAACACCAGCCCGACGGCGAACGCATAGGCGATCACCGCCGCGCGCACGACGCGCACGCGCGCGTCCACGCTTCGATCGGCACCGCACCGGCCGCAATGAGGACCGGATAGATCGCCGCCGGATAGTAGTGCTTGCCGTGAAAGAGCAGCATCTCGGCGATCAGAGCGACGTACGCGATCGCCAAGAAACCGAAACCGGGGCGCGCGCAGCAGCCATACCAGGCCGATGATCCAGACCGGCGCCAAGAACGGTATGGTGATGACGATCTCTTGAAGGAGGTACAGCAGCGGCCCGGCGATGATGTTCTTGCCGTTCTGCCCGTTCTCCAACAGCTCGAGCATCGGGAAGCCGTGGTGCCACTGCCACAGCAGGTTCGGCAGCGCGATCAGCGCCGCGACGCCGCAGCCGGCCGCGAACCAGCGCCCGAACAGGATCTTGCGGTCCGGCGTCACGAGCAGCCCCACCGAGCAGCGCCGCGAAGAAGAACAGCACGCTGTACTTGCTTTCGAGCGAGATGCCGGCGACGGCGCCGACGGCGAGCCACCAGCGCGGGTCGGCGCCCTGCGTCAAGCGAAGCACGTACAGCGCGATGAGCGGCCACGTCCACAGGCCGACCTCGTCGGTTCCGACCTTGCCGCCGAACGCCGACAAGACGCCGGTGAAGACGAAGACGATCGCGGCAAGCGCTTGCGCGAAGATGCCGCCGCCCAACGCGCTGACCAGCCGGCACGTCACGAACACGCCGGCCGCCGCGAACAGCGCGGGTACCGCGCGCAGCAGCACCAGCGAATGGCCGAACAGCTGCGTTCCGGCCGACATCAGCGGAACCAGCGGCGGCTGATCGACGTAGCCCCAGTCGGGGTGGAATCCGCAGATGATGAAGTACAGCTCGTCGCGGAAGAAGCCGTAGTGCGGGTTCGCGACGAGGTGCAACAGAAAGGTCGCAGCGGCCGCGATCCAGGGCCAGCGACGAGGTCGTTCGCGCTCCGGTGCTCGGTCAGCGCGTCGCGTGCGCGACGAACAGGCCGTGGCATGGCGTTATCCGTCGCTGTGACGCAGGTCCGGGCTGCGGCGCCGTCGCGCGGATCGTGACCGCGCTTGTAGACCATGAAGGTGCGCTCGTAGGAGATCACCGTCTTGCCGTCTTGGTTGACGCCGGTCGTCCGCGCCGTGACGATCCCCATGTCGCGGCGCGAGCCCGATTCGCGTTTGGCCAGGATCTCGCTCGACGCGTAGATCGTGTCGCCGATGAAGACCGGGCTGGGCAGCTTGATGTCGTTCCAGCCCAGGTTCGCCATCACGTGCTCGCTGAGGTCCGAGACGGAGAGCCCGACCGCAAGCGAGAGCGTGAAGCACGAGTTGACCAAGATCTTCCCGAACGGCGTCTTCCGGGCCAGGTTCTCGTCGAAGTGGATCGGGTTCGTATTCAGCGTGAGCATCGTGAAGAGCGTGTTGTCGGTCTCGGTCACGGTGCGCCCCAGCCGGTGGCGATAGACGTCGCCGGCCTCGAAGTCCTCGTAGTACCGGCCGCGCCAGCCTTCTTTTATCACCCCGGCCGCGTTCGAGGCGCCCGGTCGGCCCCCTCGGCCGCCGCGGCCGGGCCCGGCGGGTAACAAAAATCGAATTTTCTGCCGATGCAACCGAGGAGTCGGGAGCGCGGTCTGTGAATGTGACGCCCCAACATCCCGGCTCTTGACGGCACGCGAGTGCCTCGAACCGGCCTCTCGCCCCGTCGAGGAGCGACGGAGCGCTTCCCATGCAAGGCGCAATGGAACTACACGACGCGACGCCGGCCGCTACCATGCGGCCGCGACGTCGCCCGGCGCTCGACACCGTCCGGCCGGCCCGACCACGGGCACCGCACCTTCGTCCGTATCAGGTCGAAGCGCAACAAGCTGATCCTCGAGCACCGCGCGCGCGGCGTGCGCACGCAGCTCGTCTCGCTCGCGACCGGGCTGGGCAAGTCGGTCGTCATCGCGACGCTGCCCAAGCTGCTCTCGCTGCGGCCCGGCGACGTCACGGTCGTCGTCGCCCATCGCGACGAGCTCATCGAGCAGCTCGTCGACAAGTTCCGCGTCGAGAACCCCGAAGCGCTGATCGGCGTCGAGAAGGCCGAGCGGCGCGCCTCCGACGAGTGCAACATCGTCGTCGCGACCGTCCAGACCCTCGCCGAGAAGCGGCTCGAAGAGTTCGTCGCGCGCTTCAAGCGCCGCATCTCGCTGTTCGTCATCGACGAGGCCCACCACGCCGCCGCGCCGTCGTACCGCGCGATCGTCGACGCGGTGCTGGCCCAGCGGCCCGAGGCGATGATCCTCGGCTTCACCGCGACGCCGAACCGCGGCGACGGCGTCCGGCTGGTCGACGTCTTCGAGAAGATCGTCTACACGATGGACGCCCGCAAGGGGATCGACGCCGGCTATCTCGTCCCGGTCAAGTCGTACGCGGTCGCGACCGGAACCAACCTCGACGACGTCGCCTCGCGCGGCGGCGACTTCGTGATCGGGCAGCTGGCGGCCGCGGTCAACATCGTCGACAGCGCAACAAGCGGATCGTCGCCGCCTACAAGCAGCATACGCCCGGACTCAAGGCGCTGGTGTTCACCGCCTCGGTCGAGCACGCGCGCGACGTGGCCGAGGAGTTCGTCGCATACGGGCGTCAACGCCGAATGGGCATCGGGCGAGACGCCGCGCGACGAGCGCGAGCGGATCGTGCGCGAGTTCCGCGGCGACGGGATCGACGTGCTGGTCAACTGCGGCCTCTACCTCGAAGGCTTCGACGTTCCGTCGGTCCAGGTGATCCTCAACGCGCGGCCGACCAAGTCGACGACGCTCTACACGCAGATCACCGGGCGCGCGCTGCGCCCGCTCGACGAGATCGCGAGCCCGCTCTCGAACACCAACTCCGCGCTCGAGCGCCGCGAGCTGATCGAGAAGTCGACCAAGCCGGCCGCGATCGTGATCGACCTGGTCGACCAGGCGCAACGCCACCAGCTCATCACCGTGCCGTCGCTGTACGGTCTGCCGCCGCACATCGACGCGCAGGGCCAGATGACCGCGCAGGTCGCCGACAAGTTCGAAGAGCTCCTGCGCCGCGATCCCAAGCGCGCCGCCAAGGTGCGCAGCGCCGAGGAGATCGAGACCGCGCTGGTCGAGATCGACGCGTTCGCCGCACCGCGCGAGATCAAGCCGACGTTCCAGCCGATCGATCCCGAGAGCCACTGGCGGATGGAGATGCCGCCGCAGCGGACCGCGTACGACCGCAAGGGGCGGCCGATCGCCGATTTCGCGCGCCGCTGGGATCAGTGGGTCGCCGAGGCGCGGCGCGTCGCTCCGCACGAGGACGCCGAACGCTTCGCCGGCCGCATGCTCGACGTGAACCCCAAGTCGGTGCGCTGGGAGCGGCGCCGCATCGAGGTCAAGCGCGACGGCGACAAGTTCGTGACGCTGTACTCGACCGACGACCTGCCCGAACGCGTGATCGAGGTCGGCTCGTCGCTCGTCGGGCTGCTCGGCAGCGCCTACCAGCGCGTCGACGAGATGCTCTCGGGCTACGCGCAAATTCCGGCCAAACCGGCGGGACCGCGGCCGCCTGCGCGAACCTCAGGGCCCCCCGTCGTCCAACGGCGCGCACGGATCGCCCGCCCCCGACAAGAGCGGCGCTGCCGGCCGCCGGCGGCGCGGCCGCCGAACCCGCGCCCGCAAGGTCTAGTCGAACGCCGATGGTCCACGGCGCGCGGCGGGCCGCCGCGCTGATCGCGGTCTCGCTCGCTGCTGGGAGCGCTCGCCCGCCGGTCCTACCGCCACGCGTCATCCGTGGACCGATCCGGGGCATCTGCGCATCGGCGCGCTGCGCACGATCGACAACCTCAACCCGCTGCTCTCGGGTCAGGCGGCGGCGACCGACATCGCGCAATTCGTGTTCAGCGGGCTGATCCGGTTCGACGATCGCGGCGAGCCGATTCCGGACGCCGCGACGCAGGTGCCGACGCGCGCGAACGGCGGCATCAGCGCCGACGGCAAGACGATCGTCTACCATCTGCGGCCGGACGTGCGCTTCTCCGACGGCAAGCCGCTGACGGCCGACGATGTCGTGTTCACCTGGCAGCAGGTGATGAACCCGCGCAACAACGTCCCGTTTCACTTTCCGTACGATCAAGCGCTGAGCGTCATGGCGAAGGATCCGCACACCGTCGTCGTGCGCCTGCGCGCGCCGTCGGCGCCGTTCGTCTCGAACTTCTTCCGCTGCGGCAACCAGGGCGCGATCCTGCCCAAACACCTGCTCGCCGGCAAGCCCGATCTCAACCACGATCCGTACGACAACGCGCCGATCGGCAGCGGTCCGTTCGAGATCGAGCGCTACGAAATCAACTCCGTCATCGAGATGGTCCCCAACCCGTACTGGTTCGGCGGCAAGCCCGGCCTGCGCCGCGTGACGTACCGGATCATCCCCAGCGAGAACACGCTGCTGGTCTCGCTGCGCACGCACGAGATCGACTTCTACTTCGCCGCGCCCGAACAGCAGTATCGCGACCTGCGCGCGCTGCCGGGCGTCACGACGAACGCGGACCCGTCGTCGCAGTTCGAGTTCGTCGCCTTCAACGGCGGCCGAGCGCCGCTCTCCGACCTGCGCGCTGCGCCGCGCGCTCGTCGACGGCGATCGACTGGCGCACGCTCGCGCGCACGATCTACCTCAACGTCGACCTGCCCGACTGGGGCGACGTGTTTCCGCGCTCGTGGGCGTACACCGCGCAACCCGACCCGACGCCATACGATCCGGCCAAGGCGCGCAGCGATGCTCGACGCGGCGGGCTGGAAACCCGGCCCCGACGGAATTCGCGTCAAGGACGGTCACCGCCTCGAGCTCGAGATGTCGACGGTCGCGGGCGTGATGACGCGGCAGAACGCCGAGATCGTCATCCAGCAGCAACTGCGCGCCGTCGGCGCCGACGTGGTCGTGCACAACGCGCAGGCGAACTTGCTCTTCGCGCCGATCGGCGCCGGCGGTCTGCTGGCCAGCGGCAAATTCGATCTGGGGATCTACGCCTGGACGAAGAATCCCGACCCCGACGACAGCCAGACCGCCGGGCCGCAACTACCTGCCGCCGCACGGCGCGAACTACTCGCGCGTCGTCGACGCCGAGCTCGGCCGCGCTGCAGCAGCGCGCGAACGCGACCTACGACCGCGCCGAGCCGCAAGCGCGCTGTACGCCGCCGTCGAGCGGCGGCTGGGCGAGGTGCTGCCCTATCACACGATGGTCTGGCGGGCGAACGTCAACGCCTGGAACGACGATCTGCACGGCGTTCGTCCGGCGCAGTCGATCAGCGACTTCTGGAACGCCGGCACCTGGACGATCTGACGGGCGACCCCCTGCGCGACCCTCGGCGCTGCCGGGGGACGGCGCAACCGAGAACTAGCTCACTAGACAAGACCGCACCGGCAGCGCTACCATACAGACCTTCCGAGCCAATGAGCGCTATCGAACGTGCACGGGTGTTCCCCCGCGCTTCGTGAGCGTCCGATGGCTCGAGAACGATCTCCGGGTACGCCGTTCCAGCTAGGGACGGCGGGTTTGGTGGTTTCCGATGCGCCTTGCCGATCTCGCACCGTCCTTCTCGCGCGGTGCGTTGCGCCGTGCCGGTACGCTCGCCGCCGTCGGCGCGCTGGCGGTCCTCGCGACCTGCCGCGTAGCCGCGGCAGCGCCGAGCCCGTGTACGGTGACGCCGAACGGGAGCGGTTGGAACATCTCGTGCGCGTCGAACCCGCCGACCCTGATCCCGCAGATCAATCAGACGTTCAACGGCGGCACCGGCGGCGGAGGCTCGACCGGAGCGATCGTCATTCCGCCCGGCGACGGCGGTACCGGCGGAAACGGCGGCAACGTCGTCTTCACGTTCCCGGTCAATCCCGGCAGCCAAGCGATCGAGTTTCCCGGTCATTCCGGGCGCGATCTTCATCGGGACGGCCGGGGGCATGGGCGGCGGCGGCGGCGACGCTGACGCCTGCGTGTGCTCGGGCGGCAACGGCGGCCAAGGCGGGAACGGCGGCAGCGCGACGGTCACCGTGCTCAGCAATCTGGCGCTGGCGACCAATGGGTTCCAGCTGCCGGGCGTCTGGGTCCAGAGCGCCGGCGGCGTCGGCGGCAACGGCGGTAACGGGAACGGCGCGTTCGGCGGCGGCAGCGGCGGTCACAGGCGGCGTCGGCGGCACGGTCAGCGTGACCGTCGGAGAACGCGATCACGACGGTCGGCGGCGAGTCGTTCGGCGTCTTCGCCCAGAGCATCGGCGGCGGCGGCGGCAACGGCGGCTACAACGTCGGCTTCGGCGGCGGCGGCAGCGGCGGGACGAGCCAGGCCGCGGGCAACGTGACGGTCACGATCGGCCCGGCGGCGACGATCGCGACCTACGGCAGCCAGTCGACCGGCGTGCTGGCCGAGAGCATCGGCGGCTTCGGCGGCAGCGGCGGCTTCGGCGCCGGGATCATCAGCGCCGGCGGCAACGGCAGCAACGGCGGCGCGGCCGGCAACGTGGTGGTCAACACCACCGCCGACTCCACCATCGTCACCCAGGGCGCGGGCGCCAACGGGATCGTCGCCGAGAGCATCGGCGGCGGCGGCGGCGAGGGCGGCACCGGCGGCGGCCTGGTGGCGTTCGGCGGCGGCGGCTCGCCCGGCGGTTTCGGCGCGAACGTGACGGTGAACAGCGCGGCGACGATCACCACCAACGGCGCCTCGGCCAAGGGCATCCTGGCGCAGAGCATCGGCGGCGGCGGCGGCGACGGCGGCAGCAGCGGCGGCATCGCGCGCCTTCGGCGGCAACGGCAGCTCGACCAGCAACGGCGGCGTCGTCTCGGTGACCAACTCCGGGGCGATCACGACGAACTCGAGCAGCGGCTTCACCGGCGGCGCGCTCTTCGGCGCGGAGGCGATCTTCGCGCAGAGCATCGGCGGCGGCGGCGGCAACGGCGGCGACAGCGGCGGCCTGTTCTCGGTCGGCGGCAGCGGCGGCGGCGGCGGCAACGGCGCGCGGGTGACGGTGACGAACAGCCGGCACGCTGCTCACCCATGCCGCGGACTCCGACGCGATCTTCGCGCAGAGCATCGGCGGCGGCGGCGGCAACGGCGGCGGCGCCGTTTCGGTCGGCACGGTCTTCACCGCGGCGATCGGCGGGTCGGCCGGCGTCGGGGGCACCGGCAGCATCGTCTCGGTCACCTCGTCCGGCGGGCTCGATCACGACGCACGGCGCGCGTTCGAACGGGATCCAGGCCCAGAGCATCGGCGGCGGCGGCGGCAACGGCGGCTTCGCGATCAGCGCGTCGGGCGGGCTTGATCGGCAGCAGTCTGGCCGTCGGCGGGACCGCCGGCGGCGGCGGCGCCGGCAGCGCGGTCAGCGTGAACAACGGCAGCCTTCAAGTCGTGGGCAGCTCGATCACGACGACCGGCGCCTCGGCCAACGGCATCTTCGCCCAGAGCGTCGGCGGCGGCGGCGGCAACGGCGGGTTCGCCATCGCCGGCAGCGGCGGTCTGTTCGCGGTCAGCCTCGGGATCGGCGGCAAGGGCGGCGGCGGCGGCAGCGCCGGCTCGGTCACCGTCGCCAACAACGCGTGCGATCGCAACGTCCGGCGCGCAACGCCGACGCCGTGCTGGCGCAGAGCATCGGCGGCGGCGGCGGCAACGGCGGCTTCAGCATCGCCGGCAGCTTCAGCGCGGCCGGCGGCGGGTTCTCGTTCGGCGGCAGCGGCGCCGGCGCGGGCAACGGCGGAACCGTGAGCCTCACCAACGGCCTTCGCGCGATCGAGACGCCAGCAGCTCGACTCGGCCGGGCTGTTCGCGCAGAGCGTCGGCGGCGGCGGCGGCAACGGCGGGCTCAGCGTCACCGGCGGCGCAGCGTTCTACGGCACCGCCGGGATGAGCCTGGGCGGAACGGGCGGCGGCGGCGGCAACGGCGGAGCGGTGAACCTCGGCAACGCCGGCGGGATCACTCACGCTGGGCGGGCGACGTCGAACGCGATCCCGCGCAGAGCGTCGGCGGCGGCGGCGGCAACGGCGGCTTCAGCGTCGCCGGCGGGCTGTCGGTCGGACCGAACGCCAGCATCAGCATCGGCGGCGACGGCGCGACCGGCGGCACCGGCGGAGCCGTCACGGTGACCAGCGTCTCCGATCCTCGCAAACGCGCGGCGTCGACTCCGACGCGATCTTCGCGCAGAGCGTCGGTGGCGGCGGCGGCAACGGCGGCTTCAGCGTCGCCGGCGGGATCAGCGGGATCGGCACGCTCAACGCTGCCTTCGGCGGCGGCGGCGCGTCCGGCGGCGCCGGCGGCAACGTCACCGTCAACAATGGGGCCGGAGTCGATACACCGGCGGGGATCGAGACCCTCGGCTCGCACGCGAGCGGGATCGTCGCGCAGAGCATCGGCGGCGGCGGCGGCAACGGCGGCTTCAGCGTCGCCGGCGGCGTCGGCGCCGACGCGGCGCTGGGCTTGAGCCTCGGCGGTTCCGGCGGCGCCGGCAGCACCGCGGGCAACGTCACCGTTACGAACTTCGGAAACGTCCTCGACCGGCGTCCACGGCGGCGGCGACTTCGCCGACGCGATCATGGCGCAGAGCGTCGCCGGCGGCGGCGGCAACGGCGGCTTCAGCGTCGCCGGCGGCATCGCGGGCGGCGTGACGGCGAACGTCGCGCTCGGCGGCGGCGCGGGCTCGGGCGGAACCGCGGGCACCGTTCAGACGGCGAGCAGCACGGCGGCGTGCTCGAGACCAACGGCGAGCACGCTATCGGTTTGCTCGCGCAGAGCATCGGCGGCGGCGGCGGCAACGGCGGCTTCAGCGTCGCCGGCGGCGTCGCGCCCGGCGCATCGATCGGCGTCGGCCTGGGCGGCTCGGGCGCCACCGGCGGGACCGGCGGATCGGTGTTCGTCGTTCAACGTCGGCGGGATCGAGACCAAGGGCGACGACTCGGGCGCGATCTTCGCGCAGAGCGTCGGCGGCGGCGGCGGCAACGGCGGCTTCAACGTCACCGGCGGCATCTCGGGGCTCGTCTCGGCCAACGTCGGACTGGGCGGCTCGGGCGGCGCCGGCGGCAACGCCGGTATCGGTCGAGGTATCGAGCAGCGCCGGACTGGGGAGCTGCCAAGGCGATCAGTCGGCGACCAACGACGCTGCCCGCCCAAGATCGGGACGATCGTGACCGGCGGCGAGCGGTCCGACGGGATCGCCGCGCAGAGCATCGGCGGCGGCGGCGGCAACGGCGGCTTCAGCGTCGCGGCCGGCGCGGCGTACGGTGCCGCGCTCTCGGCCAGCATCGGCGGCAGCGGCGGAGCGGCGGAACGGCCGGCTTCGTCTCGGTCAACAGCGCCGACAACATCACCACCGGCGCGTTCCTGGCAGCGGCGGCGCGGCCGGCGACTCGTCCGACGGGATCAGCGCGCAGAGCATCGGCGGCGGCGGCGGCAGCGGCGGCTTCAGCGTCGCCGGCGGCGTCAGCGACTACCTCAGCGCGAGCGTCGGGATCGGCGGCTCGGGCGGCAACGGCGCGACGGCCAACCAGCGTCGACGTCTCGAGCACCGGCACGATCGTCACCCACGGCGCGAACGCCGTCGGGATCAACGCCCAGAGCCTGGGCGGCGGCGGCGGCAGCGGCGGCTTCACCGTCGCCGGCTCGCTGGCCGAAGGCCCCGCGGCGGGGCTGAGCATCGGCGGCTCGGGCGGGCGCGGCTCGACCGGCGGCGACGTGTTCGTCAGCCAGGTCGGCGGGATCTCGACGGCCGGCAACGACGCGATCGGAATCTTCGCTCAGAGCAGCGGCGGCGGCGGCGGCGACGGCGGCTTCAGCGTGTCGGGCGGCCTCAGCGGGACGGTCGCGCTCGACCTCGCCATCGGCGGCTCCGGCGGGCAGGGTTCTCAGGCGGGCACGGTCACCGTCCACAACGGGACCGCGACGGCGTTCTCGCCGATCGTCACCCTGGGCGCGCGGTCCGACGGCATCGCCGCGCAGAGCATCGGCGGCGGCGGCGGCAACGGCGGCTTCAGCATCGCCGGCGGCGTCGCGGACGGCCCGACGATCCAGGCCAGCATCGGCGGCTTCGGCGGCAGCGGCGCCCAAGGCGGCGCGGTCAGCGTCGTCAACTTCGGCGAGATCGAGACCGGCAAAGCCGGCAAGTCGGGCGACTTCTCGAACGCGATCCGCGCGCAGAGCATCGGCGGCAACGGCGGCAACGGCGGGTTCAGCATCGCCGCCGGGCTGAGCACCAGCGTCTCAGGCTCGCTCGGTATCGGCGGGTTCGGCGCGCCCGGCGGCGACGCCGGCGACGTCAGCGTCGGCAGCGCCGGCAACCTGATCACCAACGGCGCGCAGGCCAACGGCATCTTCGCGCAGAGCGTCGGCGGCGGCGGCGGCAACGGCGGCTTCGCCGTGGGCGCGTCGCTCTCGGAGGGGCCCGGCGCGGGCTTGAGCCTGGGCGGCTTCGGCGCCGACGGCGGCACCGGCGGCAACGTCACCGTCGCGAACGTCGGCAACATCGGGACGGCCGGCGCCAACTCGAACGGCATCTTCGCGCAGAGCATCGGCGGCGGCGGCGGCAACGGCGGCTTCAGCATCGCCGGCGCGATCTCGGACAGCGTCGGCATCGCCGGAACCCTCGGGCGGCTTCGGCGGCGCCGGTTCTGAAGCGCGGCAACGTCACGGTCGGCAGCATCGGGTTCATCGGCACCGCCGGCAACAACGCGAACGGCATCTTCGCCCAGAGCGTCGGCGGCGGCGGCGGCAACGGCGGCTTCAGCATCGCCGGCAACCTCTCCAACGGCGCGGCGGCGTCGCTGAGCGTCGGCGGCTTCGGCGGCCCCGGCGCGGGCGCCGGCAACGTCGCGGTCGGCGATTTGAACACCGCCGACGAAAGGGGTGACGCTCTTCACCAAGCGGGATGCAGTCGGACGGGATCCTGGCGCAGTCGATCGGCGGCGGCGGCGGCAACGGCGGCTTCAGCATCGCCGGCCAGCTGAACAACGGCCTCGGGCTGACCGCGTCCCTCGGCGGCTTCGGCGGCGCCGGCTCGACGGCCGGAACCGTGTACGTCACCGACTCGGCGACGATCCTCACCGAACGGCAGCGGCTCGGACGGGATCGCCGCGCAGTCGATCGGCGGCGGCGGCGGCAACGGCGGCTTCAGCATCGCCGGGACCCTGTCGAACGCGGCCAACGCCGCGCTGACGGTCGGCGGATTCGGCGGCGGCGGCGGGACCGGGAACGGCGTGACCGTCACCGACACGGCCGACGCGATCGTCACCACCGGCGCGCAGTCGGTCGGCCTGCTCGCGCAGAGCATCGGCGGCGGCGGCGGCAACGGCGGCTTCAGCATCGCCGGGACCCTGAGCACCAGCAAGTCGCTCAGCGCGTCGCTGGGCGGGTTCGGCGGCGACGCCGGCGGTGCCGGCAGCGTCTCCGTGTCATCCGGCCTCGAAGGTCGCCAACGGCATCGGGACCGCCGGCGCGCAGTCCGACGGCATCCTGGCCCAGTCGATCGGCGGCGGCGGCGGCAACGGCGGCTTCACGATCGCCGGCACGCTCAACAACGGCGTCGGAGCGAGCCTGGGAATGGGCGGCATCGGCGGCGGCGGCGGCAACGCCGGCAGCGTGTCGGTCAACGCGAACACCGCGGTCCTCACGACCGGCGACCAGTCGTCCGGCATCGCCGCGCAGAGCATCGGCGGCGGCGGCGGCAACGGCGGCTGGAGCGTCACCGGCGTGATCTCGAACGGGACGAACGCCACCCTCTCGCTGGGCGGAAACGGCGGCGGCGCCGGCAACGGCAGCACCGTCTTGCTGACCAGCAAGCAGTCCCTCGAGACCAAAGGCAACAACGCGGACGCGATCCTGGCGCAGTCGATCGGCGGCGGCGGCGGCAACGGCGGCTTCAGCATCGGCGCCGGGTTCGCCAACTCGGGCTTCCAGCTCGCCGACAGCTTCGGCGGCAACGGCGGCACCGGCGGCTCGGGCGGCGACATCCGCCTGAGCAGCGGCACGGTCTCGGCACCGGTCGTGATCACGACGCTGGGCGCAGCGTCCGACGGAATCCTCGCGCAGTCGATCGGCGGCGGCGGCGGCAACGGCGGCTTCACCGTCAACGCCTCGGCGACCGGCGACGGCGACGGGCAGCCCGACGCGGCCAAGTTCGGGATGGCCGCCTTCAACATCGGCTACGGCACCTGCACGAAGTGCCCCGGCAGCGGCGGCGGCGACGCCGACAACGCCGGCGAGGTCGGCGTGTTCAGCGCCTCGCAGATCACGACCCACGGCGACAACGCGAACGATATCGCCGCGCAGTCGATCGGCGGCGGCGGCGGCAAGGGCGCGATCACGGTCGGCGCGACGGTCGACAACACCGGTCCCGAGCGCGCAGATCCAGTTCGGCGGCGGCGGCGGCGGCGGCAACGGCGGCGACGTCACCGTGACCAGCTCGCAGCAGCTGCAGACGTTCGGCGCGAACAGCGACGGGATCTTGGCCCAGAGCGTCGGCGGCGGCGGCGGTTACGGCGGCCTGAGCGCGACCAACGGGTTCATCACCGACATCCCGGGTGTCTCCGGGCTCGACCTCGGGCAGCACGGCGATCAGGGCGGCAACGCCGGCGCCGTCAGCGTCACGAACGCGAGCAACGATCTTCACCAGCGGCGGAAACGCGACCGGACTCGCCGCGCAGAGCATCGGCGGCGGCGGCGGCCAGGGCGGCTGGAGCATCTCCGGCGGCTTCTCGCTCCAGCAAGGCACGGCGAGCTCGATCCTCAACTACGCGTTCGGCTCGAACGGCGGCGCCGGCGGCAACGCCGGGAACGTCACCGTCGCCAACACGGCGGCCGGGATCGAGACCAAGGGCACGCAGGCCGACGGCATCCTGGCCCAGAGCGTGGGCGGCGGCGGCGGCGACGGCGGCTTCGCGATCAACGGCGCGATCACGCCCGGCTGGGCGATCGGCTTCTCGATGGGCGGCCAGGGCGGCGCGGCCGGCACGGCCGGCACCGTCGGCGTCGACGAACTCGGCGGTCATCGCGACGCCGGGCGACCTGTCGGGCGGCATCATCGCGCAAAGCATCGGCGGCGGCGGCGGCTCGGGCGGTTTCGCGATCGAGGGGCTCGGCACGACCGGTCTCACGTCCTCGACCTCGGTCGGCGGCTTCGCCTCGGGCGGCAGCGACGGCAACACGGTCACGGTCGTCAACACCGGCAACATCGGGACCGTCGGCGAAGGCGCCGACGCCATCCTGGCCGAGAGCGTCGGCGGCGGCGGCGGCAACGGCGGCTGGGCGATCGCCGGTTCGGCGACGACCTCGCGTTCCGCGGACATCAGCTTCGGCGGCTTCGGCAAGGCCGGCGGAAACGGCGGCGCGGTCACCGTCATCAACACCTCCGCGCTCATCCTCACGAAGGGCGCGAACTCGACCGGGATCGAGGCTCAGAGCCTGGGCGGCGGCGGCGGCAACGGCGGCTTCGACGTCGCCGGCGGCTTCAGCAGCAAGGGCAGCCTGAACTTCTCGCTCGGCGGCTTCGCGGCGGCCGGCGGCAACGGCGGCCAGGTCGTCCTCGGCAACTCCGCGACCGTCCGCACCTTCGGGAACAGCTCGGACGGCCTGCTGGCGGAGAGCCTCGGCGGCGGCGGCGGCTCGGGCGGCTTCAGCATCGCGGGCGGCGTGACCGGCGGCCCGGCGATCGACGTCGGGATCGGCGGGCACGGCGGCTCGGGCGGCTCGGGCGGCGCGGTCGCGCTGGTCAACATCGGCGCGATCGGCACGAGCGGCGAGATCTCCGACGCGGCGGCGGCGCAGAGCATCGGCGGCGGCGGCGGCAACGGCGGCTTCAGCATCGCCGGAACCGTCTCCGGGAGCAACAGCTCGTTCAGCGGCACGCTCGCGCTCGGCGGCTCCGGCGGGACCGGGCGGCGACGGCGGGACCGTCGACGCTCACCAACCTCGCCTCGCTCGGCACGAGCGGCGACGACTCCAACGCGGTCCTGGCCCAGAGCCTGGGCGGCGGCGGCGGCAAAGGCGGCTTCACGGTCGCCGGGACCGGAAGCCTCGGAAAACGGAACCTCGTCCTGTCGATCGGCGGCAGCGGCGGCGATGCCGGCAACGGCAACAACGTGACCGTCACCAACGGCGCGACCGGCGACGACGCAAGACGCTGGTCACCCTCGGCGCCTTCTCGGACGGGATCCTGGCGCAAAGCGTCGGCGGCGGCGGCGGCAACGGCGGCTTCGCGATCGAGGGCCTCGCGTCGCCCGGCCAGTCGTTCGGGTTCGGCATGGGCGGCTCGGGCGGCTGCGGCGGCAACCTCAACACCGGCGACGCGGTCAACCGCGACTGCGGGAGCGCCGCGGGCACGGTCAACGTCACGAACTACATGGCGATCGGAACGGCCGGCGACTCGTCGGTCGGGATCGCGGCGCAGAGCATCGGCGGCGGCGGCGGCGCGGGCGGCTTCAAGCTCTCCGCGGCCGTTTCCAGCGACGCGAACGGGTTCGGCGCTTCCTCGAGCTTCGGGTTCGGCAGCGGCGGCGGGGCCGGCGCGGGCGGCAACGTCAGCGGTCACCAACAAGTGGGTTGATCGAGACCAAGGGCGCGAACTCCGACGGCATCCTCGCGCAGAGCCTCGGCGGCGGCGGCGGTTACGGCGGCTTCAGCTACGCCACCCAGCTGCTCGGCGACCTCGGCATCGGGATGGGTTCGACCACCGACGCCGGCGGCGCCGGCGGCGGTCGTGACCGTCGCCAATACCGGCCGGATCGCGACGCTTCGGCGCGGACGCCGACGCCATCGCGGCGCAAAGCGTCGGCGGCGGCGGCGGACAGGCCGGCTTCAGCATCGCGGGCGGCCTCAACACCGACACGACGTCGAACCTCTCCGGACTGAGCCTCGGGATGGGTTCGAACGGCGGCAACGGCGGCAACGGCGGGATCGTCATCGTCACGAGCACGGGCTCGACGCTGACGACGACCGGCTCGCACGCGGCCGGGATCCTGGCGCAGAGCGTCGGCGGCGGCGGCGGCGACGGCGGCTTCAGCGTCGCCGCGAACGCGACCACGACCTACGGCCTCGGCTTCAGCCTGGGCGGCGCCGGCGGTGCGGCCGGGAACGGCGGCGGCGTCGGCGTCGTCGACAGCAGCCAGATCGGCACCAGCGGCGCGCTGGCCGACGGCATCCTCGCGCAGAGCATCGGCGGCGGCGGCGGCAACGGCGGGTTCTCGGTCTCCGCGCTCGCGGCGACCGGCTTCAACGGCAACGTCGCGATCGGCGGCAAGGGCGGCGCGGCCGGAAACGGCGGGGCCGTCGTCGTCGGCACTCGGCGCGACGATCCAGACGACCGGCCAAGGCGCTGACGCGATCCTCGCGCAGAGCATCGGCGGCGGCGGCGGCAACGCCGGCTTCGCGATCTCGGCGGCGGTCACCCAGAGCACCGCCGTGGGCCTGGGCTTCGGCGGGTCGGGCGGCGACGCGGGCAACGGCGGCAACGTGCTGGTCGTCAATACGGCGAGCTCCATCTCGACCAGCGGTGCTGATGCCGGCGCGATCGTCGGTCAGAGCATCGGCGGCGGCGGCGGCAACGGCGGCTTCGCGCTCGGGCTCGGCCTGGGCGGCGCCGGTGGCCTCAGCCTCGGGCTGGGCGGCAACGTCGCCCGGCAGCTGCGCGGTCGGAGGTCGCCGTGCAGGCCTGCAACGTCGTCACCGGTAACGGCGGCACCGTCACGATCGACAGCGGCTGCCGTGGCGACGCCGCCGCCCGGAACGCCCCCGCCCGCGACGCCGCCGCCAACGGTGGTGGTCACCTCGGGAACGGCGGCGAATGGGCTGTTCGCGCAGAGCATCGGCGGCGGCGGCGGCAACGCCGGCGTCGTGATCGGCGGGGCGACGACGACGACCCCGAACCTCACCTTGGCGCATCGGCGGCAAGGGCGGGGCGAGCGGGCTCGGCGGCGCGGTCACCGTTCGCAACACCAGCATGGTCCAGACGACCGGCGACTTCAGCGGCGACATCGTCGCGCAGAGCATCGGCGGCGGCGGCGGCGACGGCGTATTCAGCGTCGGCGGCGGCGCCGGCGCGAAGACGACCGGGCTGATCACGATCGGCTGCCCAGAACGGTGCCCACGGGGGCGGCGGGACGCGACGGCGTCGCGAACGGCTCGCAACTGACGACGACCGGCACGCAAGCCGACGGAATCGCCGCGCAGAGCATCGGCGGCGGCGGCGGCTTCGGCGGCGTCGCGCATCTCCGGCGGGCTGACCTCGACGGCGAGCAGCCGGGTTCGCGCTCGGCGCCGTGGGAACCGCGACGACCGGCGGCGGCGGCGACGCCGCGGCCGTGACGGTCGCCAACGGCGGCCTCATCATGACGACCGGCGACGACTCGCACGCGATCCTCGCGCAGAGCATCGGTGACGGCGGCGGCGACGGCGCCCTCGCGGTGACCGGCGCGTTCACCGGGACGGGCCTCGGTCTCGAGCTCGGCGCCCACGGACCGCTCTCCGGCGCCGGCGGCACCGTGCTGGTGACCAACACGGCGACCGGCTCGATCGAAACGACCGGCTTCCACGCGGACGGCATGCTCGCCCAGAGCATCGGCGGCGGCGGCGGCGACGCCGGCGTCGGGATCGGCGGAGCGGTCGGACCGGCGACTACGGTTCTGGTCGACATCGGCGGGATCGGCTCGACCGGCAACGGCGGGGCGATCGGCGTCGGCAACGCCGCCATGATCGTGACCAAAGGGAACTTCTCGGATGCGGTCGCCGCCCAGAGCATCGGCGGCGGCGGCGGCGACGCGGCGTTCGACTTCGGTGGAACCGTCGGTTCGACCGTCGGGCTGCTGGCCATTCTCGGCGGCGAGGGCATCATCGAAGGCAACGGCGGCCAGGTGACCATGGTCAACTCGGGCGCGCTCGGCGCCACGGGGATCGGGTCCAATGGACTGCTCGCGCAGAGCGTGGGCGGCGGCGGCGGCCGCGGCGGGTTCGCCGGAAGCGTCGACGCGAACCTGGCCGCCGCGGTCGTCAGCGGGATCGACGTCGGCGGCAGCGTCGGACTACGCTTCGGCGGGCGGCACCGTCACCGTCATCAATACCGGGGCGATCGTCACCACCGGCGCCTCGGACAACGCCATCTACGCGCAAAGCGTCGGCGGCGGCGGCGGCGATGCCGGCTTCGGGTTCGGGCTGAACCTGACGGCTGCGTCCAAGACTGCGCTGGCGGTCTCGGTCGGCGGATCCGCCGACACGCAGAGCTCCGGCGGTAACGTCGGCGTGGGCAACGGCGCGGACCTGACGACCAACGGCAACGCCGCCTACGGTCTGCTCGCGCAGAGCATCGGCGGGGGCGGCGGCGACGCCGGCTTCCTCGCGCAAGGTCTGCTCCAGACGAGCACCTCCTCGGAGCAGCTGTCGGTGCGAGTCGGCGGCCACGGCGGCGCCAACGACAACGGCGGCGCGGTCACGGTGGTCAACACGGCGCAAGTCCAGACCCTCGGACTCTTCGCGCCGGCGCTCGCCGCGCAGAGCATCGGCGGCGGCGGCGGCAATGCCGCGCTCGCTTTCATCGGCCAATTCGACAAAGGCACCGCCACGGTGGCCGGCGTCGCGGTCGGCGGCGCCGGAGCCGGCGTGGGCAACGGCGGCAACATCTCGCTCACCAATTCCGGGCTGATCAGCACCGGCACGACCACGCCGCAGCCCGGCGGCGAGTTCTCGATCGGCATCCTCGCCCAGAGCATCGGCGCCGACGGCGGGAACGGCAACCTGCTGCTCGATCTCGGCGTCCCGACCAGCGGCACGGCGACCACCGGAACCGTCGCCGTCCACGTCGGCGGCGGCGCGGGCCAGTCGGGGATCGGCGGGACCGTTACCGTGACCGACAAGGCCTCGATCCAAACGGCCGGAGCCGAAGCGATCGGGATCGAGGCGCAGAGCATCGGCGGCGGCGGCGGCAACGGCGCGGCGACGGTCGACGGGACCGCGCAGCTCACGGCCGGCCAAAGCTGCCTCGACCTACGCCCTGACGATCGGCGTCGGCGGCGCGGGCGGTCAGGACGTCGGCGGCATCGGTCAGCGTGAGCCAATCGACCGGCACGATCCTGACGATGGGTGACGGCGCCGCGGCGATCGTCGCGCAGAGCATCGGCGGCGGCGGCGGCAACGGCGGTTCGGCGCGCTCGATCGTCGACAACCCGGCCGCGGGCTGCGCGACGAACAGCCGCGACCTGCTCGGCGCAGAACGTCGGCCTCACCGTCGCGATCGGCGGCGCCGGCAGCGGCTTCAGCAGCGGCGGCACGGTGAACGTCACGAATTCCGGCGCTCTCCAGACCGACGGCGAGGACGCGGACGCGATCCTGGCTCAGAGCATCGGCGGCGGCGGCGGAACCGGCGGCGACGACCATGTCGCCGTGCCTTCCCCGGGGCCGTCGGCTCCGCCGGCTACGCCGGCGCCGTCGCAGCTGGCCGCATGGCGGGTGACGGTCGGCGGCTCGGCCGGCAGCAGCGGCAACGGCGCGGCCGTGACCGTCAGCGACACCGGCTCGATCATGACCAAAGGCGACGGCTCGTCGGCGGTGTTCGCGCAGAGCATCGGCGGCGGCGGCGGAGTCGGCGGCGCGGGCGTTACCGGCGCGGCCGGCGTCACCGGGGCGATCAAGCTCGGCGGCTCGGGCGGCGCCAGCGGCAACGGCGGCGCGGTCAACGTCACGGTCACCAACGGCCCGGTCGACGCGACGACGTTCGTAGAGCACGAACGGAATCTCGACCAGCGGCGACGGCGCGTTCGGCATCTTCGCCCAGAGCGTCGGCGGCGGCGGCGGAGTCGCCGGCGACGTCGACAACGGGATCAGCAAGACGACGATCGGAACCGGCTCGACCTTGACGGCGACCGGCGGCGGCGGCGGCAACGGCGGCGCGGTCACGGTCTCGAACACCGGCTTCATCAGCACGACCGGCAACGGCGCCGACGCGATCTTCGCGCAGAGCGTCGGCGGCGGCGGCGGCCTCGCCGGAAGCACCACATCGACCGCGCTCGGCTACGCCGGCAGCGCCGGTGCGGCGGGTTCGGGCGGCGCGGTCAGCGTCACGCAGAACGGGATCATCGCGACGACCGGCAACGGCGCCGACGCGATCTTCGCGCAAAGCGTCGGCGGAACGGGGACCGGCGGAACGGTGAACGTCACCGTGACCGGCGAGGTTCTCGCTTACGGCAACGACTCCGACGGCATCGTCGCGCAAAGCCTCGGCGGTGCGGGCAGCAGTGCGATCACCGTCACCGTCGAGCACAACAGCATCGTGCAAGGCGGCACCGGAAGCAGCCAAGGCGTGCGGATGCTGGGCGGCACGGGCAACGTGCTGAACAACTTCGGAACGATCACGACCGGCGGGAACGCCGTCGTGTATCCGTTCTACGTCGCGCGGGCAACGGACAACGCGAGTGCGCCGACGACGGCGACGACAACCGGCGGCGGCTCGCGATCGACGGCGATCGCCGGTCGCAGCGAACCCGGCACGAGCACGACCTCGACGACGGCCCACGACACGCGCTCGACTGCGGTCATCGGCCGCAGCCAACCGCAAACGAACCTCGCCACGCTCACCGCGGATGCACGCGGAACGGCGGCGGTCTCGAACGGCTCGCACGACGCAGCCGCAGCCGGCCGTCGCGCCGGCATCGCACGGCGATCTCGCAACCGCGGTCGTCGCTCGCAAAGAGACGGCTGCGAGCAAGACTTCGACGACGGTTGCAGCGACGACCTCGGCGAAGCGTTCACAACACGCGCTCGACTGCGGTCATCGGCCGCAGCCAACCGCAAACGAACGTCGCCTACCTCACCGCCAACGCGCGCGGCACGGCGGCGGTCTCCAACGGCTCGCACGCGCAAGCTGCGGCCGATGGCGCCTGCATCGCAGCGGCGATCTCGCAACCGCGGTCGCTCGCTCGCAAAGAAACGACTGCGACGCACGGTCGCAACGACGAGCTCGGCGATACGCTCTCGCAACCGCGGCGCTCGCAACCGCGAGCTCATCGGCCGCAGCCAACCGCAAACGAACGTCGCCTACCTCACCGCCAACGCGCGCGGCACGGCGGCGGTCTCCAACGGCTCGCACACGCAAGCTGCGGCCATGGCGCCTGCATCGCACGGCGATCTCGCAACCGCGGTCGTCGCTCGCAAAGAAACGGCGACGACGGTTGCAGCGACGACCTCGGCGAAGGTTCACAACACGCGCTCGACTGCGGTCATCGGCCGCAGCCAACCGCAAACGAACGTCGCCTACCTCACCGCCAACGCGCGCGGCACGGCGGCGGTCTCCAACGGCTCGCACACGCAGCCGCGCGCTCCTGCCGTTCCGTCGTGGGCATCACCTGACGACCTTGCGGCAACGGCGATGGCGCGGGCACTGACGGACTCGGCGACGGCTTCGTCTGCCGGATCAACCCCGGCCGGCACGTCGTCGGCGAGTTCGGCACCGTTCAGCGTGATCGTGCAAGGCAGTGCGCACGACACTGATGACGAACAGCGCAACGACCAACTTGCTGGCGATCATGACGAATCAAAACGTCGCGTCGGGCGGCGGGTACGCCGTCTTCGCCGACGGCGGGTCGCTCGCCGTGAACAACTACGGCGTCATCCTCGGCTCGATCGACCTCGGCGGGAACGGGATCTTCAACAACTACGGGATCCTCGCGACCGGCAGCTCGGTCGACGTCGGCTCGCACGGCGTGTTCACCATGTCGGCGGGCGGGCTCGTCTCGCCGGGCGGCGGCGGCTGGATCGCGACGACCACGGTGAACGGCAACCTGCGTCAGGACGCCGGTTCCGACTACTTGGTGAACATCGATCTGGCCAACAACACGGCCAGCCAGTTCGCCGTGACCGGCACGGCTTCGATGGCCGGGACGATCGACCTCAACCTGATGAACATCCTCTCGGCAGCGCCCGGCTCGCACGTGTGGGACATCGTCTCCGCGGCAGGCGGCATCACCGGCCACGACGGGCTCACGCTCGCCGCGCCCAGCTCCGCCGTGGCGACGTTCAATCTCGGGTACGACGCGCACGACGTGCAGCTCGATTACACGATCGACTACGCGCCGCGCACGGGCGGCCTGCTCGACGTCAACGACGTCGCGTTCGGCAACTATCTCGGGCGGATCCAGACCGCGGGCGGCTCGCGCAACCTCACGCCGCTCGTCTCGACCGTCTTCACGCTGCCGACCGTCTCGATGCTGCAAGGCTTCTACGGACGTCTCAGCCCGAGCGGAACGGCCGCGCTCGCCACGTCCGCGCTCTCCGCGAACGACGCGTTCTCGAACGCGATGCTGGGATGCCGCAGCGGCTCGTCACTCGCCGAGCGCACGGGCAACTGCAGCTGGGGCAGCCTCGGCGCGGTGCACGGCTCGCAGTCGGCGACCTTCGGTGGCGTCGGCTACGCGCAAAGCATGTCGGGTGTCTCGGCGGGCTACCAGCGCTCGATCGGCGACGGTCGCACCCTGTTCGGCGCGGCGTTGCGCTACGACAACGGTTCGCTCGACACGGCCGACGCACAGTCGCTCACCGGGCGACGAATTCGAGGCCGGAATCGTGGCCAAGCGCATCGTCGGCGCGCAGAATCTCGTCTCGGCGAGCCTCGCCGCCGGCACGGGATCGTATGCCTCGAGCCGTACGCCGAGCTTCCCCACCGCATCGACGACGGCGCACGGAAACCTCCGCTCGACCTTCGTCGCCGCGCACCTGCGCGCCGAGCGCAGCATCGAGCACGGCACGACGACGCTACGGCCGTTCGTCGACGTCGGCGCGACGCGGATCGGTTCCGGCGCGCTCGACGAGACCGGCGCGGGCGTGCTCGATACGCACGTCGCCGCACACGGTCAGACGTTCACGACCCTCGCCTCCGGCGTCTCGCTGGAAACGGTCGAGCACACCGGCTCGACGACGCTTCGGCCGTCACTCGATCTTTCGGTACGCCGGCTGCTCGGGAACGCGCAGAGCTCGACGTCGGCGACGCTCGATGGCGCACCGGCCGGCGTCGCACCGTTCGCCGTGAGCAATCTCATCGACCGGACCGTCGTGGACGTCGCACCGTCCTTGCGGATCACCTCGAAGAACAAGCTCGATCTGCGGATCGGCGCCGACTACGGGTTCTCCGCACGCACGCACAGCTTCGGTGCCTACGTGCAGATCGGAAAACGTCTTTAGGATACGCTGAGCGGCTCGGTCCCGCGGGGCCGAGCCACAGGCGTTTCGAACGACTCGGCTGCGCTTTAGTGGCGGAGCTGGTCGTAGGCGGGGGCGAAGTCGTCGAGGCCGAGCTGGATCGAGATGGTCTGCTCGGCCGTCCCGTTCAAGGCCTCGTACGCGATGCGCAGCCGTTGTTTGGCCGCCCGCATCGCGGCGAGCATCGGGCCGCCGAGCTGCGTCGTCGCAAAACACCCGCGCCGGTCGCAAGTGAAGATTGGGATCGTTTGCGCCGCGCCGTTATCGAGCCAGACGCGCACGCCGTGCGCGACCGCGATCCCGAGCGGAACCTGGACCGCGATCACCGGCGACTTCGACTCGCCGGCTAGCTGAACGCGCACCGCCGCGACGACGCTCTCGCCGCCACGCACGGTGACGACGTCGTTGACGTGGCAGGCGAACGTGCCGCTGCTGGAATCGCATTCGTAGCGCCAACCCGAGATCACGATCTGGGAGGCCGGGACTTGGGCGGCTGGAGGTCGACGAGGCTCCTCCGGGCGGCGGCGCGCCTTGGGCCTGCGCCGTGCCGCTCAGCGCCGCGAACAGAAAGACGACGCGCGCGAGCTTCATCGCCTGCCCTTCGAGGCAGGGCGAGCGAAGACTTGCTTTTGCCCTCAGGGCCGGCCTAGCCGGCCGATTGGATGATGTCGTCGATCCCGTATGGCCCCGCGACCCGGACGAACCAACTGAGCAAGAATCCGAGCAGCGCGGCGTCGTCGACCAGCCCCAGCAGCGGAATGTCGCCCAGGATGTTCAACGGCGACAGGATCAACAGCGCGCCGATCAGCGCCATGACCTTGAAACGCGCGGGTACGCGCTCGTCGCGAACGAGGCGCCACCCGCGCACGATGGTGCGGCGCGAGGTCAACAGCAGTCGCAGGAGTCCCATGCGCACTGCTAACGAAGCGCTGCTCGCAATGTTTCGGCTGCCGGCCCGGTAGGACGAGCATGCGCCGGGCCGCCGGCCGGGTACCCTCCGAGGTATGGGAAGAAAAGGCCAGCCGACGACGGCGGAAAAGTGAGCGAAGGTGGCTAGCTCCCGTCGCGCCGCCGTGCAACCCGCCGGTGCTTCCCAGTTGGACGACGCGCGCGCGGCGTGGGACGGGGGCGAGTACGGGCGCGTGCTCGGCCTGGTCGACTTCGGCACCGCTCGGCCGCGCCGAAGACCGCGTCGCTGCCGGGCTCCTGCAAGCGCGCGCGCTTCTCGCGCTCGATCGGCCGGCGGACGCGGTTCCGGCCCTCGAGCGCATTCGCAAAGAGGCGAAGGCACCCGACGAGACCGTGCTCGTGCAGATGCTTCTCGGCGCGGCGATGACGCGGACGAGCAAGCGCGCGCAGGGCGAAGCGTTGCTCGAGGAAGCCTCCGGGCTGGCGTCACGCGGCGCCGTGCGGCTCGTTCCGGAGGTGGCATACTATCGCGCCCTGAGCCGCTGGAGCTCGCATCGACTCGACGAGGCGGAACAGATCGTCGAGTCGGTGCTGCCGCGCGCGACCGATGTGGTCCGCTCGCGTCTGCTGCAACTGCTCGGGTGGATCGACGTGCGCCGCGAGAATTACGGCGCTGCGGCACATGCGTTCACCGCCGCCCTCGAGGCGCTCGACAAGGGCCGGCACCCCGATGTGAAGGGACGCGCGCGGATCCTCAACGCGCTGGGGATCATCGCCGCCGAAACGATCGACTTGCGCCTCGGCCGCTTGGTGCGCCGCGCCTATGAGGCGTGCGCGTGGTCCGATGACACGCGAATCGAGCGCTTTTACGTTCTCGAGTACCTCACCTGGCTCGCGCTCTTGGAAGGCGACATCGCGCGAGCCTGGGACGAGCGCCAGTTCGCACTGACGCTGACGATCAACAGCGGCCACCATGCGAGCGCGCTGATCAGCGCCGCACGGATCGCGAGCATCGTCGGCGATCGCTACTCCGCAATGCGGTACTTGGAGCTCGCCGGTGCGCTGCTGCTGCGCGGCGATCAAGTCGACCTTGACGTCGACCGCCGCTTGGTCATGCTCTCGTTCGCCGTCGTGCCGACCGTGAGCGTCGAGACGGCGCGCAAGGTGCTCGCGCTGTACGACCGTACGCCGCCCCGCCGTACCGATATGCTCGCGTTCGAAGGGGACCGCCGGCTCGAAGCCTACGAGTTGCACGCGCGCGGCACGATCGCCGTCGCGCGGCGGCAGCAAGCAACAGGCCGTCGCCGAACTCGAGCGGTCGCACGAGCTGTGGACGCGCCTCGGATACCGTTTGCGCGCGGCGCTCGTGGCCGACGAGTTGCGCGACGTCACGGGCGAGCGGCGCTGGGCACAGACCGCCCTCGACGCGCTGCGCAACGCCCCGAAACGCGTGGCTGCGCGCGTCGCTGGAACGTCGCAGCGCCGAAGACGATCCGCTCGGCAAGCTCACGGCGGCGGAGCGCCGCGTGCTGGGCGAGCTCTGCAAGGGCAAGAAAGCGCGCGAGATCGCCCAGGCGTTCGGCCGGAGCTTCAACACGATCAACAACCACACGCGCGCGATCTTCGCCGCGTTCGGCGTGCGCAGCCGCGCAGCGCTGGTCGCCGAGTGCGCCAAACTCGGCATCCTCGACGACCAAGAGCCTGCGCGCTGACGCGCCTGCGAGATCAGCCCGGCGGGCCGGAGCCGTTGATCGAGCCTCCCGATCCCGAGCCGTTGCCGTTGTCGCCGCCGTCGAACGGCGTCATGGTGGGTGGGCCGGCATGATGACCCGGCCGAACGGTTGCGAAGCCTCCCGTGAGCGCCAAGGCCAGCGCCGCGATGATGAACGCTACGTGCATCGATCCTCCTGCGGTGCGCGCCGCAAGTGCGGCGCGTGCGAAAGGATGTCATGACCGGTTTGTGCTGGGCCTTGCCGCGTCGTAGACGGGCGATGAACTCGGCCGAAAGGGATGCCCAGCGCGCGATTTTCGGCCCTTTTACGCGACCTCTATGCTTGGCGCGAAACGAAGAAACGCAGATCGACTCGTGCCGCGTTCGCCTCGACGGTGAGGATCGCGTACGAGTACAGCGGGTTCAGGCGCTTGTCGGTCGGCGAGCCGGGGTTGGCGACGAGCACGCGCCCGGCGCGCCCGACGTACGGCCGATGGCTGTGGCCGAACAGGATCACGTCGGCCTCGTCGGCGGCGAACGCCTCGATCGCGCGCGACATGGTCGTCCCGCGCTTCCCGTCGCCATGGATCATCCCGATACGGACGCCTTCCGCCACGACGACCTTGCGCCGCCCGAAGCGCGCGCGCAGCTCGTCGCCGTCGTTGTTCCCGGCGACCGCGTCGAAGGGTGCGATCGCCTCGAACAGCGGCACCGCGAGCGGGTCGGTCAGGTCACCGAGATGCAAGATGCGCGTCACGCCGGCGCGCCGCAACCCGCGCACGAGCGCGCGCGGCAGCGCGCGCCCGAAGCGCGGGAGATGCGTGTCGCTGACGACGCCGATTCGGGTCACGCACGTACCGTACCCGGCTCGTCGTCGAGCACCGCGCCCAGCGCGGTAAACCCCGCTCCGAGCGCGTAGACGGCGCCGGCAATGGTCCGGCGCAGCCGGATGCTGCGCGCGTACGCGAAATCGCGCGCGACGGCTCGGTGCCGGTCGTCGACCAGCACGGCCAAGACCTGCTGGGTGAATGGCACGAAAAAAACCTCCGTTGGTGCGGAGGCTTCATCAGAACCGACGTGCCGAAACGGTCAGGTCAGCGTGATGCAACCTCCGAGAATGCAAAACTCGAACGCGGAACGACGCACATCGCCGTCTGCGTGGGGCTGAAAACAGGACCAAGTCGATTCATACGCGTTCTCCTTTCTCCAAAACCGCGCAATCGCGGTACGGAGCCCGAACGTACCACGCCCACAGCCACAAGTCAACACCGCAATCAAAGCAGCACCCTGCAAACCAGCGAATGACACCCGCAGCGCAACAATCGCGCCGGTCGTGGGAGCGGGGTGGGGCGATGGCGGACCGTGTGAACGAGCGTGCGCAGGATGCGCGGAAGCGATGTGAAGACAGAGCGGGCGCGGACAGGATGTTCGCGCCCGCGTGTCCGCCATCGTCCCACCCCGCTCCCACGACTGCCACCACGGAACCGCGAAGGGTTCAATGAGCGGACCAGCCTCCGTCGATCGCTATCGGCGTGCCGGTGATCGAGATGGCGAAGTCGCTGCACAGGAACGCGCACAAGGCGCCCACTTCGGCGGGCTCGATGAAGCGCTTTGTCGGCATCGCTTCGAGAAACGCGCGCGCCAGCGCTTCGTCTTCGGTGATGCCGCCGCCGAACGACTCCGCCAGCTGCGCGGCCTGGCCGCGCACGAGGTCGGTCATCACGGCGCCGGGGCAGATCGCGTTGACGGTGATCCCGTGCTCGGCGCCTTCGAGCGCGCTCGCGCGGGTGAGCCCGACGACGCCGTGCTTTGACGCGACGTACGCGATCTTGTACGGCGACGCGATCAGCCCGTGAACGCTCGCGATGTTGACGATGCGGCCGCCGCCGCGCCGCACGAGATGCGGCCAGGCGGCCTTGGTCGCGTAGAAGACGCTGTCGAGGTCGATCGCGCGCACGTTGGCATACTTGTCGTCGGGGAAGTCGGCGATCGGCGAGACGAACTGCACGCCCGCGTTGTTCACCAGAATGTCGAGCCCGCCGAAATCCCGTCGCCGCGGCGTCGACCGTCGCGCGAGATCGCGGCCGGATCACGCACGTCGCAGGCGTACGCACGTGCCGCGACGCCGTGCCGCGCGGCGATCTCGCGCGCGGTCTCGGCGGCGCCGGCCTGATCGAGATCGACCACCGCGACGCGCGCGCCGGCCTGCGCGAGCGCTTCGGCGCAAGCGCGGCCGATTCCGCGTGCGGCCGCCGGTCACGACGCTCACGCGGTCTCGCAGCTCGATTCCTAGCAAGGTCGTCGTCCTCCTCACGACGGAGATTGCCCCGTGGGTACTCTGATCCTGTCCAACGTTGCTCGCTCGTTCGGCGACGTCGCCGCGGTGCGCGACGTCTCGTTCACCGTTTCAGCCGGCGTCGCGTACGGTCTGCTCGGCCCCAACGGCGCCGGCAAGACGACCACGATGCGCATGATTCTGGGCATCCTCATCCCCGATCGCGGGACGGTGACGTGGAACGGCGCGGCGGTGGACTTTGCCGTGCGGCGGCGTTTCGGATACCTTCCCGAAGAGCGCGGATTGTACGGGAAGCTCAAGGTGCGCGAGCAGATCGCGTACTTCGGCCGGCTGCACGGCGTGAAGCCGCCGGCCGCCGCGCAGCGCGCCGGCGTTTGGATCGAGCAGCTCGGCTTGGGGGCATATGCCGACCGGCCCTGCGCGGAACTCTCGAAGGGGAATCAACAGAAGGTGCAGATCGCGTGCGCGGCGCTGCACGATCCCGAACTGCTGGTGCTCGACGAACCGTTTTCCGGGCTCGATCCGGTCAACGCGGAGATGCTGCTCGAGGTGCTGCGCGGGCTGCAGCGCGACGGGACGACGCTGATCCTCTCGTCGCATCAGATGTGGCAGGTCGAAGATCTGTGCGAGTCGTTCGGCGTGATCGCCGGCGGGTCGGTGTGCGCCGGCGGGACGCTGCGGGAGCTGCGCGCCGCGTGGCCGACCCGCATCGTCGAGGTCGAGCCGGTGAGCGATCCGCTGCGCGACGTCCTCGACGCGATGCCGGGCGCGACGCGTTTGCCGCACGCCGACCGGCCCACGCTGGCCTATGAGGTGCCCGCCGACGCCGACACGGCCGGGCTGCTGCGGCGCCTGGTCGCCGCCGGCGACGTCACGCGGTTCGAGCGCGTCGAGCCGAGCTTGCGCGACATCTACCTGCGGGCGATCGGGGCGGCCGCGTGAACGCGACAGCGGTCGTCTTCAACGCCGAGTTCCTGCGCCGCATCCGGTCGCGCCCCTACCTGATCGCGACGCATGATCGGCGCCGTCAGCGTGGTCCTGGTGGCGATCTTGCCGCAGCTGCTCACGCAGCGCGCTGGGCGGCGACGCCAACCGCATCATCCTCGCCGGTGACCCGCGCTTGACCTCGGTCGCCGCGAAGCTGCTGGCCAAAGACTTCACCGTCGGCTCGACGCGCCCGGTCCTCAAGGCGCCGCCCGACGTCGCCTACCTCGAGGCGCACGGACGGGCCGCCGCGGTGGCCGTCTTGAACCGCGACGGCGAACGCCTGCGCGTCGTGGTCTACGCTCGCGATCCCTCGGCGTTCGGCGCGGCCTTCGGCCGCGATCTCGCGCCGCTGCAGATCGCGTTCTCGACCGGGATGTCGGTCGCCGACGTCCAGCGGCATGCGACCGTCACGGTCGACGTGCGCGGGATCGACGGACGCTTCAGCAACGCGTCGGCGGCGAACACCGCCAAGGGGATCGCGTACCTGTTCATCTTCTTGCTGTACATCGCGATCCTGCTCAACGCTCAGGCGATCATGGCATCGGTCGCCGAAGAGAAGACCAGCCGCATCGCCGAGCTGCTCGTCGCGACGATCGACCCGACGCGGCTGCTCGCCGCGAAGGTGCTCGCCTCGGCGGCGAGCGGCGTCATTCAGCTCGCCGTCTGGATCGTGGTCGGCGGCGCCGCGGGCGGCGCGATCGGCAGCATGTTCGGCGAGGGCTCGAGCAGCCGCGCCGTCGCTCGACCTCGCTCCGATCTCGTTACCGCCGGGCGAGATCCTCGCGCTCGTCGCGTTCTTCTTGGTCGGCTTCATGCAATACGCCGTGATGTACGCCGCCGCCGCGTCGCTGATCAACCGCACCGAAGACCTCGGTTCGGTCGCCGGACCGCTGGTGGTTCCGGTCGTGATCGGGTTCGTGCTCGCCCAGTACGGCCTGCAGGCGCCGAACTCGTCGGCGGTCGCGATCTGCTCGCAGATCCCGCTGCTGGCGCCGTTCGTCATGTTCACCCGCATCGCCGTCACCAACGTTCCGGCGTGGCAAATCGCCGTCTCGCTCGTCGTCAACGTCGCCGCCGCCGTCGCGCTGGCCTGGCTGGCCGGCAAGGTCTACCGCTTCGGGCTCTTGCTCTACGGCCGCCCGCCGTCGTTCGCGCAAATCATGAACATCCTGCGCACCTAGTCGTCGACTGCGCTTCAGGCTTGGGCGACTTTGGCGATGGCCGACGGCGGTTCGATCCCGGCCTTCGCCCTTGGCCTCGTAGAGCGCCTGGTCGGCCGTGTCGACCAGCGAGGCGGGAAGCTTGCCGAGCTCGGGAACCGTCGCCGCGACGCCGACGCTGACCGTGACGACGCGGTGCTCGCTGCTCTGGTGCAGGATGCCCTCGCCGCGCACCGCGACGCGGGCCGATTCCGCGACGGCAAGCGCGTCGGCAAGCGTGCAGCCCGGCAGCAAGATCACGAACTCTTCGCCGCCGAATCGCGCGACCATATCGTACGTGCGCCGAACGACGCGGGCGATCGCCGATGCCACCCGCGCGAGAACCTCGTCGCCGAGCAGGTGACCGTGGGTGTCGTTGTAGGCCTTGAAGCGATCGATGTCGATGAGGACGACGGCGAGGCTCGTGCTGCTGCGCGCCGCGCGCCACCATTCGCTCTCGAGCTGTTGTTCGAAGGCGCGCCGGTTCCAGAGACCGCTGAGGCTGTCACGGAGCGCGACCGCTTCGAGCTCGTCGCGTTCGCCCTGCAGTTCTTCGGCGCGAATCGTCGTACCGCGAATGTGCTGCGAGAGCGCCACCGAGAGGAAGAGCGCCTCCCAAGCCGCGCTGAGCGCGGCCGCGATGGTGGCCCAGGAGCTGTCGGGGATCAGACCGTTTCGCGCCGAGGTGTCGAGCACGATGCCGACGATGCCGCCGCCGAAAGCGATGCAGTAGTAGCGCGCGAGCGGCGTACCGACCCGGCGCCACAGCGCGACGCCCGACGCCAGCATCGCGACCAGGAACGCGCCGCTCGCGATGGGATCGAGCCACGGCAGCAGATGAACCGAATCGAGCATGTTCGGGCACACGACGTACACGATCGCCGACAGGAATACCGCCGCGTAGGTCACGCGGACGAGCTTCCACAGCTTGGGATCGGCCGTCGGCAGGTGCAGCAGCGAGCGGCTGAAGCCCACCACGAGCGCGAGGTATGCCAGATACGTCATGTAGATCAGCGGATCGTAGGGCAACAGCCCGTGAATCGGCATGATGCGCGACACGGCGCCCGACACGACCAGCTCGTATGCGGCGAACGCGATCATCGCGGCGGCGTACCAGGCGAAGGTCCGATCCCGAACGCTCAGCGCGAGGATCAAATTGAGGAAACCCAGCGCGAGCATGATCCCGATCGTGAAGACGAACGTCAGGAGCCGGCCGATCTCCGCCGGCCGGTTGTAGGCCAGCAGCCACGACTCGGGACGCAGCGCGAACTGCCCGAAGCGATCGATCCGGGTTACGACGCGAACGTAGATGCTGCCGCCGCGCAGGGCTCCCTGCGGAAGGCGAACGACGAGGCCCGACGACGCTACCGGGTCGACCGCGAACGGCAGCGGCCCCTCGAACGACGAATGTTGAACGGTGCCGTTCGGCGCGACGTAGTACAGATCGCCGCTGCTCACGTGCGCCGAAAGCTCCACGTACCACGGTTCGTTCTCGGTCGCGCGCGGGGTGAGCCGGAACCAGATGGTCGACGGCACGAAGAGGCCCAGACCACCGCTCGGCGCCAGCGTCGTCGCCGGTTGGAACTGGTCGCCGCGCCGCCGCACGTCTTCGAGCGTCATGCTGCCGCTCGGGATCACGCAGGTAAACGGTCTGCGACCAGACGTCTCCGAAGCCCGCGACGCTGCCGGCCGGGAAAGCCGCGCTCGCGGATCCAGTCGACAATATGAGGAACAAACCGAACAACAAAGCGATGCGTAACACGGGACGTAGGTGATGTACCCACGCTGCGTTGTTGTGTGCGAAAGTGCGGGCGGCCGCACGTAAAGTCTCCGACAACCGCGGGACCTTCGAATCTTGTTCCGGTGCCGTCGCCCAGAGTACGGTGATACGAGCCGCGACGGGCGCTCCGACCAAAGTCGACGGCGGGTGATGATCCCGAGGTGCGCGCGATGGGAAACGATCTGGTCTTCAAGATCATCGAGCTCGGCTGCTGGATGCTGCTGGCGCAAATCGCCGTCGGTTGCATCGCGCTGGCGCTTTCCACGCACCCTGTTCTGTAAGCCGGCGCCGCTCGGCTGAGACCCGGATCCTCGCGGCGCCGTGCGCCCGGTCGGGGCGCCGCGAGGATACCGTGGCGTTCAGGACGTGCCGCCCCCCGGGGCCGGCGTCGGCGTCGCGCTGGGCGTGGGCGTCGGCTTCGGCGTGGGCGTCGGCGTCGGCGTCGGCGTCGGCGTCGGCGTCGGCTTCGGCGTCGGGGTCGGGGTCGGCGTCGGTACCGGCGTCGCCGTCGGGACCGGCGTCGGGCGTCGGCGTCGCGGTCGGCTTGGGCGTCGGCGTCGGGCATCGGCGTCGCAGTCGGAACCGGCGTCGGGGTCGGCGACGGTGTCGGCCGCGGCGTGCGCGTGGGCCGAGGAGAGGGCGTCGGAATCGGCGTCGCGGTCGGCCTCGGCGACGGCGTCGGCGACGGCGTCGGCCTGGGCGTGGCCGTCGGAATCGGCGACGGGCGTCGGGCGAAGGCGTCGGCTTGGGCGTCGGCGTCGGGACCGGCGTCGGGGAAGGCGTCGGCGTGGGCGTCGGCGTCGGAACCGGTGAAGGCGTCGGCGTCGGATCGGCCGTCGGCGGCGGCGACGAAGGCGCGTAGGTGGCCGGCGGCGGGGACATCACCGGCGTAAAGGCCGCGTCGCACTCCGATGCGCCCAGCGTGGGCGCCGGCAGCGAGCTGTTCAACGGAGCGGTGTCACCGGCGGTCGAGGTGTCGTTCGACGGCTGGAGCGCGTCCTGAATCGTGTTCGCGAACTGGGCCGGCAGACACCGAACCACCGACGTCAGGTCGGGCGTCCGGTAGAATCGCTGCGGACGCGCTCGCGTCGCCGACGTAAGCGGCGAACGTCACCGGAACCGTCGCATCGATCGACGCGTCGGTTTCCAACATGACGAACTGCCGGGAGAGGTTGGCGTAGTTCAACGTGGTCACGTGCGTCGTGCAGCCGGCGTTGGCCCCGAGCACGATCGACCCGGGCTGCCAGAACGACGGCACCGTGAGCGCCTGGGCCGCGATGTCGCTGCCGCCTTGCAGCACGTCGGTGGTGACGCCGCCGCAGGGCGCGGTCGAGACCGGCGGGTTGCTGCCCAAGGCGTTGTACAGCGTGTAGAGCGAGTAGTCGTGATAGGCCTGGCTCTGGGTAGCGAGCATCCCGGTGTAGCGGATCGCGGTCTGCACGCGCTCGTTGATCGTGCTGAGCTGCACGCCCCAGACGAGGCCGAACAGCGAGATCAGGGCGACCGGCAGCGCGAACGCGGTCTCGATCAGGGCGGCGCCGCGTTGGCCGTGGCTCATGAGGAGCACCCCAGCTGGTTGTCGGGCAACGGGCCCTTCGTCGGGCGAATCGGAACGGCGTTCCACCAGCCCAGATAGGCGGTGAACTCGTTGTTGAAGATGCCGAACGTGTAGCCGTTCTGCACGGTATTGGCGGCCGATCCGTTACCCGCGAAATTCACCGCATACCAGTCCTTGTCGGAGCCGTCGCCGGCATTGGAGGCGCTGCCGGACGGAAGCTCCAGCGGCTGGTAATAGGTCTGCGTCCACGGGTTGGTCAGCGAACCCGGCTGGAACCAGTCCTGCTCCATCATCACCGCCGTGGCCGCGGCCCGCGCGATGACGCGATGCGGCGCCGGGTGGAAGTTGAACAGCGACGGGACCGGCGAGGGGGCGTCGTAGCACACGGCGACTTCGACCTGGATGGGATCCAGCGACGGGTTGAGGCTGCCGGACGGCGTCATGTGACCGCCCAGCGACGGCTTGATGAACGCGCGCGCATCCATCTGCACGCCGTAGACCGGCGAGCGTCCTTCGAAGTCGGTCAGCGCATAGCCGAAGGCGCAGTCGCCGCCGCCTGGCTGCGTGCAATTCGCCTTGAGGTCTACCAGCAGGGCGTTCGCGTCGCTGTGCATGGTCGTGAAGTCCATGTTCGCGGTGACCCGATCGAGCATGACGACTTCGTTGTTGTAGCGGGCGACCGCCTTGAGGTACTGCGTGCGCAAATTTTGGTAACGCGTGTTGCAGGAGTTATCCATTTTGCAGCCGCCGTCGTTGTACGCCGTGAGCTCGAGCGCATAGAGGATCTGCCGAATTCGGTATTCCTCGACCGCGCTCGCATAGAGCACCATCGACATCTCGTTGAACTGCTGGGTTTGCAAGGCGACGATCGCCGCCGCCGCGGCGTCGGCCGCGTTCTGCGCGCGAATCTGCCAGCGCACCATGTCGGAATAGCGAACCACGGCCATCGTCACGATGAGCATCGCGACGATGCCCATCGCCCAGACCGGAAGGACCTGGCCGCGTTGACGGTGGGCGCTCACGGTGCGTTCGCTCCCGGATTGAGCGGATAGGTCCCGGGCACGTAACCGGGAGCCGGGAAGCCGCCCTGCTGCGTCGAGTCCCAGGAGTACACTTTCCAGATCGTTTGCGTGGAGTCGGTGTGGTTGAGCACCTGTTGGGCCGCAACGATGTCCGCCCCGGGGTTGATGTCGGGCGGCAGTTGGGCGGTGATCTCCGCATAGACGTTCTGATGGTAGAGCGTCTCCCAGAACACGGCCTGCTGCTCGGGTGCGATCCCGTTCGGGGTGCGCCCCCAGTTGTCGACGTCGAGATACTCGGCCATGCCGAGCGCGAGGAACTCGACCGCCTCCGGGCACCCGTTCCAGGCGTTGGCCAGGTTGGGGTCGGGCGCGACGGCGCAGAACTGCATGTAGTTGAAGCCGCCGAAATAGGGCGGCGTGTTCTCACCTTGCGAGAAGTAGTCGGCGGCGGCCGCGAACGACGCCGCGCTGCCGAAATCATTGCCGCCGATGTTTCCGTGCACGCCCGTCTCCTTGAACGAAGGTTCCACGCCGATCCCGGTGACCGTCATGACGCTGCCGCCGAAGAGGCTGATCGGATCGAGGTTCGTGCGGGTCACCGTCGAGATCGTCTGCAGCGGCTGGATCAGCGAGGCGCCGCCGTGGCGGTTGTTCGTCTGGTCGAAGCCGTAGTTCGGCAACGTGACGGTCGGCGGAGCATACGTCTGCGGTGAGATGCTGGTGTTGCCCGATGCGCTGCGCGGAAAGGTGTTCTGGGTGGCGGCATTTGGGTCGAGCTGCGTGGCGACGCCGGGGTACGTCTGTTTCAGCCCGGTTTCGTGCGCGTTGAAATATGCCGCGCCGTCGGCGGAGACTTGCTCGTAGCCGACGATCGCGACGCGAATCGCGCCGATCACGACCATCAGCAGCAGGGTCAACACGAGCGCCGTCTCGGGCAACGCGGCGCCGCGCTGGCGGTGGCGGATCATGGCGGCGTCTCCCCGGATGCGGTCAGCAATTGGCCGTCGTTGGTCAGACCTTGCGTCGTCATGTCGCCGAACGTCGACAGCGCGAGCATCGCCGCGACCGAGAACAGCGCCAGGACCAAGGCGTATTCAACCAAGGTCGCCGCGTCCTCGTCGATAAGCATCTCGCGGAGCAAGGCCAGTGCCCCCATCAGCGCACGATGACGTCCGGCGTCATGACGAACACCACGTCGGTGTCGGTATTCTGGTACTGCGTCGAGCGGAACAGCTTGCCGAGGATGGGCAGGTCGCCGAGCAGCGGGATCTTGTTGATGTTGCGCTGCTCGATGCGGCGGAGCAGACCGCCCATGACGACGCTTTCGCCGTCGCGCGTCACGATGTCGGTCGTCAGTTTGCTCGTCTTGAGCGCCGGCACCACGAACCCGTTGAGCGAGATGCCGTTCGCAAAGTCGAGATCGGAGACTTCGGGGGAAATCTTCGTTTCGACGGTACCGTTGCCGAGCAGCGTCGGCGTCATCAGGAGCTTGACGCCGTACTCCTTGAAGACGATGCTGATCTGTCCCAAGCCGGTCGAGAACGCGTACGGGATCTCGCCGCCGACCAGGAACGAGGCTTCCTGACCGGGCGAGGTCACCAGGTCCGGCGCACTCAAGATGCGCGCGTGCCCGCTGTTCACGATGAGATCGAGCGTCGGCGCCAGCCGGGTGAGCCGAAAGAAGGGCAGGACGTTGAGTGCCGGCGGGGCCGGTCCGGAGCCGCCTTCGATGGCGACGTAGTTGGGCGTGCCGATCGTGAAGGTGCCCGGGTTGTTCGGATCCGGCGTCGCGCCTTGAAGGCGAATGCCGAGCTGCTTGAGCCCGGTGCGGTCGATCTCGAGGATGTTGACCTTGATCGCGATCTGAGTCGTCGTCTCGGTCGCCAGCCGGTCGATGATCTTCCCTTCGGCGGTGAGGTTGCGGCCGGCGAGACTGCGCACGCGCCCGAGCACGGCTTCGGCGTCGGCACGATCGTGCACCGATCCGCCGACGACGATGTTGCCGCTCCCGTCGCCCTCGACGTGAACGTGCGCGGTGAGCGGGTCGCGGGCCAGCGCGGCGTGCAACTCGCCCAGCGGATCCGCTACCGTGACGGCGTTGACGAACGAGACTTTCTTGTCTTTGGCGTAGGTGGCGAAACGGCTCAGCACGTCGTTGACGCGCAATTGCTGAGTGCTGTCCGAGACCGAGCCGCGCACCATGATCGTCCCGGGCGCCTGCGTAACCGTAATGCCGGGCGCGTCGATCGCCTGCCGGATCGTCTGCTCGATGGCGTCGAGACTCGGATCGGTGACGATGACCTCATAGTCCATGCGGCCGGCGGCGGCCCAGACGGTGACGGTCGTCCGGCCCGGCGCCTTGCCGTTGATCAGCAACTGGCTGCCGGTAGGAACCACGCCCGCGATCCCCGCGTCGCCGACGGCGACGCGTGTCATCCCCGGTGCGCTGATCGACGTCGAGGCTCCGACCCCGAGCGAGAGCAGGTGCTCTTGCGCTCGGGCCGGTGCGGCGGCGGATAGAAGGACGGCTGCGGTAAGCGCAGCCGCCGCAGAGCGGTGCACGTTCATCGAACGCAGTATGACACGCCGCCCCGCCGTTAACGCGTCAACGCTCCGCTCACATTGCGCTAATTTTCAAGTGACAACCTTCACAGCGGGGCACCAAGAGACTAGACTGCGTCTGCCGGCCCACCTCTGGGAGAACGCATGTCTTCGTTAGCACGCCTCGCAATCGCACTCGTCTTCATCGCCACGACGGCCGCCCCCGTCGCGGCTCAACCAATCGGAACGCCGCTGGCGCGACTTGCGGTACAGGACGGGTATACATATGCGTGGCTGGCCGACGAAGCCGGCGTCCAACTCTCGAAGCCGGGCGTCGTCATCGAGTTCCGAGCTGGCCAGACGCTCTATCGCGTCGGCGATCGGGTCCTCGCTGCCGACGTGCCGCCGTACTACAACGGGAGCGATCTCGTGGTGAGTGCGGCGGTCGCCGAGCAATTGGCCCGGATCGCGCAAGCGTATCCGGTCATCCCGCCGCCACCGCCGGCGCCGATTTCGGCGACGTCGGGTAGCGGCGCGCTCACGGTGGAGGCCCGGATCGCGCACGGCACGGAGGCTGTGGCGATCCGTGGTCGCGGCCCGGCGAACGTTCCCATCACGGTGACGCTGACCGGCGAGATCTCGCGGGATCTCCCGGTGGTCGTCCTCTCGCGCACAAATGCTCGCACCGCTTCCGACGGAACGTACTCCGTGATCGTCGGGATCGCGGCCGGCCCGCCGCGCGGCACCACCATCGTCGCGACCGTGACGTCCCTGACCGGCATCACGCCGGGCACCGCGCGGCTGCAGATCGACCGGCCGAGTCCGCACGTGGATTCGCCGCTCGACGCGGATCCGCAGTAATTGCGGAGATCGTCGATGACGCATTCAATCGTTTCCTTCTTGCGCGACGACGACGGGGCGACCCTCGTCGAATACTCCCTGGTCATCGGCCTCGTCGCCCTGGTCTGCGTCACCGCAGTAGCGACGTTTGGCGGTCCCATCACCGCGAAGTTCTGGTCCTTCAGCACGATACTCACCAGTGGACCGTAAGTCCCGCGGTCGCCTCATCTCCACCAACCAAACCCGAAAGGAATCACCCGTGTTCACCACCCTGAGTTCTCTGCTCCGTAACGACGAAGGCGCGACCCTCGTCGAGTACTCCCTGGTCGTCGCCCTCATCGCGGTCGCCGCGATCGTCGCAATGACGGCGCTCGGTACGAGCGTCAAGGGCCTGTTCAACAGCATGAGCGGCCAACTGAACGCCGCCTAACAACCAGATCGCCGGATTGCCAGCATGATCTTCACCGTGATCTTGGTGATCGCATGCGCAATCGCGGCCGTCACCGATCTCGCGACGCGGCGGGTGCCGAACGTTCTCACGTTCGGCCTTGCCGCCGTCGCGATCATCGGCTCCCTGCAGCACGGTCTCATCGCGTTACCCTTCGCCCTGATGGCGTACAGCGCGCTTCTCCTCGCCGGCTCGGTCGCGTATGGACGCGGCTGGTTCGGCGGCGGCGACGTCAAGCTGCTCGCGGCGGGCGCGATCTGCGCGGGTTGGCCCGGCGCAGTCCTCTTCTTCGTCGCAACCGGGCTCGCCGGCGGCGCTCTGGCGCTGGTCGAGCTGGCCCGCGCTCGGCGGCTCGCGATCTCGCTCTCACTCGTCGCATCGGCGGCAGCGTCCGGCGAATCTCGGCCGCGGCATCGTTCTCGACCCTGACCGGCGCCGGCTGCCTTACGCGGTCGCCATCACCGCCGGAGCCCTCACTTTACTCGCTTCGGAGACCTTCGCACCATGGTTGCAGCTCGTCCGCGTCTAGACCGTCGTTCGACGACACTGATCATCGCAGCGATCCTAGCACTCGGCACTGGGTTGCTGACCTTCAACTATCTCACCACGATCGGCCGAAGCCGAACGGCCGTCGTCGCGCCGCGCGCCGGTGCTCGTCGCAACGCGCGACATCCCGGCGCGCGTGCAGATCTCCGGCGACATGGTGACGACCATGATGCGCCCGGGCGATGCGATCGATCCCGATGCGCTCAACGCCCCGGCGCTCGCCATCGGCCGCACCGCGGCCGTCTCGATGCCGGCCGGCAGCACGATCACCACCTCGAAGATCATGTCTTCGCAAGCCCAGACGCTCGAAACGCGCGTCCCGCGCGGGATGCGCGCGATCGCGATCCCGATCGATCGCGTCAAAGGCGTCGGCTCGCTGATCCAGCCCGGCGAT
This sequence comes from Vulcanimicrobiota bacterium, assembly GCA_963723445.1. Classification (GTDB taxonomy): domain Bacteria; phylum Vulcanimicrobiota; class Vulcanimicrobiia; order Vulcanimicrobiales; family Vulcanimicrobiaceae; genus Vulcanimicrobium. The sequence goes on from CAVRQP010000005.1 coordinate 134,479, forward strand.
CACGTCGACGTCATCGCGGTGACGCAAGCGCGCCAGAACCAGCAGCCCGTCGCGGCGACGATCCTGCGCGACGTGCCGGTGCTCGCGATGGGAACGACGCTCGAAACGCCGCAACGGCGCGACGCCGTCGCCCGACGCCAGCCAGACCGTGTCGCTCGCGGTCACGCCGCCGCAGGCCAAGCTGCTCACGCTGGTCGATCTCAACGCGACGCTGCGGCTCTCGCTGCGCGCGCCGGGCGACGACGCAGCGGCAGCAAGCCGATGCTCGGCGAGCCGATCGATCTCAGCGATTCCGGCTGCACGCGTGAATCGCGCCGGCAGCCGCCCCGGCGCCGGTTGCGGCCGCACCGGCCGCAGCGCCGCGCCCCGCCGCGCCCGCGCAAGCCCCCCGCCGGTCGGGCGTCGAGGTCATCAACGGCGACAAGGTCGTCCAGCAATGAACGCCAACGTCGCGATCGTCATCGGCGCGAAGGGCGGCGCCGGCGCGACGACGCTCTGCGTCGACGCGATCTCGCGGCTCTCGAAGAACGCCGACGTCGCGCTGGTCGACGGCGATCTGGTCGCGCGGCGCGCGATCGCGGTGCTGCTCGACAAGGTGCGCGCGCTCGACGGCGCGCGCACGACGCCGAACATCGCTTCGATCGACGACGGCCGGCTGACGGTCGTCGAGCTGACCGCGACGTTCGACGGCGGCTTCACCATCAAGCCGCCCGACGTCGCTGGCCCTGGCCGAAGACCTGGTCGGCCGCAAGTCGGTCATCGTCGTCGACGCGCCGCAGCCGTTCGCCGCCGCGGTTCGCCCGTTCGTCTCGCTCGGGACGCCGCTTCATACTGGTCGTCGAGCCGTCGGTGCTCGGCCTGACCAGCGCCCGCGTCGCGCAACTCGAGTTCGAACGCTTCGGCATCGCCAAAGAGCGGATCGACGTCGTGGTCGTCACGCGCGATCCGCGCAGCGCGCTGCCGCGCGGGCGGGTCGAATCCGCGCTGGGTACCAAAGTCGCGGTCGAGATTCCGCCGAACAGCCGACCGGCGCTACGAGCGCGCGCTCGAAGCGTTCGCCGAGCTGTGCGCGACGCCGTCGCCGTTCACCGAGAGCCTCAAGCTGTCGCCGTCTTCGCAGGCGCCGGTCGGCGACCGCCGGTTGGGACCGCGCCGGCCGCCGGATCAGAAGGTCGTCCCGATCGCCGCCGTGCCCAAGGACGGGGCGTCGGCCAACGGGGTCACCCGCGTCGCGGTCGCCGATCGGACACAAGTTCGACGCGCTCAAGACCGAGATCCACGAGGAGCTCGCCAAGCGCGTCGACCCGACCAAGATGACGCGCGCCACCAACGAGCAGGCGAAGGTCGCCGAGCTCCGCTCGCAGGTCGGCGAGATCGTCAGCGAGCTGCTGCACGGCCACATCGAGATCGGCTCGGCCGAAGAAGCCGCCCGGCTCAAGCTCGAGATCGTCGACGAAGCGATCGGCCTAGGGCCGCTCGAAGACCTGCTGCGCGAGCCCGACATCAGCGAAATCATGGTCAACGGCCCGCGACAACATCTTCATCGAGCGCAACGGCCGGATCGAGCGCACCGCCAAGCAATTCACCAGCGACAAGCACCTGCGCGCGACGATCGAACGGATCATCGCACCGCTGGGCCGCCGCCTCGACGAAGCCCAGCCGATGGTCGACGCGCGCCTGCCCGACGGCTCGCGCGTCAACGCGATCATCGAGCCGCTCTCGCTCAACGGCGCGACGATGACGATCCGCCGCTTCGGCACGCGCCGCATGACCTCGGCGGACCTCATCACGCTCGGCGCCGTCGCGCCGGAGATCCTCGACTTCCTGCGCGCCGCGCGTCGAAGCGCGGCTCAACATCGTCGTCGCCGGCGGCACGGGTTCCGGCAAGACGACGTTCCTGAACGTCCTCTCGAGCTTCTTGCCCGTCCACGAGCGCATCGTCACGATCGAAGACGCCGCCGAGCTGTCGCTCGATCAGGACCACGTCGTTCGGCTCGAAGCGCGACCGCCGAACATTCAAGGCGCGGGCGAGATCCGCATCCGCGACCTCGTCCGCAACGCGCTGCGCATGCGTCCCGATCGCATCATCGTCGGCGAGTGCCGCGGCGGCGAAGCGCTCGACATGCTGCAGGCGATGAACACCGGTCACGACGGCTCGCTCACCACCATCCACGCGAACAGCCCCCGCGACGCGCTCTCCCGCTTGGAGACGCTGGTGCTGATGGCAGGCTTCGATCTTCCGGTACGCGCGATCCGCGAGCAGGTCGCCGGCGCGGTCGACATGATCCTCCAGCTGACGCGCATGCGCGACGGCTCGCGCAAGCTGACCAGCGTCTGCGAGGTCGTCGGCCTCGAAGGCGACGTCGTCACGACCCAGGAGATCGCGCGCTTCGATCAGCGCGGCATCGACAAGGACAACAAGGTTCGCGGCAGCTTCGTCTTCACCGGCGTGCAGCCGATGTGCCTGGGCAAGTTCCAGGAATACGGCATCACCTACGACGTCCGCGGCCTGTCGGAGCTGGAGCGCGTGGCCTCGTGGTAAACGCCCTGCCGTTCGCGATCGTTCTCGGCGTCATCGGAACGATGGCGTTCGCGGTGTATGCCGCGTGGAGTCGCATCGAGGGCTATCTGGCGAAGTTCGTGGGCAGCTTTGCGGCCGACCTCGACCGCGCGGGCCTGCGCATCCCGGCCGAGCGGCTCGGCGCGATCGTCGCGACGATCACCGTCGTGCTGTGGCTGGTGGCGGTGATCGTGTCCTGCACCCCGATCCGCTGCGCGCGATCTTGTTCATCCCGATCGCTTTCGCGCGTGACCGCGCTCGGATTTCGTACCTGGATCAAGCGCAAGGTCAAAAAACGGCTCAAGGCGTTCGACGACCAACTCGAGCTCGCGCTGCGCCTGATCTCGAGCGGACTGCGCGTCGGTTTGAGCCTGCGGCAGGCGCTGGTGCTGGTCACCGAAGAGCTGGCCGATCCGGCCCAAACCGAGTTCAGCCGCGTGATCGCGCGCTCGAACATCGGCGTGCCGATGGACGTCGCGCTCGACGACCTCGTGCGCCGCGTGCCGAGCGAGGAGCTCGCCATGATGGTCGACGCCATTCAGGTGCAGAGCAAGACGGGCGGCAACCTCGCCAAGATCCTCGATCACCTCGCCGGAACGATCAAGGGCCGCCGCGCGATCGTGCGCAAGATCGGCGCGCTCACCGGCGAGGCGACGCTGAGCGGCTGGGTGATCGGACTGCTGCCGGTCGGCGTCGGCGCGTTCATCATGATCGCCCAGCCGTCGATGCGCGCCGCGCTGCTCAACACCCAGATCGGCCATCTCAGCATCGGCGCCTTCATCGTGCTCGAAGTCGTGGGCATCGGCGTGATTCGCGCCATCATGAAGATCGACATATGATTCTCACCGTCACCATCATCGCTCTGCTCTTCGCCGGCGCGCTCTTCGCGGTCGGCTTCGCGGTCGTCGATCGCGGCGACGACATGAGCCGCCGCTTGGCCGAGCTCGACCCGTTCCCCGCCGAAAGCGCGCGCAACGACAGGATCGTTCATTCGCTGGTCGACGCGAAGCAGCAGGTCGTGCTCTCCGGCCGCTTCGCCGAAGCGGGCTGGTACAAGACGACGATCATCGAGCTTCACGCTGACGCGCTTGGGCGTCGCCGTCGCGCTCGCCGCGACCGGTGCGCTGGTATCGCGCCTTCGTCCACGCGCCGCTGTTCATCATGGCCGGGGCCGACGCTGGTCGCCGCGATCGTCGGCTTCATCGCTCCGTCGTTCGTGCTCGACAGCGCGGTGAAGTCGCGCAAGGCGCAGATCGCGCGCCGCATCCCCGACTTGCTCGACATGGTGTCGACCACGGTCGAAGCCGGCACCGCGCTCAACGGCGCGCTGGCGGTCGCCGTTACCCGCATGGAGGGCCCGCTGTCCGAAGAGTTCCGGATGACGCTCTCCGACATCCGCGTCGGGATGCCGCGCGCCGACGCGCTCACCGCGCTGGCGCGGCGCGTCCAGCAGGTCGATCTGTCGAGCGTCGTCACGGCGCTGGTGCAGACCGAGACGCTCGGCGGCAACATCGCGCACGTGCTCGACGAGCTGGCCGAAGAGGCGCGCAACCGGCGGATGAGCCGCGCCGAAGAGGCCGCCGCCAAGCTGCCCGTCAAGATGGTGATCCCGATGGCGCTGTTCATGCTGCCGGCGCTGTTCGTCATGATCTTCGGACCGGTCGCCGCGGAGATGCTCAACAAATGATCGACGATTCTGCTCTCGTGCGTCGCGTTCGCCGCGATGGGCGCGCTCGGGAATCTATGCGGCGCGCTACGTCTGCGCCGGCCTGACGCCGGCGGTGGACGGGCCGCCGCCCGGGCGTTGCCTCGACGCGCTTGTTGGTGGTCGCCAACGCGCTGCTCGGCGCGCTCGCCGCGATGCGCCCGGGACTTCCGCTGGCGGCGCTGGCGATCGTCGGGCTCGCCTGCGGCGTGCTCACCGCGATCTGGGTCGCCGACGTCGAGCTCGGCATCATCCCCGACGTGTTCACCCTCGCGCCGCTCGCCGCGCTCCTGCTCGCCGCGGGGCTGAGCGGCCATTGGTTCGTCGCGATCGTCGCCATCATTCCGGCGTTGCCGTTCGCGGTGCTCGCCTGGCGATCGGGCGGCATCGGATTGGGCTGGGGCGACGTGAAGCTTGCCGCGCTCGGCGGGCCGCTGATCGGGATGCAAGGCGCGCTCATCGCCTTCGCGCTCGGTTGCGTCGCCGCGGTGATCGTCGCGCGAGTGCGGGGGGTCAGCGGAAAACCGGTCGCCTTCGGCCCGTATCTCGCCACTGCGATCGCCATACCGCTCGCCTTGTTGCCGCAGACGTTCTAGTGCCACACTGATGGCGATCCTTCGGAACCGATCGACCGGCGCGGTCCTGGCCGAGAGCATCGCCTTCGCGGTCCCGCCGCTGCGGCACATCGTCGGCCTGCTGCTCGGGAGCGGCTACCGAGATCGCCGAGAACATCTGGCTCGAGCGGTGTCGCGGCGTGCACACGCTGGGACTGCGCGCCGACGTCGACGTCGTCTTCCTCGACGCTTTCGGCCGCGTGCTGGCGTGCTGCCCCGGCGTTCCGCCGGGCTGTCCCAGCGTCGCCTACTCCGACGCCCGCGCGACGCTGAAGCTGTCGCCCGGCTCGCTGGCGCGCACCGACGTGCTCGTCGGCGACGTGCTCACGCTCGACGAGGGTTGATCAGCTTCGGCTGACGAGTCGCAGCGCGACGTGCTCGACCTGCGGCGCAGCCGCACCCGAGCAGCGCCGTGCGCGCGCGGTGGCGGCATCGACCGACTCCGCGCGCCGGGCGATCCACGGCGCGGGCGGTTCGTCTTCGAGCAGCGGCGCGGTGCTCAGCGCCACCGCGGCGGCCCACGCGCTGCGCGCGCGCGGGCTGTCGCCGGCGAGCTCCGCTTCCGTCGCGCGCGCGACCTCCGCTTCGAAGGCGTACAGATCGCAGGTCACGTGCTCCACGTTCAGGCTGACGTAACCGCCTTCGACGCGAAAATAGCGATCGACGTGCTCGCGCCCTGCGCACTGCGCGATCGCGCTGCGAATCATGCTGCACGCGGTGCGCAGACCTTGGCTGCGCGAATCGCGGTCGGCGCGCGGCCAGAACGTGTCGTACAGCTCGGCGCGCGTCGCGCGGCCGGCCGGCGCGAGCGCCAGATACGCAATGATCTGCCGGTCGCGGCGCCGGCTGAAGCTGACTTCGGTACCGTGGACCGTCATCCGAAACGACCCGAACAGCGTGAGCGCTGGCCGATTCTCCGGTCTGGCGCATCGTCGCGGCGCAAGCGCGCGCGCGCGGCGTCGCGACCGCCCGCCGCGACGACGGGGTTGAGCAGCGGGCGACCGTCGACGACGTCGACGAAAAGCCGCGGCTCGCGAGCTCGGCGAGTTGGGCCGCCGTGCGCGCGTCTGCGGTTGGGCCAGAACGGTCGTCAGCAGCGCGGCATCGTGCGGCGCCGCGACCTCGAGCATCCGCTCGACGATCGAGCGAACCACGCACGCCGCCTCCGCTGCGCCAGTCCTTGACCGCGTCGGCCAGCGGCAGCGGCCCCGGCCGGGCCGAGCGCACCGTATCGGCGAGCGCGGTCGCCCAGCCGTTGGTCATCTGCAGCGCGAGCTCGATCTCGGCGGGCGCGAACGTGACGTCGTTCGGCTTCGCAGAGCGCGCGCAGCTCGGCGGCATCGAAACGAAACAGCGCCGGATCCAGCGACGCGTGCCTGCGGCTCCGGCGACGTCGCGAATGCTCGTCGCAGCGAGCCGAGCACGACGAAGCGCGTCGTCTCCGGGCCGTGCGCCATCGCGCGGCGCAAGCAGCGCGCGCGCTTCGGGCGAGATGTCGTCGACTTGGTCGACGACGACGACGTGGGCGCCGGGGTTGCGATTCGCCGAACGTCGGCGACCGGCGAGCCGGTCGCTGCCGACGAAGAACCGCTCGAAGCGTCGCGGCGCTGCAGCCGGCGGCAGGTCGAGCCAGCGCACGGTTCGCTGCTGGGCCCGCGCCCAGACGGCCAGGGCGGTCGTCTTGCCGGCACCCGCCGGCGCATGCAGCAGCCGAACGCGTTCGCTCGCCATGCGCCGCCAGCCAGCCTTCGACGGCGCGGCGCGGCACGAGCGTCGCGCGCGATCTTCGGGATCCCCGCGACCGCTGCTCGAGACGAGCGTCGAGCCAAAGCGGGGTGCCGGTCGTCGGTCTGCGTCCTGCAGTGTCTGGTCCTCCGTGGTCGCCGCCGGCAGAGTCTCAGCGGCGGACGCATCCCTGTAGAGGACTATCGGCTGCCGAACAGCGTCTGCTGAGCGCCGGCGGTTGCTTGAGGCGGCCGAACGGCGACGCAGCGAGGCGCCGTGGGACGCCCCGCGCCCGGGCCAGCTCGGCCAGGACGGCGTACTGCGCGGCCATCGGCTCGATCCAACGGCGTCGAGGGCTCGCCGCGCGAGCAGCGGCGTGCCGTGGATACATGGTCGCGCCGCGCTCCAGTGCGGTGCGGCCAGGACTGCGTCGTCGCGGGCCTCGGCGGCCGGCGCGAGGTTGACGTGCGATTCGAAGCGGTGGGCGGAGCTGATGACGGCTTCGAAGCGCAGCGCCACCGTTTCGCCGGTCGGTGACGAAGTAACGTTCGACCGCGTCGGCGCCGCTGCACCGAGCGATCGCGCCGCGGATGGCGCTGAGCGCGGTGCGCAGACCTTGCGCGGCCAGTTGGCGGTCGCCGTCTTTCCAGAAGACGTCCAGCAGCTCGGCACGCGTTGCGCGGCCGTGCGGCTGCAGCGCGAGATATTGCACGATCTGCGCTTCACGGCGGCGGGCGAAGCGAACCTCGCGGTCGTTGACGATCATGCGGAAGCGGCCGAACATGTCGAGTTGCGCCGGCGCGATCTCGTCGGGGGTCAGGCCGGCCGCCCACGTCGCGCCGAGCACGGCGGCAACGACCGGGTTCGGGCGGAGCGCGTCACCGAGCCGGTCGACGAACAAGCCGGCGTGCTCCACCGCGATCAAATCGGCGATCGGCGGCTCTTCGGAGCGCAGCCGAAGACGCGGCGTGAACGCTTCGACATCTTCGACGGATCGCCCGTTCGACGACGCGTTCGATCAGCTCGCCGATCGCTTCGCGCTCGGCGGCGAACCAGTTCGGATACGCCTCGATCAACGGAACGCCACGCTCGCGCGCGGCATACACCGCGCCGGTTACCGCAACGGCCCAGCCGCCGGTGGCGCGGCGCAGGCGCGCGCAGTCGAGCGGCGTCCAGCGAACGCCGAGCGGACTCCGCGAACAGCGCGATCTCATCGGTACCGAAGAGCAAATGCGTCAGCGGCGCCGCGGCGACCAAGCCGCGCGACTCGGCGAGCCGCACGTCGATCGTGCTGCGCGAACGCACGAGATAGACGAAGGTGACGCTCTCGGGTGCGAACGTGCAGAGCTTGCCCAAGAATGCTTGGCCGCTCGGATCGGCGTTCTCGAGCTCGTCGACGACCACGGTCGTGCGCTCGTCGGCGCGCGCGCGGCGCGGAGCCTTCGGCGGTTTGCATCGCCTCGGCGATTTGCTCGGAAATGCGCCCGCGCGTCGCTGCCGGGGCGAACGGTCAGCCAGGCGATGCCGCGCGGCTGCTGTTGCGCCCAGGCCAGCGTCGCGGTCGTTTTGCCGTAGCCGGAGGGTGCGACGACCAGCCGCAAGGGCGTGCCGGCGTGATCGTCCAGCCAAGCGCATATCGCGAGCGGGGAAGGGACGGACCGGCCGGTGTCCCGCGGAACGTATGCTTCCGGCGGACCGGCCGCCGTCGTCAAACGTTCGTGGGCCATCGCCGATGGTCCTTACCCGGCTGGGACTGAAGTCCCATTTAACCGCACCAGTTCTTTACTGTGGAGGGGAAGGAGCCGAGCGCCCGCTATCGCGAGGGCGAGCAAGACGAGCTCGGCGGCCCAGGTCACCGCCCGCGCCGGCAGGGTCCCGATCTGGAACGCCGCCGAGTCGACGGCGATCCCGATCGCCCAGGTGACGCTCGGCCAGCGCGCCGGCCGGCGGCGGCAGGATCGCCACCGATGCAGCGGGTGAACGAGGAGCGCCAAGATCAGCGCCAGCCCGACCAGCAGGCCGAAGAACGATGCGCCAAGCGCGGCAATCGCCAGCAGCCGCCGCGGCGAGGGCTTGCGCCACGCGCCGCGCGCCGCGCCGAGCGCGAACGCGGGACCCCATTTCGAGCGTCATCAGCGAGACCCAGGGGATGGCCAAGCCGTAGACGGCGGCCCGGGCCAGCCACGGCGCGGTTCCGAGCGTGCACAGAGAGAGCGCCCCCGGCAGCGCGTAGGTGAGCTGCTGCGTGTGAAGATGCGGCGCCGCGATCGTCCCGATCATCGTCGCGAGCCACACCAGCGCCTCGGGCCGCGCCGAGCTGCGCCGCGATGCGGAGGCGATCACGATCCCGCCCGCGATCGCGACGAGTAGGCCGCGTCGCCCAACGCGAGCGCCAGGTGGGGCGGGACGCCCGGCCGCCGCCAGCGCGCTCGGCAGCGAGAGCTGCGAGGCGTCGGCGAGATTCGCGTCGGCGTGCGCGGGGAGGACGCGCATGACGTACTCGAACGAGAGGCGGCCGAAGAGCACCACGCTGACGGCCAGCAGCGCGCCGCCGACGCGCCAGGGCGGCCCAGCGCGCCGCCCGCGCCGGCGCGAACAGCATCGACGCGAACAGCGGCACGGCGATGTGCGGCTGCACCGCGGCCACTGCCGACCAAGCGATCAGGCCCACCCGCGAACGCTCGCGCAGGGCCAGCCCCGCGGCGACGACCGCCAACAGGACGACCCCCGCCGGCTGGCCGAGCCGAATCCCGGCCGGCAGCACCGACAGCACGACGAGCGTGCCGATGAACGCCGCCGAAAGTGCCGGCAGGGAGCGCCGCAACAGCGCCGCGGCCCACGCCGCGCAGGCGAGGTTGAGCGCGGTCCACAGCACGATCGCCGCGCCGAACGGCAGCAGCGCCAAGAGCGCGAAGGGCAGGATGACGATCGGCGGCAGCGGGACTGGAACGACGATGTTTTGCGAACCCGGCCAGTGATTCAACTGCAGCGTGTTGAGCTGGTTCTGGCACGCCGTCAGCGACGCGTTGAGGTACGGATCGCGGCCTGCGTCGATCGCCTGTCCGGCGCAATAGAACGCTTTGGCGTCGACGAACAGACCGTCGTCGACGTGCAGCGTCGCCCACAGCACGTGCACACCGACATGACGGCGACCAAGGACCCGGCGAAGAGAAATCGGGCGGCCAGTCCTCGACTTGGCTCGGGTGTCATATCAGGAGATAGTTCGGCGGATCGAGTGCCCGGGTGAACCTGCGCGAGTCACACCGCGTGCGAAAATGCCTCGGCGACCCGTTCGACCCTCGACCGGCAGCGCGCCAAATGGGCGACCAATTCGGCACCCACGCCTTCGAGCGCCGGCGGCACGTCGTCGTTCAAGAACGGCCCGGCGGCAAGCGCGAGCGCCGCGCGGTCGAACTCGTGGCCGGCGACTTCGTCGCCGCCCGCCCAAGCCCCATCGGCGTCGCGGACGAGCGCTCGGACGCGCCGCGCATCGACGGAGAACAGCGCGAGATTCAGCGCGATCTCCTCACCGAACGTAATGTAGTGCGCAAGCGCGGCGAAGCCCACGACTTCCGCCAGAGCGCGCCGCATCGTGCTGCATGCGCTGCGCAAATTCTGCCCGCCGAGATGGCGCTCGGAGTCAGGCCAAAACGCGCGCAGCAGCGCTTGGCGGCTCGCGCGTCCGCCGGGCTGCAAGGCGATGAACGCGAAGAGGTGCGCATCCCGGCGGCGGATCCACGCAACCGTGCGGTTGTCGTAGGTGACCGACGGAGCACCGAACAGCCGCACCGTGAACGGTATCAAGACGTTGACCGACGGTCTTTCGACGATGCGCGGACAGCGCGCCAGCGCCCGGTACGGGTGGAATCCGCCATCACGCCAGCGCACGAACATCCCGCGCGTCTCGAGCCGGTCGATCGTGTCGATGTCGAGCGTCTCACCGTCGAACAGACGCCGTGCCGCGGCACCAAGCTCGCTCTCTTCTGCTTGGAACGCACGTTCCACGAAGCTCGCGATGAGCCGTGACTCCTGGCGCCGCCAGCGGTCGAACCCGCCGTTCAGGCCGCTTTCGGTTGCGGCCGCAAAACGCAGCACGCTGCAGAGCGCGAACGCCCAGCCTTCGGTTTCTTGGACCAGGCGGGCGATGTCATTAGCGTCGGCGGCCACGCGCGCCGACACCGCCAGACGCCGCGCTTCGTCGAGCGTGAACGCCAACGCATCGGAGCCCAGCACCGCCGTGAGCCCGAGCGAAACCAGGCGCGTCACGTCGACGACGTCGCGCGCGCGGGACGCGTACACGAACGTCACGTTTTCCGGCGCGTCGTAGACGAGCCGGCCGAGCAGGGCGGCCAGCTCCGCGGAGGCCGCCTGCAGATCGTCGATCAGAATCTCGCAGCGGCCGAGCGTTGCCACCTGCTCGAGCAGCGACGCTTCGTCGCGCACGGTGTCCAGTCCGAGCCGGCGTCCGACCAGCGCGCACAGCTCGTCGCAGGTCGTCGCCGGATCGAGCGCGGCATACGCCGTGGCGTGCGCCGACGCGGTCGCGTAAGAGACGAGCATCGTCGTCTTGCCGGCACCCGCGGGCGCGGCAACCAGCCGGACGGGGACGTCGGCACGGTCGCTGAGCCACAGCAAAAGACGCTCCCGAAGTATCGTATCGGGGGCAAGTTTCGGCAACGACGACCGGGAAGCGACCAACCTCCGTGCTCCTCGTGGACCTAGTCCTTTAGTCCCTAGGACCTTACCCAGCTCGGGATGCCTCGTAACCGGATCGAAGCGATGACGATGTGGCTCTTGCGGGAAGCTGCGACCGGCCGGGTGTTGGCCTCCCGGGTTCGCCGGGCCGACGGCTGGTTCGAGCGGACGGTCGGATTTCTACCGCGCTCGTCGATCGCCGCCGACGAAGGCCTCTGGATCGAACGCTGCCGGGCGGTGCACACCCTGGGGATGCGGGTGCCGCTCGACGTCGTCTTTCTCGACCACGACCGGCGAGTCGTCCGCATCGAAGCCGGCGTGCCGCCCGGGCGTCTCAACGTCGCCGAGGCTACGGCCCGTACCGTCGTCGAGTTCGGCGCCGGCTTCGCCGCAGCCAACGCGCTGGCGGTGGGGGCCGTGCTCGAGCTCGAGCCCGCCGGTCCGGCCGAGCCCGGCGAGGTCAGCGCAAGCCGGTGACGTGCAGCGGATGGACCAGCGTTTCCGTACCGGCGCCGCGTTGAATGGTCACCCGCACCGTGAACGGGCCGTCGCGCGCCGGCGCGGTGAGGATCGCCTTCCGATCGCCCGCCCGGAGATCGTCCCAGGCGAGCTCGAGGCCGTCACGGTCCCGGACCAGCTCGACCCGCGCCGCGTCGGCGAACGGTATTTCCACCGCGAACGACTGACCGGCCCGAACCGGGTCCGGGTCGATGGTGAACGTCTCGGCACCGCCGACCATGATCACCGATGCTCCGGTCGCGCCCGCCGGCGCGCCGTGGCCGGAGGCCGGCGCATTCGTCCCCGGCGAACCGGACGGCGCCGGCGAGGGTGACGGGGAGACGGCGGACGCGATCGAGATCCGCGTCTGCTCGCCGGCGGCGGCGCCCTCGGCTCGCGCGATCAATTGGTACGGCGCACGCGGGCCCGGCGGCGGCGCCGGGATTCGAATGACGCCGTTTCCGCCCTGCGTCGTCGTATCGAAGTACGGTTTGCCGTCCCGGTCGACGATCGTCAGGTGCAGGTCGCGGGCACGCGCGGCGTAGTGGACGGTCAGCGGCGCATCGGGCTGCGGCGGGTCCACCGTGATGCTCCCGATCGCCGGCGGCGGGGTGGTGACGATCGTGATCGCCGGCGGCGGCGTCGCGCGCGCGTACGCCGCGTCCCGCGCGTCGTGGCCGAACGCGTTGGCGACCGCCACGTGGAGGCTGGCCGCATCGCCGCGACCGAGGTCCAGCGTCCCGCTCGGGGCAGGCAGCGGACCCTGGGCCAGCACCTTGCCGCCCGCGTCGCGCAACTCGTAGCTGCGCGTCCCGCTCCCCGTCGTCGACCAGCTTGCCACCAGCCGCCCATCCGGGTTGGCCAGCAGCGCCGCATCGACGATCCGCGGCCGCTCGGCGCCGAACACCATCAGCACGGCCGCCGCCAGCACGCCTGCGGCGCCCAACGCGATGACCGGCGGCACCCAACGCCGGCGCGGCCGGCCGCCGCGCGGCGGCGGGGCGTCGACGACCAAGTGGATCCCTTCGCCGTGAACCTCGGCCGTGACGCGTTCGTACGCCAGCGCCGCGTCGAGCGAGAACCCGGTCCGGATCGCGGAGTGCGGCTCGATCTCGACCGCGATGGCGGCGACGGGCCGCGCCTCGTCCACGCGGACCGCGCTGGCGCGCACCCCGAGGACGCTCGGGGTTCCGTTGGTGATGCGCAGTTCGTAGTGCGCGCCGTGCGCGTCCGTTCCGGTGGGCTCGAGCTCGCACGCGACCGCACCCTCGGGCGTTGCGAGCAGGCCACGCGCGCTGGGCGACAACCGGTCCGGGATGCCGAGAGCGCTGCTGCCTCTTTTCGCGATCACGGTCGACGTGCTCGGCTTCACGATCTTGATTCCGGTCCTGCCCTTCTACGCCGAGCGTTTCGGCGCGTCGCCCGCCGTGGGCGCGATCTCGATGGTAGTGTTGATCCCCGCCCGGGTCGCGGGCCTGCCGGATGCTCGTTTCGCGCGGCGGGGCGCAACTTACCCCGGGGCGGCGCCGTGGGCCTCGGCTTCGGCGCCGGCGATCGCGAGCGTCAGCTCGCGCAGGAACGACGAGGCGTCCATCACGATCCCGAGCGTTTGGTGCGAACCGCGATCGGTCAGCTTGGTCACCGAGGCCGGGTTGATGTCGACGCACACCGTCTTGCACGTCGCGGGCAGCAGGTTGCCGACGGCGATCGAATGCAGCAGCGTGCAGACCATCAGCGCCATGCCGATCTCCGGCACGTAGTGCCGCATCGCACGCTGGCACTCGATCACGTCGGTGATGACGTCGGGAAGCGGACCGTCGTCGCGGATCGAACCGCACAACACGACCGGAATATCTTTGGTGTACGCTTCGTACATCACGCCCGAGCGCAACATCTCGCGTTCGATCGCCTGACGAATTCCGCCGGCGGCGCGGATGCGGTTGACCGAGCGCAGATGGTGGACGTGACCTTCCTCGGCCGGAAACGCATCTTCCAGATTTACGCCGAGCGACGTGCCGAAGAACTGCGCCTCGATGTCGTGGACCGCGAGCGCGTTGCCGGCATAGAGCGCGCTGACGTAGCCGTCGCGGATCAGCTCGGCGAGGTACGGACCGGCTCCGGTGTGGATGATCGCCGGCCCGCCGACCAGCAGCACGCGCTTGCCGGACGCGCGCACGGCGAGCAGCTCGCGCGCGAGCTCGCCGAGCAACGCGTGGCGCGGTTTCTCACTCGACACGGCGCTCGCCATGAACTCGAAGACCGCTTTGCGCCGCGAGCGCTGCGGCAAGTTGACCTTCACGCCTTGGTGGCCGACCACGACGCAGTCGCCGGCCTTTACGTCGGACGGCGCGACCGTCATCGCGCCGCCGTCGTCGAGCACGATCGCGCAGTCCATCTCCGGCCGTTCGACCGCGATCCAGACGCCGTCGAGCCGCACCTCGGTCGCGAAGTTCGTCGTCGCGTAGAAGTCGTCGGGCAGGATCCCGTCCGCGGGTGCCGGCTCCGTCGCGGCGTCCCCTTCCTCGAGCACGACCGCACCCGTCTCGCGCTGGAGCTTCTCCAGCACCTCGTCGAGGTGGGCGGGGTCGTCGGCTTCGATGCGCAGCCGCGCGTACGAGGCCTCGGTCTTGGTCTGGCCGGAGTCGAAGTCTTCGATCACATAGGCGGTCAGCTCGTCGTCGGTCAGGATCCCGAGGACGCGATTGAAGATTCCCGAGTCGATGATGTGACCGCGGAGCTCGATGCGGCGGACGCCCGCCGGGGACGGCGAAGCCGATGCCATGGGGCTCGTGTTCGTACCGACGCCGCTCGGCAACCTCCGGGACGTGACGCTGCGCGCGATCGACACGCTGCGCGAGGCGTCGCTGATCGTCGCCGAGGACTCGCGCGTCACGCGCCGGCTGCTGGCCGCGCTCGAGGTCGGCGGCAAGGAGATCTGGACCTACCACGAGCACAACGCGCGCGCCACGACCGCGGCGATCCTGCAGCGCGCGCGCAGCGAGACGGTCGCGGTGGTGACCGACGCCGGCACGCCGGGGATCAGCGACCCGGGCTCGGCGCTGGTGGCGGCCGCCCGCGAGCAGGCAGTGCCGGTCGAAGTGCTGCCCGGTCCGGCCGCCTTCGTCTGCGCCGCCGCGCTGTCGGGCTTCGACCTGAAGCGCTTCGTCTTCGCCGGTTTCCCGCCGCGGGGCGCCGCCCAGCGGCGCGATGCGTACCGCGCTTCGCTGGCGGAAACGACCGTGTGGTACGAGGCGCCGCACCGCATTCGCGCGTCGCTGGCGGATTTGGCGGTGGTCGCGCCGGAACGCCGGGTGTTCCTCGTGCGCGAGCTCAGCAAGCTGCACGAGCAGCAGGCGCTCGGAACCGCCGCGCAGGTGGCGGCGGCGCTCGAAGAGCCGGTGCGCGGCGAGATCTCGTTCGTCGTCGAGGGCGGGGCGGCGGAGGCGGGGGCGGAGACTGCGCGCAGCACCGAAGAACTCGACGCGACGATCGACGCGCTCGTGGCGGAGGGGCTGACGACGTCGGCGATCGCGAAGCGGCTGGCCGACGCGGGATACGGCGCGCGGCGGCACCTCTACGCGCGCGTCGGCGAACGCCGCACAGGCCGCACCGAACCGGAATGACGAAGCGGGGCGAGTGCCCCATCAGCGTCCCTTTTACGTCACGACCCCGATCTTCTATATCAGCGGGACGCCTCACATCGGCCACGCGTACACGACGATCGCCGCCGACGTGCTGGTGCGCACGGCGCGCGCGCACGGGCCCGCCCGCGCGCTGACCGGCACCGACGAGCACGGGCAGAAAGTCGCCAACGCCGCCGCCGCGGCCGGCATGACGCCGCAGCAGTACGTCGACTCGCTGGCCCCCAAGTGGCAGACGCTGGCGCCTGAATTCGATGCGCGCTTCGACGACTTCATCCGCACGACCGAGCCCCGTCACGTGCGCGCGTGCTTGGCGCTGTTCGACCGGATGCGCGCCAGCGACGACGTGTACGAGGGCGTCTACGAAGGTTGGTATTGCACGAACGACGAGACCTTTTGGCCCGAGGCCAAGCTGGTCGACGGACGCTGCCCGAACCCTGAGTGCCGCCGGCCGGTGCAATGGCTGTCCGAAAAGAACTGGTTCTTTCGGCTCTCGAAGTATCAGCAGCCGCTGCTCGACCTGTTCCGAACCAATCCCGAGTTCTTGCGGCCGCAGACGCGCTACAACGAGATGATGGCGATCCTCGAAGAGGGCTTGGAAGACTTCTCGATCTCGCGCTCGTCGTTCGACTGGGGAATCCCGCTGCCCGGCGGCGGCGTGCTCTACGTGTGGTACGACGCGCTGATCAACTACATCAGCGCGCTGGGTTGGCCCGAAGACGCCGACGGGCTCTACGCGCGGTACTGGCCGGGGATGCACCTGATCGGCAAAGAGATCGCGCGCTTTCACACCATCATCTGGCCGGCGATGCTGATGTCGGCCGGTTTGCCGATCCCGGCGCGCGTCTTCGCGCACGGCTGGATCACCAGCGACGCGGGGACCAAGATCGGCAAATCGCTCGGCAACGCGATGGACCCGTTTGCGATCCGGGACGAGTTCGGCGCCGACTCGCTGCGCTATTTTCTGATGCGAGAAGCACCGTTCGGCAGCGACTTCTCGATCTCGATCGAGAAGCTGCGCCAGCGCCACAACAGCGATCTCGGCAACGACCTGGGCAACTTGCTCCGGCGTTCGCTGGCGATGCTGCAGAAGTATCGCAACGGTTTGGTTCCCGAGCCCAGCGCGCGGCGCGGTCGGGGAACGCGTCGCCGACTTGCCGTCGCTGGTGAACGAGCACGTGATGGCGCTGCGCTTCCGCGAGGCGCTCGACGAGATCTGGAACCTCGTCACGCTGCTCAACCGCACGATCGACGAGCGCAAACCGTGGGAGCTGTTCAAGCACGAGCGCATCGTCGAGCTCGACGCGGTGCTCTACGACCTGTGCGAAGGGCTCCGCTGGCTGAGCCTGCTGCTGTTCCCGTTCATGCCCGCGAAAGCCACCGAGATGTGGCGACAGCTCGGGCTGACGGGCACGCCCGAGCTGCAGTGGGACGACGAGCTGGTGTGGGGCCGCCTCGCCGAGAACACGCCGACGAATCCCGGCGTCCCGCTCTTCCCGCGCATCGAAACTCCCGTCCTTGTCCTGACCTAGCCGCAAGCGGCGGCGTCCCTGAAGCGCATTGCTGGTGAGGGTGCGGCGGGTTGGTTTCCGTTGGCGCGCTCGCGTTCGATGACCGCTTCGCACTCGGCGCGATAGAAGGAACAGATCGCGCGCGAGAGCGCGAACGGCTGCGGCAGTGCGAACCCCGGCGGCGGCGGCTGCATCGGGAACGGATGTGACGCGTCGTCCGCGTACCCGAACGGGTCGAGGCGCCGCAAGAAGCGGAAGGTCCACGGAAAGGTGACCTCTTCGTAGTATCCGTCGGAATAGCGAATGAGGCAGCGCAGGTAACGAGCGACGATCGCGCCTTGCGAGCTTGACGCAACCGACGTGCAGTCGCCTTGCGCCGACAAGAACTGCTCCGGGCGTACCGGCCATGATCGCTTGATAGCGCTGCTCGTTCGGTGCGATCGCGGGCGGCCGGCGCTGCCGCGGCACGTCGGTCAGCGAGCGATTTGCGGCCGAGATCGTGCGCCGGAACTGCTGGTCGAGGGCGGCGATCTGCTGCGCCGAGAACGCGCTGCGCGGCACCGGCTTGACGTCGGGGACGCGCACGCGTCGCGGCGGCGGCGGTCGGCTCGGCGCGCGGACGGTGGATCGGCGCGCGCGGCCGATTCGCCGGCGTCGGCGCGGGCGCAGCGCTCGGCGCCGCCGTCGGCAGCGGCGGCAGCGTCGGGACGGGCAGCTCGCGCAGCCGCGGCGCCTGCACGAGCGCCGGCGCCTGCTGCGCGCGCCGTCGCGGGCGCGCCGCGCGGCTGCGATGCGCTTCCCGCGGTACCGTGCGCTTCTCGATCGTGATCGCGTCGGAGAGTGCGACGATCTCGGGCGTGGGCGTTGGGTGCGGCAGCACCTTCGCGACGGCCACGAGGACGCGGTGGCCCAGCAGCAGCCACGCCCCGCCGGCGAGAACGTGGATCAGCAGCGAGACCGCGACGGCCAACGGCAGCAGCCAGCGGCGCTGCGGTTCGTCGCGTTCGGGAAACAGCAGCACGTCGCGCTATTCGGAGCCGGCCGGCTGCATTGCCGTTCGCACGCTCCCGGTCGATGACGGCCTTGCACTCGGCGTGATAGAAGGCGCACACCGCGCGCGAGAGCGCGAACGGGTGGGGCAGAACGAAGCCGTCCGGCGGCGGCTGACCCGGAAACTCGTGACGCCGTCCGTCACGGCTGAAGAACGGGTCGTTCTGCCGGGTGAACTTGAAGGGCCACGGAAACGCAACCGATTCGACGTAGCCGTCGGCGTAGTGCACGGTGCAGCGCAGGTAGTACCACGTATAGCCGCCGCGGTACGTTCCGTCGTCGAGCGGGTCGCAACTGCCGTTTGCGCCGGTGACGTCTTCGATGTTGCCGACGAGATATTTGTTGTACTGCTTCATGGTGCTGACGCCGGCCGAACGATCCGGCTGCGGTGTCGTCGCGACGTCGTGCTGCGCCTGCGCGATCGTCTGGCGGAACTGCGCGTCGAGCGCGCCGACGTCGATCGAACCGCTCGCCTGCGCCCGACCGCGCGCGCCGTGCGGTACCCGCACCATCGCGACGCGCTGCGCGCGCGGTACGTGGATCTTGGCGACGCGCGGCGCCGCCGTCGGCTCGGGATTCGGGGCGAACGTCGGCTGCGCGAGCTGCGGGGTTTCGCGCCGGCGCGGGAGCGTCTGCTGCACCGGGCGCGTCGCGTGCGGGCGGCTCTGCGCCGGCCGTGGGCGCGGCGTCGGGACGGGAGTCGGCACCGGCGTCGGCGGCGGCGTGCGCAGGCGCTCGATCGTGATGGGCTCGGTCCGCGCCAGCACTTCCTCGGGCTGGTGCGTCAGCACGCGCGCCGAGCGCACGAGCAGGGCCCACAGCGAGCCGCCCGCCACGTGCAGCACCAGCGAGAGCACAAGCGCCAAGGCGAGGAAGCGGCGGCTGCGATGGTCGCGCTCGGGGAACAGCTGCACGGAAGCTTTAAGAATTCATCATGATCGACACGCACGCCCACGTGCACGACCGCTCGTTCGAGGAGGATCGCGACGCGATGGTCGCCAGGGCGCGCGAACGTGGTGTCGACGCGATCGTCACGGTCGGCTGCGACGTCGAGGATAGTCTGCGAGCCTGCGAGATGGCTGAGAGGTTCGGCTTGGCGGCCACGATCGGGATCCATCCGCACGAAGCGAAGGACGCGCCGGCCGACCTTGCGGCGGCGTTCGATGCATTGCGCGGGCGCTTCGGGGCGCGAATCGTCGCCGTCGGCGAAACGGGACTCGACTACCATTACGACCACAGCCCGCGTGACGCTCAGCGCCGCGTTTTCGCCGCGCAGCTCGCCTACGCGCGCGCACGCAATCTGCCGCTGGTCTTCCACCAGCGCGAGGCGCACGACGACTTCGTCGCCGCGCTGCGCGCCGGCTACGACTCGCGCGCGCAGCGCGGCGTCGTCCACTGCTTCACCGGGACGCCCGACGAGGCGCGGCTCTTCTCGCGCGAGTTCGGGTTGATGCTGGGGATCGGCGGCGTCGTCACCTTCAAGACCGCGCAGCTCCTGCGCGACGCGGTGCGGGAGGCCGGCCTCGACGCGATCGTGCTGGAGACCGACTGCCCGTACTTGGCGCCGATCCCGCATCGCGGGAAGCGCAACGAGGTCGCCTATGTCGCCGATACCGCGCGGGCCGTCGCCGAGGTACTCGGCATCGGCGTCTCGACCGTCGTCGCGCGGACCGACGCCAACGCTCGCGCGCTGTTCGACCTGGCGGCGCTGCCGGGATACGGCAACGACGTCTCCCACGTTCGCTGAAAACGCGCTCGGAGCTCGGCGGCGATCGCCGGGTCCGAGACGATCATCCCCCAGTCGAGCTGGCGCGCGGTCGAGCCCCAGTCGCGGGTTGCGTTGCTCGATCCCACCCAGGCAAGGGCGTCGCCCAGCGCCAGCTTCTCGCCCGCCGTGGTGACGCGCACGTCGACGCCGTCGAGCACCAGCCGATCGAGCGCGCGAATCTCGACCGGCGGCGGGCCGATGCGCCGGGCGCGTCGCTGCGCTTCGCCGAGCTCGCGATCGCAGACCAACAGGCGTGTCGGGCCGCGGCGCGCGGCCGCGCGCGCCTCGAGCGCGTCGTAGATCGGCCCGATCCCGAACGACTCGCTTTCCACGTCGAGCGGCGCGTCGCCGGCGTCGTCGAGAACCCGGCGCTCGAGGGCGAGGCTGTCAGGTTTGACGGTGTGCAGGTGCTCGTTTCCCGACGCGCGTCGTGCCAAGGCGTCGCGGACGACCGCAACGTCGCCGGGTTCGTCGTCGACCAGAATGGTCTGAGGCCCATCGTCGGACCAGTTGCGATCGTCCAGGTACGCGACCCGGTCGTCGATCAACGCCGCCTTGAGGTGGAGGGGATCGCGTGGAGAGACCAAGCGTCGCGAGGCCACCGGCCCGGCGGACCGTGTCGACGGCCTCGCGGTTCGCGTGGGCCAGGGCCCGGCGCTCGGCGGGGGTATCGCCGATGGGATAGCGCGCCAAGGCAAGCTCGACGCGCGCGCCGCGGCGGGCGGCGGCGGCGAGCCGGCTGGTGACGCTTCCGGGCAGGATGTAGGCCGACAGCGAGACGGAGCCGGCCCGGTCGACGGCGGCAAGAACCGCCGGCCGGTCGGAGAGGGCGATCACGCCGGTCCTTCACGCGGGCCCGCACCGGCGGCAAGCCGGAGTGGATCAGCGCCCGGCCGCCGAACAGCCCCGGTCGGCTCTGACGATGGATAAGGCACTCTATGTCCGCGAGATGTTCGCGGCGATCGCCCCGCGGTACGACCGCGCCAATCGGCTGCTCACTGCGGGCGTCGACGAAGCGTGGCGTAAGCGTGCCGTCGCCGAGCTCGCCGCGCCCGCCGGCGGCAGCGTCGTCGACCTGTGCTGCGGAACGGGCGACCTGGTCTTTCACCTCCTGCGGAGCGATCCGGCGTTGCGGGTGACCGGCATCGACTTCACCGCGCCGATGCTCGACGGAGCGCGCGCTCGCGCTCGGCGCACCGACCCGGCGCAGCGGGCGAGCTTCCTCGAGGGCGACGTGACCCGGCTGCCGTTCGGCGACGCATCGTTCGACGGCGCGACGATGGGCTTCTCGATGCGCAACGTCGTCGACGTGCACCAGACCCTCACCGAAGCGCGGCGCGTGCTGCGCCCCGGGGCGCGCTTCGTCAACCTCGACGTCACCAAGCCGGCGAACCCGCTGGTCGCGGCGGCTCTTCGGACTCTACTTCTACGGCATCGTGCCGCTGGTCGGCGGGATCGTCGGCGGATCCAAATCCGCCTACCGCTACCTGCCCAACTCGCTGACCAACTTCCCCGACGCCGACGGCCTTGCGGCGCGTTTCCGGACGGCCGGTTTCCAGCGACGTGCGCACGATTCGCCTGGGATTCGGAGCGATCGCGATCCACGTCGGGGTCGCCTGATGCTCGATCGCGCCCGTGGCGAGCGCGATCTGTACGCGCTGATCGAAGCCTACTTCGAGTCGTCGTTCGCAACCGACAACGTGCTGATCACCGAAGCGATTCGCCGGATGCTGGCCGCCGGCGGCAAGCGCTTGCGGCCGCGATTCACCCTGCTGGCGGCCGAGTCGGCCGGCGGCCAGGCCGAAGAGCATCTGCGGCTGGCGGCGTTCATGGAATTGATCCACGTCGCGACGCTGATCCACGACGACGTGGTCGACGGCGCGCAGACGCGGCGCGGCGTCAACGCGACGGCGGTCGACTTCGGCAATCGAGTGAGCGTGCTGGCCGGCGACTACCTCTTCGCCTGGATCTTCAAGAACGTCACCGCGTCGTACCAGCACCCGATCCCGCACGTACTCAGCTCGACGCTGGCCGACATCACCGACGGCGAAGTGCTGCAACTGCGGGCGCTGGCCGACCTCGACACCTCGCTGGCCGCGTACGTCGAGATCGCGGCCAAGAAAACCGCCTCGCTCTTCGCGGCATCGGCCGAGTGCGGTGTCCTCGCCGCCGGCGGCTCGCCGTTCGCGGTCAAGGCGCTGCGGGACTTCGGGACGGCCTTCGGCATCGCGTTTCAGATGCGCGACGACCTGCTCGATCTGACCGCCGACGAAGCCACGCTCGGTAAGCCGGTCGGCAACGACTTGCGGGAACGCAAGATGACGGTTCCCCTGATCCTCGCGCTCGAGGCGGACGATCGGAATTTTCGCTCGGCCGTCGAACGTTTCTTCGCGCAGGACGACGACACGCCCGAGCAGGTCGCGTCCGTCGTCGCCGGGATCGCGGCGCACGGCGGCCTGGCGCGAACCGAAGCGGTCTTGGGGGGATATGTCGAACGAGCGAAACAGTCGCTCGCGCCGCTCGGCACCGCCCCCGCCCGCACCGAACTCGCCGCCCTCGCGGACGCCCTTCTCTGAACCGGAGACCCCAATGTTCTCACCCATAGAAATCGCCGCCGTCGTGGGCGTCGCGATCCTCGTCTTCGGCGCCGACAAGCTTCCGAAGCTCGCCCGCAGCGCCGGCCAAGCCAAGAAAGAGTTCATGGTCGGTCAGGCCGAGGCCGACGTCGCCGCCGAGCGGGCGCGCGACGAAGCGCGCCGCCGCGCGGAGAGCGAAGCCGCGTCGGCCGCCGCCACGACGACGGTGAACGGCACCGGGCAAGCCAGGGATCGTCCCCGATCCGCTGAGCGGAACCGCCGGCCCCACGCACGTCGCCCCACCCCAGTAAGAACGAGGCGTGCTCGCGGAGCGGCCGCCGCTCGACGACGACAAGCGCGAGCGCGAGATCGATTGGGATCAGAAGGAGATGCCGTTCACGGAGCACCTGCGGGAGCTCAGGAACCGGCTCTTCGTCTGCGTCGTCACGATCGCGGCACTGGCGGTCGGCTTGCTGTACCCCGCCCAGCGCGCGATCCCGTGGATCACGAAAGTCTACTTCGGGTCGATACAGCTCCACGCGTTCGGACCCGCCGACGCGATCTGGGCGATCTTCAAGATCGCGCTGTACGGTGCGATCGTGCTCGGCTTGCCGGTGATCCTGTTCCAGGCCTGGATGTTCGTCGTGCCGGCGGTCAACCCGCGCACCCGCCGAGCCGTCTACTCGTACGTGCTGCCGTCGTTCTTGCTCGCGCTCGCCGGAATCGCGTTCGCCCACTTCCTCGTGCTGCCGCGCGCAATCAAGGGGCTGGATTACTTCACCGAACAGATCGCCGTCCCGACCTACGGCATCGAGGCGACGCTCAATCTCGTTTTGCTGATGCTGCTCGCCTTCGCGATCGTCTTCCAGACGCCGGTCGTGATGCTGCTGCTCGCACGCATCGGGCTGATCAACAGTAAGCTGCTGCGCTCTTACCGCAAGTACATCGGCTTCGGGATGCTCGTCGCCGGCGCGGTGCTCGCGCCCGACGGCAGTCCGGTGACGATGACGATCATCGCCGCGCCGATGTACGTGCTGTTCGAAGTCTCGATCTGGCTCATCGTCTTCATGGAGAAACGGTGGAAGCGCGAAGCCGCAATGGTGTAGCAGCGGCGGCCGCGGGGTCGCTGCGCGAGGGTTGGAACGAGGCCGTGCGGCTGTTCGCGCATATCCCGTTCGGCGTGTCGCTGCTCGCGATCTGGGGGCTGCTCACGCTCATCGGCGTCGTCGTCGAGCAGGGGAAAGACGCGTCGTTTTATGCGGGCGCGTACCCGCCGCCGATCGCGCGGGCGATCGTGCGGCTCGACCTCGACAACATCTACCACAGCGCGGCGTACATCGGCGTGATCGGGTTGATTCTGTGCTCGATGGCGGCGGCGACGTTCACCAAAGTGATTCCGCGCCGGATCCCGCGCCTGAACCCGGTCAAGATCGACGCGATTCCGCTGCACGCGACGGTGCACGTCGCCGGCGACGCCGAGAGCGCGCGCGAGCGCATCGCCGCCTTCTTCGCGGCGCGCGGCTGGCAGGTGCGCAAGCGCGACTTCGGCGGCACCGAATGGGCCTTCGCCGACAAGAACAATTGGGCGCGCCGCGGGGTGCTCGTGGCTCATCTGGGTTTCGTTCTCATCGCCGCCGGCACCACGATCTACTGGGCGAAGGGCTACAGCGGGGAGTTCGCCGTGCTGAGCGGACAGACCGCGACGATCCCCGAGAACGGGACGACGGTGGCGTTGAAGCGTTTCGCGTATCGCATCGATCCGGTCCGAACCAAAGCCGGCATCGTCTACCAGCCGATCGACTACGTCTCCGATGCCACGGTCACCGGACCTGACGGCGTGGCGCACGACGCGGTCATCCGCGTCAACCAGCCGTTCGACGCCGGCGGCACGCTGATCTATCAAGCCACCTACGGTTTCGCGATCGACTTCCGGCTCACCAAGGACGGACGGCCGATGCCCGGTCCCGACCACCCGCTCAAGGAGGGCGAGGGCTTCCCGATCGACGGTACATCGCGCGCCATTCAGTACCAGCGTTTCGTCGGCACGATCGATCGCAGCACCGGCCAGCCCGGCGCCGATCCACGACCGAACGACCCCGGCGTGGTGATCCAGGCATTCGACGGTGACCGTCCGGTCGGCGGTGCGCTCATCCCGCTTGGGCAGGCCATCGACCTCGGCGCGGGATACCGGCTCGAGGCCGCGCGCTACATCCTGTACTCCGGTTTTCAGTACCGCTACGATCCCGGGGATGCTGGTGGTCGGTCTCGGCGCGTTTGTGCTGCTGGCCGGCCTGTGCATCTCGTTCTATTTCTTGCCGGCGCGTCTGTTCGTGCTGGTCCGCGACGCCGTCCGGCGGCGGCGCCGAGGTCGGGCTCGCCGCGACGACCGTGCGCGGTTACGAGGTGTTCGAGGAGCGCTTCGCCGAGATCGTCGAAGCCGTACGCCGCACCGAACCCGACGCGCCGGAAACCGAAGCCACGGCGGCTCCGGTCCTTGGCGAAGCATAAGGGAGAGAGAGTATGGACCCGACCAGACAGTTGCTCGATCAGATCCTGCTCGAGATCGGCATCGCCGCCTACGTCACCGGGGCGCTGGTCTTGTTCGCCTACTTTCTCACCCGCCGGCCGCTGCTGCGCACGATCGGGATGCCGCTGGCAATCCTGGGCGCGGTGTCGCAGTTCGCCGAGCTCGGCGCGCGCTGGTGGATGACGGGTGTCTGGCCGCTGACCAACTTGTACGGCTCGCTTTCGCTCTTCAGCGCCGTCGCGGTGACGATCTTCGTCGTCTTCGCCTACCGCTACGAGATGGATTTCATCGGCGGTCCGGTGCTGGCGCTCGCCGCGATCGCGCTCGGCTATGCGACGACCTGGAACGAAGGCTACATGCCCGCCGTTCCGGCGCTGCAGTCGTACTGGATCAAGATCCACGTTCCGATCGTCATCACCGCCTACGCGTCGTTCATGGTCGCGTTCTGTCTTTCGGCGCTCTATTTGTTCAAGGCCGCGATGGAGACGAGTTACCGCGGCCGGCCGGCGCGCGGTCTGGCGTGCCGCCGGTGCCGGCGCGGGCGCCAATCTCGACGTCCCGTTGAACGCGTACGCGAGCCGACCTGCAGGCGGCCGGCGCGACGCGCGTCGCGACGAGCGTGATGCGCAACGATACGCCGGAGCTGGCCCAGGCCGCCGCGTCCGGCGACGCGATGGCGACCTGGGTGAACGGTCTGCCGACGCTCGCCAAGCTCGACGTGATGACGTACCGCGTCGTCGCCGTCGGCTTGCCGCTGCTCTCGCTCGGAATCATCACCGGCGCGATGTGGGCCAAAGAGGCGTGGGGAGCGTACTGGCAGTGGGACCCCAAGGAGACCGCCGCGCTCCTCTCGTGGATCGTGTACGCGGCGTACATGCACTTGCACACCCGGCCCGATTGGCGCGGCACGCGCACCGCGCTCGTCAGCATCTTCGGCTTCGCGACGATTATCTTTTGCTACCTCGGCGTCAACATCTGGATCAGCGGACTCCACAGCTACAAGATGTAGTAGTCACGTCATCCCGAGCCTGTCGAAGGACATTGCGTCCTGGGCTGTCGAAGGACGTTTTGGGATCAGGATGACGGGCGCTGCCGTTCCGGTAACGCGGGCATCGGGGTCGGCGGCGCGACTTGGCCGGGGTTCTCCCAGATCGACTTCGCTCGTGCGGGGAGATGATCGGGAGCTCGCTTCACGAAGTAGGTGACCTGCCAGATCGACTTCTCGTCGAGCGATTTGACGAACGCGGGCATCCCGGTGAAGCGGATGCCGTGCTCGACCTTCCAGTACGTCTCGCCCTCGGGATCGTCGCTGACGTCATGTTTATTGAATTGCGGCGGTTTGACGACGCTCAGTCCGCGCGCGATCGCGTTGGGAGTCGAGTTGGCGGTTCCGTGGCAGACGGCGCAGTTTTGCACGTAGAGCGTGGCGCCTTGCGCGATGTCCGCATCGGTCTGCGTGAAGGGGTAGGGCGGCTTGGGTGCTTCGCGCGCGATCGTCGCGTTCAGCGAGGTCCGGGCGGCCCAACGCTCGCCGGGCAGGGCAGACCCGTCGCCTCGGGCCGGAACCGCGCCGGTCTCGACGGCGGCGAAAAGGACCAGGGCCAGCACGACCAGCGCGGCCACGAAGCCGCCGATAAATCCACGCATACCGACCAGTGTTCACCATTCGGCCGAAAACTGAACGTGGTCCGCAACGCGGGGCCGCTCCGGCTGGGTTCGGTGAAGCGATGGCAATCGCGCCGCCGCGTTCCAAGACGCTCGAGGACCTTCGCTTCGCCAACTCGTTCGCGGCGCTGGGCGACGCGTTCTCCGAACGCCGAACCCCGCTGGGGATCCCGGGTGCGCGCCTCGTCGCCTTCAGTCCCGAGGCTGCCGCCCTGATCGACCTGCGGGCAGGCGAACAGGAGCGTCCCGAGTTCGCCGCGTTGGTGAGCGGGAATGCCGTGCTCGACGGGATGGAGCCGGTGGCGGCGGTCTACGGCGGGCACCAGTTCGGCGTCTGGGCCGGCCAGCTCGGTGACGGGCGCGCGATCCTGCTGGGCGAGGTGGACCAGACCGAGCCCTGGGAGCTGCAGATCAAGGGCGGCGGGCTGACCGCGTTCTCCCGTTTCGCCGACGGCCGCGCGGTCGTCCGCTCGACGGTCCGTGAATTCCTGGCCAGCGAAGCGATGCATCACCTCGGGATCCCGACGACGCGAGCCCTGGCCATGGCCGCCGGCGACGAACCGGTGCGGCGCGAACGCATCGAGCGCGCGGCGACCCTGATTCGCCTCGCGCCCTCGTTCGTGCGCTTCGGATCGTTCGAGATCTTTCACTACCGCAACAAACAGGCCGAGCTCGAGACCCTCGCCGGCTACGTGATCGACCGCTACTATCCCGATTGCGGTATGGGCGAGGATCGCTACGCGCGCTTCTTCACGGCGGTCGTCGAGCGGACGGCCGCGCTGATGGCGCAGTGGCAAGCCGTCGGATTTGCGCACGGCGTGATGAACACCGACAACTTCTCGATCCTCGGCCTCACAATCGACTACGGCCCGTACGGCTTCGTCGAAGAGTACGATCCGGGATTCATCTGCAACCACACCGACGAAAGCGGCCGCTACGCGTTCGACCGGCAGCCCACGATCGGGCTGTGGAACTGCCATGCGCTGGCCGAAGCACTGTCGTCGCTGATCCCCAAGGAGCAGCTCGCCGCCGCGCTGGGCGGCTACGAGGGCGTCTATCGCGCGACGATGCTGGCGCTGCTGCGCGCCAAGCTCGGCGTGCTCGACGTGCGCGATGACGATGCCGAGCTCGCGTTCGATCTCTTCGGGCTGCTGCGCGCGCGCCGCGTGGACTGGACGAACTTCTGGCGCGCACTCTCGCACGGCGACGCGGAGGCGCTCGCGCTCTTCGGCGAAGACGCAACCTCGCGCGCCTGGTTCGATCGCTACGCCGAACGCTGCGCGGGCGATCAGCGCGGCGACGAGCGCCGCCGAATCGCCATGCGCGCCGTGAATCCGAAGTACGTCCTGCGCAACTGGGTCGCGCAGGAAGCGATCGCGGCCTGTGAAGCCGGCGACGACTCGGTGGTCGCCGCCGTGTACGACGTGTTGCGCACGCCGTTCGACGAACATCCCGAGCACGCCGCATGGGCGCAAACCGCGCCCGAGCAGTACCGCGATCTCTCCGTCAGCTGCTCGTCGTAGGCGTCGGCGTCGGCTATTCGGCGGTACATTCCGCTTTGGGTCGTCTACACCAAGGGCAAGAACGCTCCGCTCGGGGAGACGGCAGTACGCGCGATGCTGCGCGAGCGCGGGTTGATCGACCTCAAGGTTGCGTCGGTCTCGCCGGCGCTCACCGCGCTCAAGTTCGCGTGCCCGGGCCGGACCTGACGCACCCGCGCGGCGATGCCGAGGACGGCGCACCTTCGGGCGGGAACGTGAGGCGAGATGGAACGGTACGGCGAGGTTCGATTACTCGTTCGCGGAATTGCGCGCGGCGTCTCGAGCCTCGAGATCGCGGAGTTGTTCCAACCGTTCGGCGTCGATCCCGAGCGCGTCGCCCTGCCGCGCGATCGCCGAACGCGCCGCCGCAAAGGGATCGCTTACGTGATGGTGCCCAGCGCGCAGCACGCCGCGGACGCGATCAAGGCCCTCAACCAAACCGTCCTGCAGGACAAGACCATCACGATCGAAGCCGCGCAGGAACGTCCGCCCAAACGGCCTCGGCGCTTCGGCGGCCCGCCCCGCCGGTTCTAGCGCCCGGCTGGGCGCACGCCCTCATTGCAGGTACTTCTCGACCGTCTCGGCGCTGCGCTCGTGCGCGACGCTGGGGTCCTGACCGAACTCCGCGCGGGCCCGCCGCTGGCGCAGCAGGTCCCATAGCCGGTCGAGCTGCACGTTGATGTCGCCCAGGCGGGTGCGCTCGGCGTCCGAGACGGCGCCGCCCTTGTCGAGCAGCGAGTGCTCCTCGGCGACGAGGCGCTCGATCTGCTGGTGCAGCTCTTGGTCGTTCACCTTCACACCGTTCCCGGTCAGGCGGCCAACACCCACGCTTCGCAGCCTTCGGGTCGCCGCGGAGTGGGTACGACCCAGGGGGCCGAGCGCGGCTCCTACGAAGGTCCGCGAGTTTTGCCGAGGCGTCTCCTACACTACGGAGGGGCGCCGCGTAACGGACGTCCCGGCTTCGACCACAGGAGAGAGAGTTGGCTCACGCAGAGGCGTACAAAGACCCGGGGACGCCGGAGGAACAGAGCCGGCGGACCTTCATGGCAAACGCGGTCATCACGCTGGGCGGGGTGATCGGTCTGGGGATCGCCATCCCGGTGGTGGCGTCGCTGCTGCCCGCAGCGGGGACCCCCGCCGACCAGTGGTCGGGGCTGACGCCCGAGCAGGCCGAGGCCTTCAAGAAGGCGACCGACCATCCGGTCAAGGTGATCTTCAACGTCCATGAAGTCAACGGGTATTTCGGCGCGGTCGACGTCGAGCAGTTCGTCTGGGCCGTCAAGACGTCCGACGAGCAGTTGCGCGCGGAGCGCCCCGAGCTCTACTCGGCCGCAAAGCCGCCGTATGCGGTGGTGAACATGGGCTTTGCGATCTTCAGCCCGATCTGCCCGCACCTAGGCTGCAAGTTCGACTGGAATCAAGGTCAAAATAAGTTCATCTGCCCGTGTCACGGCTCGGAGTACAGCGAGCTGGGCAAGCACGAAGCCGGTCCCGCGCTGCGCGGCCTCGACCCGTTGCCGCTGCGCGACTATCAAGGCAAAGTGCAAATCACCTGGATCGAGTACGCGCAGAACTCGCCGCAGATGATCGTTCAGAAAGTCGGATGAGGGAGCCCAGGACGCTATGCTGACCTGGCTCGACCAGCGCACCGGAGTGGTCACCCTGACCAAGGACTTCCTCACCGAGGATGTCCCGGGCGGCGCTTCTTATTGGTATGCCTTCGGGAGCGCGACGCTGTTCGCGATGATCCTCCAGATCGTCACCGGCATCTTCCTGTGCTTCTACTACTCGCCGTCGACCGCGGCGGCGTGGGAGTCGACGAAGTTCATCATCGAGAAGGTTCCCGCCGGACATCTCGTGCTTTCGCTGCACTATTGGGGCGCCTCGGCGATGATCGCTTTCGTCGCCATGCACCTGCTGCAAGTGCTGTTGTGGGGCGCGTACAAGAAGCCGCGCGAGCTGCAATGGATCGTCGGCGTGATCTTGTTCATCGTCACGCTGGTCCTCGGCCTGACGGGCTATCTGTTGCCGTGGGATCTCAACGCGCTGCTCGCCTCGCGCGTCGCGATCAACATCTCCGGCAACGCGCCGGTCCTCGGGCCGGCCGTCCAGCAGTTTCTGCAAGACGGGCCGGGGATCACGACGCTCACCATCAGCCGCTTCTTCGGTATCCACGTGTGGCTCATGCCGGCGCTGCTCGTGCTCCTGGTCGGCCTGCACCTGATGATCTTCCGCTGGAACGGACCGGCCGGTCCACCGATCGATCAGGCGCCCAAGCTCAAGCCGGGTCGCTTCTGGCCGGACCAGCTGTTCATGGACACCGTGCTGTCGTTCGCGATGTTCGCGATCGTCTTGGCGCTGGCGTTTTTCGCTCCGGTCCCGCTCGACGACAAGGCCGACCTCAACAACTCGCAGTTCGTCCCGTATCCGGCTTGGTATTTTCTCGCGTTGTACGCGCTGCTCGACGTCGTGGGCAAGTTTCCGGCGTCGATCGTCCAGGTTGCGACGCTGTTCGCCACGATCGTCGGGCCGACGCTGCTCGTCATCCTGTTGGTCGTGCTTCCGTTCGTCGACCGCAATCCGTCGCGGCGGCTCACGCGCCGGCCGTGGGTACTGGGCATCACGGCGCTGGTGATGGCCGGCGCGATCGGCCTGAGCTGGGTCGGTCAGAACAACGTGGTGCAGCAGCAGCTCGCCCACAACATCATCGGACCCGGCGCGCCCGTCGCCGTGGCCGCCAACAGCAGCGGCGCGCTCCAGACGGGACCGCAAGGAACGTCCGGTTCGACCGGCAGCAGCAATGCCTCCGGCACGACCTCGGCGGCGGCGGGCCCCGGCGCGACCGTGTTCTCCCAGAACTGCTCCGGCTGCCATGGCGCAACCGGGACGGGAGTTCCGGGAGCGTTTCCGCCACTGGCCGGAAACCCGGTCGTGACGGGCGATCCCGCCAAGGTGATCTCCATCGTGCGCAACGGCCTCAAGGTCCCGATCGAGGTCAAGGGCCAGTCATACAACGGCACGATGCCGCCCTGGAAAGTGACGTTGACCAACCAGCAGATCGCCGACGTGATCACGTACATCCGCAGCGCCTGGGGAAACAAGGCGAGCGCGGTCACCGAAGCGCAGGTCGCGGCCGGCGGGAAGTAGCGCGCCGCCCGGCGACCGGGTCCGCATCGAGACCGAGCTGCTCGCGCGCGGCGCGGGCTCGGTGGTTCACGGCCGGCGAACGCTCTACGATCACCTCGCCGGGACGGCGGAAATTCTCGCCGGCTGGGCGCAGCCGCGCCACGTCTGCGCGGCCGGGTTGTTGCACAGCGTCTATTCGACCGATGCTTTCGAGCCACGGCTCTTCGACCGCGGCGAGCGCGATCGGCTGCGCGCGCTGGCGGGTCACGACGCCGAACGCCTGGTGTGGCTGTTCTGCTCGGTGCGGCGCCGCGAGCTCGTCGAAGCGCTGTCGAACGGCGGCGCCGATGCCGGGCGCGAGGTTCGCTTGGCGAGCCGCATCGACGCCGCGACGATCGAGCTGACGCCCGCCGAGGCCGGCAACCTGCTGGTGCTGTACGTCGCGAACCACGCCGAACAGGCGTGCACCGCGGACGGTGGACCGGACCGGTGGTTGCACGAGATGTCGCGCGTGGCGTCGCTGGGCCGCCCGCTTGCCGAACGCGTGCCGCCCGTGTTTGCCGGTTCGACCGCGATCGTCTCGCGCGACGACGAACAACATTTGCTCGATGCATATCGCGCGGCGACGTCGGCACCACTTTCGTCGCGCGACGGCGTCGACGAATTGCTGGCGGCGGCCGCGGGCGCCGTCCCGTGGGTCGCCGAGCCCGCGATCGCGCTGGGCTTGCGCGCGCTTGCGCGCGGTGACAGGAACACGGCCGCGGTGTCCGGCGCGCGCGCCGGCGACACGCTCGCGGCGTGGAACACGGCCTGGGACAAACGTCTCCCGGCGACGAGCTGGGCCCGGCTCGCGTCGTGGCTCGTCGGCGACTCCGCCGAACGTACGCCGGCGCTGCTGCGCGCGACCGCTTCGCGTCCCGAGGAACTCTACGCGCAACTCGACGCGCTGGGCGCCTTCACATCGCCGGCCTCCGCCGCGTCGCCGCCGCTGCCGCCGCGCTTCGCCGGCTACGTGACCGGCTTTCGCGATCGCGCGGCCGACCCGCTCATGGGGAATTACCCCGGTCTGACCGCGCGGCCATGGCACGACGCCGAACGGTTCGAGCTGGCGCGCGAACTCGAGCGTG
Organism: Vulcanimicrobiota bacterium; assembly: GCA_963723445.1. GTDB lineage: Bacteria > Vulcanimicrobiota > Vulcanimicrobiia > Vulcanimicrobiales > Vulcanimicrobiaceae > Vulcanimicrobium. Next base: position 166,808 of record CAVRQP010000005.1, read on the forward strand.
CAGCGCCGTCGATCGCCGCCGAGTTGCAGGGCTTGAGCGCGCGCGCCTTTCACGCCGAGACCGAACCGATCGCGCGCAGCGGCAACTGGGACGTCTTCATGCTCTTCGAGCGCGGCCGGCGCAACGAGGAGAATTGCGCGCGCTGTCCGGTCACCACCCGGATCGTCGAGTCGCAGCGCACGGTGCGCGCGCCGGGCGGGTTGATCTACTTCTCGCGCCTCGCGCCACGGACGCGCGTCGCACCGCACACCGGACCGACGAACCTGCGGTTACGGCTCCATCTCGGCCTCGACATCCCGCCGGAGTGCGGGCTCCGCGTCGGCGGCGAGTCGCGCCGCTGGCGAACCGGCGAATGCGTCGTGTTCGACGACTCGTTCGAGCATGAGGTTTGGAACGACGCCGATCGGGAGCGCACGGTGCTGATCGTCGATCTGTGGCACCCCGATCTCAGCGACGACGAGGTCGCGCTGCTGGAGGGGCTGGGCCGCTATGCGTTCGCCCACGCGCGCAGCCTCGAGCGCTTCTGGGCCGCCAATGAGGCCGCTCGCCGGGGCGCCGAACGTTCCGCGGCGGTCAGTCGTGCCGGCGGGCGCTCGCCTCGAGGCTGACGGGCGACAGGTCCGACGCGACGTCGCGATAGAGATGGCGCATCGCGTCGACCAGCAGCGATCCGACCCGGAAGATCCCGTCGCCCGACAGGCTTACGCCCTTCCACGGTGTCCCATTGTGCCGCTGCACGAGGATGTAGGTGTCGCCCTCGACCGCGTAGATCGCAAACTGGTCCGACTCCGCCACCGGCTGCATCGTAGCCAGCTTCGCGCGATCGATGTCTTCGATGAAGTTCATACCATCCTCCGGCTGTGCCAATCCTTCGCCCCCGGCGCGAGCCGACCTCGCAATCAATTCGGGCCGAGCTTGGCCGAAGGATCCGCGCAGTCGCGGCCGCCGACGTGCAACAGCACCGCGCGCGGGTGCTGCTGCGTCGGCGTCCGCATGACGATTCGCGCGGAACGCTGCAACGAGCGGGCCAGATCGGCGAACCGTTCGGCGTCTTGAGGGCGCACCACGATCCACTGATCGCCCGCGACGCAGACCGTCGACACGAAACCGGCGTTGTTCTTAATGTCGCGTACCGGCGGCAGCGTGTAGAAGATCAGCCCGTTGCCGCCGCTCACGCCGCCGATCGCGATCGTGTCGCCGGCCTTACGGCCGGCATCGATCGTGCGCGCGATCGGCGGGATCGGCTTGAGCGGCTCGGCGACCGGCTCGGCGACGACCGCGATGAACAGCACGAGCGCGCCGCTGGTGAGGGCCAGCACGTACGGCGACCACGCCGCGGTGCCGCGTCGCGCGATCGCGGCGACGGTCAGCAACGAACCGGCCAGCATCGCGACGCCGAGCACCACGAGCTGCTCGTTGACGGCAGCCATGTCGAAGTCGAGCCGATTGCTGTGCGAGAAGATGCCGATCGCGACCGCCACCAGTCCGACGAAGACGGGGATCGACGCGGCGGAGATCACCGCCGCGCGCCGGTCCGCGCCGGCACGAACACGCTCGAACCACAGCGCGACGAGAATCGCCAGCGCCGGCAGCACGAGCGCAACGTAGTTCGGCAGCTTGGTGCTCGCGAAGCTGAAGAAGACGAACGGCGCGACGCGTCCACACGATCGCCAGCCGCGCGAACGCACCGTCGGCTAATCGCGCCGCGCGCGCGCCGCCGCAACTGCGACCGGGACGAAGGCGATCCACGGAAAGAACCCCAGGATCACGACCGGGACGTAATACCACAGCGGACCGGTTTGGTTTTCGATCACGCCGGTGTACCGCCCGAACGTATAGTGGCCGATCAACTCGCCGATCGCGCCGGCGCCGACCCGCATTCCGAGCGCGACGAACCACGGCAACGTGACCGCGAGGTACGCGAGCGCGGCGAGCGCAAACGCCCGGCGGCGCGGCGCGGCCGGCCGTCCGGCACGCCGCTCCCACCACAGCCACACGCCGACCACGAGCACCGTTATCACCGGCGCGACAGGTCCCTTGGCGAGCGTCCCGACCGCCAGCGCGAGGGCGCCGCAGACGAACGCCGTGTCGCGCCGGCGCGGGCTGCCGGACGGTTCGAATGCGCGGTACCACCACAGCACCGCGGCGGCGACGGCAAAGTCGAGCAGCGCGTCCATGATCGCCAGCCGCCCGACGATCGCTTGCATGAGGCTGGTCGAAAGCACGATCGCCGCGACCATCCCGGCCCGCTCGCCGGCGATCCGCGCCGTCGCGTAGCCGACCGCGCCGCCCATCGCGATCGTCGCGAGCGCCGAAGGGAGCCGCATCGCGAAGGCCGTCGATCCGAACAGGTGCGCGAACAGCGCCGCGATCCAGAAGTACAGCGGCGGCTGCACGTACCACGGGAAGCCGTTGAGGTGCATGACGACCCAGTCGTGGCTGAGCAGGATCTCGCGCGCGACCTCTCCGTAGGTCGTCTCGCTGTTATCCCACAGCGTGCCGATGCCGAGGCCCGGAAGCGTGACGAGCGCAGCAAAGAACGCGCCGAGTAGGGCCGCGCGCGCGGGGACGGATGGCATCCCGGTGAAGATAGGGCTTGTGTATCCCGTCGCCCTCTCGATGCGCGGACGGCGCGCCCTCGTCGTGGGCGGCGGAGCCGTCGCCGAACGCAAGGTTCGCGGTCTGCTCGCCGCCGGCGCGGAGGTCGTTGTGGTCGCCCCGCGGTTGACCCCGCCGCTTGCGGCGCTGGCCGAGGTTGGCGCAGTCGAGTGGCGGGATCGCGCCTACGCAAACGGAGATCTGGCCGGTGCCTTCCTCGCCTTCGCGGCGACCGGCGATGATGCGGTCAACGCCGCCGTCGTCGACGCCGCGCGGGCTGCGGCGATTCTGGTCAACGACGGATCGAACGCCGGCCGCGGGGACTTCGCGACGCCGGCCGTTCATCGCGCCGGCCCGCTGACGGTCGCGGTCGACTCGGCCGGCCTCTCGCCGTCGTTCACCAAGCGCATCCGCGACGAGCTGGCGCTGCAGTTCGACGCGCGTTACGCGCGCGCCGCCGCGACGCTGGCGGCGCTGCGCGAGCGCGTCGCGGCGGTCGTCCCGCTCGAGCAGCGCGCCGCGCTGATGCGGCATTTCGCCGAGCGTGACATCGACGAGCTCGCGACGATGAAGCACGGCGCGGTCGAGCATGAGGTCGAGCGGGCGGCGGAGACGCTGGCCGGCGTCGTGCCGTCGCAAACCGAGCCCTTGACCTGCGCGACGCGCGCGAGCCGGCTCGCGATGATCCAGACGCGAACCGTCATGGCGACGCTGGCGGAGGCCGGGTTTCCGTCGACGGTGGTCGAGATCACGACCCGCGGCGACGCGATGCAAGACCGTTCGATCGCGGCGATCGGCAGCGACAACGTCTTCGTGACCGAGCTCGAGCTCGCGCTGCGCGAGCGGCGTGCCGACTACGCCGTGCACTCGTGCAAGGATCTTCCCAGCGAACTCGCCGACGACATGACGCTGGCGGCGATCACCGTGCGCGAAGACGCTCGCGACGCTTTTTGCAGCGAGCGCTACTCGACGTTCGACGACCTGCCGGCCGGCGCGCGCGTCGGGACATCGTCACCGCGCCGGCGCGCGCAGTTGCGCGCTATGCGGTCCGACCTCACCTACGACGACGTCCGCGGCAATGTGGACACGCGGTTGCGCAAGTTGCGCGACGGCGAGTACGACGCCATCGTGTTGGCCTGTGCGGGGCTCAACCGGTTGGGAGCGCAGGCGACGCACACCGTTCCGTTCGGGATCGACGTCGTCACGCCGGCGGTCGGCCAAGGCGCGCTCGGCATCGAAGCGCGGGCCGGCGATCCCGTCGCGAGCCGGCTCGACGTCGTGCTGACCGACCGGGCGACCTCGCTCGCGGTCCGGGGCGAGCGGGCGTTTTTGCGTGCGTTGCGCGGCGGCTGTCAAGCGCCGGTCGGCTGTCACGCCACCTGGTCGGACGGGCGGTTTCGCATCCAAGGAGCCATCGCGGCGCCCGACGGCAGCCGGGTGATCCGCGGATCGCGCGAAGCGGCGCTCGCCTTGCGCGAGGTGGAGGCGGCCGAGACGCTGGGCGCCGCGCTCGCCGCCGAGCTGCTGGAGGAGGGCGGCGGCGCGCTGCTCGGCGCCGGGCCGCTTACCGGCCGCATCTTCTTGCTCCCCCGCACCCAGGACCGGCCGTCCCGCATCGCTCCCGCGCTGCGCGACGCCGGCGCGGAGGTGGTCGAGGCGAGCGACAGCGCCGGGGCCACCCTCGCGCTCGGAGGCCGGGTGCCCAGCGCGATCCTGTTCCCCTCATCGGGATCGGTCAGCGCGATCGCCGGCTATTTGGGAACGCTCCGTAGCGACGGATACCGGCCGGTGGTCGCCGCGATGGGTCCGTCGTCCTCGGCGACCGCCGGGGAACACGGCTGGCCGCCCGACGTGGTCGCACCCACCGCCGAGGTCGGAGCGTTCGTACAGTCTGTGACCCGTTTCGTGTTGGAGAACGACGGATGAACATTACCGCCCCACCGTTGGTTCGAGGGCAGGGCAGCCGGCTCGTCGCTCGCCCCCGGCGGCTGCGCTCGAGCCCGGCGATGCGCGCGCTGGTCCGTGAGACGCGGATCAACCCGGACGGCCTCGTTCAGCCGCTGTTCGTCGTCGAGGGGAGCAACGTCGTCCAGCCGATCGGCTCGATGCCCGGCGTGTCACGATACTCGGTCGATGCCGTCGTACGCGAGTGTCGCGAGCTCGACGGCGCCGGAGTGCGCGCCGTGTTGCTGTTCGGCATTCCGGACGAGGCGCAGAAAGACGCCTATGCGACCGTCAACCACGATCCGAACGGCATCGTGCAGCGTGCCGCCGCCGCCATCAAGGACGCGCTGCCGAACCTGCTGGTGATCGCGGACCTGTGCAACTGCGAGTACACCGATCACGGCCACTGCGGAATTCTCGATCCCGCAGGCGACGTCGACAACGACCAGACGCTCGAGCTGCTGGCGAAGACGGCGCTCACCTACGCGCGAGCCGGCGTCGACATCGTCGCGCCGTCCGACATGATGGACGGGCGGGTGGCCGCGATCCGCGCCGCGCTCGACGGCGACGGCTTCACCAAGACGGCGATCATGTCGTACGCCGCAAAGTACGCGTCGGCGTTCTACGGTCCGTTCCGCGAAGCGGCCGAGTCCACGCCGTCATTCGGCGACCGCCGCACGTACCAGATGGACCCGGCCAATGGCCGCGAAGCGCTCAAAGAAGTGCGGTTGGACGTCGAGGAAGGCGCCGACATCGTGATGGTCAAGCCGGCGATGGCGTATCTCGACGTCGTGCGCGCGGTGCGCGAGACGACCGATCTGCCCGTCGCCGCCTATCACGTGAGCGGCGAGTACTCGATGCTCAAGGGCGCCGCCGAGCGCGGCTGGATCGATGAAGCGCGCGCCGTCGACGAGACGCTCACCGCGATCGCGCGCGCGGGCGCCGACGTGATCATCACCTACTTCGCCAAAGACTACCTGCGGCGGGTGCGCGGATGAGCGCGTCGGCGGTCTGCATCTTGGCCGGCGGCGAGGCGACGCGCCTCCCCGGCAAGCTCGCGCTCGAGGTCGGCGAGGTTCCGATGCTGGTGCGCGTGTACCGCAACGTCTCGCCCGGGCGCGTAACGTGGCTGTCCACCAAAGGCCCCCTGCCGCCCGAGCTCGCCGCGCACATCGACGCGCCGCAAGTCGTCGACCGCTGGCCGCTGCGCGGGCCGCTGTCGGGGTTGCTCTCGACGTTGAGCGAGATGCGTGCCGAGTGGGTGTTCGCCGTGGCAGGCGACGCGCCGTTCGTCGACGCCGCGTTCATCGACCGGCTCGAAGCCTCGATCGCGCCGCGCTATGAAGCGATCATCCCGCTGCACGAGGACGGCAAGCAGCGCATCGAACCGCTCGCCGCGCTCTATCGCCGCGAGGCGTTCCTGCGCGAAGGTATGCCGGTGCTGCTGGGCGGCGAGGGAAAACTGCGGCTGGCGATCGACCGGCTCAAGACGCGGTTCGTTCCGGTGCGCGAAGAGCGCGTGTTCGAGAACGTCAACACGCCGGCCGACTACGCGAAGCTGCGCGAGGTCCTCGCGTGACGGCGGCCGCGTGAACCGCCAACGGTCGGAAGCGGCGTTCGCCGCCGCCAAACGGGTGATCCCGGGCGGCGTGAACTCGACGGTGCGCGCGTTTCGCGCCGTCGGCGGGACGCCGGTATTCGTCCGCGCGGCCGGCGGCGCGTATCTCATCGACGTCGACGGCAACCGGTATCTCGACTACGTGCTCTCGTGGGGACCGATGATCGCGGGTCACGCGCATCCGTCGGTGGTCGAGGCGGTGCAGCGCGCCGCCGAGCGCGGGACGTCGTACGGAACGCCGACCGAGTACGAAACCGAGCTGGCCGAGCTGATCGTCGACGCCGTGCCGTCGGTCGAGAAGGTTCGCTTCTGCTCGTCGGGGACCGAGGCGACGGCGAACGCGATCCGGTTGGCGCGCGGCTTCACCGGACGCGACAAGTTCGTCAAGTTCGAAGGCTGTTATCACGGTTCGGCCGATGCGTTCTTGATCGCGGCCGGATCGAGCGCGCTCACCATGGGCGTGCCGAACTCGGCCGGCGTGCCGCCGGCGACCGCGCGCGACACGCTCATCGTTCCGTATAACGACGCGGCCGCCGTGCGGGCCGCATTCGAGCACAACGCCGGCGAGATCGCGGCGGTGATCGTCGAGCCGTACGTCGGGAACATGGGGATGGTGTTGCCGCTGCCCGGCTTTCTGCACGCGCTGCGGACGATGACGCGCGAGCACGGCGCGCTGCTGATCTTCGACGAGGTGATGACCGGCTTCCGGGTCGCGCGCGGCGGCGTGCAAGCGCGCGAAGGCGTGCTCCCCGACCTCACCACCTTGGGCAAGGTCATCGGCGGCGGGCTGCCGGTCGGAGCCTTCGGCGGGCGAGCCGACATCATGGACCGGCTCACCCCGGACGGCGCGGTATTTCAGGCCGGAACCCTGTCGGGAAATCCGCTCGCTATGGCGGCCGGGATCGCGACGCTCCGCCTGCTCGGCGACGAGACCTTCCTGCAACTCGAGCGCCTCGGACGGCGTCTGGTCGACGGGATGGCGGACGTTTTCACCGGGCGCGGCGTCCCCAACACGGTCGCCGCCGCCGGCTCGATGTTCGGGTTTTTCTTCGCCGACGGGCCGGTGATCGATCTGGCCGGCGCGAAGCGTTCGGATACCGCCCTCTACGGCCGGTTCTTCCACGCCATGCTCGACCGCGGGTTTTACTTCGCACCCTCGCAGTTCGAGGCGGCGTTCCTCTCGATCGCCCATACGGAGCCCGAAATCGACCGCACGATAGCCGCCGCCGACGACGCCCTTTCAACGCTCTTCGACGAGCTCAGCGTGACCTAGGATGCCGCTCGTCTGTCTCGGCCTGTCGCATCACACCGCCCCGCTCGAAGTTCGCGAGCGCCACGCCTTCCCAGCGCAGAAGATGGGCGAGGCGCTGATCGCGTTGCGCGATTACGAGGCCGTGCGCGAAGCGCTGATGCTGCAGACTTGCGGGCGGCTCGAGATCTATGCCGAGCTCGAAGACTACGAGATCGGGGTCCGCCAGCTCAAAGCGTTCTTGGACAACTTTCGCCACGGCGACGTCAGCGACATGGAATCATACATGTACACGCTGCTTGGAACGCAGGCGATCGAGCACCTGATCCGGGTCAGCACCGGCCTCGACTCGATGCTGATCGGTGAGGCGGAGATCCTCGGCCAAGTGAAGGACGCGTACGTGCAGGCGCAGCGCGCGCACTCGCTCGGCAAGACGCTGCACACGCTGTTCCGCAGCGCGCTCGAAGCCGGCAAGTCGGCGCGTACGCACACCGCGATCTCGGGCGATTCGACCTCGATCGCGAGCGCCGCCGTCGCGTACGCCAAGCAACACGTCGGATCGCTGAGCGGGAAGAACGTGCTGGTCATCGGCGCGGGCAAGATGGGCGCGCTCGCCGCGCGCCGCCTGAAGGTCGAAGGCGCCGGCGAGATCGTGCTGCTGAACCGGTCGCAGGAACGCGCGCGGGCGGTCGCTGCCGAGTTGGGTGCGACGGTCCACGCCGCCGGAACGCCGCAGCTGGTCGAGGCGCTTGCCGCCGCCGACGTCGTCGTCACCTCGACCGGTGCGTCGCACTTCGTCATCACCGCGGCCAACATCTGCGAAGCGATGACGGGTCGCCCGGACCGGCCGCTGTTCATCGTCGACATCGCCGTCCCGCGGGACGTCGATCCCGAGGTGGCCGAGATCGCCGGCGTCAGCGTCGTCGACGTCGACGGACTCAAGAGCGTCGTCGACGTCACCCTCGAGAAGCGCCGCGAAGCGATCCCGCTAGTCGAAGAGATCGTCGCCGAACACGTCGAGCGGTTCGGGCAATGGTATCAGTCGCGAGTGGCGATTCCGGTGATCTCGTCGCTCACGCAGAAGGCCGAAACGATCCGGGCCGCCGAGCTCGAGCGGCTCTTCGCGCGCGTCCCCGATCTTACCGAGCGCGAACGGATGCTGATCACCGGCACCTCGCTCACCATCGTCTCGAAGCTGCTGCACAGCGCGATCGTGCGCATCCGCGACAAGGCGGTCGAGAACCGCGCCGAGGCACTGATGCACGCGCGCATCATCGACGAGCTGTTCGAGCTGCAGGCGATGGCAGGAGACCCGTCGTTCGCGCCGGCCCCGGCGGTCGAAGAGATCGGTGAGTGAATCCTTCCCTTCGCCAGGCTCAGGACAGGCTCGAGGAAAGGTGTGGCTGGTCGGTGCGGGGCCCGGTGATCCGGGGCTCCTGACGATCCGCGGGGCGCGGGCGCTCGCACGGTGCGACGTGCTCGTCTACGACTACCTCGCGTCGCCGCCGATCGCCAACCTCGCACCACCCGATTGCGAACGAATCTACGTCGGCAAGAAAGCCGGGCAGCACACGCTCACGCAGGATGAGATCACCGCGCTGATCGTGCGGCTGGGTCTGGCGGGAAAGAACGTCGTGCGGCTCAAGGGCGGTGACGTGTTCGTGTTCGCGCGCGGCGGCGAAGAGGCCCGCGCACTGGCCGAGGCCGGCGTTGCGTTCGAGATCGTTCCGGGGATCACGTCGGCGATCGCGGCGCCCGCGTACGCCGGCATCCCCGTCACGCACCGCGATCACAACACGTCGTTCACGATCGCGACCGGCCACGAGGACCCGGCCAAGGGATATTCGTCGCTCGATTTCGCCAAGCTCGCCAACCGCAAGGCGACGACGATCTTTCTGATGGCGATGGGGCACCTCGCCGCCATCGTCGCGAAGCTGCGCGAGCACGGTCTCGAAGGCGACACGCCCGTGGCGATCGTGCACGAGGGGACGAAGCCGTCGCAGCGGGTCGTCACCGCGACGCTCGATACGATCGTCGACGAGGTGCTGCGCAGCGGGATCGGCGCGCCGGCGATCGTCGTCATCGGCGACGTGGTCCGCGAGCGCGAGCATCTGCGCTGGTTCGACACGCAGCCGCTGTTCGGCAAGCGCGTCCTCGTCACGCGGCCTGCGCACCAAGCCGACGACTTCGCGGCACGTCTGTGGGAGGCCGGCGCCGAGCCGATCGTCGCGCCGACGATCGCGCTGGGCCCGCCCGACGACCCCGCCGCCGCGCGCGCCGCGGTCGCGGGCGTCCGCGACTACGACTGGGTCGTGTTCACCAGCCGCAACGGCGTCGACGCGTTCTTCGACGCGTTGGGCGAGCTCGGTCGCGACGCGCGCGCCTTCGGCGACGTGCGCATCGCCGCGATCGGTCCCAGGACCGGCGAGGCGCTCGCGCGGCGGGGGATCCGGGTCGATCTGATCCCGGCGGAGTACGTCAACGAAGCCGTCGCCGCGGAGCTGCTCGCCCGCACGGCCGCCGGCGATCGCATCTTGGTCTATCGCGCGCAAGAAGCGCGCGAGGTGCTGCCCGAGATGCTGCGCGAGCAAGGGCGCGTCGTCGATGTCGTCGCGGCGTACCGTACGCGGCCGCTCGACGACCCGGATCTGCGTGCAAAGGTTGAACGCGCCGACATCGTGACGTTCACCAGCGCCAGCACCGTGACGGGGTTCGTGCACAACCTCGCCGATGCGGCGTCGGCGCTCGGCGGCAAGACGGTCGCTGCGATCGGCCCGATCACCGCGCGCGCGGCGAGCGATGCGGGGATCCCGGTCGACGTCGTCGCCGATGAGTTCACCGTCGAGGGTCTGGTGCGGGCGCTCGCGGAGCGCTCGCCCGCCTGATGCGCGCGCGGCTGGAGCGCCCGGCCGGCTGACGCCGCTCAACCTGTTCATCGGCGCCGTGTTTGCCGGCGCGATCGCTGCGTTCGCGCTGCGCGCGCACGCGCTCACGCGCGGCGGCGCACTCGCCGCGTTCGCCGTCGGCACATTGACGTACGCGAGCGGTACAGTCGGTTTCACGCTCGTGCTGCTGGCGTTCTTCCTGCCGTCGGTGCTTCTCTCGCGGCTCGGCAAGAGCCGTAAAGCGGCGTTGGTCGACATCGGCAAGGGCGGCGCGCGCGACGCGTGGCAGGTGCTCGCGAACGGCGGCGTCGCGACGGGCTGCGCGCTCGCCTGGGTTGTCACCCACGACCTCCGGTGGGCGCTCGCGTTCGCGGGAGCCTACGCGGCAGCGACCGCCGACACGTGGGCGACCGAGATCGGCACGCTGGCACCAAGCCCGCCGCGCTCGATCCTTACCTTCCGGCCGCTACCGACCGGCATGTCGGGCGGCGTCACCACGCGCGGGACGTTGGCCGAAGTTGCGGGCGCCCTGTGGATTGGGATCGTTGCGTCGCCGGCGATCGTGTGGGCATTCGCCAACGCGATGATCGACGCCGGGTGGTCGATCGCGTACGTGCATTGGTCGCGCGCCGCTGCTCTCCTGATCGTCGTGTCGGTCGCGGGCATCATCGGAGCGACCATCGACTCGTTGCTCGGCGCAACGCTGCAGGAATTGCGGCGATGCGACACGTGCGATCGCGTCACGGAAACGAACCCACACGTCTGCGGCAGCCCGACTCACCTGGTCCGCGGAGTGCCAGGCATCTCGAACGACGCCGTCAACTTCGCCGCATCGCTCACCGGTGGCGCCACCGCCCTCGGACTCTACGCGCTCCTCACCACGCCAATGTCACCCTAAGCTTGGCGCCGATGTCACACTGAGCTTGTCGAAGCACCCCAGCGTGACGTCGGACGCTAGAGCGGAACGAACGTTAGGACCACGTGCGCCGCGTCGTCGCGTGGGGATCCGAGCGCGACGAAACCCGCTTTAGCGAAGGCGCGGAGCGCGCGCGCGTTCGTGCGTTCCGGATCGACGGTGACGGCCGGCCAGCGGAGAATCGCGGTGACGTGTTCGGCCATCAAGCGTAGCGCCGTCGAACCGATCCCGCGGCCGCGAGCGTCCGGCTGCAGGAAGAGATTGAAGCCCGCTTCGCCACCGAAGCGCCGCCAGGCCTGAAGGTAGCCGACCGGGTCGTCGTCTTCGAGGATGATGAACGCCCACACGTTCTCGCCGCGCTCGAACCGAGTCGAGCAGTGCGCGCGGACCTCCTCCGGCGACGGCGCTGCCCCGCCCCAATACGCAAACACCTCGGGTTCGCCTAGCCAGCCGCCCACCAGCGCCTCGTCGGCCGCGCCGGCCGCCCGGACCCGGACCCGGCCGGCCTCCAGCGTGAGGTGTTCCATTCCGCTCGCTCTTTTCGGTGCAAGTGCCGAAACCGACCTCGGTCGGCGCGCTGTCCCAGCCGTCGTGCGACCATACGTCGCACCGATACCATGGCAACCACAACCACCGAGACCCGCGACGTGAGCGAGAGCGGCGCACGGCTGATCCTGATCACCCTCGGGATCATGGCCGCGACGCTGATGCAGACGCTCGACTCGACGATCGTCACCGTCGCGCTTCCCACCATTCAGGGGAACCTCGGCGCAACGCAGGACGAAGGCGCCTGGGTCGTCACGGGTTACATCATCTCGGCGGTCATCGTCATCCCGCTTACTCCGTGGCTCCAAGCGCGATTCGGCCGGCGGCAATACTACACCGTCGCGATCATCGGCTTCACGATCGCTTCGATGCTGTGCGGAGTCGCCGGGTCGATCGGACAGCTGATCGTGTTTCGGATCATCCAAGGCATGTTCGGCGGCGGCCTCGTCGCAACGGGACAGGCCGCGTTGCGCGATACGTTCCCGCGCCATCTGCTCGGTGCTTCGCAAGCCGTGTTCGCGCTTGGCGCGATCGTCGGCCCGTCGGTCGGGCCGACCGTCGGCGGCTGGCTGACCGACAATTTCTCGTGGAACTACGTGTTCTACATCAACCTCGTGCCCGGGATCTTCGCCGCGATCGTGATCCTCACGATGATGCGCAATCCAACCGATCCGAAGCCGATTCCGGTCGATGGAGTCGGGCTCGGCCTGCTCGCGATGGGATTGGGTTCACTGCAGTACATCCTCGACGAGGGACAGCGCAACGACTGGTTCGACGATCCGCTCATCCGCGTCTTCGCCTTCACCACGCTGCTTGGAGTCGCGGGGTTCATCTGGTGGGAACTGTGGGGAACCACCCGCCCGATCGTCGATCTGCGCGCGTACAAATACCGCGCGATCGCGGCCGGCAGCGTGCTCGGCTTCGCGATCGGTTCGGTGCTGTTCGGTGCCGCCGTGATCTTACCGCAATACGTGCAAGGCGCCCTCGGATTCACGGCGACCTTGTCCGGCGAGCTGGTCTTCGTGCGCGCGGCCTTCATCGCGTTGCTGACCCCGTTCACCGCGCGCCTGGCCGGCAGCGGGAAGATCGACACGAAGATCCTGTTGGTGCTCGGATTCATCCTCATCGGCGTCAGCCAGATTTGGCTCGGCTACATCACGACCTCGCTCAACGATTTCAACTCGCTGCTCGGGCCGGCGATCATGGCGGGGGTCGGCTTGGGACTCCTCTTCGTCCCCATGTCGATCGCGGTGCTCAGCTCGATCCCGCCCGAGATGGTGCCGAAGGCGACGTCGTTCCAGGCGCTCTCGCTCCAGCTCGGCGGCTCCTTCTCGACCGCCGCGCTGATCACGCTGCTGGCGCGCCGCAACGCGTTCCACCAGTCGGTTTTGGCGCAAACGGCGACCCCCAACAACATCGCGCTGCAGAACCTCATCCAGGCGACGCACCACGCGACGGCGGCGATCGGAAACCTGTATCAGCAAATTCTCTTGCAGTCCAGCGTGATGGCGTACGCCGATTGTCAGTGGGCGCTCGGCGCGCTCACCTTCATCCTGCTGCCGCTGGTATTCGTCTTGCCCCGCCGGCGAAAAGGTGCAGCCGCACCCGTCCACGTCTCGGTGGAATGACGCGCCTAGCAGGGTAATCGCGGTTATGAGGCCTGTGCGCGCGCTCCGTACTTCTTGTCGAGATACGGGATGATGTCGTCGTCGTCGTCGAGGATGACGCCGCCGTCGACCAGGACGGGGATGGACGTCTGGCCGGAGATCGCTTTGACGACGTCACGCTGCGCATGCGAGTGCGGTACGTTCACGATCGTGTAGTCGAGCAGCAGATCGGTCAGCTTCTTGCGCACGCGTGCGCAATACGGGCACCACTCCGCTTGATAGAGGACCATGTCGGTGTGTTGACCCATCGCTACTCCAGGACAATCGCAAGCGAAAAAGGTTGCGCGCCCGCGGGCGTCGGACTTCACCTGTCCAACAGCGATGGAGACCGTCGGCTCACCCCAGGGGCGTGACCGTACCGCGATCGCCGCTTCGATCGCGATCCATCTGTGCGCCGTGCTCGCGCTGGGTACGTTCCCCCGGCCGGCGTTTCCGGTCGACGACCCTGACGAACGCTTGCTGCTGGCCAGCACGATTCGCATCGAGCATCGGCCCCCGGCGCACGCTGCGCTTACCCGGCGCTCGCTCGCTCCTCGTGCCGAGACGGCCAGGCCGGCGATCCGGCCCGTGATTCATACCGCGATCACCGTCGAGCACGCCGCCCGGCGTTTGGTCGTTGCGCCGGAGGCGCCCAACGCGTACGCCCCGCGGTCGCGGCGGGCCATCCCGGCGACCCCGGTGGCTCCCGTCAGCCCGCCCGACGCTGACCCCGGTCCGGTCACGACGCAAGCGGCACCCGACCAGGTCGCCGCCGCGAACCCGGCCCCGTCGCCGGCACCCAGCGCGGCGCCGGTGGCAACCGGCACGCCGAGCGAAGAAGGGATCGGGAACTTCGGCGAGACCTATCCGGCCTCGATCGAGCCCGCGCTGCGTAGCGCTTTGCGGGCGGTCGGGACCGGCTTCGACGTGCGCATCACGGTCGACGAAAACGGGCACGCGACGGCAATCGAGTTCGTGCGATCTCCCGACCCCGCCGTGCGCGAGGAGCTGCGCGCGAAGCTGCTCGCCGCGCGCTTCATCCCCGCGGCCTGCAACGGCTTGCGCTGCGCCGGAATGTTCGAGCTGAAAACGTAGTGTGAATTCGGAAGCCGGATTGCGTCCGGCTCGAACCTAGCGCTGCTCGAAGTCGAACGGGACGCCGAGCTCGCCGGCCAACTTTTCGAGACCGTTCCATACCTTTGCGTGCACGGGTACGCCGTGCTCGCGGTTGTAGAGCGTCTTCTCGTGCTCGATCTCACCGGCGACGTAGATCCGGTCGTGCCCCGGCGCCTTGGGGGAATCTTTGAATGCGCGCAGTTCGACGTCCATGTCGCGCTTGAACGACTCGGGATCGCGGAACCCGTCGATCTTGAAAGCGGCGAAGAAGTGCGAGATCTTGCCCGGCAGCGGGCCGTCGCTCGGCATCGGCAGGTCGTCGCCGAACGCTCCGCCGGAGAGCACGCCGCACAGGATGTCGACGAGCAATCCCAGTCCGTAACCCTTGTGGCCGCCGTTGTCGACGCCGAAACCGCCCAGCGGGAGCAGCGCGCCTTTGAGCGCCACCTGCGGGTCGAGCGTCTCATGACCGGTCGCATCGATCGCCCAACCGGGATTGAGCGGCTTCTCCTTGCGGGCGTAGACTTCGAGCTTGCCTTTGGGGACGGTCGTCGTCGCGAAGTCGAGCACGAACGCCGGCTCGTTTGCGGCCGGAATCGCGAAGGCGAGCGGGTTCGTTCCGAGCAGCACGTCACGGCCGAACGTCGGCGCGCCGAAGCGCGTGCTGTTCGTCGACGCGATCCCGATCATGTCGCGCTCGAGCGCGAGCATCGCGTAGTAGCCGGCGATCCCGAAATGGTTGGAGCCGCGCACCGCGCCGAAGGCCGCGCCGGCCTGGCCGGCCTTGCCGAGCACGCGTTCCATCGTGCGCTTCGCGGTCGGGTGGCCCAGGCCGTTCCCGGCGTCGACGAGCAACGACGTCGCCGTCTCGCGCACGGTCTGAACGCTCGGCTTGGCCACCATCTGACCTTTGCGCAGCCGGCTCACGTAGTACGAGTCCAGGCGCGCGACGCCGTGCGATTCGACGCCCCGCAGGTCGGCGGCCACCAGCACGTCGGCGACGATCGCCGCGTCGTCGGCGGCGACGCCGACCTTCTCGAGCACGGTCGAGACGAAGCGCTTGAGACCGGGCTCGGCGGCGAGACGGTACTCGGACGCGATCACTTCAGCCATGACCCGAGTGTACCCCAGCGGACGGCGGTTGCGAAGGACCCTCGTCGCAACCGCCCGCGCCCGAGGGCTTTCCGGCCCGCTGGTCCGAAGCGCGATCTGATGCTCGACATCGCGCCCGCGGTCGTCGCGGCGCTGCGCGACGCCGTCCCGGGCGGCGTCCTGACCGGCGCCGAGGATCTGATCGCCTACGGATTCGACGGGACGTTCTACAGCAACACGCCGCCGCTGGTCGTGCTGCCGACCACGACAGCGCAAGTCAGCGCGGTGCATCGCATCGCGACGGAACGGCGCATCGCGATCACGCCGCGCGCGATGGGCAGCGGGCTCTCGGGCGGTGCCGTCCCGCTGGGCGGCAGCATCGTGCTCGGCGTCGCGCGGATGGATCGCATCCTCGAGATCGATCCGGTCGACCGGGTCGCCGTCGTCCAAGCCGGCGTCATCAACGCGCATCTCCAGCGCGAGGTCGAGCGGCTGGGCCTCTTCTATCCGCCCGATCCGTCGAGCCTCAAGCAGAGCGCGATCGGCGGGAACGTCGCCGAGAACGCCGGCGGTGCGCGCTGCCTCAAGTACGGCGTCACCGGCGACTACGTGCTTGCGCTCGAAGTCGTGCTGCCGGATGGGACCGTGATTCGCACGGGCGGGCGCACGGTGAAGAACGTCACCGGATACGATCTGCGCCGGCTATTCACCGGCGCCGAAGGGACGCTCGGCACGATCACCGAGATCACGCTGCGGCTGTTGTCGAAGCCGGCGTTCGCACGCGCCGCGCTGGCGGTGTTCGACCGCATCGTCGACGCGGCCGACGCGACGACCGCGGTCATGGCGAGCGGAATCCTGCCGTCGGCGATCGAACTGCTCGACAACCTCACGATGCGTTGCGTCGAGGAGAACAACCCGATCGGCCTGCCGGTCGACGCCGATGCGATCCTGATCTTCGGCGTCGACGGCAACCACGAGAGGGTGCTGGACGACGAGCTCGCCACGATCGACCGCATCGTCCGCGCGCATCATGCGCGCGACGTGAGCGTCGCGAGCAGCGATGCGGAGTCCGAGCGCTTGTGGACGGCGCGGCGCTCGATCTCGCCGGCGCTCGCGCGCCGGCGGCCGAACAAGTTCAGCGAGGACGTCTGCGTTCCGCCGCGCGCGATCGCGCCGCTGGTGCGGCGAATACGTGAGATCGCGGCCCAATACGCGCTGGAGATTCCGCTGTTCGGGCACATCGGCGACGGCAACCTCCATCCGAACATCTTGTGCGACAAGCGCGATCCGGCCGAGATGGGGCGCGTCGCCGCCGCGGCCCGCGCCATCTTCGAAGCGACCGTCGCGCTGGGCGGGACGCTGTCGGGCGAGCACGGGATCGGACTGCTCAAGAAGCAGTTCATGGAGCTCGACCTCGGCGCCGACGCGATCGCGCTGATGCGCAAGATCAAGAACGCCGTCGACCCGCTTGGGATCATGAACCCGGGCAAAGTCTTTCCCGACCCCGGCGGGGCGGACGCGTTCAAGCTGTGACCCTCGAGGCGTTGCTCGAGGGCGGCGATCCGCGCCACCTCAAGGGAGTCACGCGCGCGATCGGGGAGGTACAACGCGATCCGTCGCTGCTCGACGAACTGGTCGCGCTGCTCGAGCACGCCGACACGATCGTGCGCATGCGGGCGGCCGACGCGCTCGAGAAGCTCAGCCGCACGGACCCCGCGTGCCTCGATCGGCACAGCGCTGTACTGCGGCGGTTGGCAACGACGACCGATCAGGCTTCGCTGCGCTGGCATCTGGCGCAGATGATTCCCCGCCTGCCGCTCCCCACGCGCGAGCGGCGGACGATGGTTCGCGTGTTCAAACGTTACCTCGACGACAAGAGCGCGGTGGTGAAGGCCTCGGCGATGCAGGCGATGACCGACTTCGCGCTGGCCGACCCCGCCCTCCGGCGCACCGTGATCCCGCTGCTGCGCGCGCTCGTCGCGCACGGCACGCCCGCGGTGCGCGTGCGCGGCGGCCGGCTGCTCGAAGTCCTCGGCGCGGACGCCGCGCCACGGCGGCGATGATCCTCGCGCTCGATCAAGGCACGACCTCGTCACGGGCCATCCTGTTCGATCGCGACGGACGCGTCGTCGCGTACGATCAGCGCGAGCTCACGCAACACTTCCCACAGCCGGGCTGGGTCGAGCACGACCCGCAGGAGATCTGGAGCTCGCAGCTCGCGGTCGCGCGTGGCGCCCTCCGCAACGCGGGCGCGAACGCATCCGACGTAGCGGCGATCGGCATCACGAACCAGCGCGAGACGACGATTCTGTGGGACCGCGCGACCGGCACGCCGGTCGCGAACGCGATTGTGTGGCAGGACCGGCGGACCGCACCGATGTGCGAAGAGCTGCGAGCGCGCGGGGTTGAGGATCTGGTGCGCGACCGGACGGGCCTGGTGCTCGATCCCGTATTTTTCGGCGACCAAGATCGCGTGGCTGCTGGACGGCATCGAGGGTCTGCGCGCGCGAGCGGAGTCGGGTGAGATCGCGTTTGGGACGGTCGACGCGTGGCTGATTTGGAATCTGACCGGTGGCACGCGACACGTCACCGACGTGACGAACGCGTCGCGCACGATGCTGTTCGACATTCGCCGGCTGGACTGGAGCGACGAGCTGCTGTCGGCGTTCGGTGTGCCGCGCGCTCTGCTGCCTGAGGTGCTGCCGTGCACCGCTGATTTCGGCACCGCGACGGTCGAGCGGTTTGGCGGCCGGATTCCGATTACCGGCGTTGCCGGCGATCAGCAGGCGGCACTGGCCGGCCAGTCCGGCTTCGCGCCCGGGCTCGCGAAGAACACCTACGGTACCGGCTCGTTCGTCGTGCTCAACACCGGCGAGCGAATCGTGCGCAGCGAGCACGGGTTGCTCTCGACGCTCGCGTTCGCGTTCGAGCGCGGTCGCGCCGCCTACGCGCTCGAAGGGTCGATCTTCGTCACCGGCGCCGCCGTGCAATGGCTGCGCGACGGGCTCGGGATCATCGAGCGCTCGTCGGACGTCGAGCGGCTGGCGCGCGAGGTCGACGACAGCGGCGGCGTCGTGTTCGTTCCCGCGTTCACCGGACTGGGCGCACCGTATTGGGATTCCGAAGCGCGCGGCACGATCACCGGCATCACGCGCGGCACGACGCGCGCCCACCTCGCGCGGGCGGCGCTCGACGCGATGGCCTACCAGACCGCCGACGTCGTCGATGCGATGGAGCGCGATGCCGGTTTGTCACTGAGCGAGCTGCGCGTCGACGGCGGCGCATCGGCCAACGATCTCGCGATGCAGTTCCAAGCCGACCTGCTCGGCGTTCCGGTCGTTCGTCCGGCGTGCATCGAGACGACCGCACTCGGCGCGGCCTATCTCGCCGGTCTACAGTGCGGCTTCTGGCCTGACATCGAGACCATCTCACGTCAATGGCGCGAAGACGCCCGCTTCACGCCGGCGATCGACGGCGAGCGACGCGCCGCGCTGCGCGCACTATGGCGAACCGCGTTGACGGCCGCCTCGCCGCGATCGGCGCCGCGATAGCGCTACGTCTCGCGGTGGCCGGCGGGCACATCGAAGAGTCCCGCCGCGGAGTCCGTGCGCTTTGAAGTTGCCGCGTTCGGTGACGAACGTACCTGCGCCACGCGCCCCGCCAACATTCTCGCTGGGCCCGGCAGTTGCCCCAGCGCGGAAAGCAGCATCCCCCCGGGGCCGCCTCCGAGCATCGCCATCATGTCCGTTGCGTTCTCGTTCGCTGCACGCAGCGCGAGCGCATAGTCGGCGTCGAACGAACCTGGAACCGGAAGTGGAGCGTTCCCTACGAGCGTTCGGTCGATCTGATCGAAGCCGACGCCTGGAACGGGCTCGTCAGCCGACGCCGGCCTTGGGCCGAGCAGAAGTGCGACGAGCCAAACGGCGGCGACGAAAATGGCCTTTGAGTCCACCTTCGCCACTCACCGCCGCGCGTCCGGCGCCGGTCAGGCCGAACGCGCCGCCGCACCGGGCTCGGCGAACGAGATGCCGCGGCGTTCCCGGCCGATTGCGGTCAAGACGAAGACGGCCGCGAAGACGCCGAGCATGATGATCACCATCGCGTGGCCGTAGTCGGCGCCTTGCGGCAGCGGTAGCGGGAAGCTCTTGGTGGCATAGGCTGCCTCCCATTGCGCGGCATACGCGGTGATCAAGTTGCCGAGCTGATAGGTGAAACCCGGGAACGTTCCGCGCACGGCGGCCGGCGATAATTCGTTGAGGTGCGCCGGGACGACGCCCCAGGCGCCTTGCACGAAGAATTGCATCACGAACGCGCCGACGGCAAGCATCACGGGCGTCGCCGCGCCCGTCCAGAACGGAATCGCCAGCGCGCCGAGCGCGCAGCACGCCATGATCGTGATGCGCCGTCCGATCCGCTGCGACAGCGCGCCGAGCAGCGTGCCGCCCAGGATCGCGCCGACGTTCATCACGACGACCACGTTCTGGGTGAGGTGCGGATCGAAGCCGCGCTGCTTCTGCAAGAACGTCGGATACAGATCCTGCGAGCCGTGCGACATGAAGTTGAACGCGGCCATCAACAGAATCGCGTACAAGTACAGCCACGGCTGCCGAACGATCGAACGGAGCAGCGTGTTACGCTCGCCGAGGCGGCGCGCCTGACCGGCGACCCACGCCGGCGACTCTTTCACGCCGTATCGCACGAAGAAGACGAGGATCGCGGGCAAAACGCCGACCACGAACATGCCGCGCCAGCCGATCAGCTCGACGAACTGACCGAACACGAGCGCGGCCAGCAAATAGCCGACCGCGTAGCCCTGCTGGATGATCCCCGACGCGATGCCGCGCGCCTGCGCGGGGAGCGTCTCGAGCGCGAGCGCCGCGCCGACGCCCCACTCGCCGCCCATCGCGACGCCGTAGAGCGCCCGCAGCACCAAGAACACGGCGAAGTTCGGTGAGAACGCGGTCAGCAGCTCGAACAGCGAGTAGAGCAGGATGCTGATCATCAACGGTCCGCGGCGGCCGTAGCGGTCGGCCAGGGTCCCGAAGATCAGCGCGCCCAGCGGCCGGCACATCAGCGTGACCGTGACGGCGAGCAGCACGCCCGGAATCGTCATCGCGAAATCCTGTGCGATGCGCGACACGACGAACGTTACTAGGAAGAAGTCGAACGCGTCGAGCGTCCAGCCGAGGAACGCCGCGATGAAGGCGCGGCGCTGGACCGGCGTCAGGCCGGCGAGCGGAGTGAAGATCGCCACGATGTTGGGCGCTATACCCACCTCGCGACGGGAGCCGCGACCCTGGCCGACGTAGCCTGCGGGACTGCAGCCGAGGAGGGATCCGATGTCCGTCCCCACCGTCTTCGCCGGACTCTTGTGCGCGCTGGCCCGCGAGGGAGCGCGCACGCTGGTCGTCGGCGGCCTCGCGCGGCGGCTGCACGGCGAGCAGGCCGAAGCCTGCGACCACTGCCTGTGGTACAACGCCGACGAGGATAACGCGGCGCGCGTCTATCGCGCCCTCTCGCGCATCGGCGCGCCGCTCGACGGCGTCGCCGTCGCAGACCTCGCCGAGGTCGATTACGAATACCGCTACGGCGAAGGCGACGACGAGATCTGCCTGCTCGGCGGCCTCGACGGCACTACCTTCGCCGACGCTTGGGAGACGCGCCTAGAAACCCACTGGCACGAAGTCCCCCTCTGCGTCATCGGCCGCGCCACCCTGCGCGCAACGGAGCTTGCCGCTCGGCCATAACCCTCCGTCACGCTGAGCTTAGTCTGTCCTGAGATTTTGGAATGGAAGCGCAACGAAGCGGCGCTCAACCTTTGGTGCGGTCACCCTTCGACGGGCTCAGGGTGACGGCGCGATTGCATCACAGCGTATTTGATTGTCGCCCGTGCGCGATCGCTCGTCCTTCGACAAGCTCAGGATGACAGGGTCCTTCGACGGGTTCAGGGTGATATCGGAGTTAAGCTAAATCGTCGATCAGCGCGCGCGCCTCCGCGTCCGCTTCGGCGAAGGTGGTTTCGCCGTCGACGGCGCGGTCGTAGGCGGTGATGATGCGCCGTTTGACGTCGGTCTGGGCGCGCTCGTGCTCGAAGTCGCGGTCGGTGGGGCGATACATCGTCACGTACTCGGCGAAGTTGCGGCGCGCTTCGGTCAGCGAGTAGTCGAGGTTCGGGCCGCCGGCGACGTCTTCGGGGCGCGGCGCGCCGGGTGGGCCGGACTCGGCGTCGTCTTGTCCGTCGTCTTCCCAGCCGCACAGCGCGCAGATGTCGTACGCGCCGCGGCCGTTGATCGTCGGGTACGCGCAGCACGGGCACGTCGCGCGCACGCCGTCGTCCACTTGTAGCCGCAAACGCTGCTCGGGCGTGAGCTCCGGCGCCAAGACGTCCTCGAACGTGTCGCGCCGCAGCGCGAACGCGGCGCGGTCGAAGCTCAGGGCGTCGTCTCGCCGAAAGTTCGCACTCAGAGCGTCGTCTTTCCCAGCGCGGAGAGGATCAGCTCGACGGCCAGGATCGCGGTTTGGTTCTCGCGGTCGAGGATCGGGTTGATCTCGGTGATCTCCATCGAGCCGAGCGTGCCGCTCGCGGCGACGCCTTCCATCAGCAGGTGCGCTTCGCGGTACGAGATCCCGCCGCGCACCGGCGTGCCGACGCCGGGCGCTTCCTGCGGATCGACGCCGTCCATGTCGAAGCTGACGTGCACCGAGTCCGCACCGTCGGCGACGATCGAGAGCGCCTCGTCGACCACGCGGCTCATTCCGAGCCGGTCGACGTCGGCCATGGTGAAAGCGCGCACTCCGAGCTCGCGGATAGTGCGCTTCTCGCCTTCATCGACGTCGCGCAGGCCGATGAACGCCATGCGCTTCGGGTCGACGGCGTGCTGTTCGAGCGCGAAGTGCACCGGCATCCCGTGCACGTTCCCCGTCGGCGAGGTCAGCGGCGTGTTGATGTCGCCGTGCGCGTCGACCCAGATCACGCCCGGCGCCTTGCCGCGGGCGCGCGCGACGCCGGCGATCGTGCCCATCGCGATCGAATGGTCGCCGCCGAGCACGAGCGGGAAGCCGCCCTGCGCGATGATCTCCTGCACCACGCCGGCCAGCTCGTCACACACGGCCTTGATGATCGGGTAGTATTTCGCGCTCGCTTCGTCGACGGTGGCGGACTCCGGCACGGGGACGCGCAGGTTGCCGTGGTCGTTGACGGTGATCCCGAGCTTTTCGAGCGATTCCTTGAGCCGCGCGTACCGAATTGCCGACGGTCCCATGTCGACGCCGCGCCGGTCGGCGCCCAAGTCCATCGGGACGCCGACGACGTCGACGCGCGCGACCTGTTTGCGCGCCGAGACGATGGCTGTTGTCGTCACCCGCTTTTTCTCCGTCGGCCCATGGTCGCGCGCACTTTCGGCGGTTGCGTC
Organism: Vulcanimicrobiota bacterium; assembly: GCA_963723445.1. GTDB lineage: Bacteria > Vulcanimicrobiota > Vulcanimicrobiia > Vulcanimicrobiales > Vulcanimicrobiaceae > Vulcanimicrobium. Next base: position 189,830 of record CAVRQP010000005.1, read on the forward strand.
GCCTCGAGCGGCGCGTTGGTGGTCGCCGGCGCGGCCGCGGCCTGCGAGACCGGGCGCGGCAACAGATGCTCGCGCAGCACCCGGATCATCGCCGCGACCGGTACGGCCAGGAACGTTCCCGGCAGTCCGAAAAGCTCGCTGAAACCGAGGATCGAGATGACGATCCAGAACGGCGACAGCCCGACGTTGTCCTTGAGCACGCGCGGCGCCACGAAATTACCGTCGATTTGGTGGATCACGACGATCAGCACGGCGACGAGGACCGCGCTCCCCAGCCCGTGGTAGGCGTACGCGAGGATCACCGCGGGGACGAAGGCGATGAGCGCGCCCGCGTAGGGGATGAAGTTGAGCGCGCCGGAGATCACACCGATCAACAGCGCGTACGGCACATGCGTGAAGAAGAGCATCACGGTGAGCATGGCGCCCAAGATCGAGCCGTCGATCAGCTGGCCGCGGATGAATCCGCCGACGACCTGGTCGAGGTCGGCGATGATCGCTTCGGCCTTGGCGTGCAGCTTGGCCGGAACCAGCCCCAGGAAATTCCGCTTGAGCTCCTCGGCGTCGAGCAGCATGTAGGCGGCGAGCACCGGCACCACGATCACCGTCGCGATCACCGAGACCGTCGAGAGGAGCACGGTAACGGTCTTCTGGGCAGTGTCGAGCGCGTTGGTCTGCAAGAACGACGCGACTTGCAGCGGAACCGTGGCGAGGTAGACCCGTTCGTCGACCGGCAGCCACCGGATGAACCGATTGTTGGGGTCTTGCAGGATCTGGCCGAGGTTCTTCACGATCGCGGGCGTCGCTTTGATCGCGTTCTGCGTATCGCTTACCAGCGGGGGAACCAGCAACTGCACGATCGCGGCGCCGACGATCAAGATCGCGACGTAGACGAGCAAGATCGACCAGACCAGCGGGAGCCGTTCGTTGAACCGCCGGACCATGGGATAGACCAGGTACGCGAAGAAGAGCGACACGACGAACAGCATCGCGGTCGCCTTCACGCTGGCCAAGAACTGCAGCAAGCCGACACCCAGGTAGATCGCGACCGCGATCAGCAGCAGCGTCTTGAGCAAGAACGTGACCCGGCGTTCCGCGCGCGACATCGGTCGGCGCGGGCGCGAAGCAGCGTCCGGCGGTCTGGTTGGGTTCACGGGGCCCTTGTTCCCTACGCGCGAGAGGCCGCCCCGCATCGACGTCGTAGCTCCCCGCGATGTCCCGTCGACGCGCGGCGGCGCTCGCACTTGCGCTGGTCTGGTTTGCCGCGGTCCCGGCCGGGTGCGCCTCGGAGCGCGCCGCGGGTGGGGCGGTCCGCATCGGGATGGTCACCGACGTGGGCGGTTTGGGCGACCGGTCCTTCAACGATTCGGCTTATGCGGGGCTGATGCGCGCGCAGCGCGAGCTGCACGTCGACACCGTCGCGCTGCAGTCGCGCTCGGCGGCCGACTATCAAGTCAATCTGACCGTGCTCGCGAACAAAGAGTACGACGAGATATTCGCCATCGGCTTCTTGATGGCGAAGGACGTCACCGAAGTATCGGAGCGCTATCCGCAGCGGCATTTCTCGATCATCGACTCGGTCGTCGACGAGCCGAACGTGACTTCGGTGACCTTTCGCGAGGAGCAAGGCTCATTTCTGGCCGGCGCGCTGGCCGCGATGACCAGCAAGACCAAGACGATCGCGTTTCTGGGCGGCATCGACATCCCGCTGCTGCGCAAGTTCGAGGCCGGCTACGCCGCGGGTGCGCGCCAGGTCGACCCGAGCGTCAAGGTGCTGGTGAAGTATATCGGCTCGTTCGACGACGTCGCCTCGGGCAAGGAGCTCGCCGGCGTGCTGTTCGATCAAGGCGCCGACATCATCTACGTCGCGGCGGGAAAAGGCGGCTTGGGCGCGATCGACCAGGTCAAGTCGCGGCCCAATGCGTTCTTGATCGGCGTCGACTCCGATCAGGACGGGATCGCACCGGGAAAAATCCTCACCAGCATGGTCAAGCGCGTCGACATCGGCGTGTTTCGGGTCTCCCAACAAGCTGCCGCCCACAAACCGCGTCCGGTCCATTTGAGCCTGGGGCTGAAGGAAGGCGGCGTCGGGCTGACCGATTTCAAGTACACGCGCAGCGTCGTCACGCCGGTGAAAATCGCCGTGCTCGACAAGCTTCGCGCGGCGATCATCGCCGGAAAGATCGTCGTGCCGTCGACGCGGGAGGAACTCGCATCGTTCAAACCCGTCCCGCTCTAACGCTGACCGGCGTGCGCCGCCGCTTCGGCGCGGTGCAGGCCGTCGACGGCGTCGACCTCGAGCTGCAGCCCGGTGAGATCCATGCGCTGGTCGGTGAGAACGGCGCCGGCAAGTCCACGCTCGCCGCAATCGCGTATGGGGCGGTGAAGCCCGACGAAGGCAGCATCACGGCGGACGGCGCCGTCGGTCTCGTGCACCAGCACTTCAAGCTCATCGAGCGGCTGCGGGTGTGGGAGAACGTGCTGCTCAACCGCGAACCGCGCCGCGGCTGGGCGATCGACGTGGCGGCGGCGCGCGAACGCGTGAACCGCTTGGCGACGACCTACGGGTTGGCGGTCGATCCCGACGCCCTCGTCGAAACGCTGCCGGTCGGCATCAAGCAGCGCGTCGAGCTGCTGCGCGAGCTCGACCGCGAACCGACCGTGCTGCTGCTCGACGAACCGACCGCGGCGCTGGCGCCCAGCGAGATCGCGTCGTTTTTCACCACGATCGCCGGGCTCGCCGCGCGCGGCACGGCGATCCTGGTGGTCACGCACAAGCTGGCCGAAGTGATCGCCTACTCGCAGCGCGTTACCGTGATGCGCGCCGGGCGCGTCGTCGCGCGCCACCTCACCAGCGAGACGAACGCCGGCGCGATCGCGCGCGAGATGGTCGGCGGCGAGGTCCCCGCGCTCGCGGCGCGCGCGGTGACGGCGCCGGCACCGCTGCTCGAGGTACGCGGGCTCGGCGCGCGATCCGCGACCAGCACGCTCGACGACGCCACGTTCGAGGTGCGGGCCGGCGAGATCGTGGGGATTGCGGGGATCGAAGGCAACGGCCAGACCGCGCTGGCCGACGCGCTCGCGGGCGTCGTACCGTTCACCGGCGAGCTGCGCTTCGAGGGCGAGTCGCTGCGGGCCGGCGAATCGCCGGCGTCGCGGCTCGCGCGCGGGATTCGCGTGATCCCGCAGGACCGTCGCCACGAAGCGCTCGTGCTGAGTTGGAACGTGCGCGACAACGTCGTGCTCGGGCGCCAGCGCAGCTTGCCGCGCGCGCAGTACGACGCCGCCGCGCGCGACGTGATCGAGCGCTTCGACGTGCGGCCGCCCGATCCCGACGCGATCGTCGGCGCGCTCTCGGGCGGAAACCAGCAGAAGATCGTCGTCGGGCGCACGCTGGTCGCCCACGCAAAGCTCGTCGTCGCCTATCAGCCGACGCGGGGGATCGACATCGGCGCGGCGGCGCTGGTGCAGTCGCGGCTGATCGAGGCGCGCAACGCCGGCGTCGGCGTGCTGCTGATCTCGTTCGAGCTCGACGAGATCTTCGCATGCGCCGATCGCGTGCTGGTGATCGCGAACGGCATGTTTGCCGGCGCGTTCGACCGCGCGTCGATCGATCGCGGCCGCATCGGCGCGCTGATGGCGGGGCACGCATGAGCATGCTGGTGCGCGGGCGCGCGTTCCGCGACGTCGTGGTGGTGATCGTCGTCGTGTTCGGCGTCGGGTCGCTCGCGATGCTGCTCGCCCACGTCTCGCCGGTCGTCGGATTCGGCGCCTTGTTCGACGGCGCGTTCGGCACGCGCAGCGAGCTGGCGGAGACGCTGGTGCAGACGACCTGCCTGCTGTTTCCGGCGCTGGGGGTCGCGATCGCGTTTCGGGCCGGCCTGTTCAACATCGGCGCGGAGGGACAGTTGATCCTCGGCGGCCTCGCCGCCGGCTGGCTCGGCGCGCAGTTTCCGCTACCGGGCTACCTCGCGATCCCGATGGTGCTGCTGGCCGGCGCGGTCGCGGGCGGTGCGTGGGGCGCGGTCCCCGGCTGGTTGCGCGCGCGGTTCGGCGCGAACGAAGTGATCGCGACGCTGATGCTCAACGTCGTCGCGACGCTGCTCGCCACGTATCTGGTGAACGGACCGCTGCAGCAGGGCGGCGCCGGCGCCTCCGAGACCGCCGCGCTCCCCAAGGCAGCCCAGTTGCCGGACCTCATCGCGGACTCGCGGCTGACCTGGGCGTTCATCCTTGCGCTCGTCGTCGCGTTCGTGCTGCGCTGGGTGCTGCAGCGCACGGTGTTCGGCTACGAGTTGCGCGCCGCGGGCGACGCGCCCGAGGCCGCCAAGCGCGCCGGCATCGACCTGGGCCGCACGGCCTTCGTCGCGATGGCGCTGTCGGGTGCGATCGCGGGATTGGGCGGCGCGACGATCGTCTCGGGCGTGCTGCACCGTTTCAACACCGGGCTCTCGCCGGGCTACGGCTTCATCGCGATCGCGGTCGCGCTGGTCGGGAACCTCGATCCGCTCTGGATCGTCGTCGCCGCGTTCGCGTTCGGCGTGCTGCAGAGCGGCGGGGTCGCGATGCAGGCCGAGGCCGGCGTGCCCCGTGACGTCGTCTCGCTCGTGACCGGTCTGGCGATCATCGCGCTGGCCGGCCGGCGCGTCGTCGCATCGCTGAGGTCGACGTGAACGCCACGCTCGCCGCGATCCTGGCGGTGCTGGGACTTACCCTGGTCAAGGCGACGCCGCTGATCTACGCCGCGCTGGGCGGCGTGCTCAGCGAACGGTCGGGCGTCATCAACATCGGGCTCGAGGGGATTTTGGTCGCCGGCGCGTTCACGTCGGTGGTCGTCAGCGGCGCCACCGGCAACCCGCTCTTGGGCGCCCTGGCCGGCGTGGTCGCCGGAATGGCGCTCGCCGCGATCCTCGCCTTCGCCGCCACCCGCCTGGGCGTCGACCAGATCGTCGCCGGGGCCGGGCTCAACATCGCCGCCCTCGCTGGCGCCGCCTTCGGACTAGTACTGGTGTACCATCAGCCCGGCGCGTCGCACGAGGTCCCGGCGCTCGGAAATGCGGGCGAGAAGGCCCTGATCGTGCTCGCGTTTTTCGCCGCGGTCGTGCTGCAGCTCGTGCTGGCGCGCACGCCGTGGGGCCTGCGCGTGCGCGCTTGCGGCGAGGACCCCAGCGCCGCCGAGTCGGCCGGGATCGACGCGCTGCGGACCCGCTTCTGGGCGGTCGTGATCGGCGGGGCGATCGCGTCGCTGGGCGGCGTGTACCTGTCGCTCGCCGAGCTCGACCTGTATTCCGACGGGATGACCGCCGGGCGCGGCTTCATCGCGCTCGCCGCGGTGATCTTCGGACGCTGGACGCCGCTGGGAGCGACCGGCGCCGCCTTGTGCTTTGGCTTCTTCGCCGCCCTGCAGTACTCGCTCCAGCGCGCCGGCGTGCCGAGCGAGCTGATGCAGGCGCTGCCATACCTGGCGGCGCTGATCGCCCTGGCCGGCTTCGCCGGCCGCGTCCGGGCGCCGGCCTCCGACGGCGTGCCGTACCTGCGTCCGTAACATTCACCGCCGGGAACTTGACTTTTCATGCCGCGGAGACGACATATACAAAGACAATGCGGGCTTTGCGACGACTCGTTGCCGCCGTCGTTCTACTGACCGTTCCGCTTGGCGTTATCACGCCGGCGGGCGCGACGCCCATGCCCGGACCGCTGGGGGCGTTTCAGGAACAGCTGACGGCTTTCTCGACCCGAGCGCCCGGCCGCATCGCGATCGCGGTCGAGGACGTCGCGACGGGCGTGACCACCGGGATCAACGCCGGCCGCGAGATGCCGGCCGCCTCGACGATCAAGATCCCGGTCATGGTCGAAGTCTTCCGCCAGCTCGTCGCCGGCGACTTCGACCTCAACACCAAGGTCACGCTGCGCAAGTCGGATCGCGACTGGGGCTACGGCAAGCTCTGCAACGCGCGCATCGGCTCGACCTATACCGTCTCGCGGCTGCTCTCGCTGATGATCGACGTGAGCGACAATACGGCGACCAACATGCTGATCCGCCGCGTCGGCCGCCAGCACATCAACGCGACGATGCGCGATCTCGGCCTGCGAAACACGCGCCTGACGGACTTCATCCGTTCGGAGGGGCCGATCCGGTGGGCCCTGCGCTCGAGTCCGGCCGACATGATGCACCTGCTCGGCGCAATGGCAAAAGATCAACTCGTCGATGAGTGGTCGTCGCGCGCGATGGTCGCCATCCTGCGCGGGCAGCGTCACAACGGCTTGATCCCCGAGCCTCTCCCCGCGGGGACCGAAATCGCGCACAAGACCGGAACGCTGCACGATACGCTCAACGATGTCGGCATCGTCTACGGCGACGGTGACGATCCGTACGTGATCGCCGTAATGACGACGAACTTGCCGACGCTCGAAGCCGGACGCCGCTTCATCCGCGGCGTCTCGAAGATGGCCTATGCCGCCCTCGGCAAGTTCGCGGCATGGCGCGACGACACGGGCTTCACCTCGCTCGACCCCGAGCACGCCGCCAAACCGCTCCCCGATCAACAAATGTGGACGCCGCCGAGCACGACTGTCGAGCCACCGAGTGCCGAGCCGATCGACGTGCCGAGCCCGCAACCAACCTCAGAACCGGGCGACGCAACTCGATAGCCTGACGGCGGCTCACGATACCGGCGCGAACGTCATGGCCGTCTCCGCGACGCCGAACTCGGCGACATCGGCGTCGAGCCGGCGCGCGAGCTCGGTGACGATCTCATTGACGAGGATCTCCGGTGCGGAAGCGCCCGCCGTGACGCCGATGCGAGGCAGCCCGATCAAGGGAGCGGCGTCGAGCGCCGCGACGTCGTCGAGCAGGACCGCCGGACAGCCCTCGCCCTCGATCACTTCGCGCAGGTGCACGCTGTTCGCGCTGTTGGCCGAACCGACGACGAGCGCACTGTCCACGGCGCGAGCCAGCTCGCGCGCCGCATTTTGCCGGTTGACGGTCGCATAGCACACGTCGCTTCGGGGCGGTAGGACGAGATCGGGAAAACGCCGTCGCAGAACCTCCAGAACCGCGGCGAGGCGGCGTGGGTCGAGCGTCGTCTGCGCAACCGCCGCCACCCGCGCGGTCGCCGGCACGACCGTCGCCGCCGCGTGCTCGTCGGGGACGACGACGGAATGCTCGGGCCGCACGCCGGCCACTCCGATCGTCTCGACGTGGGCGGGATCGCCGATGATCAAGACGGTGTGGCCCGTGTCGGCGAAGCGCGCGACCTCGCGATGCACCTTCGTCACGAGCGGGCAGGTCGCATCGACGACGCGCAGGCCGCGGTCGCGCGCTTCCCGCTCCACCGCCGGCGTCGTCCCGTGCGCGCTCAGAACGAACGGACTCCCGGCCGGAACGTCGCGATCGTCCTCGACGAAGACGGCGCCGCGAGCGCGAAGGTCTCCGACGACGCGGCTGTTGTGGACGATCTCGTGCCGCACGTAGACCGAGCGGCCGGCATTCGCGGACAACAGGTCCTCGACGGCGTCGACCGCTCGGCTGACGCCGGCGCAGTAGCCACGCGTTCGGGCGACGAGGATCAGCGGGCGCACGAGACCATGATCGCCTGCCGGCCGGTTTCGCGCGACGACTTGAGTCAATCTTGACCGGCGATTCTTCGAGTGCGGCTGAGCCGGAGCGTTGTCCTCGACCTGCCGGTATGGTAAGAGAGAAGCAGCGCTCGGGGCGCATCCAGTCCGCGGAAAGGGCCATGCCCACCCTCTAACCGATCATTGAAGGTCACGAGCCTTCTTTCAAGCCTGATTCGTGCGGACTCCAGGCAGCGATGAAAGGAGATTCGTGTGTTTCCGAACCCCCAATCCGCCCTGCCGCTTCCGCCGCATCCGAGCAGCGAGCGATACAAGAAGCTCGCGAAAGAGCTGATCCGGGCTTGTCGATCGAGCGAACGCGAGGCCATCCGTACGTGGGCCCAAACCTGGGTCACCTCGCTCGTCCGATTGTCTGCGCTCAGGATCGCGCCGCGACAACCCGTGAACGTCGAGGAGTGGATCGATCTGGTCGAGACCTTCGCGCGACGCAAATTGCACGAAGGTGCACATGGCGACAGAACGTGCAGCCTCGCCGACGCGCAGTTCGTCATCGCGCGTTCGCATGGGTTCGAAAGCTGGCCGAAGTTCACCAAGCACCTGCAAGCGGTAATGCGCGACGATTCGCCCGCTCACGATTCGAAGCGGCGGCCGACGCCATCGCCGGCGGCGACATCGCGACGTGAAGCGGCTGTTGCGCGAAGAACCGGCGCTGGCGCGCGCGCGGTCCCCGCGCGAGCACGGGGCGACTTACTTCACTACGTGTCGGCCAACGGCGTCGAAGGCTTCCGTCAGAAAACGCCGCCGAACATCGTCGCGATCGCCGAGACGTTGCTGCTGGCGGGCGCCGAGGTCGACGCGACCGCCAGCGTGTACGGCAGTCAATGTACGACGTTGGGGCTTGCGGCGACGAGCCTTCATCCCGAGCATGCCGGCGTGCTGGCAGCGCTCTTGCGGACGCTCTTGGACCATGGTGCGGAGATCGATCGGCCGGGAAACGCGGGCGGTCAACGATCCCTGATCGCCGCCTGTCTGGCGAATGGACGTAAGGCAGCCGCTGAATTCCTCGCCGGCGCCGGCGCGCGCCTCGATTTCGCGGACGCCGCGGGGCTCGGTTTACTCGAGGTCGTCCAATCGTTCTTCCGTGCGGACGGAGGCTCGAAGCGCGGCATCACGCCGGCACAATTGTGCGAAGGTTTCCGTTTTGCATGCATGTACGGCCGCAATGCGGTCGTCGAGTTCCTGATCGCTCGAGGCGTGGATCTCGCGGCCCCCGACGGTGCGGGCCAAACCGGATTGCACTGTGCCGTTATCGGCGGCCAGGTCGACACCGTAGCGTTGCTCTTGAAGCACCACGCGCCGCTCGAGGCGCAGAATGCGCACGGCGGTACGCCGCTGGGCCAGGCTCAGTGGTCGGCGGCGCACGGCGGCGATCCGGATCGGTATGGCGCCATCCTAGAGGCGCTGGTTCGCGCCGGCGCGAGCCATACGCGATCCTCATGAGGCGCGCTGGTTGCCACCCGATCGCCCGCGTCTTCGTCGCCAGGCCAAGGTCGCGTGGCGCCGAATGCCCGGCTCCAATGCAAGGCAAGCTGCTGCTCGGTACCGTCGGAGCGATCGCGGGCGGCATCGTCGGAGCCGTCGTCTGGGCCGCCATCACGTCGACGACGAACTTCCAGATCGGCTACATGGCCATCGGCATCGGTTTCCTGGCGGGCTTCGCGATGCGCAAGCTCAGCGGCGAACGCCGGCCCGTCGAGGGGCTCGTCGCCGGGATCGCCGCGCTGCTGGGTTGTGTGCTGGGCAATCTCTTGGCCGTCGTCGCGGCGATCGCGCAGCACGATCACTATCCGCTCACGACCGTCTTGCTCGGACTGGCGGCACATCCAGTCGGCAATGGTCGATTTCATCCGCGTCGGATTCGACTGGATGGATCTGCTGTTCTACGCGATCGCGGCGTACGCGGCGTATCGCACCGCGCTCGCGCCGCCGCGCCAAGCACCGGTGCCGCAATCGGGCCAGGGTGCGCCCGCGCCGCAACCTCCGCCGACGGCGGCCGCGCCGGTCGACCAGCAAAACGCGTAACGGATATTCCGGCGGCAGAACCATGGGGCCGTATTCGATGCCGGTCGCCGGAAGCGCACCCGCGCCGACCTTACGGATGTCGATCCGCCACACGTGGGGACCGGCTTCTCGGTAGGTGAACTCGAACGCGCCCGTACCGGCCTTCTCGACGCATAGCGCAGCGGCAGCGGATCGTGATCGTTGGTGATGTTCAAGACGTCGCCGACGGCGAGCTCGTCGAGCAGCCGAAAGATCGTCGGGTGCTTTTCGCGCCGCGGCAGCGGTCGAACATCCAGCTCGCGAACCACCTACGCGATCGCTTGTGTCGACCATCGCGATGTTCGCGACGTGCGCGGCCGCCATGGCCGCAAGCAGTCCGCGAACCGCCGGGTCGGCGACCTCCGGCAGATGCTCTTCGATTTTTCGCACCACCCAGCGCTGCCCGCGATTCAACAGCGCGAGCTTGCCGGCCAGATCGGGTACCGCGCGCACCTTGTCGGCGAAGTCGCCGACCTCGGTCGAAGGCGTCCCGCCTTGGCGGCGTACGGCGGCCCCTAGCTCGCGCGCCCAGTACCCTTCGTCGTGCGCGACTTTGCGCAGCAGCTCGCGTAACTCCGGCGAGCCGGCGAGGTCGAGCATCTCGGTGAGCGCTTTGCCGCCCGCGCGCTCCGCCGCGCTGAGCATGTTTGCCAGCGCTTCGAACTCAAGAGCCATGACGTCGCGACCTCATGCATCATTCTAGCGCGTCGAACCGCGGCTTGGAAACGGCGCGCAACCCACCGTCCGGCAGGACTTGTCGGCAGAGCTTGCGCATCGGGAAGGCCCGGGCTCGCGAGCCGTATCAATGTGAGCCGGAGAACGAGGAGCGCGCCATGGGTGTATTGCCGACTCCGGCACAGTACTGGTCCGCCATGGAGCTGGCGGCGATCGCCTACACCGACGAAACGGATCCCGGTAAGCAGCGCGCCGACATCGAGGCCGCGCTGCAGGGGCTCCAGCCGGCGGCGCTGGGACCGTGGACGCTGTCCTGGGGACCGGCGACCAACCAAGGTATCCTCGCCTACGTCGCGCAGGCCGCCGACAAGAAGACCTACGCGTTGGCCTTCCGCGGTTCGCTGAGCCAGATCGTCGCGCACGATTTTCTGCGTAACTGGTTCGAAGACGCCGACGCACTCAAGCAGGTTCCGTTCAACTATCCGGCCGCTGCCGGCGCGCACATCTCGTCGGGGGCCAACGCGGCTCTCGGCTCGGTGGAAGGCTTGGTCGATCCGGTCTCGCAGCAGAGCCTGCCGGCGTTCTTCGGGAAGCTCGCCGCGAGCGGTTCAGCGCTGAACCTCATCATCACGGGGCACAGTCTCGGGGGCGGCCTGGTCCAGATCGGATCGCTCTGGCTCTATGCGCAGCTCGCGCCCGCGATCCGCGCGCACATCACGTTCCTCCCGTGCACGTTCGCCGCACCGGCATTCGGCAACCAGCAGTTCGCGACGCTGTACGAGACGACGTTTCCCAACGCATATCGCGCCGTGAACACGCTCGACATCGTGCCGATGGCGTTCGAGAACATGGATGGCATTCAGCAGAGCTATCCCAAGCCCGGCCAAACCCTGTCCGAGTTCGATCTCTCCCTCGACGGGCTCGCGCAGACGTTCAAGAACTCCGCCGGGAACGTCTACCGTTCGCCCGGGGGAGGCACGCTCTTCTCGTTCACCGGCTGGATGCCGCAGAGCGCGGCCGGCTGGGCACAGATCGCCGCGACCAATCACGCCACCGCGACGTATCTGGACTTCGTGCGAAAGCAAGCCTACCAACAACTCACCGGGAGTTCCTGACCCCCACCATGCTGGCTCCATTGCTCTTCGCCGTTGACTTCCTGAACTTCACCTATGTGACGAATCCTTGCAAGAGCAACGTGCCGGTGCCCGTCGTGATGCGCAAGGGCCGCTTCTCCTATTTCGACAGCAAGATGGCTGCCGGCTTCGACCTCCACGTCGATTCGGTGAGCGCCGGAAGCTTGCGAAGCGGAACGCGACAGGCCGTCGTCGTCGTCGCGTGTGATTATCCGATCGGCGGCACGGCCGCCGCCTACCTGTTCGACGAGCGCACCGGTTCCGCGGTGCTGCTCGGGCAGGTCGGCGCCGCCAATTGGGGCGGCGACTGGGGCGCCGGACCCAGCTCGATCCACGTGCGCTTCGCGAAGAACTTTCTGTACGTCGACGACTGCAAGGACGACGAATGCACGCTCAACGTCGTCACGACGTATGCGCTACGCGGCGGAAAGCTCGCGAAGATCTACGCCGAAACGCACAAGCGGCGACCGTAGCGATCTTAGCGAACGATCGTCGCGCGAGTCAGCTCGCTGCGGCTACCCGGCCGGCGTAGGTGCGGGTGAGCCACGATTCGTATTTCGGCATGCCGCCGCGGATAGCGCGGTCGTAGAGGTCGATCAGGGCGGTCGCGATCGGACCGCGCGTTCCGTCGCCGATCGGACGATGATCGACCGACTCGATCCACTGGATCCCTGCCGCGCTGCCGGTGATGAAAATCTCGTCGGCGACGACGAGCTCGCTGCGATCGATCGCGCGCTCGACGACCGCCAGGCCGAGCTCTTCTTTCGCCAGCGTCATGATCGCACGCCGGGTGACGCCCTCGAGGATGTTCTGCGACGGATCGGGCGTGTAGAGCACGCCTGCGCGCACCAGGAACACGTTCTCGGCTGAACCTTCGCAGACATGGCCTTCCTGCGAGAGCATGATCGCCTCGTCGAAACCGTTCATCACCGCGTCGCTCTTCGCCAGCGCGCTGTTGACGTACGTTCCGGTGATCTTGCCGCGGGCCGGCGCCATGGTGTCGTCGATTCTGCGCCACGAGCTCACGCCGACCTTGAGCCCGCGCTGCGCGTCGAAATAACGCTCGAACGGGATCGCGACCATCGCGAAAGCGTCTTTGACGTCGTGCAGCCGCACGCCGATGTCCTCGTTGGCCTTGTAGGCGAACGGCCGCACGTACACATCGCTGCGGAACCTGTTGCGCGCGCAGATCTCGACGGTGAGCTCGCACAGCTCGCGCGTCGACAGCGGCAAGTTCGATCATCAGGATGCGCGCCGACTGCGCGAGCCGATCGTAATGGTCGGCGAGTTGCAGCAGATAGAGCTCTTCCTCGCGCGCGCTCCAGAAGCCGCGCACGCCTTCGAAGCAGCCGGTTCCGTACTGGAGGCCGTGGGTCAGCAGGCCGACCTTTGCGTCGTCGTACCGCAAGAACCGCCCGTCGTGGTAGACCGTCAAGTCGCCTAGGTGCATGAAGTCGCGGTCCTCCGGTTGTAAGCAGCCGTGGTGCGCGAGGTCTTCGCGGCGTTCCTTCGGCTGGGATGTACGTCGTTCGGCGGGCCGGTTGCCCATCTGGCCTACTTCCGCCGCACGTTCGTGGAGCAACGGCGCTGGCTCGATGAGGCGACCTATGCCCGGATCGTCGGCTTTTGCTCGGTACTCCCGGGACCCACCTCGAGCCAAGTAGGGATGCTGATCGGGTTGACCCGCGGCGGACCGTTGGGAGCGCTCGCCGCCTGGCTCGGGTTCACCGCGCCCTCCGCGATCCTCATGGCGGCGATCTCGGCGGCGCTGACCGGGGCGGAGCGCCATACCACGCCGCCGTGGTTCGGCGGTTTGCTCGACGGCTTGTTCGCCGCGGCGGCCGCCGTCGTCGCCCAGGCCGTGATCGCGCTCGCCGGCAGCGCTGTGCACCGACCTGCCGACGAAGACCGTCGCCGTCGGCGCAATGGCCGTCGCGCTGGCGCTTCGGCCGTATCCCGGCTACCAGTGGGTGCCGATCGCGATGGGCGCGTTGGCCGGCGCCATCGCGCTGCATGCTCCCGGGCTGCGCGCCGAGGCGCTCCCGATCCGCGTCCCGCGCCCGGTCTCGATCGGTGCCGGCCTCGTCTTCGTCGCGCTGGTCGCCGTCACGCTGCTTCCCGTGACCGCGACCACGGCGCTGCTCGCGACCCTGATCCGGGCCGGCGCGCTCGTGTTCGGCGGCGGGCACGTCGTGCTGCCGCTGCTGCAAAGCCTGATCCGCGACCGGCTGATCGCCGCGCAGGACTTCTTCGCCGGCTACGGCGCGGTGCAGGCGATGCCGGGTCCGCTCAACACGTTCGCCGCCTTCGTCGGTTACGCGAACCGCTCCCCGCTGCACGGCCCGGCCGGCGCGCTCGTCGCGACCGTGCTGATCTTTCTGCCGTCGTTCGCCTTGATCTTCGCGATCGCGCCGGTATGGAACCGCATCGTCGCGTTGCCCCGCGCCGCCGGCGCGTTGCGCGGCGCCAACGCGAGCGTCGTCGGGCTGCTCGCCGCCGTCCTGTACGACCCGGTGCTGACTTCGCTAGGCCCGAATCCCGTGCGCCTCGCGATCGCGCTCGCCGCCTTTGCGGCGATCGCCGGCCGGCGTGCGGCCCCGTGGGTCGTCGTCGTCGCGGCGGCCGCGCTGGGCGCGCTGCTGCGCGCCTGAGAGCGGCGCCGCAACTACTGTTTGGTCGCCGGAACGTTGTTCCCGTTCTGGTGCAGCACCAGCCCCGTAACGTTACCGTTCGCATCGCGCTGAAAGTCGATCTGCGCCGGCACGACCTTGAGATAGAAGTGATCCTTCGCCGAGGCGAAGAGCGGGAACGCGGGTTGACCCGTCAGCTGCACCGTGATCCCGTCCGCCGTGCGGGCGATCGTGAACGCCGCGCCCGCGCCGGCTACGTACGTCCCGACATACGAGTCCAGCGTGGCCGCGTCGAGCACGACCGCGGGTGGCATCGTCGCGACGGGCGGCGGCGTGAGCGTGGGCGCGGTCATCCCCGGCCGCACGAAGACGCCGCGCTGGCCGTTCTGTTGAAGCACGATCGCGTTGACCTTCCCACTCGCGTCGCGCGTGAAATCGATCTGCGCGTCGACGACCTTGTAGAAGAAACGATCCTTGGAGCTCGGATAGATCCGCGCGAACGGCTGTCCGCTGATTTGCGCCATCAGCCGTTCACCGTCTCGCTTGACCGTGTAGACGACGCCCTCACCCTTGTAGGTTCCGACGTAGTCGTCGAGCTGGCTCGGATCGAGCGACGCGACCGCGTCGGAATCGGAAACGGTGATGGGGATGCTTGCATCGATCAGATGGGTCGCAAGCCCGTCGACCGGATCACCGCCGCTGGCGAGCACGACGACGCCGCGGCGGTGATCGGGTGAGATCGCGACCGAGGCGTGGAAGCCCGTCGTGTCGCCCCCGTGGTGCACCACCGGGCGCACCGCGCCGGTCCACCACACCAGGCCGATGCGATTGCCGGGGAACGTGTCGCGCGGCTGCTGCGCGAACAAGCAGGTGCTTGCGAGCGGCCCTTGACCCATGTTGCAGCGCACGTAGCGCAGCATGTCGACGACGTCGGAGCGAATCGCACCGGCCGGCGCGATCGCCGCGAAGCTCCACGGCTTCACGACGTCGCCGTCGGCGTCGTGGCCGGTGGCCATCAGGGCCGGCCGGTCGCCCGGGGCGACGATCGCCGTGTCGTTCATTCCCAGCGGTTCGAGTACGCGGGAGCGCAGCAGCTGAGCGTACGTCGTGTGCGCGCGGCTCGCGAGCACGTCTCCTAGCAAACCCAAGCCGAGGTTCGAGTACTCGAACTTCGCTCCGGGATCGCGCGGCAGCTTGTAGCCGTTCAAGAACGCGTAGAGCTGGGCCAGCGAGTAGTCCGCGTACGGATCGTTCGGGTCCTTGGGCTCGATGTTGCTCGGCATGCGCGGCAGGCCGGAGTGCTGCGTCGCGAGCTCGAGCAGCGTGATCTGCTTCCCGTCGCGAGACGGAACGTGCACGTTCCCAGGAACGTAGCGCTGCACCGGATCGCTCAATGCGACCGAATGGTCGATCACCATCGAGGCCAGGATGGTCGCCGTGAACGTCTTGGTCACCGAACCGATCTCGAACTGCGTGTGCTCGTCGAGCGGCGCTGCCGTTCCCGTCGTCCCGGCCTTGTAGATCGCCGTCGTGTCGCCGTCGACGATGCCGACGACGATGCCGGTACCGGGTGCGCCGGCGGCGCGCTGGTCGAGCAGCGTTTGAATCTCGGCACTCGACGGCGGGGCGGCGGCGAACGCGGCGCCCGGCACCGCCGGCGAGCACGGCAAGAGCAAGAGCGAGCATCCAACGCGCGCGCATCGGCGGTGAAACGCGGTCGATCGCTACCGAGTTCCCATCGTACGTTATCGCTCGCACCGGCGGGTGACGCGAGCCGGAAGGATGAACCTGCGCGGCGTGTTCGACCGGATGAGAAACTCGCGCGCCACGGCAATGCGCGCCGCCGTCCTCGCCGTTTTCGCGTCAGCGCTGCTGGTGACGGTGGTCCTTGCGGCGCCGGGAATCGTCACGCTGCCCACCGCTTGGCGGATCCGCGAGCCGGAGGGCGCGGTGGCAACCGTGGGTACGCTGCCCGAAGGGCTCGCGCTCAGCCGTGATGGTTCGCGCGTGTTCGAGCTCGAAGGCGGGTACCGCAAGCCGGCGCTGCGGGTGCTCGACGCGACGACCCTCAAGGAGCTGCGCAGCGTTCCGCTCAGCGGCGCGTTCGGCGTGCCCTTGCGCGACGCCGACGGCGACGGCGTATGGGTGAGCATCGCGGGAACGTTTCAGGAGCAACTCGCGCACGTCGATACCGCCGCCGGGACGGTCGACCGCGACGTCTCACTACCGCTGCCGTTTTTTCCGGTCGCCGTCGCGCGCTCGCCCGACGGCGGCATCGCGGTCGCCGGCGACCTCGCCAACCGCGTCGCGTTCGTCGATCCGGTCGCCGAGCGCATCGTCGCGACGATCGCCGTGGGGCTCCATCCCGCCGCGCTGGCGTTTTCGACCGACGGCAAGATGCTGTACGTCGCCGATCGCGGCGAGTCGTCGGTCGACGTGGTGAACGTCGCGGCCCATGCGGTACGCGCGCGCATCGAGGTTGGCCTCCACCCGGCGGCGTTGGCGATCGACGGCGACCGCCTCTACGTCGCCGACAGCGACGACGACGACGTTGCGGTGATCGATCTGCGGAACGAGCGCGTCGTCGAGCGCGCGCCGATCCCGTTTCGCCGCTCCGATGCGGTCGGAACGTCGCCCAACGCGCTGGTGCTCGACGGCGACCGCCTGTACGTGACCTGCGGCGCCGCGAACGCCATCGCCGTCTTCCGGCCGGCCGCAGCGGGGCTCGAGCCGGTGGGCGCGATCCCGACGGGCTGGTACCCGACCGCCGTCGCGGTCGACCGCGCGCACGGCGTGCTGTTCGTCGCCGACGGCAAGGGGGAGTCGGGTCACGCCAACCCGCGCTACGCGGGCCCGGCCCCGACGACGACCCGTTTGGCGAATCCCGGACCGTCGCAGTACATCGCGGACCAGCTCGTCGGCTCGATTCGCCGCGTCGCGATACCCGACGATGCGACGCTCGCTCGCGGCATCGGCGAGGTGCGGGCGTTGGCGCAGCACGAAGGCGTGCCGCCCAGCACGATCGTCCGTGCCGGCGGGCCGATCAAGCACGTCATCTACGTGATCAAGGAAAATCGCTCGTACGATCAGGTTCTCGGTGACGTCGCGGGCGCCGACGGCGATCCGCAGCTCGTGCTGTTCGGTGCGGCGGTGACGCCGAACCAGCACGCGCTCGTGCGGCGTTTCGGCGTGTTCGACCGGTTCTTCGAAGACTCGCACGTCAGCGCCGACGGGCACAACTGGTCGACCGCGGCGTTCGCCAACGACTACCTCGAGAAGATGTGGCCGGCCAACTACGCGAACCGCCGCAGCGGCTACGACTTCGAGGACGCCGCGGAAGCCTCGGTGCCGCACGCAGGGTATCTGTGGGATGACGCGGTCGCGCACGGGGTCACGCTGCGCAACTACGGCGAGTTCGTGACCGGCGGGCCGAGCAAACCGACACCGGTCTCCGTCTCGAGCGACGTGCTTCGGCCGCGCACGGATCGCGACTTCGCGACCTTCGACATGGCCGTTCCCGACGTCGACCGGTTCATCGAGTGGCGGCGCGAGTTCGACGCGTACGAGCGCACGCGCACGTTGCCGCAGCTCGAGATCGTCCGGTTTCCGCGCGATCATACCAACGGCACCCGCGCCGGCAGCGCGACGCCGCAGGCGATGGTCGCCGACAACGATCTGGCCGTCGGCCGGCTCGTCGACGCCGTCTCGCATTCGCCCGACTGGCGGAGCACCGCGATCTTCATCGTCGAGGATGACGCGCAGAACGGGCCCGACCACGTCGACGAGCAGCGCGCGCCGTTCTACTTGATCTCACCCTACGCGGCCGGCGGCGTCCAGCACGCGATGTACACTCAGGCGTCGGTTCTGCGCACGATGGAGATCCTGCTCCGCCTCCCGCCGATGTCACCGTACGACGCCGGAGCCCGACCGTTCTCGGCGGCGTTTCGCGCGACACCGAACCTACAGCCGTTCAACGCGCTGCCGGCGCGCACCGACGTCAAGGCGCTCAATGCGAAGACCGCCTATCGTGCCGGCGACAGCGCACGGCTCGACTTCACCGAAGCCGACAAGGTCGACGACGGGACGTTCAACGACATCCTCTGGCACGCGGTCAAAGGGCCTCGCTCGACGCCGCCGCCGTACGGGCTGTTCGCGGCGCACGGTGCAGGCCAAGCGTCGGACGGAGGATCCGACCGGTGAGCGCCCATGCGCTGGCCATCGGCGCGACGGCATTTCTGGCCAGCGCGGTGGAACTGGTCGAAGCGCTGACGATCGTGCTCGCCGTCGGGATCACGCGCGGCTGGGCGCGCGCGCTCTCGGCGGCGGTTTGTGCCGTGGCCGTGCTGGCCGCGGTCGTCGCGATCGCGGGCCCGCGGCTGCCGGCGCTGGTCGAGAATCATTGGATCAAGCTCGTCGTCGGGGCAGTTGCGCTCTACGTCGGCGTGACCTGGCTGCGCAAGGCCGTGCTGCGCGCGGCGGGTCGCAAGGCGCAGCGCGACGAGAACGCGACTTTCGCTCGCGAACGCGAGGCGCTGGAACGCAAGGACGGCGCAGCGGCGTTCGCGACCGCCTTCAACGGCGTCCTGACCGAAGGGATCGAGGTCATCGCGATCGTCCTCGCGCTCGGGAGCGGCACGACTGAGACGCTCGGCGCGGCTGCCGGTGGCGCGCTGGTCGCGCTGATCGCGGTCTTGGCGCTCGGGGCGATCGTCCACCGCCCGCTGGCGCGCGTCCCGGAAAACGCCATGAAGTACGTCGTCGGCGTGATGGTCACGGCATTCGGCGTCTTCTGGATCGGCGAAGGCGCGAACGTCGCGTGGCCCGCCCAAGACCTCGCGCTATTTTACCTGGCCGCGGTCGTGCTGGCGGTCGCCGCGACCTTCACGGCGGGACTGAAAGAGGACGCGCCCGCGCTCTAGACGACCGGGCGGCCGCGATTGGCGATGAAGACGTACCACAGGATCACGAGCGCGAGCAACGTGCCGAAACCGTAGCCGAAGATGCTCTGCATCGCCGGGACGAACAGCGCGAACACGATGTACAGGACGATGATCAGGAGCAACAGGTAGCGGGCAGACATGCCCTCCGTGTTACCGGTCAACCAGGCGCTCAAACACATACTCGGCCGGCAGGCGGTCCGACCGCTGGAACCTACAGCTTGTAGGCCGCTTTCAAGTCGAGCATGGCTTGGGTGAGGACGGCGTGGTAGTTCCCATCGGCCTTCGGCCCCTGCGCCGGATCGTTGTTGATGTCGTCCATCACTTGCAGGTGGATCGGATGCGAGACCAAGTGGTCGAGCATGTATTCGACGTCGAAGTTTCCCGCCGGCGTCACGCCCGCGGTGTAGAGCGCGGCGGAGAGCGCTTTGCCGTCGCTCGGGACGGCAGCGGCGTCGTCGGCAGCGGGACTTTGGAGGCGACGACGAGTCGCACCGAATCATTGATCACGAAGTTGAACGTCTTGAGAAACAACGTGACGTTATCGGAACCGAATTGGTCGGAGAGCTTCTTCACTTCAGCGCTGGTCAGCGAACCGGCGAGCACGCCGACCAGCTTGGTCGAGTCGAAGCTGCCCGGGCCGCCGCCGGCGTCGACGATCGCCAGCGTGAGCGGTAACGTCGGCGACCCGGTATAGACGGGAGCCTGCGAGTAGCGGGCATGGCTCATGTCCATGCCGCCCATCGTATTTTGAGCGGCCGCCGGATTCGTCGCGGCCGCGAGGATGCCCAGCAGCGCGACGAGCGCTGCGGTGCGGAATCGGAACATCGGATTCTCCTGAATCGGCGTGCGGATGACCGCCGTTACGGCGCGTCCCCGAAAAGACGGTCGCCGGACTGTTCCAGATTGCGGCCGGGACGACCCGGCGGCGCGCCGAAGCTTCGCGCGTGAATCCATGGGCGGCGGTCGTCGCGGTCGCGGCTGGTGGCGCGATCGGCTCGGTCTTCCGCTTCCTTATCGGTACGTGGTCGCTGCAGTGGCTCGGCTCGGGGTTCCCGTGGGGGACGTTTGCGATCAACGTCACCGGCTCGTTCGCGATCGGCCTCGTGCTCCAACTCGCCGAGACGCGCGTCGGCTTGCCGCCCTATGTCCGGGTCTTCGTCGTAACCGGCGTCCTCGGCGGCTATACGACCTTCTCGACCTTCGCCTATGAGACGTTCCTGCTCAGCCGGGATGCGGTTCAGCGCTGCAGAGCCTGTGGTACGCGCTCGGCAGCGTCGGCGCCGGGGTCGCCGCCGTCCTGCTGGGAATCGTCCTCGCCCGCGCCGTATTCTCGTAATCATGCGGAGGGTGTCGTTTTTCATGGGCTGGGTCGCGGCGTTGCTGGCGGGCTCGGCATCGGCGTTCGCCGGCGAGGCGGCGCACGTGCGCGGTCCCAGCAGCGTCACGTCGCTGCCCGAACACCGCCCGATCGGCTGGAAGATGGAGGTGCTCGACGGTCCGCCGTTCGACCTGAGCGCCGATCGCGGCAAGGTCGTGTTCGTCAATATTTTCGCTACCTGGTGCGGGCCGTGCCGTCACGAACAGCCGACGGTCGTCGCGTTCGCGAACGCGCATCAGGACGATACCATCGTGGTCGGGATGAACTACAAGGAGCTCGACGACAAGGTCCGCGAGTACCGCAAGAAGTTCGACATCCCGTATCCGATCGGGATGGATCGGCGCGGAAACATCCTGCGCGGCGTCTATAAAGGCGGCGACATGGTCTTCCCGATGACGATCGTGTTCCGCCCCGACGGCACGCTGGCAGCGCGTGGGCCGGCGCCGCCAACCGCGCGCGGTTCGAGAACGAGCGTGAAGCCGCGCTCACCGTGGAGAGCTCGCCGCCGCCCCCCGGCTAGGCCCTCGCGGGTCGATGGGCTAGCCTCGACGTTTCGTTCCACATGATGGTCTGCACGCGCTCGAGCGTCAGCAGCCCGTCGTCGAGGATCGACTCGAGCGTCGGCACGAACGCGCGAATCTTCTCGTCGGAATCGACCACCTCGATCACGATCGGCAGATCCGTCCACGCGTCGACCGCGCGATCCGACGAAACGACGCGATGGCTGCCGAACCCTTCGATCCCTTTGAAGACGGTCGCCCCTGCCAATCCCGCCGCCGCCAGCGCCTCGACGATCGCACGGTACGCGTCCTGATGTTTGTAGCGCCGGCTCTCGGCGACGTAGATGCGCATCAACGTCCCGTTGTGCTGAATCGTCACGGCCTCAGCCGACCCAGGCGGCAGTACTCGACTTTTTCGAGGGTCATCGCCCCCTCGGGGATCATCGCTTCGAGCTGCGGTATCAACGACGCGATTTTGGTCTCGTCATCGATCACCTCGACCAGCAGCGGCAGCTTGCCGCCCGACTTCCACACCGTCGCCAAGTGGATCTCGCGGTTGGTTCCGAAGCCCTCGACGCCGCGGAAGACGCTCGCGCCGGCGACCTGCTCGCGCTTGAGCATCGCGACGATCGCGCAGTGCAATGGCCCGCCGTGCCAGGTGTCGCGCTCGTTCACGAAGATGCGCAGGAGCTGCCCTGTCTTGAAATCGGCCATCGGATGCCTCCGGGCTCTGACGACGTGAACGTTGCTCACGGCACGCCGCGCTCCTCCGGGTCGACCAGCTCCTTGGGATGGAAGACCGCCTGCGCGATGATCGTCGGCACCACCGCGGTGAGGATGACGACGGTGACCAGCGTCGTGTACTGCGCCGGATCGATGTAGTGATGGGTGAGTCCGTAGAGGCTCGATATCGTCCCGAACGTCAGCCCGGTCGCCATCATGAGCGTGATGTAGCCGGCGTTCTTGGGAGCGTGGTCGAAGGCGCGCGCCGCCGGGAAGACG
Source organism: Vulcanimicrobiota bacterium (assembly GCA_963723445.1). Taxonomy (GTDB): domain Bacteria; phylum Vulcanimicrobiota; class Vulcanimicrobiia; order Vulcanimicrobiales; family Vulcanimicrobiaceae; genus Vulcanimicrobium. The sequence continues at coordinate 211,763 of CAVRQP010000005.1, forward strand.
CCCAGACACTTCGCGGCGACCTTGACGACGAAAAATGCGGCGATCGCGCCGACGCCGGCCAGCGCCGCCGAGAGCGAAACCAGCGTTCCGGCCTTGATGAAGTAGAACGGCGTGAGAAACCCCATCGTCAGCGAGCGGAGCCGGCGCGAGACGTCGGGGTTCGCGAACAGAAACCCCGCGCACGCCAGCCCCAGGAAGTACGCCGGGAGCACGCCTTCGCTGCTGGCCGCCACCGCGACCGCGCTCAGCGCGAGGATGATCAGGAACATCAGCCGCAGCCCGGGTTCGCTCACCCATTCGCCGGTTCGCTCGAACACGTGCGGCAGAAGCTTGGGGACGAACACGAGCGCCAGCACGATCGCCGCGATCAGGGCGACGAGCCAGCCGTTGTAGTTCGCGAACAGGAGACCCAACGCGACGACGGTGCCGAGGTCGGTGATGAAGCACGCGGCCAAGATCAACTGACCGAAGTCCGTACCGGCCAAGCGCGACTCGACCATGACCGCGTAGACGACCGCCACGGATGTGGTCGACATCGCGATCCCGGCGATCTTCGAGGCGTCCACGCTCCAGTGCATCACGAAGTACGCGTATGCCATCGCCGCCAGGAACGGGGCGAAGAACGAGATACCGCCGATGACCGCCGACGGCCGCAGTTGACGGCGCAGGACGGCCGGCTCGATCTCGGCGCCGGCGAGAAAGGTGAGCATGATGCTCCCGAAGCCGGCGATGAAGTCGACCCAGGCGTTCGCGCGCAGCCCGATCAGGTTTCCGGCCAGCACGCCGAGCAGGATCTCGACCAGTGCGGCGGCCAACCCGAGGCGTCGCGCCAGGAACGCGGCCACGGTTGCGATGGCGAGCCACACGGCCGCAAAGGCCCACGAGATTGTCGGCCGGTATCGTGAGCTGCACGCGCGTCCTCCCTCCCGACGGATCACGTCGGCGAAAGAGGAGTCATCGGCCCTTCAGGGGCGGTTCCGCGGTTGCGAGGCGGACTCCACCGCCTGTTGCGGGGCTCTTGCCGAGCTCGCGTCCCGGTTCCTCGCTCCACACCCGCCGGACTTCCGCCGCGTCCGTGACGCAGGTCACGAAGGTCGGACATGCGTACAAAAGTCGACACCAGGACGAGACCGCGTCCGCGACGGGCGCAGAGGAGAAAGACGTTGGCGGCCTTCCTCGACCGTTCTCATTCGATCGCCGGGCCCGGGTTTAGCCGGTGGCTGGTCCCGCCGGCAGCCCTTTGCGTCCATCTGTGTATCGGACAAGCGTACGCGTTCAGCGTGTTCAACAAGCCGCTGTCGCAGCTGCTCTGCACCGCTCAGCAAAACTGCGTGGACCTGGCGAAGACCCGGGCGTCGTCCCGCCGGTCACCGGTGACTGGTCCATCGCGAACATCGGCTGGATCTTCAGCATCGCGATCGTCTTCCTCGGTCTGTCGGCCGCCTTCGGCGGCAAGTGGGTCGAGCGCGCCGGCCCGCGCGCGGCGATGTTCGTCGCCGCACTCTGCTTCTGCGGCGGTCTCATCGTCTCGGCCGGCGGGGTCGCGTCGCATCAGCTCTGGCTGATCTACCTCGGCTACGGCGTGCTGGGCGGCTGCGGCCTGGGGATCGGCTACATCTCGCCGGTCTCGACGCTGATCAAATGGTTCCCCGACCGGCCCGGCCTCGCGACCGGGACCGCCATCATGGGCTTCGGCGGCGGCGCGCTGATCGGCGCACCGCTGGCGGTCGGCCTCATGCACTACTTCTCGAGCCCGACCTCCAACGGCGTCGCGGCGACGATGCTCACCATGGGCATCGTGTACTTCATCTGGATGTTCGTCGGCGTGCTGATCGTGCGCGTCCCGGCCCCGGGCTGGGCCCCGGCCGGATACGTCCCGCCGACGACGTCGGCGAAGCTGATCACCAATCGCAACGTCCTGCTCGAACAGTCGCTCAAGACCCCGCAGTTCTACCTGCTGTGGCTGGTGCTGTTCCTGAACGTCACCGCGGGTATCGGCGTGTTGGGCCAGGCATCGCTGATGATCCAGGAGATGTTCGGCGTGACGGCCGTCGCGGCGGCCGGATTCGTCGGGCTCATGAGCATCTTCAACATGGGCGGACGCATCTTCTGGGCCTCGATGTCCGACTTCATGGGTCGCAAGACGACGTACGTCATCTTCTTCGTCCTGGGGATCATCCTGTATTTCCTTGTCCCGACGTTCGGGCACATGCACAGCGTCGCGCTGTTCGTCATCGCGTTCCTGATCATCATCAGCATGTACGGCGGCGGCTTCTCGACGATCCCGGCATATCTGCGCGACCTGTACGGGACGGTGAACGTCGGCGCGATCCACGGGGCGGTCCTGACCGCCTGGTCGGCAGCGGGTATCGCGGGCCCGGCGCTGATCAACTACATCCGGCAATACCAACTCGCGAACGGCGTGCCGAAAGCCGACGCGTATTCCGTCACGATGTACATCATGGCGGCGCTGCTGGTCGTCGGGTTGATCTGCAACTTGGCGATCCGAGCGGTCAACGAACGCTACTACTTGCAGGGCACAGCGGCGGAAGCCGCGGTTTAGGGGGCATCCATGGCACGTAACAGCACGTCGACCACCGACGCCGGGAACGTTCCCAAGCTTTTCGCGGCCTGGCTGTTCGTCGGCATCCCGCTCCTCTTCGGCCTCTTCGACACGCTAAAGAACTCCCTCAAGTTGTTCCAGTAGCGCCCCGCGGCTTCTCAGAAGAGAACGGCCCGTGCAACCGTGCACGGGCCGTTCTCTTTTTTGGTCGTCCCTTCGACAAGCTCTGGATGACCGGGCGAGTTAACGGATCGCGGCCGTTACGCGGTCGCCTTTGCTTACCTTGACCGCGCAGAACTTGAACTCGGGGATCTTGCCGAACGGATCGATCGCATCGTTGGTGAGCAGGTTCGCCGCCGCTTCGTTGAAGCGAATGGCATGAACACCGTGCCCCGTTGGACGCCGCGGTCGGCGCGCGCGTAGGCGGTCAGCTTTCCGCGCCGCGACTCGATCGTGATCGCGCCGCCCGCTTCAATTCCGGCCGTGACGAGATCGTCGGGGTGGATGCTCACCACCGGATCGGGCTCGAGCGCGTCGAGCACGCTCGCGCGGCGCGTCATCGAGCCGGTGTGCCAGTGCTCGAGCTGACGGCCGGTGGTGAAGATGAACGGGTACTCCTTGTCGGGCATCTCGTCGGCGTGAGAGTAGGCGGCCGGCGCGAACAGCCCGCGGCCGCCCTTGCGCGGGAAGTCCTCGATGAAGATGACCGGTTCGCCCGGATCGCCTTCGTCCTCGAGCGGATAGGTGCACGAGCCTTCGGCTTCGAGCCGTTCCCAGGTGATGCCGGCCATGCTGGGCGTCGCGCGGCGGATCTCCTCGAACACGTCCGCCGGACCCGCGTAGTTCCAGTCGAGCCCGACGCGCCGTGCGATCTCGCCGATGATCCACAGATCCTGGCGCGCGTCGCCGGGCGGATCGAGCGCCCGGCGACCCAACTGAACGCGGCGATCGGTGTTGGTGAACGTTCCGGTCTTCTCGGGGAACGCCGATGCGGGGAGGATCACGTCCGCGTAGCTCGCGGTCTCGGTGAAGAAGATGTCCTGCACGACGAGGTCCTCGAGCTTGGCCATCGCCTCGCGCGCGTGCTCCACGTTGGGATCCGACATCGCCGGGTTCTCACCCATGATGTACATGCCGTGGATCACGTCGGCGTGCACGGCATTCATGATCTCGGTGACGGTCAGCCCGGTCTTCGGGTCGAGCTTGGTTTCCCACAGCGCCTCGAATTTGTGGCGCGCGTCCTCGTCGTCGACCCGCAGGTAGTCCGGGAACATCATCGGGATGAGGCCCATGTCCGAGGCGCCCTGCACGTTGTTCTGCCCGCGCAGCGGGTGCAGCCCCGTCCCCGGCCGGCCGATCTGGCCGGTGACCAGCGCCAGCGCGATCAGGCAGCGCGCGTTGTCGGTGCCGTGGATGTGCTGGGAGATCCCCATGCCCCAGAAGATCATCGCGGCTTTCGCCGTCGCGTAGAGGCGCGCGACCTCGCGAATCGTCTGCGCGTCGATCCCGGTGATCGGTGCGATCTTCTCCGGCGAGTAGTCGCGAACGTTGTCGCGCAGCGCCTCGTAGTTCTCGGTGCGCTCGCGAATGAACGCCTCGTTCGCGAGGCCTTCCTCGATGATGACGTGCAGCAGCCCGTTGAGCAGCGCGACGTCGGTGTCGCCGTTGAACTGCAAGAAGTACGTCGCATGGCGCGCGAGGTCGCTGCGCCGCGGATCCATCAGGATCAGCTTCGTCCCGTTCTTGGCGGCGTTCTTCATGAAGGTCGCGGCGACCGGATGGTTCACCGTCGGGTTGGAGCCGATGACGATCGCGACCTCGGCGAGCGCGACGTCCTCGACCTGATTGGAGACCGCCCCCGAGCCGACGTCCTCGAGCAGCGCGGCTACCGACGACGCGTGGCACAGCCGCGTGCAATGGTCGACGTTGTTCGTCCCGAAACCCGTCCGCACGAGCTTCTGGAAGAGGTACGCCTCCTCGTTGCTGCCCTTGGCCGAGCCGAAGCCCGCCAGGGCCTTCGAACCGCGAGCGTCGCGGATCGCGCGGAGCTTGCCGCCGGCGAGATCGAGCGCTTCTTCCCAGGTCGCTTCGCGGAACGCATCCCACATGTCGTCGGGATCCATCAGCTCGGGCGTCTTCGCGACACCCTCCTTGCGGATCATCGGCTTGGTGAGGCGCTTGGGATTGTGGACGTAGTCGAAACCGAAGCGGCCCTTGACGCACAGCCGGCTCGCGTTGGCCGGACCGTCGCGGCCCTCGACGTAGAGAATCTTGCCGTCCTTGACGTTGTACGTGAGCAGGCAGCCGACGCCGCAATACGGGCACGCCGAGTCGACCTTCTTGTCGGGTTCGACCAGGGCGACGGCGTTCGCGGGCGCGAGCGCGCCGGTCGGACAGGCTTGCACGCACTCACCGCAGGCGACGCACGAGCTGGCGCCCATCGGATCGTCGAAGTCGAAGACGATCTTCGCGTGTTCCCCGCGCCAGGCATAGCCGATGACGTCGTTGACCTGCTCTTCGCGACACGCGCGCACGCAGCGTCCGCACTGGATGCACGCGTCGAGGTTCACCGACATCGCCGGATGCGAGAGGTCGCGCGGCGGCTGGTGGCGCTGCGGGTAGCGCGACTTCGCAACGCCCAGCTTGTCGGCCCAGGCGTCCAGCTCGGAGACGCGCCGGTAGGGCGAGCGGCCTTGACCCGGCATGTCGCCCAGCAGCAGCTCGGCGACCATCTGCTGCGATTTGGTCGCGCGCGCGCTCGTGCTCGCGACCTTCATCCCTTCGCTCGGTCGGCGGCAGCACGACGGCGCTAGGACGCGCTCGCCGTCGATCTCGACCATGCAGACGCGGCAGTTGCCGTCGGGCCGGTAGCCGTCTTTGTAGCACAGACGCGGAATCTCGATACCGTGGCGGTCCGCCGCTTGCAGGATCGTCTCGTCGTCGCGCGCGGCGACCGGCGTTCCGTTCAGCGTGAAGTTGATCCGCGCGCTGCCGTTCGACGCGGCGCTTCCGGTACCGTTGGTCTCGAGCTTGTGAGGAGCGATGGCCACTACTGCACCTCGTGCGGGAAGTACTTGTAGACGCTCAGATACGGATTGGCCGCGGCCTGGCCCAACCCGCAGATCGACGCGTCCATCATGACGGTCGACAGGTCGGTCAGCAGCGTTTTATCCCACTCGTCGTGCTCCATCAACGCGACGGCCTTGGCGGTCCCGACGCGGCACGGCGTGCACTGCCCGCACGACTCCTCGCGAAAGAACCGCAGCATGTTGAGCGCGGACCGTTTGGCCGTATCTTGGTCGGACAGGACGATGATCGCCGCCGAGCCGATGAAGCACCCATACGTGTTGAGCGTGTCGAAGTCGAGCGGCAGGTCGTCCATCGACGCGGGCAAGATCCCACCTGACGCACCGCCGGGAAAATAGCCGTAGAACGTGTGCCCCGGCAGCATACCGCCGGCGTATTCGTCGATCAGCTCGCGAATCGTGATCCCGGCCGGCGCGAGATGGACGCCGGGCTTGTTCACGCGGCCGCTGACCGAGAACGAGCGCAAGCCTTTGCGGTCGTGGCGGCCCTGCGACGCGAACCAGGTCGCGCCGCGTTCGAGGATCTCGCGCACCCAGTACAGCGTCTCCATGTTGTGCTCGAGCGTCGGACGGCCGAACACGCCGACCTGCGCGACGTACGGCGGCCGCAGCCGCGGCATCCCTTTCTTACCTTCGATCGACTCGATCATCGCCGACTCTTCGCCGCAGATGTACGCGCCCGCGCCGCGCCGTAAATGGATCGGCGGGAGCGGGACCGGCGCGCGTTCCTGGAGCTCCGCGATCTCCGCCGTGAGGATCGCGCGCGCGGCGGCGTACTCGTCGCGCAGGTAGACGTAGATCTCGGCGATCCCGACCGCCCACGCGGCGATGAGCATTCCTTCGAGGAAGCGGTGCGGATCGCGTTCCAGGTACCAGCGGTCCTTGAACGTGCCCGGCTCGCCCTCATCGATGTTGACCGCCATCAGCCGCGGAGCGGCTTCGCCCCGCACGATCTTCCACTTGCGCCCGGTCGGGAAGCCTGCGCCGCCCAGCCCGCGCAGTCCGGCGTCTTCCATCGTCGCGATCGTGTCGTCGATGCTGCGCTCGCCGGCGACGCAGGCCTTGAGCAGCGCGTAGCCGCCGTCCGCGACGTACGCGTCGTAGCCCGTGTAGGCCGGAACCGTCGCGGTGAGCGCACCGCTTTCGAGCACCGCGTCGACCGCGGCGACCGTCGCGCGGTCGACCGGATTCTGATTCACCACCGCCACCGGCGCCGTGTCGCAGCGCCCGACGCACGGGGCGGTGATGACGCGGACCCCGTCACCGTAGCCGCCGGCGCGCAACAACCCCAGCAGGTTCTGCGCGCCCGCCATCTCGCACGAAAGCCCGTCGCAAACCCGAACGGTGACGGCCGGCGGAGCGATCTCGTCTTCCTTGACGACGTCGAAGTGGTGGTAGAAGGTCGCGACCTCGAACACCTCGGCCGGCGCGAGACGCATCTCCTCGGCCAGCGCGTTGAGACGCGCCGCCGAGATCGCATGGTAGCGGTCCTGGATCTTGTGGAGGTGCTCGATGAGCAGATCGCGGCGGCGCGGCTCGTCGCCCAGGAGCGCGCGCACCTCTTCGAGCGCGACCGGATCGACCGGGCGTCCCCGGCCCTCGCGCCGGCGCTTGTCACGCCGCCCGTCGGCACCGGCTTCGGGCATAACCCGAGCCGCCTGACCGATCGGCACGCCGCCGATGATATCGATCGTCTCCAACCGTTACTCCCGAACTTCCGGCATATGGTATTTTGTACACCAGGACGCCCAGGTCTTGCCGTCTCCAAGGCTCGGGACGGCGTTTCAGCGCTTCGCCGTATTCCCAGAGGGGTCGAGCGCGTCGAAGCTGCCGCCCTCCTCGAGCGCCTCACGTTCGTTGACGGGCTCGCGCTCCTCGCCCTCTCGCTCGTTCGGCTCGTGGAAGGCCGTCACCGGCCGCTCGACCGCTGGGCGGCCGACGACGCTATTGCTTTCAGGCCCGCTCTCGGGCGGGGTCGTGCCGGTCCCCCGGTCGCTGTTCACTTCCGGGTCGGGCCCACGCTGGGAGGACGCCATGCTGGCCCATACCCGGGGATCGTACGCGGTACGCTTGCGGGTACACCCTGGCCGATGACGCTTGCGGTGCTCTTCGACGTCGACGGGACGCTGATCGACTCCAACGACGCGCACGCGCGCGCTTGGGTCGCCGCGCTGGCCGAAAGCGGTTATCCCATCCCCTTCGAGCGGGTGCGCCCGTTGATCGGCATGGGCGGCGACAAGGTGCTTCCGGCGCTGGTGCCCGGCGCCTCCGACCAAACCGAGCCGGGCAAGACCATCCTGCGCCGGCGACTCGAGATCTTCAAGCAGCGCGAATTGCCCGCCGTCAAGCCGACCAGCGGTGCGCGCGAGCTGCTCGAAGCGGTGCGCGCCCGCGGCGCGCGCGTCGTCGTCGCCAGCTCGGCGAAGAAGGCCGAGCTCGACGACCTGCTCGCGCGTGGCGACCTCGGTCCGCTGGTTGACGTCGCGTCGACCAGCGACGACGCCCAGGACTCCAAGCCCGATCCCGACATCATCGACGCCGCGCTGCGCAAGGCCGGCCGTCACCGCACGCGACGCCGTCATGGTCGGCGACACGAAATACGACATCGAGGCCGCGCACAAAGCGGGCGTCTCGTGCGTCGCGCTGCTCTGCGGCGGCAACGATCCCGCGACGCTGCGCGCGGCCGACGCGATCTATTCGAATCCGGCCGAGCTGGCCGGCGCGCTCGATGCACCGCCGTTCGTTCGTTCCAACGCCGTGTCGACGGCGCCGTAGAGGTCTTTCATCAAGAACGGCTTGGTGAGAAACGCGGACCAGCCGTCATGTTCGACCGGCAGGCGTATCCCCATCCGCACGAGCGGCGTTCCGTTGGCCCGGGCCAAGAACGATTCGGTCGGCATTGCCAGCCGGTCGGCATCGACGATCGCGACATCGTAAGGAGCCTCACCGATCGCTCGCAGCAGGTCCTCGCCGGTGGTCGCGACGACGACCGCGAAGCCGTCGTCACGCAGCGCGTGCGCAACGTACGAGCGCGTGTCGCCGTCGATGTCGAGCAGCGCGATCCGGCGCGCCGCGACCGCGCGGTGCAGCGATCGCGACGGAACGATGATCCGAAACGTCGAGCCCTGGCCCTCGACCGACTCGACGGCGATCGAGCCGCCGTGCAGCTCGACGATCATGCGGCTCAGGTACAAGCCGAACCCGGTCCCGCTGATGCCGAGCGCTCGCGCGTTGCTGGCGCGGGCGAACCGCCCGAACAGCTTGCGGCACTCGTCTCGGGCATCCCGATGCCGCGATCGCGCACCACCAACTCGACGCCGCCCTGGCGCCCGCGCAGGGCGACATCGACCGGCTCGCCGCCGGGCGAGTACTTTATCGCGTTGCCGATCAAGTTTTCGACGACCTGGCGTAGCCGGTCGGCATCGCCGTTGACCGTCATGTTGCCGCCCGAGATGCGCAACTCGATCGGGCGGGTGACGCTGAACACGCGGACCACGTCGCGGACCAGCGCGATGAGGTCGACGTCGTCGAGCGCGAGCGTGAACTCGTTCTGCTCCAGCCGCGAGAGCGCCAGCGTATCGGTGGCGAGCGAGGCCAGCCGCAGCGCGCTCGATGAGATCATGCCCAGATATTGACGCGCTTCAACGTCGAACCGATCGTCTTCGGCAAGTACGTCGGCGAACCCGACGATCGTGGTGAGCGGGCCCTTGAAGTCGTGCGCGAGCATCGCGATCAGATCGTTCTTGACCTGGTTGAGCTCGACGACGGCGTCGCGCCGGGCGGTGAGCTCCTGATAGAGCTCGACGTTGCGAGCCGCGACCGCAAAGTACTGACCCAGCAGGCCGAGCGCGAACACGTCGGCGGTGTGGAACGCGGCGGCCCGCTGGACGTCGAGCACGTAGGCCGTCGCCGCCGCCCGACCCGGGGACGCGCACGGCGGCGCGCTGCTCGAGCTCGTCGAGCACGCACACGTCGCTGCGGGACGCCAGTGCGACGAACGCGTCGGCCGGCGCGCCGTCCTCGTGCACCGAGAGATCGGTTGTCGCGACGAACCCGCCGCGCGGGCGGGGCGCGTACAGCGTCGCCCGTCCGTCGACCAGCTCGTGGACGCCCGACAGGAGCGCTTCGACCAGCATGCTGGGCTCGAGCGAGGCGAACAGCGTGCGCGCGATCGAGGTGATCGCGGTCAACCGCTCGTTTTGCATCGTCAGCTGCACGCCGCGCAAGACCTGCTCGGTCACGTCGCGTTGCACCATGACGTAATGCGTCGTGCGCCCGCGCTCGTCGACCAGCGGGCGCGCCGTCGCTTCGGTATGATAGTGCGAGCCGTCGATCCGGTACGAGATGTATTCGACGCGTCCCGGGCGGCCCGCCATCACGTCGGTTCGCATCTGCACGAGCTGCGAAAGATCGGTCTTGGGGCCGAAGAACTCGTTGGAGCGGTGTCCGATCACTTCTTCGGCCCGGGTCGCGCCCTTCATCTGGATAAAGGCTTCGTTCGCGTACACGATCGTCGGCGGATCGTTCGGCGTCGCCCCGGGCTTGGCCAAGATGATCGGATCCTGCGCGGCCTCGATCGCGGCCGACAGCAAGTTGATCCGCTGCTGCGCGCGCTCGCTCTCGGTGAGGTCGGTCGCGACGATCAGGATGATCTCGCTGTTGCGCGTCGGAACCAGCTCGAGCCGCAGCTCGGTCGGGTACGTCGTCCCGTCCTTGCGCCTCGCCATCGTGCGCATGGTCATGCGCCGGCCGGGTTTCGCGCGCAGCTCGGCGACGCGCTCGGCCAACCGGCCCTCGACCGCGAGCGCCGGCAGGAGCGCATCGGGCGGCAGGTCGCGCAGGTCTTCGATGCTGTAGCCGAGGTTGCGGCGCGCAGCTTCGCTGGCGAACATGATTCGCTGCGTCGCGAGGTCGACGTGATAGAGCTCGGTCTTCGAGCTCTCGAAGAGCCGCAGCATGGTCGAGCCGCGATTCGAACTGATCGATGACCGCGTCGCCGATCGCGGCCAGCGCCGCCCGCTGGTCGCCGGTGAGCGTACGTGCCCGACGATCGAGGACGGCGAGCGCGCCTACCGCGTACCCGTCCGCCGAGCGCAGCGCAATGCCGGCGTAGAAACGGACCGCCTCCTCGCCGGCGACGAGCGAGTTGCCGGCGAAGCGCGCATCGGCTGCGACGTCGCCGACCTCCAATATCCCGTCGTGCGCGATCGTGTGCGCGCCGAACGAGACGGCTCGCGGAAGTTCGCGCAGGCTGATCCCGTACGCCGACTTGATCCACTCGCGGTCGCGGTCGACCAGCGAAATCAGCGAGATCGGAGCGTCGCAGATGCGCGCGGCCAAACGCGTGAACGCGTCGAACAGATCCTCGCTCGGAGAGTCGAGAAGCTCGTATTCATAGAGGGCGGCAAGGCGCCGCTCTTCAGTACGCGGGATCCGCGCTGGCGTGGGCATCGGCGAGGCGTTCTCGCTTCGCTCTGGCGAAGGCCAGCACTTCCTCCAGCGGCCGAGCGTTGAGCACCTCACTTGGGGTGATCCACGCGCGCCGCGCTTGGCCGACGGCGTAAGCGACGTTTTCGAGCTGACCGACCTCGTGCGCGTCGGAATCGCAGCTGAAGGTCACCCCGAACGACTTCGCGCGGCGGGCCAGCGGGCTCGGCAGGTCCAGCCGGCTCGGCTGGCCGTCGATCTCGAGCGCGGTACCGGTCCGCGCCGCCGCGGCGAAAACGGCGTCGTGGTCGAAGTCGTAGCCGCCGAACGTCTCGACGTTGCGGCCGGTCGGGTGCCCGATGATCGTCACGTAGGGGTTCTCGCAGGCCCGGATCAAGCGGGCGGTCATCTCGTCGCGCGACTGATTGAACGCCGAGTGCACCGACCCGACCACCAGGTCGAGCTGCGCCAGAATCGCGTCGTCGAAATCGAGCGTGCCGTCGGCGCGAATGTCGACCTCGGCCGAGCACAGGGTCGTGATGCCGTGCCGTTCGCCGAGCTCACGCACCCGGGCGCGCTGCTCGCGCAGGTCTTCGGGGCTCATCCCGATCCGGCCGCGGCCCCACGAATGGTCGCTGATCGAATGGTACGCATAGCCGCGCGCCGCGCACCCGGCGATCATCGCTTCGAGCGTATCGCGCCCATCGGACGACGTGCAGTGCATGTGGAAGTCGCCGCGCAGATCGCCCAACCCAACGACCTCGGGCAAGCTGCCGTCGCGCGCCGCTTCGATCTCCCCGATCCCCAAACGCATCTCGGGCGGGACGTACGCCATCCCGAGCACGGCATACACTTCTTCCTCGGTGCGGCAGACGATCGTGCGGCCATCGGTCAGATCGACGATGCCGTTCTCGCTCACGCGCAGATTCTTGCGCACCGCGAGCTCGCGGAACTGGATATTGTGCTCGCGCGAACCGGTGAAATGCTGGAGCAAGTTGCCGTACAGATGCGCGGGCAGCACGCGAAGGTCGATCTGCAGGCCGCCCGCCAGCCAGATGCTGGCCTTCGTCGGCCCTTCGGCCAACACGGCTTCGGCGCGCTCCCATGCGGTAAAGGCCCGCACGACGGCGTCCGCTTGCGCCGACGTGCACACGATGTCGACGTCGCCGACCGTCGGCTCTTGGCGCCGCACGCTGCCCGCCGCCGTCAGATCCGCAGCGTCGGTCCGCTCGCGCAAATAGGCGACGACCTCGCGCGCGACCGGCAAGGCGACACCCAGCGGCGTGCGTGTGGTACGTCCTTTGTACGCCAGCATTCCGCGCCGGATGTTTTCGATCGACTTTGCGCCCAGCCGCGGGATCGCCCCGAGCGAACCCGCCTCGAGCGCGCGCTCGAGATCGGCCAGCGAGGCGATCCCCAAACGCTCGAAGAGCTGCTGCGCGGTCTTCATCCCGACGCCCTGGACGGCCAGCACTTCCAGCAGCGTCGAGGGATACTTTGCGCGGAGCTCTTCGAGGTACGGATCGGTTCCGGTCCGGGCCAACGTCTCGATGCGCGCCGCGATCGATTTGCCCACGCCGGGCAGCTCGGTCAGGCGTCCTTCATCGACCAACGCCGGCAGCGGCGGCGCATTCTCCAACGTCTCGGCGGCTCGCTCGTAGGCCATGAACTTGAAGAACGGTTCGCCCGCAAACTCCATCAAGGTGCGGATCTCCCGCAACCGTTGTGCGATCTCACCGTTGGTCGGGACTGCCATGGCTCTGCTTTCGGTCATCGATGAGGGTGACGAATACGGCACCGCTCAGCCGCGGTTTCTTCACCTGCGACGCCAGACGCCTTTCCGCGACGTCCAAGTACTGCGGTTCGATATCGTTGCCGATCGAGTTTCGCCCCGTCGTCATGGCGGCCAGCATCGTCGAGCCCGTGCCGACGAACGGATCGAGAACCGTATCGCCCGCGAACGAGAACAACTTGATGAGACGCTCGGGCACGCTGACCGGAAACGGAGCCGGATGGTCCCGCATCGAGGCGCCCGGAACGTCGGTCCATGGTGATCGTAACCAGCCTTGCATTTCTTCCTTGGTGAGCATCGACAAGGCTTTTTGCAGCGGCGTCGGCGACCGGTACTCGCCGCCCTTTCGCAGGAACAGAATGTACTCGACGTCGTTCTTTACCACCGCTCCGGGCTGATACGGCTTGCCGTAGAATCCGGCGCCGTTGCCTTCGGCCTCGTTGACCCCGTTCGCGATCTTGCCCCACAGAATCGGCGTCAGGCAGTCCAGATCGTTCCGGCGAGCCCGGACTTGAATGTCCGCGTGCAGCGGCAGGACGTAATGCCTTCCGCCGCGCCGCCGCGAGATGCAGACATCACCGACGACGCAACAGATCCGCCCGCCCGGCACGAGAATGCGCCGGCACTCTTTCCAGACGCTGTCCAACTCGTCGAGAAAGTGCTCGTAGTCTCGATCTCTGCCATCTGCCCGTCGCGCCGCGCGTACGTCTTCAACGTGAAATACGGCGGTGACGTGATCACGAGATGCACGCCCGCATCCGGGATCCACGAGAGGTCGCGGGCGTCGCCGAGATGCAGGCGGTGGACCGTTCGATCGTGCGGATCCGGCCACGGCCGGTTGCGAAAGTCCCGATTCGCCGCGCGGAGATGGGCCAGGGCCTCGGACGTGTTGTCCGCGGCCGCGAGGGCGAGATCGAGGGCCATTCGTTTCGCATTTCTCCGTGCGAGAAGCCCGTCCTACCGGTAGCTTGCTTGCTGCCGTCGCCGCGCCCGCGAGGCAAGGAGTCAACATCGGCGCAACGTAGCGTGCACTATGCTGCGTGCCCAGCGCCGTCGTCTCGACCCGGCGATTCTCAACCTGCCGGTCGAAAAGATGCGCGAGGGATACTACTCCGACGTCTACTTCAACCGCGCCCGGGAAATCCTCGAAGCCGATGGCTACCATCCGCGCGTGCGGATGCAAGTGTTCGAGCGCAACCGCGCCGTGTTGTGCGGGATCGATGAGGCCATCGCGATCCTCAAGCTGTGCAGCGGCCGCCGCGGTGCGGGCGGAATGTGGCAGGACGGCTGGGAGCATTTGGTCGTGCACGCACTCCATGACGGCGACGCGATCGAACCGTTCGAGACCGTGATGACGATCGAAGGTGACTACGCGCTGTTCGCCCATCTGGAGACGTCGTATCTCGGCGTGCTCGCGCGCCGCACGCGCATCGCGACCAATGCGCGCGCGATCGTCGACGCGGCCGACGGCAAGGACGTGCTGTTCTTTCCAGCCCGCTTCGATCATCATCTGGTGCAGACCGGCGACGGGTACGCGGCGTACATCTCGGGTGCGCTCGGCGTGTCGACCGACGCCAACGCCGAATGGTGGGGGTCGCGCGGCATGGGAACCGTCCCGCACGCATTGATTGCAGCCTACGGCGGCGACACGGTGCGCGCGACGGAGAAGTTCGCGCAGTACATCGATCCGGCGGTGAACGTGATCGCGCTGGTCGACTTCGACAACGACTGCGTCGCGCACGTCGCTCGCCTGCGCGCGGGCGCTCGGCGGGCGGCTGTGGGGCGTGCGATTGGACACGTCGGGGACGCTGGTCGACAAGAGCGTGATCCCGCAGATGGGAACGTTCCCGCCGACCGGCGTCAACGCGCGTCTGGTCCGCAACGTCCGCGACGCACTCGACGCCGAGGGCTTTCGCGCTGTGAAGATCGTGGTGAGCGGGGGCTTCGACGCCGAGCGCATCCACCGATTCGAACAAGCCGGCGTTCCGACCGACGCCTACGCCGTCGGCAGCGCGTTCTTCAAGGGCGCCGGTCAGTTCGATTTCACGGCCGATATCGTCGCGCTCGACGAGGGCGCCGGCTGGCGCGAGTGCCACAAAGTCGGCCGTCCCGAGCGCCCCAACCCGCGGCTGTCGCCGGTGGAGTGAGTGAGCACCGGGCGACTTGCCGGGCGACGCTCGGCGGAAGGACCGTTCTAGACTTTTTATCGCTGATTGTCTATGCTTAGAGCATGAGCCCGGCGCCCAAGACCCAAGTACAGCCGGCCCAGCTCGGGGCACGCCTCGGGCCGGCCGGGATGCGCGCGTTCTTCAACCTGGCGAAGCTTTGGAAGCTCTCGGGCGAGCAGCAGCAGAAGCTGCTCGCTCTGCCTCGTTCGACGCTCGCGAAATATCGCGCGCATCCCGAGTCGGTGCAACTCGGCCCCGACACCGTCGAACGGCTATCCTATCTGTTGGGCATCTACAAGGCGCTGCAGATCCTCATCCCCGACACGGTGCAGGCCGATGAGTGGGTGCACCGGCCCAACGAGGCCGCGCTCTTCGCGGGTCGATCCGCACTCGACCGCATGCTCGGCGGTCACGTCAGCGATCTCTACGTCGTTCGTCAATATCTCGACTCTCAGCGCGGGTGGTGACGGTCCCGCCGGCGAGGCGGCGATCGCGTGGCGTCCCGCGTTCCGCATCGTTCCGTCGCGCTTCCCGCCGATCGATCTCTTCGAGCGCCTCGGCGACCCCGCCGATTGGGAGGCGCTCATCGAGCTCGAGATCCTCACGAATCCGCGAATGCGCGACGAAGTCGGCGACGTCGGACTCGTCCCGCTCGCCGATCGCGTGAGCGGCCCCGGCAGCACGCCGATCATGGCGGCATTCACGCACCTCAACCCGACGCGGGACGCGCTTTAGCGACGGCTCGTACGGCGTCTTTTACGCAGCGCGAGAACGGGCGACGGCGATCGACGAAACCGTGTTCCACCGCGAGATATTCTTGACCCGCACCGCGTTCCGGCCACTCGACCTCGACATGCGGGTCTATGCCGTCGACCTGTGCGGCGAGCTTCACGATCTCCGGCAGGCGAACGATCCGGCCGTCTACGCGCCCAACACGTATCACGCTTCGCAGGCACTCGCCGCGGAGTTGCGGCGCGGCGGTTCAAACGGCATCGCGTATCGCAGCGTCCGTCACAGCGGCGGAACGTGCGCCGCCATCTTTCGACCGCGGCTGCTTTCGCGTTGCAGAATCGACCGCCATTTGACCTACCGGTGGGACGGCGCCCGCATTAGCGTCGTCTACCAGAAAAGCGCAGCACGCCGGCGATAGGCGACGCTACACCGGCGCGCCTTGCGCGGCGAGCTTCTCGATGATCGCGCGGTTGAACAGGACGAGGTCGCCCGGATTGCGCGAGGTTACCCAGTTGCCGTCCTGGACGACCGGCTGATCGCGATACAGGCCGCCGGCGTTGCGGATGTCGTCGGCGATCGACGCATAGCCCGTCAGCGTCCGGCCGCGCACCAGCTGGGCGGAGATCAGCACTTGCGGACCGTGGCAGATGACGAACATCGGCTTCTTGGCCTGATCGAACTCTTTGACGAACCGCTGGACGTCTTTGTTGGTTCGAATGTGGTCGGGCGACTGACCGCCCGGAATTAAGATGGCGTCGAAGTCGTCGGCCGTGACGTCGGCGACGAGCTCCTCGGCCTTGACGCTTTGGCCCTCGTCGAGTCCCCGCTTGCCGCGAACCTTTTGCAGGGCGCGGTCGTCGATGCCGACGATCGTCACGATCGCACCGGCCTCCTCCAGCGCGCGGCGCGGCTCGATCAGCTCCGACTCTTCGAACCCGTCGCCCACGAGCGCGGCGATGCGCTTGCCTTCGATTTCCATAGGGGAACGGGCGTTCTCACCGCGCACCCGGCCCGCCTCTCGGGCAACCGCCGTCACAGGCGGCCGCCCGCTCCCTGCACGGCGGCCCGAAGCAAGTATGCGAGCTCGAGCTCGAGCTTGCCGACGGCGTCGAGGACGGTGTCATCGGCCAGCCCTTTGAGCACCGGGTTGCGTTTGGTCATGTCGCCTTCAGGGACGGCGTGCCGCGGATTGATCTCGCGCATGTAGATCCGCGCGTCGTACCGGATCTGACCGTCGGGGAGGAAGTAGAGCGGGTCCAGGCCGCCGGCGTAGACGTGAAGCCCGAGGATCCCCGTCTTCTGCAGAAAGGCGATCGGGCGCAGTCGAAGCGCATGCGCCAGCCGCGCCATCGCCGGAACGGCCAGGCGCGCCTCGCCGGCGCCCACGGCTTCAAGCAGCGCGACGTCGAGCCCGGTCGCCGTCGCGAGCGCGGCGACGTCGAGGTCCTTGGCCGCGGCGAGCCGTAGCACGGCGGTACCGAACGACGCGCCGCCCGCCGTCCCGGACGTGCCGTCGTAGGTGGTTGCTCCAACATCCATCCGGGAGGTGATCGCCGGTCGCGGCGCGGACGCCTCTCGGCGACGATGTCCGAATCGACCGAGCAGCGCAAATCGCGACACCTCGACGTCTGTCTGGACGACGACGTCGCTTCACGGCTCGACGGGGGTTGGCAGGCCGTGCGTTTGCGGCACGAAGCGCTGCCCGAGATCGCGCTCGCCGACATCGACGTCGGGAGCACGTTTCTCGGCCACTCGCTGCGTGCGCCGCTGTTGATCTCGTCGATGACCGGCGGCACGTCGCGAGCGGCCGAGATCAACCGGCGGCTTGCGCGTGGCGCCGAAGCGGCCGGGATCGCGTTCGCGCTGGGCAGCGGCCGAGCGATGCTCGAAGACGAAACCCTGCGCGCGACGTTCGACATTCGCCCGGTCGCCCCGCGCGTCGTGCTCTTCGCCAACCTGGGTGCGGTCCAACTGAACTACGGCGTGCGTCTCGACGACGCGCGGCGGCTCGTCGACGCGCTCGGCGCCAACGGCCTCTACCTGCACCTCAACCCGCTGCAAGAGGCGCTCCAGCGCGGCGGCGATACCAACTTCCGCGCGCTCGAGCCGAAGATCGCCGCGCTTTGCAAGGGGCTCGACGTCCCGGTGGTCGCCAAGAGCGTCGGCTCGGGGATCGCCCCTTCGACCGCGGCGCGGCTGGTGGGCTGCGGGGTCGCGGCGATCGACGTCGCCGGCGCCGGCGGCACGTCGTGGGCACGCGTTGAGGGAAAACGTTCAGGTGATGCCACGCGCGAACGCATCGCCGAAGCGTTCGGCGATTGGGGCTACCCGACGCCTCGGGCGACGGCCGCGTTGCGCGCCGCTCTACCGGTGGTCCCATTGGTCGCCAGCGGCGGGATCCGCGACGGTGTGCAAATCGCCAAGGCTCTCGCGCTCGGAGCCGATCTCGCCGGCCTGGCCCTACCGTTCCTGCGCGCGGCGGACGAGTCCGACGCGGCGGTGGCGGCGTTGATCGACGAGCTCGTCACCGGGCTGCGGATCGCAATGTTCGCGACCGCATCGCGACGGGTCGCCGACTTGCGCGACGCGTTGCTGTGACGATTCTCGTGCCGGCTGGGCCCATCGCTGTGCGCTTCGCGCCAGGATACTCAATTGTGAGGATGCCGCCTAGGGCAACTAGGCGGTACAACTAGCGAGTACCCATAGCGCAAAAGCTGGGCTGATCTCGCGGTGATACGTCGCCGCCTTTCAGCGTGCGTCCTCGTGCCATGCGGGCGGCATCCTTGCGCGCTTGCTGACCGTGATTGAGCTTGTCGACAATGGGGTCGCTCCCTCGTCTTCTACAAGGAAGTTATCCGCTTATGAATCGTAGCGTTCTCACGCTGGCGTCTTTTGCGACGCTCGCTCTCAGCCTTACCGCCTGCGGCGGCGGCGGCGGCGGCACCGGCCCCGGTGTCAACCCGCAACCGCCGCCTCCGGTCCAGACGACCGCGCCCAGCGGCAAAGCCACGGCATCGGTGAAGGTCTCCTTCGTCGTCCCGGTCGCAGTCGGGCATACGACTCCGTCGTCGGCGAAGCGTTCGACGAACAGCCTCGCTTCGCGCAAGCCTCTCTACGTCTCGCCCGACACCGCCGGATTCTTCTTCTTCATGGACGGCCAAGCCATCTTCGGTACGGTTCACACCGGATCGACCCCGAACACCGCGGCATCGCTCGCGCCGAACACATACAACTCGTCCGCGACGATCCCAGGCGGAGGTACCGCGTCGTACACCGTGACGCAACAGTCGGGAAGCGGAAATGGCTGTACGGTTTCGACTTGCTCCAATCCCTATACCTACGACACCATCACCGCGTCGCTGAACGTCCTGCCCGGATCCCATACGTTCGGCGTCGTGCTGTCGGCGGCGGACGGTTTCGTGCTGTCAGAAGATCAAGAGACGCAGACGCTGAACGGCGGCGCCAATACGCCTACGACGTTCTACCTCAAGGGTGTGGTCGACTCGGCGTTCTGGTGCGACGCGAGCTGCGACGGTGGGACAGGCCCCGCAAACAGCGACGGCTCGTACAGCTTGCTGGTGTTCGGCACGGACCATGAAGGCGATGCAATCCCGTATCAGACGGTCGGCAGCACGCCGATCACCGTCGACAACGGACCGCTCAACCTGGTCGAAACCGATAGCAACGGGGTCGTGAGCATCACGCCGGGCGGGCCGTTCACGAACGCCGGCAATGCGAATACGGTGTCGTACACCGAAGCGGGCCTGCCGAGCATTCTCTCGGGCTGGAACGTGAAGGTCAAGTGCGTCAACGTCGGCTCGACGACCGTTGCACTCCAGGTCGGGCCGAGCGCTTCAGGCGGTGTCACCGGGTTCAACTACAGCGCGTTTATCGACCCGAGCAAGATCCGGTCGATCCGAACTCTCCGACCTTCAACCCGTCCGCAACGCCGACGACGCGCGTTTACACCGACGCCAATCAGGACGTCGGCACCGTGCCCGTGCAACAAGACTTCGGCAACATGTTGAAGGTCAACTGCGATGCCAGCCTCGGCATAACGTTCATGTAGTAACGAGTCCGGAGCAACGACTGCATCCAGAAGGAGCCTCCGCGAAAGCGGGGCTCCTTGCGTCGGCGCCGTCTTCAGAAAGTGTACGCACTGCGAACGCGAGCTGACAATCGCGTTCGAAGAACCGGTCGCTCGGTTCGAATGGAAGAGGCACCGAAACAGTAATACTCAGTTGTGAGGATTGGCGCGTAAAGCGACCTGCGGTACAACTGACGCGTACCCCTAACGTAAGAGCTAGGCTGACTTCGCGGTGATAGCTCACCGTTTTTCAGCGTGCATCCTCGTGCCATGTGGGCGGCAACAACTGCACGCTTGCTGACCGTGATTAAGCTTACCGGCTCTGGGGCCGCTCCCTCCTTTCAAACAAGGAAGTCCTTTATCTATGAATCGTAGCGTCCTTACGCTTGCGTCTATTTCGACGCTCGCCCTCAGCCTGGCCGCGTGTGGCGGCGGCGGCGGCGGCATCACGCCGAACCAGCCGACGGCCCCCAGTTCGCCGACGACGCCGCAGAACGGCGCGAAGGCCACTGCGTCGATCTCTTTCAAAGTTCCGCTGATTCCGGCTTCGAACGTCGGAACGTCGTCAGCCGCGCGCCGCCCGCAAGACCTCTCGCCGGGGACGGATAAGATTTCGTTCATCGTCGACGGCACGTCCATCTTCAAGGACGTCGAAGTGGCGAACTACAACAACGCCAACGGCGGCGCCGGCGTGTTCAACTTCGCGAACGGCCAGTCGATCACGCTTGCCTACGGCGCGCAGGCGACGTACTTCACCGTCACGCTCGGACTCTCGGTTCTTCCCGGCCGGCACACGTTCGGCGTCGTCCTCAAGAGCGGTACGCCCGCCTACGTGCTGTCTGAAGGGCAAGCGACCTACACGCTCAACCCAGGCGCGAACGATCTGTCGGCGAACCCGCTCGCACTGAGCGGCGTCGTGGCGAGCGGCTACATCTCGTGCGACACCGAGGCCGAGAACACGACGGACCCGAGCTACCTGCGACAACTACGCGAACTTCACGCCGGCAACGGGTGCTTCGTTCGGTGGTACGTACGCGTTCACGGCGGTCGCAGCCGACTACGACGGCTTCCCGATCCCGTTCCAGACTCGTCAGCGGGAACCCGCTCAGCTTCGACAACGGCGGGTTCAGCGTCATTGAGAACCCCTCGGACTCGCCGTCCGGAGTCGTGACGATCACCCAGACCGGTGCGCCGTGGACGAACCCCGGCAACCACCTCGCCGGCACGGTACTCGGCGACTGGAGCGGCGCGAGCGCTGCCGGCAACGTCCTGTACGGACAGCCGTTCAGCGTGACGTGCAACAAGACCGGCACCGCGAATCTCGAACTGCAACTGAACTCGGCCGGCGGCACGTTTGCGGCGCAGCCCACCGGGAGCCCCGACAACAACCCGTCCACCGACTATGCGCCGAGTTCCGTCGCGAACGCCGTCCTGCCGCGCGGCAACAACGGAGCCAGCGGACCGGCCCGCGTGAACAACGTCACGATCAACTGCACCGCGACCGGAACGATCACCGTCATCTAAGTCGCTCCGATCTCTATAGCCGAGAGGGCATCCCTTGCGAGGGGTGCCCTCTCTTTCAGGAAAAGAGCCGGGTTGAGCGTGCGCAAGACTTTCTTCCGTCCTCTCCGAGTTCTGCGCATCGCGTTCGGTGCACTCGTTGCGGTGAGCATCATCGCGTGCGGCGGTTCCAGTTCGAGCCCGACCGCCGGCATTGCGGCACCGCCGGGCCCGACGACCAACCCGCAGCCGGGACTTGCGGCGGGCGACATCAGCTTCGTCGTTCCGCCGACGACGTCGGTGCAACTGATTCAATCGACGGTCGCCGGGCGCTCTACGTATCGCCTGCCACGACAAACTTTACCGTGGTGGAAGACGGCGTCGTCGCCGTTTCACAGGCTTCGGCTTTTGCGAACAAGACCGATCACGGCCTCCAACGGCTCGACGTTCACCATCACGCAGCACGAGCGCAGACAGCCGGGCAGCTCGTTGACGTCCATTTCACCACGCTGCCCGGCACGCATACCTTCGGGATCGTCACGACGGACGACGCGTCTAAGCCGAACGTGCTCGCCGAAGGACAAGCAGAGCTGGGTCTTGAGTGCCGGCGAGCCCGGCGAGCAACAACGGGCGCTCACGCTTGCCGGCGTCGCGGCGACAGGCTACATCGTCTGCCCGACGTTCGCCGAGATCGCCGACCCAAGCGGCACGTGTTCGGACTTCGCGAATGTACAGCAATGGGAAGTTCAAGCTCGTAGCGGTCGCCGGCGACGCTGACGGGTACCCGATCTACTTTCAGTCCGGCATCGCCTTCGACAACGGAAAGTCAACGTCATCGAGACGACGCCGGGCGGAGATATCCTGACGATCACGAGCGGTGGGCCATGGACCTCGCCGGGATCCGCCTTGACGGTCGACGGCCTCGCGGCCGGAAACGCGTTCACCGTCACCTGTTCGAGAGTCGGTACGGCGTCGCTTGCCTTAGCCGGGACGAACGGGAAGGGCACGGTAGCGGGATTCGACTACGGCGCGTTTACGCTGCCGCCGGCCTCGAGCATCGCTACCGCACGGTCCAGCGGTCATCGCGAACATCGCGATTCCGGCCGAACGTCACAGGTCGTTGTGTGCACGTCCGACGGCAGCCTCACGCTCGAAGGCGCGAAGCGATAGTGCCCGATCTAGCGTGCGCCGGTGAGGGTCGCGACGATCTCCTTGCGTTTCGAGACACCCATTTTGTACCCGACGTTCTTGATGTGCTGCAGCACGGTGAGGTGCGAAATCGACAGGGTGGCGGCAATGTCGCCGGTCGACTTCCCCTGAAGGAGCAGCGCGAGCACTTCGCTCTCGCGCGCCGTGAAACCGTACCGCTTGGCGGCGAGCGCGATTGGATTGCGTGCTTCGGTCACAAAGATGACGTACAGCGGCTCGGGCCCGTCAGCTGGCACCAGCCGCAGGATCGCGTCGTGTCGCAGCTGGATAACCAGCGCCTCGCTGCCCGAGCGACGCCGTTCGAGCAGGATCCGCGCCGCCTCGCGGATGTCATCCGGGAGTGAGGGACGCGCCGAATCGGCCAACCCGGCGGTCGCCGAGACCAAGCGCAGAGCGCCGTCGACAATGTAGAATTGCGGATCTCGGCGCGAGCGAGCGATGACGCCCAGCGCTGCGCTGCGGCTTGGCACAGGAATGCTCTCGGGTTCCTCAGCGGCAATACTTCGGTTCACACGCCCCCACACACGACGAAGACAGCGCACAATGACGAGCGGGCCTTGATGACCCGCCGGACCCAGAGCACCCGGCCGGGAGCCCCGTTATAACACGCCCCCGCGGGCCCCGCAACGATCAAAACCGAGTCTTATCACAGCGTGCCTTACCGCCGCCTGCTTACCTGCTACCTAGCGGTCGGTCTCTGATCGGGAACGGCGCGCCACGCGGACAGTGTCCGAGTCGACGCGGACTTCGAACGTCTCGACCCGGGCGAAGTCTCCGAGCGGCATCGAGCCGTCGGACAGTTCGAACGTCCAAGCGTGCCAGGGACAGGTCACTCGCATCCCCTCGACCCAGCCCTCCGCGAGCGGACCTCCCTGGTGCGGGCAGGTGTTGTCGAGGGCATAGAACGTTCCGTTGACGTTGAACAGCGCGATCTCGCGCTCACCGACGACGACGACCCTCGCGGTCCCCGGCGCGACGTCGGCGACGCGCGCCACCGTCACGAACTCATCGCTCACGCGCGTCGGTTCCGCGCCCATGGGAGGACGCCTTGCTCAAGGACTATCGCGATTGGCTCGAGTCCGAGCTCAAGCTGCTTGGAAACGCGAGCCATCACGCATACTCGTTCGGTCAGGCCAACATGGCCAAACGTGCCCTCGAGAAGCTCGACGAAGAGCTGGCCCGGAATCTCTACGTGGCGATCGATCGCGCTCAGGCGCGGCGGCTGTTGACGACGATTGAAGGGATGGACCAGCAGACGACGAGCCCTGCGCCGGAGCTCGCGAACTTGCGCGCCGCCGTCACGGCCGCGATGGAGGAGACGAACGAGAACCCGGCGCTTTAACGGCGCCGGGCCGTTGGCTCAATTGACGGTCAGCGAACCCGAGGCCGAGCAGTCGACCGTCGTCACGTTCGTGGCGAACGCCGCGGCGGCGAGCGGAAGCGTCTGCGTGTTGCCGTTCGCAACTACCTGCAGCACGAGGTTCGCGGTTCCAACGTGCGTGCACGTCACGCTGAACGTGTTTCCGTACGCGCCGCCTGCTCCGCTGAACGCGGCGCCGGGCATCGACCACGGACCGCCGGCGATGTTGACCATCGCGGCACCGTCCGACGGCGCCTCGATCACGCGATACGAACCGTTCGCGAACGACAGGGCCCCGCCGTTGCTCAACTGCTGCGCGATCGGCGCACCGGCTGCTGTCGCCGCAACCGCGGTGAATGCGTACGACCCGCCGAATGCCGGCGGCGTCGCGGCGGTGAAGTTCGCGAAATTGTCGCAGTTGTTGCCGACGGCAGTGTGCGCTTGGGTGTCGCACTCGATGTATCCTGACGCCATCGTGCCGGTCGCGGCGGACAACGTCCCGGTCGAGGAAAGGCCTTGATTTTGAGCCTGCGCAGGCAGGATGGAGGGTCCAGCGGCGCCGGTGCTGCCGCCCCCGCCGCACGCGGCCAACGCGCAGATGCTCGTCGCGACGAGCAGCCGTTGGGAGAAGAGTACGGTCTTCCGGACCGAGCGAGCGTTCATCCTGATTCCTTGTCGGATGCTCGCCTTGAGATACATAGGCGAGCACCTTCAAGTATCGGCTCGCCGGGCAGAGTGTTTAGCCTACCACCGTCTAGCTGGCGACCGGGTGCTGGACGCAACACGCCGCTTTTGGTATGATCCGTCGGTCGCCGTCGCGGGCCCACGGAGCCTGCTGACGCGCGAGTCGAAAGGAGCCCAGTCACCCCGTGCCCCTGACCAAAGACCAAAAAGCGGGCCTCGCGACGAAGTACGGCCGCGGACCCAACGATACGGGATCGGCCGACGTTCAGATCGCGATTCTGACCGCGTCGATCAATCAGCTCAACGAGCACCTCAAGGTCCACAAGAAGGACCACCACAGCCGCCGCGGCCTGTTGATGCAGGTCGGTCAGCGCCGGCGCTTGCTCGTATATTTACAGAACAAGGACCTCGATCGTTACCGCAAGCTCATCGGAGAGCTCGGCCTGCGCAAGTAGCCGCTCGAAGATCGAAAGCGCCCGCAAGGGCGCTTTTTTTGTCCTAGATGGGGCCGGAGTTCGACTCGGTCACGTGACTGCCGATGATGGCCCTGCCGGTCCAATGAACGTTCTGCAGCAACATGCCGTCGAAACCGCCCTCGATGAGCAGCGGCGTGGTGAAGCCCGACGCCGTGACGTTCTGCAGCAGGACGTTGTCGTCGCCCGCCGTCGGGACATGGCGGTGAAAATCGATCCCGATCGGGCTCGCTGCCGGATTCAAGGCGTTCTCCGCCGATCCGTCGACCGTGACGTCGCTGACGACGATGTCGTACGGGGTATTCGCCGTGCGGGTCGTCGGCTTGGGCGTCGTGAACGTGAAACCGATTCCGCCGAACAGAAACGCGTCGTGCACGACGATGTTGCGCACCGTCGCCGAGAGCGGCTGCCCCGCCGGCGCGCCCAGCGTGATCCCGACGCCGATCGTGTACCGTGCGTTGACGTTCTCGACGGTCAGGTTGTTGAGGTAACCCTGGATGTCGTTGCCGTTCATCGATGTGACCGAGCCCGTTCCGTCGTGCATCGTCCCGTCGCTCAAGGGCCCGTAGCCGCTCGGAGAGCCGACATAGTTTGCTCCGTTCACGGTCACGTCCTCGATCTCGGTGTTGAACGAGCTGTTGAGGCGCACCGCGTTGATGCTCCCAACGGTCACGCTCGGCGCCACGGCCACGTTGATGTTCTGAAAGACCAGATGGCGAATGAGTCCGAGCGGCGCGTTGTTCAATGGCGCGCCGTACGGAGCGGTGATTCCGTCGATCTCGATCCGGTCGTCCTCGATGTTGTCGAGGTCGACCGTGTCGTACTCGTTCGTGACCGTCAAATTGTAGAAGCTTGACGTGATGCCGTTCGCGGTCGTGCCGAGCAGGACGAAACGCAGCATCCCGTCGCCGTTGTGGGCGTGAACGTCGTTGAAGACGATATCGTGACTGGGGTCGAGCGGGTTGACGCCGACCCGCGAGAGTGCGACACCGACGAACGCCTTGGGGCCGGCCGTGCCGGTGGCGGTATATGCCGCCGACGGATTCGCGCCGAGCTCGAAATAGACGTGCTGGATGCCGAGGTTGTGGATCGGACGCATGTAGGCGCTCACCGGATAGTAGAGCCTGATCCCGGTGCTCTCGCTCCAATGCTGAGTGCCCGCTCGCGGGTCGAAGCCGACGTTCTCGATCGTCACGTTCTCGATGGCGGACGTCGCGGTCGGCCCGTCCAGCCAAATCATTCCGAGCAGCTTGCCGTCGGGCCCGGTGCGCACTTTCGTGGGGTCGAACGTGAACGTGGCGAGCGCGGAAAGCGTCGTCGCGTGCATGCCGGCTCCCGTCAGGGAGACATTGGAGTCCCACGCGATCGGGCCACCGATGGCGCACACACCGGCCGGCAGTTGCACGACCGTTCCGCGCGCCGGCAGCGCGGCCCGCGCCGCCGCCTGTTCGGCCCGCTGGATCGCGGCCATGTCGTCCGTGCGGCCGTCGCACCGCGCGCCGTACGACCGCACGTCGTACCCCGACGCCGGTTGCGCGGTTGCCGTCGGGCGCGGTGACGGCGTCGCGGTCGGAACCGGCGACGGCGACGGCCGCGGGGCCGGCGAGATCGACGCCGTCGCCCTGGGCGTCGCGGACGGCGCGTTCGTGGCACCCGCGGGGACGGATGGGTCGCCGGCCCGCACCGACGCCGGGGCCGGCGAGCTGCTACCTCCGCCACCGCATCCGACGAGTAGCAGCAAGACGGAACCCCAGACCAGACCACGCACGAACGGCTACCCCCTGGCGGCCCTCAGCCGAAGGCAAGGAACGGTGACGGCGTGACCACCGGACGGCGGCCAGTCCGCTGAGTGACTAAGCACCCGCCAGCAACTCTAACCTAAGCGATTGCCTCGAGGGCGGTCAAATCGGCTCGCTTATCCGACCGGAGGCCGGTTTCCGTACGTCAGCGAACCTACGCCTGTTCACACAAAAAGAGCGAACAAACAAAAGAACAGAAACTAGGAGTACCAGTGCCAGAATCCGTCTCGCTCGAGATCGGTGGCCGGGAGCTCGTCATTGAGACGGGCGAGCTTGCGAAGCAAGCAAACGGCAGCGCTCTCGTCCGCTACGGCGATCAAATCGTCGTTCTGTGCGCCGCCACGGCGTCAGAGAAACCTCGCGAGGGGATCGACTTCTTCCCCCTCACCTGCGATTACGAAGAGAAGATGTACGCTGCGGGCAAGATCCCCGGCGGTTACATCAAGCGCGAAGGCCGGCCGAGCGAGCATGGCGTGCTCAGCGCGCGGCAGATCGATCGCCCCATCCGCCCGCTGTTCCCCGACGGCTTCCGCAACGACATCCAGATCATCGCGACGGTTCTTTCGACCGATCCCGGTCTGGACAGTGACGTCATCGCGGTCTGCGCCGCCGGCGCGGCGCTCGCGGTCAGCGACATCCCGTTCCACAAGAACGTCGCCGCCGTTCGCGTCGGTCGCGACGAGAACGGAAAGCTCATCACCAATCCGTCGCTCGACCAATACGAGGCCGGCGGAATGGAGATCGTCGTCGCGGGCACGGCCGATGCGGTGATGATGGTCGAAGGCGGCGCCAATCAGATCTCCGAGGAAGTCTTCCTCGAAGCGGTCGCCTTCGCCCACGAAGAGATCAAGAAGATCGTCAAAGCGATCGATCAACTGGCGAAGAAAGCCGGCAAGAAGAAGCGCGAGTTTCCGCTGCTGCTCACCGACGAGAAGCTCGACAAGTGGATGCGCAAGAACTTGGCCAAGGAAGTCACCAAGGCGATGCGCGTCACCGACAAGCAGGAGCGCAACCTCGCGCTCGGCGAGCTCACCCGCGACGCGGCGCTCGCGAAACTGGCGAAGAAGGACGACGCCTACGTTCGCGGGCTCATCGAAGACCCCAAGTCGAAGGACTTCGACAAGATCGTCAAGGCCATGGAAGAGGACGAGCTCCGCACCATGGTCGTCGACGAGAAGATCCGGCCCGACGGCCGCAAGCCCGACGAGATTCGCCCGATCTGGTGCAAGACGCACTACGTCCCGCGCGTCCACGGCTCGGGCGTCTTCACTCGCGGACAGACGCAGGTCTTCACCGCGGCGACGCTGGGTTCGATCAGCGACGAGCAGCGCCTCGACGGGATCCTCGCGATCCCCAACAAGCGCTACATGCACTATTACAACTTTCCGCCGTACTCGGTCGGTGAGACGCGGCCGATGCGCGCGCCGGGCCGCCGTGAGATCGGTCACGGCCAGCTCGCGGAGCGGGCGCTCGTACCGGTGCTGCCGGCCGAGGAAGACTTCCCCTACACCCTGCGCCTGATCAGCGAAGTGCTCGAGTCCAACGGATCGTCGTCGATGGCGTCGGTCTGCGGTTCGACGCTCGCGCTGCTCGACGCAGGCGTTCCGATCAAGGGACACGTCGCCGGCGTCGCGATGGGGCTCGTCCTCAAGGGCGACAAATACGCGATCCTCACCGACATCCAGGGCCTCGAAGACTCGCTGGGCGAGATGGACTTCAAGGTCGCCGGTACCGTCGACGGGATCACCGCGATCCAGATGGACATCAAGGTCGCGGGGATTACGATCGAGATCATGCGCGAAGCGCTGATCGAGGCGAAGAAGTCGCGGTTGTTCATCATCGACAAACTCAAGGAAACGATCACCGAACCGCGCGCCGAGCTGTCCGAGTTCGCTCCGCGCATGATCGTGCTGCAGATCAGCCCCGACATGATCAAGAACGTGATCGGGCCCGGCGGCAAGGTCATCAACAAGATCGTCGCCGACTGCGGCGTGAAGATCGACATCGAGAACGACGGGCGCGTCTTCATCGCCGGCGCGAACGCGGCCGGCGCCGAAAAGGCGAAGCAGATGGTCGAAGCGCTCACCAAGGAAGTGAAGCCGGGCGAGACCTACCTCGGCACCGTCACGCGCTTGATGAACTTCGGAGCCTTCGTCGCAATCCTGCCGGGCAAGGAAGGCCTGGTGCACATCTCGCAGCTCGCCCCAGACCGGGTCGAGCGCGTCGAGGATGTGGTCAAGCCGGGCGATCAGATCATGGTCAAAGTGATCGAGATCGACTCGCAAGGACGGATCAACCTCAGCCGAAAGGCCGTCCTCGGCGGAGCAGCCGGCGGCGGAGCACCGGCGCACGGTGGCGACGAGCAGGCGGTCCACTCGGGGCCCCCGCGCAGCAACGGCGCCCCGCCGCGGCGCGACGCCCCCAGCGGTGGCAACGACGGCGGTGGCGGTGGAGACCGTCCGCGGCGCCGGCGTCCTCGACCGACCGGCAGCTCGGGCCAATAACCACCGAGCGGAAGGAAACCCACCGAGAGCCCGTCGCAAGACGGGCTCTCTCCATGTCGGCTCTTCGCTCGCTCACGCTGGCCGTCGCGGCGGCGTTCGCGTTCACCGCGGCGGCGCATCGCCCGGCGACCGTGTTCGACTTGTCCGACGACGTCGGCCGCGTCCCCGCGCCGATGACGCTCGCCGCGGACGACGGAACAACGATCGCCTTGAGCGACCTGCGCGGCGAGCCGACCTACGTGTTCTTGTTCGCGGGCTGGTGCTCGCCGTGTCAGGAGGCGCTGCCGTTCGTGCGCAGCGCGTACGCGACCTACGGTGACCGCGTTCACTTCCTCGGAGTCGACGTACTCGAGGACGCCGACGCCGCGCGGGCCGCCGTCACGGCCGCGGCGCTCCCGTTTCCCGTCGCGGTCTATCCGATCGAGCAGCTCGACGCCGTCATTCCGGCCGACGTGCAATTGCGCGCCGGAACGAAGTATCGCATCCCGGCCGACTTTTTGCTCGACGCGAACGGCGTGGTGCGCTACGCCTGGCACGGCCTATCGATCACCAGCGCCGGCGATCCGGTCGACGTCCTGCCGTCGTATCTCGCCAAGCTCGGCATCGGCGAACGATGACGCGGACCGGTTGGCTCGTGCGCCCCAAAGGCGAGCGCGACGTCGACGCGGTCGTCGGCCTTTTGGCCGAGATCGCCCGCGAAGGGCGCTGGATCGCGACGGAGTGGCCGTTCGACGTGCGCGCGCGCGCGCGCACGATGCGCGACGGTCTGCTGCGTCGTTGGTGCGTGGGCTGGGTCGCCGTGGAAGAACGCGACGTCATCGCCGACCTGACGATCTTCGACGTGGATGCGCCGGAGCCCGAACTCGGCATGCTCGTCGCCGCGCCGTACCGGCGCCGTGGAATCGGTCGCGCGCTACTCGACGAAGCGATTGCATGGGCCCACGCCAACGGCAAGACCGCGTTGACCCTGCGCGTCTTTCCCGACAACGACGCCGCGCGCACGCTCTATTTCGCAGCCGGCTTCGTCGACAAGGTCGTGCAACGTGCGGCGATCGCCCGTCGTGACGGCGTCGCGTTGGATGCGATCCTCATGCGGCGCCCGGTGGCCGAAGAACTAGCCGATGCGCGTCGACGTCACCTCTCGGGCCCCGCATCCTCGCAAGTACGGCAGTACCTTCGCTGAGTCGTGGACGAGCGCGGACGGCGCGGCGGTCGTCGCGGTCGGCGCGGTGCTGGCCGGCCGCGATCCGGTCGTCGTGTGCGACCTGCTGCGAACCGGTGCGCGCGCGCTCGTCACCTCTCGCGGCGCACTCGCTTCCGCGCTCGCCGGCCTCGACCGCGTCGTGCGAAAGCACGCCCGCGAAGCGCGCGACGACGAGCTCGCCGCGGCGATCGTGTTTCTCGCCCTCGATCCCGCCCAGAACGACGTCGACATCGCCGGCGCGGGACAGTTGCACGTAGCGCTCATCGACGACTTCGGCGTGCCGCGACCGCTGCACGGACGCGCCGGAGCGCTCGGAACCGGGATCGAGCCGCGCGATCTCGTCGAGCGCGTCCACCTGCGCCGCGACGACCTGCTCGTTGCCGCGACCGTCCCGATCGACGATGCCTGGTGGGCCGCCGGCGCGCGCACCGCCGAGGCGCTACTCCATCGGAGCGGCCGGCGCGAGGCCTCGGTAGCCATCGTCAGCGCAGCCCCGTCCTCCTGAGCTCCCCTCGTCATCCTGAGCCCGTCGAAGGACGCCTGTGCAGCTCAGCCCTGCGGGCAGAAGGCGCGATACGGGGTCAACGGTACGACTTGGTCGACCAGCAACATCTGCTTCTCTTTGAGCGGCAGCGCCTCGAACGCGGCCAGAGCCGCGTCGAGCGATTCCGCCTCCATCAAGATGACCGCTCCGGGCGAGTCCATCCGACCCCACACCGCACGGAAAACGCCCTGGGCGTAGAGCGCTCGCGCCGCCTCGGCCTCGGCATCGAGGAGCTCGCGCGTGAACGCGGACTGGGAAAATCGCTCGTAGTCGCGGCGCACGAGCGCCATGAACTGTGCCATCACGGGTCCTTTTTGATCGGCTCCCCCGTGTCATCTCGATTGATGGACGCGGGTCCCGCAAAGACCGCGCTTCCGCTCCGTCTAACATGCCACGGTGGCCTACGAATCGCTGGGGGCGTTTGTCCGTGCCCTTCGCGACGCCGGTGAGCTGGCGACGATCGAGGCCGCCGTCGACCCGCGCCTCGAGATCGCCGAGATCACCGACCGCGTCGTGAAGGCGGGCGGCCCGGCGCTGCTCTTCCGCAACGTGCGCGGCTCGCGGTTCCCGGTGCTGACCAACCAGTTCGGCAGCGAACGGCGGGTCGCTCTGGCGCTGGGGGCGGGATCGCTGCGCGAGGTCGAGGAGCGGCTGCGCGCCACGATCGATTTCGCCTTGCCGGCGACGATCGGCGGCAAGCTCGGCCGGCTGGCCGGACTCGCGGCGGCAGGCGCCTCGGCGATCCCGCGCCGCATCACCGGCGCGCCCTCGCAGCAAATCGCGATGGACCCGCCCGATCTGCGCGCGTTGCCGGTGCTCACGACGTGGCCGCTCGACGGCGGCCCGTTCATCACGCTGCCGCTGGTCTTCACGCGCGATCCCGAGACGCGGCGGCCGAACGTCGGGATGTATCGCGTCCAGATCTACGATGCGCAAACGGCAGGGATGCACTGGCAGCGGCACAAGCACGGGCGCGCGCACGCCGACAAGTGGGGCGCGAAGATCCCGGTCGCGATCGCGGTCGGCGGCGATCCGGCGCTGACCTATGCCGCCACCGCACCCCTTCCGCCGGTCGTCGACGAGCTCGCCTTCGCGGGCTACCTGCGCGGCAAGCCGGTGCGCATCACCAAGGCGCTCACCGTCGACCTCGACGTTCCGGCCGACGCGGACTTCGTCATCGAAGGCTGGGTCGACAACGGGGACCTGCGCGTCGAAGGTCCGTTCGGCGATCATACCGGCGTCTACAGCGCTGCCGACCTCTATCCGACCTTGCACGTCAGCGCGATCACGCATCGTCCCGACGCGATCTGGGGTGCAACCGTCGTCGGAAAACCACCGATGGAAGACGCGTGGCTGGGCAAAGCCACCGAACGCATCTTTCTCCCGCTGCTTCAAATGGTGGTCCCAGAGATCACCGACTACAATTTGCCGGTGGAGGGCGGCTTTCACAACCTGGCGATCGTCGCGGTCAAGAAGTCGTATCCCGGTCAAGCGAAAAAAGTGATGAACGCGCTGTGGGGGCTGGGACACATGATGATGCTCACGCGTTGTCTGGTCGTGGTCGATCACGATGTCGACGTCCACGACGTGCGCGGTGTCGTGTGGTTCGCCCTCAACAACATCGACGCGTCGCGCGATCTCGTCGTCATGCCGGGGCCGGTCGACGATCTCGACCACGCCGGTTCGTACGATCTCGCGCTGGGACATAAGCTCGGCATCGACGCGACGCGCAAGCGGGCGGACGAAGGCTATCGGCGTGATTGGCCGCCGGAGATCCGCATGGACGCCCCGACGCGCGAACGGGTCAGCGCGCGCTGGGCCGAGTACGGGATCGGCGATCTGGCGCGGATCGGCGTCGCCGACGACTGGTCCGGCCAAGGCGCGGCCCGGCTGGCCCGACTGCTCGCTTCGGCCTCGGCCTCGCCCGACGACATCGCACCGCGAACGGAGCGGGCGAAGGAATGAACGCCGTCAAGCTGTTTCTGCGCGACATTCGCATCGAGCACACGTTGTTCGCGCTGCCGTTCGCGTACGTCGGCGCGGTGATGGCGGCGCGCGGTCTGCCGGCATGGTGGCAGCTGTGGTGGATCACGCTCGCCGTCGTCGGCGCGCGCACGGCGGCAATGGCGGCGAACCGTTACTTCGACAAAGACATGGATGCCGCGAACCCGCGCACCGCCAAGCGCGCGGTCGCGAGCGGAAGCTGTCGCCGTCGGTGATGATCTGGGCGATCGTCGCGGGCCTCGCGATTGCTGGTGCTCAGCGCCGCAATGCTCAACCCGCTGTGCCTCAAGCTGCTGCCGCTCGCCGCGCTGGGCGCGGTGGGCTATCCGCTGTGCAAGCGCTTCACCTGGACCGTGCACTTCGTGCTGGGTGCCGTCGATGCGTGCGCACCGCTGGGCGCGTACGTCGCGATCACCGGGACGATCACCGTGCCGGCGCTGCTGCTGTTCCTGGCGGTCACCGTGTGGGTCGCGGGTTTCGACATCCTCTACGCGCTGATGGACGTGCGCTTCGACGTCGATCACGACGTGCGCTCGTTCCCGCAACGATTCGGTGAGTCCAGCGCGCGCGTGTGGCCGGTCGGGCTGCACGTCGTGATGACGCTGGCGCTGCTCGGTGCGGGAATCATCGCGCACGCGAGCTGGCTGTACTACGTCGGCGTCGCGCTGGCGCTGGGCGTGACCGTCTACGAAAAGCGGCTGATCGCGCTCGCCAAGGACGTCTTCGTGCTCAACGACCGCGTGTTCCTCACCAACATGGCGTTCTCGGTCGGCTTCTTGGGGACGACGCTGGCGTCGTACCTGGTCGGATGATCCGCGCGCAATTTCTCGCCGGCGCCGGAGCGCTCGCCGGCACACTTCGACGAGCTCACGACCAAATTGCCCAGATCGTACCGTTCACGCCGACGTTCCGTTTCTCGGTGGTCTGCCCGCAGAGCGGCCCCGACGGCCGCCTCGGCCAGCAGTTGCTCAGCGGCGTGCGCGGCGCGGTCGACGAGATCAACCGCGACCGTCCTTCGTATCAGTCGCTGGTGCTGTACAACGCGTATGACGACCACAACACGGCCGCCCAGGCGTCGGTGCAAGCCGACTTCGCCACCGGTGCGCCGGACGCGCTCGCCGTGATCGGCCATCTCAGCGCGGCGACAACGCTGGTCACCCTGCAAGCGTACGCGAACGCGCAGATACCGCTGATCGTCCCGACCGTCACCGACGACCGGATCACCGAGCGAGGCTATCGCAACGTGTTCCGCCTGCCCGCCAAGGATTCCGACGAAGGGAGCCTGGTCGCCGCATACGTGATCTCGACCGGCTCGAAAGCGCCGCACGTCGTGTCGCAGGACGGCCCGTACGGTCCCGACGTCGCCGCCGGGTTTCTTGCGCCGGGCAGGCGCGCTCCACATCGGCGCGGTCGGCACGCAGTTTTCGCTGGACAAACCCGACTACGTCAACGCCGCCGGCGCCGTGCTCAGCCACGACTCCCGATTGCGTCGTGCTGGCCGGCAACGTCGACGACATGGGGCCGCTGATGGCGGTACTGCGCGGCAAAGGCTACACCGGACGGTTCGTCGGTACGCAGGGGTTTTTCGACGCGCTCACGCTCAAGGAGTTCGCCAAGGAGGCGGAGGGACTCGTCGTCTCGGCGCCCGTTCCCTACTATCCGATGGCGCCGACCACGCAGCGCTACGTGCAGGATTACCAAGTCCAGTACGGCGCCCTCACGCCGGTGGCGGCATACGGCTACGCGGCGGTCCAGTTGATCTACAACGCGTCGACGCGGATGAAGGTGACGAATCGACTCGCGATGATCCGCGCGCTCGCCAACGGCGGCTCGTACGACACGATCACCGGCGCGTATCAGTTCGGCCCCAACGGCGACGTGCTCAACCCGAACTGTTATTTCTACCGGATCACGGACGGGAAGTTCAGCTACGAACGCCAAGCCCACGCTAGCGGTTTCATGCTGAAGTAGGAGGGCACCGTGACGACGCTCTTCGCGGGAAGGGAGTCGCTTCGCGTTCGCGGCGAGCGGACCACGTTCGTATGGACGCTGCTCACCCTGCCCATCACGGTCGCCGTGCTGGGCTGGGCGCTTCAGCACGCGATCACCTGGCAGGAGATCGGGTTGCTGGTCGTCGTCGCCATGGTCTACGTCTCGTTCTCGCGCGGCCGGCTGCTGGGCGGCGGTCTGCGCGTCCATGCCGGCCAATTCGGTCACATCCACGCGGTCGTCGATGACTGCGCGCGCCGGATGCGGATGGTGACGCCGCACGTCTTCGTGCGCGACGACCCGTTCGTGCCGGTCGTCGCGATCGGGATCGGCGAGCCCTATGCCGTCGTTCTCTCGGCGCAATACGTGGAGCACTTCGGCGACGACGAGCTGCGTTTCTTGATCGGGCGCGAGCTCGGGCACATCGCCGCCGGCCACACGCGCTTCACGTCACTGCTGAGCGCGAACGGACGCGAGACCGGCGTCATCGCGCTCGCCTTCGGTTCCTGGCTGCGGCGGATCGATTACACCGCCGACCGCATCGGACTGCTGTGCTGCGGATCGCTCGACGCGGCGATGCGGGCGATCGCCGTCTCGACCTTCGGGAGCGTCGGCCGAAAGATCGATCTGGGTGCGTTCGCCGAGCAGCTCAAAGAGCTGCACGCGGAACCGTCGCTGCGCCTGGCCGAGTGGACGGCGTCGACGCCGTATGCGACCAACCGGATCGCGGCGCTGCATCGCTTCGCGCGCGACCCGCTGTACGCGACGTGGGCGCAGCGGTTCGCCGAAAACGCGTCGGCGCCGGCCGTCGCCGACGCGCGCGAAGCGGTCTACGCGAGCTTTTGGCGCCGGACGGCGGCGTTTTTCGTCGATGTCGCGGTCGTCCAGGCGATCGTCCCCGCCGCGGCGGCCGTGCAGCAAAGGTTCACGCCCAGCCCGACCGTCAGCGCGGTGCTCAAGGAAGTCGCCGCCGACAAGGATACGCCGTCCTGGATGGTTGGCGTGATGAACGTGGCGAGCAACGCCGTGAGCTCGGGCTCGTCGACGACCCTGAACAACGGGCACACGCACGTCACGTTCGCCACCGGCAACGGGATGATGTGGCTGGCGATGACGATCTACGTCGTCGTGCTCGTCTCCCTGATCGGCCAGACGTTCGGGATGATGGTCTCGGATCTGCGCGTGGTCGGCGTGAACCGCGGGCGGGTCGGCATCGCGCGCGCGATCGGGCGCTACCTCTCGCTCGTCGTGAGCCTGTTCGCCATCGTCGGCTGGTTCGGGATCTTCCGGCGCATTCAGCCGTACGAAAAATGGTCCGGCACACGGCTCGTCAGCGGCAGCGCCGCCGTTCGTTCTTAGGCGGCGGACGAGGCCGGCGCCGCGGCGCCGGCGCGCGAGCCGTGCCGCTCCGCGTACACGCGGGTGAACTCCGCACCGAAGAGCAGGATCATCGACGAGTAGTAGATCCACAGCAGCAGCACGAGCAGCGAGCCGGCGGCGCCGTATGCCGACGCCACACCGGCCCGGCCGAGGTAGAGCGCGATGAGCGTCTGGCCGATCACGAACGCCGCCGAGGTCACGATCGCGCCGGTCCACACGTCGTGCCAAGCGATCGGCGTGTCCGGCAGAGTACTTGAACATGAGCGCGAACAGCAGCGCGATCAACGCGACGGAAACGAGCACGTTGACGATGCCGAACAACCAGCCGGCGCCCGCGAAGGGCAACGCCCGCGCGACGTACGTCGACACGTAGGTGATCGCGGCGTTCAGCGCCGTCGTCACGAGCAGCAGAAAGCCGATCGCCAGCAGCATTCCGATCGAGGCGAGCCGATCGCGAATCGCGGTCAGGATGGGCACTTTCGGGGGCTCGGCGTGCCAGATCGAGTTGAGCGCATCCTGCAGCGCCGCGAACAGCCCGGCGGCGCCGAGCACGAGCGTGATCCAGCCGAGCAGCTGGGCGACGACCGACTGGCGCGGCCGGTTGAAGCTCGCCGTCACCATATCCCGAACCGCGTCGGCAGCGCCGGTACCCGCCGACTGCCGGACCGCGGTCAATAGCTTCTCCTCGACGATCGAATGGCCGTGGCCGGTCCCGTTCGCGACGCCGATCGCGTAACCGGCGACGGCGATCACGATGATGAACAGCGGCGCGATCGCGAAGATCGTCGTGAAAGAGAGCGCCGCGGCGAGACGCGGCGCCTTGTCGGCGGCGAAGCGCCGGTACGTTTCTTTGACGAGCTCGGGATCGAAGTGCAGGCGCATGCGTTCGGCTATCGTACCCGCGTTCGGCGGCTTCCCGGAGGGGTAGAGTACATCATCCGGACGGCAGAGGAGACGCGTTTCCATGGCGGAGCACAGCGCAGCGGTCACGATCAACGCCCCGGTCCATCAGGTCTACGAGCTCTACACCCACTTCAACGACTATCCCAAGTTCATGACCTTCGTCAAGGAGGTCACCTACCTCGACGACGTGCGCAGCCATTGGGTGGTCGACGTCGTCGGCAAACATGAGTGGGACGCCGTCAATGACGGCTGGATCGCGGATCAGCAGATCGGATGGCGATCGATCGACGGTCTGACCAACAGCGGACGGGTTCGCTTCGAAGCGATCGGCGCCGGCAGCACACGGTTGACGGTCGAGGTGTCGTACGAGCCGCCGGCGGGCTTTCTGGGACAGATCGGCGAGGCGCTCGGCGCGGGCGGGCAGTTCGAACGCCGGTTGCAGCACGACCTTCAGCACTTCGCCGCGATGGTCGAAGAGGCGCCGTCCGGCGCGCTCGATCCGGCGTCGTCGTCGTATCTGTTCCACGCCGGCAGCGCCGCGGCCGCGGGCCGGACCACACAAGCTCAGAACGAGACGATGGGCACGCAGGGTGACGCCGGCGCCCTCACCACCAGCACCACCAGCGTCGCCGACGAGTCGCTCAGCGAGCCCGGGGTTCCGCGCGTCCCCGGCACCAGCGCGACCGGCGACACCGGGCACACCTAGCCGGCGCCCTCCGCCCGGCTCAGTCCTCGCGCTTGCGAACGTCGTCGTCGGACGATTCGTCGGGGTCCAGCGTCTCGCTTGCGGCGACGTCGTTCCGTTGCGCGGGAGAGGGCTGGCGCTCCTCGGTCAAGTCGTCTTCGTAGAGGTCACGGCGTTCCACGACGTAACCGTACCACGGCCGGCGGAGCCGGAAACCGCCCCAGCGCTTTTGCGGTCGCAGTAGTCGTGAAAGCGATCAGCATCGACCGCCTGGGCGGTCCCGAGGTTCTCACGCCGGCCGATCTTCCGACGCCGTCGCCCGGTGCCGGCGAGGCGCTCGTTCGACAGAGCGCCGCCGGCGTCAACTTCATCGACGTCTACCTGCGGACCGGTCTGTACAAGCGCGACCTGCCGTTCGTCGTCGGCGCCGAAGGCGCCGGCGTGGTCGAAGCCGTCGGCGAAGGCGTCACCGAGCTGAACGTGGGTGACCGGGTCGCGTACGCGCAGACCCCGAATCTGGGCGGGTACGCCGAAGCGAACGCCGTGCCGGTGCGCCAACTCGTGCCGATACCCGACGGCGTCGACGACCGCACCGCGTGCGCGGTCATGCTGCAGGGGATGACGGCGCACTATCTCGCGACCGACACGTTCCCGCTGCGCGCGGGACACATCGCGCTCGTGCACGCGGCCGCCGGCGGCGTCGGCTCGACCCTCGTGCAGCTCGCCAAGGCGCGTGGCGCAACGGTCATCGCTACGGTCGGCACGGAAGAGAAAGCCGAGCTGGTGCGCGGCTTCGGCGCCGATCACGTCATCAACTACGCCGACGGCGACTTCGCCGAGGCCACGCGCGCGATCGTCGGCGAGCACGCCGTCGACGTCGCCTACGATTCGGTCGGCAAAGAGACGTGGGAACGCAGCATGAGTCTGCTGCGGCCGCGCGGATTGCTCGCGCTCTTCGGCAACTCCAGCGGGCCCGTTCCGGCGGTGGAACCGGCGCGTCTGGCCGCCGGCGGCTCGCTCTTTCTCACCCGGCCGACGCTCGGCAACTACATCGCCACCCGCGAAGAGTTGCTCGGCCGCGCACACGACCTTTTCGAAGCGGTTCTCGGCGGCAAGCTCCACGTCCGCATCGGCGCAACCTATCCGCTCGCCGAAGCCGCCCAAGCCCACCGCGACCTCGAAGCCCGCAAGACCACCGGCAAGCTGCTTCTCATCCCGTAAACGCGCCGTCAGGGTTCGCGCTTCGACAAGCGCAGCGCGACGCCGGGGGCGGTAATGTCGTCGGGTTGGGGTATGCCGGGGGTAAGGGTGAGTGGAATCACGCCGCCCCAGAGCTCGGGCTGGTGGTCTTCTTTGGGTTCTTTGGGTGGTCCGGTGCGGACTTTCGCCGAGACGGCGTCGAGGTGGACGGCGACGACCTGCGTCACCTGCAGCTCGACGGCGGTCATGCCGCGAATCTGCGCGCGGCGCCCCGGCAGGACGCGATCGACGAAGGCGTCTAGCAGGCGAACCTTCTCGGCGCGATCGACGACGACGCGCGCGAGGCCTTGGACGACGACGCACCGGTAGTTCATCGACGACTCGAACGCGCTGCGCGCCAGGACCAGCCCGTCGAGATGCGTGACCGTCGCGCAGATCGGCGTCCCCGTCGCGACCGCCGAGAGGATCCCGGCCTTGGTCGAGCCGTGCAGCACGAGCTCATCGCCGACGCGCGCGCACGCGTACGGCAGTACGACCGGTGCCCCGTCGACGATCACCGCGACGTGCGCGACGTACGCGTCGTCGAGGATCGCATGAACGAGCGCGGGATCATAGCTCGCGCGCTCGGGATGCCGTCGCACCCGCGTTTGCGGAGCCGAGAGATTGCCGGCCACGCGTCGACCTTCAGCCGCCGAGCGCCGCTGAGCTGAGGTCGAGCACGTCGAACGGGATCACTCGCACGTCCGCGTGCGTGCGGCCGAGCTCGCCGGCGAACTTCGACGCGTCGCCGACGAGCACGACGAAATCGTCCGGGACGAGTCCGCGCGCGGCGAACGCGCTCACCGCGGCGGCGTCGACTGCCTGCACGCGTCGCGTGTACTCGTTGATGTCGGTCAGCGGCACGTCGTAGAGCACGTGCTCGGCGACGGTGCCGGCGATTCCGTCGATCGTCTCGATCGAACGGTAGAAACCGCCGGTGACGGTCGCCTTGCGCGTGACCAGATCTTCATCGGTCGCCGGCGCATCGGCCAGCGAGCGGATCGTCGCGGCGGTCACCTCGGTCGCCTCGACGACGCGCGCGTGATCGACCAGCGTCGAGGTGAGAAACAGGCCCGGCATCCGCCGCACCGCCAGCATCGCGCCGGCGCCGTACGACAAGCCGCGCTTCACGCGAATCTCTTGGTTGAGCCGGCCGCTGTATCCCGACAGCACCGCCACCGCGACGGTCGCGGCGTAGTAGTCGGCCGAGGCGCGCTCGATCGTCACGCGGCCGGAGTAGAGCGCGGTCCGGCCGGAATCGGGCTTGTCGACGATCACGACGCGCGAGCGCGGCGGCGGGATCTCACCGAACGGCGGCCGGTCCGGCAACGGACCCGCCGCCCGCCACGAGCCCAGCACGCGCTCGGCGAGCGCGAACGCGTCGTCGACCGCCAGGTCACCGCCGATGACGAGCACCGCGTCGTCGGGCCGATAGAAACGCTCGTGAAACCACGCGACGCGATCGCGCCCGAGCGTCGTCAACGTCGCCACGGTTCCGGCGACGGGATGACCGTACGGCGCACCGCCGTACGCGACGCGCTGCGAGACCAGCCGCGCGACCGCGCTCGGATTGGCATAGGTGAGGCTCAGGTCGGAAATCGACTTCGTTCGGACGCGTTCGACTTCGTGCGGCGCGAAGGCCGGTTGGCGCACGACCTCGTCGAGCAACGCGAATGCGGCCGGAAACGCCGGCGTCGTCGCGCTCACGCTGACGATCGACGCGTCGTATCCCGATGCGGCGTCGAGCCGCGCGCCGAGCGCGTCGGCCGCGGCGGCGAGTTCGATCGCACCGCGCGCGGTCGTCCCTTGCGTCAGCAGCGCCGCGACCAGCGCCGACAGCCCCGCCTCGTCCTCGCGCTCCGAGGCGCCGCCGCAGCGGACGACCAGCTGCGCTGCGATCAGCGGCAGATTGCGCTGCGCGAACGCGACGACGCGCAAGCCGTTGTCGAGCACGCGCTCGACCGGCGCGGGCAGTGTCGCGTCGCGCGGCGGACCGGCTGCGGGGGCGGTGAGCGCCCTCACTGCGGCAGGTACTCGATGACCGTGCGGTTCTCGGCGCGCAAGTACGTACGCGCGACCCGCAGCACGTCGTCGGCGGTGACGGCCAGATAGCGCGCGAGGTCGCCGTTGACCAGCTCGGGATCGCCGCGCTCGGTGACCGCCCGCACCACGGTCAGCGCGACGCCGTTGTTGGTCTGGCGCGAGCGAACGACCGTGCTCGCGATCTGCGTGCGCACCCGCTCCAGCTCCACGTCGTCGGGCGGCTGCGTGCGCACTCGCTCCAGCTCCAGCTCCAGCGCGGCGCGCGCTTGCGCGAGCTCGACGCCGCGCGCGCACGTCACCCGTACGCCGAACAAGCCGGGCTGCTCGCGCAGGTCGGCCGCCGAGTACGTGCTCGAAGCGAGCTGCTTGTGATACACGAGCGCCGTGTAGAGCCGCGACGAGCGGCCGCCGCCCAGCAGCGTCTCGAGCACGTCGAGCGCGGCCGCATCGGGATGCGCGGCACCGGGAATGTGATAGGCCTCTTCCGACGCCGGCAGCGGCACGTTCGCCGCGCGATACTCGTACCGGCGCTCCGCGGCTTGCGGCGGCTCGACGACGCGCACTCGCGGGATCGGCGTCGCGGGCGTCGCGATCGCTCCGAAGTACGCATCGATCCAGCGCATCGTCTGGTCGACGTCCAGATCGCCGGCGACGACGAGCACCGCATTGTCGGGCCGGTAGTACGTCCGGTGAAACGCGACGACGTCGTCCAGCGACGCGGCGTTCAGCTCGGCCGGACTGCCGATGACTCCGCGCCGATACGGATGCACCGCGTACGCTTCGCGATTGACCAGCTCATCGAGCATTCCGTACGGTTCGGCGAGGATGCGCTGATCGTACTCGCCGATGACGACGTCGCGCTCGGTCACGAAGTTGTCTTCGTTCACCACCAGCGCCGCAAGCCGGTCCGCTTCGGCCCACAGCAGCCGCTCGAGGTGGTTCGACGGAATCACCTCGTAGTAGTTGGTGATGTCTTCGGTGGTGAAGGCATTGTTGAAGCCGCCGACGTCCTCGGTGAGCCGATCGATCGTCTCGGGCCCCGTGCGCGCCGTCCCTTTGAACATCAAGTGCTCGAACAGATGCGCGAAACCCGAGCGTCCGGGCGGGTCGTCCTTGCCGCCGACCCGGTACGCAAGGTTGATCGCCACCGACGGTACGCGTGGGTCGCGGACCAAAATGGCACGCAGCCCGTTGGCAAAGGTGCGATCGACGTAGCGGATCGGGGCGACGTCAATCGCCGAGGCGAAAATGGTGGAGGGTGCGGTCACGGGCTCTCCGCTTCATCCCCACCTCGGACGGTTGTCCCTTCTGGGGAAGAGGGTGGCCACATGATCTCCGTCCGCCGCAGTGTCCTCGCCGTGCTCTCCGCCTGGCACGGCCTGGCCGCATTCAAGAACCTGTGCGATCTGGCCGCGACCTTTGGAATCATCCCCGGGGCCGCGCGTTGGCGCTCGCACAACTTCGCCGCGATCGAGAAGCTGCTGGCCCCGCTGCGGTTACCCCGCCCGTCCTGGGGACGCTGTTGGCCGCCGTCGTGGGGGTTGAGTCCGCGGCGGCGATCGCCTTCGCCCGAGATGACGACGAACTCGCCTTCGTGCTGGCCGTCGCGCTGTTCGGGTCGTTCGCGTTGGTCGACGAGGCGATGGCCGACTACGAGCTCGACGCGACCCACCGCGAGGTCCTCGTGTTCGTGCTCGCCGGTTACCTCGCCACCCGGCAAGCCGAGCGCGGCGAGTAGAGCCGAACCGCGGCGCCGAAGGCGCTGACGAATGCCCACTACGCTAGACGCCGCCCTGATTCTCTGGGTCGTCCTCTTGATCGGCACGGCGGTCTTCGCGTTACGGCGGGATTGGCGGCTTACGCGAGCGTTCGCCGCCGTCTCGGTCGGGATCACGATTCTCATCGCCGTCATGCATCGATAGGGCGCCCGGGCCCGCCGAAAAGGAGCGTTCCGAGCGGATTGACATCGAACATACGTTCGATTAGGATGATCGTCCGATGGGCCTCTCCAGGACAGGTTTTTGCGGACCTGCGCGAGCGTCTCGACCGCGAACACCGGGAGGCGACTGCGGCAGCCTTCGCGCTGGGCGACGAAGCGCTGGTGCGCACCGGGATCGCCGGGCTGGACGCTGCGGTAGGCGGCGGTTTTCCGCGTGGGACGATCGCCAGCATCGAGGGTCCGCCCAGCTCCGGCCGCAGCGCTCTGGCGGCGCGGCTCCTCACGGCGGCGACCCGGCG
The DNA here is from genome assembly GCA_963723445.1 of Vulcanimicrobiota bacterium. Lineage (GTDB taxonomy): Bacteria > Vulcanimicrobiota > Vulcanimicrobiia > Vulcanimicrobiales > Vulcanimicrobiaceae > Vulcanimicrobium. The sequence goes on from CAVRQP010000005.1 coordinate 255,376, forward strand.
GGGGCTGGGAGCGGTGGTCGGGATCGATCTGTTTCCGCCGGCACTGGTCGCGGCAGGGGTGCGGGTCGAGCGGCTGTTGATCGTACCCGTCGACGAACCGATCGGGGTGGCGCGCGCCGCCGACATCATCGTGCGCTCCGGCGCGTTCACCGTCGTGGTCATCCCGACGCTGCCGAGCGGTCGCGGGACGGGCTCGGCGATGTGGACGCGATTGGCCAGCCTGGCGCACCGCGCCAACGTGCTGCTCGTCACGATCGGGGACGAAGCCTCGGCGGAGCTTCGCTATTTCGCCACGCTGCGGCTGGAGACGACGATCGAGCGCGTGCGCTGGAACGGCCCTGCGGGCCACGTCTCCGAGCTCGCCGGCTACGACGTGCGCGCGACCGTGCGCAAACACAAACGCGCCGCCCCGGTGGGCGACGCGCTCGTGCGCTGCGATTCGTTTGAGGACCGCGCGCCGCTGGTCGACACGCGTTCCTCACCCTTCACGCTGGGGACAGGCTTCCCGGTGCAGCGCGATCGGCACTCGGGACAAGCAGCGATCTAGTGCTGGCGCGCGCGGTCATGCTTGTCGAAATAGATGCGGTCGGAGAGGTTGTTCTCCTGACGGTTGAGCGTGCGAACCTCGCGCGCGCGTGAGGTGGCCGTCGTCGCGGCGCAGATCGCGGTTGCGTTCGGCCTGAAGACGATCGGCGCCGTTGTCGAGGCGATGGTATTCACCGTACGTCAGCGAGCCGCTGCGCACGCCCTGATTGATGCGGGCGTTCTCGTGATGGATGCGGTTCTCGACCTCACCGGCGCTGGCGGCGAGCGGTGCGACGAACGAGGCGAACAGCGCGGTGGCGAGGAGGGTCTTGGTGAGCATCGGATGTCTCCTAGCGATGATTGCGTGGTGGACCGGAGTCCGCAATCATCGTACGCCCAAGGCACGCTTCGCGACACCCAATTTCAGCGAACGCTCACCACACTCTCAGGGCCTTCTCATGATCCCGCTCGCGGAAGCATCGAGACGCCGGCGGCATCGGCGAGTGCCTCGGCGTCGACCTGGAGCGTGCGCATCGCCGGTCCCCCCGGACACGACACATCCGGCGACATCTTGCCGAGATACCCGATCTGCGTGGTAGATCCGAACGAAGCGCTCTTCATGCAGCGCGCCGAGATCATCTTGTCCAGCGTTCCGGCCGCCTTCAGATCCGCGAAGAAACGATCGACCAGCTTCGCCGAGATGCGTTTGCGAACCGGCATGTCACCTTGCTGCAGCGACGCCCAGCCGTCGGCCGAAACGCGCAGACGGTATCCCGCGCGATTCGTCGAGCCGGAATTGACGATCAGCGCTTCGGTCGGCACGGTCGGCACGCGCAGGTACGCCGGAGCGGAGGGCGTGGGTGCGGGCATCGGCCCGTACGTGGGAATCGCGAACGCGAGGACGAGTGCCGGCAACATGCACGATCAACGTACGCGTCGCTGAGGATGTTGCGATGCCGGTCGTTTGCGTTTGGATTCCGGCTTTTCGGCTCGCCGTCGCACGCCTGACGCAGCCTTCGATCGATCTTGACGCGCCGCTGATTCTCGCCGACCGGGTCGAGCGCGGACGAGTGGTCGATTGCACGCTGAGCGCGGCGGCACTCGGCGTGCGTCCGGGGATGACCCTGGTGCAAGCACAAGCCGCCGCGACCGAAGCACGTACGGCGTTCGACGATTCGGCCGCCGACGCGCGCGTGTGGTCGCAGATCCTCGAGGCGCTCGATGCAGCTTCGCCGATCGTCGAAGACGGCGATCTGGGCCGAGCGTTTCTCGACATGCACGGGATCGCCGGACGGTCCGCCGGTTGGGTGGCTGCGGTACGCGGCGCGCTACGCGAGATCGACCTTCCCGCCCGCATCGGAGTCGGGCCGAATCGCTTCGTCGCGCATGCCGCAGCATGGCGTGGAGACGGCGTCGTATGCACGGGTGATCCCGCCGCCTTCGTCGCGCCGCTGCCGCTCGAGCTGCTTCCCATAGACGATCGCGTGCGCGAGCGTTTGCGGCTGCTCGGCGTGACGACGCTGGGTGAATTGGCGGCGTTGCCGCACGGCCCGTTCGTGCGCCGCTTCGGCAGCGATGCCGCCGTCTGGCACGCGCGCGCGCGAGGGATCGACGAGCGACCGCTGCGCCCGCGCCCGCGCGCGCTGCGGGTCGCTCGCGCGCTCTACGGTGAAGGTGAAGCATCATCGGAAGAGCAGGTGCTCTTCGCGCTGCGCACGATCGTCGGCTGGGTGGTCGACGACTTGGGTGCGGCGGGAAAACGCGCGGGCCGTCTCGTGCTCTCCCTCGACGGCGACGACGGAGAAACGCGCCGGCTGACCGTGCGCGTCGCACAGCCGACCGCGGTGCCGTCGGCGCTGTTCGAGCTGTTGCGCGCTCGGCTCGAAGGCGTCACGCTCACCGCACCCGTTGTCGGGCTGCGGCTGGCGGCGGAGGAACTCGCCGGCGGCGGCGTCACGGTTTCGCTGTTCGCCGCGAGCGATCCCGATCCGGACGCGATCGGCGTCGTCCTCGCTCGCCTCGAAGCGGTGCTCGGCGAGGGGAAAGCGCTGCGCGCGCGCGTGCTCGACGGCCCACGCCTCGAGCGCCGCTTCGCGTTCGAGCCGTTCACCCTCGATACGCTCGCGGCGCGCGGGCCGGCGGCTGCACCACCGCCGCTTCCCAACGCCGCGACGCTTCAGCTGCGTCTGGTTGCGGCGCGTCCGGTCGAGGTGCGCGTGCTCGACGGCGCGCCGCGCTTCGTTGGTTCCCCGCCGCAGCAAGCCGTCGAGCTGGCCGGGCCGTGGCGGGTCGAGGAAGGCTGGTGGGCTACCGCCACCGGCGAGGGCGCCCCGCTCGCGCGCGACGAGTACGACGTGTGTCTCGAAGACGGCTCGCTGCTGCGCATCGCGCGCGAAGCCGACGTTTGGACGGTGCGCGGAGTCTACGACTAGCAACCGGTGGTGCTCGGTCAACAGGCGCACGCGCGCGCAAACGGGTAGAGGGGATGAATGGACCCGCAGGACCCGATCGAGCCGCCCAACGAGGATGAGGACGAGGATGATATCGACGACGACGACGAGGATGACGACGACGAAGAGGCCCCGCCGCAGTTCTACCTGACGACGTTCATTCCGCGCCCGTCTTGGTATAGCCTGAACGCGCAAGAGGCAACCGTGTTCTTGCAGAATCGGGTTGCCCAGCTCAATGAGGCGTTCGTCGAAGAGGACGAGGGCGTCATCTGGGCCTATCGCTACCATGTCCTCGAGCGCTCGCGCGAAGTCGATGCCGTCGTCCTGCTGTGGATGATCATGTCGGACGAGGCGCTCGAAACACTCGAAAGCACACTGCGCCGTTCCGACGTCAACGAATACTTCGACTGGAGCGTCATCGGCGGTCCGCAGAACAACACGCCGACCGACATCCTGGGCGCCTTCCTCGGTACGCTCGTGCCCGACCCGGACTCGACCTCGCCGAGCGAGAATTAAGAGGTATACGGCTCGAACGGCGACACCGGCGTAAGGACGGCGTCCATCTCGCGGAAGATCTCGGGATCGATGTCGAGATCGGCGGCGGCGACGTTGTCGTCGACTTGCTCGGGTCGAGTCGCGCCGACGATCACCGATGCGACGACGTCGTCGCGCAGACACCAGGCCAGCGCGAGCTGCGCGAGCGTGCAGCCCGCGCGCTGCGCCAACGGCTGCAGCCGCTGCACTGCGTCGAGCACCGGTTGCGTGAAGTAGTCCTCCATCATGTCTTTCGCGCGGCCCGCCGCGCGCGTTCCCGCCGGCGGGTTCGCTGCGTCGGCGTACTTCCCGGTGAGAATTCCCATCGCCAGCGGCGACCACACGACGTTGCCCAAACCGTACTCTTTGCAGGTCGGGAACACGCGCTGCTCGACTCGGCGCCATAGCGCGCTGTATTGCGGTTGGTTCGAGACCGGCTCGGCCCAGCCGCGGGCGCGCGCGAGGTTGACCGCCGACGCGATCTGATCGGCGTTCCATTCGCTCACGCCCCAGTAGAGAATCTTGCCCGCGCGCACGAGATCGTCCATCGCCCCAACCGTCTCTTCGAGCGGCGTCGACGCGTCGTAGCGGTGGCATTGATACAGGTCGACATACGGCACGCCGAGGCGATGCAGCGATGCGTCGATCTGCTCGCGAACGTGCTTGCGCGAGAGCCCGCGATCGTTCGGTCCCGCGCCCATCGGGAAATAGACCTTTGTCGCGAGCACGATCGACTCGCGCGGGAACGGGCGGATGGCGCGGCCCATGACCTCTTCGGCCCGGCCACGCGCGTAGACGTTCGCGGTATCGAAGAACGTCACGCCGCGCTCGTAGGCACGCTGGACGCAGGCTCGAGCCGCATCCTCCTCAACGCTGCTGCCATACGTCAGCCAGGACCCGAGACCAACCGACGAGACCTTGACGCCCCAGCGCCCGAGGCTTCTATATCGCACGCCCGGTCGTACCCGATAGGAGCCGGTCATCCTTTCGAGTCAGCCCGGAGTGGGAACGAGGCTCCCATGAACGATCGTGACGAACGACCGTCGGACGTCCTCGCCGACGTTCCGGATCCCGACGTTCTGGCGGACGCTCACGTCCAGGACGCCGACGTCACCGGCGACGAGCTGGGCGGGGGCCTGGGCAACACGGCCGACGGAGGCGCGAACGACGGATGACCGGTGCCGGAGATGACAGCGAGATCGATGAGTTCACGCTCGACGAAGCCGACGACGTCGCCAGCGAGGACGTCGACGTCGTCGACGATATCGAGGACGACGACGCGAGCGGCACCCCGGTGCCGCCGGTCGGAACGGACGTGCAGTTTCCGCTGACCGATCCCGCACCGCTGAACGATCCCGACCCGACCGCCGGCGCATCGGACGTCGGCGGTCTGGCCGGCACCGCGGACGATCCCGAAGCGCCCTGACCGTCTAGGACCGGTTGCGTCGTTATTGCGTGTTGACGGTCACGCTCGCGGTACCGAGCGTGTTGCCGGAGCCGTCCTGGAACATCACGGTGACCTTACCGTTGACGATTGCGGTCCCTTGCGAGGTGACGAACTGCAGGTGCGCCACCGCGCTCGCCGCCGGAACGGTGATCGTCCCGCCGTACCCACGGGCGAACGGTCCGAGCGTGAGCGTCGCCGCCGCAGTGGTGCTCGTAGTTGAGAAAACGCTCCAGGTAGAAACGGTGAGCCCCGCCTTCACCCTAACACGCGCCCGGTCGCGCCGGGATGAGGGGATACCCTACCTCGGACTTGATTCCTGTTCGATCAGGTCGATCAGGATCGGGTAGACGAGCTCCGTCTGTTCCTGCGGGATCTGCGGCTCGATGAGGTCGTGGATCGGCGGCATCCCTTGCAGCACCGTCTCGTCGAGCTCGACGCCGTATCCTCGCAGCGTCGCGAACCGGCGGCGCGCGTGCGCGTTGTTCACGACCGGATCGTTCTCGTTGAGCACGAGGACCGTGCGCCGCGCGTGCGGCCCGTGCGGCGCAGCGTCGATCTCGCTGGAAAGGAGTAGCGACTCGCCCAGCGCGCGCGTCGCGAAGCGCGGGTAGCCGTGCGGCGGATCCTGTGCCTCTTTACGACGCGGATCCCACCAGCTGAACCGGTTCGGAGCCACGCGAAGCAGCGCACCGAGCGCGTCGTTGGCGCCGGCCGGCAGCTCGCGCAGCCCGCAAAACGGCGCGAACGCGATCCCGGTGTCGATGCGCGTGCGCGCCGCCAGCCAGCCCGCCAGGGTCGCGCCGACGGAGATCCCCGCGACCACGACGCGCTCGCCGCACAGCGCGGCGGCGACGACCGCGCGCAGCGCCGCCGCCTCGAGATCGACGGCGCGAAGGTTGGCGATCGCGTCGGTCATGCGATCTGCGTAGCCGTGGTACGGCATCCGGGGCACGATAACCGCGTGGCCGCGGGCGTGCAACTGCGGCGCCAACCGGTCGTACTGCGGCGGACAGTTGGTCAGCCCGTGCAGCAGCACGACGGCGGTCCGCGCGCCGGCGTGCGCGATCCACCAGCGTGTGCCGTATGCGCGATCGATCGCCGGATCGGCGCGTTCGGCGGCCGCGATCCGCTCGAGCTGGGCCCGCGCCGCTGCCGGGTCCATCAAGCGCGCGGTACGCCCCGCATCAGCATGCGCTCGAGCCAGCGCAGAGGGCGCGTGTTCCACGGGTCGTGACGGACCAGCGGATCGACCAGGATGACCTCGAGTCCGGCCAGCTTCGCGCCCAGCACGTCCGTGAAGAGCTGGTCGCCGATCACCACCACCTCGTCGGCACGCAACTCGAGCACGTTCATCGCGCGGCGAAACCCGCGCGGCAGCGGCTTGCGCGCGCGCGGAATGCACGGCACACCCAGATCCTTGGCGACCTGCGACGCCCACGGCGTGCCGTTGTTGGTCAGGACTGCGACGCGCACGCCGGCCTCCTTCGCGCGCCGCACCCACGCCGCATCCTCCTCCAGCGGCGCGAGCGCACGGAAACCGACCAGGGTGTTGTCGAGGTCGACGATCGCCCCGCGGATTCCGCGCCCCCGAAGCTCGGCCGGGTCGATCTGGCTGATGCGCGTTGCAAACTTGGTCGGCCGAAAGAAGTCGATCACCGTATCGCTGGTACCCGCCCGGAAGGCACCAGCACCGTCACGCCGCGATTGACGATGCTGAAATCGGCCGGCAACCGCGCGACCTCTTCGCTGTCCGCGTAGACGCGATGGCGGTGACCGTGCACGGAGCGCACGACGAAATGGCGCCCCTTGACGGCGACGACCTCCGGCGTGTGGGCGAAGCGGTGCAGCGCGACCGCGGCCAGCAGGCGGGCGGTGTGCCAGAAGTCCTGGGCATCGATCGAGTACAGCCACAGCTGCCCGTCCTCGAGGCTGGCTTCGGGGTTCTCGACGACCCCGCCGAAGCGGTAGTTGTTGGCGACCGTGAGCTGCACGGCGCGCACGCGCCGTTTCGTTCCGTCCTCCGATTCGATTTCGAGATGCATCGGCCGCGCCCAGCGCAGCGCGCGCAGCGTGGTGATCGGAACCGCCAGCATACCGAAGCGCTTCTTCACGTCATCGGTTTGCAGTCGCGTGACGCGCGTCGAGAGACCGGCCGACGCCTCGTTGAAATAGCGCGTGCCGTTCGCGCAGCCGACGTCGAGCGCGAACGGCACGCCGTCGTCGACCAGCGCTAGCGCGGCGTCGAGGTCGGCCGGAATGCCGAGCGTGCGTGCGAGCTCGTTGAACGTGCCCAGCGGCAGCACCGCCAAGGGCAGCTTCGTCTCGATCAAGCCGTCGATCGCCGTCAGCAGCGTCCCGTCGCCGCCGCCGATCGCCACCACGTCGGCGCCGTCACGCCGTGCCACGATCGCCTTGGACAACCCATCCCGGCTGCCGTCGAGCGGCAGCTCCACCACCTCGTGACCGCTCGAACGCAGTGCCGCAACGACGTGGTCGCGGGCCGCGCGCCCGCGCCGCGCGCGGGTGTTCACCGCGAGGAGAACGCGCTTGGCCATCCTCTGCCCCGTACCCATCCGGGCGGCACGCGAACGCGTCGCGTCGAAGCGTCATCATATGGCACGTGCGTTCGAGGTCGTCTGGGTCGATGCGTTCACCACCACGCCGCTGAAGGAAACGCTTGCGCGGTGCTGCTCGACGCGCGCGGCCTCGACGACACGGCCATGCAAGCAATCGCGCGCGAGACGAACCTGTCGGAGACGAGCTTCGTCTTCGCCGGCGATGCCGACGCGGATTTCATCGTGCGTTACTGGACGCCCAACGGTGAGATCCCGATGGCCGGCCATCCGACGATCGCGACGACCCACGCGCTGCACGAGGCGGGCAAGATCCCCGGCGACGGCACCACGTGCGGCTGAAAATGCCGGCCGGCGTCGTCCCGGTGACGCTTCGGTCCGGTAGCCCGATGACGTACGCGATGTCGCAGCCGCCGCCGTCGTTCCTGGCAACGCTTCCGCGCGCCGCCGCCGCGGCCGCATTGCACCTGCGCGACGACGATCTGCTGGCCGGAATGACGCCGCAGACCGTGAGCACCGGTACGCCGCAGTTGATGATCCCACTCGCTTCGCGCAACGCCCTCGATCGGGTCGATCCCGATCGCCAGGCGCTGTTCCCGCGCGAAGGGCACGACTGGTTCTCCGTCCATGTCTTCGCGCCGGTCTCGCATGACGGACTTGCGCTCGTCCGCGACACTTCGCCGATTTCGGCGACGTGAAAGAAGATCCGTTCACCGGCTCGGCGACCGGGGGAATGGTTGCCTACTGCGCGCGCTACGGGATCGTGCGCGAGCGCGCGTACGCCGTCGCGCAGGGGATCCACGTGCATCGTCCCGGCCGGGCAGAGGTCGAAGTCGGCGGCGAACCGCCCGACGCGATCGGTCGCATCACGGTCGCGGGTCCGGCGGTAACGGTGATGCGCGGCACGCTCACTTGTGAGGCGCATCCTCGTCCCGTACCACCACGCCGAACCGCTGCCGAAGCTCGCCGGCGCGTTCGCCGCCGACGACGCGATCGTCGTCTCGAAAGGCCCCGCCGGCGCAATGGTGGCGCGGTTGTACGACCAAGTCGCCGCGCGCGTCGCGGCGAGCGACGAACCGGCCGTCGTGGCCAGCGGCGATTGCACGACGGCCCTGGCGATCGTGGCCGGATTGCAGCGCCGCGGTCTCGCGCCGGGCGCGATCTGGCTCGACGCGCACGGCGACTTCAACACGCCGCGCACCACGCGCAGCGGGTATCTCGGCGGGATGGCGCTGGCGATCCTTACCGGACGTGCCGGCGCGTCGCTGCGCGAGGCCATCGGGCTCGCCGCGCTCGCTGACGACGCATGCGCGCTGGCCGGTGCGCGCGACCTCGAGCCGGCCGAACGCGAACTGCTCGCCGCATCCGGCGTGCGTCGCATCGACGACGTGCGTGATCTTTCGGGTGCGCCGCTGCCGCCGCCGCCATGGTACGTGCACGTCGACATTGACGTGATCGATCCCGACGAATTGCCGCTGCTCCGCTTCCCCGCGCCGGACGGCCCGAGCGGGGCGACCGTCGCCGAGGCCTTGCGCGCCCTTGCCGCGCGCGGCTCGATCGCGGCGCTCGGGCTGGCGTGCACGTTGCTCCCGGCGGCGTTCGAGGCCGACGATCCGCTGGCGCCGGTGCGGCCGCTGCTCGCCGCGGCCTTCGCCGGTGGATCCGGCTAAGGAGTGCCGTGCGAGCAGCCGGCGAGATCGCGACGCATCATTGCCTCAAAGGCGTCGACTGCCGAGCGCAACGCTACCGCGGCCTCGGCGGCGGCACTCTCATCGCCGCGAAGCACGGCGGCGAACGTGCCGTCCGCGTTGGCGCGCAAACTGAGACCCCACAGGAACGCGATCGTCGTCGACGACCAGGCTGCCACGTCGGCCGGACTTGCGCCGGGCGCCGCGGCGGCGAACAATCGGCGGAACACCCACGTCCACGACGCGACCGCCTCGCCGAGCGCGCCCGCGATCTCCGGGTGACGTCGCGCGCGCACGGCAACCTCGGCGAGCACGACGAAGAGCGCGGGCGCATCGACGAGGTTGTCGCGAATCGCCGCCAGGTGCAGACCCAGGCCCGACGGGCGATCGAGCTCGACCCCACGCTCGTCGTTGAGGGAACGAAAGCGGGCGATGATTTCGCGGACCATCTCGACGATGAGCGCCTCCTTTCCGCGAACGTGATAGACCAGCGTTGCGGAATTGATCCCGACCGCGTCGGCCACGTCGCGCAAGCGCAATCCTTCGAAGCCGCGCTCGACGACGATCGCGATCGCCGCCTCGAGGATCTCGCGGCGTCGCGCCCCGGGCAGCCCGGCGATCACGAAGGCTTGGCGATCATCAGCCAAAGGAGCGACGCCCACACCAGGCCGCCGACCACCGCGGCGATCGCTGCGATGCGGTCGGCCCGCACGACCGGGAACGTCGCGTCGTCGGCCGCGGCGAGCCGGCGCGCCCAACTCGCGTCGACCCCGGCACCGAGCACGGTAGCGATCACGGTGAGAATGTACGCGCCGATCAGCCACGGCGCTCCGTAGCCGAAGTTGCGAGCCATTCCGAGGCCAATGATGATAGCAACGCCGGCGCAGATCCCGCCGATCCGGAACAGCGGCTGGGCCGCGGCGATGGCGCTTCTGGTCGCCGAGGCGTTGCCGGTCGCGGCCAGCAGCCGGATCGTGAGGCCGCTGCCGATGAACATGCACATCGCCGCGACGATCGCCACCACGTGAAGCCAGACCCAGAAGATCACCGGCTTTGCCCTCCATCAAGCAGTTGCTTGAAGGGTTGCTTCGGCTGAGGGACGCGTGCGCTCCTTCCTGCACCGCCCGCAACCCGCAAGGGGTTGTAGGGAAGGCCATGCCCGTTCTGCACACCTCGCGCTCGCTCGAGCGCGTGATCCCCGCCGTCGCCACCCTCGAAGGGGGCGGCTTCCTCGTCCACCGCCCGCTCCCGACTCGCACCCTCGAGCAGGTCGACCCGTTTCTGCTGCTCGACGAGATGGGCCCGATGGATCACGCGCCGGGCGAGGCCCAAGGCGCGCCGGACCATCCCCACCAAGGCTTCGAGCTGATCACGTATCTGATCGCCGGGGAGATGGAGCACCTCGACTCGCACGGGAACCACGGGATCCTGCGGGCCGGTGACGCGCAGTACATGCTCGGCGGGGCCGGCCTGGTCCACTCGGAGATGCCGACCGACGCGTTCCAACGCAGCGGCGGTCACCGGCACGGTTTTCAGATCTGGGTGAACCTGTCGCGGGCCGACAAGGCGCTCGCACCGCGCTACAAGGACGTGCCGGTGGGGACGATCCCGGTCGTGCACCCCGCCGACGGCGTCACCGTTCGCGTCCTGGCCGGCGCGTCGTTCGGCGTCACCGGCCCGATTCACACGGCGACACCGTGGACGTACGTGCACGTTACCCTCGCACCGGGCACGCACATCTCGCAGGCCGTACCGCGCGGCTGGACCGCTACGGCGTACGTCTTCGCCGGCGCCGGACACATCGGCGCGCGCGAGGTGCGTCGCGGTGATTACGCGATCTTCGCCGGCGACGGGGACGCGATCGATCTCGCCAACACCGGCACCGAACCGCTCGACGCGCTGCTGCTTGCGGCGACGCCGATCGACGAGCCGATGGTCCGCTACGGCCCGTTCGTGATGAACTCGGTCGACGAGATCGAGCGCGCCTTTGCCGATTACCGCGCCGGCCGCTTCGGAAGCATCAAACCGCTCGTTGCGGAGTAGCGCCGGAGCGCGTCAGCGGGCGATCAGGGAATCCCGAGCTGCTGGCAGATCAGCACGGCGGCTTGGGCGCGCGTCAGCGAACCCGACGGCCAGTTGAAGCTGTGGTTCTCGCGCTCGTCGATCGCCTCGCGGCCGGCTTGCGGGAAGTCGCCGCCCGGGTTGAAGTTGCGCGTCGTACCGTCGCCCTGGAAGGTGCCGCGCGCGCCGAGCACCTGGATCGCGGAGTACGCCTGGACGCCGTCATCGAACGTCACGTCGTCCCACCAGAAGATCGGCGTGCCGCGCGCGAGCAGACGCCACTGGTAGGCGGTCACCCGTCCCGCATCGCCCCAAACGGAGCCCGGCGCAACGTTCTGCGTCGTGCAGTAGGCGGCGAACACGCCCGCCGCTTCGCCGATCGCCCATTCGACCGGGTGAACGCGGTAGGCGCCCGCGGTGAGGTGCGTCGCGCCGATGTTCTTGCACGCCGCGACGAAGTTGCTGAGCTCCGCCGGCAGCAGCGAACCCAGCGGCACCTGGAACGGCGCGGTCGCGATGCCGTGCCAGGGCGTGCCGATGTTCGGGGTCGCGGCGTTGGCCGGATTTCCGTCGGCCGAATACCAACCTTCGTGCACGTCGGCAGCGTACCAGCCGATCCCGCAACTGTCGACGAAGTTCTTCGCGCGCGGTCCCTCGTTCACGGCGGCGTCGATGTCTTGCTGGACCACTCGCACGCGGGGATTCGCCAAGCGCCGTGATTCGCGGATGTATGCGGCCGGAGCGGTGCCGTCGGCGGTACCGAAGGCGTCGGTGTCGACCATGAGGTTCGGATAGCCGGTGCCGTTGCCGTCGTCGCGCGGCACGTCGTTCTGCAGATAGTAGACGTACGCGATCGACACGGCCCGCGCTTCTTCGACGATCTGCGCGTCGGTGGCCGCCGAGGGCGGATCGCTCGGGATCGCGCGCGTCAAGTAGTCGTTGCTGCCGACGTTGATCGTCGTGCGGCCGACGCGCCCGTCGTTGAAGTTGCGCGGGTCGATGAATTGGCGGTAGTTGAAGAGCGTGTCGCTCTGCTGCCCCAGATTGTAGACGACGTGAATGTCGCCCTCACCGCCGTTGGGACCCGGCGCCTTGAGGCGGTCGAAGCCCTGCCGCTGCCGGATGTCGTCGTAGTTCGGCGGTTTGGGGATGCGATGGTCCTCGCCCGGCGGACGCCATGCGAGCGCGATCGGCACGGTGAACGGCTGGATCCACTCGGGATGCGCGACGTCCTCGGCTTGTTGCTCGCCCGTGTCGCTCCCGGCCTCGCAACCGATGACCCATTTGACGCCGCACAACGGCAGCAGATCGCCGAGATCGGTCGCATCTACGTAGACCTTGCCGGCATAGGTGTCGTCCCCCGCGGTGAAGCTCTGCACGGCACCGTTCTGAACGTCGATCGCGGTGACGGTGACGCCGAACCTTACGTCGACGCCGGCGTTGTTCAGCAGTCCGGTGAGAACGGTGCGCACAACGCTCGGGTCGGCGGCGAAGGGATGCCCCTGCGCGGCAAACGGTGGCCCGACTTCGGCGAAGCCGGGATTGAAGTATTGCTGCTGCGTTCCCACTGCGGAGCGCTGGCCGTTGTAGGCCGCGCGGATCAAATGGCGCAGATCGCGGTACGACTTCGGGCTGCCGGTCGTCTCGGTGAGCGCGGCAGCCGCCTCATCCCAGCGTGTCACGCCTTGCGAGGTGGATTGTCCACCGACCCACTGGCTCGGACTCGAGGAACACGACCTTGACCTTGGGATCCGCCGCCGCCGCGAGCGCAGCCGCCACGCCGCCGAAGCTCGCGCCGGCGATCACCACGTCGTAATTGTATGTCGCCATATCCACCTCGTCGGGAAAAGCGAAGCCCTCGCAGGTCCTGTTACCGCGGCCCCCTTCGCGCGGGCCGAGGGCGAACCTTCAGCCGAAAATAGCGCCGACCGCAGCCGCCGCGAACAGCCACCACAGCGGGCTGATGTCGAACGCGGTCGCGAGCACCGCCACGCCGGCAGTGACCGCGACCCCGCCCGCGCCGAGTCCGGTCGAGCGCGCCAGGGCGATCCCCGACGCGAAGAACAAGCCGGCGGCGATGGGCCGCAGCGACGACCGTAGCGCGACGACGAACGGCGTGCCGGCGCGGCGCTGGAACATTCGTCCGGCGACGATCGTCATGATCGACGACGGCGTGAGGAACGCGACGAGCGCAACGAGGGCGCCGAGCCAGCCGGCGACCTTCCAGCCGATCAGCGGCACGATCAGTACGTTGGGCCCCGGCGCGACTTGAGCGACGGCGACCAGCTCGGTGAAGCCACGATCGGTCAGCCAGCGCATCTGCGTGACGGCGTCGGCGTGGATCTGTGGGTACGTCGCGCTGCCGCCCCCGACGGCGACGAACGAGAGCAGCGCGAACCGCCAGGCCAACGCGGTGAGCGGCCCGTTCATTGCGCGAGCCTGGCGCGCGGCAGGAGCATCCCGACCGGCACGGCGACCAGTACGGCGACGACGAGCGGAACGTGCGCGACGTCGATCGCCACCACGATCGCGACCACGAGGGTCAGCAAGAGCGGGGCACCGGTGAGGCGCTGCGCGATCCGCACGCCCGATGCGATGACGAGTCCGGCCGCTGCGGAGACGAGGGCCGACTCGATCGCGGCGACCCGCGGAACATGGCTGATCTTGCCGATGCCGATCGCGATCAGGATTGCGAGCACCGTCGAGGGAACGGCGAAACCAATTATCGCGCAGAACGCGCCCCACGTCCCCGCCGTGCGGTCGCCGAGCATCAGCGCGAGGTTGCCGGTGTTCGGACCCGGCAGCGCCTGACATAGTGCGGATAGCTCCGCGAACTCGTCCTCGGTCATCCAGCACCGGTCGCGCACCAGAAAATGCCGCGCCTGTCCACCGACGCCGCCGAAACCTTGCAGCGAAAGCTGCGCGAAGCCGATCAACAGTTGCAGCGGCGCCGGCGTCACCGTTTCCATTTAACGCGCCGCTTCGGGCCGTGCCGCACAGGCTCCGGCCGGCGCCGGCACGAAAAACGGCACCCGATGTTCGGAATCGTCTACCTGTTCTTTACCCTCGTCGCCCTCGCCGCCCTCGTCGTCGGGTTGATTCTACTCGCTGCCGTCACCGGCGGCGTAGGCGTCGTAGGCGTCATGGTCTACTTGGTCATCCGGAAGGTCGCCCGAGACCGCCCGCGATGCGACCGAACGACCAAAGTAGCTGATTGTCATATCATAGCCGCCGCTCGCTGACCCGACGCTCCGCGCGAGCCTCGGCCAGATCGCAGCGCAGAGAAATCGTCCCATGCGGCGTACTTGTCTGAGACGATCGCGGACGACATCGGTAGCCGAGACGATGTGCAGGATGAGTATCTCCGAATCTCGCATCGTCTCGAACCTCGTAATGACCTCGGCATCCGAATCGCCAGCGGTCCCCTTAGGAACTCTACCGTGAAGTGCGATTCCCGGTGCACGAACATTGAATTTTTGAACGTGTACCCGAGATCGCGAGAGCGCTCTTAACCAGTCGGTGCCTCGAGGATCGAATGTCAGGCAAAGTCGAGGTCTTGGTGCGATCAACGGGCTTGCCCCGCCGCCGCGGTCGACGGCGTTCCGCTTCGAGCGCGGCGCGAATATCGGGAATTGTCTCCGCCAGGCGAATGGCGAGAGCCCGGAGTTCTTGTGAAGCGATCCATTCTGTGTTGGTACTCACGCGCCGCTGGTTCCCCGACAAGCGCGACGCGAGAATTCCCTCGCGTTCGAGATCGTCGACAATCCGCTGCACCGAAATAAGCGGAATGCCGGCCAGTCTGGCCAGCTCACGCGGATACGTGTCCCGAAGCGCAACTGTAGTCGATACTCGCACGCACAACGAAGGGCGACGTCGCGGCCTCGGAAATCGGCCCTAGTCTGACTACCTAAACGTAGTCATGTGACTACTTCGACATAGTCGCTAAAAAATAGACAGAACGTGAAAGCCAGGAATACCGAACACGTGTTCGATATTCCTGTGCTCCCGATGGCTGCGTCTGAATATGCCGAGCTCCACTGCTGGTCGAACTTCAGCTTCCTCGAGGGCGCCTCGCACCCCGAGGAGCTGGTCGAGCATGGCGTTCGGCTGGGGCTGCGCGGGATCGCGCTGACCGACCGGGACGGGCTCTACGGGGCGGTTCGCTTCGCCAAAGCGGCGGCGGGCCGGCCGTTCTCCGCGCTGTGCGGGGCCGAGCTGACCCTCGAACCCGACCGGGCCGAGCCGATCAGCGCGAGCCGGCCGGCCCGGCCCGCCAAGGAAGTACCGACCGATAGCCCACGGCTGGTGCTCATCGCCGCCGACAAGACCGGCTACGGCAACCTCGCGCGGCTGATCTCCGCCGCGCAGCTGCGTGGGCGCAAGCGCGACGCCCGGCTGCGGCTGGACGACCTCGACGGGCGCACCGGCGGGCTCGTCGCGCTCTCCGGCGGTCGAAACGGGGTGGTCGAGAAGGCGCTGCTGCGGCGCGACACCGACGCTGCGATCGCGCTGGGCGCGCGGTTGCGCGATCTGTTCCCCGGTCGCTTCTACCTCGAGCTGCAGCATCACGTGCGGCCCGAAGACCCCGCGTTGCTGCGCGCGCTCGTGCGACTGGCGATGCGGCTCGGCGTGCCGTACGTCGCGACCAACGGCGTCGCGTACGCCACGCGCGGCGAGGCGCAAGTCGCCGACGTGCTGACCTGCGTGAAGTACACCACGGCGCTGCAGAACGCCGGCAACCTGCTGCGCCCCAACCACGAATACCACCTCAAGACGCCGGCCCAGATGGCGCGGCTGTTCGCCGAGTTTCCGCTGGCGATCGCGAACACGCTGGCGGTCGCCGAGCGCTGCACGTTCCGGCTCGACAAGCTGCACGGCGAGTTCCCGCTCTATCCGATCCCCGCCGGCGAGATGTCGGCGCAGTCGTATCTGCGCACGCTCGTCTACCGCGGCGCGAAGGAGCGCTTTGCGCAGCCGCTCGAGCCGAAAGTGGAGCGCCAGCTCGAATACGAGCTCGGAATCATCGCGCGCATGGAGCTCGCCGGCTACTTCCTGGTGGTGTGGGATATCGCCGAGGCCGCGCATCGGCTGGGCGTCCTCGCGCAAGGGCGTGGTTCGGCGGCCAACTCCGCGGTCTGCTACGCGCTGGGGATCACCGCCGTCGATCCGATCAAGGGCGAGCTGCTGTTCGAACGTTTTCTGAGCGAGGAGCGCGGCGAGATCCCCGACATCGACATCGACTTCGCGCACCAAGACCGCGAGAAGGTGATCCAGTACGTCTACGGGCGGTACGGGCGCGAGCACGCGGCGATGACCGCCGAGGTCATCACGTACCGCACGCGCTCGGCGATCCGCGACGTCGGCAAGGCGCTCGGGCTCACGCTGGGTCAGGTCGATCAGATCGTGCGCGAGTACGACGCGCGCGAGTCGCTCGCGGGCGCGGTCGGCGCGCCGCCGGAAGACGGCCCGCCCCTCCCGCACTCGATCGCGAAACGGCGCGACCTCGACGCCGGCTCGAACGTGTTCTGGTCGCGCAGCGACGACGCGCCCGCCGCGACGCCGGGACGCACGCTCGTCCCCAGCTTTCACCACGCCGACGAGCGCCGCCGTCGCAGGCTCAGGATGACGGGGCCCTTCGACAAGCTCAGGGTGACATACGGGGGCCGGTGGGTGGGGCGTTGGGTGCGCTGCTGTTGCGGATCTGCCGGCGGATCGACGGTTTTCCGCGCCACATGGGGATTCACAGCGGCGGGATGGTGATCACGCGCTCGCCGCTGGTCGAGGTCGCGCCGGTTGAGTGGGCGACGATGCGCGACCGCACGATCGTGCAGTGGGACAAAGACGATCTCGCCGACCTCGGCTTGATCAAGATCGACCTGCTGGGGCTGGGGATGCTGTCGCTGCTGCGCGACACCTTCACGATGTTCCGGCGCTGTTATCCGGACCGGCCGCCGCTGTCGCTCAACGACATTCCGGCCGATGACCGCGCGACGTACGAGATGCTGCAGCGCGCCGACTCGATCGGCGTGTTCCAAGTCGAGTCACGCGCTCAGATGTCGATGCTGCCGCGCCTCAAACCGGCGTGTTTCTACGACATCGTCATGCAGGTCGCGATCATCCGGCCCGGACCGATCCAAGGCGACATGATCCATCCGTTTCTGCGCCGCCGCAACGGCCAAGAAGAGGTGACCTACCCGCACCCCAAGCTCAAGCCGATCCTCGAGCGCACCTTGGGCGTGCCGCTGTTCCAAGAGCAGGGGATGCGCATGGCGATGGAAGCCGCCGGCTTCTCGGCCGGCGAAGCGGACAAGCTGCGCCGCGCGATGGGGCACAAACGCTCGCGCGAGCGGATGGCCGAGCTCTATCCGCGGTTGATGGCCGGCATGACGAGCAACGGCATCCCGCGCGAAGACGCCGAGCGGCTGTACCACATGCTCGAAGGCTTCGCCGACTACGGCTTCCCCGAGTCGCACGCCGCGTCGTTCGCGCTGCTCGCGTACGCGTCGGCGTACGTGAAGTGTCACGAGCCCGCGATCTTCTGCGCGGCGATCCTCAACGTGCAGCCGATGGGCTTCTATTCCACCGAGGTGCTGGTCAACGATGCGCGCCGCCACGGCGTCGTGGTGCGCCCGATCGCGGTGAACGAGAGCGAGTGGTGGAGCTTCGTCGATAGCGACGGTGCGCTGCGGCTGGGGTTTCACCTCATCCGCGGGCTGGGCGACGCGCAGCGCGACCGCCTCGAACGCGGGCTCGACGGCGGCGCGTTCACCGGCTTGCTCGACTTCGCGCGGCGGACGTCGCTCGAACGCGACGCGCTCGAAAACCTGGCCGCCGCCGGCGCCTTCGCGCTGTGGTACCCCACCCGCCGCGAGGCGATGTGGGCGCTGCGCGGGCTGGACGAGCGCGAAGCGCGCGGCGAGCTCGGCCGCGCGATGGAGATCGTGAACGAGCCCGCCGTCGCGTTGCGCGCGCTGACCGCCACCGAGCAGACCGCGCTCGACATCGCGTCGACCGGGGTGAGCGAGATCCAGCCGATCGCCCACGTCCGCGGGTTTCTGACCGCGCAGAACGTGCTCGCCGCCGGCCGCCTGAGCGCCATGCCCAAGAACCTCGTCTGCAAGATCGGCGGCCTGGTGATCACCCGCCAGCGCCCGGCACCGCGAAAGGCTTCGTGTTCCTGACGATCGAGGACGAGACGGGGCTCGTCAACGTGATCGTGCGCCCCGACGTCTACGAACGCTACCGCCGCACGATCCGCAGCTCGCAGTGCCTGATCGTCGAAGGCGTACTCCAAAAAGAGTCGGGCTGCATCGACGTGATCATGAAGCGCTGCTGGCCGCTCGACACCCACGGCACCACCGAGAAGGTCCGCGCCAGGAACTTCCACTAGAACACCAGCGTGGGGTTGAGGTCGATCGCAGGCTTGCAAAGCGTACTCGGTGTGCTAGCCCTCGCTGCCTGCTTGGTCGATTGCTCCGGCGCTGGGCTGCACGATCCGCTTCACCCGCGCTTTTTGAGCGGCAGCGACGCCGCCGACCGCATCTTCCTCGACTTCGGCGGAATGATCGTCGCAAGCCACCCCGGCGTGACTGTCGGTCGTCCCCATTGTCCGCTTCTCATCGACGTGAGCTCCGGTCACGAAGGCCGCTGCACCGTACCCGTCACCGGTGGTGAGATGCGCGTCGATATCGGCACGACCTCGACGCCCAACGGGGTCAGCTCACCCGACGCGCTTATCGTCCGCAGCGACGCCGAGCCGAAGATCGCAGCAGAGCTCGCGCAAGCCGGGATTCGATCGGCAGTGCGTTGCCCGGGCCCGGCGGTTCGCGTCGTCCCGAACCAGACCGAGATTCGCTGCGCGCTCGTGCATCCGTCGCCGAGCCGTCGCTCGGTGAGCGTCCGCTTCGCCGGCTACGACGGTGCGTTCGTGCAGCGCATCTGGAAGCCGCGCAAGGACCTGAAGGCGCTGTACGACCGCTCCGTTACGGCACACAGCGACGACCGGGCGCTGATCGACGGGCCGCGCTTCGGTGAATACTTGCGCGCCATCGCCGGCGCGAACGCACACGCCGAGCTCGCGCGCCGCGGGCTGATCCGTGCCGCACGCTGCCCCGCTAAAATCGTCCTGACTCCCGATACGCACGCAACGTGCAGCGTGCTCCTCGGCGACAGCCCTCTGCTATATGACCTCCGCTTCGACCGGGGGCGCGGTGTGGTCGTCGAAGCCGATCACGTGACCGTGATCGTTGCGACCGTGCGCGAGCGAGCCGAGCGCTACTACACGCATGGCTTGCCGCTGATGGCTCCGTCACTCCCTGCCGCGACGCGCGTTCGCGTCGACTGCGGCACGCACGCCGTCGCGCTGCTAACCCCGGGCGAGTCTCTGCCGTGCGCTGCATATGCGGGTGACGAACAATTCGCTTTCGATACACAGCTCGTCGACAGCGGCGGAGCCTTCGCGTTCGTCACGCGCTAGGCGCGATCCGTTCTTTCGTCTCCGACGAACTCCGACGACCGGCCGAGCGCGGCGATCAGCCGATCGATCCCCTCGTACAGCGCGGCCGGTTCTGTGGCGAGGGAGATGCGCGCGAAGCCTTCGCCGCCCGGGCCGAACGCGGTGCCCGGCGCGATCGCGACGCCGTGTTCACGCAGCAGCCTGAAGGCGAAGTCGCGGCACGGCAGACCCGCGGCGCTCACGTCGACCCACACGTAGAACGCGCCGCTGGGGAGCTTCGCGGGGACGCCGGCGGCGGCGAGCCGTCGGCAGACTTCGTCGCGGCGCTCGTGATAGGCGCGGTTCATCTCGGCGACGATGTCCTGCGGGCCGGTCAGCGCGGCCAGGGCGGCGTACTGCGCGGGTGCGTTGACGCACGAGATGAGCGGCTCTTGCAGCTTGGCGATCTGCACGCTCGCGCGCGCCGGGGCGGCGACGTAGCCGACCCGCCAGCCGGTCATCGCGTAGGTCTTCGAGAAGGTGTAGATCGCGATCGTGCGCTCGGGGTCGGCGACGGCGGCGGCGCTCACGAAGCGGTCGTCGAACAACGTCGCGTCGTAGCACTCGTCGGAGACGATCCAGAGATCGTGTGCCTCCGCGAACGCGGCGATCTCCGCCATGCGATCGCGATCGATCACCGCGCCGAGCGGGTTCGACGGCGAGTTGAGCAACAGCACCCGCGTGCCGCGGTCGCACAGCCGTTCGAGGTCCTCGACGGCCGGCAGAAAACCGTTCGAGGCCACGAGCGGGTAGAGCTGCACGCGCGCGCGCAGGATGCGGGCCATCATCGCGAAGTTCGGCCAACCGGGATCGGGGAGCAAGATACCGTCGCCGGGCTCGAGCACGGCGGCGAGCGCGGCGAAGATTCCTTCGACCCCGCCGCTGGTCACGATGACGTTCTCGGGGGCAACCTCGTAGTGGTTGCGGTGGCGAATCTTCGCCGCCAGCGCGTCGCGCAGCTCGGCGATCCCGATGTTGGAGACGTAGCCGGTCTTGCCGCTGCGCGCGGCGGCGTCGGCGGCATCGACGACGTGCGGCGGCGTCGGAAAGTTCGGCTCACCCACCGCCAGCAAGATCGCGCCGGGCGTTTGCCACGCAACGTCCATGATCTCGCGGATCCCGGAACGCGGGATCTCGGCGATCGCCGGGCTGACCCCGGCGAGCTGACGGTCGATCATCATCGCATCGTCGTTCGGCGGAGACACCTACCCCTACTTCGGCACGATCAGCAGCGCGTTGTTGAGCAGCCGACCCGGGACGGTGACGTAGCTGCCGCGATACCACAGCCCCGCCGAGGCGCCGCCGTCGAAGGCCATCGCCTGCGAGGCGCCCAGGCCGCGCATGACGTCGGCCATCTGGCGAATCGTCCCGCCTGACGTCGCGAGGATCATCCAGCCGTCGCGGGTGAGCCCGACTGCGCTGCGCGCCGCCGAGGCGTACAGGATCTTCGGATCGCGAAATCCCTCCGCCGCGGGATCGACGGTGATCTCACCGTCGGTCACCAGCCGCGGACCACAGCCGATCGCCTCACGCGCGAACCCGAACGCGCCCAGCGGTTGCCCGTCGCCGCGCACCACCCGGAACGCCGCACGCCGGCCGACGCCGAAATGCGACGCGGCTTTGGCCTCGCCGCGAAAATACACCACGTAGCCGTGACGCGGGATGATCGTCGAGCTATCGTTGATCGCGGTCACGACGCCGTCGGCGACCTGCACTTGCGGTCCGCCGGCAAGCCCGGTACGCTCGCCCCACTCGGGCGTGAAGATGGTGATCGTGTCGGACCTCACCGAGGGGTACCGATTGATCCAGTAGGCGTACCAGTTGTTCGGCCAGTTCCAACTGCCGTCGAGCGAGCCTTCGATCTTGAGCGGAATCCGATCGATCTGCGCCTCGTTCTCGGCGTCGAACCACAATACGTCGCCGACGTCACCCTTGAACATGAAGCCGCCGCCGGTGATGATCGTGTGGTTCGGATTGCGCAGCGGCAGCGAGCCGTACGCCTCGAAGTCGCCGCCATTGATCGCCGCGACCGCATGGTAGCGGCGAGCGATCGCGTCGAGCGCTTCGACGTGCCCGGGACGCCCGCCGGCTAGGCCGATCCTCACGCCCACCGCGGCCAAGCGCACCCGCAGAAACGCGACCGGGTGGCCGTCGATCGTCGCGTGCCCGCTGACGATCGCGGGCGAGGCCGCCGCGACCGCCGGCGCGACCGAGCCGGCCAGGAGCAGCAAGCCGAAGAGCGCCCGGCGAAGCAGGCCGCGAAACCGCATCTGGTCCACTCTACGCCTCCCCGCTGCGGCGCGTCTCGGGTTATCATCAGCTTCCCATCGAGACGCCCCAGCGGAGCGGAGGCGTTCGAAAGCGAGGATCGACCATGGCCGACAGCACCACACCGGCTGCCCCGACGGCGCAAACCATCACGGCCTACCTGCGCGTGCGCGGTGCCGCCGAGGCGATTGCGTACTACGAGAAGGCCTTCGGCGCCGTCGAGAATCCCGGCCGCATGACGATGCCGGGCGGCAAGATCGGGCACGCGTCGATCACGATCGGTAACTCCGAGGTCATGCTCTCGGATGAGTCGGAGGAATGGGACTCACCGGGGCCGGCGATGCTGGGCGGCACGACGTTCAGCATCTCGATGGTCGTGCCGAACGTCGATGAAGTGTTCGCGCGCGCGGTCGAGTTGGGAGCGCGCAGCGTCTATCCGGTCGCCGATCAGTTCTACGGCCACCGCTCGGGACGGTTGTACGATCCGTTCGGTCACTGCTGGGTGATCTCGACCGTCATCGAGGACGTCTCACCCGAAGAGATGGATCGCCGGGCTCAAGCATGGGCCGCCGAGAACGCCACGCATCCCGATCCGAGCTAGAGACTAGCGCGCGGCGGCGGCGCTGCGCTTCCAGAGTTCCCAGGCGCGCGAGACCAAACCGGCCTGTGTCTGGGTCGCGCTGCGCGCTTCGTCCGCGGTGAGGAATTTCGGCGCGCCCAACCGCAGCGCGTCGGCTTCGAGTTGCGCGTCTTGCGCGGTGTAGTAGGCGCGAAAGACGGCCTCGGGGATCGAACCGGCGACGGCGACCATTCCGTGGCCGCGCATCAGCGCGACGTTCGCGTTACCGAGCGTCCGCGCGAGCGCATCGCCCAGCGTCGGGGTTTTCACCAGCAGATCGGTGGCGGGTCCACCCGCATCGCGAATCTCGAATACCGGAACGCCGGCACCTAAGAACGCCGCCATGTGGAAGATCGGCTGCAGCCGCACCTCGGAGACGCCGAATGGGATGACGGCGGGCGTGTGCGCGTGCACGACCGACATAACGTCCGGCCGCGCCTTGTAGATCGCGCCGTGGATGAAGCGCTCGGCGTAGCTGACGCGACCGTTCGCGTCGAGCGGGTTGCTGTCGAGATCGTAGCTGAGGATGTCGGCGGCAGTGACCAGCGCCGGCGCCATGCTGCGGGCGAGAAAATACCGATTCGGGTCGGCGGGGTTGCGCACGCTCACGTGACCGAAGCCGTCAACGACGTTCTCGTGCGCGAGCACGTGGTTCGCGGCGACGAGCTCGTCGGTCGTCGAGGGCGGCGCGGCGGCGGTCGCCGGCGCCACGGCGCCGAGCGCCGCGGCCAGGACGCCGAAAAGAAACAGCGGACGGTCCATGGCAGCCGCTTCCGCGGGCGCCCGTCGGCTCCTCGCACGAAGGCAGCCGCGAAAGGAAGCCGCGCCGGGCGACGGAACCCGACCGCATGAAGCGACCCGTCGCCACGCTCGCTGCAGCGTTGCTCACCACCGCCGCCGCATCGGCACAGTCGTATCCCGGCGATCCCGGTGCCGGCGTCGAGCGCGGAATGCAACAAGTGAACAACTCTGGTCAAGTGGGGACGGCCACGCTGTTTCGCCGCGATCCGAACGCGCGCGTCGTGCTGGAGATCCACGGTGCGCCGTCAGGCCGAGCGCAGTCGGTGCGGGTCTATCGCGGTCCGTCATGCGACGACCTCGGCACCGCCGGGCCGACGTATTTTCTGACCGACCTCAAAAACGGCATCTCGGTCTCGACGGTCAAAGCGCCGATCGAGAAGCTGCTTTCGGGCAACTACAACGTCGTGGTTTTCTCGTCCGATGCCGCGGGCGCTCGGGCGACCTCGTGCGGACACCTCTACGCGTCGTGAGGGTTCTTCCTGAGTAGCGAACGCTCCGAGGTCGAGGCGCTTGTCTTCGACGTGTTCGGCACGCTCGTCGACTGGCGCTCGAGCTTGATCGAGGACTTGAGCGCGTTCGGTGCCGAGCGAGGGATCGTCGCCGACTGGCCCGCGTTCGTCGACGCTTGGCGCGGCGCATATGCGCCGTCGATGGATCGCGTGCGGTACGGCGAAGCACCGTGGGCGTCGCTCGACGCGCTGCATCGTGCGTCGTTCACGCGCTTGGCGACGCAGTACGGTTTCGAGAACGCGCTCGACGAAGCCGGCCGCCGCTGGTGCGTCGATCGCTGGCACCGCTTGCGCCCTTGGCCCGACACCGTCGCGGGGCTCACGCGGCTGCGCACGCGTTATTTGCTCGGCACGCTTTCAAACGGTAACGTGCGATTGCTCGCCGATCTCGCCAAGAGCGTGCCGCTGCCGGTGGACCTGATCCTTTCGGCGGAGCTGTTCCGGCACTACAAGCCCGATCCGGAGGTGTACCGCGGCGCGATCGAGTTGCTGGCGGCCGAGCCGCGGCGCGTGATGCTCGTCGCGGCGCACAACTCCGACCTGCACGCCGCCGCGCAGGAGGGGATGCGCACGGCATTCGTGGCGCGGCCTGCCGAATACGGGCCGCGTCAAGCGAAGGATCGCGTCGCCGACGCCGGCATCGATTTCGACGTGCGCGACTTGGGCGAGCTGGCGGACCGGCTGGGCGCGTAGCCGAACGCCCCGCCGATGACGCGCTCCGTCCTCGCCGCGCTCGACGCGCACGCCGCCCAACGGCCCACCGCGCTCGCGCTCGACGGCACGACCTATGCGTCGTTGCGCGACGCGTCGTTGCGCGTCGCCGCGAAGTTGCGTGACGCCGGGCTGCGCCGCGGCGACCGGTTGGCGATCTATGCCGAGAACCGGCCGGGGTTCGTGTACGCGTACCTCGGCGGGCTGCGCGTGGGAGCGACCGTCGTGACGGTCAACGTGCTCTACCGCAGCTCCGACCTCGAGCACATCCTCTCCGACGCCACGCCGTCGGTCGTCTGCGTCTCGGCACAGAGCGCGCAGTACGTGCCGCCGAGGGACGGGCGCACGGTGGTCGATCTGGCCGAGGTCGAAATCTGGGCGCACGACGCGTCGGTCGTGCCGCTCGCCGATCCGCCGGCGATCGAAGCGGACGACGTCGCGATCCTGATCTACACGAGCGGAACGACCGGACGTTCCAAAGGCGCGATGCTCACCCACGGCAACCTGCTGGCGATCGCGGAACAGCTCAACGAAGCCTGGCGCTGGACGGCTGCGGACACGCTGCTGCTGACGCTGCCGCTGTTCCACGTGCACGGGTTGGGCGCGGGCCTCAACGGCACGCTCGTCGCCGGCGGCCGCGTGCTGTTGCGCGAACGGTTCGATGCGCCGTCGGTCGTCGCCGCACTGGCCGCCGGCGAAGCGACGATGTTCTTCGGCGTTCCGACGATGTACGTCCGCATCCTCGAGCACGCCGGCGACGCGCGCTTCGACCGGGTCCGGCTGTTCGTCTCGGGTTCGGCCGCCTTACCGGCGACGGTCCACGAAGATTTCGCGCGGCGCTTCGGCGTCTCGATCCTCGAGCGCTACGGTTCGACCGAGTTCGGCTTCGCGCTGAGCAATCGCTATGACGGGCCGCGTTACGCGGGGTCGGTCGGCTTCCCGCTGCCGGGCGTCGACGTGCGGCTCGCCGATCCGGCGAGCGGTGAACCCGTCGGTGCGGGCGGCAGCGGCGAGATCTTGGTCCACGGCCCAAACGTCTTCGCCGGCTACTGGCACAATGAGGCAGCGACCGGCGCGGCGTTCGCTCGCGACGAGCAAGGGCGGCGCTGGTACAAGAGCGGCGATCTGGCGACATTCGATCCCGAGCGCGGATACACGATCAACGGCCGGCTCAAAGAGCTGGTGATCAGCGGCGGCTTCAACGTCTATCCGATCGAGGTCGAAACGGAGCTGTTGCGGATCCCGGGGATTCGTGCCGCCGCGCTGATCGGTCAGCCCGACGCCGCCCGCGGCGAGATCCCCGTCGCCTTCGTCGAGGTCGACGACGGCTTCGACGCCGGCGCCGCGCTTGCAACACTGCGCGAGCGCCTGGCCAGCTTCAAGGTCCCCAAAGCGCTCTACCCGATCGACGCTCTGCCCCGCAACGCCATGGGCAAAGTCGAAAAGCCGCGTTTACGGGAGTTGCTGGCGAAATCATAAACTTCGTAAATATGATATACTAAACTGGCCGATGGCCATTAGTTCATCATATTTCGATCCGAGGCTCTATTCCGCCACTGAGGTCTGCCGGCTGATCGGCGGACATGCTCGCGACTTGCGGATCGCCCGCTCGCTTCGGCAATCAGATCTGGCGAAGGCCGTCGGCGTCACGGTAGCGACGATCGGACGTTTCGAGCAGTCCGGCAAAGTGGGTTTCGAGGTCGTGGTCGGTGTCGCCATCGCGCTCGGCGCCGAGGCCGAGTTCGCGCGCTTGTTCGCTCGATCCACCCGCGCTCCATCGACGAGATCGTCGCCGCGAAGACGTCGCGGTCCCGTGTGCGGCGCCGATGAGGCTGCTCTCCCCGAACGCGATCCTCGAGCTCGACCTCGTGCGGTCATCTTCGATCGTCGAGCACGTCGGCCGGCTCGCGATCGATCGTTCCGGCGCGGTCTTCGAGTACGACGCCGCGTTCATCGCGAGCGGAAGGGAAATCGAGCCACTCGTCCCGCCGATTGCCGAACCGATCGCGGCGCGCGCGCCGCGGATCTTCGGCGGCCTGCACGGCGTGTTCGCGGATAGCCTTCCCGACGCGTGGGGCGAAGAGCTCGTTCGGCGCCGCTGTCGCCGCGAGGGTATCGCGTACGAAACCCTCACGTCGCTCGACCGGCTGGCGATCGTCGGACGGCGCGGCATGGGCGCGCTCGCCTACCGGCCCGCGATTCCCGAAACCGCAAACGACGTGGTCGACTTCGACGACCTCGCACGTGGGGCGGCCGAGATCCTCGAAGGTCGAGACTGCGACGTTCTTCCCGAACTCGAACGGCTCGGCGGTTCTTCTGGTGGCGCACGGCCGAAGGTTCTCGTCGCGCTCGACGCGTTCGGGAACGCTCGAGCGGGCGACGACGAGATTCCCGACGGGTTCGACGGTTGGCTGGTGAAGTTTCGCAGCTGTCACGACATGAGCGACGTCGGCCCGCTCGAGGCCGCGTACGCGAGCATGGCGCGTGCGGCCGGAATCGACGTTCCCGATCATCGACTGATTCCATCGGCAACCGCTGCCGGGTATTTCGCGAGCAAGCGTTTCGATCGAGGACCCGGCGGCGTCCGGCGGCACGTCGTCTCGGTCGCCGGAACGCTCGACATCGATTGGACCGTCCCGCAGATCGATTACGGAAATCTGCTGCGGCTGGTGCGCCGGGTAACTCGGAGCGCAAGCGAAGTCGAGCAGATGCTCCGGCGCATGATTTTCAACATCGTCGCCCACAACCGTGACGATCACGCCAAGCAGCACGCATTCATCTACGGCGAGGACCGGCGCTGGCGTCTGGCGCCGGCGTACGATCTGAGTTACTCGTCGGGACCGAACGGGCAGCACTATCTGGCCGTCGCGGGCGAGGCGGCCGACGTCGGGCCTGACGCGATACTCGCGACTGCCCGCGCGCAAGACGTGAAGGACCGGCGGCTGAAAGCAATCGTCGCCGATGTGATCGCAGCGGTCGAACGCTTCGCGGAGTTTGCAAGCGAGTACGGTGTCAGCCGGCGAACGACGCAGGACGTTCAGCGCGCGCTCCGGCCCGCGATCCTCCGTATCTCGCCACTTTCATAGCCGCTCGCTGCCGATGGCGTTCACCGCGGCCGCCCCCGCTCAGGGCACGGGTGGCGAGGCGCGATGGTGGTACGGACAAGCTCAGGGTGACAGCGTTTTCGACGAGCTCAGGGTGACCGCGTCGCTATAAACCCAAGTAGGCTTTGCGGATTTCGTCGCTGGCGAGGAGCTCGGCTTGGGTGCCGCTGCTGACGACGCGACCGGTTTCGACGACGTAACCGCGGGTCGCGATCTCGAGCGCTTGACGCACGTTCTGCTCGACCAGCAGCACGGTCATGCCTTCGGCATTGATGCGGCGAACCGTCTCGAACATCTCGGCCACGATGATCGGCGCGAGACCCAGCGACGGCTCGTCGAGCATCAGGATCGACGGACGGCTCATCAGGCCGCGCCCGATCGCGACCATCTGCTGCTCGCCGCCCGACAGCGTTCCGGCGACCTGACGCCGCCGCTCGGCGACGCGCGGAAACAGCGCGAACACGTGCTCCAGCGTTTCCCGCGCGGCGGCGCGCGCGCGCTGGGGATAGGCGCCCAGCAGCAGGTTGTCCTCGACGCTCATCTCGGGCCAGAGCCGGCGCCCTTCGGGGACGTGTGCCACGCCCAGCTCGACGATCCGCGCCGACGGCGCGCGGTCGATGCGCTCGCCGCCCAGCGTGATCGATCCACTGCGGACCGGCACCGTTCGCGAGATCGCGCGCAGCAGCGTTGTCTTGCCCGCGCCGTTCGCCCCCACCAGCGTGACGATCTCACCGCGTTCCACCCGCAGCGAGAGATCCCACAGCACTTGGACGTCGCCGTACGCGACGGCGACGTGGTCGACCTCAAGCATGGGCGGTGCCGAGATACGCGGTGACGACGCGCTCGTCGTTGAGCACCGCGTCGGGGTCGCCCTCGACGATCTTGCGGCCCTCGACGAGCACGACGATGCGCGAGCACAAACCGCGCACGGCGCGCAGGTTGTGCTCGACGATCACGATCGTGATCCCGCGCTGGCAGATCGCGCGCACCAGATCCAGCGTGCGATCGGTTTCGGTCGGGTTCAGGCCGGCCAGCACTTCGTCGAGCAGCAGTACTTCGGGACGCGTCGCCAGCGCGCGCGCGATCTCGAGCCGCTTCTGTCCCGACAGGTTGAGCGCGCGGGCCGCCGAGCGCGCCCGGCCTTCGAGGGCGCACAACGCGAGCGCTTCCATGGCGGCCTCGCGCGCGGCGGCCAAGCCGTGCGGCCGCGGGCGCCGGCCGAAGAACGCGCCGACCATCACGTTCTCGAGCACGGTCATCTCGCGGAACGGGCGCACGATCTGGTGCGTCGACGCGATACCGGCGACGCACACGTCGTGAGGCGAGCGACGCGTGATCGGGCGATCGAGGAAGGTGACCGTCCCCGACGTCGGCGGCATGATCCCGGCGATCAGCCGGAACAGCGTCGACTTGCCGGCGCCGTTGGGCCCGATCAAGCCCAGAATCTCACCGCGCCGCACGTCGAGGTCGACGTCGTTCACCGCAACCAGGCCGCCGAAGCGCTTGGTGAGCGCGCGCCCGGCCAGAATCGTTTCCGCCACATGAGCCCGGCCGAAGGACATCGGCGGCGACCGGCGCGGGCGGTTCGGCGCGCGTCCGGCGGCGCAGGCGGTCCGCGAGTCCCAGGATCCCGCGCGGCTCGAACACGACGATCGCGATCAGCAGCAGGCCGAACGCCAGCAGATCGGCGTTGGAGAAATTCGCCAGCAGCGCGGTGAGCTGCTCGCGCACGAACGTGTAGATCACCGCGCCGATCAACGGTCCGGCGATCGTCCCGATGCCGCCGATGATCGGCATGATCACGAACGAGATCGCGGTCGAGAACCCGAACACGGAATCGGGGCTGATGAACTGGTAGTACAGGGCGTAGATGCTGCCGGCCACGCCCAGCACGCAGGCCGACAGGAACAGGGCCTGCGACTTGGTGACCGTGGTCGCGACGCCCAGCGTCTCGGCGGCATCGGGGTCCTGGCGCACCGCGGCGAGCGCGTAGCCGAAGCGCGAGCCCTTGATCCACGCCGCGATCGCGATCGACGCCGCGCATATCGCCAGCGCGGCGAAGTAGAGCACGACCTTGGGCGGCGCGGCCGCGAGCGTGAGCCCCGACGCGCCGCCGGTCAGCCCGTTCAGGTTGAGCGCGATCAGCCGCGTCGCCTCGCCGATCCCGATCGTCGCGATCGAGAAGTACGGCCCGCGCAAGCGAAACGCCGGGATCCCGATGAGCAGCGAGTAGAGGCCCGGCAGCAGCGCGGAGACCGGCACCGCGATCCACAGCGAGACGTTGCTCTGGACCATGATCATCGTCGTGTACGCGCCGATCCCCAAGAAGGCGGCGTGGCCGAACGACACCTGTCCGGCGAAGCCGCCGATGTAGTTCCAGGCGGTCGCCATCGCGCCGTACAGGAAGATCAGGAACAGCACGTCGATCGCGTACTCCGCATGCGGAGCGGCGAACGGGAATGCGATTGCAGCGACCGCGACTACCGCGGCGGCGATCGCCCGGCTAGCCACGCCGCATCGCGCGCAGCGTGCCGACGATCCCCTTCGGCAACGCGACCAGCACCACCACCAGCACCACGAACGAGATCAGGTTCTGCAGCGACGCCGGCATGTAGCGCACGCCGAACGCTTCGGCGAGCGAGAGCACGATCGAGCCGAACGCGACACCGACGATCGAGTCCAGGCCCCCCAGCACCACGATGCAAAACGACTTGAGCGAGAGCGCGTGGCCGAAATCGGGCGTGAAGGAGAACAGCAGCGAGAGGAGCGATCCGCCGAAGCCCGCCAGGGCGATTCCGATGCCGAAGGCGATCCCCATGACGCGGTCGACGTCGACGCCGACCAGCCGCGCCGCGTCGCGGTCCTGCGCGGTTGCGCGGATCGCGCGCCCGAGATACGTGCGGGTGAGGAACAGTTGCAGCGCGACGAGCACGAGAATGCCCATCACGAAGACGTAGATGCGCGGCAGGGCGAGCTGGATGCCGCCCAGGTTGACGGTCGCCTCGATGAACGCCGTCTCGATCGAGCGCGAGTCGCCGGTCCAAATCACGTAGGCCAAGCTCTGCACGACGAGCCAGACGCCGAACAGCAGCAGCAGCGAGATGATCGGCTCGGCGTGCAGCACGCGGCGGACCAGCGTCCGCTCGAGCGCCCAGCCGGCGAGGAAGAAGACCGGCACGATCGCCAGCGGCGCGAGCAGCGGGTGGATGTTGAACGACGTGAAGAGCCACCACGTCACGTAGGCGCCGAGCATCAGGAAGCCGGCGTTGGCGAGGTTGATGATCTTGAGGACGCCGTAGATGAGCGCGAGGCCGTACGACATCGATGCGTACAGCCCCGCGACCAGCAGCGCCGAGATCAGGGTGGCGAGCGTCTCCAGCGGGTGCTACCCGCTACGATGAGGGGACGGGCAGCACGGGGTCGCCGGTCTTCTCCTCGCGCGGGTAGACGATCACCGTCTTCCCGCCGGGCAGGTTCTCGGTCACCACGAACGGCGCGTTGATCTGCCCGTCGGCCTCGAAGCGAATGTGGCCGCCGGGCAGGATCGTGTCGCGGAGGTCGATGTGACGCAGCGTGTCGACCAGCTTCGCCTTGTCGACCGAGCCGGACTGAACGAGCGCGGTGTACAGGGTGCGCGCCGTCTCGTACGGCAGCGCAGCGTACCACTCCGGGTTGAGCTGCTGCGGGTACGCCTTGGTCCACTTCTCGTCGAACGCGCGCACCGCCGCGCTGGGCATTCCCTGGTTCCACCAGGCCGCCGCGACGATATAGTCGCTGCCGGCGCCGAGCGCTTCGCGCGCCGACTTCTCCGGCCCGCGCGCGCCGTAGGTGATGTACGCATGGTGCAGGCCAACCTGTTTGTACTGGCGCTGCATCGTGATGTAGTCGTCGAGGTGGGCGTCCGCCATGAACGCGTTGGCGTCGGTCGCCTTCACTTTCTGCAGCAGCGGCGTGAAGTCTTTACCGTGCAGGTCGAACGCTTCGCTCATCACGATCTGGTAGTTCTTCGGCTTCTGCTTGGCGCGCGTCGTCAAGCCGTCGGCGAAGTCGCGGCCGTGCGAAGTGTTCTCGTAGACGATCGCCA
Source organism: Vulcanimicrobiota bacterium (assembly GCA_963723445.1). Lineage (GTDB taxonomy): Bacteria > Vulcanimicrobiota > Vulcanimicrobiia > Vulcanimicrobiales > Vulcanimicrobiaceae > Vulcanimicrobium. The sequence continues at coordinate 287,244 of CAVRQP010000005.1, forward strand.
TCTTGAGCGGCATCGGCAGCTTGTGCTGCGCCTGCATCTCCTCGATGAAGTCGCACTCGGAGAACGCCAGGTTTTGGATCGACGCCAGCAGGCTGAAGATCGTGGTGAAGCCGCGCTTGTAGATCGCGGTCGCGGCGCCGCCGCCGCCGACGTACGGGATCTGGTGCTGCTGGGCGACGACGGTCTGCGCTTGCACGAGATCGGTCGAGTAGCCGCCGAGCATCGCGTCGACGTGATCCTGCACGGCCAGCCGTTCGTACAGATTGCGCGACGTCGCCGCATCGGTCTTGTCGTCGTAGATGATCAGCTTGACCGGGATCTTGCGGCCATAGGCGCGCAGCTGCAGCCCGCCCTGGTCGTTGACCTCTTTGGTCTGGAGCTCGTAGGCGGCTTTGTAGTACGCCCCGATTCGGCTCTCTTCACCGGTGAGCGGCAGGACGGCGCCGACGACGACCTCGGACGGTCCGTTGTCCGCGCGCGTCGTCAGCGGGGTCGCCACCGCAAGGGCAAGACACGTCGCAGCCGCAGCCGCGCGGGAAAGCAAGGCACGTCGCATACGCGATCCTCCGACAATTGCAGATTCTCCCGAATACACGACATGGGGAGGGAGACCTGCCGTGCGCGGACGGCGAAGAAGAGAGCCGATGCCGACGACGATCGTCCACGCCGCGGACGTGCACCTCGAGACGGCGTTCACCGAGCTGCGCGGGGGCGCTCGGCGCCGGGCCGCGCTGGCCGACGCGTTCGTGCGGATCGTCGATCTCGCGCTCGAGCGACGGGCCGACGCGCTGACCATCGGCGGCGACCTCTACGAGGCGCAGCGCGCCGGGCCGCAAACAGCGCGCTTCATCTTCGCGCAGCTGGCTCGATTCGGCGGCCCGGTCCTGATCGCGCCCGGCAATCACGATCCGTACTCGGCGCGCGCCTTATACGCCCGCGACGACCGGCCGCCCAACGTGCGCGTCTTCGCCGAACCGGCCTGGAGCGCGTTCCCGTTGGCGCCCGAGGTGACGATCTACGGCTTCGGCCACGCGCCGGCCGAGCCGGGCCGGCCGTTCGCCGGCGCGCGCTTCGACCGCCCGGGCGTCCGGATCGCGCTGGTGCACGGCAGCGACGAGGATCGCTGCCCGCCCGGCAAGCGCGCCACGGCGCCGTTCACCCTGGCCGAGATCGTCGCTTCGGGCGCCGGCTGTGCGCTCGCCGGGCACTATCACGGCGGGACGGTGGTCCGTGACGACGGCGGGCTAACACGCCTAGCGTATCCCGGCTCGCCCGAGCCGATCAAGTTCGGCGAACGGGGCCGGCACGGCGCGCTGGTCGTCGTCGTCGAGGCTGGCTCGGTAACGATCGAGCCGGTCGAGCTGGCCCTCACGCGTTTGATCGACCTCGACGTATCGCTGGAGGATGCAGCGAGCGAACACGCGGTGCTCACAACCTTGGAACGCGCGCTGCAAGCCTACAGCCGCGACGATTTTCTGCGCGTCCGGCTGCTCGGGACGACCGCGCCCGGGACGCGCGTGGATTGCGACCTGATCGCCGACCGCTTCGGCTCGGGGCTCGGCGCGCTCGAGTTGCACGACATCACCGTCGCGGCCGACTATGCCGCGATCGCGCACGAACCGAACGTCCGCGGCCGCGCCGTCGCCGATCTGCTCGAGCTCGCCGCACACGGCGACGAAGACGCGCGCGCAGCGCTGCGCTACACCGTCGCGGCGTTCGCCGGCAGCGACGTCAAACCGTGAAGAACGCGCTGGGAGCCGTCCGGTGAAGTTTCGCGCGCTGCGCGTCGACGGTTTCGGGCGGCTCGCCGGCCGGACGTTCACGTTCGGGCCCGGGCTCAACGTCGTCGTCGGACCGAACGAGGCCGGAAAGTCGACCCTGGCCGCCGCGCTGACGGCTTCGCTGTACGGTTTGCAGCGCGGCGAGAAGGATCGTTGGCGGCCTTGGGCCGGGGACGCGTTCGCGACGGCGCTGACGTATGAGACGGCCGACGGCGCGTGCTGGGAAGTGCATCGCGCGTTCGAGCGCGACACGAAGGGCGTGCGCGTTTACGACGCCGGCGGCGCCGACGCCGCGGCGCGCATCGGCAGCGGCAAGACGCTCAACCCCGGCGACGCGCAGCTCGGCATCTCGCTCGAGGTATTTCTTCAAACGGCCTGCGCGCGGCAGCGAGCGGTCGGGCTGGACGGCGGTTCGGCGAACGAGGTTTCCACCGCCCTGGCGCAGGCACTGGACGGCGGCCCCAAGGAGGACGCCGCGCTGGGTGCGCTCGCGCGTCTCGACGATGCGGTCCGCAAGCACGTCGGCACCGAACGAGCGCACAAGAACGCACCGCTGCGGGCGCTGCGCGACGAGGAGCAACGGCGTCGGCGCGCCGCCGGCGACGCGCGTTCCGCGCTCGATGCGTTGACGGCGCTGCGGGTGAAGATCGGTACCGAACGCGCCGAGCGGGACCGCGGCGCCGCGGCGGCCGCGGAGCTCGAGCGCCACGTACGTTCGCTGCGGGCGGCGCGCCTTCGCGCTCGGCTGGAAGCGCTCGCCGAGTATCGCGACGAGCATGCGTCCGTACAGAAGGCGCGCAACGCGTTCGACGACGTGCGCGACTTCCCAGCCGATCGTGTCGCATCGCTCGACGACGCCTATCATTCCTGGCGCTCGGCCGAGAGCGTTGCGGACGCCGCGGCTGCCGCCCATGCCGAGGAGCGGCTGACCGACGCCGAGCGGGCGCGAGCTCGCCGAGCGCAGCCGCGACGCCGGCACGTTGAACGACGACGCTTTCGATGCGCTGCGCGCCGCCGCGGCGCGGGCCGAGGCCGCCTACGCGCAGGCAGCGGCCGCCTCGAACGACGCCGCCGCCGCGCGCCGCGACGACGACGGCACGCTCGCGCCCGCCGGCTTCGTGCTGGCCCTCGCGCTGGCCGCGACGGTCGCCGGCGTCGCGGTGGCGATCGCGCACCTCTGGCTATGGACGGCGCCGGCGGCGGCGATTGCGGTCGCCTTCGGTTTCGCCGCGTACGCACGGGGCCGAGCGCGCGACGCGCGGCGCTCCGAGGCGGAAGGCAAGCAGCGCACGGCGGACGCGGCGCTGGCGGACGAACGCCGTGCGGCCGAGGTGGTGGCGGCAGTCCTCGGGCCGCTCGGTATCTCCACGCTCGACGAGCTCGTTCGCCGCCGCGAGCGATACGTCGCGTTGTGCGCGCGCGAACGCTCGGCGGCCAAGGCCCAAGGACGCGCGCAGACCGCCGCGGCCGCGGCCGCCTCGGAAGCCGCGCGCTTCGACGCGCTCGCCGGTGCTCTCGTCGCCGACGTGGACGGGGACCGCGCCACCCGGCGTGCCGCGGCGCTGCGGCGCGCGGCACGCCGGCGCCAGCGCGACGGGCTCGACGCGCGGATCGCCATGCTGGCGTTGCGGCGCGGCGACATCTTGGGGGGCGACGACGACTTCGCGCTGCAGGCCGAGTACGATGCGTTGCTCGCCGCGGGCGTCGCGCCGGCGTCGCACGACGACCCGCAGTTGCTCCGCGCGCTCGAGAGCGAGCGCGCCGAGCTCGACGAGCGCGTGCGCGAGGCGGACAAGAGCGTTGCGAGCCTGGAAGGCGCGCTGCGGGCGGGCGAATCGAACCTGCTCGACGTCGCCGAGCTCGACGAGGCGCTGGCGCACACGCAGGCCGAGATCGAACGGCTCGAAGCCTTCGAGCGCGCGGTCAAGCTTGCGCGCAGCACGATCGACGCGCGTAAGGAAGAAGCGCATCGCGCGTTCGCGCGGCGCGTCGAGCAGTACAGCGCCGCCGTGCTCGGCACGATCAGCGGCGGGCGTTATGGCGAGATTCGCATGAACCCGGCGACGCTGGCGGTCGGCGTGCGCGTTCCCGAGACGGGGGCGATCGAAGAGCTCGACAAGCTCTCGGCGGGGACGCGCGATCAAGTGGCGCTGGTCGTTCGTTTCGCGACCGCGCGGATGTTCGCCGAGGGACTCGAGACGCCGCCGGTGCTGCTCGACGATCCGTTCGCCTTCTGGGACGCCGAACGCATCGCGCGCTGCCTGCCGGTACTCCTCCACGGTGCCTTGGACGCGCAGTGCATTCTGTTCACCGCCAGCACCGAGCTCGGCGACGCCGCGGTGGCCGGCGGCGCGGCGCGCATCGAGCTCGCCGCAACCCCTTCCGTGCTCGCCGTCGGTTAACCGGAGCGCAGCACGTCGACGAACGTGCGCGCGAAGGTGTAGGCACCGCCCGGGGATCGCGACGAGCATCGAACGTTACGTTCCGAGCTCGCGCAGCAGCGGCGGGATCTCGGACGGCAGCTCGCGGGCGAGAAAGCCGAGCCCGATGCGCTGCGCGAGGCGGGTGCCGGCGCGCGCGTGCAGAGCGACGCCCCAGATCGCGGCTCGCACCGGCACCGCGCCGCGCGCGATCAACCCGCCGATGATGCCGGCGAGCACGTCGCCGGAACCGGAGGTCGCCAGGCCGATATCGCCGCGATCGTTACGATACAGATCGCCGTCCGGCGTAGCGACGTAGGTCTGCTCGCCCTTGAGCGCGACGACGACGCCGAATCGTTCCGCGGCAACGCGCGCGTGGCGCGCCGGATCGCGCTCGATCTCGTCGCGCGCGACATCGAGCATCGACGCCATCTCGCCGCAATGAGGAGTGAGCACAGCACGTCCGCCGAGCCGCTTCGAGCAGGTCGGGACGATCGCGCAAACACGTCAGCGCCGCGGCGTCGACGACCGCCGGCACGTCGAGCGACGCCAACGTCGCCGCCATCAGGGCGCCGATCGCGGCCGGGTCGACCAGGCCTGGGCCGATGACGAAGCCGTCGGCCGCGTTGGCGCGCTCGGCGATCGCTCGCGCGTTCTCGGCCGCGATCGCCCCCGACTGCGTTTCATCCAATGCCACGACGAGCGACTCGAGTACCGCGGCGCCGACGTGCACGGCGATCGAAGCGCCGGTCCCGATCTGCACCTTGCCCGCACCGGCGCGCAATACCGCCGTACCGCACAGCACCGCCGCGCCCGGCATCGACGGTGCGCCGGCGACGACGAACGCGCTGCCGCGCTCGTTCTTGTCGCCGCCGCCGGGGAGCGGCAACGGCAGGCGCCGCAGCAGCGCGGCGTCGATCGGCTCAGCCGCGGGCGACCGGAACATCCGGGCTCGCGGTCACCGTCTCGCCGGCTTCCTCCAGCGGCGCGACGACGTTGTACGATTCGAGCACGACGCCGCCGCGCGAACGGTCGGCGAGGTACGTCGTCACCGCGCAGTTCGCGACGTCGGCCGCCCGATCGATGGCCAGCAACTCCTTCTCGTTCAACCGTTCCAGCACGTAGCGGAAGCAGAGCACGTTCACTTGATGCGCCACCACGACGACGCGCCGGTCCGCGTACTCCGAGCACACCTCGTCGAGGATGCTGCGCAGCCGCAGGATGACGTCGGTCCAGCTCTCGCCGCCGGGCGGCCGATAGTAGAATTTTCCAAGCCGCCGGCGTAATTCGGCCTGCTCGGGAAAGCGCGCTTCGATCCCGGCCCGCGTCAGCCGGTCGAGCAGGCCGAACTCTTTTTCGCGCAACCGCTCGTCGACGATGGTCGGGACGTTCCAACCGGCGGAACGCAGCGCGATGGAGGCAGTCTCCTGGGCCCGCAGGTAAGGTGAGCAGAAGACGACGTCCGCCGGCCGGCCGTGGCGCGCCCACCACGCCCCGAGCGCGGCGGCTTGCCGTTCGCCCAGCTCCGAGAGCGGGACGTCGCAGTCGCGCAGCGCGATGTCGATGACCGGTGCGCCGCTGGCGAGCGCGGCGGCTCGGGCGACGTTACCGGCGCTCTCGGCATGCCGAATCAACTGCAGTTCGCTAGGCCGGCTCGTCTCCACGTAGCGCAGATACCCAAGCCGGCGGTGCGTTCGGCTCGCAGGCCCGCCGATTAGTCCGGGAAGCCGCGGCGGCGAGTTGGCGGTGCTCAAGGCCCAGCGGTTGCACGCGCACGGATCGCTTCAGTCCTACGAGGGAATGCGGAGGAAGTTCCCCGGACGGCAGCAACAGGTCAGCTTTTGGCGCCGGCCGACCAGTCCGCGGGAACGAGCCGGCCCAACGCCGCCAAAACGTTGCCGACGTGCCGGGAGGGATCGAGGCTCGCGTACCAATAGGCGATCGTCCCGTCGTGCGCGATCACGTACGAGATCCGGTTGGCGAAGCCCAGCGCGAGCGCGGCGGCGTAGCGCTTGGCGACCTGCAACCCGGGATCCGACGCGACCAAGAACGCCGACTGACATTCCTGTGTCGAGAAGCGCTTCTGCGTTTCGATGTCGTCGCCGCTCACGCCGATCACGGTCGCGCCCAGATGCTCGAACTCGGCGGCGCGCTCGGCGAAGAGATACGCTTCGACGGTGCAGCCCGAAGTGAACGATTTCGGATAGAAGTACAACACGACCGGACCGCGGGCCAGAATCTGGTGCAGCTCGATCGTCTGGACCGTGCCGCCCTTGGCCGCCTCCAAGGTGAACTCGGGCGCCGGCGTCCCCGGCTCGAGGTGCGCCGCAAGTCGCCGCAGCGCTGTGACGGAGAGACCGGCAACGGCAACGACCACGACCACCCCGATCGCGATGGTGATCACGCTAAGGCAACCCGATCTGCTTGGCGATCACGAGACCGAGCGTTGTCATCCCCTACGGTGCTTCGGTTCGCCCCGACGAACCTCTACAACCCGATCTGCTTGGCGATCACGAGACCGAGCGTTGTCATCCCCTTACGGTGCTTCGGTTCGCCCCGGCGAACCTCTACAACCCGATCTGCTTCGCGATCACGAGACCGCGCGTTGTCATCCCCTATCGGTGCTTCGGTTCGCCCCGACGAACCTCTACAACCCGATCTGCTTCGCGATCACGAGACGCTGGATCTCGTTGGTTCCCTCGCCGATCTCGTTGATCTTCTGGTCGCGGTACATCCGCGAGACCGGATACTCTTCCATGAAGCCGTAGCCGCCGTGGATCTGGACCGCCTCGTTGACGACCCGGCGTGAGACTTCGCCGGAATAGAGCTTCGCCAGCGAGGCGCTCAGCTCGAAGGCGCGGCCTTGGTCCTTCTCCCACGCCGCCCGCAGCACCATGAGCTTGGCGTGCTCGATCTCGGTCACCATGTCGGCCAGCTTGAATTGGATTGCCTGAAACGCGGAGATCGGCTTGCCGAACTGGCGGCGTTCCCGGGCGTACTTGTAGGCCTCGTCGTAGGCGCCCAGCGCCAGACCGACCGAGAGCGCGGCGACGGAGATGCGGCCGCCGTCCAAGATCGTCAGGAAGTTGCGCAGCCCCTTGCCCCGCTCACCAAGCAGGTTTTCCTCGGGGACCGCCGCGTCGGTGAACGAGAGCTCACGCGTGTCCGAGGCGCGCCAGCCCATCTTCCGATACTTCTTGGAGCGCGCGAAACCCGGCGTATCCTGCGGCACGATGATCGTCGAGATCTCGTTGCGGCCGTCGCGGCCCGCGCCCGTGACGGCCGTGATCGTGGTCCCGCCGGTGATCTCGGTGCCGCTGTTGGTGATGAAGGCCTTGGTCCCGTTGATCACCCAGCGACCATCGCGCAACTCGGCGCGCGTGCGCGTCCCGCCCGCGTCGCTGCCCGCCTCGGGCTCGGTCAAGCCGAACCCCCACAGCTGCTCGCCGCGGGCCAGCGGCACCAGGTACTGTTCCTTTTGGCGCTCGGTGCCGAACAGTAGGAACGGCGACGCGCCCAGCGATACGTGCGCCGCCAGCGTAATCGCGGTCGATGCGTCGGCCCGGGCGATCTCCATCACGGCGAGCGCGTAGCTCACCGTATCCGCGCCCGCACCGCCGTACTTCTCCGGGAAGGGCAGGCCCATCAACCCGAGCTCGGCCATCTTTCGTACCAGCTCGTACGGGAAGCGCTCCTCACGGTCGTTGCGTTCGGCCTGCGGAGCGACTTCGTCGCGAGCGAACTCGCGGCAGAGCGATTGGATCGCCTTTTGCTCGTCGGTGAGATCGAAGTTCATGGTCAGCCGAAGGTATGTGCCCCGCCCCGCCCAATACCTCCGTAATCCCAACGCCGGAGCGCGTCTCACCCATGATCAGTCTCCGCGGCGTTTCGCTCGTCTATCCGAATGGTACGCGGGCACTCGACGACGTCGATCTCGAGATCGAGAAAGGCAGTTTCGTCTTCCTGGTCGGCCATTCGGGGACCGGAAAGTCGTCGCTGCTCAAACTGCTGTACCGTGAAGAGTTGCCGAGTACGGGTGAAGTCGTCGTCGACAACATCCGCGTCGACACACTGCGGCGCAGCCGCGTGCCGAAGCTCCGCCGCAACATCGGCGTCGTGTTCCAAGACTTCAAGCTGCTCTCGCACAAGACGGTGTGGGAGAACGTCGCGTTCGCGCTTCAGGTCACCGGGACGCGCACGAAGGACGTGATGCGCATGGTGCCGCGTTCGCTCGATCTCGTCGGCCTGTCGCACAAGGCCCGCATGTTCCCCTCGGAGCTCTCCGGCGGCGAGCAGCAGCGCGCCGCGATCGCCCGCGCGCTGGTCGGAAACCCGAAGATGCTGCTGTGCGACGAGCCGACGGGCAACCTCGATCCGTCCAACACGACCGAGATCATGGAACTGCTGCAGCGAATCAATCTCAAAGGCACGACGGTCGTCGTCGCGACCCACAACCAGGCCGTCGTCGACCGCATGCGCCGGCGCGTCGTGCGCCTCGAGCACGGCCGCATCCTGCACGACGACGAGAGAGGCTACTACTTCCGTGGACTGGGGCAGACTGCGCTTCTTCCTGGGTGAGGTCTTCACGAACTTCACCCGCAACGCCGGCATGCAGTTCACCGCGATCGGCACCGTCGCGGTCACCATCGTCCTGCTGGGCGCCTTCCTCTACGTCCGCGAGACGATCGCCACGTTCGGAACCGGCGTGCTCTCGCAGATCGAGATCGCCGTCTACCTCAAGGACGACGTCGACGACGCGAAGGCCAAGGATTTGGCCGCCGCATTCGCCGCCGACCCGCGCATCGCGTCGGCGACCTACGTACCGCGCAAGGATGGGCTCAAGCGCATGAAGGTCGTGCTCGGTTCCGACTTCGACACCTCGCTGCTCACCGCGAACCCGCTGCCCAATGCGTATCACGTGCGGGTGAAAGATCCCGACCTCGTGCCGGCGGTCGCGCGGTCGATCGGCCGCGATCCGCGCGTCGCCAAGACCGACTACGCCGCGGACACGGTGCAGAAGCTGCTCAAAGCGGCTACCGTGCTCGGTCGCGCCGGGCTCGCGCTCATCGTGCTGCTCTCGATCTCCGCGGCGATCGTGATCGCGAACACCATCCGGCTGACGGTATTCGCGCGCCGGCGCGAGATCGCGATCATGCAGCTCGTCGGGGCCACCAACATGTACATCCGCATGCCGTTCATCGCGGAAGGTATGCTGGCCGGGGTACTCGGCGCCGCGGTCGCGATCGGCGTGCTCGCGCTGGCCGCGTATCAGGTCGTCCCGAAGCTCGCCTCGACGCTGGCGTTCGTCACCTTTCACGTCAACGCACCGGCGCTGTGCTTCGAGCTGCTCGCCGTCGGCGCCGCGGTCGGGCCTGATCGCATCGTGGTTCAGCGTCGGACGGCATCTGCGCACGTGAGACCGGCCGCGCGCGAGACCGCCGACGGCGGAACGATCCTGCTGATCGACGATGACCTGCGCTTGCGTGCGATCCTGCGCGCGAACTTCGAGGTGGTCGGTTTCAAGGTGCTCGACGCAATCGACGCCGACAGCGCGCTGGCGGCGCTCGATCGCGGCCGGCCCGACGCGATCGTGCTCGACGTCGTTCCCGTCGCCAGCGACGGTCCGGGCGTGGTGGAACGCCTGCGCCGGCATCCGCACGGATCGCACGTTCCGCTCATCGTGCTCACCCCGCGGATGCACGCCGACGAAGCGGTGCGGTCGCTCGAAGCGGGGGCCGACGACGTCGTCACCAAGCCGTTCGATCCCGAAGAGGTGCTGGCGCGCGTGCGCGGCCGGATCAAACGCGCCGCCGACGACGCTGCGCTGCAGCCGCTCACCCGGCTGCCCGGCAACGGCCCGATCGAGAGCGAGATCCGCCGCCGCTTGTCCGGTCGCGCGCCGTGGTCGGTGCTCTATCTCGACCTCGACGGTTTCAAGGCGTTCAACGACGCATTCGGCTTCGCGAGCGGCGACGACGTCATCAAGCTGCTCGCGACCACCATGGTCGACGGCGTCACCCAGCACGGTGACGACGACGGTTTCGTCGGACACGTCGGCGGCGACGACTTCGTCGCGTTGCTGCGGCCGGCGCAGGCCGCCGCCGTGGCCGACACGATCGTGGCGGCGTTCGATCGCGGGATGCGCAGGCTGCAGCGCGATACGAGAGTTCCCTACTGCACCGTCTCGATCGCGGTCGTGGACGGCTCGCGCGGCCCGTCGACCTACGAAGAGATCGGCGAGCGCGCCGCTCGAGTGAAGAAGGAGGCGAAGCGCCGCCGCGGTTCGGTCGTCGTCTGGGAGAAAGAGTTGGAACGGTGAGCGGGCAGCGCGCTCGACGCGTGCTCGCCGCGCTCGCGCTCAGCGCCGCGCTGCTTCCGAGCGCGAGCCTGAGCAAGAGCCGCGTCGACGACAAGATCCAACAGCAGCGCGCCAAGATCGACGCCGTGCACCATCGGCTGCACCAGAAACGCGGCGAGCTCCAGACGGCCAAGGCGCGCGTCGACGACCTCCAGTCGCAGCTCGCCGAGACGAACCGCAACATCTCCGCGGTCAACGGTCACCTCGCCGACGTCCAGCGCCGGATTCGCTCGACGCAGCGCAAGCTGGCCTGGAACGAGATCCAGCTCACCGCCGCCAAGCAAACCTTGCAGCGCCATCAAGATGCGCTCAACCGCCGCTTGGTCGACGCCTACGAGCACGGTGATCTCGGGTACGTCGACGTGCTGCTGCGCGCGCGCTCTTTCGCCGACTTCGTCGAGCGCTGGAACGACATCCGGTTTCTGGTCAAAGCGAACGAGTCGACGATTCGGGCCCGCAAGAGCGACGAAGCGCACGTCGTCACGATTCAGAACGGGCTGTTAGGCATGCAGTCCGAGCTCGGGAGCGAACAGGATCAGGCTCGCCAGCAGCAACGCGCGCTCGACGCGCTGGCGACGCAGCGGCAGAACCTCGTCGCGGCGGCCGACGCGCAACGCCGCGACGTGCAGGCCCAAGTCGTCCAGCTCGACGAGATGTCGGCCGCCGAAGAGGCCGCGCTCGAGGCGCTGATCGTGGAGAAGCAGCGCGAGGAAGAGGCTCGCCGGCTCGCGCAGCGCCGCGCGCGCCAGCTGGCCGGCGAGCAGCTGCCGCCCGAGCCGGGCGCGCCGGGCGAGCTGATGTGGCCGGTCTCGGGCCCGATCACCGATCCGTTCGGGATGCGTTACCACCCTGTCTTCCACCGGGTGATGATGCACAACGGCATCGATATCGGCGTTCCGACCGGCACGCCGGTCGCCGCCGCCGCGGCCGGGACGGTCATCGTCGCCAGCTACCAGGGCAATTGCGGCAACATGGTCGCGATCGACCACCACGGCGGGCTGTCGACCCTGTACTGCCACCTCTCGCAGATGTTCGTCGGGGTCGGCCAGGAGGTGCAGCGCGGCCAGGCCATCGGAGCAGCCGGCGCCACCGGCGACGCGACCGGCCCGCACGTCCACTTCCAGGTCATGATCAATGGGCATCCGGTCGATCCAATGTCCTACCTCCGCTAGGCGCCTGCGGGCGCCTGATCGCCTCCGCTGCGCTACGTCATCGCCTCCGCTGCGCTACGGCGAGGCGGTAGGTTGAATGCTCGCCGTCGCTGCGCGCCGGCGAGTCGCCCTGCGGGCGAGTCTCCGCGTGGAATTCCGTCCGGAATTCCACGTGGAGACACGCCGAAGCGAAGCGAAGGCGTCCGGCGCCGCAGCGCAGCGAAGGCGCCGGGGCTTAATTCTACCTTCTCGCCGTAGCGCAGCGGAGGCGATCAACCGTGGCGCAACACCCTTGGGCCCAGCAGGGCCTAAGGGTGTTGCGCGAGGGTTAGAGGCCGATGATGGAATGGAACAAAGGGATTAGCGAGCGTGTTCACTAGGAGGAAACGACTCGCCGCTCTCGCTTGCTAAGGACCACCGTTTGAACGCCCGCACCCGCTTGTTGTCCGCCGCGTTTGTCGTCGTCGTCGCCGCTTTCGCCGGCGCCGCCTATGCCGGCCGCGCGGTTGCGGATTCCACGCCCTCTCAGACGATCGTCCTGGGCTCGGGGGAGCGCATCGTCGGCCTCGATTTCGGCTCGCTCCTCGGCAACGGGAACCAACAGCGCCAGATGCTCGCGCTCGCCTACGAGCAGGTCGAGCACGCCTATTACAAACCCGTCGCGGACCAACTGCTCGTCGCGGGCGAGCAGCAGGCGCTTACCAGCTTCCTCAAGCTCAAGCGGGTCAGCGACCCACAGGTTCCGCGCAGCAGCGCGACCGGCGACCGTGACCGCGACATCGCGATCCTCGAGACGACGCTTTCGACGGTCCAGCACCGCTACGCCAAGGTTGCCCCGGCCGACATCTACACGCAGGTGGCGCTGACCGGCATGCTCGGCGGACTGGGCGATCCGTATACGACCTATCTGTCGCCGCAAGAGATCAACGGGCTCAACGAGCAGCTGAGCGGCGGCAATTTCGGCGGGATCGGCGTCTACATCCAACAGGACGCCAAGACGCACGCGATCGTGGCCAACCCGATCGACGGTAACCCGGCAATCAAGGCGGGCGTTCGCCCCGGCGACGTGATCGTCGCCGTCGACGGCAAGTCGACGATGGGTCAAAAGATCGACGACGTCGAGCGCGAGATCCGTGGGCCGATCGGGACCGTTGTCTCGTTGTCCCTCAAACGCCATACCGGGGTCGACGCGGTGACGGTGCACGTAACGCGCGCCAACATCCAAGTACCGTCGGTCGTCAGCAAGGTCGAGAACAACATCGAGTACATTCGGCTCGCCGACTTCGGTCACACCTCGGCCGACGAGGTTCGCGACGCGCTGCTCAGTGGAAAGCGGCACAACGTGCGCGGCTACATTCTGGACCTGCGCTTCAACGGCGGCGGCCTGCTCGACTCGGCGGTCGACATCTCGAGCCTGTTCATCCCGCAGGGCACGATCGTCTCGACGATCGACCGCGCCGGCGACCGCGACGTCCGCACCGCCAGCGGCCACGTCGTCGCCAGCAAGCCCCTCGTTCTGCTGGTAAACCGCTACACCGCAAGCGCGTCGGAGATTACCGCCGGCGCCGTGCAAGACTACGGTGTAGGAACGCTGGTCGGCGAAAAGACCTTCGGCAAAGGCGTCGTGCAGAGTCTGTACACGCTGCCCGACAAGGGCGCCCTCAAGATCACGACCGCTCGTTACGTCACCCCCAAAGGCCGCGACATCCAGCACAAGGGGATCGTTCCCGACGTCATCGTGAGCCAGCGCGTCGATCTGCCGATCATCGACACGCCGGCCGACAAACAGCTCAACGCTGCCAAGAAGATCATCGAAAGCAAGAGTAACTGATGAAACGCATCGTCCCCGTCGCCGTAGCAGCCCTGCTCACCCTCGCGACCGCGCGCGTCCCCGCGGCGACCGCCGGCCCGTCGCTTTCCTCGCAGCAGTCCGAAGAGCTGGTAGCGAGCTACGTCCACTTGACCGCCGACTTCTATAAGAAGGTCGATCGCCAAGCGGCGCTCGACAGCGCGCGCACCTCGATGATCGAGTACCTCAAGAAGCGCAAGGTCGCCAATGCCGTGCTGCCGCAACTGCACGCCAGCGACGATGACGTGACCAACGCCGAAGCGCTCAACCACGAAGTCTCGGCAGCCGTCGGCGCGTACGCGTCCAAACTCGAACCGGTCGAGTCGCTGTCGGGTTCGACCCAGATCACGTATGCGGCGATCGCCGGCGTCCTGGGCTCGGTCAAGGACCGCTACACGGTTTTCCTGTCGCCCAAGGAGTACGCGGCCCTGAACGAAGGGCTCGACGGAACCTCGTTCGGCGGGGTCGGAATCTCGTACGACATCGACGATGCCACCCACACGCTGCACATCGAGAACGTCATCCTCGACGGGCCGTCCGACAAAGCCGGCCTGCAGCCCGACGACATGATCGCGGCGATCGACGGCAAGCCCGTGCCGCAACTGCTCGCGCCTGCGCTGTCGGAGAAGGACGATCAGAAGCGTCTGACGGCCGAACAGAGCATCGTAAGCGCGCAGCTGCGCGGCAACCCGGGGACGCGCGTGCAGACTCACGCTCGTGCGCGCCGGCAAGAAGCTCGATCCGGTGACGATCACGCGCGACACGATCCATCAGCCCAGCGTGAGCTCGAAGATGCTGCCCAACAGCATCGGCTACGTCGATCTCGCCGTCTTCGGCCAGACGACGGCGCAGGAGCTCAACCTCGCGCTGCACCGGCTCGACGCGCAAGGCGCGAAAGCCTACGTGGTCGATCTGCGCAACAACGGCGGCGGATACCTCAACGCCGCGGTCGACGTGTCGTCGAAGTTCATCGCAAACGGCCCGATCGTCAGCGTGCAGTCACGCGCCGGAACCGATACGGAATACGATGCCGACAACTCGGCGATCGCGCCGCGGCCGCTGGCCGTGCTGGTCAACCAATACACCGCCTCGGCTTCGGAGATCACCGCCGGCGCGATCCAGGACAGCGGCGTCGGCACGCTGGTCGGCACCAAGACGTTCGGCAAGGGCGTCGTGCAGACGATCTTCCCGATGCGCGACGGCTCGGCCGTGAAGATCACGACGGCGCGTTACTTCACGCCCAAGGGCCGCGACATCAACGCGGTCGGCATCGAGCCCGAGATCAAGACCGAACTGCCGAAGAACACGAAGTTCCGGCCCGGCGACCCGGCGCAGGATCCGCAGCTCGCCGCCGCGGTGAGCTTCCTGGACGGACGGATCGCGCAGAACACGATCGCCCCCGCGCCGAAGTCCCGCTAGCGCCTGAAGTCACGACCAGAGTGATGCGGCGATCTCGTCGAACGATGCGAACGACGTACACGCAAGGCCGCGCTCTCGGCAATATCGCTCGAGAGCGCGGCCTGTTTTAGCGAAGCGCACGTCGGCAGCCAGCGCCCCTTCGAAGTCGCTGATGCCGTCGCCGACGTAAACGGTGCGCGCGCCCGCGGCGGCGGCAGCGCGAACGCGCGCAGCTTTATCGTGGCCCAGCGCGGAATCGTCGATGAACGTCATGCGCCAGCCGGCGTCGTCGTAGTCGACGTCGTTCGCAAACAGCGGGACGTCGACCCCGGCACGTTCGAGCGCCGGGCCGATGATCGACCGGATGCCGGCCGAAACCACGCCGACCCAATCGCCTTTGGCGTGCGCGAGACGAACGAACGCGGCAAAGGTGGGATCGATGCGTGCGCGCGATTCCAGGAGCGCCAGCGCCTCGGGACGTGACAGCCGGACGAACGCCGCCTCCCGTGCGAGGGCTTCGCGCAGCGTGATCCGTCGTGCGCGAAGCTCGCGTTCGAGCTGGTGCCACGCTTCGTCGCCGGCCGCCGACCGGACCAGGACGTCGAACGTGTCGACGTCCGTGATCGTCCCGTCGTAGTCGACGAAGATCGCGCGCCTCACCGTCCGCCTATGGCACGACGAAGCTGGCGGATCGGCCGCAGGCCGAACGCGAGTGTTGGCGCACGTGCGCCAAACACTCAGCTCTTTTTCCGGGTCGTCGTCGCTTTCTTGGCAGCGGGCGCCTTGCGCGCGCTCGCCGCCTTCTTGGGTGCCGCGGCCGGTTTCTTCGCCGCGGTCTTCTTGGCCGCGGTGGTCTTCACCGCGGTCGCCTTCTTCGCCGACGCGGCCGCCGGCGGGCTCGCCTTGCGTGCGCGCGGCTTCTTCTCGACCGGTGCGGCCGCCGGCGCTGCAGTGGTCACCGCGGGTGCTGCCGGCGGAGCGGACGCGGTACCACGCGGCCGGGCACGACCGCGGCGAGGCGCGGTGACCTCGCCTGAGCCCGTGGAAGCAGCGGGAGCCGCCGCCGGACGGTCTCCGCCGGCGGCAGGCGCCGGCGCCGGTAGCGCGCGAACGGGCGCACCGGCTTCGAGCTGACCACGGCGAGCCGGTGCCTCGGCAACGGAACCGCGTCTGGTCCGCGAAGGACGGGCCGCCTTGACGGGCTCGGCTCGCTCCTTGGGCGCGGTGATGACGGGCGGCGGCGGCTCGACGGCGACGTCGCCTCGCTTGCGGTTCCAGGGCGCGATCGCCCGCGACGGCGTGGGCGGCGCGGTCTCGCCGGTCGCTTGTGCCCCGCCGCCGGGGCTCACGCGGAAGATGTGACGGTCGGGGACCGCGGCCGGTCCCGAGGGAGCGCCCGCGGCTGCCGAATCGGCGGCCGCCACCTGTCCCTCTCCTTGTCCCGGGCCGCGCCCGCGGCGGCGCCGGCGGCGGCGACGGCGCTTGCGCTCGCCGTTCTCGCCTAGCGCGGCGCCGTTCTGCCCGGCTACCGCTGCGTCTTCCTCGTCATCTTCGAGCTCGGCATCGACGACGAACGGTGAGGCGATCGCCGCCGGGGCAGCGGCGTTCGCCGCGACTTCGCTACCGCCACGTCCGCCGCGCCGGCGGCGCCGCCGCCGGCGATGTCCGGCTTCTTCTCCCTCGGACTCGCCCGCTGCCTCCGCGGCGGCCGGCGTCGTCGGGGGGCGCATCGGGATCGGTACCGCGGCCGGGCGCGAGGAACCGCTCCCGCCGACCCGATCGCCCGACAGCTTCTCGCCCGGGAGCATCGTCCGCGAGCCGGAGAGCGACTCTCCGGGGAGCACCGCCGCCATGCGGCCGTCGGCGACTTTCTGGGGCGGCAACAGCGTCGTGACGCGGCCGTCGGCGGCTTTTTGGGCGGTGGTCTTGGGCTTGGCCGCCTTCGCGTCGACCTCTTCGACGGTCGAGATGCCGATCGAGGTGCGCCCGCCGAGGCCCTTCTCGGCCTCCTCGGCCAGCTCGCGCAGCTCGGCCGCCTGTTCGGCGGGGGTGAGCTCGCGCTTGCGCCCGCGGCCGCCGCGGCGGCGCTTCTTGGCGCCGCGGCCTTCCCCGATCGCCGTCGCTGCTTCGATGCGCGTCCGCGGCTCGGCCAGAATGTCGCTGCCGTCGACGTCGATGATGCGGATCTTGATCGTCTTGCCCGCGGCGTTGGCTGCGTTCTCGACCTCGATCAGCCGGCCGGCGACGATTGCGGCGGCGGCGGTCGCATTGGGCAGGCGCGTGTGCAGCAGCTCGACCTCGAACTCGTCACCCACCCGGATCGGTGCGAACGCCGGCAGGTTCTCGTCGCCCCACACGATGCGCGGCCGCTCGGGGTGCACGGCCGGATCGACGAACACGTCGATCTGCGTGCCGACGCGCTCGGCGAGCTGCACGCGCTCGTCTTCGTACCAGTACTCGGCTTGCGCCGCGACGTTCGGCGCGGCGGCGATGTGCACGTGCTTTCCGTTGAGCGCCTGTCCTGAGTTCAGCCGTCCTGAGCCTGTCGAAGGGTCGAAAGATTGCGATGGGCGAGGATCTCGCGGAACGCTCCGATCGTCACCGACTCGGCCGACATCACGCTGCCCAGGCCTTCGCAGGTCGGGCACTTGCCGCGCAGTTGCTGGCCGAGATCCTTGCCGACGCGCTTGCGGGTGAACTCGAGCAGTCCCAGCGGCGAGAACGACTGGATCGTCGAGCGCGTGCGATCCTTGCGCAGGCCCTCCTGCAGCGCCGAGATCACGCGGTTGCGATCGCTTTCGGACGACATGTCGATGAAGTCGCAGACGATGATGCCGCCGATGTCGCGCAGCCGCACTTGGCGCGCGATCTCGGTCGCCGCTTCGACGTTGGTGCGCACGATCGTGTCGTCGAGATTCTTGCCGCCGGTGAACTTGCCCGAGTTCACGTCGACGACGGTGAGGGCTTCGGTCGACTCGATGACGATCGAACCGCCCGACGGCAGCTTCACCGTCGGCTTCATCAGGCGCTGGATCTCTTCGTCGATCTTGAAGTCGCCGAACAGCCGCTTCCCGCCTTCGTAGTGCTTGATGCGCTCGACGTACTGCGGCCCGAGCAAACGCATGAAGTCCTTGACGTTCTCGGTCTCGTTCTCGTCGTCGAGCCAGACGTTGTTGACTTCGGGGGTGATGAAATCGCGCGCGGTCTTGTAGACCAGGTTCATGTCCTTGTGCAGCAGCGCCGGCGCCTCAATGCGTTTGTACTGCTCGAGGATGCCGTGCCACATGCGGATCAGCACGCCCAGATCGGCGATCAGCTCGGCGTTCGAGACGTTCGCGGCGGCGGTCCGCACGACCGTCGCCATCCCCTCGGGCCGGATCGCTTTCATCACCGCCTTGAGGCGGTTGCGCTCGTCGGCCGACTCGATCTTGCGCGAGACGCCGCTGAACTTGCCGGTCGGCATGAGGATCAGGTAACGGCCGGGGAGCGAGATGTTGGTCGAGACGCGCGCGCCCTTGAGGCCGCGCGGCTCCTTGACGATCTGCACGAGAACGTCGTCGCCACGGCTGACCTTTTCGGTGATCGTGTAGCCGCTGCGGCCCTGCGTGACCTCGACGTCGCCGATGTTCAGCGGCGTCTTGTTGATGTCGTCAACGTAGAGGAAGGCGTTTCGCCCGAGTCCGATGTCGCAGAAGCTGGCGCCCATCCCGGGCAGGACGTTGACGACCTTCCCCTTGTAGATGGACCCGATGACGCGCTCTTCGCGCTCGACGTAGATCTCGGCGAGACGGCCTTCCTCGAGGATCGCGACGCGGTTCTCCCACGGATCGCTCGAGATGAGGATGTCGGTGGACAAAGTGGTAACTGGCCTCTCTATGGGCCGATCGCGGCCGTCGTCCGCGCGCACATCGCGACGACGCGGGTGCGTCATCGAGCGGGCGCCGCAGGTGGACGCTCTCGTCCCTCTTGTAAATCGTGAAATCTGCTGAACGCATCCGGACGATCCAACGCCCGTCCCTTCGGCCAGGCGCAATCACCCTTCGAATGCTGTCACCGTGGCAGTTCAGGCAGTCCCGAGGATGGTCCTTCGCCGGCGGACCGCGCCGTGAGCGGTAGACAAGCAGCCTTCCGCTGTCTCTGGGCAGGGCAGACGCCGAGCGCGGTCGGCAGCGCGGTCAGCGTTCTGGCAATTCCAAGCATCGCCATCGTCGCGCTTCACGCCTCGCCGATCGCAGTCGGGACGCTGGAAGCGGTCGAGTTCGCGGCGTTTCCGCTGCTCGGTCTGGTTGCGGGCGTCTGGATCGATCGTTGGCCGCGCCGCACGACGATGCTCGTCGCCGACTTCGTGCGCGGGTTCGCGCTCGCGTCGATCCCGCTGGCGGCGCTGGTGCATGCGCTGGGCTACCCCAGCTCGTCCTGGTCGCGGCAGTCGTCGGCATCGCATCGGTATTCTTTGGGTCGCCTATCAGTCGCTCGTCCGGCGCTGGTCGACGAGGCGGACCTCGAACGCGCGAACGCTCGACTCGAGCTCACGAACAGCGGCGCGCAGGTCACCGGCAGCGCAGCGGCCGGTGCCTGATCGCGGCGATCGGCGCGCCGCTCACGGTCGTGCTCGACGCCGCCTCATTCGTCGTCTCGGCGCTGACCCTCGCCATCGTCCGCGCACCGAGACGCACCTCGAGACGCAGCTCGGCCCGCGTCGTTCGCGACGTCGCTGCGCGAAGGGGTCGCGGCCGTGATGCGTTCGCCGGTCATCCTGCGCATCGCCGGTGCGACGGCGGCTATCCAACTTCGGCATCGCGATGGGCACGGCCGTTTACCTGATCTTCTTGTACCGCGTACTGCACCTGTCACCGGCAATCACCGGAGCGCTGTTCGCGGTATCGAATGCCGGCGTCGCCGGCGCATCTTCGCGCCGCGCATTGCCCGCCGCTTCGGAGCCGGTCGCACGATGTTGTGGTCGCTCACGCTCGCGGTCGTCTCGCAGTTCCGGTGCCGCTCGCGTCGTGGGCCCACCGCTGCCGCTGCTGTTCGCCGCGAGCTGATGATGCACGATCTGCGTGCCCATCTACAACATCACGCAGGTCAGCCTGCGTCAGCGGCTGATCCCCGCGAGCTGATGGGCCGCGCGAACGCGACGCTTCGCACGGTCGTCTGGGGAACGCTGCCGCTGGGTCTGCTCGCCGGCGGCGCGCTCGGCGGAGCGATCGGCATCGTGCCGACGCTCATCGTCGCGACCGTCGTCGCGTGCACGGCGATTCCGTGGCTGCTGACGGGCCGGTCCGCGCGCTGCGCACCTCACCGTCCGACGCCGGCGCGGCCGCCTGATGCGTTTCTATGCGCGGCGGGCGGCGTCGCCGAAGACGAGCTTGTCTTTCTGCAGCACGATGTTGAGCAGGATGCCGACCGCGATGTAGTCGGTCATCAGCGCGCTGCCGCCGTAGGACATGAACGGCAGCGGGATCCCGGTGATCGGCATGATGCCGATCGTCATCCCGACGTTGACGACGATGTGGAACGCGATCATCGTGACCAGTCCGACGGCGAGCAGCACGCCGAAGCGGTCTTTGGCGGCGAGCACGGCGCGCATCGCGAAACCGATGGTGACCGCGTAGAGCGCGAGCAGCACGATCGCGCCGACGAAGCCCGCCTCCTCACCGACGGCCGTGAAGATGAAGTCGCGCGAGTTCTCCGGGACGAAGGCGAGCTGCGTTTGCGTGCCGTGGAACAGGCCCTTGCCGAACCACTCGCCGCTGCCGACCGCGATCTTCGACTGGTTGAGGTTGTAGCCGACGCCTTGCGGATCGAGCTTGGGGTCCAAGAAGACCAACAGCCGCGCGCGCTGGAACGGCTTGAGCAGATGCTCGCTGGTGAGCACGTAGGCCGCCGCCGTCGCCAGCGTGCCGATGTACAGGCCGAAGTCGAACAGGTTCGGCAGCCCGAAATACAGCTGCGCGGTCAGGATCGCGCCGATCACCAGCGTCGTGCCGAGATCGGGTTGCTTGAGGATCAGCACGGCCGGGATCGCGACCGCGAGCAGCGGCAGCCAGCATCTCTTGGATCCTGCGGAACGTGCCGCGCGAGAGCAGCGCCGCGATCGCGATCGCCAGCACCACCTTGGCCGGTTCGGACGGTTGGAACTGGAACGGTCCGATCTGGATCCAGCGCGCGGCGCCGAGCGCGGAGTGCCCCTTGAAGCGTGATGAACACCAGCAGCCCGAGCGTGACGAGATACAGCGGTAAGCGCCCAGCGTGCGCCAAACGCGGTAGTCGACGAACGCCGTGCCGATCATCATCGCGATCCCGACGCCGCCGTAGATGAGTTGCTTGCGCCATTCGTCGGCCGCGTACGGCGCGTGCAGCGTCGCCGAGCGGATGAACACAATGCCGAGCATCGTCACCAGCACCGGCGCGATCGCCAGCGGCCAGTTGAACCGGGTGTACCAAGGGCGTTCCACTGGCGCGCCTCTTCGGCGCGCGCGCGAACGCCCCGCCTACGTCGCCGGTGCGGCGCTGCTGGAGACCCCTTGCGCCGCTTGCGCCGGGTCGGCCGCGGACCGTTCGGCGTGCCGCCGGCTTTCGGCTTGGCCGGGCTTGGCCGGCGGCTCTCGGAGTGCGGCTCGGCGACCGCCGGCTCGCGGTCGGCACGGCGACCGATGCAGCGGCGCCGCTGCCGGAGCGAGCGGCGGCGGCGGCGGCGGGGCCGGACGCGGGCGCATCCCGAGGATCGGGATGTTGGCCAGCATCGCGATCTCTTTCTCGCGCTGCTCGAACGTGACGTCGCAGTTCGGCACGTCGACGTCGACGTAGCGCGAGATCACGTCGATGAGATCGTGCTTGAGCGCCTCGACGACGTCGGGCGCGAGCGAGAGATGATCGGAGAGCAGGACGAGCCGCAAGCCGTTCCTTCGCCGTCGCGCTCGACGGCGGCTTGCCGAAGAAACGCTGGATGAACTGCAACACTAGTTTTTGCGCTCCCGAAGAGCTTCTCGAAAAAGGACTCTCGCGCGGGATCTCCGGCGGCGCGGTGAGCGTGCCGGCGATCCGCTGCGCGATCTGGCGGTACGACTCGCCGACCGCCGACGCGGCGTCGAGCGCGACCGGCTCGCCGCGATTCGTCGAGACGATGACGTCGGGCGTTTCGGCGATCACGCCGAGCAGCGGCAAGCGCAGGATGCCGTTGACGTCGTCGACCGAAAGCATCTTGCCCTTGCGCACGAGCGCCGGGCGCAGCCGGTTGATGATCAGCTTGACCGTGCGGTTGTCGCCGAGCAGCCCGACGACGCGGTCGGCGTCGCGCACCGCCGAGACTTCGGGCGTGCAGACGACGATCGCCTCGTCGGCGCCGACGATCGCGTTGACGAAGCCTTTCTCGATCCCGGCCGGGCAGTCGATCAGCACGTAATCGAAACGGTCGCGCAGCGAGCCGATGAGGTCGCGGAACGCGGCCGTCTCGACGTCGTCTTTCTCGCGCGTCTGCGCCGCCGCCAGCAGGCGCAACGTCGGCACGCGCTTGTCGGTCACCAGCGCGTCGTCGAGCGTCAACCTTGCCTTCGAGCACGTCGAGCACGTGATGCCGCACCCGCGCCTCCAAACCCAACACGATGTCGAGGTTGCGCAGTCCGACGTCGGCGTCGACCAGCACCACCGTCGCACCGGTCGCGGCCAGCGCCGCGCCCGTGTTCGCGGTGGTGGTGGTCTTGCCGACGCCGCCCTTGCCGCTGGTGACGACGATCGCCCGGCCGCGCTTGCGCGGCACGGCGCTCGCCGCCGGCGCCTCTTCGTGTACCATCTCGTGCATCCGGTTTAGCCCTGCTTTCCGGAAGAGACGCCCGAAGAAACCGGGTGTGCCGAACTGCGTGAACGCGACCACGTCGCCCTCGAGCCGGCGCGCGATCTTGTCGTAGATCACCGCCAGGCGCGACTCGGTCTGCAGCGCGACGGGTTCGCCGCGGTTGGTCGTGTCGATGACCTCTTCGTCGTCGGGAACGATCCCGAGCAGCTCCGCCGAGAGGATGTCGGTCACGTCGTCGACCGAGAGCATGTCGCCGCTGCGCACCATCTCGGGCCGCAGCCGGTTCACGATCAGCCGTACCGGCAACGCTCGATCGCGCAGCTTGCCGATGACGCGGTCGGCGTCGCGGATCGAGCTGACCTCGGGCGTCGTCACGATGATCGCCTCGTTCGCGCCGGCGATCGCGTTGCGGAAGCCGTGCTCGATGCCGGCCGGGCAGTCGATCAGCACGTAGTCGCACAGCTCGCCGAGCTGAGCCACGACGCCGGCCATCTGCGCTTCGCTGATCGCCGTCTTGTCGCGCGTCTGCGCCGCCGGCAAGATCGACAGGTTCTCCAGCCGCTTGTCCTTGATCAGCGCTTGGCGCAATTGGCAGCGGCCTTCGACGACCTCGACGAGGTCGAACACGATGCGCTTCTCGACGCCCAGCACGAGGTCGAGATTGCGCAAGCCGATGTCGGCGTCGACCAGCACGACGCGTTTTCCGCGCAACGCGAGCGCCGCGCCGAGGTTGGCGGTCGTGGTCGTCTTGCCGACCCCGCCCTTGCCCGAGGTCAGAACGATCCGGCGTGCTGCGCTCACGATGTGTGCTCCCGGCGAAGGTCCGCCTCGGCGAAGGGGACGACGACGATGCGCTCGTCGACGATCGATGCGTGCTCCGGGCCGCGCGGTTTGGTTCCCGCGTCGCTGGTCGCGATCAGCGTCGCGATGCGGAGCTGGGTCGGCGCGAGCTCGAGCGCGATGACGCGCGCGCCGCGGTCGCCTTGCGCGCCGGCGTGCGCGACGCCGCGCAGCGCGCCGAAGACGACGATGTCGCCCGAGGCGACGAGCTCGGCGCCCGGGTTCACGTCGCCGATCACGACCAGGTTCCCCAGGTTGTGCAGCGCCTGCCCGCCGCGCAGCGTCCCGCGGTGGTAGAGCGTCGCGATGCCGACCGGCACGGCGCGCGCCGCCGCGGTCTGCGGCAGGGCGACGCCGGCCGATGCCAGGGTCGACGACGCCGCGGCCGGTGCCTGGCGGCGGCGGACCATGTCCTCGCGCGCGCCGGCGAAGTCGGCGACCAGCGAACGGGCGTCCTCGGAGAGCCGCACGTCGCGCTCGCGACGCTGCCGGGGCAGCGCGGCGACCTCGGAAGCCGCCTGGGCAGCCGAACCGAGGTAGGCCAGGTCGAGCTCGGCGACGACCGCCGCGATCGCGTCGACCCCGCTCACGCCGTCGAGGGTGATCCCGTATTCGGCGAGCGCGTCGCGGAACGCGGCGATCTCGACCGCCGGCGGTTCGAGGATGCCGAGGTTGGCGACGGCTCGACTCCCTCGGTAGAAGTCCGGCCGGGCGGCGAACTGAGCGCGCAACTCGTCGACCGCCGCCGCCAAGGCGCGGTCGACGGCGATCTCGAGATTGCGGCCGCGCCCGCGCACGGTGCTCATCGGCGTCCCTCGCGGATCATGTCCGGCCGCCGTTCCGAGCGCGCGGGAAGGCGCCCTGCGCGTTCCACACCCCATGCACGGGAAAGTGCGGTTGTCCACATACATCCCACAGGTTTGGCTGCTAGGAGTGGAGAGTTCCGGCGCGCCGTCGAATCGAGAGGGCCCGGCGCAGACCGGATGACCCGTCCCGAGGACACCCCTTTGCTGTTCCGCCGTATCGTCGTCATCGCTTTGAGTGTGTCGATGGCCTGTGCCAGCATACCGGCACCCGCATCGGCACTGTCGACTCCGACCGAAATCCAGATCGGCAAGGAGTACGACAAGCAGATCACCGACCAATCGGTGATCGTGACCGACCCGCTGCTCAACCAGTGGGTGAACGAGATTTCGAACAAGCTGTGGGCGCAGACGGCCCGCAAGGACGTTCCCTACTCGATCAAGATCATCGACGAGTCGGACATCAACGCGTTCTCGACCCTCGGCGGCTACATCTACATCAATGCGGGAACGCTGGACTTCGTCCAGAGCGACGACGAGCTGGCGGGCGTGATCGGACACGAGACCGGCCACATCGAGCGCCGCCACGCGGTCACCGCGAACAACAAGGCGTCGATCCTCAATGTGCTCTTCGGCGTCGCCTCGCTGTTCATCCCGCTGGTGTACCGCTTCGGACAGCTCGCGCAGGCGGGGATGCTGGCGCGGATCTCGCGCGACGACGAGAACGAAGCCGACAAGTACGGCTTGATGCTCATGTCGCGCGCCGGTTACGACCCCGACGCGATGCACACGTTCATGGCGCACCTGGGCGCGGTCGAGGAAGAGAGCCACGACGTGCTCTCCAAGTATCTCGCCGACCATCCCGGGACGCCCAAGCGGCTGGCGAACCTCAACGGCGATCCCGAGCTCAATCCGGCGCTGCGCACCGACGATCAGCGCGTCGCGCAGGGGATTCACGACTTCGACACGGCGCGCTACAACATCGCGGCGATGAAGTTCACCGACATCCTCAAGCGGCGTCCCGACGACTCGACGGCACGCTTCCAGCTCGGTCAGGCGCAGCTCGCGCTCGGGCAAGTCTCTAAAGGCGAGCAGAATCTGGCCGCCGCCGCCGAGAAAGTTTCGCCGCAGGCCAAAGCGCTCGCCGACGTGCGCATCAAAGCGTTGCGCGACGCGGAGCGCCGGCTGGACCTGCTGCATCCCGACCTCAGCCCGTTGCGCGACCAGCTCGCGACGGCCCAGACCGAACAGACGCAGGCCGCCACCGCGATCGCGCTGCGCCGCCAGCAGGGTCTGGACCAAATCAAGTCACTGCGCTCGCGCATCGAGAACATCGTCTACGGCATCCCCGACTTCTCGCGCGTGCAGCCGCGTAAGGATTCGCGGCTCGACACGCTGCTGCACAACGTCGCGCTGATGTCGAAATCGCTCAACGTCGCGACGGGGAAGACCTCCGAGACGATCTCGGGCGTCGGATCGCTCCAGCGCAACAAAGAGGGCGGTCTGCTCAAAGAGAACTCCGACATCCTCACCGAGCTGGGCGCCCCGCTCAAGCTCGACAACCCGCCGCCGCAGTCGCTGGCGACCTTCCCGGCCTATCCGAAGATGCTCGCCTCGGTCGGCGCCTCGGATGCCGACATGGTGCGCGGCGTCGACGCGGCGCGGGCGTCGCTGGCGATACTCGACGTCGGCCTGGGCGATCTCGACCTCTTCGTTAATGAGCTGCGCCGGGCCGGCCTCGACGGCACCGGCGACATCGCGATGGCCGACTATCACCGGCTCGAGCCGCTGGTGACCAAGGCGGTCGATTCGCTCAACAAGGCCGCGGTCGGCGCGACGCAAGCCTCGCAGCTGTACAACATGGCACGGGCGCGCCAGCTCGAAACCCGCATCGACATGCTCGGGCTGCAAGAGTCGCCCGACCGGTACGCGACCTTCCAGCACGCCCTCGAGGTGCGGTTTCACGTCAAAGGCCCCGACTACGATCAGCTCGCCCGGCAAGACCTCACCCCGGGTGACGTCGCCGCGGCGGTGATCGTCGGGGCCGACACCAACGCCGCGCCGCAGGCCGTGCTGGCCGAGGCGCAGGCCGACGGGAAGACGATCGTGGACCTGGCCAACTCCCGCGGTATGTACGCGCAGGCGCTGGAGATCTTCCTCGGGCTGGTGTACCTCGACTATACGGACGACCCCGACAAAGAGGCTCGCGGCGACCTCGACAAAGAGGTGCACGGCGGCCCGACGTAACCCCCCGGCCGCGGCGGGGTAGAGACCGAGCGTGAACGCTTCATCTGCCGCGGCCGCCTTCGAACGGCTGCGTGGATCGCTCAACCCCAGCGCGGTCCATGCCGGCGCTCGCCGCCCGTTCAAGTTCTTCGTCTGCGGCGACCCCGGGCTGGTGAGCGAGCTGCGCTGGATCCTGCTCGCCGGTCAGGCCGGCAACTCGATCCCGCCCGATGCCGCCGCCGCGTTCGAGACGCTCGACCTCGATCGCCATGTCGACACGACCGACGCGCGCGCCGTCATCTGCGTCGCCCGCTCGACCGACCGCGGCTCGCTCGGGCTCGAGCGGCTGGCCGCGCTGGCCCTTCCGGTCCTGGTGCTGGTCGTCGATCGCGAGGTGACGGCGCCGAGCGGACCGGCCGCCGCGCCGGGGCCGTCGGGGATCGAGGAGTACGTCGTGGACCGGCTCACGATCGAGGTGCTGCGCGGACGGTTCCTGCCGCATCTGATCGACTGCTGCAAGGGTATCGAGGTCGCGGTCGGGCGCCGCCTACCGGCGTTGCGCGAGACGGTCGCTGCGAAGCTCACCCGGGATGCGGCGATGAACGCGCTCAAGGTCGCCGGTGCCAGCGCCGTGATCGATCACGTCCCGATCCTGGGCGTCGTGCTCGGCGCGTTCGCCTCGGGCGCCGACATGTTCGCGATCACCGGGATCCAGATGACGCTGCTGCTCAACATCGGGGCAACCTACGGGCGCGACCCGGACCTCTCCGCGATGTGGGAGCTGTTGCCGATCGTCGGTGGCGGTTTCGGATGGCGCGCCTTGGCGCGCGAGCTGTCCGGTTTCATCCCGGTCGGCGGAATCTTCATCAAGGCGGCGATCGCCTACGCCGGCACCGTCGTGGTCGGCGAGGGCGGGACGTTCTACTACCGCAACGGACGGCAGATGGGCGTCGAAGACGCGGGGCGCGTCTACGACGAAGCGAAGGCGTCGGCGCTGACGTTCGCGCGCGAGATCTTGGCGCGCTTTCGCCGCGAAAGCCCGCCCTGAGCCTGGCGAAGGGGCCGTAGCGGGGCGAACGCTATTGGCCGGCGAGAAACTCGAGCAGCGTCTCGTCGGCGAGGTGGTCGTACGTCGCGCGCAGGGTCGGCCGGACCTGGCCGGCGATCCGCGCTGCGAGCCGCGCGCGGGCCTCGCCGTCGAGCGTGGCGCGACGCGCCAGGAAGCGATCGATCAAATGCCGGTCGGCCTCCGACAGGCCGCTGTCGGAGCGCGCGGGCCGGGCCAGGTACGCATCCAGATCCGCCACGGTCTCGCTGCGGTCGCGCACCACGATCGTACCGGCGGCGAAATCGCCCAATCGTTTGTTCTCGCGCGAGATCAGCGCGCTGATTGCCGAGACGGCGTAGAAACACAGCGCGACCTCGACGACGCGGACGACGTTGCGAATGATCGCGGCACCCGCATCGATCGGAAAGCCGCCGTCGCGCACGACGCGCAGCCCCAGCGCGCGCTTTCCCGGCGTGCTCCCGGACCACCAGATCTCGAAGATGACGAACCAGCCGAAGAAGATCAGGAACAGCACGAAGAACCCTGCGGCGATCGCCCAGGCCTCGAGGTTCTTACCCAGCGGCGCCCGCGCGAGCAGCGGCACGGCGAACCCAAAGGCGATCGCGAGCAGGACCACCAGGGTGACCTGCGCGAGCAGGTCGACGATGACGGCCAGAAACCGGCTGCCCAGCCCGGCCAGCTCGTAACGGATCGCGACCGCCTCGCCGGTGCGCACGTCGACCGAACGTTCCACCCGTTCGTTGTACGCGACCGGAACGAGAACGCCCCCGCTAGAAGCGTGCGCTGATGCGGGAACGGCGATTCGTGGCGGCGCGGCGTGCGCGCTGGGACCGGCTAGCGGCGCTGGTCGACCGCGCCGTCGGTCACGGCGTCCGATCGCTCGCGCCCGGCGAGATCGACGACCTCGCGCTGACGTACCGGGCAGCGACGACCGATCTCGCGATCGCGCGCACGCGCGGCGAGGACCCGGTCATCCAGCAGCACCTCAACGCGTTGACGGCTCGCGCGCACGCCGTCGTCTACGTCGCGACGGCGCGGAACGGCTGGGGCCGCATGCTGCAATTCGTCGCGCGCGACTTTCCGCGCGAAGTGCGCCGCTCGTGGGCGCCGATCGGCTTCTGCGCGCTGCTGACCATCGTCTCGGCCCTCGTCGCGTACGGCGCGGTCAGCGCGGATCCGGCCAACGTGCACGCGCTGCTGCCCGGGATGGAGATCCCGCCGGTCACGCGTGCGCTGCACGACTCCAACTTCGGTTTCGACCGCGCCTACTCGCCGGCGATGGCGTCGGAGATCATCACCAACAACGTCAGGGTCGCGGCGATCGCGTTCGCCGGCGGGATGACCGCGGGAATCATGACCGGCTGGATCATCCTCACCAACGGCCTGATGGTCGGCGCACTGGCGGCGCTCTATGCGAAGGCGGGTTTCGGCCCCGATTTCTGGGCGACGATCGCACCGCACGGCGTCATCGAGCTCAGCGCGATCCAGATCGCCGGCGGCGCCGGGCTGCTGCTCGCCGGCGGCTACCTCCGGCCCGGGCGCGCGCGGCGGCGCGACGCGCTGGTGCTTGCCGCGCGGCGCGCGGCGACGCTGGTCATCGGCGTGGCGCTGCTCTTGTGCGTCGCGGGCACGATCGAAGGTTTCGTCTCGCCGCAACGCTTGTCGATCCCCGTCCGCGACGCGATCGGTGCGATCACCGCGGTCGCGCTGCTGGCCTACCTGGCGGGTTCCGGCTCAGGATTCAAAGTAGGCCGCGGCTCTTGACGTCGACGTAGGCGTCGAGGAGCGCGACGCTGAGCTCGGCGGCCGGGACGTCGACCACCAGGATGCCGCGATCGCGCAGCGTCGCGACGGCCCGCGCGCGCTCTCCGGCGAGCGTCGCCGCGACCGCCGCCCGATACGCGTCGCCGGCCTTGTGCGGCGTCCGCCGCAACGCCTGACCGATCGCGGCGTCGTTCATCAGCACGATCAGCACGAGGTGACGCGCGGTGAGCAGTTTTGCGGCGCCGAGCACCGCACCCGACGCCACCGGATCGAACAAGTCGGTGAACAGCACGACCAAGCTGCGGCGCCGCAGCGTCCGTTCGATCTCGAGGAAGGCGCGTTCGTAGTCGGACTCCTCGAAACGCGGCTCCAGGTCGGAGAGCAGATCGGTCAGCTGCGCGCTGTGCTGGGCGCCGCTGCCCGGCGCGACCCGAGCTACGATCTCGGCGGCGAACGCGACCGCGCCGACGCGATCGGCCGCCAAACGCGCGATCGCAGCCATGGCCAGCGCCGCGCTGACCGCATAGTCGAGCTTGCGCCGGTCGCCCAGCCGCGGCGACATCAAGCGACCGGCATCGAGGGCGACGACGATCTGCTGCGCGCGCTCGACCTCGTACTGCGCGACCATCGGCCGCCCGCGCCGCGCCGTCGCTTTCCAGTCGATCGAGCGAAACGCGTCGTCGACGGTGTACTCGCGCAAGCTCTCGAAGTCGCCGCCCACGCCGCGCCGGCGCAGGCGGCGCAGCCCCGATTCGAGCAGCTTGGTGCGCGCGACCAGATCTCCGCTGCGATCGAGCGCGGAAAGATCGGGCATCACGCGCAGCGCGACCGGCACGCGGTAGTTGCGGCGCAGCTCGACGATCCCCAGCCCAGAGACGATGCGGGCGTGATACGACCGCAGCGCCGTGCGGCCGCGCTCGCGCGGGATGACGGCGAGCGTTACGGTCGCGCGCGTGTGCGCGGGGAGCGCGGCGCGGGCTTCGCCCAGATCGATCGCCAGCCGGTCGGCGGGCGCCTCGACGATCGCGACGCGCCGTTCGGTCGACGTCCGGTTGGAGATGTCGTAGGTGAGCTCGTCGCGGCGCGCCAGCGCGAACCGCGGCGGTACGACGCGCGTGATCTCGACCTCGCCGCGCAGCAGCCACGCGTCGTACGCGACGACGGCGCCGAACGCCGCCAGCACGAGCACGAGCGCGGCCTCCCAGGGCATCAACCGCGCGAGCACGTACGCGGCCACTGCGAGAACGACCAGCAGGGCGATGCCGCGCGGGGTGATGCGCGGGAGTCCTGCCGTCACGTCTTCGGTGCGGAGACGCTCGCCAGGACGTGCGCGACGACGTCGTCGGCGCTCGTTCCGTCCAGCTCCGCCTCGGGCCGCACGATCAGCCGGTGCGCGAGCACGGGCGCCGCGACGTCCTTGACGTCGTCCGGAGTGGCGAACGCGCGCCCGTCGAGAAACGCCGCGGCCTGCGTCGCGACGACCAGCGCGAGCGCGGCGCGCGGGCTCGCCCCGAGGGCGACGTCGGGCGCCGTGCGCGTGGCCGCGACGATGTCGTACAGATAGCCCTGCAGCGACTCGGCGACGTGCACGGCGCGCACCGATCGTTGCGCCGCGACCAGCTCGTCGTGCCCGACCACGGCTTCGACCCCGGCGGCGTCGAGGTCGCGGGCGTCGAAGCCGCCGACCGCGCGCGCGATCAAGGCGCGCTCGTCGGCCGGTGACGGATATCCGGTGCGAACGCGCACGAGGAACCGGTCGAGCTGCGCTTCGGGCAACGGGTAGGTTCCTTCGAACTCGACCGGGTTCTGCGTCGCGCAGACCACGAACGGTACCGGCAGGTCGTACGTCGTTCCGTCGATCGTCACGTGCCGCTCCTCCATCGCTTCGAGCAGCGCGGCCTGCGTCTTGGGCGGCGTGCGGTTGATCTCGTCCGCGAGCAGAATGTTGGCGAACACCGGACCGCGCCGCAGCGAGAAGGTGGCGCTGCGCTGGTCGAACACCGTCGTCCCGACCACGTCGGACGGCATCAGATCGGGGGTGAACTGGATGCGGCCGTAGCTGACGCCCAGCAGTCGCGCGAGCACGCGCACGGTGAGCGTCTTGGCCGTCCCGGGGACGCCTTCGATCAGCGCGTGGCCGCCGGCCAGCAACGCTACGGTGAGCAAAAAGCCGCTGCGGCCCGCGCCGACGACGACCCGCGCCAAACCCTCGCTGAGGCGGCGCTCCGGACCCGGTGCGTCCACTTACGCGGCTCCGCCGGTGCGGCGCGGCACGCCGCGCCGGATGAGTCTGCGTTGAGGGCGGTTGGGAACCATGGCGATCGTGTTCTCCCGGGCGGTTCGTGCGAGTTGCGCGACGGCGAGCAACGCCGCGTCGTCGCGTACCGGTGCGGCGGCCAGCGCGTCGATGCGCCGGGCGAGGTCGACGTTCGCGGCCGTGCGCGGCGCGCGCTCGAGCGATTGGCGTGCTTCGGCGATCAGCGCGTCGCGGGCGTGCTCGCGCGCGTGCGCCCGGCCGTAGAGCGCGGCAACGGCGTCGAGGAACTCCTCGGAGGTCGGCTCGCGCGGCGGCGTCAGCCGGACCGGCGGCCCCAGTGGGACGATCCCGTACCCGAGCCAGAGCAAACCCGCCAGCGCGGCGAGCGCCAGCGCGACCAGCTCGGGGGCATCGAGCGCGCGATACCAGGCGCGGCCGGCGATGTCGCCGCGCACGGCTTCGTCGAACGCGGTGACGCCGCGCGTGGTCGACGGCCGGCCCGCGAGATAGGCCAGGCGCGCGTCGTCGATGCGGCCGAGGGCACCGTTCTCGAATACCGACGCGTCGGCGATGCTCAGCACGGAACCGCGCCCGTAGGCATAACGCACGACCAGCGCCCCGCCGTGGTCGGCGAGAAGCGTTTGAACCTGCGCTCCCTTGACGGGCCTGATGCGCGTCGGACCGCGTTTCTGCCACGCGGCGATCAATCCGGACCACGCTCCGCGCAGCGCACCGGCCGGCCCCGGCGCGGCGTTGTCGCCGAACACGCGCTCGCCTTTGCCGTCGTTCTTGTCGACGTACGGCGTGATGCCGACGTCGACCAAGTGCCCGCCCCCGCGCACCCAGGCGCGCAGCGCGTCGCGTTCGCCGGCATCCCAATGATAAGGCACCGCACCGCTCGGAAACGCCACGATCAGCGTGTCGACCCCGCTCGCGCTCAGCGCATCGTGATGCCGGCGGAACCGGTCGACCGCGACTCCCTCGCGCGCCAGCAGATCGTACCAACCGCGGTAACCGGTGAGCCCGAAGTCGCCGCTCGCGCGCGTGTCGCCCGGCGGCCGCTCCGGCTGATAGGTCAGCAGCGAGACGGCGAGCATCGCGGTGATCGCGAGCACGGCGGCGGCGATGTCCCGCCTCATGTGGGCGCGACGATCCGGTCGTACGACTCGCGCATACGCGCGACGAGCGGCGCGTCGGCGCCGCGGTCCCCGAACAGCGCGACGACGGCGTCGCGCGCGAGCGCGTCGAATGCCGGATCGCGGACGGCACGCCGCCACTCACCGGGGGTTCGCGCGGCGTCGTACCGCACCCGGCCGCGCTCGTCGAGGGCCCGCAGTGCCGAGCTCCACAGCAGCGCCGCGGCTTCGTGGTGCCGGCCCGCCGCCGCCGCCGCCAGCGCGCGCGCGAGCAGCGTGCGCGCATCGGCTTCGGTTCCGATGGCGGCGACCGCGGCGCAAGACGCGCGCACCGCGCGGCGGATGCGCAAACGTCGCGCGTAGCGCGCCACGACGTACAGCAGGAACGCGAGCACGA
Source organism: Vulcanimicrobiota bacterium (assembly GCA_963723445.1). Classification (GTDB taxonomy): domain Bacteria; phylum Vulcanimicrobiota; class Vulcanimicrobiia; order Vulcanimicrobiales; family Vulcanimicrobiaceae; genus Vulcanimicrobium. The sequence goes on from CAVRQP010000005.1 coordinate 320,488, forward strand.
GAACCAGGACGCCGATACCGATCGCGCGCGTGACCGCGGCGTTGCCGATCGCATGGCTGAGCGGATCGAACAGACGATGCCACCATGCGCTGAGCGCATCGGCGATATAGTCCCACAGCGACTTCGGCCGGGTGAGGGCGGATCCCGCGTGAAAGCGCGGGTCGGCCAGCACGGCGCGAGCGACGGCGCGCGGATCCCCGTGCGGCCACGGAGCGCTCACGTTCATTCGGCGGCGATCATGCGACGACCGGCGGCGCCTCCGCGGCGAGGATGTCGAGTCCCTCACGCCGCACGCGCACGTCGACCGCGAAGACGATGACGAACGCCGCGACGAGCCCTTCGAGCACGACGCTGCCCGCGCCGATGATCGCGAAGTAGAGCGCGTCGACGTGGGTCGTCGTGGCGGCCAAGGCGCCGAGCGCGAGCAGCGGCAGCGTGCCGACCTGGCTGACCGCGAACACGACCAGTCCTCCGACGATCGTGCGGCGCTTCATCCCGCGCCCGAACGCGCGGCGCAGCGCCGTGGAGATCGCGTTCATCGGGTTCGCGAGCTCGGTGACGACCGCCACCGAGGCCAGTTCGTACGTCATGAACACCCAGCGCGGAGATGACGACGAACGCCGAGACGATCACCAGCCCCAGCACGACACCGACCACGATCGTCGCCGCGACGAAATGCAGCGCGGCCAGCGCGACCACCGCAATGACGACCAGAATGTACGCGATGAAGACCGGGACCAGCACGACGATCCCCATCACGAGAAAGGCCAGTGCGACGATCACCTGCGCCGGCCAGCGCTGCAGGCCGACCAGGTACGCCTGACCGATGCTCATGCGCGACCCCGAATAGGCGGCCGCGACCACGGCGACGATCGCGCTCCACATCACCAGCCGCACGACCGTAGCGAACAGGATGATCGCGAAGCCGAAGCCGGAGGCGCCATCGGCCTGCGACAGCTGCCGGGCCGCGCGCTGGGAGGCGACCGGGTCGCCCATCGAGCTGAACACCTGGCCGAAGTCCGAAAAGGTGCGTGCCACGTGCGGGTTGACCAGCGCCGAAAGCATCGTCGTCGGCACGAGCGTCAGCGCGACCACGACGACGATCGGTACGAACTGCCGGACGAACATCGTTATCGCACGGTCCAGCAGCTCGCCGGCACCCAACGGACGGAGTTGCGCATTCTCCACGTCGCAGAGGCGTTCGCGCGCGCCCGGCGCGAATCCCGGGGCATGGACCTCGGTACGGTCGCGTCGCTGTGGCGCTATCCGGTGAAGAGCCTCAAAGGCGAGCCGCTCCAGCGCGCCACGGTGCTCGCCGACGGGTTCGAAGGCGATCGTTGCGCCGCGCTCATCGTCGAAACGGCGGCGCACGCGCGCGCCGGTAAACCGTATCGCGGCAAGGAATCGTCGCGGCTGCATCTCACCGCGGATCCGCAGATCGCGGCGTCGTATGCCGCGGATGCCATGGTCCAGGTCAAGATCGACCGGCGTGAACCCCGCTACTTCGACGCCCGAGCCGTGTCGCTGCTCTTCGACCTGTGGGTCCACGACGTCGAGGCGCTGGTCGGCGAACCCCTCGATCCGCGGCGTTGGCGGCCCAACATCTTCGTGGCGTCGGCGCCGGGGTTCGCCCGGCGCGAGCGCGAGCTGCTCGGCACGGACCTGCGCGTGGGCGGCGTCGCGCTGCGGGTGGTCGACACGATCCGGCGGTGCGTGACCACGACCTATGACGTCGCGACCGGCGAGTCGCTGCCGCGCCGTCCTCGGCGAGGTGGCGCGCCGGCGCGACAACGTCGTCGGCGTCTACTGCGAGGTGCTCGAGCCCGGCGAGCTCGCGCAAGGCGACCGGCTGACGAGCGCCTAGCGCGTTAGCGCGGCAGCGCGCGCGGCACGCTCACAACGAGCGGCGGCCTTGGATTGCGCGGGCCAGCGTGTTTTCGTCGGCGTAGTCGAGATCGCCGCCGATCGGCAGGCCGTACGCCAGCCGCGTGACGTTCACGCCGCTGGGCGCGAGCAGGCGCGAGAGGTACAAGGCGGTGGCTTCGCCCTCTGCGTTCGGATTGGTCGCGACGAGAATCTCGCCCGGCGACTCCGCGGCGACGCGATCGACGAGCTCGCGGACGCGCAGCTGCGACGGTCCGATCCCGTCCATCGGCGAGATCAAACCGCCGAGCACGTGATAGCGCCCGTCATATGCCGACGTCCGTTCGATCGCGAACACGTCCTTGGCCTCGGCGACGACGCAGATCAGCGCGCCGTTGCGCTGCGGATCGAGGCACACCGCGCACGGATCCTCCTCGGTGATCGAGTAGCAGCGCGAGCACAGCTGCACGCGCTCCTTGAGGTGTACGATCGCTTCGGCGAGGGCGGCGGCGTCGGCGCGCGGCGCGTTGAGCAGGTGAAACACGAGCCGCGCCGCCGTCTTGGGGCCGATCGTGGGCAACTTGCTGAACTCGTTGATCAGCGCCTGAACGGGCGCGGCCAGCGTCGTAGAAATCGCGATGCTCTTACGACAGGCCGGGGATCTTGAGGCCGCCGGTGACCGCGCCCATCTTCGAGGAGTTGAGCGTGTGCACTTTGCTCAGCGCGTCGTTGAGCGCGACGACGAGCAGGTCCTCGAGCGTCTCGATGTCGTCCGGATCGACGGCCTCCGGCTTGATCGTGACCTTCTTCGCCTGGAATTCGCCGCTGATCGCGATCGTGACGAGCCCGCCCGACGCGGAGCCCTCGATGACGGTTCCCGCCAGCTCGGCCTGGACCCGCTCCATCTCTTGCTGCATCTTGCGAATCTGCTGCATCATCTGCGCTTGGTTCATGAAATCGTCTTTCTCATTATGGCAACGTTTGTCGAGCGCCGGTGGGCCGCTGCTACGTGAGTTTCTCGAGTGCGTACCGCATCAAGTCGTCGGCGTGTTCGCCGTCGTCGTTCGCCGGGCCGCCCGGCGGCGCTCCACCGCCGGAACCCACCGCGACGCGCACCTCGAGGCTGCAGCCGGTCGTCTCCGCGATCGCCTTCTTCACCGTCGCCAGGTCGCGTTTGATCAACTCGCTGGCCGGCGGGTCGGGGACGCGCAGCATCAGCACGTCACCGTCGAGCGCCGCCACGGTCGCGCGCGACAAGCCCGCGCGCAACGACCCCTTCTCGGCCTCGGCGCGCATGCGGATGCTCTGCCAGAGCGAGCGCAGCTTCTGCACCGAGAGCTCCGTCGGCGCTACCGCCGCCTTCGCCGGAGCCGGTTCGGCGACGCGCTGCGGGGCCGGCGGCTCGTGTCGCCGTGCGCCGGGCGCCGGCGCAACCTCCGGAGCACGGTCGCCGGCGGGATCGCCGGCACCCGTTGGCGGGCCGGCGCGATCGAGGTCCGGCCCGGCGGTGCCGCGTCGCCGGTCTCGAGTGCGGTGAGCCGCGCGGCGAGCGCGTCGAGGGTCGGGTCTTCACCCTGCAAGACCAAACGCAGCACGGCGCTCTCGAGCTCCAGCCGCGCGTTCCCCGACGCGCGGGCGGCGCCCAGCGCATCGGAGAGCAGCCGCAAGGCGCGCACCAGGCGTGCCTGCGGTGTCACGGCGGCACGTTCGCGCGCCGCGCGCGCGTCGTCCTCGGCGAGGTCCCGCGCGAGCAGATCGGGATTCACCCGCGCGACGAGCAGGTGACGAAACTCGGTGACCGTGCCGCGGATCAGCCCGCTCATGTCGGCGCCGGCGTCCGAAGCTTCGTCGATGATGCGCAGGGCTTCGGCCGCGTCGCCGTCGAGCGTCACGTCGCGCAGCGCGCGCGCGAAAGCGCGGCCCGTCTGTCCGAACGCCGCATCCACGACGGCGACGTCGACCGGTCCGTTTGCGAAGGCCGAGACCTGCTCGAGCATGGTGAGCGCGTCGCGCAAGCCGCCGTCCGCGCGGTACGCGATCGCGCCCAGCGCGGCGTCACCGATCGCGATCGCCTCGGCCGCGGCGATCTCCCGCATTCGCTCGATCATGACGGGAACCGCGATGCGCCGGAACGCGTAGCGCTGACAGCGCGAGAGGATCGTCGGTGGAAGCGCTTCGGGCGCCGTCGTCGCGAGGACGAAGACGGCCCAGTCCGGCGGCTCTTCGAGGGTCTTGAGAAACGCGTTCGCACCTTCCTTGGTGAGCATGTGCGCTTCGTCGATGATGTAGACTTTCTTGCGCATCGACGACGGCGCGAACTTCACCGCGTCGCGCAGCGCGCGGATCTCGTCGATGCCGCGATTGGACGCTGCATCGATCTCGAGCACGTCGAGCGCCGTACCCTCGAGGATCGACAGGCAGTTGTCGCACGTGTTGTCCGGTGTCGCCGTCGGGCCGTTCACGCACTCGATGCAGCGCGCGAGGATTTTCGCGGCCGACGTCTTGCCGGATCCGCGCGGGCCCGAGAACAGGTATGCGTGCGCGAGACGGCCCGTCTCGAGCGCCGTGGTCAGCGTTTTCACCACGGCGTCCTGCCCGACCAGATCGGCGAACGTCCGCGGCCGCCAGGTTCGGTAAAGCGACACGCCGGTGAGATTTCTCCTTTTTGATCCTGCGCCTGTCGACCCGAACGGGCCGATCCATTGCCCGAGGCTCGTCGCAGGGTCCGTCCCGTCTGCCCGGCACGCCGGTCCAGCCGGGCGGGCGGCCCGGAAACCCTCGACCTGTTCACAACGTTTTAAGGAGGGGCGGGTAGGGTACCCGGAGTGCACCCGGCTATGTGACGCCGCGGCGTCCGCTTTCCAAGCGGGCGTCGCCTGCCGTCGCCGGGCGCCGGAGAGGGATGATGGAGACCACGGTTGACGTGCGCGCCGCTCTGCGCGAGAAGTTCGGTTACGACCTGTTCAATCCCGGCCAGGAAGAAGTCATCGGCCGCGTGATGGCGGGTGAGGACACGCTGGCGATTTTGGCGACCGGGGCGGGCAAGTCGTTGTGCTATCAGCTGCCGGCGTTGCTGCTCGACGGCACGACCGTCGTGGTCTCACCGCTCATCGCCTTGATGAAAGACCAGCTCGACATGCTGTCCGAGCGCGGCGTCACGGCGACGGCGGCGCTCAACTCGACGCTCTCCGAAGATCAGGAAAACAGCGGCGATGGCGCGCATCGCGTCGGGCCAGCTCAAGATCGTCTTCGTCACGCCCGAGAAGCTCGAGGACGACGCGTTCGTCGGCATCCTGCAGCGCATCGCGATCCCGCTGTTCGTCGTCGACGAGGCGCATTGCATCTCGCAGTGGGGCCACGACTTCCGCCCGGCCTACCTCAATTTGGGCAAGGTGATCCGTCAACTCGGCAACCCGACCGTGCTGGCGCTGACGGCGACCGCGACGCCGGCGGTGCGCGAAGACATCCTCATCCAGCTGGGCATCCCCAACGTCAAGCCGATCGTCAAGGGCTTCGATCGCCCCAACCTGCAGTACATCGTCAAACGCGCCGAGAGCGAAGCCGGGAAGCTCAAGCAGCTCAAGGAACTGTTCGTGCGCGGCGAGCTCGAACAGACCGGGATCGTCTACACCGCCACGATCAAGAACGCGCTCGAGGTGCAGAAGTACTTGCAGGACGAGCTCGGCTTGCCGGCCGCCGTTTATCACTCGAAGCTGCAAAAACACGACCGCACCGCGGTGCACGAACTGTTCATGCAGGAGGCGATCCGCGCCGTCGTCGCGACCAACGCGTTCGGCCTGGGCATCGACAAGCCGAACATCCGGTTCGTTGTGCACTACGATCTGCCGGGCTCGGTCGAAGCCTACACGCAGGAAGCCGGCCGCGCCGGCCGCGACGGGGATCCGTCGAAGTGCGTGTTGATCTATCGCATGAGCGACACGCGCGTGCAGAACTACTTCCTGACCGGCAAGTATCCCGACGTCGAAGAGGTGCAGAAGGTGTTCGGCACCCTCGAGATCTTCGGCGAGCAAGAAGGCGGCGTGAGCCTGACCGACTTGCGCAAGATCACCCAGCTCCCGCTGACCAAGCTCAAAGTCATCATCGCGCTGCTCAAGAAGAGCGGGTTCATCGAGAACGCGATGCGCGGGAAGTACGTGCTGACCGAAGCGGCCCGCGAGCAGCGCGAGATGGTGCTCAACCTGGCCAACTACGAGACCAAAAAGAAGTACGACCAGTCCAAGCTCGCGATGATGCTGCAGTACGCCGAGACCACCGGCTGCCGGCGCCGCTTCATCCTGAACTACTTCGGCGAGGACTACGACGCCGAGACCTGCGGCGCGTGCGACAACTGCCTGCAGGGCCATCGCGTGCTCACCTCGTCGGGCTATCGCATCGCCGACGTGGTGTACCACGCGAAGTTCGGACAAGGCACGGTCGAGCGCGCCGAGAAGGACCTCGTCACCGTGCTCTTCCCGAACGTCGGCTACAAGACGCTCCTGGCCTCGGCTGTGTCGCGGGAACCGGCCGCTCAGAAGATCGCGTAGCACCTGTCCCCGCTAAGGAGTCGCTTGCGACGCGTCCTCGCGCCGTTCTCTAGCCTCGCGTTCGTCTGCGCCGTCGCGCTCGCCGCCTCGGCGCAAGGGAATCCGCCGGCGCCTCCCCCGTCCGGCCCGGTGAATCCGCCGGTCGCGCCCAGCGCCGCCCCGTCGCAGCCGCCCGCCCAAACGCCGCCGGCTCCCCCGACGCCGCCGGCACCGCCGGCGACGATCGCCGCTGCCCGGTCGAATCGCGCCCCGGCTCCCGGCGAGACGCCCTCGGCGCCCAGCGAGTCGCCGGTGCCCACCGCGTCGCCGACCCAGCCGCCGATCATCGTCGAACCGCCGCAGGTCAGCGTCGAGCCGTCCAAGACCGTCTCGGCGCGCATCAACAGCTCGCTGGGCGAGGTGAACGCAACGGTCGCCGATCCGGCCGTCGCGACGGCCGTGGTCGACCAAAATCAGCGCGTGCTGTACGTCACCGGCGTGAAGGTCGGCACGACGACCGTTACGGTGACCGACTCGCGCGGCGTCACGCGCGACGTCCCGGTAGCTGGTCGCCTACGCCGCCGGATCGATCGCCGACGAAACGACGTTGCGCGTCACCGGGAACCCGGCGTCGACGCAATACCTGCGCGAAGCGATCGCCCAGGCCGTGTCGAGCGCCGCGACGCTGCCGCTCGGGCGCATCCGTGACCGTCGTTCCCGAAACGATCCCGGTGCGGCGGGACCTGAGCTTCGACGACCGCATCGAGCTCGACGTCCAAGTGCAGATCGCGGGAACCGGCTACCTCCCGGTCAGCGGCATCACGCACGCGATCGTCGAGAACGTCGCCCTCCCGTCGATCCAGCCCGCGCGTCTGCTCGTCAGCGACTATCCCGAGCGCCTGACGGCGAACGGCGTCCTGTTCACCGCCCGGCTCGATCGCACGCAGGCGCAGCGATTTCTGTACTATCACTACAACCCCGGCACCGAACCGGGCGCGCCGCATCCTGCTCAAAGCCGCCAACACGTCGAACGCGCCCGCCACCGTGCAGCTGATCGAAGGCGACGCCGGCCCCGGCACCAACGAGATGGAGGTCGGTCACCTCTCGACCAAACGTTTCCTCGTGCGCAACGCGCGCAACGAAGGCCGCGTCGTCACGATCGCCCCGGGCGCCACCGTGAACTTGGTCGACCATGCGCTGCCGCCGCAAAACGTGGTCAGCGCCGTCCTTCAGCTGCGGTTGGTGACCGGTGACCCCGTGCAGTTGGCGCTGATCGCCCAAGATGCCCTCGCGCCGCTCGACCAAACGATCGATCAGACGCAACTGCTCGTCGGCGGCGCACCGCACGCGCGCGGCGTCTATCCCGTCCCGACATTCTACTTCAACACCGCCTACGACGTCGACGGCGCGGACCTCGACATCCCGATCGGCCAACTGCCGCTGCCGAACCTGCGCCAAGGCGAAGCGCTGTCCGGCGACTACGGCGTCGAACAAGTCGTCGAGGTCGTCATCAGCAACATGACGCGCGGCCCGAAAGCGATCGCGCTCTATGCGAACCCGCGCGGGGGCCGCGCTACCGGAACGTTCATCATCGACGGCACGGTCGTCCAAGCCCACGCGCTCGCCGCTTTTTCGCGCTTCAAGATCTGGCAGGAAACGATCCGCGCCGAAACCTACCGCCGCATCCGCATCGTCACCATGCCCGAAGGCGGCTCGTCCTATCCGCTGCGCCTGACGTTCGCCCAAGACGACGGCTCGGTGGCGCCCGGCGCCCCGGGGTCTCCGATCTACTAACGCGAAGCGGCGCCGCGGTAGGGTTCCACCCATACGATCCCCGCGGCCGTGCTCGTTAGAATGATACGGCGGGCACCTGCTTTGGAGGCGCCGATGGAGCTCAGCGTCGTTTCCTCGAAACCGACGCCGTCGAAAACGAATCGCACATCGGACGCAATGCAACGTTTCCCATTCCGTGTACGCATCGAACCCGGACAGACGCTGACCCTCCAGCTCCAACCGTCCTGCGCGACGGCATTCGCGGACCCGCCAAAGTGATCGCGTGCCGCATACACGCCCCGACGTTTTCCGACGGCACCCGGTGGTGGGCGCCTCAGATATCTAAGGATCGCACCACGGTGCCCCGATGCTTTCGTCGCGGCCAAGAGGCGTGCGGCGGACGGTGCTGTGGCGGGGCGTTTCGCAGTGAGCGGCGCCCGGAGGGCGAGGAGCGAACGAAGAACCGAGCGACCGGAGGCGCAGGATGCGACGTAGGGAGCGTCCCCGCCACACGCACCGTCCCCCGCCCGCCTCAAGCCACCGAACTCACCCCAAAACGCGCCCATAGACCCCAAGCATCGAACGAGCCGCAGCCGGCCAAGCGAACCGCGCGACGTTCGTCCCACGACGCGATGCCGCATCACTCTCCGCACGATCGCGATCCCCGAGCAGCGCGCGCACCGCATCCGCCCAAGCGTCGACGTTGTCCGGATCGACGAGCGGAACGGCGCCGGCGGCAACCTCGACCAGCGATGACGATCGCGCAGCGATGGCGGGAAGGCCGGCGCAGAGCGCCTCGGCGAGCGCGTAGCCGAAACCTTCATAGCGCGAAGGGATCAGAGCGCAGGCCGCGCGCGCGTAGAGATCGTCGAGCCCGTCGCGCGTGACGTAGCCGCGCACGTCGAGCCGATCGGCGACACCGAGTTCGGCCGCGCGCGCGCGTACGGTATCGGCATACGGGGTATGCGGCCCGACCGAGACGATGCGGAGATCCGGCAGCGCGGGCAGCGCCTCCACGAGGACCAGCAGGTTCTTGCGTTCCTCGACGGTCCCCACGACGAGCGCGAACGGCGTTTCATCGGGATTGCGAACGATTGCTGCGAAGCGCGCGTCGACGCCGGGGTAGATCGACCTCAGGCTTCGCGTTCGCGTCGACCAGCGCGCGGTATTCGCTCGCGCTGAACTGCGAGTCGCAAACGACCGCGGCGGCGCGGCGATACGCATGCGCTTGGAGCGGCGCCGAAGTATATCCGCGCATAGGCGCGAGTGTGGCTCTGGACGCGCAGCCAGGCCAGGTCGTGCACGGTGACGACGGTCGGGAGCGTGCATCCGAGCGGCATCGTGCCGCCGGCGGCGTGCAGTATCTTCGCGCCGCTGCGCGCGGCTTGCAGCGGGAGCAGCACTTGGTCCCACAGGACGCGGCGGTCGAAGCGCCACGGGTCGAGCCACGGGGCGGACAGTTCGCGCACCGCGGCGCCGGCTTCGCGCAGCGCGGCGGCGAGGTCGCGCTGGTAGACGCCGGCGCCGGTGGCGGTTCCGACGGCGAGCTGCGTGTCGAGGGCGACGATCACGTCGAGCAGCGAGTGAGGGCCGGCCCGCCGACCGGATCGGCGCGCGGATCGCGCACGGCCGAACCCTGCTGCGCGCGCAGCGCGCGCGCGCGGTCGGCATTCGCGCGCGCGTGCGCGCAGTCGCCGGCCAGCGCGAAGGTCCAGGCCAGGCCGGCGAACGCGTCGGCGCTGTTCGGCACGACTTCGGCGGCGCGCGCGTACCAGCGCGACGCGGCGGCCCGGTCGCCGTTGGCCATCGACTGGTAGCCGGCGGCGAGCAGGTACGTCTCTTCGTTCGGGGCGAGGGCGAGCGCGCGCTCGTACGAGCGTTTCCGCGTCGCGTCCGGCAGCGGCGCGGCGCGCGGGGTCGCGATAGCCCTGGGCGGCTTGGAGCTGGCCCAGCCGCCACCACGCCTGCCCCGTCACCTCGCCCGCGCTCGGGTCGTCGCGCAACGCTGCGACGAGCCGGCGCTGGTCGGCCAGCGCACGGTCCGGTCGGCGTCGCGGCGATCCCGTCGATGAGCGCCTGCGCTCGGACGAAATCGCCGGCACGCACGTACTGGCGCGATGGCGGCGTCGCGCTCGCCGCGCGCCTGCGCGATCTGCCCGCGCAGATCCGCGGTGCGCGCGTCGTCGGGCAGCGCGGCGACGAGACGTTCGGCGCCGGTCAGGTCGCCGTCGTGGATCGCCGCCGCGGCGCGCGCCGCCGCGCCGCCGAGCAGCGGACGCAGCAGCGCGGGATCGGCCGCATGCAGCTCCGACGGGAGCGAACCGCGGACGGCGAGGTCACCGTAGGCCGCCGACGAGGCGAGCTGCACCGCGCCGAGCCCCACGACCAGAACGACCGCGACCAGCACGATGACGGTGCGCACCACGCCGTCCCCTACAACGAGAACGCCCCAGGACCTCGCAATCCCAGGGCACTCTCCTCACCGAACCGGCGGCTCGGCCGCCTCAAGCGCTAAAACCGGATGGAGAAGTTGAGGTCCTCGCGGTTCTGGTTGAAGTTGTACGTCGGGATGACGTTGTCGGTGTACTTCTGGTTCCTGAAGAGCGCCGAGATCGAGCTCGTCGTCTTGGGGATGTTGTAGGTCAGCGTCGCGTCGTACTGGTCCTTGCGCTCGGCGATGTTCTGCCCGACCGTCGTGCCGTACGCACCGTGGTAGGTCTGCGAGTTGTACGCCAGGCCGAACACGAGATCGCGGGTAACCGGGAGCGTCGCGCCCGCGGCCAGCGTGGTGTGGTACTCGTCGATGTAGTTCGGGAAGAACAGCACCGGCGTCGCGCCGCCCGCCAGGTAGGCGTTGAGCGCAGCCGCTTCGGACGGGTCGGGTCCGCCCAACACCGTGTTGAACGGCGTGTAGGCATACGCCGTGCGGTCGTTCCGGTTGAGGTGCTCGACCGCGCCGCTCAGGTTGAGTGCGAGCCGCTGGCCGAAGACGGGCAGACCGAACTGCAAGCCGCCTTCGAGCTTGTCGAACTTCAGCCGCGTTCCCGTCGCGAAACCCGGTCCGTATGAGAGCTGGCCGAAGCCGTTGGGTGTCAGCTCTTGCAGGTGCTGCGCGAGAAGCCGGCCGTTCAGCGACGTGTCGCCGATTCTGATCGGCGTGGTGATGTTGACGGTGAAGCCGCTCGTATTGGGCGCGAACGCGCTGAAATATTGCGGGCCGCTCGCCACGAACGGGTTGAACACCGGATAGATGTACGTCAGCGCCGTGTTGTTGCGCGAGCACCCCGTCCCCGCGCAGCCCGGCGTGACCGCGCTGTCGAACGTCTGGTTGATCGCCAAGTTGTTCGCGAAGCCGAAGAACTGCGGGAAGAAGTTGCCGCGCCAGAACTGGAACGTGGCGGGGGCCGGCCCGAAGTACTGCAGCGGCGCGCCGTCGAGGAAGTTGGCGCCGACGGCTTGGTATTGGATCGTCGCCGTCGCCTGCATTCAGCTTGAGCCGCAAGCCGACGACCGCCGCGCTGTCGGTGATGGCCGGGATCGTGTAGAAGTTCGGCGTGAACTTGCTGTACGCGCCCTCGCCGAAGATCACCGGGTGGGAACGGTCGTTGCCCATGCTGATGAACGGGAGCGGGAGCTGCGCGTCCAGGCCGAACACGGTGTCGCTCACGACGCCGAAGCCGTTGCCGGCCGCGTTGCTGTTCGGAGCGGACTGGACGAAGGTCGTGCCTTCCGAGTTCGACAGGTCGGCGAAGTCGAAGATGCGGCTCACCGACAAGCCGACCTCGGCGCCGGGAAGACCCTTGATCTTCTGGTTGATGCGCGCGTTGAAATGGTAGCGCTGGTACTGGTCGTTGTTGGTGTAGGTGAGGCCGACATAGGTGATCTGCACGGTCGAACCTTGCGGCAGCGGCGTCGTGAAGACCACTTGATTGGTGGCGTCGATGTAGTACCATCCGCCGCCGGGGATTCCGCAGCTCGCACCGGCCGGCGTCAGCGCGGCCGGGCTGCAGGACGTGCCGTCGTACGCCGAAATGTAGACGGTCCCGAGCTGCGCTTTGCGCGACAGATACACGGAAGCGATCGGGGCGGCCGACGCGACGAACGTGTCGGTGTGCGCGGCGCCGGCGGCCGAGAGCGTGCGCTCCCGGCTGGATGTAGCTCGTCTGCGGGCGGTCGACGATGAAGAAGTAGTTGTTGTTGGAGAACTCGCCGCTGGGATCCGCGACGTTGGTCAGCGTGTTGATCATCGACTGATCGATGCGCGTGAACGCGAACTGGAACTCGGTGAGCCCGTTGAGGATCCCGCCGATCTCGAAGCCCTTCTCGTACGGCTGAACCGGGTTCTCGTAACCCGGGCCCTGCTGCGTCGCGTCGGGCGCGCGATACGTCAGGCCGACGCGCGACGACTTGAGGTTGTCGAGCTGGCCGTCGCGGAAGTACATGTTGGTGAGCGCGCCCGCATGGGCGATGTTCACCACCACGTCGGGCTGGATCGAGTACTTCGCCTGCGGCGTGAACTCGCCGCCGTAGTCGTAGTTGATGATGTGGATCGGGATCGAGACGGTCAGGTTCTCGTTGATCGTGTACGTGAAGTTGAGCTTGTCGTCGAACCGGATCAGGTTCCCGGAGCCGGCCGCCTCGAGCGGGCTGTTGTTCGCCGGCGAGGTCAGGAATGCGTTCACGAACGGATCGATCGCGCCGTGCGCGATCGTTTGGGGGACGCCGTAGCGCTGGCGGAACGAGTTGTTGTCGAGGATCGATCCGTGAAGCTGGATCGACTGCGCGAACTTGGTGCGCTTGTCGAGCGCGTCGAGCGCGTCCTCGAGGTTGGTCACGCGCACCCCGAGCTGGTCGAGCTCGTCCTTGAGCGAATCGATGAGCTTCTGCAGCTTGTCGAGGTCCGCTTTCGAGGCGTATCCCGCACCGTTGGCCTGAAGCTTCGCGATGACGCGTGCGACGATGACCGCCATCTCGTAGCGCGTCAGCGGCCGGTCGCCCTTGAATTTGCCGTCGGGATAACCTTCGACCAGACCGTCGGCCGCGAGCGACTGGATCGCTTGATACGCCCAATGGTTCGCGGGAACGTCCGAGAACGGGGTAGCCGAGACGCTTTGACCCAACGCCAACAGCGAGCCCAAACCGAAGCTCGCTGCGAGGACGAGGGTAGCGAGACGCTTCATCGTGTCCTCCGAGAGGGGTGGAACGTGCCATTTCGTTTCGGCCGCACCTCGGCTCGCGTCACCGATCGGTGTGGCCTTGCCACTCGATCGATCCGGCGAGAAGAGCCCGTCCCGGTCTTACCGTGGGCGGGCGCAACGAGGATGCGCTCGGTACGAAACGCATGCCAAGGTCGCTATACCGAAGCGAGCGTTGGGACTCCTTCCCGGGTCACGAAGCCGTGAGGTATCGCTCGGCGATCAACAGGGCGGCGTAATCGTCGATCGGCCGGTCCGGCAACAGCATGCCGCGCGGGACGAAGCGGCGCCAACCGCGCGGCGGATGGTCTCGAAAAAACCGGGCTCGCGCGAGCAGCGTCGTCTCGCGTTCGTCGACCAGTTCGACCGGGAGCCCGAGCTCGCGGGCGAGGTCGGCGATTGCGGCGGCGTTGGTGCCGCGGCCGACCGCGGCCACCGTCACCGGGGTCGCGGCCAGCAACTCGCGGAGCCGTTCGCGCAGGGCCTCGATCGGGGCGATCCCCAGCGTCAGCGGCGGCGCGCCGAGCGCCGTGAGGATCGCGTAGCCGCACTTGCGGGTGCCCGGGATCGAGGCCGAGGATTGCCATCAGCGCGGCTCGAGCGAGACGGCCAAGCTGAAGATCCCGGTGTGCGGGTACAGCGGCCCCTCGGAGCGGGCGACGAGCCGGAAGCGGCCGCGGACGCGCGCCAGCTGCGAGGTCGCCGCTTCGAACCGGGCCGGGTCGAAGCCGCTGGGCGGGCCGAGGAACGGGACCGGCATGCCGCGCTTGGCCAGCGCGTCGGTTGCCCGCGTCACCAGCAGCCGATAGTCGGGACCGGCGATCGATCGACCGCCCTCGACGTCGATCGACGCGACCTCGTCGCCGTTCGCATACAGCAACCGGTCGGCCCACGCGCCGAATGTGAAGGTGATCCGTTCGCCCCGGAACAGATTGTTCGGCGCGACGGGCAGAAAGAGGATCGGAACGTTTGCGTCTCCGGCCGCCGCGAAGTGCTCCCGCGCTTCGTCCAACTCGGTCCGCAAGTTCGTGCGCACCTCCGGGTCGCTGGAGCGCTTGTTGGCCGGCAGCAACCCCAGCCGCTTGCGCGGTAATGTTGGCCGAACGCACCGTGTCGTCGAAGAAGGTCGAAAACGCGCGCATCTGCTGCGTCTCGCTCTGCGTGACGTCGACCACGTAACCCGGCGCGACCGGGGCGCCGGTCTCCATCACGATGCTGCTCTTGCGCGTCGTGTTCAACTCGTTCTGCTGCTCGACCGCCTGCGCTTGCAGCTGGTTGATCTGCGCATTGAGCTGGCTCAAGCGGAAAAAGGCCGTCCGCACTTGCTGCGAACCGACCAGTGCGACCAGCGTGACCGACAGCGCGATCAGCATCCCGGTGGCGACCGCAACGATCGTCGACGTGTACTTCGGCCGCAAGCCGAACAGCGTGAGCCGTTTGCGGCCGACCTGATGGCCGACGCGGTCGCCGATGTACGCGATGCCGCCGGCGACGATGGTGATCAACATGACGAGCCCGACGCCGGGCAGATCGGCGCTCATGCGCGCGACGCGCGCCGCAGCAGCGACGCGCCGATCACGGTGAACAGCAGGTTGGGCGCCCAAGCGGCCGGGCCGGCCAGCGACGTCGCCGTTCCGCCGATCGTCAGGAAGATCGTGGAGATCACGTAGTACACGAACACGATCGCCACCGCGAGCCCGAAACCCAGACCCATCCCGCCGCCGCGCACCGGGCGCAGGCCGAACGGCACCGCGATGAGGGTGAAGACGAATGCGGCAAACGGGCGTGCGAGCTTGGCGGCGTAGCTTGCCGTGAACGTCCGCTGCTGTGGCGGCAAGAGCTGACCCGAATCGAGACGTTCCTTGATCTCGGCGCGCGAGAGCTGCTCGGGATTGCTGATCTGAATCGACTGCTTCGCGATCTGGTTGGGCCGCTCGCCGATGTCGACGGTGAGGTATCGGCCGAACTGCGTCGCGACGCTGCCGTCGGGCGCGAAGTGGTAGGTCGTCGAATTCTCGAACTGCCACGTCGGAGGCTGGTATCGCGCGCGATCGGCGACGATAAAGTCCTGCGGCTTTTGGTGCGTATCGTAACGGATCACGGTGACGTCGATCAGGGTGTCGGTCGCGACATCCAAGCCGCCCGCGATCGTGACCTGCTTACCACCGCCGGGAAGCGGCACGACGGCCTGCAGGTTCGAGGCGCCCGGCGAGAGATGCTCGATGACGGCTTGCTGCACGTACGCGGCCTTGTCGTTCGCCAGCGGAACGACCAGCTCTTGGAGCGCCAGCGCGACCAGCGAGACCACGAATCCGACCAGGAGCAGCGGCGCGACGATGCGCGCGAGCGAGATCCCGCCGGCCAGCAGCGCGGTGATCTCGCTCTCGCCCGACAGCCGCTGCATCGCCAGCAACGTACCGAGCAGCATCGCCATCGGGATCACCAGCAGCAGATACTGCGGCATGCTGAGCAGGAACAGCTCGACCGCCGCCCACAGCGGCGCATGCTCCTCGGAGACGAGCCGGCCGATAGCGATGATCTGCGTCGCGACGAAGATCAGCGTGAAGGCCGATAACCCGAACAGAAACGGGCCGCCGAGCTCGGCCACCAGATAGCCGTCCATGATCGTCGGCGGCCACCACGGCGCGCGCGGCGCCGTGTGACCCAGGCGGACGGCGCCGGTCACAGCCGGAAGCTTTCGCCGAGGTAGAACTTGCGGGCGACCGGCGAGTCCAGCACGTCCTGAGCGGTTCCGCTGACTTCGATGCGTCCGTCGTTGAGGATGTACGCGCGGTCGACGATGGCCAGCGTCTCGCGCACCTGATGGTCGGTGATCAGGATCCCCAGCCCTCGATCGCGGAGCTGGCGAATCATCGCCTGGATGTCGGCCACCGCGATCGGATCGATCCCGGTGAACGGCTCGTCGAGCAGCAGGAAGGCGGGCTCGGTGGCGATCGCGCGCGCGATCTCGACGCGCCGCCGCTCGCCGCCCGACAGCGAGTCGCCGCGAGCGTCGACGAACTCGCGATAATCCGAACTCGGCCAACAGCTCGGGCAGGCGGCGCTCGCGCTCGGCGTACGGAACGCCGTTCATCTCCCAGATGAGCCGCAGGTTGTCGCCGACCGAGAGCTTGCGGAAGATCGAGTTCTCCTGCGCGAGGTAGCCGATCCCGGCGCGCGCGCGCTCGTGCATCGGCGCGCCGGTCAGCTGGCGCGCGCGGCCGTCGCGCTCGAGCACGACGCTGCCGCCGTCGGGCCGGATGAGGCCGACGACCATGTAGAACGTCGTCGTCTTGCCGGCGCCGTTTGGCCCGAGCAGCCCGACGACCTCGCCGCGGCGGACCTCGGCGGTGATCCGCTTGACGACGGTCCGCTTTCCGTATCGTTTCTCAAGATCGCTGAGCACGATGCGGTCGCCCTCGATCACTCGGGGCTCCCCGTCACGTTCACGTCCTGCAGCTTGACGTCGCCGTCGAGATGCCGGCCGTCCATCACCAAGCCGTTGGGCGCGCTGAGTTGCACGTGTCCCTCGCCGTGAAAGCGCTCCGTGTTGCCGTCATAGGTGAGCACGTCGCAGCTGAGCACGCTGCCGCTGCTGGTGTGGGCGTGAACGCCTCCCGTCATTACCACGCTTTTGTCCCGTTCGGTGATTCGGGCCTTCGGGGCGTCGGCAATCGTCGTCGTGCCGCTCTTGTCGACGAAGGTAATGTGCGGCTGGACCAGGTCGCCGACGGCTTCGTTGGAGCCCTCGCGCACCATCTCGTCCGACAGCGCCCGAATCGTATAGACCTTGCGGCCCCGGACCGTTTCCACGATGCGAACGTACTCGCCGTCGCCGCCGCGCGTTTCGACGTGGATCGGCACCTGGGTTGCGCTGGGGGACGGCGCCGGCCGCGAACTCGACGACGATCGCGGCCGGCCCATGCCCGCTGCAAGCAGCCAGGACGAGTCCGAGCCCCAGCGCCAGGCTACTCGAACGCATCGGTCCGTACGACGGCGAGCGCGAGGGGCACCACCTGGAGCCCCAGCGGGAAGAACAAGACGATCGTGTTGATCCCGCCGTCGATCAGCAGCGCGATCAGTCCGGCCGCCAATCCCAGCGCCAACCCGCGCGCCCGGGCGCTCGCGCCACGGGCGTCGCGCAGCACGCGCCGCAGGACGATCGTGAACGATACGGTCAGGGTCACGACGGCGACGATACCGCCGTCGGCTGCGAAGGCTATCGGAAGCGAGTGCGGATCGAACGCGACCGCCGTCATGGTGCCCGGCGCTTCGGGCGGCCGCAGAACGTCGTACGTCTTGGGAAAGGCGAGCGGCCCGACGCCCAGCAGCGGGAAGCGCGCGAAGGTGGTGAGCCCGGCGCGCCAGGCGACCGTGCGCGCCTCGGTGTCGCGCGGGTTGTGGTGGCGCGCGCCGGCCGTGATGTCGAGCGCGATCCCGGCCAGCGCGACGACCGCCGCGGCGACGAGCAGGATCCGCGCCCGCGCCGCGAGCGCGTAGACCGCCACGCCGCAGACCGCCGAGAGCGCGCCCCAGCGCGAAAACGTCGCGCCAAGGGTCACGACGAGGGCCAGGGCGCAAACGGCGGCCAACCGGTCGCGTCCGCGGCTGCCGACGGCCAGCGGCAGGGCCACGCCCAGCCCGATCAGCGTGTAGGCCGCCAGCTCGTTGGGGTTCAGAAACGTCCCCACCGCGCGCCCGTTGTCGTACGCGTAGATCGCCGCCGGGCGGTGGGTCGCGACCATCGCGAGCGCGATCAGGCAGCCGGCCAGCGCCGACCACAGGAAGCAGCGGATGCACAGCCGCACCGTCTCCGCGCCGGCATCCCTCGCGAGCGCCAGCCCGGCGGCTCCCAGCCCGGTCACCAGGAGGCCGAGGCCGATCCCCAGCGGCGGGTCGAAGCCGGCCAGCGCCGCCAGGATCGTCGCCGCGCCGGGCGCGAGGAACGCGAAGGTCAGCCAGTCGCGCCGCGCCACGCGCAGCGCGGCCGGCACGACGCCGGCCAGCGCGGCAACCGACGCCAGCGCGATCGCCAGCGTCACCGCGGTCGGGACCAGCGGCGGGATCGGCGGCCGGGCCGGGTCCAGCGCGACCATGGTTCCGTAGAGCGGGATGATCGCGAACAACACGGCCAGCGACAGCGTTCCCAACCGGGTCATGCGGCGCGCGACAGCTCGACGACCGCCTCCGCGATCGCGTGCGCTCCGCCCGGCCCGCCCATCCGCTCGCGCCCGGTCGCGCCCATCCGGGCGCGGCGCAGCTCGTCGGCCAGCAACGCGGCAACCGCGTCGGCGCCGCGCGCCGGATCGCCCGGTACGATGAGCAGAGCATCGCCCAGCAATCCCATCTGACGCTTGCGGTACCACGAGTCGCGCGGCGCGTCGTCGAGCTCGAGCGCGACGACCGGAACCCCCTGCGCCGCCGCTGCTTCGTTGGCGGTCCCGCTCTGGCCGATCGCCAGGGTCGCGCCCGGCAGGAGCGCGCCGAGCGGACCGGTCCAGGGCCGCAGACCGCCCAGCTCGAGCGCCGGCGCGAACCGATGCGGATCCAGGTTCGGTGCGATTGACAGGACGGCGTCGAGCGGGGCAACGCGCCGCCGCAGCTCGGCGACGAGCGCCGCGACGCGCTGCGCGTCGGCATAGGCGCGCTCGCGCGAACCGGGCAGCAGGGCCAGCCGGAGCTCGCGCTGCCAATCGATCCGCGCGTCACTCGCCAGCAGGTCGACGATCACGTTCCCGGGCGCCTCAGCCGGCACGCCGTGAGCGCGCAGGTCGGCCGCGGTGGCCTCATCGCGCACGAAGATCCGGCGCGCGCGCGACAGGATGCGCCGCTCGGCCGGACCGTAACGCGCGACGTGGACGCTCTTGGCGGTCCCGACGTAGGTGAGCGGCCCGCGGGCAAGCCCGGCCAAGGACGCAGGCGTAGGTGTCGCCGACCGCCACGACGCCGGCGTATCGCCCGCGGGCGCCGCGCAGAAAGCCGATCTGGCGGGCGAACAGTCCCAGAAAACCCGCCCCGAGGTCGCGCCCGAACGCGCGCACGTTGCCCATGGCGACCAAACCGCCCGACGGCATCGCACGCCGCGGACCGACGTCCGGGAAGCCTTCCGCCCCCAGCCGCTCGCCGACCAGGCCGAGGTGCTCGGTTCGCAGCTCGCTCAGCGCGCGGGTTTCCTGCGCGATCCGAGCGGCGATCGCGGCCTCGCCGTGACCGTTCGAGACGAACAAGATCGCGGGCGTCACGCGGGCGCTCCGCGCGGGTCCGGGGTCAGCGCTTCGAGCGCGAAGTCGAGGATGCGCGCGCGGCCGGTCGCGTCCTTCGACAGCTCGGTGCGCGAGGCGAACGCTCCGTACGGTCCGGCGTGCACGATCGGCACACCGCCGACGAGCTCGGGCTCGTCGAGCGTGTCGTGGCTGTGACCGCCGAGGATCAACTCCAGCCGCGGCACGCGCTCGGCCAGCAGGCGGTCGTGCCGCAGCCCGAGATGCGACAGCGCGATCAGCGTCGTGCCGGGCGGGGTGGTCGCCGCAATCGCGGCCGCGACCTCGATCGGATCGAGGAAGCGCCATCCGAAGAGCCGCTCCCACGGCGCGCCAGCCGGGTATTGCACGACCAGCAATCCGAAGAACCGCAGCTTCCACGGTTGAGCCTGTCCTGAGCTCCGTCGAAGGGACGGGATCGTCACGCTCGAGCGTCACGTCGGCGGTGAACGGCAGCGGCCGGCCGCGGAGATCGACGAGGTTCGCGCACACCAGCGGGTGCGCCATCTGCGCCCGGCGCGCGCGGACCGCGCCGAACAGGTAGTGGAACTCGCGATTCCCCATCGCCTGAACGTCGACTCCGGCCGCGTCGAGCTCGGCCAGAATGGGTTCACGCCGGTGATAGACCGTCTGCGATCCACGCAGCGCATCGCCGCAGTCGGCATACACGCCGGGGTGCGCCGCGCGCAACGCTGCGATCGGTCCGGCGACATGGCGGCGATCGTGCAGATCGCTGGTGTGGTAGATGCGCACGGTCAGCGAACCGGCACGGCGCGTTCGGCCGCGGTTCCGAGCACCCAGTCGGCGTTGCGCCGCAGCGCATCGGCCGGCCCCAGCGCGCCGCGCACGCGCTCGTAGCCGTCGCGCTGGCGCTGCGGATCGGCCAGCAGCGCGAGGATCGCGTCGGCCAGCGCGGCCGGCGTCGCCGCTTCCTGCAGCAACTCGGGGACGACCGGTTCGTCCAACACGAGGTTCGGAAGCGTGATGTATTTCCCGCGATAGATGCGCCGGGCGAGCTTGGCCTGCGGCGCCGAGAGCACGTACAGCGCGACGGCCGGCGTTCCGATCAGCGCTGCCTCGAGCACCGCGGTCCCCGACGCGATCGCCGCAACGTCGACCGCTCGCAGTGCGGCGCGGGCGTCGCGCACGATCTCGAGCGGCAAGGGCGAGCGAAACGCCAGCAGGTGCTCGAGGTGCCGCTGCGCGGCGTCGTCGACGGCGACGAACACCGCGGAGACGTTCGGGCGGACCTCGCGCACGCGGGCGATCGCGTCGAGCAGCCGCGGCGCGTGCCGCTCGATCTCGCCGGCGCGGCTGCCGGGCATCAGCGCAACCATGCCGCCGTCGGCGGGTGGGCCCGGATGCGGCGCGCGCGCCGCGACCGTCGACACCAGCGGATGGCCGACGAAACCGATCGGCAGCCCTAAAGAGCGGTAGAAGTCGGCTTGGTGACGGAACAGGGTGAGCGCGTCGCACAGCGACGCGACGCGGCGCGCGCGCCGCACGTTGTCGAGCCACGCCGAGGGCGGCGCGTAGTACACGATCGGCCGGCCGAACCCCATGGTCCGCAGCATCCGGGCCAGGCGAACGTTGAACGCGCCGAAATCGACCAGTACGACCAGGTCCGGCGGATCGCGCCGCAGCGTGAGCGCGACGCGCAGGCCGGCGGGAACGATCCGCGGGAGACGGCGCAGCGCTTCGAACACGCCCAGCGAGCCCCAGCCCCGGCTGCGCTGGACGATCCGGACGCCAGCCGCTTCCAGACGCGTGTCGCCGATTCCGTACGCGTCGATCGCGATGCGCTCGCGCATCGCGCCGAGCAGCTCGGATGCGAGCAACTCCCCCGATGCCTCGCCGGTCGAAAAGAAAACGCGCATCGGCGGAAGCGGTGTTATTTCAAGATCCCGCGCTCGGAGCCGGCTTCCAAGAACGCGAGCAGCGTGCGGCCTTCTTCTGTCTTCACCGTCTCGCGCAACGCCGTGACGGCTTGTGAGGTGTTCTTCTCCGAGCGGTAGAGGGTCTTGTACGCATCCTTGAGCTCGGTCAACGCTTCGCGCGAAAAGCCGGCGCGGCGCAGCCCGACCGCGTTCAAACCATAGACCTCGGGCGGGTTGCCGTCGGCCAGAAAGTAGGGCGGAAGATCGCGCCCGATCTTGGCATAACCGCCGACGAACGCGTAGCGCCCGATCCGCACGAATTGGTGGATGCCCGCCATCGCGCCGATCAGCGCGTGGTCCTCGACCACGACGTGGCCCGCCAGTTGCGCGAGGTTCGACATCGTAACCGAGTTGCCGACGCGGCAGTTGTGCGCGACGTGCGTGTAGGCCAGCAGCAAACAGTCGTCACCGACCGCCGTCACGCCCCCGCGTCGGCGCTGCCGCGGTGGATCGAGGTGTACTCGCGAATCACCGTCCGCGAGCCGATCGTCGTGTACGCGGTCTCACCCTCGTCCGCCTTGCGGTCTTGCGAGGGCGCTCCGATCGCGCAGAACGAGTGGATCGTCGTGTCGTCTCCGATCGTCGTACGGCCGGTGACGACGACGTGCGCGAGCAGCGTCGAGCGCGCGCCGATGGTCACGTGCCCGCCGACGACGCAGAACGGGCCGATGTCGGCGCTCCGGCTGATGTTCGCGTTCGGGTGCACGATCGCGCTGGGATGGATCACAGGTGAAGCACCGGCGCATCGTGCGCGAACGCCGACGGATCGATCGAGATCGAGAACGTCAGCTCGCCGCTCACCACCTGCTTGCCGTCGACGCTCGCCTCCACCGCGACCCAGCCGATGTTCAGCTTGTGCTTGATGACGGTCACCTCCATGTCGAGCCGGTCACCCGGTACGACGGGACGGCGAAACTTCACCTTGTTGATCGCGGCCAAGTACGGCACTTTGCGCGCCATGTCGCCCGGCGCGAGAACCGTCGTACCGCCCAACTGCGCGAGCGCCTCGATCATGTAGACGCCGGGGAAAAGCGGGTTGCCCGGAAAGTGCCCGTTGAACATCGGCTCGTTCGCGGTGATGTTCTTGTAGCCGCGCGCGCGCACCATCGGCTCCAGCTCGGTGATGCGATCGATCAACAGCATCGGATAGCGGTGCGGCAAGATCTTCATGATCTCGCGCACGTCGAGGATCGGCACGAACTCTTCTACCTTACCTTTTTTGGGCGCGCAGCGGTGAATCCACCTACGACGTAGCGGAGACGACGGCCGCTTCGCCGGTGGCCGGGCGCAGCAGCTCGCGCACCGCGGTGCAGTGCAGCTTGTGCCCGCTCTTGATCGCGATCACCTCGCACTGCGGGTACGCACCGAGCAGCGCGAAATCGCCGACCAGGTCCAGGATTTTGTGGCGCGCCGCTTCGGTCGGCGAGCGCAGCGGTGCCAACGGTCCGTCGGGCCCGAACACGACCGCGTTCTCGAGCGTCCCGCCTTGCGCGAGCCCGCGCTTGACCAGCGCTTCGAGCTCGTGCAGGAATCCGAACGTCCGGTTCGGCGCGACCTCGGCCCGATACGCGGCCGGGTTGATCTCCGTTTCGACGTACTGCGAACCGACGGGCGACGGATAGTCGATCGTCATGCGCACGCGAAACGACGAGGCGCGGTGCGACGACGAGCAGTTTCTCGTTGTCGCGAAAGACGCGCGGCTCGGTCGGAATCCAGCGCACGCGCGCTTCGTGCAGCGTCGTCAAACCGGCCGCTTCGATCGCGTCGGCGAAGACCTTCGCGCTTCCGTCCTCGACCGGGATCTCGGGGCCGTCGACCGCGATCGTCGCGTTGTCCACGCCGCAGCCCAACAGCGCCGAGAGCAAGTGCTCGACGGTCGAGACGCGGTACCGCCCGACGCCGACGACCGTGCAGCGGACCGTGTCGACGACATAGTCGGCGCGCGCCGGAAACTCGACCGCGTCAGCCACGCGGAAGCGCAGGCCTTGACCGGCGGGGGCAGGGAGGACGCGGACTCGGGCCGGGGCGCCGGTGTGGAGGCCGACACCCTCGAACGCGATCGCGTCGCGCAACGTCGTCTGGTACTGCACCTCAGCTCTTTACGCCGCCGCTCTTCTCCAGGACGTCGACGCGAGCAAACAGTTTCGGCAACCGCCGGATGTACGCCTGGAGCCGGACCCAGCTGCGGTGGTCCTGGGCCGGTTGACCGCTGATGAACGCGTCGTCCGGGACGTCGCCCCAGACGTGCGAACCGCCGCCGATCGTGACCCGGTTCCCGATCGTCGTGTGGCCGGGGAACGCCGACTGGCCGGCGATCCGGCAGTAGTCGCCGATCGTCGTCGTGCCGGCCAAGCCCGCGAACGCGGCGATCGCCGTATGCTTGCCGATCCGCGCGTTGTGACCGATCTGGCACAGGTTGTCGATCTTCGTCCCGGTGCCGATCGACGTCACCCCGGTCTGCGCGCGATCGATGCAGGTATTGGCGCCGATCTCGACGTCGTCGGCGAGCGTGACGATCCCGATCTGTGGAATCTTCACCAGACGCCCGTCGAGAAATGCCCAGCCGAATCCGTCGCTGCCGATTACCGCACCGGCCTGCAGCACGACGCGGTCGCCGGCGGTGCAACGGTCGGCCAAGAACGCGCGGGGATGGAACAGGCACTCCGCGCCGACGCGCGCATCGGCGCCGAGCACGACGCCGGCGTGCAGCACCGTACGGTCGCCGACCTGCGTGCGCGCGCCGACGGCGACGTGCGGCCCGACCCAGACGCCCTCACCGAGATTCGCCGCCGGATCGATCGCGGCGGTCGAGTGCACGAACGGGCCTTGCGGCCGGGGCGGCTCGAGCGCGGCCAGCAACGCGGCGAGCGCGACGCGCGCCGACGGCACGGCGACGATCGGTTTGGCATAGACCTCGCCGGCGGCGACCAGCGCCGCATCTGCCAACACCGCTCCGGCGCGCGAACCGAGCGCCGTGCGAAAATACTTCTCGTCGACGGCGAAGGTGAGCGCGGTCGCGTCCGCATCGTCGATCGCCGCAATCCGCTCGACCGTGACCGACGGGTCGCCGACGACGCGCCCGCCGGTCCGCAGCGCGAGCTCGCCGAGCGTTCCCAGCGAACCCGCGCCGGGCGCGTCGTTCACGCCGAGCTCACGGCGCAGGCGTCGACTTGTCGTCGATCTTGAGGATCTTCTCGACGTCGGCGGTGATGTCGACCCCACCGAATCCGACGTACTGGCGAGTGAACACGTAGGTCAGGTGCGGTCGGCGGCGACCTGTTTGGCGGCCGTGCTGACGTCGGTGCTGAGCTCGGTCTGCGCCTGCGTGAAGCGGGCTTGCAGCGCCGCGCGCGCCGACGCCTTGTCGCGCGCCGAGCGATTCGATCGCTCGATCGTCTGCGCGTCGGCCGCGAGCTGGTTCTGATAGTTCTGGAACTTGGGCCAGTTGGCGGAGATCCGTTGAACGTCGACCAGCCCGATGTTGCTTTGCGAGCCGCCGTTGGTGCAGGCGCACAGCCCGGCGAGCAGCAGGGCGGCGAGGAGCGGGCGAGCGGCGCGAGATTCGATCATTCGTGCAAGCTTTCGATGTCTTTGAGAGCATCCGGCGTGAGGTCGACTCCGCCGGCGGGTGCGACGACGTCGCTGAGGACCACCGAGATCCCGCGCTGTTGCGCGATCAACCGGACTTCGCGGTCGATCTGACCCGTGATCTCGTCGTAGAGGTTGTCGCGCTTCTTCCGCAGCGCGAGCACCTGCGCTTGCGCGCCTTGTTGCGCCGACGAGTCGACGCCGTGCAGCTCGGCGTAGCGGCGCGAAAGGTCGGCACGCGTTTTCTGGAAATCCGCGATCGTCGTCTTGGCGTCGTCCTGGAATCGCTTCTGATAGTCCTGGTGGAGCTGCTGGATGCGCGCCCGCAGCGCGGGCGGCAGATTTTGGCTGCCCTGGCGCGACATGCCGATCGCCCCGCCCGGCACGACCGGAGCGCCGACCGACGAGACCTGCCTGCTGAGCGTCTGTTGCCGCTGTTGCATCAGGGCGACCGATCGGGCGTGAACCTTCACGACCTGCGCGTTGAGCTCGCCCTGCACCTGATCGTGCAGCTGCGACTGCAGCGCCGCGAGGGTCTGCTGGTCGCGGTTGTGCTCGGCCGCCTTCACGTCGGCTTCTTTGCGCTCGAGCGCATCGAGCTGCTTCTGCGCGTCGTCGCGCGCGGCGTCGTCGAGCGCCAGCGACGAAAGCTTCGTGCGCAGCGCGAGCCGCGCCGGCGCATCGTCGGTCGCCAGCTTGAGCGAAAGCGCCGACTCTTTGGACTGCAACTCCTCGGCTTTGGCGCGCCACGTGCGGTCGGCGCGGTCGGTCAGCGCCTTCTGAGCGGCGGTGATCTGCGCCCGATCCTGGCGTTCCACCGTCTGCCGGTAGGTGGTGAAGTCGCTCTGCGCCTGGCTGGTCACACCGCCTTGCTGTTGCCGCACGGTCGAGTTGAGCGCACCCGCGATCTGGGCCGCGCTGGGCCCGCTGCCGGCCCCTTGCAGCGCGGCGGCGATCGCCGCGGCCTCCTGCTGCTGGTACTGCTTTTGCTTCGCGTCGAGCAGCGTCTTGGTGCGGTTCGCCGCTTCATCGAGCTGCTTGACGAGATCGCGCTCGCGCTGGCGCATCTCCGCTTCGTTGCCGGCGACCCGCGGCACCGTCGAGTTCAAGTCGAAGGCCTCGATGCTGCGGTCGTATCGCGCGAGCTGATCGTAGAGCGGGTGCTTCTGCACCAGCTCCTCCATGCGCACGTAACCCACGGCACCGCCGCCCGACAGCGACGACGCCGGCGGCGAGGATTTCCCGCAGGCGACAAGCGCCGCGACGGCGGCGAGCACGGCGACGCGGCGGTATCCGCCGAAGGCGGACGCCGTCATTTCAGCTTGTCGGTGACGTCTTTGGTGATGTCGGAGCCGCCGAAGACGATGTTGCCCTTGTCGATCACCAGGATCAAGCCTTTCGCCCTCGCCACGTCACCGATGGCGCCGCGGGTCGTATCGACCATCGGCTTGAGCGTTTGATTCTGTTTGTCGTCGAGCGCCTTGCGGTAGTCCTTGAGGATCGCGTCGCGGTCAGCGTCGGTCTTAGCGCTCTTGAGCTTCTCCTGCGGCGAGCTTGTCCTGATCGGCCTTGAACTTGAGAAAATCGCCGGTCGCGGCTTTGACCTTAGGCAGCTGGTCGATCGCCGCCTGATCGACGTAGCCGACCTTCGACGGCGGCGGGGTCGAGACGGGCGGCACCGGGTCGGCGACGCTGCTGAGCAGATCGCGGACGTTGCCGGTGATGTCCTGGCCGCCGAACACGACGATGCGCTTGTCGACCACGACCGACAGGCTCTTCGACGACGCGACCGACGCGATCGCGACCTGGGCCTTGCCGAACAGCGGGCCGAACAGCTCGCGCTGCTTCGCGCCCATCTTGGACTGGAACTCCGCCGCCAGCCGCTGCTGCTCCGGTTGCGACGCATGCTGCGCGCGGCGGATGTACACTTTTTGCAGGTTCGAACCGTAGGCGTTGAGTTGCCGGTTCGCCGCCTGGAACGCGGGCATCGCGGCCAACGCGGCTTGATCGAGCGAACCGATGTCGGTGACGTCGGTCGCCCCGATCGCGGGCGTCGCGAGGACCGCCGCGCAGAGCGCGAAGGCGAGCGCTCCAAGCGCGGCGGCGCATCAGCGTGTGCATCTTACGTCGTGTCCCGTACACTAGAAACTCTGCCCGATGCCGAATGACGTGTGCGTCCCTTGGCTCCCCTTCGCGAAGTCGAGCCGGATCGTCTTGAGCCCGAGCTGCGGCACGTCGAACCGCAACCCGACGCCGACATCGGTGTGGAAGCTGAACTTGCTCAAATCTTGCGTGCCGGTCGGGTTGCCGTTGATGTCCTCGGTGGTGGCGATGCCGCCGCGGATGCGAGTCGCGCCGGACTCGACGAAGCCGACGACGGAGAACTTCCGATCGGGCGTCAGCGGTATGCGCAACTCGGTCTGACCGAGCAGCTCGTCGGTGCCGTAGAACGGGTCGACGTAGCCGCGCAACTGCTGATCGGAGAAGATGAACAGCTTGTTCTCCGGGATGGCGCCGCTCGACAGCCCGACCAGCCCGTGAATCGCGAACGTCGCGTTGCGCATCACCGGGAAGAATTTCGCCGCGTCCACCGTGATCAGGTTGTAGTTGAAGTCCGATCCGTAGGCATGGCTGCTCACCTCGTCGCTGATCGCGAAGTTCACCCCGCGCCGCGGATTGAAGATGTCGTCCCGCGTATCGACCCCGAGGCCGAGGACGACGCTGCGCAGGTTGTAGGGCCGGGTCGAGTCGATTTGCGCCAGCGAGGGTGCGGTGACGCCGACCGCCGCGCTGGGGCTGTTCGGATCGATCAGCCCGGTGAGTTGATTCGTCGTCGTTCCGGTCAGCGGATTGAGCAGCGAACCGGTCGGGAAGATGTAGCCGCTGGGGAGTTGCGCATCGGCCGCGATCTTCTGCACGTTCGCGCCGAGCGACATGCGCAGCGCATCGCTGAACCGCCGGCCCAGCGTGACCGAGAGACCGGCCGAGCGCGACTGATACGTCGACACGATCCCGTTGACGACCTGGAAGTTGTTCGGATCTTGCGGGATGATCGTGACCGGGAAGTTCCCCGTCGTCGGACAGGCCGTCGAGACGGCGATCGGGGCCGTTGTCGCGGTCGCCAGCGGTTCGCGACCGCGGCTATAGCTCACGTTGGGGGTCGTGCTGCCGCCGGAGCAGGCGGCATACACCGGATAGTAGTTCCTCTGCGCGTTCGTGAAGATCGTCGCGCCCAAGCTGTACTTCTGGGACTTCTCGGTTTTGCCGAGGTACGGGATCGTCCCGGAGATCGACGCATCGCTGACTTGTGCGCCGCGCTCGAAGCGGATCGATGCGCCGTTGCCGGTTCCGTTGATGTTGTTCTCTTGGTACGAGAGCGTCCCGGTCAAGCCGGTGCCGGTCAGCCCGCCCGAATACCCCGCACCGAGCGTCGCCGTGCCGGTCCGCTGTTCCTTGACCTGCCAGTTGACCGTGATGAGCGCCGGGCGTTTGGGATCCGGACCGGCCTTGCCCTCGAAGTCGATCTTCTCGAAGAAGCCGAGGTTGTTGAGGCGGTCGTAGTCGCGGCGCAGGCCTGAGTCGGTCACGACCATACCGGGCCGCAGGCGCAGCTCGCGGCGGATCACGTCGTCGTGCGTCTTGGTGTTGCCGGTGATCTCGACGGCACCGACGCGCAGCACGCTGATCGAGTAGCGCACGTCGGCCGTCCCGGCCTTCTGGTCGACCGACGTCGGATCGACGCCGGCCTCGACGTCGCCGAGCTTGAGGTCGTACTTCTCGTACAGCGCCTTGAGCGCGTCATAGTCCTTGTCGCGCTGCGCCTCGGAGTACGGGCTGCCGGGTTTGGTGACGAGCGCGGCTTTGATGACCGATTCGGGGAGCAGCGGATCGGCGTCGGGCGGGCTTGGAGATGATGATGTTGCGGACGGTCAGCCCTTCCTGAATCGTCAGGGTGAGCACGCCGTCGGGTGCGATGTTGACGTCGGTGACGTGCGAGGGCAGCTGTCCGCCGAAGCCGATCTTGTCGTAGTAGCTGTTGATCTTGAGGACGTCTTGCTGATAGGTCTTGATGTTGAACACCTGACCCGGAGCGGTGTCCATCAGCGCCATGAGCGTGTCGGCCGAAACGGCCTTGTCGCCGTTGAAGCGGATCGCCGTCACGACGGGGTTCTCGATCACGCGATAGGTCACGGCAATGCCGTCCGGACGCTGCTTGATGATCGGGGGCGCTTGGTCGGCGAAGAACCCGAGGTCGGCGATCGCCCGGAGGTCTTGCTGCACGATCGCCGGGTCGAACACGTCGCCGACCTTCGTTTTCACAACCGCCAGGATGCGGTCGGTGGGGATGTGCGCGTTCCCGGTCACGGCGACCGAAACCACCGTCGGCGCCGCCGGGGCGGAGTATGCCGCCGGCGTCACCAGACCGAAGAACGCGATCACGGCGAGCGCGAGGCGCGACGTGCGGCGGAACCGTTCGAACAAGCGGAGGACGTCCTTCGTAACGAGAGAGCCGGGGCCAGCCACCGTGGGCGACCGCCGGGCTGCTGCTTTTCGGGTGTAACGCGCGACGAACCGTGCACGTTCCCGGCCACCAGGGTACGACGCCTCGCGCCGAGTGCCTTTAGCCGGCCCCGGCAAGCAGGCAACCCCACTGCCGCTGCGGCCGCAGCGCCGAGCGCACGCGGCGCTTCGGCCTCATGGGTACTTCCTGACGATCGAGAAGGTGAATCCTTGGCGGTTCGACAGCGGCTGGATGCCCTTGAGCCGCTGCGGCCCCAGGAACTGATCGGTCCCGTAGACGTTGTTGGTGAATGCGGGGTCGCCGTTTTGGGTGAAGTAGTTGAATTGGACCGAGGTCGTCGCGTCGGGGCGTGAGGTGAAGCCGGCGGTCGTGCGCACCGGGTTCGAAAGCGTCTGGCCGAAGCTCGCATAGATGTCGCGGCGACCGATCTGCTTGAGCATGTTGTAGCCGACGCCGCCGCCGTAGTCGACGGTGAGCTCGAAATCGGTCAGCCCGAACTTGCCGGTGAAGAACTGCTCGATCGGCGCGAGAAAGCGCTGCGTGAGCTGACCGTTGAGGACCGAGAAGGCCTCTTCGTTGAAGTTGATGACTCCGGCTTGATACGGCGTGACGCCGGGCGGCAGCAGCGCGTTGGATTCGCCCGGCGCGCCGCGCAGCGTCGTACCGTTCTGCTGCTGGCCGAAGTTCACCGCGCCGAACACCGATGCGTCGAGCAGCAAGCCGACGATTTGCTCCTGCGAGTACGGCGGGTTCGAGGCGTACTGCACCACCGAGCCGGAGGCCAGCTCGTCGGCGGGCCCTCGCACGGTGACGGTGATGTCGGCGCTGCCGACGGCGTTGCGGGTCGGATCGGGATCGGGATTGGTCACGTGAGCGTACGCGCGCAGATCGATGTACGGCAGCACGCCGTCGGCCGGGTTGAACGCGACCCGCGCCTGCTGCACGCGAAACGCGCGGTTGTACGTCGAGAACACGCCGCCCGGGGTCGCGGTGAGGACGCCGTCGAGCTTGGGTGCGTTCAGCGTTCCGGTGAGCACGACGGTGCCGGCGGCACCGATGTCGATGTACGGCGACGATGCCTGCACGCGAACCTTCTTGCCGACGTGCGCGGTCAAGTCGAAGCCGAGATTGAGCGGTAAGCCGAGCCCGCCCGCCGCGCGCGGTGCCGCCGGCGGTCGCGTTGCGGTAGATGGTGAGGATCGGTATCGACGCATTGGTGAGGGTGAGGTCGCCGGAAAGCACCGGTACACCGGAGCCGCTGCGCAACTGCATCGTTCCGTCGATCGTGCCGCGTCCGTACTGCGGCAGGTCGACCCGCGCGCCGTGGGCGTCGAGCGCGATCGCATAGCCGCTGGTGTGCGCGCCCGGGAACGGCAGATCGAGCTGGCCACTGCCCTCGAGCGTCCCGCCGCCGACGTTCGCATGCAGCGCCTGCAGCGCGACGCTGGTCCCCAAGAAGGTCAGCTGCGGCGTTCGCCTTGGTCACCGCGTCGCGGTCGACGCCTGAGACATAGGTTCCGTCGGCCAGCGTGATGGTACCGGCGACGTGCGGCGCGCGCGCCGTCCCGTCGATCGACAGCCGGCCGTTGAGGGTCCCGCCGAGCTTCGTCTGCGGGCCCGGAACGAACGGGGCGAACGGCGCCAGATCGAGCCCGCCCAAGGCGAGCGTGAACGACAGCGGGGCGACCGGGTTCATCCCGAAGGGGCGTAGCGAGAACGGCAGCGAGCCCGTGACGACCACCGTCCCTTTGGCGAACGTCGCTTCGGCGTCGTAGACGGAGACGGTCCGGCCATCGTATCCGACGTTGCCGAGCACGCGCGGAACCGCGAGCGACGCGTAGCGCGCGTTGGTCAGCTCGAAACCGACCGTCGCACGCGGCTTGGCGATCGTGCCGGCGATGCGAGCCTCGGCCTGCAGCGCGCCGCCGACGTCGTAATGCGGCGCCTTGGGGCGCAGCATCGCGAGCGCGTGGGCGAGGTCGGGCGACTGCACGTGAACGGCGAGCGCAAGCGGATCGCTGGTCGAGAATCCGGCCGACCCGCTCACGTCGAAGCGGGCGAAGCCGAGGTCCAGCATCGTGTTCGAGATGGTCAACCGCGACCCGTCGCCGCTGGCGTGAACGCGGCCCTGGCTAACGGCGTAGCCGTCGATCGAGCCGCCGGACAGCGACGCATCGCCGGCGATCGCCAACTGCGGCCAGCGTCCGGCAACCGAACCGCTGACATCGACCTGGCCGAGCACCGGCGCGGTAATGCCGAACGGCGGCAGCCAGGTCGCTAGGTCGACGTGCTGCGCCTTCAGCTTGGCGTGATAGGTTGCGCGCCGCACGGCGACGACCGGGTCGCCGGGCGCGGCCGTCATCGTGCCGTTCGCGCTGAGAGCGCCGTGCGCGCCGCGCACGTTGAGCGCGGCCGCGACCGCGCCGCGCGCGCTGCGACCACGTCGCGTCGGTCTGACCGAAAGAGAAACGCCGGTAGCGAAAGTCCGCCACGTCGAAACGCCCTGTCGTGCGCGTCGTGCTGCCGTCGTTGGCCAAGGACACGGCGACGCGCCCATGCCCGCCGAGCGTCTCGGCCTCATCAAAGTAATCGTCGAAGTCGGCCAGGTCGGCGTTCGCGCTGCTGACGTCGATCGCGAACGCACGCCGCGCGACCGAGACGTCCGCGCTCACCGCGGCGCGGGTCGAACCGACGGTCACCGCGCCGTTGCGCGCCGAGATCGTGCTCGGCGTCAGCGCAACCGCGGCCCGTCCGTCGCGAAACGACAGACCGTTGTACGAGCCCTCGGGGATCGTGACGTCGCCCGAAACATATGGACGCGCGCCGTTACCGCGCACGCGCACCGCGGCCGCGAAGCTGCCCTCCAAGTACCGCACCGGTACGCGCAGCGTGCGGCGCAAATCGTCGACGTCGCCGATCGGAACGTCGGCGGCGAGATCGTAGGCGAGCGCGCCCGGGCCGGTCCGGCCGATGCCGTCGACGCGTCCCGAGAAATCGCCGTAGGTCGAGCCGAGCGCGCCGACGCCGTTGGAAACTCGCGCCGTTCCGCCGGCCAGCGCGACGTCGCCGCCGCCGCTGATCGGAAGCCCCGACGCAACGCCGTCCTCCAGCGCGACGACGCCGTCGAACGACGGGCTTACGCCGCGCAGATCGGCGACGCCGAACAGCGCCAGCCGCCCGGCCTGGATCGGCACGCCGGTGCCGCGCAGTGCCGAGACGGGCAGCGCCGGCGCCGAGACCAGGAACGGGCCGCCGGTGTCGGCCGCGACGGCGCGCGCACCCCCGATCGAGCCTTCGGCGGCGAGGATGCGCACCGCGTTGTGCTCCACCGCGATCGTGCCGCTGACGCGATCGATCGCTACGCCGCGAACGTGCGCGCCGGTGAAATCGGCGCCGGTCGTCTGAACGACGATCCGGTTTTGCGCGATCGTCGCGCGGACCGGGCCGTGGACCTCGCCGCGCGCGCTCGCATCCGACGTGAACGGCTCGAGGTTCTGCATCGAACCGTCATAGCGGCCGTCGAGCGCGAAGAGCCCGTTCGAAAAGGCGCCCTGCCCGCCGAAGCGCCCCAGCGGCCCGTCGACGCGAATGTCGGCCAAACGCACGTCGCTGAACGTTCCACCGAGGCGCACGCTGCCGGTGCCCAGCGCGTAGCCCTCCACGCGCAGATCGCGGCCGCGAATCGTTCCGCCGACCCCGAACGACGACGGTGTGCCGCCGGCCGCGAGATCGCCGTCGACGACGCCTGCGATCGGCGGGAGCGCCGGAATCTGCACGCCGGGCAGCGATGCCGCTTTGCGCACGTCGGCCAGCCGGAAGCCGCGCGTGTACAGCCAGCCGGCGCTCTGCGAGATCGGCCGCTCGAGCTCGAAGCCGCCGGCCAGCAGCGATCCGTCGGCGCGCGAAAAGCGGAACGGGCCGAACTCGCCGACGCCGTGCGGATCGACCGCGAACGTTCCCGCGCCGCGCGTGGGGCCGACCGTGCCGATCGTCCCGCGAACGCGAAACGCGTCGCCCGGCGGTTCGGTGAACAGCGCGACCGCGCGAACGGCCGAATCAGGGGCGAGCAAATCGGTGTACGGAAGCGCCGCGCCGGCGCCGTTCGCGCCGAGTGCAAGCTGAACGTCGTCGCCCGCGTCGTTCACCAGGACGCGTCCGCCCAGCGCCAGCTTCACCGTGCCGAAGCGGCCTTGCAGCCCACTGATCACGATCGCGCTGTCGCGATAGTCGACGACGCCGTCCAGCGCGTCGATCGGAAAACGGTCGTAGCGCAGATGCGGCACCGAGAACGCGGTATGAATCAGCGGTTGCGAGATCGTCGATTCGAGCAGCGACTCGAAGTGGGCGTCGCCGCGCAGCGGCAGCTTGGCGGTGAAGTTGAACAGCGCGCGCAGCGCGTGCAGGTCGCCGTCGGCGACGAAGCCCAGCCGTATCGACGGCGTACCGAACAAGTCGTAGAGCGCGCCGCGCCCGCGAATCGGGATCCCGCCGAGCGTCGCGTCGAGCGCGTCGGTCGAGAACATGTCGTCGGTGATGACGAACGACCCGCGCAAGTCGCGCACCTCGCGCGCCAGCGCGCTGATCGCCAGCCGGCCGTCGCGCAGATCGGCCCGGCCGCCCAGCCGGTAGGTGAAGTCGTCGCCCTTGGGCGCGAGCGCGTAGACGCGTGCGTCGACGCCGGTCAGCTCACCGCCGTCGAAGCGCACCGCTTTGGAATGCACCAGAAAGCCGAGCACGCCGCGCAGCGGCAGCTCGCGGGCGGTAATGCTGTGCAGCGCGATGCCGCGCTGGACGTCGATGATGCTGCGCACCGCGAGCGGGTATCGCCCGATCGCCGCGCCCGCCGCGGGCCTTCCGATGAGCACGCCGTCGAGACGGGCGGTCGTCCGCGCATCCGACTTGACCGACGCATCGATCGAGACGTCCTCGATCGACTGGTTCGCCAGGTCCTTTTGCAGCGGAGCCTCGTCGATGAGCCGGATGACGCCGTCGCGGACGCGGGCGGTGAAGTAGTAGGGCGCCGCGGCCTTGCGCGTGGTCGGCGGCGCCGCGCCCGACGTTCCGCCGGCGCGATTGAACGTCAACGTTCCGTCGGCATGCCGAGTGATGGTCAGGACCGGCTTCTGGATCGTGATCGCCGCGAACCCGAACGGTGCTGGCCGCCCGGGAAGATGTCGCGCAGCGCATACTCGACGTCGACGCGCTGGGCGTCCAGGACCGGATCGCCGTTCTTGACCACGTGCACGTCGAAGAGCACACCGTGATGTGTCCCGAGCGTCTCCGCGCCGATCCGCACCGAATATCCGGTCGCGACCGACAGCGTCGTCTCCAGCACGGCGCGGGCGATGAGATGGCGCGCCGCGATCAGCACGACTAGGAGCACCGCCACGGTCGCGGCGACGATCACCGCGCGACGCGACGCTCTCACGCCAAACACCGCTTCCTTCGTCCCCGAGCGACCATCTTTACAAACGTCGTCTCATCCGGCTCCCATCGAACCCGGACCGGCCCGCTCGCCGCGAACGTGCGACGGCCCGCCGGCGGCAGGCTAAAGGTCCAGATTGCGCACGGTCCGGGCGTGCTCTTGGATGAACAGCTTGCGCGGCTCGACTTTGTCACCCATCAGCGTAGTGAACATGCGCTCGGCCTCCTCAGAGGCTTCTTCGAGCGTCACTTGCTTGAGCCGACGGGATTGCGGGTCCATCGTGGTGTCGGCCAACTGCTCGGCGTCCATCTCGCCGAGACCCTTGAATTGCTGAATGGTGAACTCTTTGGGATCGGCGCCGTCGAAGACGCCGGTGAGCTCGGCGTCGTTGAAGGCCCACCACTGCTTCTTGCCTTTTCGCACGCCGTACAGGGGCGGCTGCGCGATGTAGACGTAGCCGCGCTCGACGAGCTGCTTCATCTGCCGGTAGAAAAAGGTCAGCAGCAGCGTGCGGATGTGCGACCCGTCGACGTCCGCGTCGGTCATGATGATGATCTTGTGGTAGCGCAGCTTGTCGGCGTTGAATTCTTCGCCGAAGCCGGTGCCCAGCGCCGTGATCATCGTGCGAATCTCTTCGTTCGAGAGCATCTTGTCCAAGCGGGCCTTCTCGACGTTGAGGATCTTGCCGCGCAGCGGAAGGATCGCCTGGGTGTTCGGATCGCGGCCGCCCTTGGCCGTCCCGCCGGCGGAGTCGCCTTCCACCAAAAACAACTCGGAGAGCGCGGGATCCTGGGTCTTGCAGTCGACCAGCTTCCCGGGCAACCCGCTGCCCTCGAGCACGTTCTTGCGGCGGGTCAGGTCGCGCGCTTTCTTGGCGGCCTCGCGCGCGCGCTGCGCCTGCATGCACTTGTCGACGATCGCCCGGGCAAACTTCGGGTTCTCCTCCATGAAGAAGTCGAGCCGTTCGCTGACCAGCGCATAGACGATCGGGCGCATCTTCGCGTTGCCGAGCTTGGTTTTGGTCTGACCTTCGAACTGCGGTTCCTGGAGCTTGACCGAGACGATGGCGGTCAGGCCTTCCATGCAGTCGTCCGTCGAGAGGTTCGGGTCGGCATCCTTGAGCATCCCGCGCTTGCGGCCGTACTCATTCACCTTGGCCGAGACGGCGGTGCGGAAGCCGGTGAGGTGCATCCCGCCCTCGATCGTATTGATGTTGTTGGCATACGAGTAGACGACTTCGTTGTAGCCGTCCTGCCACTGAAACGCGCACTCGATGACGACGTCGTCGCGCTCGCCGTTGGTCGAGATCACCGGCGTGAGCGAGTCCTTGTTCTCGTTGAGCCACTCGACGAACGAGACGATCCCGCCCTCGTACACGTACGCTTTTTCGCGCGGCCCGTCTTCGGGCCGCTCGTCGCGCAGCGTGATCGCGAGCCCGCGATTGAGGAACGCCAGCTCGCGCAGCCGGTTCTCGAGGATTTTCCACGAGAAGTCGAGCGTCTCGAATACCTGTGAGTCGGGCTTGAACCACTGGTACGTCCCGGCGCCCTCGGCCCGGCGCAGCTTCTTGAGCTTCTGCGAGGTCAGCCCGCGCTCGAACTGGATCTCGTACTCCCAGCCGTCGCGGCGCACGCGGGTGACCATCCACTCCGAGAGCGCGTTGACGACCGAGATGCCGACCCCGTGCAGGCCGCCCGACACCTTGTAGCCGCCCTTGCCGAACTTGCCGCCGGCATGGAGGATCGTCATGACGACTTCGACCGCCGGCAGCTTCTCCTCGGCGATCATGTCGACCGGGATGCCGCGCCCGTCGTCCTCGACCGAGACCGAGCCGTCCTTGTACAGGATCACCGCGATGCGATGCGCATAGCCGGCCAGCGCCTCGTCGACCGCATTGTCGACTGCTTCGTAGACGAGTTGGTGGAGCCCGCGTTCGGCGGTGTTGCCGATGTACATGCCCGGGCGCTTGCGAACAGCCTCGAGGCCTTTGAGAACCTCGATCTGCTCGCCGGTGTAGTCGTTCATTCGATCATCTATCTTCGCCGTGAAGGGTCGTTTTCACTCGAAGCGCGGCGACGAGCCCCGTTCGGCACCCTACGTCGTCTCGATCTCACGCACGAATTCGTAGAGCTCGCCGAGCGCGTTCATGCGCACCGCCGAGTCCATCTCGAGCCGGTTCGGATCGATGCGCGTCTCGAGCAGGACGAACGAGCTCGCCAGCTTGCGCAACCGCACGCGATCGACCGGCTGGCGCAGCTTGTGCAGCGTGTGCGCGCGCCGGAGCTCGTCCCACCACGACCGCAGCAGCCGGCGGCGGATCCCGTCGTAGGCTTCCGCGGTGAGCCCCTCGATGAGGGCCAGGACCTCTTCGGGGGTGAGCCATGGCGCCTCGAAGAGCAGCCGCTCGCAGGCGAACCGGCGCCGCCGCAGGTCGTCCTCGCGACACGGCCGGCAGGTGGGTCCGGCATCGACCGGCGCCTCGCAGAGCGCGCAGAACGAGCCGCCCCGGGCACGGTGCGCGGCTCGGTGCGCTCGACCGAACGCCGGAGGCGCGCCAGCGCGTCGTCGAGCGTCTTGGCCGGCGGTTCGCGCGGCACGCCTTCGGCGGCATGCCGCGGTCCGCTCGCAGCGTCGCGCGACGCCGGCCGCGCCCGCAGTTTCCCGACCCGAAACCGCAGCCGCGTCAGGGCGTTCGTCTCGGGCAGCGTGCGCAGCCCGCGCACGATCTCGGGCTCGAGGAACGCCAGTTGATGCGACCAGGCCGACGACGTGGTGAGCACGACGAGGGTCTGGTCACGTTCGATCGCGACCGGCTGCGCGGCACGGGCGACGTCGGCTCCGACCAGTTCGGCCCACACCGCGCGGACCGCGACCAGCGGGTCGGAGCCCGGACCGGGCTTCGGACGCCAGCCGTCCAGCACGGTGCCGAGCCTCAGCACGGCGTAACGGTCGCGGCGCGAACCGCCCAGGTCGCGGCCGGCCCGATCGCCGGCGGCAGCTCGGTCGTCGTGAGGAAAGCTTGCTCGTAACCGCCGACCGCGTCGAGAAAACCGGCGGCGCGCTCCGCGTCGAGCTCGCTGAGCACATCGTCGAGCAACAGGATCGGGGCGTCCGCGGTGCGCGCGCGCATGACGTCGTATTCGGCGACCTTGAGCGCGAGCACCGCCGTGCGCTGCTGACCCTGCGAGCCGAACGCCGCCAACGGCTTGCCGTCGACGAGCAATCGCAGGTCGTCGCGATGCGGCCCGACCAGCGTCGTGCGGCGCCGTACCTCGGCGTCGAGCTGCGCGGCGAGCGTCTCGGCGACGTCGCCGTCGGGGTTCGGTGCGTACGTCACGCCGAGCCGCTCGCGCGTCCCGCGCCAGCGTCCGTAGATCTCCGCCGTCGCCGCCGCGAGCTCGTCGACGAACGAGCGCCGCGCGGCGATGAGCGCCGACGCCGGCCGCACCAGCTCGTCGTTGTAGGCCAGCAGCAGATCGCGGTCGGGCGCGATCGCGCCGCGCAACAGCGCGGACTTCTGCTGCACGATCTTCTGGTACAAGGCGAGATCGCGATAGTACGTCGGCGACAGCTGCGCGAGCGCGCCGTTGAGAAACGAACGCCGCAGCGACGGTCCGCCCGCGACCAGCTGCAGATCGGCCGGCACGAAGGTGACGACGCGCGTCCGTCCGAGGAAGCGCGCGAAGCCGACCGCGCCGCCGTTCACCTCGAACGACTTGCGCGTCCCGGCCGGCGTCTGCGCGATCGCGCAGCGCAACCGGATCTCGCCCGCCGCAACCCGCGCCTCGCCGCCGATCTCCGCGCGCTCCGCGCCTTCGCGGATCAGCTCGCTCTCACGATGGGCGCGAAACGACTTCCCCGTCGCCAGCATCGCCAGCGCTTCGAGCAGATTCGACTTTCCCTGCGCGTTCGGCCCGACCAGCACGTTCAATCCCGGCTCAGGGTTGAAGTCCAGCCGCTCGTAATTGCGGAAATTCGCGAGCCGCACGCTTTCGAGCTGCACTCGAACACGCTTCGCGTTCGGTTCCCGCGCACCCTGAAGCGGTTCAATTCGTCAAGATTGCGCGGCAGGCGTCGACGTAACCCGCGACGGTCTGCGCCTGGAGGACGGTGAAGCCCACCGTAGACCGATTCGTCGGACGATCGGAGTTTGATCCCGGAGAGCTGGACATGCGCCCCGCGTCAGCGCTGCATCGCACGCGTGATGGTCGAATGACCACAAGTGGGCGATCGCGTTGACGACGTCCAACGCGCGGAGCTATTGGCGCAGCGGCATCAAGACGTAGAGCTGCTCGCCGGATTCTTCGTTGAGCTCGAGCGGGCGGATTGCGGCGGGGGAGAGCGGGCCGAGGAATTCGAGCACGGTTTGCGGCGAGTCGACGTGGTTGAGAATCTCCACCAGGTACCGCGCGTTGAAGGCGATCGCGAGATCCTCGCCCGTTTGCTCCACCTCGAGCTCTTCGTAGGCGTTGCCGGTGACGTCCGACTTCGCGGTGATCATGAGCGTTTGGTTCGCGACCTCGAGCTTCACCATCGACGCGCGGTCGCCGGCGACGAGCTCGGCGCGGCGCAACCCGCCGATCAAGCCCTGCGTGTTGACCACGACGCGACGGTCGAACTTCGCCGGGATCACTTGCTGGTAGTTCGGGTACTGGCCGTCGACCAGCCGCACCACGATCGAGGTCGTCCCGGCGGTGAGCTGCAGCTGGTTGGCGTTCGCGCCCAGAGCGGTGACTTCGACCAGCTCGGCGCTGCCGAGATTGCGCGCCGCCTCGTTGAGCGCGCGCGACGGGACGATGAACTTAACGGTGCCTTCGATGCCGCGCTCGAGCTTCGCGGTCCAGCGCGCCAGGCGATAGCCGTCGGTCGCGACGAGCGTGATCTTGTCGCCGTCGAGCTCGAGCAGGGTGCCCATCAGCACCGCGCCGCGCGCCTCTTCGCTCGATGCCGCGAAGATCGTCGCGTTGACGCCTTCCCGGAAGCGCTTGGCGCCCAGCGCGAAGGACTGGCCCTTCTGGGCCGTCGGCAGCGGCGGATACTCGTCGGCCGGCAGCGCGTGAAAGTCGTAGTTCGACCGTTCGGCCTTGACCGACGCTCGCGACGGCGATCCGGTGAGCTCGAGCAGCCCGGCCGGCAGGTTGCCGAGGTAGCCGCTGAAGAGCCGGGCCGGGACCGTGACCGCGCCCGACTCCGCGACCTCGGCCGGAAACGACTGCTCGAGCGTGAGCTCGAGATCGGTGGCGCGCACGCGAATGCTTCCGTCGTCCGCGCTGAGCAGCACGTTCGAGAGGATCGGCACCGTGGTGTGCGCGTTGACGACTTTGCTCGCCGCGCCGACGGCGGACGCGATGTCTTTCGTACTACAGGTAAACTTCACTGATCCACCGTTTCGAGAACCGTCGCGGTCCGCTCTTTAGTATAAAGAAAGATCGTCGTACTAGCAGTAATGCGGTGAACATTGGGGAGAACCCCCGAACTCCGCCTGCGGCGTGCGTTTGCGCCGATTTTGGCCTGTGGACGGGAGACGCTCTCTGTCCACGCCCTCCCCGTCGTGCTCGCGCCTCCCGTTTTTCCACGGCACCGGACCGGCCCTGTGGGGAACGGTGCGGTGGACGGATCGAGCCGCCCGCTGATGGCGGTGCCCGCCGGGCGGCCGGCGCAACCCGGCCGAAAACGAAGAGGGCTCCCGGCACGGGCAGCCCGGACCGATCCGCCGAGCTCGCCGGCAGGTCGTTTCGCGCCCCGGGCGGCGTCACTCGCTCTGGATTTGCGCCACGATCGAGCGGATCTTGTTGCGAAACGCTTCGTCGGCATCCATCATGTCGGCGATCTTGTCGCGCGCGTACATCGCGGTCGTGTGATCCTTCTTGCCGAACTCACGCGCGATCTGCGGCAGCGAAGCGCCGGTGAGCTGCCAGGCGATGTACATCGCGATCTGACGCGGCAGCGTCACGCGCTGATCGCGGCGCTGCGCCTCCATCTCTTTGATCGAGATTCCGTAGTGCTTGGCGACGCGCTCCTTGATCCCGGGAATCGTCACGCGATGCATCGGCGCTTGCGCGACGGCGTTCTTGAGCACCTCGGCGGCGAGCTCGACCGTGATCTGGGCTTTGGTCAGCGAAGCGAAGGCGACGACGCGGATCAGCGAGCCTTCGAGCTCGCGGATGTTCGACGGGATCACCTTGGCGATGAACGCCAGCACTTCGTCGGGAACGGGAACCTTCTCGGTCTCGGCCTTCTTGCGCAAGATCGCTTCGCGCGTCTCGAAATCCGGCGGCTGGATGTCGGTGAGCAGCCCCCACTCGAACCGCGAGCGCAGCCGGTTCTCGAGCGTCTGAATCTCTTTGGGCGGCCGATCGCTCGAGATCACCAGTTGCTTCTGCGCTTCGTGCAGCGAGTTGAAGGTGTGGAAGAACTCCTCTTGCGTCTGCTCTTTGCCTTCGAGGAACTGGATGTCGTCGATCAACAGCACGTCGACGTGGCGGTAGCGGTTGCGGAACTCGACCGTCTGGTTGTTCTTGATCGCGATGATGAACTCGTTGGTGAACTTCTCCGACGAGACGTAGACGATGTTCGCGTTCGGGTTGCGCTCGAGCACGCGATGGCCGATCGCGTGCATCAGGTGCGTCTTGCCCAGACCGACGCCGCCGTACAGAAACAGCGGGTTGTACGCCATCGCCGGCGCTTCGGCGACCGCTTGCGCGGCGGCGTGCGCGAACCGGTTCGAGTTGCCGATGACGAAGTCGTCGAACGTGTAGCGCGCGTTGAGGTTGCCGATGCGCAGATCGTCGGGCGCCGCCGGCTTGGCCGCGGGCGCGACGAGCGTCGCGGGCGTCTGCGTGGCGTCGCCGGGGTCGACGACGACGCGCAGCGCGATCTCGGCGCCCAGCAGCTCGTGCAGGACCGTGGTGATGTCGGTCTTGAGCCGGTTCTCGACCCAGTCGCGGGCGAACGTCGTCTGCACCGCCAGCACGATCTCGGAGGGCGACAGATCGACCAGCCGCATCGGCTTGAGCCACATCTCGAAAACCGGCTTGTTGTAGCGCGGCTCGAGCCGCTCGAGCGCCGCGGTCCAGAGATCCTGAGGAGCTGTCGCCGACGTGCTGGTCTGTGCATCCCGTTCCCTACCGCATGAGTCCGAGCCGGCGAGCAGAGTACGCGCCGGGGGAGAATGAGCGTTGGGGATTGGCCCGGCGGGGGTGGCTTCCTGCGCCGTTTTCCCCCGGAATTGTCCACTTCTCCACAGGCCGCCCGAGCCGCGTCGCGACGAGGCGCGTTCGGACGCTATCCACGGCTTTGCAGCCCGCACGAATCCCGGCAGGAACCCGGTCGTGGCGCGGTTCGGAGGCACACCTCGGGGCGCTCCAGTCCACAGCTCTGTCCACACGTTGTGGACAAGTCAGGAACAATTCTTAGAACGCCGCTTTTCCTTGACGCTCGGCTCGCCGCGGCCGTATACTGTCGTGTCGCACTACTCTGGGGTCGGCTCGCCCGATCCCTCCGCTCTGGAGTACCTCGCTCGTGAAGCGGACCTATCAGCCGCACAATCGCCGTCGCAAGCGCGTCCACGGCTTCCTCGCGCGCATGCAGACCAAGAACGGCCGGCGCGTGCTCGCTGCTCGCCGCAAGAAGGGCCGCCACCGCCTGTCGGTCTGACCGGTGCGGGCGTACGACTCCCTCCGCCGCCGCGGCGACTTCGCGCGCGTCGCGCGGCGCGGGAAGCGGAACGCCGGCACATACCTGACCTGCTTCGTCGCGGACGGCCGCCGGCGGACGCGGGTCGGCATCACCGTCGGCGGCACCGTCGGGGGCGCGGTGGTTCGCAACCGACTGCGCCGCCGGATCAAAGCCATCCTCGACCGTTATCCGTTGGGCGCGCCGCCCTGGCGCGACATCCTCTTCATCGCCCGGCCCGGCGCCGGCGAGCTCGCGTGGCCGGCCCTCGTCGACGAAGTCGGCCGAGTGCTTCGGGTCCGGCCGTGATCGCTCGCTCGGCCGCGCTCGCGGCGCTGCGCGCGTACAAGCGATTCCTCTCGCCGATCCTGCCGCCGGCCTGCCGGTTCGCGCCGACCTGCTCGGAGTACGCCGCCGAGGCGATCGAGAAACACGGACTTCTCCGCGGCGGTACGCTGGCGGTGCGCCGCCTGGTCCGGTGCGGTCCCTGGCACCCGGCCGGCTACGACCCGGTCCCCTCTGCGGATCTCCGCAACCGAAAGGCCTGCTGACGCTCGTGCTCCTCGCCGCGAACATCTTCTTCGATCCGATCGTCCACGCGCTCGGCCTGGTCCTCATCTACATCCACATGGTGATCCCGTCGTACGGCTGGGCGCTGATCGCGCTGGCGCTTCGTCGTGCGGCTCGTGCTGTGGCCGCTGTCGGACATGCAGTTCCAGTCGATGGCGGAGATGCAGAAGGTCCAGCCGCTGGTCAAGCAGCTGCAGGCGAAGTTCAAGAGCGACCCGCA
The DNA here is from genome assembly GCA_963723445.1 of Vulcanimicrobiota bacterium. Classification (GTDB taxonomy): domain Bacteria; phylum Vulcanimicrobiota; class Vulcanimicrobiia; order Vulcanimicrobiales; family Vulcanimicrobiaceae; genus Vulcanimicrobium. Next base: position 364,038 of record CAVRQP010000005.1, read on the forward strand.
GGCGCAGAACGCCGCGATGATGGCGCTCTACAAGGAGCACAAGGTCAACCCGCTGGCCGGCTGCCTCCCGATGCTGATCCAGTTTCCGATCCTGATCGGGCTGTACTGGGCGATCCAAGGCCAGATCAGCTCGTTCACCCACGAGCACTGGCTGTGGATCGGCTCGGCGATCTCGCAGCGCTTCCCCGGCGTCTTCGCCACCAGCCTGGCCGTCCCGGACATCTTCTTGCTCTGCCTGTACGTCGTCTCGATGTACTTCACGGTGCGCTACGGCAGCCCGCCGTCGACCGACCCGCAGCAGGCCCAGACGCAGAAGCTCATGGCGTTCATCTCGCCGGCGATGATCGCGTTCTTCGGCTTCAAGTACCGCTGGGCGTCGGCGCTCTATATCTACTGGCTGGCGACCAACGTCTTCACGGTCGCGCAGCAGTACTTGATGTTCCGGCGCTACGGCTGATCGGCGGCGCACCGCGGCCGCGCGCGGCAGCGCTGCCCTCGCCGGGGCCGGCGGTCGCCGAAAGCAGCGACGCGGCACCCAAACCGGCCGGAGCCCCGAGCACGAACGGAAAGCGCGCCTATCGGCCGAAGAAACGGGCTCGGCGCTAAGCGAGCCGCAGCCGACACCACGACGGAAAAGGACGGATGGAAGAGTACGAAGGCGGCCGCCGACGCGGCCACGGTCAGCGCCGGCGCGCCGGGCGGACCATCGAGAAGCGAGCCCCGGCGCCGGCGAGCGGCCGGCGACGACCGCCGGCCGCCGCGCCGGCCGGGGCCGCCGCGCGAACCGATGGCGCAGGTCGCGCCGTCGCCCGAGCCCGAGGACGCCAAGCCGGCGCGCGCGCTGCTCGAGGAGATCCTCGCGAAGATGGGGCTCGACGACGTCGAGATCGTCTACATCGCGCGCAGCGAGGGCGAGTACTTCGAGGTGCGCGGGCCGCGGCTCGCGTCGCTGATCGGACGCGAAGGCAAGACGCTCGAAGCGCTCAATCTGATCTACAACAACATCATCAACGCCGGCGTGCGCAGCAACCGCCGCTACTACACGATCGACGCCGAGGGCTATCGCGCGCGCCGCGCCGATCAGCTCAAGACGCTCGCGCTCGCGACGCTCGAGCGCGTCGTGCGCGAAGCGAAGCCGATCAAGCTCGAGCCGATGCTGCCGTCGGAGCGCAAGATCGTCCACCTCGCGCTGGCCGACTCGCCGTTCGTGCGCACCGAATCCGAAGGCGTCGAGCCCGAACGCCGGCTGGTCGTGTTTCCCAAAGCGGAGTGAGCCCGAGCTAGACGACACGATACGATCGCGGCGATCGCGACGCCGCCGGGGCGTGGCGCGATCGCGATCGTGCGCTGCAGCGGCGCCGACGCGCGCGCGATCGCGGCGCGCGTGTTTCGCAGCGCGTGAAGCCGCTGCGCGACCGCGTCGCGACGTACGGCGAGATCCTCGACGTCGACGGGCGCGGTGATCGACCGCGGGCTTGGCGCTCGCGATGGACGCGCCGCGCACCGTGACCGGCGAGGACGTCGTCGAGCTGCACGTCCACGGCAGCCCCGTCGTCGCGCGCGAGACGCTGCGCGCGCTGCTGCACGCCGGCGCGCGCGCCGCCGGGCCCGGCGAGTTCACCCGCCGCGCGTTTCTCAACGGCAAGCTCGATCTGAGCGCGGCCGAAGCCGTCGCCGACGTGATCGACGCGGAGTCGCGCGCCGCGGCGCGCGCCGCGCAGGCCAACCTCGCCGGCGCGCTGCGCGCCGCGGTCGACGGCGCGCGCGCCGCGCTGTCGGCGGTCGCTCGAAGAGCTCGCCGGCGCGATCGACTATCCGGACGAGGTCCCCGAGCCCGCGCGCGAACGCGTGCCGCGCGCGTCGACGGCGTCGACGCGCGGCTCGCGCGCTGATCGGCGACTGGGAGCGCGGGCGGCTGCGTGCGCGAGGGTCTGTCGCTGGCGATCGTCGGCCCGCCGAACGCCGGGAAGTCGTCGCTGCTCAACGCGCTGCTCGGCGAAGAGCGCGCGATCGTCTCGGCGACTCCCGGGACGACGCGCGACGTGATCGAGGAGTCGTTCCGCGTCGACGGCGTCCCGGTGCGCGTGCTCGACACGGCCGGGCTGCGCGCCAGCGACGACGCGATCGAGCGCAGCGGCATCGAACGCGCGCGGCGCGCGCTCGACGGCGCCGCCGTCGCGCTGGTCGTCGTCGACGGTTCGCGCGCGCTCGACGCCGACGCGCGCGCCGTGCTCGAGCGGACGCGCGGTCGCGCGACGCGTCGTGCTGTTCAACAAGCGGGATCTCGGCAACGCGCGGCTACGACGCGCGCGACGCCGCCGAACGCGACGCGCTGTCGGGCTCGGTGTACGACGCGGCGACGCTCGACGCGGTTCGCGCGCGCGATCGCGCGCGGCCGGCTGGCACGGCGAGACGCTCGACCTCGCGCGGCCGCACCTCGCGTCGGCGCGGCAGGCCGACGCGGTCGCGCGGGCGCGCGAAGCGCTCGCGCACGCGCGCGCGACGCTCGCCGCCGGCGAGCCGCTCGACCTCGTCGCGCCGGAGCTGCTCGCGGCCGTCGCGGCGCTGGGCGAGATCACCGGCGCGGCGGCGACCGAGGCGGTCCTCGACGGCGTCTTCGCCCGCTTCTGCATCGGCAAGTGAGCGTGCGCGTCGAAGCCGATCGCATGCGGGTCCGACGCGCGACGGAAGCCGACATCGCCGTGCTCGCCGAGCACCGGGTCGCGTTGCGCATCGGCGAGCACGGCCTGCCGCTCGAAGCGCGCGTGCCGGCGCGCGACGCGACGGTCGCCGCGTACGCCGAGCTGATCGCGGCCGGCGAGTTGCTCGGCGTGGATCGGCGAGCGCGACGGCGTGGTCGGCGGCAGCGTCTGCGCCTGGCTGCGGCGCATGCTGCCGGTCGAAGACGGACGGCGGCCGCTCGATGCGCGGGTGCAGGCGATGTACATCGTACCGGCCCACCGCCGCAGCGGCGTTGGGGACGGCGCTGATGAACGCGCTGCTCGAGGTCATGCGCGAGCTCGGCGTGCGCCGCGTCCATTTGCATCCCAGTGAGGCGGGCCGGCGCTTCTATCCGGCGTTCGGGTTTGCGCCCAGCGATGAGATGGAGCTGCTGCTCGCCTCGAAGGAGTCGCGGTGAGCGCGCGCGCGGACGACGCCGCGGTGATCGTCGTCGGCGGCGGGCACGCGGGCGTCGAAGCCGCGCTCGCCGCGGCGCGGCTTCGGCGTCGCCGACGCTGCTGGTGACCGGCGATCCCGAGCGCATCTGCACGCTGGCGTGCAACCCGTCGATCGGCGGCAGCGCGAAGGGACAGCTCGTGCGCGAGATCGACGCGCTCGGCGGCGCGATGGCGCGGCTGGCCGACCGCGTCTCGTTGCACGCGCGCTTTCTCAACGAGTCGAAGGGTCCGTCGGTCCGCGCGCTGCGCGCGCTGGCCGACAAGCCGGGCTACGTGCGCGTCGCCGCCGAGGCGATCGCGGCGCAGCCGGGGCTGACCGTCGTGCGCGGGATGGGCGAGGACCTCGTCGTCGAGGCCGGCGCCGTGCGCGGCGTCGTGCTCGCCGGCGGCGCGACGCTGCGCGCGCCCAACGTCGTCCTGGCGACCGGGACGTTCCTGGGCGGCAAGACGTTCCGCGGCGACGAGGTGCGCGCCGAAGGGCGATTCGGCGAGCCGCCGGCGATCGGGCTCTCCGCGCGCGCTCGCCCGGCTCGGGTTTCCGCTCGGCCGGCTCAAGACCGGGACGCCGCCGCGCGTCGACCGCGCCTCGCTCGATCTGCGCGCGATGTCCGTCCAGCCGCCCAGCGCGGTGCCGCTGACGTTTTCTTACGCGAGCCCGCGCGCGTTCGCCGGTCCGCAGCTGCCGTGCTGGATCGTCGAGACGAACGAGCGGACCCACGCGCTGGTGCGTGAGAACTTGCACCGTTCGCCGCTCTACGGACTGGATTTGATTCGCGGGATCGGCCCGCGCTACTGTCCGTCGATCGAAGACAAGGTCGTCAAGTTCGCGCACAATCCGACGCACCAGGTGTTCGTCGAACCCGAAGGCTGGGACGAGCCGACGTACTACGTCGGCGGCTTCTCGACGTCGCTGCCGGCCGACGTGCAGCTCGCGATGTTGCGCACGCTGCCGGGCTTCGATGCGGTCGTCATGCTGCGCGCCGGTTACGCGGTCGAATACGACTTCGTGCAGCCGACCGAGCTCGATGCGAGCTTGGAGACGCGCCGCATCGCGGGGCTCTTCCATTGCGGGCAGCTCAACGGCACGAGCGGCTACGAAGAAGCGGCGGCGCAAGGGCTTGATCGCGGGAATCAACGCGGCGCGCCGCGCGCAGGGACGCGCACCGCTGCGGCTGGGTCGCGAGACGTCGTACATCGGCGTGCTGATCGACGATCTCGTCACCCGCGGCGTCGACGAGCCGTATCGCATGCTCACCTCGCGCGCCGAGCACCGCGTGATGTTGCGGCACGACAACGCCGACCTGCGGCTGACGCCGATCGGCCGCGAGATCGGGCTGGTCGACGACGAGGCGTGGGACGCGTTCACCGGCGCGGCGCGACGCGCTCGGCGCGCGGCGTGCGCACGCCGAAACGACGCGCGTCGGGCCCGCCCGGGTTGGCAGGAATGACCTTCAGCGGGAGCGACGCTCGCCGACGCGCTGCGGCGGCCCGACGTCGGCGTCGCCGACGTCCTCGCGCGCTTTCCCGCCGGGGCTCGACCGCGAGATTGCGCGCGCGGGTCGAGATCGAGATCAAGATGGAAGGCTACGTCCGGCGGCGGCAGGCGGCGATCGACCGAGCGGCGCGCGACGAGGCGGTCGAGGTCCCGGCCGATCTCGACTACGCCGCGTCCCGGCGCTCTCGCGCGAAGGCGCGCGAGAAGCTGGCGCGCATTCGGCCGCGCACGCTCGGCGCGGCCGGTCGGATCCCGGGGATGACGCCGACCGACATCGCGCTGCTGAGCGTTCACCTGCACCGCCGGACGTTGTCCGCCGCCTCGGCGTGACCCCGCTGCCGGACCCCGAAGCGCTCGCCGCCTTGCGGGCCGGCGGCGTGGACGACGCGCTGGCGGAGCGGCTGGCGGTCTATGCGGCGCTGGTGCTGGCGGCGAACCGCCGCGTGAACCTCACCGGCGCCCGCGACGGTGCCGCGTTCGCCGCGCACATCCTCGATGCGCTCACGTTGCGCGGCGACGTCGTGTCGCCGCTCGATCGATGTCGGATCGGGCAACGGCCTTCCCGGCATCCCGCTGGCGCTGGCGACCGGCGCCGACGTCGTCTGCTCGAGCCGATCAAGAAGCGCGCGAGCTTCCTGCGGGAGGCGCTCGACATGCTGGGGATCGCGGGGAGCGCGTCGCCGCCGTGCCGAGGATGCCGCGCGCGATCCGGCGTACCGCGAGCGCTCGCGACGGCGACCGCGCGAGCGGTCGGCGGCGCGCCGACCGTCGCCGAGCTGACCGTGCCGTTGCTGGCCATCGGCGGCCGAGCGCTGCTGCAGCGCGGCTCGCTCGACCCGCGCGAGCGCAACGCCGTCGCCGACGCGGCGCTCGTGCTGGGGGCGGAGCTGGTCGAGGAGCGCGCCGCTCGACGGCGAGCGCCGGATCCTCGTGCTGGTGAAGCGGATGCCGACGAGCCCCCGCTTTCCGCGCAAGAACGGCGTCCCGGCCAAACGCCCGCTGTGCATGCGGCCGTAGGATAGCCTCGATCAGCCGGCGTGCCGTCGCAGGATCTCGTCGTTGATCTTCAGGCTTCCGGACGAATCCACCGTGAAGATCGAGACATACGGGAGGCCCTTGGCTTGCAGCCTCTCGGTGCCGCCCTCGCAGCGGTCGACCAGCGCGGCGACCTCGACGATCTCGCAACCTGACTCTTCGACGACCTGGATCGCCTTGAGCACGGAGCCGCCTTCGGTGACGACGTCGTCGACCACCACCACGCGTCTTCCGGCGCGCAGCAGTGGGCCGTCGGGGTGGTAGGATGCGGCTTTGTTCTCGCGCGTGCCGTGCAGCTTCTCCGCCGTGCGGATGGTGAACCCGTAGATCGGGCGCCGGTGCTGCGCGCTGACCAAGGCGACGGCGGTGGCCATGAACGTGGCACCCAATTGGAGACCTCCGAGGGCTTCGGCTTTCCCGTCGTACAGTTGGAACAGCACCTCCCCGACCAGCCACGAGCCTTCCGGCGAGAGCGTCACCTTCCGGAGGTCACAGTAGTAGCGGCTGTGCTTTCCCGACGCCAAGACGTAGTCCGGTTCGCCGGGCGCCCGGCGCGTGATGCTGCGCGCTTGGATGAGGTCGCGCAACGCTTCGAGCGACGCGATGAAACCTTTGGCGCCGGCCTCGCTCGCGGTCGGCTGCGATCGAAGGAGTGTGCATGTGAGCGCGCTCGCATTCGGCCTCGCCCGCCGCCGTCATGCCGGCGCGGCTTGCTCTTGGGCGGAGTTGTAGTCGAGCGCGTAGGGTGCGCGTCGGGGTAGGCGAGGCGTCGCGGCGGTGTTTCCCGTGGAACGGTCAGCGAACAGCGACGCTGGCTCTGTCGCGCAAAGCCATGTTTCCCGTGGAACGCTCGCGGAGACAAGCGGGCGCGGGTTACAATGGGCGCTGCGTGCGGCACCCTCTCGATGACGTTTTGATCGCGGCTCTCCCCGCCGGCGGGGTCTACGCCGTTGGCGGACGGGTTCGCGACGAGTTCCGGACCACGCTCGACGGGATCGAACGGCCGCCGAAAGACCTCGATTACGTCGTGACCGGCATGGAGCTCGACGAGCTCCTCGCCGGCCTGCGCGCCGTCGGGCGTGTCGACGTCGTGGGAGCGTCGTTCGCGGTCCTCAAGTTCCGGCACGCGGCCGGCGAGGCGGACATCGCCCTGCCGCGGCGCGAGCGGTCGACCGGGGTTGGGCACCGCGAGTTCGCCGTCGAGTCCGGCCCGGCGGTACCGCTCGCCGACGACCTCGCGCCGGCGAGACTTCCGCATGAACATGATCGCGCGCCGGCTGGTCGACGACGAAATCGTCGACCCCTACGGCGGGATCGCCGACATTCGGGCCGTCGCGGATCGACGTCGTGGCCGAAGCCGCTTTCCGGGAGGATCCGCTGCGGCTACTGCGAGCGGCCCAGTTCGCGGCGCGTTTCGGCTACGAACCCACAGCGCGCACGCTCGCGGCCATGCGCGCCGCCGCCGAGCTGGTGACGACGGTCTCCGGCGAGCGGATCGGCGAGGAGATCGCCAAGCTGCTTCTCGGCGCGCGCAGCCCTCGATCGGGCTCGAGATCCTGCGCGAGACCGGCGTTCTGGCCCACCTCTGGCCCGAGCTGCTCGAGGGGATCGAGGTCGATCAGAACGACTGGCACGCCTACGACGTCTACCGCCACAACCTCGCCACGCTCGACGCCGCTCCGGCCGGTGATTTCACGCTGCGGCTTGCGGCGTTGCTGCACGACGTCGCCAAACCGCGCACCGTCTCACCGCGTCCCGACGGGCGCGGCAACGCCTTCCACCAGCACGAACACGTCGGCGCCGAGCTGGTGGCGCCGATGCTGGCGCGGCTGCGGCTGCCGAACGAGACGGTCGAGACCGTCGCGCACTTGGTGCGGCAGCACATGTACTCCGCCGACCCCGATGCGCAGGACCGCACGCTGCGGCGCTTCATCCGGCGGATCGGGCCGGCACATCTCGACCGGCTTTTCGCGCTGCGCTGGGCGGACATCGCCGGGTCCGGCCTTCCCAAACGCGACGACTCGAACGAGCGCTTCGAGGCCCGCGTCGCCGCGGTGCTGGCCGAACGGCCGGCGTTCGGCGTCACGCGACCTGGCCCTGCGCGGCGGCGACGTGATCGCGATCTTCGAGCGCAAGGGCGCCGCGGGGCCGGGATTTCGCGGCGACGCGAGGGTCGGCGAGGTCCTCCGCGCGCTGTTCGAGGAGGTCACCGACGACCCGTCTCGGAACGAGGCGGGCCTGCTCGCCGAGCGCGCGGAACGCTACATCGACGAGCATTTCTCCGCGTCTGGGCGATAGGTCGGTTGTGTCCGCGGTTCCAGTGCAGATGACGGCGCGCGTGATCGCGATCGTCAATCAGAAGGGCGGAGTCGGCAAGTCGACGACCGCCGTCAACCTGGGCGCGTCCCTGGCGCTGCTGGGACGGCGCGTCCTGGTGGTCGACGCCGACCCGCAGGGAAATACCACGACCGGCGTCGGCGTCGACAAGCGCGTCGTCGAGCGCGACATCTACAACGTGCTGTTGCAGCGCGTTCCGATCGCCGAGGTGACGCGGCCGACCGAGGTGGAGAACCTCTTCATCGTCCCGGCGACGCTCAACCTGGCCGGCGCCGAGGTCGAGCTGGTGTCGGCGCTGCAGCGTGAAAATCGATTGAAAACGGCGCTGGCAAGCGTTTTGGCCGCCTACGACGTGATCCTGATCGATTGCCCGCCGTCGCTCGGACTGTTGACGATCAACGCGCTGACCGCGGCCCACGAAGTGATCATCCCGGTGCAGGCCGAGTACTACGCGCTCGAAGGGCTCAGCCAACTGGTGGCGATCGTCCGACGCATCAAGGAAGGACTCAATCCCGACCTGACGATTCGCGGCGTGCTGATCACCATGTTCGACGGACGTACCAAGCTGGCGACCGAGGTGTTGGAAGAAGTGCACCGCTACTTCCCCGACCGCGTGTTCCAAACGCAGATCCCGCGCAACATCCGGCTCTCGGAGGCACCGTCGTTCGGCAAGCCCGCGATCCTGTTCGACGTGCGGAGCCGCGGCGCGCAAGCCTACCTCTCGCTGGCCCGCGAGCTGGCGTCGTGAGCGTCAAGCGCGGGCTGGGCAGCGGGCTGGGCGCCCTGCTCGGCGACGAGGGGACCTCCGACGTCACGACGGCACCCAAGCGCGACCTGCAGCAGATTCCGCTCGACCGCATTCGCCCCAACCCGCTTCAGCCGCGCCGTACCTTCGCGCCCGAAGCGCTCGACGAGCTGCGCGGATCGATCGTCGCTTTCGGCGTGCTCGTTCCGGTGATCGTGCGCGAACGCGGCGACGGCTTCGAGCTGATCGCCGGTGAACGGCGCTTGCGCGCCGCGCAAGCCGCCGGGTTGCGCACGATACCGGCGATCGTTCGCGCCGCCGGCGACAGCGAATCGCTCGAGGTCGCGATCATCGAAAACCTGCAGCGCGAAAATCTCGACGCGCTCGAAGAGGCGATGGGCTTCGCGCATTTGATCGAAGCGTACGACTTCACGCAAGAGCGCGTCGCGCAGCGCGTCGGCAAGAGCCGTCCGACGATCGCGAACGCGCTGCGTTTGCTCTCGCTGTCCGATACGATCAAACAGTACGTGCGCGACGGAAAGCTGACGGCGGGACACGCGCGCGCGTTGCTGGCGCTGCCGGTCGAACGGCGCGAAACGATGGCGCAACGCGCGATCGACGACGAGTTGTCGGTGCGCGCGCTCGAGCGACTGGCGCAGGATGCCGGGGCGAAGCGCACGCGCACCGCTCCGGCCCGGCGCGTGGCGTACCGACGACGAAGCGCTGGTCGAGCGCTTGCGCTACCGCTTCGCTACGCAAGTGCGTTTGGTGGCGCAAGAGCGGGGCGGAACGATCGAGCTGCGTTACGCCGATGCGGACGACCTGATGCGAATCGCCGATCTGCTGCTCGGAGACTCGTCGTGAACGCGTTCGCGCGCATCGCTTGCGCGCTCGCATGTGCCGCGACGATCGGTGCCGCGCCGGCGATCCGATACGGTCCGGTGCCCGCGCACAACGCACAGACCGTGGTCGTGCAGAAATACGTCGATGCGATCAAGGGCGGCGATTACGCCGCGGCGTACGGTCTGCTCACCGACGAGCTGCGCCGGTACTTCGGTGACGTCGACGCGTTCCGCAGCGTGTTCCAAGCCGACGGGTACGTGCTCGAGCGGGCGACGATCGTCGGCGCGCGCGGCGACAATCGCGGCCGAGTGTACTTCGTGCGCGAGACCCTCGCCTTCGTCGATCATGCAACCGACAAGCAGGCCCGCTTGACCGCGACCGTACCGCTGGGAGTGTTACCGGAGCACGGTGCGCTGCACGTGAAGGATCCCGGCAAACCGTATCGCGCCTTCGCGGCGTCGTCGTCCTCCGACGCTTCAGGGTTGCGCGTGACGGTGAAGAAGGTTGACTTCTTTCCCGATCGCATCGACGTCGTCGTCACCTTCGCCAACAGCGGCGACAACTACGTGACCGTGCTGCCGTACGGGCGCAGCGTATTGCGCGACGACCGCGGCGGCGTCTACCGCATTGTGGCCAGCAAGGATTGGACCGTGACGGATCGGCGGCTGTTCGAGGGTGTTCCGCTCCCGCCGGGCGCGCAGTACACCGGCTCGCTGGCCTTTGCCGCGCAGCGTTTCGGAGACGTGAAACGCTCGTGGACCTTGACCCTCGCGCCGGCCTTGCGCGAGGGTTCCGACGCTCCGTTCGACGTCACCGTCCCGATCGCGCCGACACAATGAGCTCAATCCGGTCCAGAGAGGAACCGTCCGCAGGGCTACGGAACGCTCGCACCGCCCGGCGCGTCTGAAAACAAGGCCTGCCGGCGTTTTCCGTTGCTACGGGAGTCGCATCCATGCGTCGCATCGTACTGTCCTTGGCCGTCTTGGGTGCCGCTTCGCTCGGCGCTTGCAGCGGCGGGGGATCGGTTTTGAACGGAGTCGGAGCCAACACCCCCGACAAGGTGATCGTCACCGTCGCCGGGTCGTCGAACGTGGCGCGCGTCCTGCCGGGAGGCGGTATCCCGATCAGCGCCGTTGCGGTGAAGGGCGGCCAGAACGGGGTTCTCTCCAACAACGATTTCCGCTGGAGCGCTGCGCTCGTGACGGCCGGGAACTATCCGTTCAACACCACCGGCCAGACCAAGCCGTGCCAAGCCGTCACCCAGGCCAGCGGCGGCACGACGACGCCCTACGCGGCCGACTTCGGCATTTACATCGCGATCGACCCGACGAACGAGTCGAACATTTTGTTCTTCCCACCGACGATCATACCGTCCCCGGCCGGGACGGTGGTCACGCCGCACTTCCCGTACTGCGTAGTGGTCACCGCGACCGCAGGAACGATAACCGGCTCGGGCCTGAGCACGGTATTCGTGCCAAACGGTGCGGTTGGCTCGATCACCGTCGCGGTGGTCGATCCCCAGAACCCCGAGCAATAAAGGCGCTGCCCGCAATGACGACGACGAGGAGCGGCGACGCTCCTCGTTCGCGTTTGCACGGGCTCTATGCGCTCGTCGACCCGGCGTGCGCCGAACCGGTCGCGTTCACCGAAGCGCTGCTGCGCGGCGGCATCCGCCTCTTCCAGGTGCGCGCCAAGAGCGGGATCGACGGCGCGACGCTGCTGGCGATCGTCGCCCGCGTTCGCGCGGCGGGCGGCGTAGCGCTGGTCAACGACGACGTGCGAATGGCGCGTCTCGCCGACGGCGTGCACTTGGGCCAAGAGGATGCCGCCGGGCTCGATCTGACTTGCTTGCGCGAGGCGTTGCCCGGCGGCATCGTCGGGCTCTCGTGCGGGACGCCGCAGGAAGCTCGCGCCGCCGACCCCGCACTCGTCGACTACGTTGCGGCGGGACCGGTCTTCGCAACCGCTTCGAAGCACGACGCGGGACTGCCGATCGGGATCAGCGGGACGCGCGCGGTCGCCGCGGCGACGGCGCTGCCGTGCGCCGCGATCGGCGGGATCGGCCCAGCGACGATCGCGCGCGTGCGCGAATCCGGGGTCGCGATGGCCGCGGTGATCTCGGCGCTGGTCTGCGAAGATCCCGAGGCGGCGGCGCGCGAGCTGGTCGCGCGCTGGGACGGCGTGCCGCGGTGATCGTCGTCGCGACCGTCGGGACGACGCACCCGCTGGCCTTCGCCGGTCTGGCCTTCGCGGTGCTGGCGCTGGCGCACGAGGGCATTCGCCCGGTGTGCGTCGTCGCCGGGGTGAGCGCGCAGGACGCGTTGCACGTCCGCGCGCGCGCGGCGATCGACGCGCCGGTGATCCGCGCGCAGTTCGATGCGTTGCGCGACGCGACGGTCGACGCGTTTCACGTCGGCGCGCTGCTGTCGGCCGAAGCCGTGCGCGCCGTCGCCGAAGCGCTGGCGGATTTTCCGGGCGTCCCGGTGGTCGTCGATCCGGTGCTGGCCGCGACCGGCGGCGACGCGCTGGCCGACGATGCGACGCGCCTGGCCTTACGCGCTGAACTCTTTCCGCGCGCAACGCTGATCACGCCGAATCTCGCCGAAGCAGGCGCGTTTCTCGGCCGCATGGTCGGCGACGTCGAAGCCATGCGCGCGGCGGCGAACGAGCTCGTCGCGGGCGGGCCGCAGGCCGTGTTGGTCAAGGGTGGGCACCTCGCCGGCGACGCGATCGACGTGCTCGCCGACGGCCGCGCGACGCGCGAGTTCATCTCACCGCGCCTCGACGGGCAACTGCGTGGAACGGGCGATCTCCTGGCGACCTCGATCGCCGCGTCGCTGGCGCGGGGCGCCACCATGGTCGAAGCGATCGAGCACGCGCGACGCCACGTGCGCGAAGCGATCGCGTGCGGCATCCCGTTCGCCGGTGCGCGCGTGACTTCGTTCAGCTACAACTGAGCTGTCAGGGCTGGTACCGCGGCAGCGTTTCCCGCAGCGAGTCGAGCGCCCAGCCGATGTCGTCGAGCGACGCGGCGTACGAGAATCGCAAATAGCCGGCGCCGGCCGGGCCGAAGCTCGAGCCCCCCAGGCACGCGACGCCGGCGTTCTCGAGCAGCCATTTAGCGAGGTGCTTGTCGTCCGAAGCGATCTTCGAAACGTTGGGGAACGCGTAGAACGCGCCTTCCGGCAGCGTGCACGAGACGCCGGGGATGCCGTTGAGTCCCGTCACGATCGCGTCGCGCCGCTCGCGAAAGATGTCGTTCATGCGTTCCACCGGCGCATCGTCGCCGGTCAGCGCCGCGATTCCGGCGCGTTGCACGAACGTCGCGACGCACGAGAACGTGTTGTTGTTGAACAAGCGTGACCGTCTTGGCGATCTCCTCCGGCGCGATGCAATAGCCCAGCCGCCAGCCCGTCATCGCGTATGCTTTGGAGAATCCGTCGATGATGATCGTGCGCTCGCGCATGCCGTCGAGCTGCGAGATCGAATGGAAGTAGTCGACGTAGCGGTTGCGCGAGTAGATCTCGTCGGAGATCACCAAGAAGTCGTGCTGGTGCGCGAGCTCGGCGATGCGCTCGAGGTCCTCGCGCAGCAGGACGCCGCCGGTGGGATTGTGCGGCGAGTTGATCACGACGGCTTTCGTTTTCGGGCCGACCTTCGCCGCGAGCTCGTCGAGGTCGAGCCGCCAGTTGCGCGACTCGAGCAGGTGGACCGGGATCGGCTTGGCCTCGAGGTAGCTCGCCGCCGAGGCGTACGCCGGATAGGCCGGATCCGCGTAGACCAGCTCGTCGCCGGGATCGAGCAGCGCCGACAGCAGGTTCCAGATGATGGGCTTCGCGCCGGCCCCGACGACGACGTTGTGGGCGGCATAGGCCGGCGACAGGCCGCGGTAACGCGCTCGCGTAGGCGGCGATCGCCTCACGAAGCTCGGGGATCCCGGCCGATGGAGTGTAGTGGGAGTAGTTTTCCTCGATCGCGCGGATGCCGGCGCGCTTGATGTGATCGGGCGTGTCGAAGTCCGGTTCGCCGATCTCCATGTGGACGACGCGGCGTCCGGTGGCCTCGACCGCCTTCGCGCGGGCGAGCACCTCAAAGGCGCTCTCGGAGCCGAGCCGGGACACGGCGGAGCACAAGTAGTCGGCGTGGTGGGCGATCGTCGTCATGGCTAACCTGCAAGCGAGGTCGGCGACGCGGAATCGCCGAACGGGGGCGGAACTGATGCGGACCCTGACGGAAGCTTTCGCGCCGGGCGCGCCGTCGTTACCCGAAGGGCTACGAACCCTCGTCGTTTCTCCCGACCGTTCGGTCGAACCTGGAACGACGGTTCGGGCCACGTTCGCCTTCTATAACTTCGGCGGTGCGTCGGCGACTGGTCTGCGCGTTCGTTTCAACCTTCCCGATGGGCTGCGCTACGTTCCCGGCAGCGCGCGAGTCGACGACCGGCCGCTCGACGACGCTCGCGGCGAGACGACCCTGCTGGCGCCCAACGGCGCCGATGTCGGCGAAGTCCCGCCCGGCGTCGAGCGCCGGATCTCGCTGGCCTACGTGGTCGCACCGACGATCGAGAACGGCGCGACGCTCGATCTGCAAGCCGCGCTCGCCAGCAACGAGACCGAGGTCATCGGCTCGAACCTCGCCCGGCTGGTCGCGGTCAGCGCGCCCGAGTTGGAGAATCCCGAGACGATCGCTTCGCTCGAGGCGGTCCGCGTTGCGGAACCCGGCGAAGAGATTCACGTCGCCGCGCGCGTCCACAACAGCGGGCATGCGACCGCCCACGACGTGGTGGTCGTCCTGCCGGTTCCGGACCGCACGGCGTACGTCGGCGGCAGCGCGAAGATCGACGGGCGTGAAGTCGCCATCGACGAGCGCGGCGGTGATCCGTTCGGGTTCGGCAACGCCACCATCGCCTCGGCCGCGCTCGCGGCCGGCGCGACGCTGGTCGTCGAGTACCGCGCCCGCATCGACACGCCGCTCGACGACAACACGCGCATCGTGCTGGGCGGCGCGGTCGCCTCGACCGAAACCGCCGAGTTCGAGCTCGATCGCGCCGAGCTCACCGTGCGCAGCGCGAGTCGTTTCGATACCGATGCGACGCGGCTGGTCGTCGACGCACCCAACGAAGTCGAGCCGGGACGCCGTGTCCGCGTCGCGCTCGTCGCCGAGAACGGCGGCACGTGCGCCGCCGACGAGGTCCACGTCCGGCTGAACCTGCCCGACGGCCTGCGTTACGCGCCAGGCTCGCGGGCCGTCGACGGGCGTTCGGTCAGCGAGAGCGAGACGCCGGGGAGCTTCGTCTTCGCCCGCATCGACGCCGGCCGCCGGGTCGAGGCCGCGATCGACGCGTACGTCGTCTCGCCCGCGGTCGACGGCACGCCGCTGCCGATCTCGGGTTCGTTGCGCTGGTCGACCGGTTCGCGCGCTTTCGAGCGATCGCTGACGGTTCGTTCGTCGCCGCGCTTTCTCGACTCGCGGAACATCCTCTCGCTCGACGGTCCGGCGCAGGTCGTTCCGGGCGGCGAGGTGCGCGCGACGATCCGCATCGCCAACGACGGAACGGCGCAGGCGACCGGCGTGCGCATCGCGATCGAAGGCGATCCCTCGCTGCAGTCTTTGCGCTACGCCGACGGCGGGAACGAAGCGCGCGTGCAACCCGGCGGGATCGACGTCGGCACGCTCGCGCCGGGTGCGGCGCGCACGATCGCGCTGGTCGGGACGGTCGCGTCGCCGATCGCCGACCGCTTCGAGATCCGGTTGCGCGCGCGCCTCGAGAGCGATCAGACGCCGGCGCTGCCGCTGGGCCAGCTCGAGCTGTTGGTCAGGTCGCGTTCACGTTTCGCACCGGGCACTTCGACGCTGTCCTACAGTGCCGGCGAACCGTTGCGTCCCAGCGGCCACGGCGACGTGCAGATCCTGGTCGTCAACGAAGGCACCGATACGGCGCGCGACGCGCGCCTGCAGGTCGACATCACGCCGGACGCGCGCATCGAGGCCGTCGACGGCGCGACCCGGGTCGGAACGACCTTGCTCTTCGGCGACATCGCCCCCGGCGCGCGCATCGAAGCGACGATGCGGTTGCGGCTCGCGCGGCTCGTCGCGCGCGGCACCGCCATCACCATCAACGGCCGCCTCGAAGCGGTCGGGCTGTTGCCGCTGGCGCTGGCGCCGGTCACGATTCCGACGATCGCCGAGCCGCGCTTCGACGACGGCGCGTCGCTGCGCACGCAGCCGTCGGAGACCGTCGATGCCGGCGAACCGTTGTACGTCCGGCTGGCGCTGCGCAACACCGGCGACGGCGCGGCGAGCCGGCTGGTCGTGCGCGGGCAGTTGCCGCTTCACAGCGCCTATCTGCCGGGCTCGACGCTGGTCAACGACGTCCCGCTGCTCGACATCGACGGCGGTTCGGTGCTGTGGTCCAAGAACGCCCTGGTGCTCGAAGACGTCGACCCGGGCGTCGAAGTCGTCGTCCGCTTCGGCACCATCGTCAACACGCCGCTCGCAGCGGGGACGCTCATCGACGCGCACCTCGACGCGACCTGGGACGGCGGCGGCACCCTCGCGATCTCGTCGCCGGCCGTGCGCGTGCGCTCGACCCCGGCCTTCGCGGTTCGCGCAACCGGGCTGCCGTTCTCGGTGTCGGGGATCGCCCCGCGGACCATCGACGTTCTGCACGACATTGCCGATCAGCACCGCGCCGCGCAGGTGCAGCTCCCGCCGCCGCACGTGGCCGCGCTGCCGCCGCCCGTTGCCGAGCCGCCGCCGCGACCCGCGCCGCCCAAGCCTCAGCCGCCCGCGCCGGCCGACCGCGCAACCTTCCGCTACGACGAAGACGCGATCGAAGCGCGCTTCACGCCGGCACCGCCGAAGCCCCCGCCGCCCCCGCCGGTCGTCCCCCCGCCGCCCGCCGCGGTCGAACCGGTCGCCCCCGAGCCGCCGCCTGCGCCCGCGCCCGAACCGAAGCCCGTCGCCGCACCTTGGCCGCCGATCGCCCTCGAGCTGGAACCGCCCTTCGCCGCCAAGCCGGCGCCACCGCCGCCCGTCGAGCCGCCGCCGGCCGCGATCCGTCCGGAACCGCCGGTCGCGGTCGTGCCGGAGCCGCCCGTCCCGGTCGCCGAGCCCGAACGGCCGGCCGCCGTCGTGCCCGAACCGCCGGCCGCCGTCGTGCCCGAACCGCCGGCCGCCGTCGTGCCCGAACCGCCCGCTGCCGTCGTGCCCGAACCGCCGACTGCCGTCGAGCCGGAACCGCCGGTCGCCGTCGAGCCTGAGTCGCCGGCCGAGCTCGTCCCGCAGGTCGCCCCCGTCGAGGCCCCCACCCCACCGCCGCCGCTCGCCCCACCCCCAGTGGTCGAGGAAGCCGCGATGCCGGATGCCGACGTGGCCGCCGGCTCGGTCGCGCCGCTGCCCACGCAAGCCGAGAGCATCGACAGCATCGCGCACGCGTTGAGCGCGTACGCCCGGCCTCGGCCCGAAGAAGAAGAGCCGCCGGTCGAACGGCCGGCAGCCGCCGTCGCCCCGCCCCCTGTCGCGCCCGCTCCGCCCCCGGTCGCAGCCGAGCCGCCTCCCGTCGAACCCGAGCCGCCTCCCGTCGCACCCGAGCCGCCTCCCGCCCACATTCCGGAGCCGCAGCCGGTCGTCGCCGAGGTGTCCGAACCGGCCGTTCCCGAGCCGATGCCGCCTGTGCCGGTCGCCGAGATCGCGGAGCCGGTCGCCGAGATCGCTGAGCCGGTCGCCGAGATCGCGGAGCCGATCACGCCCGAGATCGCTGAGCCGATCACGCCCGAGATCGCTGAGCCGATCGCGCCCGAGCCGGTCGCCGAGATCGCGGAGCCCGTCGCCGCAATCGTGGAGCCGGTCGCGCCCGAGCCGGCCGCCGAGATCGCGGAGCCGGTCGCCGCCGTCGTCGAACCTGCCGCGCCCCCGGTGGCTCCCGCTCCCGTCGAAGCCGCGCAGCCGGCCGCGCCGGTCGAAGCCCCGCCGGAACCCGAGCGCGAAGCGACGCCCGTTCCGCGTCGCGTCCGGCTGGTGTTCGCGCACGACGCGCTCGAACGCGCCCTCACGTTCCTCGAGCAGTCCGACTACGGCGGCTTGATCACCCACCTGTTCGCGATTCGCACGCTGCTCCCGACGGCGTTCATCGGTCTCAACGGCGACGTCCCCGGCAAGCTCGCCGCCGAGCGCGAGGCGCTGCGCGGCGTCGTCGACCGGCTGTTCATCAAGATGCGCATGCCGCGCTACGCGCTGACCGCCAAGGACGTCGAAGACCGTGCCAGCCGTGCCGCATTGATCGACCTCGTGCGCTCGCTGGCCGATGCGAGCCCGTCCGAAGAAAACGCCGCCGGTGACGCGGCCGTCGTCGTCGAGGGACCGATCGACGTCGCGCGCCTGACCCCGCATCTCGACCCGCTCGCGACCGATCCGCTCGGCAGCGCTCGGCCGTGGCTCGTGCTCGCCGAGCTGCTGCCGACGAACTTCGTCGAGCCGCCGGGCAGCGAAGCGATGAACGCGTACCGCAGCATGCTGATCTCGACGTTCACCAACGTCACGGCCCTGCCCAACGAGGAGTTCCACCGCGTCCTGGCCGGGACGCAGAACGCGGCGCTCGACACCGCGTTGCGAGACGTGCGCGCCGCGTTGCGCGACGCGCTCGAAGCCGCGGCCACGCGAGCCTAGCCGATCCTCCGGGCGAACCGATAATGCACGTCGGTGAGTTCCTCGTCCCGGCAATCATCATGGGCGTGCTCGGCATCTTGCTGATCGGCATCGCGCACTTCTGGCCGCAATCGTCGAAGCCGGTCATCACCGCCGTCTCGCCGGTCGAGACCGTGCATCTCGGCGCGAACCCGCCGCCGTCGAGCTGGAATCAAACCGGTCCGGTCGCGTTCATGTCGCACTCGATCTCCTGGCCCGCGCTCGTCGATCCGGACGCCGGCGAGCTGGACGAAGGCGAACGCCGTCGCGTCCTCGACGGCCTCGGTATCGTCGGCGACGCCTGGTGCGCGGGCATTTGCGCCAAAGCCTTCGATGAAGAAGAAGGCGAGCTGCGCGTCGCGGCGATCGAATCGCTCGGCCAATGCGACGCCGAGATCGTCGAGCCGACGCTCGAACGCGCGTACTCGTCGTACGTCGTCGCCGAACGCTACGCCGCGATCGACGGCGCATCGCGCCGCGCCGACATCCCGCTGCTCGAACGCGCGCTGCGCGACACCGACGGCACCGTCGCCTTAGCCGCCGCCTACGGCCTCCACCGCGCCAAACGCGACGACCTCATCGACAACGCGCTCGCCAACCGCACCGACCCCCGAGCCGCCGAAATCAAACGCGTCCTGCAGATTTTGACGTAGACCGTGGCGTGGGGCGGCCGGGGGCACGGTGCGTTGGCCGGGACGCTCGCTGCGCCGCATCCTGCGGCTCCGCTCGCTCGGTTCTCCGTTCGCTCCTCGCCCTCCGGGCGCCGCTCGACTACGAAACGCCGCCGCCAACGCACCATGCCCCCGTCCACCCCAGGCACGATTGCGGCGTTTCCGCAGCGTCGAATCTCGACGCCGCCATCGTCGGTCAAATCGGCGGGATGTTGCGCCCGAAGTATTCGGCGATGATGTGTTGCGCGACCGGGGCGGCGACGCTCGCGCCGTAGCCGCCGGTCTTCTCCATGTAGACGGCGATCGCGAGCTTCGGATGCGAGGTCGGTGCGTAGGCGACGAACCAGGTCGTGTTCGGGCCGTGGCCGCCTTCGGTTTCGGCGGTCCCGGTTTTGCCGCCGAACGGCAGCTTGTCGATCGCGAGACCGTAGGCCGTGCCGCCCGGATCGGTGACCTGCGCCATCCCGGCGTCGACCTCGCGCAGCGCTTCGGCGGTGACGTTGACCTTGCGGATCACTTGATGGTCGAACCGTTTGACGATGCGGCCGCGCGGCGAGCGGATCTCGGCGACGATGTGCGGGCGATAGAGCGATGCCGCCGTTGACGACCGTCGCGGTGATGTTGGCCATCTGCAGCGGTGTCGCTTGCATCGCGCCTTGGCCGATCGCGAGCTGGCAGACGTCGCTCGGCTCGAGATGGTAACCGGGGCCGAACGTCTTTTGCGTCCACTCTTCGGTCGGCCAGTTGCCGGGATACTCGCCGGGCAAGTCGATCCCCAAGCGCGAGCCCAAACCGTATTGCAGGCGCGTAGTAGCGCAGACGCTCGTGGCCTAGCCGATAGCCGAGCTGATAGAAGTATCCGTCGGACGAGGCGGCGAGCGCGCGCACGAACCCGACCGAGCCGAGGCCGCCGGCCGCGATGTCGACGAAGCGCGACGCCGTGGCAGTTCCAGGCGCCCGAGTCGTACAGCACTTGGTTCGGTTTGATCGCGCCGCTGGAGATCGCGCCCGAGCCGGTGACCATCTTGAACGTCGATCCGGTCGGCGACGCGGCGCCGATCGCGCGGTCGTAGAGCGGGTTGAGCTTGTCGCTGAGCAGCCGGCGCGTACTTCTTCTCGTCGATCGGCGTCGCGAACTCGTTCGGGTCGAACTCGGGCATCGACGCCAGCGCGAGCACGCCGCCGCTCGACGGATCGATCACGACGACGGCGCCGGCGAGCCGCTGGCCGCGGCCTTTGCCCCACTTGAGCAGCTCGCGCGCGCAGGTTCTTCTCGACGATCTTTTGCAGCCGCCAGTCGATCGTCGTGACCAGCGTGTCGCCGGGGACGGGATCGAGCGGTTTGAGCCGGCGCACCAGCGCGCCCGACGGCGTTGACCTCGACTTGCTCGCCGCCGGCGCGGCCGTGCAGGTAGCTGTCGTAGGCGTTCTCCAGGCCGTCCTTGCCGGCGACGTCGTTGGGCGAGTAGCCCAGGCGCTTGCGCGCGGTGTACTCGTCTTCGTCGATGATGCCGACGTAGCCGAAGAGGTGCGCGCCGATCTTGCCGTAGGGATAGTTGCGGACCGGCTGCTCTTCCATGTCGACGCCGGGGAGATCGCTCTGCGCTTCGGCGAGCCGCGCGGTCTGCACCGGCGTGAGATCGGTCGCGAGGATCACCGGGCCGTACGGCTCGTAGGTCACGACCTGGTCGAAGTCTCGTAGTTCTTGTCGTGATGGTGCAGCAGCCGGTGGCGCAGCGTCGCGGCCGGAACGCCGAGCACCGGCGCCAGCGTGTCGAGCGTCTTGTCGATGTCGGTGATCTCCGACGGGATCAGCGCGCAGACGAACGACGGGCGCGAACGCACGAGCACGACGCCGTGGCGGTCGACGATCAGACCGCGCGGCGCGGCGACCGGGATCACCTGGATCTGGTTGGCGCGCGCCGCCGCGGCGAACGTCTCGCCTTGCACGAGCTGCACTTGCGCCAGCCGCACGACGATCGCGACGAGCGCGAAGACGAGCACGGCGGCGAACCACAGCACGCGCGGGAGCTGGCGATCGTCCGGACCGGTCGATCGCCGCCATCAGCTGTAGCCGTACCGCTCGATCGTCGTCTTGTCGGTGACGAGCCGGCCGCGCACGGCGAGCCAGCGCGAAGGCGACGGCGGCGGTGAGCAGCGCGCGCCACAGCGACGTGTGCAGGTGCGCGACGCGCGAAGCCGGGCGGAAAACCTTCGGCGCGCATCACGGTCCAGAAGAGCAGATCGCGCACGAGCACCGCGCAGCCGCACAGCATCGCCGGGACGAACGCGCCGTCGGCGAACATGCGGCGCGAGAACACCGCCGACGAGCAACGCGACGATCGTCGTCGAGATCGTCCAGCCGCCGCCGGTTCCGGCGAAGATGTCTTCGAGCAATCCCGGCCGGCAGCGCCGAGCAGCGCGCCGCGGCGCGCGCCGGCGCGCGACGCGTACAGCACGACGGCGATCGTCACCAGCGACGGCACGGCGCCGCGGAACGCGAACAGCGGGACGAGCACGGTCTGCGCGAGCGCGAGCAGCGAGGTCCAGCCGAGCACCGGCCAATAGGCCGGGCCGACCGTCGATCTCAATGCTGCGGTATTTTCTGCGGTAGAACGACGACACGAGAGAGCGCCGAGAGGTCGGCGGCCGGCTGCGACGATGGCGGTTTGGTCGAGCGCGCCGGCGGAGACGGGCTCGAGCTGCTTGGATGCGGCCGATCAGCACGCCCGCGTGGAACGAGCGGCCTTCGCCGGTGACGACGCGGTCGCCGACGCGCAGCTTCGCGTCTTGCGAGACGTACTGCAGCTTCACGCGCGTCGACGTGCCGACGGCGATCGCCCACCAGCGGCCGTGCTGCACGACCGCCGGCAGCTTCGACGTCGCGTCGATGACGAGCAACACCTTGGACGAGACCGGGCCGAGCCTCGACGATGCGCCCGACGACGCCCGCGGCCGGTCACGACACCGTCGTCGCGCCGGATACCGTCTTTCGCGCCGCGATCGATCGTGACGACGTGCGTCGCCGCTTCGGGATCGTAGCCGATCACCGTCGCCTCGATACCGTCGGGGTGCGCGAGCTTCGCCGCGATGAGATCTTGCGCGGCGGGCGTGCGCGCGAGCCGTTCCTGCAACTCGTCGTTCTGGCTGCGCAGCGACCGCGTTCTGCTCGCGCAGCCGGCCGTTCTCGGCGTTCAGCCCCGGGCTGCGCACGACCGTATCGAAGCCGCCGCGGGCGACGTTGACGACGGTCGTGACCGCGAGCTGCAGGTACGCGCTCACCGTCGTGACCGTCACGGTCAGCGGCGACGTCCTACCGGCGCGGGCGAAATCGAGCTGCAAGAGCGCGACGAGAGCGGCCACGATGACCGTCCCGATTATCGCGAATAGCTTTCTCTCATCCCGGTTCGTAACGATTGGTACCACCTCGTCAGCCGATCTGCGTGCGGCCGAAGCCGTTCGAGCAAACCTGGCGACGCAAGAATCTCGCCGGCGCCGCGCGCGACGCATCCGAGTGGATCGTCGGCGACCGTCGTCGGCACGTTCGTGCGCGCGCCGATCTCGCCTGCGAGTCCGGGGATCAGCGCGCCGCCGCCGGTGAGCACGATGCCGGCCTCCATCAGCTCGCCCGCCAGATCGGGCGGAGTTGCTTCGAGGATCGACCAAGCTGCGCGCGCGATGCGGTCGATGCCGTCGCGCATCGCTTCGGCGACGAGCGTCTCGTCGACGTCGCGCTTTCCGGGTCGCAGGTTGCGCATGTCGCTGCCGGCGACGACGTACGGCTCTTGGCCGAGCGGCCGTCCGGCGTAGCCGCGCTCGATCTTCAAGCGCTCCGCCGTCAGCGGGCCGATCCCGAAGAACTCGTTGCGCAGCCGGGCGGCGATCGCCGCGTCGAACGTGTCGCCGCCGACTTTGATCGAGTTCATCGCGACGACGCCGCACAGGGTGAGCACGGCGATCTCGGTCGTCCCGCCGCCGATGTCGATCACCATCGCCGGGCGGGTGCCGGTGATGTCCAGCCCGGCGCCGACGGCGGCGGCGACCGCTTGCGGAACGAAGGTCGTCGTGCGCGGGCCGGCGGCGCGGATCGCCTCCTCGACGGCTTTGCACTCGATGTCGGTCGCGCAGCCCGGGACGCAGGCGATCACGCGCGGCGCGACGCGGCGTCCGCGCGCGCAGCGCCCGGTCGACGACCGTCTTGACCAGCGCGTGGGCGCCGCGAAAGTCGGAGATCGTCCCGCCGCGCAGCGGCCGCACGACCTCGATGCGGCCGGGCGTGCGCCCGTCGAGCTCCTTGGCGGCTTGGCCGACCGCGATGATCGCGCCGTCGCTGGTGCGATAGGCGACGACCGACGGCTCGCTGATCAGGATCCCCTCGTCGTGCGAATAGACGACGGTGTTCGCCGTGCCGAGATCGATGCCGATGTCCGCGCTGAACGTCGCGCGGACCGACGAGGCCAAGCTCATCCGGTCCGTGCCTCGCGCCGCTCGGGTGCCTCGACGCCGACGCGCGGCGGAAGCAGGCGGTAGCCGAGCCGCGGGAGCGCCGCGGCGAAACGCGGCACCGGGAAGCCGACCACGGTGAAGTAGTCGCCGTCGATGCGCTCCACGAGCGTCGCGGCAAAGCCCTGGATGCCGTATGCGCCGGCCTTGTCGAGCCCGTCGCCGCTCGCCGCGTAGGCCTCGATCATCTCTTCATCAAGATCGGCGAAACGAACGCGCGTCGACACGACCTCGGCCAGCAGTCGGCCGCCGTCCGATCGTCTCGAGCGCGAAGGCGGAGTGGACGACGTGCCAGCGGCCGGCCAGCCGGCGCAGCATCGCCCGCGCCTGGGCCGTGTCGGTCGGCTTGCCGAGCGCCTCGCCGTCGAGGTCGACGACGGTGTCGGCGGCGACGATCAGCTCGCTCGAGCGCGCCGCGCCGGCGGCTTTTCCGCGCGCGTGGCGCAAGCGCCGGCTCGACCGGCGACAGGCCGAACAGGGGCCGCTCTTCGTACGCGCTGGGGACCACGGTGACGCGCAAACCCAGCGATGCGAGTACCTCGCGTCGTCGGGGGAAGCGCTGGCGAGCGCGACGGCGTTGAGAGGCGTTTCGTGCGTGATGCTTTGAGTGTACGTGCGGCCGCGCGCGATGACAACGCTTCGCCCGAAAATCGCCGCTACGCGGCTCGGAGACGCAAACAGGTCGAGGCGCATGACGTCGTCGGCCGACTCGCCGCGAACGACGCGCCGGTGGTGCCCGTCGCGGACGAAGACGACCGGCGGGCGGCCGAAGCGATTGTAGTTGCTCGCCATGCTGTAGGTGTAGGCGCCGGTCGTGCGCAGCGCGATCAGATCGCCGGCGGCCAGGTCGCGCGGCAAGACGTAGTCGCCCATCTCGTCGTTCTCGCACGAGCGCCCGGCCAAGGTCGCCGGCTCGTCGGGGCCGAGGCGGCGCGCGGCCAGCACTTCGGGCGAGATGCCGCGCGCCGTACAGCAGCGGGCGCGGATTGTCGGCCAGCCCGCCGTCGGCGACCACGAACCGGCGCCGGCCTTGGGTCTTGACCGCCATGACGCGGTAGAGCGAGCTGCCGGCGCGGGCGACCAGCGCCCGGCCCGGTTCGATCGCCAGCCGCAGGCCGGATCCGGCCGCGCGGCCGGCGAGCTGGGCGGCGAGCGCCTCGACGTCGAGCGGGTGCGGATCGTCGGGACCCTCCGCGACGGCGATCCCGCCGCCGCAGATCAGCTCCTCGACCGCGAACCCGCGCGCGGCGCGCGAGGCGCGGCGGCGGCCAGCAACTCGTCGAGATTCGCCGCGAACGGCGCCAGCTCGGAGATCTGCGACCCGATGTGCGCGTGCAGACCGATCAGCCGCAGTTGCGGCAGCTCGGCCAGCCGCTCCAAGGCGTCCGGCAGCCGGTCGAGCGCGATCCCGAACTTCGTGTTCTCGCCGCCGGTGCGAACGAAGGCGTGGGTGTGAGCTTCGATGCCCGGTGTTCAGGCGCAGCATCACGTCGACCGGTTCGGACGCCGGCGCCAGCGCGGCGAGCCGTTCGAGCTCTTCGCGGTTGTCGATCACGTCGAACGCGACGCGCCGGTCGACGATCGCGCGCAACTCCTCGTCGGTCTTGCCGCAGCCGTGGAAGTACATCCGCCCGGCGGGGAAGCCGCCGCGCTCAGCGGTCAGCAGCTCGCCCAGCGAGCAGACGTCCAGCCGCAGCGGCGTCGCCGCGAGGTGCTCGGCGAAGGCGGCGCACAGGAACGCCTTGCCGGCGTAGCCGACGGCGATCCCGCGCGGCGCGCAGGCGCGCAGGAAGCGATCGATCTCGAGGTCGAGCTGGTCGAGGTCGATGACGAACAGCGGCGTCCCGTAGGCTGCGGCGAGTTCGCGGGCGGCGACGCCGCCGAGCGCGCGGTCGACGGCGAGTGGTGCGGACGTCATCGCCGGTAGAGACCCCGTTCGTCGATGTAGCGATACACCGGCTCCGGGATGAGATAGCGCGCGCTGCGCCCGGCACCGAGGCGCTCGCGGATCAGGGTCGCCGACTCGGCGACCAGCGGCAGGTCGAGCAGGCGGATCTTGGCGCGCCGCGGCGGCGCCAGGCCGGCCAGCGCCGCGTCGAGATCGTCGCCGGTGATCGTTCCGCGCGGCGCGACGACGAACGCTTCGACCGCGTCGATCACCTCGTCCGAGCCGCTGCCACTGCGAGCGCACCAGCGAGTCGCCGCCGACGATGAAGGTGAACGCCGCCTCGGGATAGCGCGCGCGCAGGCGCGGCAGCAGGTCGGCGGTGTAGCCGGTGGCGTCGGGCGCGAGATCGCTCTCGTCGAGCGCGAACGCGGCGTTGGCGGCGATCGCGAGCCGCAACATCTGCGCGCGGTCGGCGCGTCGGCGCGCTCATCGCGCCGTCGCGATAGTGCTTGCCTTCGCGCGTCGGGACGAACAGCACGCGCTCGAGCTCGCACGCTTCGCGCACCGCCTCGGCGACGAACAGATGCCCGTTGTGGACGGGGTCGAACGACCCGCCGAAGACTCCGATCCGCATCGCGACGGACACTTAGCTGTAGTCGAACTCGACGCCCGCGATGCGCACCGTGTCGCCTTCGTGGACGCCGAGCTCGCGCAGCTTCTTGTCGACGCCCATCTTCGCGAGGATGTGCTCGAACCGCGCCAGCGCTTCGTCGTTGTCGAAGTCGGTCATGCGCGCCAGCCGCTCGACGCGCTCGCCGCTGACGACGTAGACGCCCTGCTCGACTTCGATCGCGAACGGCTCGTCGGCGGTGAGCTCGATCTGCGCGGGTTCCGGCTGCGAGACGGGCGGCAGCGGCGTCGCGCGGATCGTCTCCCACACCGCGTAGATCAGCTCTTGCACGCCTTCGCCGGTCGCTGCCGAGATGGCGCGCAAGCCGGCGATCTCGTCGCGCAGCGCTTCGAACGTCGCGCGCGCGTCGGGGAGATCGATCTTGGTGATGACGAGGATCACCGGCCGGTTCGAGCAGCGCGGCGTTCCACGCGCGCAGCTCGTTCTCGATCGTCGCCTTGTCGGCGAGCACGTCGTCGAGCGGCTTGGCGCCGTCGATCAGGTGCACCAGCACGCGCGTGCGCTCGACGTGGCGCAGGAAGCGGTCGCCGAGCCCCGCGCCTTCGTGCGCGCCTTCGATCAAGCCGGGAACGTCGACCATCACGAACGACTCGAAGTCGGCGACGCGCACGACGCCGAGCTGCGGCTCGAGCGTGGTGAACGGATAGTCGGCGACCTTCGGACGCGCCGCGCTGACGACGCTGAGCAGCGTCGACTTCCCGGCGTTCGGCAAGCCGATCACGCCGGCGTCGGCGAGCAGCTTGAGCTCCAAGCGCAGCTCGCAGCGTTCGCCGGGCTCGCCGTTGTACGCGAAGTGCGGCGCTTGGCGCGCCGCGGTCGCGAAATGCTGGTTGCCTTGACCGCCGCGGCCGCCCTTGGCGACGCGCAACCGCTCGTTCGGCGTGCTCAGGTCGGCGAACAGCCGCGAGACGCCTTGTTGCCTTCGGCGTCGAGCACGGTGCGCGTCACCAGCGTGCCGACCGGGACGCGAATCACCAGCTCGTCGCCGGCCTTGCCCGACTTGTTGTTCTGCGAGCCCGGCCTTGCCGGCTTCGGCCGCGAACTGCTTCTTGAACCGGAAGTCGACCAGCGTGCCCAGCTCGGGATCGGCGACCAGCACGACGTCGCCGCCGCGCCCGCCGTCGCCGCCGGCCGGGCCGCCTTTGGGCACGTACTTCTCACGCCGCCACGCCACGATGCCGTCGCCGCCGTTGCCGGCCGCGACCGTGATGCTCGCCTCGTCGATGAACTGCATCAGGGCGGCGAGGCTGCGGGTTCTTCGAGCGCCAAAGCAAAAAGAGCCGCGTTGACGGCTCTTCTCGGCAGGCGGCGTGCGGAGCCGGTTCAGACAGCGGCGGGGACGACGTTCACGTGCTTCCGGTTCCTGGAGCTCGTGAACGTGACCTGACCTTCGACGACCGCGAAGATCGTGTGGTCTCTGCCGATCATCACGCCTTGGCCGGGATGGAACTTCGTGCCGCGCTGGCGGACGATGATGTTGCCCGGGATGACGGGCTCGCCGCCGAAGCGCTTGACGCCCAGCCGCTGCGCATTCGAGTCGCGGCCGTTACGCGTCGAGCCCGCGCCCTTTTTGGACGCGAACAGTTGGAGGTCGAACCGGAACATAGCCGCGAGAGTATACACGACGCCCGGGCGCGGTCAAACGGAAACCTCGGCCCGGCGCGCCTCGACGCGCATCCGGACCGGGCGTCCCGGCCGCAGGGTGACCAGCGGCTGGAGGGGGACCGGCGAGAGGTCCAGGGCGTGGAAGCGGACCCGTCGCGCGATCGTCGCCAGCACCAGGACGGCCTCGGTCCAGGCGAAGCTCTCGCCGATGCAGATCCGGTTGCCGCCGCCGAAGGGGAAGTAGGCGCCGCGCGGCAGGCCCTCGGTCTCGCCGTTCGACCAGCGCTCCGGCCGGAACGCATCGGGCTCGCGCCAGAAGCGCGGGTTGCGGTGGGTCACGATCTGCGAGGTCAGCAGCACCGAGCCGGGCGGCGACTCCCAGTCGCCCAGGCGAAACGGCCGGATCACCCGGCGGCCGAGAATCCAGGCCGGCGGCCGCAGGCGCATCGACTCGGCGACGACGTCGCGGGTGTAGCTCAGCCGCGGGTAGTCGGCCGGGACGGGGTCGCGGTCGCCCAGCACCGCGTCGAGCTCGGCGTGCAGCCGCGCTTCGGCGGCCGGGTCCCGCGCGAGCGCGTCCCACGTCCAGGTCAGCGCGTTGGCGGTCGTCTCGTGGCCGGCCAGCAGCAGCGTGAGCGCCTCGTCGCGAACCAGCTCGGGGGGCATCGGGCGGCCGTCTTCGTCGCGGGTCGACAACAGGATCGAGAGCAGGTCGCCGCGGTCGGTCGCGTCCCGCCGCCGCTCCTCGATCAGCCGGTAGATGATCGCGTCGAGCTCGGCCCGCGCCTGCTGAAGCGGCGCGTCGCCGGGTGCCACGGCAGGTAGTCGAGCAGCTCGGCAAACGTGCTGATGCTCGACGGGAACCCGGCCATCGCGCCGGTTACCGCCCGGCCGATCGCGTCGGCCTCGTCGTCGATGTCGGCCGAGAAGAGCGTCGCCGCCGCGATGCGCAGCGCGACGCCGGTTCATCACCGCGTCGACCGCGACGTCCTGGCCGTCGGCGAGCGCCTCGGCCGCGTCGCGCGCCGCCTCGATCATCGTCGCCGCGTAACCGGCGACCCGCTCGCGGTGGAAGGCCGGCTGGACCAGCCGGCGCTGGCGGAGGTGCAACGGCTCGTCGCTGGTGAGCAGACCCTCGCCGAGCAGCCGGCGCATGCGGCGCAGCCCACGGCCTTTGATCACGTCGTAGCCGCCGGCGGTCAGGATCTGCTCGATCAGCGCCGGCTCGTCGACGAACCAGAACCGCCCGCGCGGCATCCGCCACGAGGCGACGGGGCCGTATTCGCGCGCGACCTCGCCGAGAAAGACCGGCATCCGCGCGAGGTTCCCGGTCGCGGCAAGGTTCCGCATCGCCGTGAGCGTCGAAGGGCCGGCCGGATACTGCGCAGGGCTCATGCGCTGCAGTCTACTCGCGTCAGGGACCGGTTGCTTCACCGGAGCCCGCGGCGCGGCGCCGGGCGGTAGGCCGCTTGCTGGGGAGGGGCGCTCCGGCGCCTTTAGAACCGGATTGCGTTTTGGAGAAACGCCGCGTCGTCATCACGGGACTTGGCGCGATCACGCCGCTCGGAAATTCCTACCCCGCCTTTTGGGAGGGGTTGGTCACCGGACGCAGCGGGGTCGGGCCGACCACGGCCTTTGACGCATCCAAGCTCAGCACGCGCATCTCGGCCGAGGTGAAGGACTTCGATCCCGACGCCCTGTTCGGCCGCCGCGACGCGCGCCGGATGGATCGCTACGCGCAGTTCGCCCTCGCCGCGGCGCGCGAGGCGCTCGAGGACGCGAAGTTCCCCGACGACCCCGAGATTCGCGATCGGACCGGCGCGATCGTCGCGACCGGGATCGGCGGGATCATCACCGTCGAGAACACGACCTTCGAGGTCGGCCCGAAGCAGTCGTGGGATCGCATCTCGCCGTTCTTCGTCCCGATGCTGATGGGCAATGCCGCATCGGCGCAGATCTCGATGAACTTCGGGTTGCGCGGTCCGGTGTTCGCGGTCGGCAGCGCGTGCGCCAGCGCGAACGATGCCTTCACCGTCGCGTACGACAAGATCGTGCTGGGCGACGCGGTCGCGATCGTGACCGGCGGCAGCGAGGCGACCGTGATTCCGACGGCGATGGGCGGCTTCTGCTCGATGAAGGCGATGACGACCCGCAACGACGATCCGACGCACGCGTCGCGACCGTTCGACAAGGAGCGCGACGGCTTCGTCTTGGGCGAGGGCGCGGGGATCCTCATCCTCGAGGAGCGCGAGTTCGCGCTGGCGCGCGGCGCCCGCATCTACGCCGAGGTGCTCGGCTACGGCCAGTCGGCCGACGCGTTTCACATCGCGCAGCCCGACCCCGAGTCGCGGGGCGTCATCCTGGCGATGGAACGCGCGCTCGAGCGCAGCGGCGTCGCGCCGGCGCAGGTCGGCTACGTCAACGCGCACGGAACCTCCACGCCGCTCGGCGACGCCGCCGAGTCGCAGGCGATCGAGCGCGTCTTCGGCGAGCACGCGACCAGCGGAGCGCTGGCCGTTTCGTCGACGAAGTCGATGCACGGGCATCTGCTCGGTGCCGCCGGCGCGATCGAAGGGATAGCGACCGCGCTCGCGCTGCACCACGGGATCGTTCCGCCGACGACCAACTACGAAGTTCCCGATCCCGAGTGCACGCTCGACTACGTGCCGAACGTCGCGCGCAAGGTCGATCTCCACGTCGCGATGTCGAACGGCTTCGGGTTCGGCGGCCACAACACGACCGTCGTCTTCGGTAAGCACGCCTGAGATGGCCGGTGAGAGACGGCGGGCGCGCTTGCGCTCGCTGCTCAAGACGGCCGGGATCGGCGACGTCGATCCGGCCGGCATCGAGCGCGCGTTCGTGCACGCCAGCGCAGGCCGCGAGCAGACGATCGCATCGAACGAGCGGCTTGAGTTCTTCGGCGACGCGATTCTCGGCTTCGTCGTGACGCGCTGGCTCATGACGAAGTATCCCGAGGCGTCGGAAGGGATGCTGACGCGCCGCAAGGCGAACCTGGTGAGCGGCGCGTCGTGCGCCGAGACGGCGCGCCGGCTCGGCTTCGCCGAGCTGATCGTGCTGGGCCACGGGATGGATCGCAGCGGCGGCAGCGGTCACGAGACGGTTCTCGCCGACGCGTTCGAGGCGTTCTTGGCGGCCCTCTTCGAGGCGAGCGACATCGACCACGTCCAGCGCTTTCTCGAGAAGGAGCACATCGTGCCGGCCGACCGGCGCGATGCCGGCGAGCGCGACGCGAAGACCGATCTGCAAGAGTTCACCCAAGCGACGCTGCGCCAGACGCCGATGTATTTCGAGCGCGCCGAAGGGCCGCCCAACGATCGCCGCTACACCTCGCAGGTGCGCGTCGGCGACGAGATCCTGGGCGAGGGGATCGGCCCGTCGAAGAAGGCGGCGCAGCAGAGCGCGGCTGCGATGGCGCTCTCGACGCTGCGCCAGCGCGAACCACAAGCCGAAGCGCGCTCGGCGTCGCACGACGACGGACGAGTGATCGCGCTGGACAAGCGCCGCCGGCGCCGCAGCCCGCGTCTGCCCGACCCCGGAGCCTCGGTGTAGTGACGGGACGCCCGCCGTGCGGCTGAAATCACTCAAGGTTTTCGGCTTCAAGACGTTCGCCGAAGCGACGACGCTCGATTTCGTCGACGGTACGACCGCCGTCGTCGGGCCGAACGGTTCGGGGAAGTCCAACCTCGTCGACGCGATCCGCTGGGTGCTCGGCGAGCAGTCGACCCGGTCGTTGCGCTCGCAAAGGATGGAAGACGTCATCTTCGCGGGCAACAACACGCGCAAGCCGCTGGGGATGGTCGAGGTCTCGCTGACGTTCGACAACCACGAGCATCAGCTCAAGCTCGATTTCGAAGAAGTGCAGATCACCCGCCGCGCGTATCGCGTCGGCGAGTCGGAGTTCTACATCAATCGCGAGCCGGTGCGGTTGCGCGACGTGCACGAGCTGCTGATGGGCACGGGGCTGGGGCCGGGCTCGTACGCGATCGTGTCGCAAGGCCAGATCGACGCGATTCTTTCGTCGAAGCCGACCGAGCGTCGCGCGCTGTTCGAGGAGACGGCCGGGATCGGTCGGTTCCTCGCTCGCAAGCACGAGGCGCTGCGACGGCTCGAGGCGACCGAGCAGAACGCGATCCGCGTGAACGATGTGATCGCCGAGCTGGAGCGCCGCGTCCCGGAGCTCGAGGCGCAGGTGCGCCGCGCGCGGCGATATCCGGCGGGTCACCGCGCGGGTGCGCGATCTCGAGATCCTCGACCTTCTTGCGCGCGTCGTCGTCGCGGCGCGCCGAGCGCGAACGCGTCGCCGCCGAGCTCGCGCAACACGAGGACCGGCGCGCCCAAGCCGCCGCGCGCGCCGCGCAGCTCGGCGCCCGGCTGGCCGCGTTGCGCGAGGCGCTCTACACGCGCGAGCTCGAGCTCGACGGACATCGCGCCGACAGCCAGACAGCGCGCACCGAGCTGGCGCGGATCGAAGCGCGAGCTGGCCGCCGCCGTCGCCCGGCGCGACGGGCTCGAGCGCCAGTCGAGCGCGGTGATCGCCGATCGCGAACGGGTCGAGAGCGAGCGGGTGCTGCTGCGCGAAGCGATCGCGACCCTCGAAGAACGGCTAGCGCCGCTCGGCGCCCAGACCGATGGTTCGCGCGAACGCGAGCTGGCGGCGTCGGCCGCGGTCGCGGACGCGCGCGGCGCGCTCGATGGCGTGTACCAAGAGTTGCGCGCGGTCGAGGCGCTGGCCGCCGAGCGCGCGGCGAGCGAAGCCGAGCGGCGCGCACAGATCCAGCAGCGCACGCGCCGAGATCGAACGCCTCGAGCAAGAGCACGCCGCGGCGTTGGCGGAACGCGACGCGCACGCCGCCGCGGTCGGTGAGGCACGCGCTCGCTTCGGCGAACGCGAGCTGCTGATCGCCCGGTACGAGGCCGAGGCGACGGCGCAGCGCGAGCGCGCGCGGATCGCGCGCGAGAACGGCGAAACGGCGAGCGCGCGGGTCGCCGAGCTGCAACGCCGCCACCGCGAGGTCGCGTCGGAGATCGCCGGCGCCGAGTCGCGACTGCATACGATCGAGGAGCTCGAAGCGGCCTTCGAAGGTCACGCGCACGGGACGCGCGCGATCGTCGAGGCGTCGCAGCGCGGCGAGCTGACCGGACTGCACGGCGTCGTCTCGAACTTGATCTCGACCGACGAGCGCTACGCGCGCGCGCTCGACATCGCGTTCGGCCCCGGCCTCTCGAACGTCATCGCCGAGCGATCCGAAGACGCCGAAGCGGCGGTAGCGTATCTGCGCGCGCGAGAGCTGGGGCGCGCGACGTTCCTCCCGCTCGACACGCTCGCCCAGCGCGAGGGCCGCGATTTGGGCAACCTGCGCGGACGCCCGGGCGTGATCGGCTACGCCCACACGCTGGTTCGCGCCGAGCCGCGCTACCGCGGGATCGTGGCGTTTCTCGTCGGCCGCATCCTGGTGGTCGACGAACTGCGGACCGGGATCCAGCTGACCCGCGCCGAGGGCTTCCGCGACTCGATCGTGACGCTCGAAGGCGACCAGATCA
Organism: Vulcanimicrobiota bacterium; assembly: GCA_963723445.1. Taxonomy (GTDB): domain Bacteria; phylum Vulcanimicrobiota; class Vulcanimicrobiia; order Vulcanimicrobiales; family Vulcanimicrobiaceae; genus Vulcanimicrobium. The sequence continues at coordinate 397,277 of CAVRQP010000005.1, forward strand.
TGGGCGGGGGCGCGATCAGCGGCGGCCGTTTCCGCAAGGAACGCTCGATCCTCGCGCGTCGCGCGCAGGCCGAGACCCTCAAAGAACGCTTGCCGCAGTTGCGCGCGCACATCGAGACGATCCAGCGTGAGGGTGCCGCGGCGAAAGTCCAGCTCGACGCCGCGTCGGCCGAGCACGACGAAGCGACGCGACTTGCCAACGACGCCGAGATCACGTTGCAAGACGTGCGCACGCAAATGCAAGGGCTGGTGGTCGAGATCGAGCGGGTCGACGCGGCGCTGGCCGCCACGCTGACGCGGATTCGCACGCTGGCCGGCTCGCGCGACGACGTCGTCTCCCGGCTGCACGCGCTCGAACGCGTCGCCGACGACCACGTCGACCTTTCCGAGCAGCGCGCTGCGCTCGAGCGAACGCTGGCCGGGGCGCGCGCGCGCATCGCGGTCGTCGAGGCGGAGCAAAGCGAGGTCGTCACGGCCGCCAGCGCGCTGCGCGAGCAGATCGCCGCGCTGACCGCCGAGCGCGACGGAAACGTGACCCGGTTGGGTTTGCTCGACGCCGACGCGGAGCGCGCCGGCGCGGCGCGCGAGGCAATGCTGCGCGAGCTCGAGGCGCTGCGCGCGCGCGCCGGCGAGCTCGAATCATCGCTCGGCGCGGCGCGCGAACGCGTCGCGACGGTCGACGCAGCGGTCGACGCCGGGCGCAAGCGCCGCGAAGCGACGGCCGATGAGGCTGCCCAGCGCGAAGCCGACGAGCGCGCGGCCCAGAGCGAGGATCGCGAAGCCGGTGCGGCCGGCGAATCGGGCCGCCGCCGGCTGGCCGAGATCGATGCCGAGTTGGGGATGCTGCAGCAGAACTTCGCGCAGAACCCGGCTACCGACGCGGAGCAGCGCGACGTGCTCGACCGGTTCGCCGGCGAGCCCGGCGGGATCGTCGACGAGCTGCCGCGGCTGCGTGAAGAGTTGCTGCGCCTGCAGGCCAACGTCAACCTCAACGCCGAGGCCGATCGCGACGAGCTGACCGAGCGCGAGAAGTTCCTGCGCGAGCAGATGGACGATCTGCACAAGGCGCGCGAGACGCTGCTCGCGACGATCGCCGAGATCGAGGTCTCCTGCCAGGTCCAGTTCAACGAGACGTTCGACGCGGTAAAGGTCAAGTTCGGGGAGATGTTCACCGAGCTGTTTCCCGGCGGCCGGGCCGAGATGTGGCAGACCGATCCGGAGCATCTGAGCGAGACGGGGATCGAGATCGCCGTCCAGCCGCCGGGGAAGAAGATGACCGCGCTGGCCGCGCTGTCGGGCGGGGAGCGCGCGATGACGGCATCGGCGCTGATCTTCGCGCTGATCGCGGTGAAGCCGTCGCCGTTCTATCTGCTCGACGAGGTCGATGCGGCGCTCGACGACGCGAACGTCGAACGGCTCTCGACCAAGATCCGCAACGTGTCGGCGACGTCGCAAATGCTCATCGTCACCCACAACAAGAAGACGATGGAGCTCGCGCAGCGCATGTACGGCGTGACGATGCAGGAGCCCGGCGTGAGCTCGATCGTCAGCGTGACGCTCGACGATCGGCCGGTCGCGCCGCCGCCGATCGAGCCGCAGCGTCAACCCGCCGTCGCTGCGGGTGCCTGACGCTCCTGAAGCGGCGCTGCTCTCGGTCTACGATCGGACCGGCGTCGTGGAGTTAGGCCGAGCGCTCGCGGAGCGCGGGATTCCGCTCTACGCCACCGGCGGCACGCGCGCGCACCTGCGCGAGCACGGCGTGGACGCCGAGGACGTGGGCGAGCTGACCGGCTACCCGTCGCTGTTCGACGGGCGCGTCAAGACGCTCCATCCCAACGTGTTCGGCGGCATCCTGCAGGACCGTGACGACGCGGTCCATCGCGATGAGGCCGAACGGCATCACATCCCGACGATCTCGACGGTGGTGGTGAACCTCTACCCGTTCGAGTCGACCGTCGCGCGCGAGGGCGCGACGCTGCAGGAGGCGATCGAACAGATCGACATCGGCGGCGTCGCGCTGCTGCGTGCCGCCGCGAAGAACTTCGAACACGTCAGCGTGCTCAGCGATCCGTCCCAGTACGGGTCATTCATCGCCGCACTGCCCGCCGGCGGGTTGGACCGCGCGACGCGGCGCGGCTACGCCACGCGCGCGTTCGAGCGCACGGCCGAATACGACAGCGCGATCGCCCGGTACCTCGAATCGGGGATGCTGGCCAACGAGCTGCCGGGCTCGCTGGCGCTGACGATTCCGATCGAGCAGCCGCTGCGCTACGGCGAGAACCCGCAGGACCGCGCGGCGTTCTATCTCGCCCGCGAGGCGCAGCTTCCCGATCAGCTCGGCGGCAAGGCGCTGTCGTACAACAACCTGCTCGACCTCGACGCGACGTTGCGCGTGCTCGTTCGCGCGCCGCTCGGTTTCGGTGCAGACGCGCCGGCACCGTACGTGCGGCCGGCGCTCGCGCGCGCGGCGATCGTGAAGCACACCGTGCCGTGCGGCGTGGCCGAGCGCGACACGGTCGCCGGCGCCGTGCGCGCGGCGCTCGACGCCGACCCGGTCTCGGCGTACGGCGGCATCATCGCGGTCGACGGGATGGTCGATGCGGCCTCGGCCGAGCACCTGGCCGGCTTCTTTCTCGAGATCGTCGCGGCGCCGGCATTCAGCGACGACGCGCTGGCGCGCCTGCGCAAGAAGCGGAACCTACGCATCATGCGCTTTCGCGCCGGGAGCCCGGAGCGGATCGCCGCCGAGCTGCGCGTGCGCAGCGCGCTGGGCGGCGTGCTGGCCGAGGACGACGATCCTCAGGCGCCGCGGTGAACGCTGGACGCGTCGTCTCGAAACGGCAGCCGAGCACGCGACGAATGGCGCGACCTCGTCTTCGCCTGGGACGTCGTGCGACACGTGAAATCGAACGGCGTGGTGATCGTGCGCGACGGGGTGTCGCGCGGCATCTGCGCCGGGCAGACGAACCGGGTGAGCGCGGTGCAGATCGCGGCGCACCGCGCGCACGACTTCGCGCACGGGGCGGCCGCCGCGAGCGACGGGTTCTTCCCGTTCGCCGACGGCCTGAACGCCGCCGCCGAGGCGGGCTGCTCGGCCGTCATCGCGCCGCAGGGCTCGATCCGCGACGCCGAGGTGATCGCCGCCGCCGACGAGCGCGACGTCGCGCTCGTGTTCTCCACCTACCGCTACTTCTTGCACTAGGGCGATGATCGGCTTCATCATCCGCTTGGTCGGCTACGCCGCGCTCCTGGGCATCGTCATGCGTGTCGCGCTGGTCTGGTGGTCGCAGAACGGCCTCAACGACGTCGTCGCGCTGCAGAGCTTCCACGACCGGGGGATCGGCGTGTTGTTGATCGCGCCGATCGTGTTAGCGCTGATCGGTTTCGGGCGACTGCGCGACGCAGCGGTCTTCGTCGGCTTCTTTCTCGCGGGCGCCGCCCTGACCGCACCGCTGGTCTGCGCTCGCGTCGCCGGCGTCTGAGCCGCGAGGAACCACGTGCGCTCGCTTCTAAAGCGAGCGGCATGCAGGTTCGACGTCTGTTTCACCTAGGCGCCCTTGCGGCGCTCGCTCTCGTCCCCGCGGCGGCGGCAGCGACGCCGGCTCCGGATCCTGGGAAGGCCATTGCGGCGGCCGTCGCCGCCTACCAGAGCGCGACGCATACGCCGGGCGTCGCGGTTGCCGTCTTCGACACGAAGTATTTCGGCTCGCAGGGGAAGATCTACACCTTCGGCGTGACGTCGACGGCGACCAAAGCGAAGGTCGCGGCGTCGACCGTCTTCCAGATCGGTTCGGTCACCAAGGTCTACGACACGACGCTGCTGGCGGTCGCCTACGGAAAGCACTACGCGAGCAAGACGACGACTGCATATACGGCGCTCAAAGGGACGAAGAACCTCACCGGTTCGGCGACCTTCAAGACGGTGACGCTCGACGAGCTCGGTTCGCACCGGGGCGGCTTCCCGGACAGCGCACCAGGCATGAGTCAGGCCGATCAGCAGTTGTTCAGCGACCAGCCTCCGCCCGACCGGCTCGTCTCGTACTGGAACACGTTCTCGACCCAGAACAAGCCCGGCAGCTGCTACCTCTACTCCGACACGGGCTTCATCACGCTCGGCTACGCGATCGCGGCGTCGTATCCCGCGCCGCTGAAGGGCGCCTACAACCAGATTCTCAAGACCGAGATCGGAACGCCGCTCGGACAATCTTGCACCAGCGGGCAGCTGGTGTCCGGTTGCACGATGGCGAGCGGATATCACGATAGGCCGCCGGCGCCGTACCGGTGAAGGGTGTCGCGCTCGACATCAAGTCGAACGCGAACGACATGCTCAAGTTCCTCGAAGCGAACTTGTTCGTCGGTCCGGTGACGAACGATCCGACCCTGGTCGCCGCGCTCAAGACCGTGCAGACGCCGCTGGGCACCTATAAGGTCTGCGGCAAGAGCTCGACCGTGACGCTCGGTTTGGCGTGGCAAGACCAGCACCTGACCTCCGAGCAAGTCGTCGCCCGTGATCCTGATCAAGAACGGTGCGACTCCGCTGGGCGGGATGAGCGACGCGATCGTGCTCATTCCCTCGCTCAAGATCGGCGCGCTCGTCCTCACCAACGGGATCAACGACTCGACGAACCCGCCGAAAGTACCCGCCGGACAACCGGGAAGTCCGACCGCGCTCACCGTCGCAATTCTGCGTCAGCTCGTCTCGCCGACAGCGGCGACGGCTGCCGCCAAGGCGACGCCCGCGCCACGAAAGAAGCGCGCGAAGAAGAACAAGTAGCGCCATGTCGCGGTATCTGCACACCTCGATCTTCGTCACCGACATGGACGCGTCGATCGACTTCTACACCAACAAGCTGGGCCTCAAGCTGCTCGACGGGCCGTTCCATTATCCGGGCAATGCCGACATGGCGTTCGTCGGCGCGAGCTGGGACTCGTACATCGAGCTGGTGTACGACCTGGAGGACCATCCGCCGTACGAGCTCGGGAATCGCTACGAGCACCTCGCGCTCGAGGTCGACGGCGACTTGCCGGCGGTCATCGAGAAGCTGCGCGCGCAAGGCGTCAAGATCGTCAAGGAGCCCAAGAAGTCGCCGGGCGGGACGCGTTCCATCGCGTTCGTCGAAGATCCCAACGGCATCCCGGTCGAGCTGCTCGAGCCGCGCGAAGGCCCGGTGACGTAGAGGCCGAAGCCGACGGGTCGTCGTGAACCCGATCAGCGCCCCGCGCGGCACGCAAGACATCTGGTCGCCCGAGTCGGCCAACTGGAACCGGCTCGAGGCCGCCTGCCGCGACATCGCTCACCGCTTCGGTTACGGCGAGATCCGCACGCCGATGTTCGAGGCGACCGAGCTGTTCGAGCGCGGCGTCGGCGAGACGACCGACATCGTCGAAAAAGAGATGTACACGTTCGTCGACAAGGGCGATCGCAGCATGACCCTGCGTCCCGAGCTGACCGCCGGGACCGTGCGCGCCCTGCTGCAACACAACCTGCTCGCCCAGGGGCCCCAGCGGCTGTACTACATCGGTCCGTTCTTCCGTTACGAACGGCCTCAAGCCGGTCGCTATCGCCAGGCAAACCAGTTCGGTGTCGAGTGCTTCGGCGATGCCGGCGCGGAAGCCGACGTCGAGGTGATCCAGATCGCGGCCCGTCTGATCGCCCGGTACGAGATCGCCGATGCGGTCCTGCACCTCAACAGCGTCGGCGATGCGACCTGCCGGCCGCTGTATCGCGAGGCCTTGCTCGCACACTTCCGGCCGCACCTGGAGGAGCTCAGCGCCGACTCGCAGCGCCGGCTGGAGCGCAACCCGCTGCGTATCCTGGACTCCAAGGACGTGCGCGATGCGCCGTTCGTGCAAGCCGCGCCGACCTTTATCGACCTGCTGTGCGAACCGTGCCGGGAACATTTCGACGCCGTGCGGGCCTACCTCGACGCGCTCGGAATCGCGTACGCGGTCAACCCGCGGCTCGTGCGCGGGTTGGACTACTACACGCGCACGGTGTTCGAGTTCACCTCGGCGGCGCTGGGTGCGCAGAGCACCGTTTGCGGCGGCGGCCGCTACGACGGTCTGGTCGCGGCTCTGGGCGGCCCGCCGACCCCGGGGGTCGGCTTCGGGCTGGGACTGGAGCGCTTCTTGATGATGGTGAAGGCCGTGGCCGGCGACCGCCCGCAGCCGCGCCGCGGGGTGCAGGCGATCGCCCTGGGCGAGCCTGCCCGCGAGCGGCTGGTACCGATCGTCTCGGCGCTGCGCGAGGTGTGGACAGAGCCGACCTTCGTCGAGTGGCAAGGCCGCAAGCTGACCGGGCACTTCAAGGTCGCCGACCGCAATGGGGCGCGCTGGGCGCTCATCCTGGGCGATCAGGAACTGGCCGCCGGCGAGATCGTCCTGCGCGACTTGGAGGCGCGCGCCGATCGGCGGCTGCCGCTGGCGGTCTCCGCAGCGGAGGTTGCCCGCGTGGTGGTCGAAGCCACCGGCTGATGGAGCAGGACGAGACGGCGCGCGTCCGCGCGCTTGGGGAGATCGCCGCCGAGTTCGATCTCGACGCGATTCGCGTGCGGACCGGCGACACCGAGATCGAGATCGTGCGTCGCGACGCCGCGCCGCCCGTGCCGGTACCGGCCGCTTCGGCTCCGCTCGGAGCAGGGCTGGATGTCGCCGCCCAGCCGCCGGGCGGCGGCGAGCTTCCCGCCCCGGGGCTCACGGCCGGCGCGAACGTCCGGCGGGTCACCGCCCCGGTCGTCGGCGTGTTCTACAATGCTCCCGCGCCCGGCGCCGACCCGTTTGTCGAGATCGGCAGCCGCGTCACGGTCGGACAGACGTTATGCATCCTCGAAGCGATGAAGCTGATGAACGAGATCGCCAGTGACTACGCGGGTGCGGTCGTGCGCTGCCTGGTCGAGAACGGTGAGCTCGTCTCGCTCGGTCAGGAGCTGTTTTGGATCGAAGCGTAGTTACCGGGCGGCGCGCCTTCGCCGAGTTGCTGGCGGATCGCCAGGGGCTACTCGACAAACCGCGCTACGCCGAGCAAGTCGCGGCGATCGTGGCGGCGTTGACGGTGGCGTTTCGCAGCGGCAACAAGGTGCTTTGGTTCGGGAACGGCGGCAGCGCCGCCGACGCGCAGCATCTCGCGGCCGAGTTTAGCGGACGCTTTTTGCGCGAACGCGGCGGCCTGCCGTCCGAGGCGCTGACGGTCAACACCTCGGCCGTCACCGCGATCGCGAACGACTTCGGCTTCGAGCAACTGTTCGCGCGGATGGTTGAAGCCTTGGCGAAACCCGGCGACGTGGTGGTCGGCATTACGACCAGTGGTACCTCACCCAACGTCGTCAAAGGCTTGGAGACCGCCAAGCGGATCGGCGCGACCACCGTTGCCTTCACGGGCAACGGCGGCGGCCCGGTGGCTGAGATCGCGGACCTCGCGCTCGTCGGTCCCGACGGTTACAGCGCGATCGTGCAAGAAGTGCACATCGTCATGGGTCACATCATCTGCGACCTGGTCGAACAAGAGCTGATCTTCACGTGACACGTGCGACCGCGACGCCACCCGCCTGTAGCGCGAAGATGAAACGAGGCGCGTGACCCGCCGCGGCGTGTTCCTCGATCGCGACGGAACGATCATCGCGGACAAAGGTCATCTCGCCGATCCGGCCGGCGTCGAGGTTCTGCCGACGGTCGTCGATGCGCTCAGACTGCTGCACGAGCACGATTATGCGGCGGTGGTCGTGTCCAACCAGTCCGGCATAGCACGCGGGTACTTCGACGACGACGTGGTACGCGCGGTGAACGCCGAGATCGTGCGGCAGCTTGAAGCTGATGGTGTTGCGATCGAAGGCTGGTATTGGTGCCCGCACTTCGATCAGGACTGCACGTGCCGAAAACCTGCGCCCGGGCTCGTCCATCGTGCCGTCGCGGAACACGATCTCGTGTTGGACGGAGGCGCTGTCGTCGGCGACCGCGGCAGCGACATCGCGCTCGGGCACGCCGTCGGTCTTCCCGGCATCTTGCTTCCCGGACCGTATCCATACGATGGGCCGCCGCCCGACTACCGCGCGCAGACACTGCTCGAAGCGGCCGAATGGATCGTGGCACGCGCCCTTCGACAAGCTCAGGATGACACGGTGGTTGCCGCTCAGGATGACACGGTGGTTGCCGCTCAGGATGACGCGGTGGCGGCTCAGGGTGACGGGGGTGGCTGAGATTATTGCGGCGCCGCGCGCGGCCGAGCTGCTGGCACGCATGGCGGGACGGCGCGTCGTCGTCGTCGGCGACGTGATGATCGACGAGTGGATCTGGGGCGACGTCACGCGCATCTCGCCCGAGGCCCCGGTGCCGGTCGTCGCGGTGCGCGATCACTCGTTCACGCTCGGCGGTGCCGGCAACGTCGCCAACAATTTGCGCGCCCTCGGCGCGCGGGTCGCGTTCGTGGGCTGCGTCGGCGACGACGCCGAAGGCGCGCGCTTGCGCGCGATGTTCGACGATCTCGGCGTCGACGCGCGCGGGCTGATCACGGTCGCCGACCGGCCGACAACGCGCAAGACGCGCGTGGTCGCGCACAACCAGCAGGTCGTGCGCGCCGACTGGGAATCGACCGCGCCGCTGCGCGACGACGACCGGGGCCGCGTCGTCGAGCGCGTGCGCAAGGCGATGAGCGACGCCGACGCCGTCGTGCTCAGCGATTATGCCAAGGGGTTGTTTCACCGCGAGGTCGTCGAAGCCGCGCTCGCCGCGAAGATCGTGGTCGCGGATCCCAAACCCGACGGCGTCGGGATGTTCGCCGGCGTCACGTGCATCTCACCCAACGCCGCCGAGGCCGCGCGCGCGAGCGGGATCGCGATCACCGACGAGGCGTCGCTCGAGCGCGCCGGCCGGGCGCTGCTCGCCATGCTCGACTGCCGCTTCGTGCTCGTCACGCGCGGCGAGCACGGGATGTCGCTATTCGGCGCTGCCGGCGAGCGCGTCGACGTGCCGGCCGTCGCCCGCACCGTCTACGACGTCTCCGGTGCCGGCGATACGGTCGTCGCCGTGCTGACGCTGGCGCTGGCCGCGGGTATCCCGGCCGAGGTCGCGACGCAATTGGCGAACTTCGCCGCCGGCGCGGTGGTCGAGAAGCTCGGCACCGCGACGGCGCTGCCGCGCGAGATCGTCGATCTGATGGAACAGTCGGCGGCGACCGAGCGAGGCGCGCATGACGCCTGACGCGTTTACCGGAGACGTGCTCGACGTGGAAAGCGCGGTCGACTGGCGCGAGCGGCTGCGCGCGGATGGGCGGCGCGTCGTCTCGACCAACGGCGTCTTCGATCTGCTGCACGCGGGCCACGTGGGGTACCTCGCGTGGGCGCGCGCGCAGGGCGACGCGCTGATCGTGCTGGTGAACGAGGACGACTCCGTCCGCCTGCTGGGCAAAGGCCCGGGCCGCCCGTTGGTGCCGTTCGCCGATCGGGCGCGGGTCGTCGCCGCGCTGCGGAGCGTCGACGCCGTCGTCGGCTTCGGGCAGCGCACGCCCGAATCGCTGCTCGATCGCATCCGGCCCGACGTTCACGTGAAGAGCGCGCAGTACCGCGTCGAGGAGCTGCCCGAACGCTACGTGGTCGAGCGGCACGGCGGCCGCATCGTTCTCGCGCCGCACCAACCGGGCCGCAGCACGACCGATCTCGTAGCGGCGATCCGCTCACGGTGACGCGGATCGCGATCACCGCGAACGGCCCCGGCGAGTTCGCGGGCTGGGTGCGGCCGCTGTTGGCGGCGCTGCGTGCACGCGATCCGTCGACCGAGATCCACGTGCATCTGCGTCCCCGACGATTTCGCGACCGGCCGCGAGGCCGCGTACGTCGAGCAGTTGTTCCCGGGCGTGCGCGCCTACCCCACGTCGGCGTATCTGCGGCTGGCCCTCGGGCGCAACGTCGAGGGTTTGCCGGCCAACGTCGACCGCGTGCAATATCTGGGCGGTGACCTCTCGCATGCGATGCGCGTGCGCGCGCGATTGGGCGGCGTGGCGACGTCCTACAAGTTTTCGCGCAAACGGTTTGCCGCGGTCTTCGAGCGCGTCTTCGCGGTCGACGAAGCGAACCGCGAGCAGCTCATCGGCTGGGGAACGCCGGACGCGCGCATCGACATCGTCGGAAACCTCGCCATCGACGGCGCGCTGGGCGAGGCCGCCGGCGCGTTCGGCGATCCGCCCAGCGATGCGGCGCACGACGGCATCGTCCTGTTCCCGGGCTCGCGCAAGCACGAGGTCGAGAACATGTTCCCGATGTTCGTGCGCGTCGCGCTCAACTTGCGCCGGATGCTGCCCGATGTTCGGATCGCCTTCGCGGGCTCGCCGTTCGTCCCCGACGACGTCGTGCGCGCGGCAGTCGCGCGCGGCGGCGCGCACCCGCTCTCGTACGGCGCCGTCGCCGAGTTGACGCACGACGGCGAGATCGTCGCCGATGGGCAGCGCTTTCCGCTCGTGCGCGCGGCGATGCGCGCCGCCGCGGGCGCGCGGCTGGCCGTCTCCATTCCCGGCACCAAGGTGATCGAGCTGGCGGCGCTCGGCGTCCCGGCCGTCGTCTGCACGCCCTTCAACGCGCCCGAGCTGGTCGTGATCGGCGGGCCGTTGCAGTACGTCGGCAAGCTGCCGGTGATCGGCACGCCGATCAAACGGGCGGCGGTGTTGAGCTTCGCCGGCCGGTTCACCCACTTCGCGCAGCCGAACATCGACGCCGGAAAGGTGCTCGACGTGGAGATCGCCGGTACGCTGCTGCCGTCACAGGTCGCGCTTGCCGCCGCCGAACGCTGGCGCGACACGGCCTGGTGCGCGGCGACCGGCGCCGAGTTGCGCGAGCTTTACGGCCATCAGGCGGGTGCCGCGGAGCGGATGGCGGCGTTCCTGCTCGAACCGGTACCGGCGTGAAGTTCTCGGTGGTCATCGCGACCAAGGACCGGGCGGCGCTGCTCGACGACGCGCTGGCGTCGCTGCGCGCGCAAGCAGGAAGCGCCCGACTTCGAGGTCGTCGTCGTCGACAACGGCTCGTCGGACGCGACGCCCGAGATCGCGCGCAAGCACGGTGCGCAGTACACGTTCGTCGCCGAGCCCAATCGCGGTAAAGCGCGCAACGCCGGGCTGGCGCACGCGACCGGCGACGCGATCGTGTTCGTCGACGACGACGTCGTGACCCCGCCGCACTTCTTGGCCGCGCACGCGCGCGCGCACGACGCCGCGAGCTTCCCGCTGGCCGTCTCCGGCCCGATCCTCAACGTCGCCGAGGCGCAGCTGCGACCTGAGCCGACGGCCGCCAACTTCTCGCGGGCGTTCTTCGTCACGTGCAACGTCTCGGTTCGCGCGGCGTCGCTGCGCGCGGTGGGAGGATTCGACGAAGCGTTCGATCTGTACGGTTGGGAAGATACCGAGCTGGGCGCGCGCCTGCGGGCGGACGGCGTGCGGCGCGCCTTCGCCTGGGATGCGTACCTGTGGCACATCAAGCCGCCGACGCCCGAATCGCTCGAGGACGCGCTGGGAAAGGCGATCGAGAAAGCGCGCATGGCGGCGCGTTTCGTGCGCAAGATGCCGACCCGCCGGATCAAGCTCGCCACCGGCGCGTACGGCTTCAACCTGATGCGCGCGCGAGTGCTCGCGCCGCCGATCGCGCAGCCGCTGTTCGCCGGGTTGGCGACGTCGGCGCGCATCCCGGCGGCGATCGCGCAGCTCGCCCGCAGCGCCCTGCTCGACAGCGTCTACACCGAAGAGCTCGACCGGCAGCTCCGCCGGAACGGCTGACGCGGATGCGCGTGCTGCTGGTGCGCCTCGACGGGATCGGCGACGCGGCCGTCTGCGTCCCGCTCGTCGCGGCGCTACGCGAAGCCGGTCACGAGGTGGGGCTGGCGTCGACGACGCGCAACGCCGGACTGTTCGCTCCGGGCGCGCTGATCGCCGAGCACGTGCTCGAACGCGTGCCGTGGCCGGCGCACGGTTCGACGCCCGGCAGCTCGCGGCGCGCCGGCGACGAGATCGCTGCGTCGAGCTACGACGTCGCGCTGATCGCCAGCGAGGAGCCGGAGGCGTTCGACCTCGCGGCGCCGGTTCGCGAGCGGGTCGGTTTCACGACCGGCTGGAGCCGGCCGCTGAAAACGCTCTGGGTGCGGGCGACGAACGACGCGCACCGTCAGCCGGTCGCAGCGCGTCGGCGGCGAGGGCGCGCACGAGGTCGAAGTCATGTATCGCTTGGGCACGGGGCTGGTACGCCGGACGGAGCCGACGGCCGACGTTGCGCAACTCGCACCGCTGCTGGTCGCACCATCGTCGCGGCCTCGGTCGAGATCGGGGATCGTGCTGCAAGCCGGACCGAAGTGGAGCGCGAGCGGCGTAGCGGACGACGCGTTGCGCGCGGTCGCCGAACGGCTCGCCGGGCACGGGTTGCGCGTCGTTACCGCACCCGCCGATGCCGGTGCCGTCCGCGCGGCGCTGGGCATCGCACCCGAGACGTTCGCCGATCTGCGCGCGTGGGTCGAGGCGATCGACGGCGCCGCGCTGCTCGTCACGGTCGATACGGGCGCGGCGCACGTCGCCGGAATGCTCGGCGTGCCGATCGTCGACGTTTTCCCCGATGCGCACTTCGAGGCGCAGGTCCGGCGCTGGCGCCCGTGGGCGTCGGCCTATCGCGCGCTGCGCGCATCCGAGTTGCGCGGCGGTGCGACCGTAGAGCTCATCGAATCGATCCTCGATGGCGGCTGAGCGCGCGCTCCTGGTCGCGGCGGGCGGAGGGATCGGCGACACGCTGTTGGCCGGCGTCGTTGCGCGCGCGCTGCGCACCCGTTACGAGGCGGTCGACGCGGTCGTTCTCGGCGCCCACGCCGGCGTCGCATCGCACATTCCGGCGATCGATCGCACGATCGTGCTGGGCGGGCGGCTCCCGGCGCGCTACGGCGCGGCGATCGTCACCTGGGCGACGCTGCGCACGGCCCTGGTGCCGTGGATCGCGCGCATCCCGGTGCGCGTCGGGCAGGCCCGGCGTCTGTACTCACCGCTGTTCACCGCGCGCGTCGTCGTGCGCAGCGAGCTCGGCGACCGGACCACGGGCTGGACCCAGATCCTGCTCGACTACGCCCGCGCGCTCGGTTGCGACGTCGCCGACGACCGGCCGCAATTCGCCGTGCGCGACGACGAGCGCGATGCAGCGCGCATCCTGCTGGGCGTGCACGACGTCAACGGCCCATACTACGTGTTGCATCCGACGCGCGGTCTGTCGGCACAGCGTTCGCGCTGGCCGGTCGAGGGATTCGTCGCGCTCGCCGCGCGGTTGGCGGAGCGCGACGGGCTGCCGCTGCTGGTGACCGGTTCGCCCGAAGACGCGCCGATCGCCGAGGCGATCGCCGCCGGCGCAGGGCGCGGCGTGACCTCGGTCGCCGGCGCGACCTCGATCGGCGGTTTCGCCGCGCTCGCCGAAAGCGCGCGGGCGGTCGTCGCGATGGACTCCGGCCCGATGCACGTCGCGGCGGCGGTCGGCGCACCGACGGTCGGAATCTTCGCGCTGCAGTCGGACGAACCGGACCGCTGGGCGCCCGACGGACCGCGCGTCGCGGTGGTGCGGCCGACCTATCCCTGTCCGCCCGGCCATCGCAAAGAGACGTGCCCCGACTTCGCCTGCGTTCGCGAGCTCGACGGCGCGCGCATTCTGGCCGCCCTCGACGGACTGCTTGGCGCTATCGCCGAACGCTGACGCGTGATCGCCTACGATGACTTCCTGCGCGTCGACGTCCGCGCCGGCACGATTCTCGCCGTCGAGCCGCTCCCCAAGGCGCGCAAGCCGGCCTACGCGCTGCGCATCGACTTCGGCGCGGAGCTGGGCGAACGGCGCTCGTCGGCCCAGATCACCGGCCGCTATACCGAAGCGGAGCTCGTCGGCACGCAAGTTTGCGGGGTGGTGAACTTTCCGCCCAAGCGCATCGCGGGCTTCGAGAGCGAGGTGCTCGTGCTCGGCATGGACGATGAGGACGGCAACGTTGTGCTGGTGCGGCCGACCTTTGCCGTCCCCAACGGCCGGCGGCTGTACTGATGACTGCGGCCGCCACCGGGTTGGCGATCCGCGTCCTCGAACGCGAGGGAGAGCAGCCGGAGCTGATCGTCGCGCTGGCGCGCACGATCGTCGACGCGTACCCGGGGCTGGGGATCGATACGACCGCCGCTTTCGAACGTACCGTCGAGCGGATCCGCGACATGCTCGCGTATCCCGAGGCGCGCTTTGCGATCGCCGAACGCGACGGCGAGCTCGTCGCCGTGATGCGACTGTACGACTACGAGATGAACGTGCGCGGGCGCGACGTGCTCACCGGCGGCCTCGGCTCGGTCGCGGTTTCGCTGGTGCACAAGCGGCGCGGCGTCGCCCGCGCGCTGGTCGACTGGTACATCGGCGATTATCGCCGCCGTGGTGCGGCTTTCGGCGCGCTCTATCCGTTTCGACCGGACTTCTACCGCACGCTGGGTTTCGGGTACGGAACGCCGATGCAGCGCTACCGCTTCGCGCCGGCCGCGCTGCGCGACGATGGTGCGCGCGGAACGCTGCGGCTGCTGGCCGAGGCCGATCTCGACGCCCTGCTCGCCTGCTACGAGCGCGTGCGCGCGTCGACGCACGGGCTGATCAAACGGCACCGCACCCCACAGGAGCAACTGCTGCGTGATGCGGAGCTGCGCTACGTCGGCGTCGAGGACGGCGGGACGCTGCGCGGGTTCATGCAGACCAAGCCGATCGCGGACCCCGAACACCTGCACAACCGCCACGAGCTCGAGGTTCGCGACCTGCTGTGCGAGGACGGCGTCTACAGCGCTGCACTGCTGGGATACCTGCGCGCGCAGCGCGATGAGTTCGCGCGGGTCACGATCGAGTCTCAGGACGCCGCGTTCTACCTCGCGGCCGTCGCCGATCCGCGCGACGGCTCCGACGTGGCGGTCGCGCCGCCCGCCGCCCATCGCGTCGCCGAGACAGGGCTGGGAATCATGTACCGCATCGTCGACGTCGAGCGCGCGTTCGCGACCTTGCCCGCGGCCGGCGCCCCGTTCGTTCTGCGACTGCGGATCGACGATTCGTTCGTGCCGGAAACCGGCGGCGAGTGGACGTTCCGGTTCTCTCCGCACGGCGTGCCGCAACGCGATGACGCCGCGCAATCCGACGCGACGCTGTCGATCGGCATCCACGACCTGGCGTCGGTCGTGCTGGGTTCGCTGCGCCTGTCCGACGTGGTGCGCCATCGTCTGGCGAATCTCGAGCCGCGCGAGCGCCTCGGGCTGGTCGACTCGGCGTTTGCCGCGCCGATGCCGCCCATCTGCGCGACCCGCTTCTAGGTGTTTGTTCGCTAGTGCCGCGCCTGTCGATCCAGCTCTGCACGTACAACCGCGCCGCGCTGCTCGAACGCGTGCTCGCCGCGTGCTTCGATCAAACGATCCCGCCCGATGCGTACGAGGTCGTGCTGGTGAACGACGGTTCGATCGACGACACCCCGGCGGTGATCGAGCGCGCGCAGCGGATCGCGACCTGCCGGCTCACCGTCGTGAACCAACCCAACGGCGGGCTCGCCAAGGCGCGCAACGCGGGGATCGCGCGGTGTGCCGGCGAGCGAATCGCCTTCATCGACGACGACGTGCTGCCGACGCCGGTGTTCGCCGCGGAGCACCTGCGGTCGGATGCGCGCCACGGCGACGTCGTCGTGCGGGGTGCCGCCATCAACACCGAGTCCTTCGACGCGCTGCCGCCGGCGATATGGAGTCTGAAGAACTACAGCGCGAACTGGTTCTGGACGACCAACGTCTCGGTGCGCCGCAGCCGGCTCGATGCGGCCGGCGGGCGCTTTGACGAATCGTTCAGCGAATACGGCTGGGAAGACATCGAGTTGGGACTCCGGCTGCGGGCGCTCGGAACCAAAGCGGTGTTCAACCGTTACGCGGTCGTCTTCCACTACAAGCCGCATCCGAAAGGGACGAACGTCGCCGGGATGCTGCGCCAGGTGCGGGCGCAGGCGCGGACCGCGGTGCGGCTCGAACGGCTGCACCCCGGCTGGCGCGTGGCGTTGGCGATCGGGGACACCGCGCCGCAGCGCTTGCTCGGAGCCGCCTTGCACCGCAGCGGCGTCGTGCCCGGGCTCGAGCGGATGGTGGCCCGGACGGGCGACGAAACCCGGCTCTCGGCGCGCGAGCTCGCCGCGGCGCACCTGCTCGCGGCCGCCGCGTACTACGACGAGCTCGCCGCCGCGAAGCGCGGCTGAGCGCGTGCGGATCCTCTTGTCGCGCACCGATCGCGTCGGCGACTTGATCTTGTCGACCCCGGCGATCGCTTCGGTCCGGCGTTCGTTTCCGAACGCGCACGTCACCCTATCGTGCAGCAGCTACAATGCCGTCGTCGTCGACCGGTCGCCGGACGTCGACGCGCTGGCGATCTTCGCTCCACACGGCGACCCGGGCGAGTTCGGCGCGCGCTTCCAAGGGGTCGACGTCGCGATCGCGCTCGCGCCGCGCGACGTGGATCACCGGATCGTCGCCGCGACCAAGGCGCCCAAGCGAATCGGCTACACGTACACGACGCGATATCTGGCGCGGCTGATGCTGCGCAGCGATGCTGACCGAGGTCGTCCTCAGCCAAGCCGATCCGGCGATCGCCGAACGCCATCCGGACCGGGTTATCGCCCACGAGGTCGACCAAGTTCTCTCGGTGGTCGTCGCGGCCGGCGCGACGGACCTGGTGCGCGATCTCGTGCTGCCGGTCACCGCCGAGGACCGGGCCGCCGTCGCGGGCTTACCGGCCTCGGCGGTCGTGGTGCAGCTCGGCCGCCGCTGGACCGAGCACGGCTCGACGACCGCAAGCTGCATCGAGCTGCTCCGCGAGCTGCGGGCGCTCGGCCGCCCGCTGGTCGCGACGTACGGGAGCGACGCGCTCGCGCTGGCCGCTGCGGTCGCCGCGGCCGGCGTCGCCGATGCCGTGCTGGGCGACCTGCCGTTCCACGTCTGGGCGGCGGTGTTCGAGCGGGCCGCCTGCGTCGTGACGATCGACACGGGTGCGACGCATGTCGCAAGCGCGGTCCGCGTGCCGACCGTCGTCCTGTTCGAGGACAAGTGGTTCCGGCTGGCCTCGCAGGAATGGTCGCCGTACCGCGTGCCGAACGCGATCCTGCGCAAACCGCCGGACGAGACCGAGGCTTCGCTGCGCGCATCGCGCCGCGAGATCGTCGCCGCCGTCGCTTCTCTGCTATGAACGATCCTTTGACAAGCTCAGGATTATAAGGTCCCGTTCCAATTGCGCATCTCCGTCGTCGTCCCGACGTACAACCGCCTCGACACGCTCCGCCACGTGATCCCGTCGCTGCTCGCGCAGGATCTGCGGCGCGGCGACGTTCGAGGTGGTCGTCGCCGACTCGCAACTCCACCGACGGCACCGCCGAGTACCTGGCCGGCGTCGCGCGCGAGCATCCGTTCGTGCGGCACCTTCCCGGGCCGTACACCGGCCGCGCGTCGGCGCGCAACGCCGGGATCGCCGCCTCGCGCGGGCCGCATCGTGCTGTTCACCGACGCCGACATCATCGCGTCGCCGGATCTGCTCTCGCGCCATCTCGCGCACCACGACGGCGGCCCGGAACCGCGCGGTCGTCGGGATGGAAGTGCAGGTGACTCGTACGAGGACTATCTGCGCAAGCGCGACGATCCGCGCGCTGCGCGCGCCGCTGCACGGCGAGAAGCCGCAAGCGGCTGTCGTGGCTGTACTTTCTGACCGGCAACGCGTCGGCGCCGCGCGCCGAGCTCGACCGCGTCGGGCGCTTCGACGAAGACTTCACCGGCTACGGCCACGAGGATCTCGAGCTCGGCTACCGGCTGCAGCAGGCCGGGATCCCGATCGAGTACGAGCCCGCACGCGGTCAACTACCACTGGCATCCGGTGCCGTGGGACGAGCAGCAGCGCAAGTACGAGCTCGCCGGAAAGTCGACCGTGCGCTTCTATCGCAAACACCCCGCCTTCGACGTGCGCTGCGGCTCGGCATGACGCCGGTCTCGCTGGCGCTGCACGACGTGGTCCGGCGCATCCCGCCGCTCGAAGCGTGGATCGAGCGCGGCGCCGCGCGGCCCGGCTTTGCGCGCACGCTCTCGTACCAATACCACTACCTCACCGGGAGTCAAGGCCGCATTGCGTGGATAGCTCGTTCGCTCGCGTCTCCTGCGGAGCGCTCGACCGCCGCCGACGTCGGCCGCGCCGTCGAGCTCGACGGCTGGGTGCACCGGCGGCGCGATCACGGCGGCCTGATCTTCATCGACGTGCGCGACCGCGACGGCATCACGCAGGTGATGTTCGATCCGTCGAACGGCGCGACGTTTTCGCGCGCGCCGAGACGCTGCGCAGCGAGTTCGTCGTGCGCGTGCGCGGCGACGTGCGGCGGCGCCCGGCCGGCACCGAGAACGCCAAGCTCGCGACCGGCGAGGTCGAGGTCCCGGCGACGCAGCTCGAGATCCTCAACCGAGTCGAAGACGCCGCCGTTCGTCATCGCGGCCGACGAAGAGCCGGCCGAGGAGGTGCGGCTGCGCTACCGCTACCTCGACCTGCGCCGGCCGCGGATGCAGCGCAACCTCACCGTGCGCCACCGCATCGTCAAAGCGATGCGCGACTACTTCGACGAGCACGGCTTCATCGAGATCGAGACGCCGAACCTGATCAAGTCGACGCCCGAGGGCGCGCGCGACTATCTCGTGCCGTCGCGCGTCCACCGCGGCACGTTCTACGCGCTGCCGCAGTCGCCGCAGATCCTCAAGCAGATCCTGATGATCGGCGGCCTCGGCCGCTACATGCAGATCGCCCGCTGCTTCCGCGACGAGGATCCGCGCGCCGACCGCCAGCCGGAGTTCACGCCAGCTCGACGTCGAGATGACGTTCGTGCAGCAAGACGACGTCATCGCCGTGATGGAGGGCTGCGATGCGCTACGTGTGGCAGCGCGTCGCTCGGCGACGCGATTCCCGATCCGCTGCCGCGGCTGACGTACGCCGAAGCGATGCGCCGCTACGGCTCCGACAAGCCCGACCTGCGCTTCGGGCTCGAGCTGGTCGACGTCGCGGAGCTGTTCCGCGGCGGCGCGTTCGGGCTGTTCGCCGGGCTCGCGGAGAGCGACGCGAACCGCGTGATCGCGCTGCGCTGGCCGGGCGGCGCCGCGCTCTCGCGGCGCGACTTCGACGCGGTGACCGAGCTGGCCAAGACGTTCGGCGCCAAGGGGCTGGCGTACGTCACGCTTCGCGCCCGACGGCGTGAAGGGCTCGATCGCGCGCTTCGTCGACGAGGCGCTGGCGGCGCAGCTGCGCGAGCGCACCGGCGCGCAAGACGGCGACGCGCTGCTGTTCGTCGGCGACGCGTCGCGAGGCGCGTCCGACGTCGCCGGGCGCCTGCGGCTCGAGATCGGCGAGCGGCTCGGCCTGCGCGATCCCGAGGAGTTCGCGTTCTGCTGGGTGCTCGGCTTTCCGCTGTTCGAGCGCGATGCGGAGACCGGCGAGATCACGTTCTCGCACCATCCGTTCACCGCGCCGCTGCCCGGCCAAGAAGCGCTCTTCGACACCGATCCGCTGGCGATCACCGCGCAGCACTACGACCTCGTGCTCAACGGCTACGAGCTCGGCAGCGGCTCGATCCGCAACCACACCGTCGATTTCCAGCGCCGGGTCTTCCGCCGCCTCGGCTTGACCGACGAGCAGATCGAGGACCGCTTCGGCTTCTTCATGGAGGCGCTCGCGTACGGCGCGCCGCCGCACGGCGGGATGGCGCTCGGCATCGACCGCATCGCGATGATCGCCTGCGGCGAAGCGAACATCCGCGACGTCATCGCCTTCCCGAAGAACCAAATGGCCCGCGACGTCATGATGGACGCGCCCTCGACCGTCCCGGATCAGGCGCTCAAAGACCTCGGGCTCAGCATTGTCGATCCGAGCTCGTCGAAGGGCGACGGCGCGTCGTAACATCCCGCGCCCACCGTCACCCGAACTCGCCGAAGGGCGACGCCGCGATTGCAATCGTGGCGGTCGTGCTCCGGCTTCGCTCAGCACGCCGTCAACGCAAAGGTGAGCCGACCGACAGGCTCAGGATCGCGACGACAGGCTCAGTGGCCGACAGGTTCAGGATGACACGACCGCACTCAGGATGCGCGACAGGCAGTGACACGACAAGGGCGAGTCCGTGGACTCGCCCTTGGTCGTCGGAGGTCGAACGGTGGTGTCGCGCCTAGAAGGGGTGCACGTCGCGGCGCGTCTCGCGGAACAGCATCTTCTTGTTGAGCTCGCGCAGCGCGTCGATCGATTTGCGGTGCTCGTCGGAGCGGCCGTACTTGTTGGCCGCCCGCAGCGACGCGTCGAGACTCCGCTCGCGGGCCGCGTAGACGAGGAAGGCGCTGAGGTCGCGGTCGTCGATCTGGTAGTTCATGGCACGCAAAATATGCCCAGCGATCTGCGGCGCTATACCTATGCGAACGGTGGAATTCCGCGCGTCGAGCGCTCGCATGCACGATTCACGCACGAGTCCTTCTACACTGTACCCTGTGCGTAGGGCATTCAATCCCCTGCCTGCACTAGGGCTGGAGACCTAAGCGATCGAGCAGCTTCGCGCGCGCGTGAAGACGGCGTCGAGCATCGGCTCGGTCAGCACGCCGGTGTTCGTGTTCTGGCGGCTCGGGTGGTACGACGCGAGGACCGTCATGCCGGGAGCGCGGCAGCTCGACGGCGGTTTCGGCGAGGTGCGCGAACGGCGCGCGCGGCGTGCGGTAGCGGCCGAGCTCCTTGACCAGCCCGTGCACCGCGTCGTCCGCGAGCTTGCCGAGCGTGACGATGACGCGCGCCGCGTCGAGCGCCGCGAGCTCCTCGCGCAAGTACGGCAGACAGCGGGCGCGCTGATCGGGCGTCGGTTTGTTGGCCGGCGGCGCGCAGCGGACCGCGGCGGTGATGAAGACGTCGCGCAGCATGAGCCCGTCGTCGCGATGCGTGGCATCGGGCTGGCTGGCGAAGCCGGCACGGTGCAGCGCCCGGTAGAGCCACTCGCCGCTGCCGTCGCCGGTGAAGACGCGGCCGGTGCGATTCGAGCCGTGCGCACCGGGCGCCAAGCCCGACCAGCACGACGCGCGCCTGCGGGTCGCCCCAACCCGGCACCGGCTTGGCCCAGTAGTCGTGGGCCAGGAACGCGCGCTTTTTCACCCGTCCGATCTCGGCGCAGTACGCGCGCAGCTCGGGACATCGGCGGCACGCGACGACGCGTTTTTCGATCGAGGCCAACGAGGAACTCACTGAGCTCGACGCTTCGACGCGGTCGCTGCGGTCAACTTCCGACGTATGTCGCACGCGCAGGAACGTGGCGGCGCCATGCGCGAGGATAATGGGGCTGTGTCCCGTCTCGACGTCCGCTCCATGGCCCTGCTCGCGATCGCGCACGTCACCGACGACGTCAACCAGAGCTTCATCCCGGCGCTGCTGCCGTACCTGATCGTCTGGCGCGGGCTCAGCCACACCGATGCGGGGACGCTCGTGCTGGCGCAGGCGATCTCGTCGTCGGTCCTGCAGCCGGCGATCGGCTACGTCGCCGACCGCCGCTCGATGCCGTGGCTGATCGCCGTCGGTTTGATGCTGGCCGGCGGCGGCGTCGCGATCGTCGGTTTCATGCCGACCCTGCCGCTGATGTGGCTCGGCGCGCTGATCAGCGGGATCGGCGTCGCGTCGTTCCATCCCGAGGCTGCGCGCTTCGCGAACTACGTCGCCGGCGCGAAGAAAGCGACCGGGATGCGCTGGTTCGCCGCCGGCGGCAACGTCGGCTTCGCGGTCGGTCCGATTTTCGCGACCGCCGTCATCGCGGCGTGGGGGCTGCCGGGAACGCTCGCCGCCTGCGTCCCGGTCACCGTCGATCGGCGTCATCGTGCTGCTCGAGCTGCGGCGATTGCGCACGTTCATTCCGGATCACGCGACCTCGCGCATCGGGCCAGGGCACCGACGACTGGGTCGTCGTTCGGCAAGCTCTCGGCGTTCGTCACGGTGCGCGCGATGGCGTACTTCGGGTTCGTCGCGTTCGTCCCGCTCTACGTCGTCGAGGTGCTGCACGGCTCGCCGGCGGTCGGCGACGCGCTGCTCACCGCTTTCTGCATCGCGGGCGTCGCTGCGGCACGCTGTCGGGCGGCGTGATCGCCGACCGCTTCGGCCGGCGCATCGTGCTGTTCGCGTCGACCGCGCTCGCCGCGCTGATGACCGCGCTGTTCGTGGCGCCTCACGCACAGCGGCAACCTGCTGCTCGCGATCCCGCTGCTGCTCGGCACGGGCTTCGTGTTCGTCGCGTCGCAGTCGGCGTTCGTGGTGCTCGGCCAAGAGTATCTGCCCAACCGCATGGGCCTCGCGTCGGGCGTGACGCTGGGGCTGGCGGTCTCGCTCGGCGGCGCGTTCTCGCCGGTGCATGGGCGCGATCGCCGACGCGCACGGCATCTCCGCGACGATCCTTACCGCCGGCGCTCTGTCGGTGATCGGCGCGCTGATCGCGTTGACGCTGCCCGGCGAACGCCGGGCGATCGACGCTCGCGCCGCGCGCGCGGCGGTCGACGTCGCGACTCAGTCCAAGCCGGGATAGCCCGAGCCGCGCCAGCGCGGCGTAGGTGAGCACCGCGACGGCCGCCGACAGGTTGATCGAGCGCACGGCGCCGCGCGCGCATCGGGATGCGCAGCGTGCGCTCGGGGTGCGCGTCGAGCAGCGACTGCGGCAGGCCGGCCGTCTCCTTGCCGAAGACCAGCGCGTCGCCGCGCCGGAACTCCGCGCCGGCGTAGGTCCGCGTCGCGCGCGTCGTCGCCAGCCACAGCCGGTCCGGCGCGAACATCGCCAGCATCGCGTCGAGCGACGGGTGCATCGCGACGTCGAGCGCGTCCCAGTAGTCGAGCCCGGCGCGCTTGAGCGCGCGGTCGTCGATCCGAAAGCCGAGCGGCTCGACCAGGTGCAGCGCGCAGCCGGTCGCCGCGCACAGCCGCGCGACGTTGCCGGTGTTGGGCGGGATCTCCGGCTCGACCAGCACGACGTGCAGCGGCACGTCGCGCAGCGGATCCGGCGCGACGAGCCGGTCTTGCGGCTGGCGACCTCGCTCACGCGTTCGTCGCTCGTTCGCCAGCGCGACGAGCTCGGCCGCTGCGGCTCGCGCGGCGCGATCGAGTACGCGACGCCGCCGGCGGCCGCGAACAGCGCGTCGAGCGCCGCCCGCGGATAGCGCGTCGCGATCGACGGATGCGCCGGATCGTTGACGGCGACGTGCGTCGGCACTCGACCCCGCGCACGACGAGCAGGTGGCCGTCGCTGTGCTCGAGCGGTGCGCCCGGCAACTCGCCGGGCGTCCACGAGATCGAGATCGCGACGGGCAAGCCCGGCATCGACGAACGCGGCCACGTGCTCGATCCCGCGCAGGTATGCGACGACGCGCGCGCAGGCCGCGCGCGCCGGCGTAGGCGGCATTGAACGACCAGTTCCCGGTGCCGTCGTACGACGCGTCGTAGACGCCGCCGCGCGACGGTCGGCAACGTCGGCCGTGACGCCGTGAAAACCGCAGCAGCATCGCCAGCGAGGCCGCCGAGCACCAGCCGCGCTGCGTCCGGATACGCCGCCACGTACTGCGAGAGCGCGGGCACGTCGAGCGTCTTCGTCTGCGCGCGCCCGGCGGCGGCGCGCGCCGCCCGCCGGCGGCACGCTGACCGCGACCGCGTCGAGCTCGACGCTGCTCGCGACGCCGATCGCGGCGAGCGGGACGTCGCTGCGCACGATGTCGACCGCGATGCGCGTCGTCGCGATCGGCGCCGTCGAGCGAGCGGCGTTCGCCGGGCGACCAGCGCACGTACGGCAGCGGCGGCGAGGTCGTCGCGTCGGTGCGGTGCGCGGTGAGCGTCAGCGCGCCGGCCGGCGCGGCGGCGTTCCACGAGACGACCGCGCGCGACGCCGGCGGCACGCGCAGCAACGCGTCGTGGCCCGGCCGTTCGATCAGCCGCAGCACGGCAGCCGCATCACAGCGTCCACTCCCAGCAGTTCCAGAAGTCGGAGATGTACGACGCCGGCTTCCAGTTGTGCAGGTCGGAGTTGACCGCCGAGATACGAGTTCTGCCAGTACAGGAACACGGCCGGGGTGAGCTCGTGGACGCGTTCGGCCTCGCGCTGGTAGAGCGCGCGGCGCTTCGCGCGGTCGAAGGTGAGGTTGCGCGTCGTGGCTCGTCTCGGTCGAGGACCGGATCGTTGAGCCACGACGTGTTGGCGCCGTGCGGCGGGATGAACTTGCCGCTCCAGAGCGCCTTCGTTGTCGGGGTCGGGCGCGTCGGTCTCGATGGTGAACTCGCTGTCGAACTTGCCGGTGTAGATCGGGCCGGTCTGCGCGAAGAGCAGGCTGGTCGGATAGTTCTTGATCGACCAGGTCGATCGCCGACCGCGCGCAGGTCTTGCTGCATCTGCAGCTCGGCCTGGACGTTGGCCTGTTTGGCGGGCGTGGTCGAGACGGTGAACGACAGCGGAACGCCGCCCTTGCGCGACGCGTCCCGCTCGCCGTCGTCTTCCAGCCGGCTGCGTCGAGCAGCCGCGCCGCATCGGCGACGTCGTGCTTGGGCGGCGGTGATCCCGTGCGGCGCCGCCCACGAGAGCGGGAAGATGTCGGTGACCGCGCGCTGGTTGTAGCCGTGATAGGTCGTTTGCGTTGATGCGATCCCAGTCGACCGCTTCGGCGGTGGCAAGCCGCACGCGCGCGATCGGAGAGCATGCGGCTTGGACGTGTTGAACTGCCAGCGCCGCAAGTTCGCGATCAGATCGTTTGTAGACGGTGAACCCGTGCAGCTCCGGCAGGCGCCCGATCTGGTTCTCGTTGACGCTGTCGAATACGTCGACCTCGTGCGTTCGCAGCGCGTTGAAGAGCGTGTCGGCGTTGGGCACGACGCGGTAGCGTGATGCGGTCGAGCCCGGGCTTGCCGCGCCAGTAGCGCGGGTTCGCCGCGAACTCGAGCGACGAGCCGTGGTTCCAGGCCGTCAGCACGAACGGTCCCGACGAGATCGGCTTGCGCGTTGAACGGCGCATGGTTGAGATCGGGAAGGCGTTGCGAGCAGGTGCGCGGGCAGCGGCGGATACCCGGCGCCGCCGACCGCGAAGATCCCAGGATGCCGCCGTACGGTTGTTTGAGGTGGACGACGACGGTGTCGACGATCGCGCAGATCCATCGCGGCGATGTCGTCCCAGCCGTTGGTCAGCCGGGTGTTGTTGCGCGGGTTCATCACCGCCTTCCAGGTGAAGACGAGATCGCGCCCGTCGTACGGTGCGCCGTCCGACCAGGTCATGTGCGGGCGGATGTGCAGCGTGATCGTCTTGCCGTCCGCCGCGATCCCGCCGTTCTGCAGCGTCGGAACGGTCGTCGCCGCGGCGGGCACGTAGTCGCCGGTCGGGCCGTAGCGGAACAGCGGCTCGAACAGGAACTGCGACACCTGATCGGCCGCGTCGGTGTTGGCGAAGAGCTTGTTGAGCGTGTCGGGCTCCTCGCCGGCGGTTCCGATGATCAGGTGGCCGGGCCGCGTCCACGGATGCCGCCCGCCGGGCGACGTCTGTTCGACCTTGGCGCAACCGAACAGCAGCAGCGCGCACGCCGCGGCGGCGAGCAGCCTACGCATGCAGCACCGCCGTCTTGCGCAGCACGGGCGCGATCGCGTCGTAGAGCGCGTGCGGGCCGTTGCGCACGACGTCGTCGCACGGCAGGCCGGTTTCGGCGCGCGCCGCGTCGAGGTGCGCGCGCGCCTCGTCGCCGGTGCAGTCGCGCGTGTTGAGCGCGATCCCGACGACGGGTGCCGGCTTCACCGTTGCCGCACAGCGCTTCGTAGGTGCGGATGAGCGCGCGGTAGGAGAGGATCGGCACGTCGTAGTCCTCGATCTTCGTGCGCGACGGGTTGTGCACGAGGACGAGCGCGTCGGGCGCCCCGCCGTAGAGCAGCGCGAGGGTGACAGGCGCGAAGGCCGGGTTGTTGATCCCGCCCTGGCCTTCGAGCAGCAGCAGGTCGCGCGCGCGCCGCTCGCCTTCGAGCACGAGCTGCTCGGCCGCGCCGGGCGCGAAGTCGGCGACGACCCGATCGATGGCGGTGCCCCAGCCGGCGATCGCGATCCCGATCTGGCCGGTCGGAACGAACGCCGCGTCGACACCGCGCTCGCGCGCCGCGTTGCGCAGCTCGAGCGACGCCGTCATCTTGCCGACCGCGGCGTCGCTGCCGACGGTCAGCAGGATCGTCGCCTTGACGTCCCAGGCGGCGCCCGAGAACAGCGGCGCCGCCGGCGGCAGGCGCAGATCCCAGATGCGCGTATCGTGTTGACGCGCGAGCTCGGCGAACTCGTCGTCGTCGCCCAGCATCGCGTGCAGGCCGCTGACGATCTCCAGCCGCGCGCGCAGCGCGTCGCGGATCGCCGCCCGGAAATCCTCGGGCAGCCGCCCGCCGGCCGGCGCGATGCCGACCAGCAGCGCGGTCGGGGCGTAGCGCAGCCCGTCCGCGAACGACGCCACGATCGGCGCGTCGCTGCGCAGGTACGGCAGCACGTCGCGCACGCTGCGGCCGGCATGATCGGGATCGACCACCGCGACCACCGTGTCCGACGAGTACGCGATCACGCCGTGCGCCATCTTCGCGCTGCGCGACGTGAACGCGTGCGGCGCGAGCACGATGTAGCGCCGCATCACCGCGGCGTGCGGCCCTTCGGCCGGCGCCGGGGAGGCCGCGTTCAGGACACGCTCTCCGACATCTCGCGGACGCCCAAGCCCCGGACCGTCGGGCAGCACGATCTTGCCGTCGGCGTACGCGACGCCGCTGAACGGATCGTGCGCGGTGAGAAACGGGCCGTCGAGGTCGGCCCAATCGACCAACGGGCTCAGGTGCGCCGCCGCGGCGGTGAGGATCTGCGTCTCGACCATGCAGCCCAGCATGATCTTCAGCCCCATCGCGCGCGCGGTGTGGATCATCGCCAGCGCGCCGCGAATTCCGCCGCACTTCACCAGCTTGACGTTGATGCCGTCGACGCAGCCGCGCAGCGCGGGCAGATCGCGCGCATCCTTGGAGTCCTCGTCGGTGACGATCGGGATCGGCGACCGCTCGCGGATCCAGCGCAGCTGCTCGGGCGAACCGGCGGGGATCGGCTGCTCGCAGAACTCGATCTCGAACTTCGCCAGCTCGGCGAGATGCGCGACGGCCTGCTCGGCCGTCCACCCTTCGTTCGCGTCGATGCGAATGGTGCCGGTGTAGACCGCGCGGATCGCCTCGACGGTCTCGACGTCGTTGCCGCCGCCGAGCTTCACCTTGATGATCGGATGCGTCCCGACCTCGCGGACTTTGACGAGCGTCTCCTCGATGCCGGCGATGCCGATGGTGAACGAGGTGCGCGGCGTGCGGGCGGGATCCAGCCCGAGCAGCCGCCACAGCGGGCGATCGAGGTCTTTGCCGATGCAATCGTGCAACGCGATGTCGAGACCGCACGCCTGCGCCGGCGGCAAACCTGCCAGCAGCCGTTCGAGCGCGTACGGGTCGTCGCCGAGGTCGAGCTCGCTCAGGCCGGCGATCACCGAGGCGACGTTCTCCTGATAGCGTTCGGTCGGCGCGCTCTCGCCGAGCGCCTCGATGCCGTTCCAGTCCAGCCGCACGACCGCGGTCCGCGCGACCGACTCCGAGGAGCGCGCGATGGTGAACGTATGCTTGAGCGGAAGATCGAGCGCTTCGACCGTCAATCGAATGGGCTGCACGCGAAGCGGCTTCTCGCCGCAGCGGGGCGGCTCCGCTCAGCGCGGCGCCGGTTCGACTCCATAGGGCGAACCGACCGAGCGTGCGAAGCAGCCGGGATGATCTCACGACTCACCGCGAGCGCGGCGTTCGCAGCTGTACTCTCCGCCGCGCCGCTCGTGGCGATGTCGCAGACCGATGCTCGGGTCGTCAACATCACCCGCGGCGCAGGCATCTGCCCGAAGTCGATTCCCGTCACGGTCGTGACGAAGCAGTATCCCGGCGGCTTCACGATGGATTACACCGCGCATACGGCGGCGGCCGCGAGCGCCGCCCGGGTCGTGGCCGCGCTGCCGCGGCGCATCGCCTTCACCGCCCGGCTGCGCCCCGCATACGCGTCGTGCCGAGGATCGGCCAGGTCGGACGACATCACGTTCACGCTCGCCAACGGAACGCTCAGCTTCGTGATCGCGCCGGGAAAGGGCCCGAACAACACGTATCCGGGAGCGCTCCACGTGAACGTCGTCAAAGGCGAGCCGCACGCGAACATGTCGATCACCGACTGATCGGGTCGCGATAGGTGCATCGGGTGGCAGGGGTGTTTGCGCTTGGGCTAGCGCAATTGGTCGGAAGCCTCGCGGTCGCCGAGAAGCCGCCGGCCGCCGCGTTGTGCTCCGCGTTGGTCGGGCGCGTCGACAAGCTTGACGACGCGAACACGCGATACGCGGTCGCGCTGTTCACGCACGACGGCACGCACGCCGTTTCGGGGACGCTCGCACTCTATCAGGGCGATGACCGGTACGACATTCACTTTACGAGCGCGACGGCGGCGGATCCACGCGATCCCGCAGCGACGCCGACCCCGGTCGTGGTACGCTTCGCGACGCCGGTGGACGTCGACGGCGCGCTGGTCATCACGTCCGAGTCGACAGGTTGCGCGGCCAGCGAACCGTGGAATTCCCACAGCGTTGGGGTCACGGGACGGATCGGCGCGGTGTTCGTCGGTATGGTACGTCCGGCGCGCCTGGGTCCGCCGCCGTCGAACCCGGACGACGCCCTCTGGGCGCGCTTCCACGCCGCCGTGCCGGACGCGCCCGTGCTTGCACCTGATCCCGTCGTCCGGGAACCTCACGTCGCGTGCGAGCGCGCGAATGTCCCTGAGACAACGGCGTATGTCGCGGAACCCACCGAGTTGAATGCCGCGTTCGCGCACTACGCGCACGGACAAGCCGATGTCCTGGTAACGATCGACGATACCGGCGCCGTGGTGAAGACACGCATCGAGCGGTCGTCAGGCTCGGCCGTTATCGACCGCGGCGCTTTGGCCGACGTCGAAGCGTCGACCTTTCGTACGCCGATCTTCCATTGCCGCCCGTACGGCGGCAGCTACGTCTTCACGGCGGACGTGCGCTAGCGCCGGTCACCCTGTACGAGGCTCCGCACGATCCCGAAGCCGCCCAGGGCGCTCGGCGAGCGCCGGCGAGGCCGATGCGGCGAGCAGGCAGATCGGGAAAATGGGCCAGCGCATCGGTGGCTCCTGTCAAGTCCTTGACGGGGGGTATACGATACAGCAGCGACGACGACTGCGGCGGAGCGCGTAGGCGCCATAGTGGTTGGCCAACGTCAAAACCAAGGGAGCATCAGCTCCGGATACGACCGGTTGCCTAACCCTTCACCGGGCTGGACACTGGGCGCCCGGGCCGCACCCACCTGCCATAGGCAGGTCTTCAACTAGGTTCCAGACGGCCGCTGCGGTCTCGTCCACTCTCCCGAAGGCTCGGTCCTCGCAAGCCGCCTCGCGGCGTCCGCGTCGCGCAGGCCGGCGATCGCCGCCGCCAGCGCCCTCCACGGCTCGTCGCCGGCCGTCACGTCCAGCAGCACCCAAGGGCGCCCGGCACTGTGCCAGCACCGGCGCCGGATCATCGTCCGGTGTCGCCGAGACGGCCGGATACCGATCCTTCGGTCCGAACGCGCCGGCCGGATCCGCGGCGCGCGGGCACGGGCGCAGCCACGCACTGTCGGCATCGCCGAGCAGCCGCTTCACGGCGGCGAGATCTTCGCCCAGCGTTCCCGGGGCCGGCGGCACGAGCAGCGTCACGTTGGCCGCCTTGGCGGCGCGGCCGAACGCCTTGGCAATCGCGAGCGTCTCGACGTAGGTCGCCGGCGGCAGTTCGCCGGGCGGCGGCAGCGCCGAGCGGACGGTCAAGGCGCCCAGCGCGGTTGCCAACGCAAGGGTGCTCTCGCGCGCCGCCCCGGCATCGCGCTCGAAGAGGCCGCCGGCATCGAGCCCGAACGGCACCAGGCCCAGGTCGACGGCGATCTTGCGCAGTTGCGCCGTGTACTCGGAATCGGTCCGGGGAAAGTCCGCGACGTCCGCCAGCACGCCGTCGGCATCGAGCTCGGAGGCGCAGCGCTCGAGCCACTCCAGCTGCGTCAGCTCGCCGGCCCCGAGCGGTCGTCGAAACGTCGAACTCGAAACAGCGATTCGCATCACCGTCGCCTTCACCGGGAGAACTCGTTGACCATCGTTCGCGCTCGGAACCGGAGCTGATGGACCGCCAGACGCTCGGCAACATCGTCCCGCTGGCCGCAGTCGTGATCGCGCTGGCCGAGTATCTCCTCGACCACACCTACCCGCGCTACACGAGCCCGTGGTTCTGGATCGCGCTGATTGCGACGGTCGGGCTGCTCGTGCTGGTGCAGGTCCTGCGCTTTACCGGGGCGCCCAAGCCGACGACGGCGAAACCGGACTATTCCGCGACGTCGGTGATGCGCCGGCGCTCGGATCCCGACGACCGAGGTTGATTCGCCGATGCAAATGCTCGAAGCCCAAACGCTCGCCACGGCGGATCCGCAGATCTTCGCCGCGATCGCCAACGAGGAGCGGCGCCAGCGCGACAACCTCGAGCTGATCGCCTCGGAAAACTACGCCAGCCGCGCGGTGCGCGAAGCCGGCGCGTCGGTGATGACCAACAAGTACGCCGAAGGATATCCCGGCAAGCGCTACTACGGCGGTTGCGAGTTCGTCGACATCGCCGAGACCCTGGCGCTCGAGCGGCTCGGCAAGCTGTTCGGCGCCGATCACGCCAACGTTCAGCCGCACGCGGGCGCGCAGGCGAACATGGCGGTGCTGATGGCGGTGCTGCAGCCGGGCGACACGATCATGGGGATGTCGCTGGCCCACGGCGGACACCTCACCCACGGCACCAAGGTCTCGTTCAGCGGGAAGCTCTACAATGCGGTCGCCTACGGCGTGCGCAAGGAAGACGAGCTGATCGACTTCGATCAGGTGCGGGCACTCGCGCGCGAGCACAAACCCAAGCTGATCATCGCCGGCGCGAGCGCGTACCCGCGCACGATGGAGTACGCCCCGTTCCGCGAGATCGCGAACGAGATCGGCGCGACGTTCCTGGTCGACATGGCGCACATCGCCGGGCTCGTTGCGACCGGCCTGCATCCGTCGCCGGTCCCGCTGGCCGACTTCGTGACCTCGACGACGCACAAGACGTTGCGCGGTCCGCGCGGCGGCCTCATCCTCACGACGGCGGCCTACGCGCAGGCGATCGACAAGAGCGTCTTCCCGGGGATCCAGGGCGGGCCGTTCATGCACACGATCGCGGCCAAAGCGGTCGCCTTCGCCGAAGCGCTGGAGCCGTCGTTCACCACGTATCAGCAGCAGGTCGTCGTCAACGCCCGCGCGATGGGCGAGGAGTTGCAGCGGGCCGGTGCGCGACTGGTCGGCGGGGGCACCGACACGCACCTGCTACTGGTCGATCTCGGACCCAAGGGGCTGACCGGTAAAGCCGTCGAGGCATATCTCGACGAGATTCGCATCACGGTCAACAAGAACGCGATCCCGTTCGACCCGCAAAAACCGGCCGTGACGAGCGGGATCCGGATCGGCTCGCCGGCGATCACCTCGCGCGGATTCAACGAAGCCGACGCGCGCGAGGTGGGCCGCATCATCGGTGAGGCCCTCGACGACGTGGCCGGCGGGACGAAGAAGGAGACGCTGCGCGCGAGAGTGGCCGAGCTGACCTCCCGCCACGACGTCCCGTAGGGGGAAGCGCATTGTCCCGAGCGATCGCCGAATGGTGAAAGAAGGCGCGGCAACGTTCGAAGAGTATGCGCGCGGTTTCCCGATCGCCGTTCGTCGGCTGCTGAAGACGATGCGTCAAACGATACGGGAGGCTGCTCCCGGCGCCGAGGAGACGATCAGCTATCGCATGCCGGCGTTCAGGCAGAAGAAGATTCTCGTGTGGTATGGTGCGCACACCGGGCACATCGGACTGTATCCCGGCGCTGCGGCGATCGCCGCGTTCAAGAAGGAGCTGTCGACGTACAAGAGCGCGAAAGGTTCCGTGCAGTTCCCGTTCGACCAGCCGCTCCCGCTCGATCTGGTGCGCCGCATCGTGAAGTTCCGGGTCAAGCAACTCGGCGAGGGGCGCTAAGCGCGTTCCGAGTAGCTAGCGTCGTGGCGGAATCATCGCCGCGGCTCCAGACGCCACGCCTGGTGCTGCGGGAACCCGAAGACGGCGACGCGGCGGTGCTGCTGGCGTATC
Source organism: Vulcanimicrobiota bacterium (assembly GCA_963723445.1). Classification (GTDB taxonomy): domain Bacteria; phylum Vulcanimicrobiota; class Vulcanimicrobiia; order Vulcanimicrobiales; family Vulcanimicrobiaceae; genus Vulcanimicrobium. The sequence continues at coordinate 429,543 of CAVRQP010000005.1, forward strand.
ACATGCGCAACGAGCCGCGGTTCGCGCCGTGGGAGCCCAAGCGCGGTACCGAGGTCGCGCAGCACTTGCAATGGATCGCGTGGCGCCGCGCCGAGGGTGAAGCGGACCGCGCCCGGACGTTCTTGACCTTCGATCGCTCCGCGCCGCAGGTGCTCGTCGGTTCGGTCAACCTCGACGCGGTCACCCGCGGGCCCGAGTCGAGCGCGATGCTGAGCTACTCGGTCGACGGCGCGTACGAAGGACGCGGTTTCGCGCGCGAAGCGGTAGCGGCGACGATCGCGTACGCGTTCGACGAGCTCAGGCTGGGCAGCCTGAGCGCGACCTACGATCCGGCCAACGCGCGCAGCGGCGGGCTGTTGGCCCGGCTCGGCTTTCGCATCGTCGCCCAGTCGGCGGTCGTTCCGGGGATGGAACGGCTGATGCGCGCGCAGGTGCTCGCGATGCTGACGCGCCCCACGTGACCGAAACGCTGAAGACGGCGCGACTGATCCTGCGCGAGCCGCGAGATGAAGACGCGCCCGCGCTGCTGGCGTACTACCTGCGCAACGAAGATCGGTTCGCGCGTTGGGAACCCGACCGCACCGACGACCTCGCGCACCACCTGCGCTGGATCGCGTGGCGCCGGGAGGAAAGCGCCACTGGGCGCGGCCGTTCGTTTCTGGCGCTCGACCCGTCGGCCGGCGACGGCCTGGCGGCGATCGTCAACCTCTATCAGATCGTCGGGGGCGCGAGCCACAGCGCGATGCTGGGCTACTCCCTCGACGGCGGCTACGAGGGTAAGGGGTACGCGCGCGAAGCGGTCCACGCCGTTGTGAGACACGCCTTCGAAACCTTGAACCTGCATCGCGTGACCGCGAACTATCAGCCCACCAACGAGCGCAGCGCGAAGCTCTTGCGGGCATTGGGGTTCGCCGTCGAAGGCTATGCGCGCGACATGCTCTACATGCGAGGGACGTTTCGCGACCACGTCATGACGTCGCTGTCGAACCCCGCCTGGCAGCCCCCGCCGTCGCCATAGCGAGGCGTTGCGGTTGGCCACGTATCGCCGTTTCTGTAGTAATGTAAGGCGAATCGCCGCTGTTTGACGTGCTCGATAGATACCCACGCGGGGCCGACGACGACCATTGGCCTTTGTGAGGGCGCGGCACAGGTTTCGGCCTATCGCGCCGCGGTGCGCGCGAAGAGGTGGGGGATTGCTACGATAGCTATAACATGCTATATAGGTACTAGCCAGAGGACGCCCTAACCGCTCTCGGCTCCGAGCTGGTTTGGTTCGTCAACTCAGCGAGTAAAGCCGCTGTTGGAGTCTGGCATTCGTGCGGACGTTTGGGGTGTACGCATGTTCTGCGATCTAACGCATTGGCTTCCGCGCGGCCTCATATCGGCGACCTTCGTTTCTTTGACGGCATGCGGCAGCGGATCCGCAACGACGATTCCTCATGTTATTACGGATTCTAGTCCGAACACAGGCCTTCTTCCGGCGGGTGCTCCGAAGCCGCTAACCACCCGGGATTCTCTTGTAGGCGTGGCCGTCGACTCAACTATCAGCGCAAATTTGAACGCCTCGCAACTGGCGTGCAAGGTGGGGCTTACCCGAGTTATCAATTCTCGTATGTGGGAAGCAGCGGCCCTACCGTGCCTGCAAGCGAATGGACTGTCGTAACGCATAACTTCTGATTCTTCAGCGTACGGGGCATCCGCTGGCTCCCGCTTCCTGGGTGGATGTATATGAATCAATCAGTACGGACGCTGGCTTTCGTACTTCTGGTCACCGGCACAGCGTGTTCGAGCCCTGCAATGGGTAAGAGCGTCTGCCCATGCGCCGTCGAAACGCCATTGACGGTCCGCTACACCGGGTCATTCGTTCCGGGCGGCTGGCAGCCGCCTCCGGTGGCGTTCACAGCCGTCAATGAGACTGCGACCGTTGCGGTGACGCTTGAGAATGGCTCTGTCACACCGGCGCCCGGTAACACGATCGCGTTTGTCGGACCTTGTACGGCGGCAGCGCTCGGGACGCAGACATCAAGCGGAACTTTTACGATCTCGTCAGTCGGGAGTGGCACGTGTACGGTGAGCATTACTTCGGCAATCGGCGGGACGACCATCCAAGTCACAGTTCCCTGATCCCAGTCCCGCGCAAGGCGCGCGATACTAGCACCGACGCCGCTGGTCTAGTGGCGGGCAGCAGGGCCGGGCCGGTAAAGGCGCGATGACCTTCACGTGCACCAGCCGCTCATCGTCGACCATCCCGCCGTCCAGGACCGGCTCGCGCGGCTGCGCGACGCGACGACCGCGACGCCGGTCTTTCGGCGCCTGGTCGAAGAGCTCGGCCAGTTGCTGGCATACGAGGCGACGCGCGCGTTGCCGCTGACCGAGATCGAGCTCCAGACGCCGGTCGCGCTGGCGAAGGTGCAGCGGATCGCGACGCGTCCCGTCGTCGCGCCGATCCTGCGCGCGGGGCTCGGCTTGCTGCCGGGCTTCTTGGCCGTCGTCGACGATGCGGTCGTCGCGCACCTGGGCTTTTATCGCGATCCCAAGACGCTCGCCGCGATACCGTATTACGCGAACCTGCCCGACGATCTCGCCGAGCGCGACGTGTTCGTGCTCGACCCGATGCTGGCCACCGGCCACTCGGGCTCGGCGGCGCTCGCGACGCTGGCCCAGCGCGGGGCGAAGTCGCCGACGTTCGTCTGCATCATCGCCGCGCCCGAAGGGATCGCGACGCTGGCTCGCGAGCACCCCGGCGTTCGCATCGTGACCGCCGCGGTCGACGAACGCCTCAACGACCACGGCTACATCGTCCCCGGCCTCGGGGACGCCGGCGATCGGATGTTCGGCTCGACCAGCTCCGTCCCGGTCAGCGCGCGACAGCCGTAAACAGGCGTCGCCGCCGCGGAACGCGGCCTCAGAGCAACAGGCTGCGTCCGAGCACGCCGGTGAGCTGATCCTGCGCGTCCAGCGTCGCTTGGCGCACGACGCCGCCGAGCGGCCGGAGCGTGTCGGCGAAGTCCCAGGCGAGGTCGCGCGCCGCACGGACGTTCCAGATCGCGAGATAACGGCCGATCTTGCCCGTGTCCTGCGCGGCTTGTCCGATGATACCGGTCGCGAGAAACGTCAGTGCCTGCGGTAGCACCGCCTCGAGCAGGCCGTTCACGTGCTCGAAGTCATCGTGCTCGGGGCTGCTCATGGCCGGAACGACGTTCAGCTCCGCATCGGTCTGCAAGAGTGCCAGCGCGAGATCGTGGTTGATGTGCGCGTTCATCCCCGCTAGGGCGAACTGGATGCGGTCGATGCCTGGGGCGAATCGCGCTTCGAACAGCGCCTGCCACGAGCTCGGGACGCCGCCGGCGTTCGCGATCGACGCTTTGATGGCGGCGAAATAGAAACCGGCGAACACGACGTCGAGACGGGTCAGCCAGGCCGCGTCCGCCCAACCTCCGGGCGGCGGGGTCGTATCGACTTCCTTCGTCACGTCGAGGTAGAGCTGGTTGAACCACTTGAGCCCGTCGTTCGGCGCCAGCACGCCGTCGATCGCCGTCATCATCGTGACGGCGTCCGCAATCGTGACGATGGTCGCCCCGTCGAGGATCTGGGCGAGTTGCTGATCGCTAAGCGGAGCGTTCATGTCTCGTCGGCTATTACCGCTCGAAGCGAGGCGACCTAGCATGTTCCCGTCCGTTGAGGCCGGCTCCGTCCCGCCCAACTTCGTCGATACACCACCTGGAACGGTCGGAGCCGGTCGCCCGGCGAATATCCATAGCTCGGTGCACGAGGACGATCGAATGGGCGGCCGGCGGCCGGACAACGGGACGACGCGTCCGGGCTGGGACGAGTATTTCATGGAGATCGCGCGGACGGTGGCGACGCGGGCAACTTGTCCGCGGGCGAGCGTCGGGGCGGTGCTGACCCGCGAGCGCCGGATCCTCACCACCGGCTACAACGGGGCGCCGCGCGGGGTCGCGCACTGCAGCGACGCCGGCTGCTTGATCGCCGACGGTCACTGCCTGCGGGCGACGCACGCCGAGGCCAACGCGATCGTCCAAGGCGCCCTGCACGGGGTCAGCCTGCAGGGCGCGACCGCCTACTGCACCCACCAGCCGTGCGCGGGCTGCTCGAAGCTGCTGATCAGCGCAGGAATCCTCCGTATCGTCTATCGCGATGCCTATCCCGATCCGATCGCTTCGCAACTGCTCGGCGAGGCGGGCGTGACCCTCGCGCAGTACGTGCCCGACGTGGTGCGGAACCTGACGTGAGCGCCGTCTTCATCGCCGCCGCCCTCGTGCATTGCGTTCGCGGCGGCGTTCTTGGTGACGCCCTACGTTCAGCGGCTGGCGCTCAACGTCGGGATGCTCGACGCGACCGGCGAACGGCGCATGCACGATTCGCCCAAGCCGCGCATCGGCGGGATCGCCGTCTACCTCGGCTTCGCGTTCGCGCTGTTCTCGGCGCTCGGATACCTGTTCAACCAGCACGCCCTGCACGGCTCGCGGGATCTCCAGAACGTCCACGACATCGTCGGGTTGATCTTCGGCGGCACGCTGATCTGCATGATGGGCGTGTGGGACGACGTGATGGGGATGAGCCCGCGCGCGAAGCTGATCGCGCAAGTCGTCGTGGCCGGGATCTCCATGCTGTACGGGTTCATGATCTCGTTCGTCAGCAACCCGTTCCATCACGGCGACACGCTCTATTTTCCGCTCTGGCTGAGCATCATCATCACGCTGGTGTGGTACCTCGGGATGATGAACGCGATCAACTTCATCGACGGCCTCGACGGGCTGCTCTCGGGGCTGACCGCGATCGCCGGGATGTTTTTGCTCGTCATCAACTTGACCCACGGACATCCGGAGATCGCGCTGGTGCTGGCGGCGCTCGTCGGCGGAGCGCTCGGGTTTCTGCCGTACAACTACAATCCGGCCAAGATCATTCTGGGTGACTCCGGCGCGCTCTTCATCGGCTACGTGTTCGCGACCGTTTCGATCATCGGCGCGAGCAAGCTCGCGTTCACGATCTCGCTGCTGGTGCCGCTGGTCGTGCTGGGACTGCCGATCGTCGACACGGCGGCGGCGATCGTGCGGCGCACGCGCGCGGGCCGCAAGATCTACGAAGCCGATCGCGGGCACTTCCACCATCAGCTCATCTTTCGCTTCGGGCTGAACGTGCGCCAAGCGGTGCTGCTGATCTACGCGTTGTGCGTCTTGCTCGGGGTGCTGGCGCTCGTGCTCTCCGGCGGCGTGAGCGCGCTCAAGCTCGCGTGAAGCGCGCACCGCTGCGCGTCATGACCGTGATGGGGACGCGGCCCGACACCATCAAGATGGCGCCGGTCGTCGCACGCGCTGCAAGCGGCGCGTCCCGCCGTCGAGCCGATCGTGTGCGTTACCGCGCAGCACCGCGAGATGCTCGACGACGTGCTGGCGCTGTTCGGCATCGTCCCCGACATCGACCTCGACATCATGACCAGGGCGCAGTCGCTCACCGACATCACGACCCGCGTGCTGATCGGGATGGAACGCGCGCTCGCCGAGGCGCGGCCCGACGTGGTGCTCGTCCACGGCGACACGACGACCTCGACCGCCGCCGCGCTGGCGGCCTTCTACCAAAAGATCCCGGTCGGCCACGTCGAGGCGGGGCTGCGCACCTCGAGCATCGCCGAACCGTTCCCGGAGGAGGCCAACCGGCGCATCACCGGCGTGCTCACCTCGTTCCACTTCGCCCCGACCGCGCGCGCCAAGGCCAATCTGCTCGCCGAGCGGACGGCTCATGCCTCGATCGTGGTCACCGGCAACACGGTGATCGACGCCTTCCTCGCGACCGAGCGGCGCGTCCGCGACGGCGGGATCGCGACGCCCGCGCTCGACGGCCTCGACCCGGCCGTCCGACGATCTTCGTGACGGCGCACCGGCGCGAGAACCACGAGGCGATGCCCGACATCGCGCGCGCCGTCCGGACGATCGCCGGGTTTCCCGAACGGCCGCAGATCGTCTGGCCGGTCCATCCCTCCCCGCAGGTCGGACCGGTCATCCGCGAGGTGCTCGACGGGACGCCCGGGGTCCGGCTGGTGGACCCGCTCGACTACGCTCAGACCGTTGCCGCGGTCGCGGCCTCGGCGTTCGTCCTGACCGACTCCGGCGGACTCCAAGAGGAAGCGCCGACGCTGGGCAAACCGGTGCTGGTGATGCGCCGCGAAACCGAGCGGCCCGAGGGGCTCGAGGCGGGAACCCTGCGGTTGGTCGGCGCCGGTTACGAGGACATCGTCCGCGAGACCCGGCGGCTGCTGACCGACCGGGCGTTGTACGCGCGGATGGCGCAGGCATCGAACCCGTACGGCGACGGGCGAGCGGCCGAACGGATCGTCGCGGCGCTGCTCCACGCGCTGCGCGGCGACCGCCGCCGGCCGAGTTCGAGGCGCCGGCATTGACGGTCCGATGAAAGTCCAGGAGGTCGGGCAAGAAATTTGCGACAATACGAGTGGCGCCGACTCGGCCGACCTGCGCGACTATGACGCGCGGAAGCGGTCGGTGGCCTTGGGCTCGTCGCTGCTGCTCATGGGGATCGCCATCTTGGTGGCGCTCCGCTCTCCGCTCTTGGGGCTCGACCTCGCGATCGGAGGGGGCTGCGGCGTCATGAACATGCTGCTGATCATGCACAACAACGAGCGCCTCCTCGACAGGAGACGCTCGCGTGGTATGTACGGGATCAACAATGTGGTACGGGTGCTGGGTATAGGCATTCTCCCGGCGATCGCGGGGATCACCGGTCCGTTTTGGACCCTCGGGATCTCCTATGCCGGATTCTTCGCGCCGCTCGTATCGTACGCGATCGTGCTGCGCAACGCATATCGACGAGGGACGTAGTTGCAGAAGGAAGTCGGCTCGCACCTGACGTGGCAATGGCCACTCATCGGGTCCGTGCACGCCGATACGATCCTGACGACCTGGCTGGTGATGCTGGTCTCGTTGGCGTTCTTCTGGTATCTCGGCCAGTCGTACAAAACGAACCGCGTCAACAAGCGTCAGGCGACGTTCGAAGGCATCGTCAACTACCTGGCCGACCTCACCCAGAGCACGATCGGCCGGCACGGCGAGCGGTACGTCCCGATCTTCATCGGGATGTTCTTCTTCATCTTCATCCTCAACCAGATCGGTTTCTTTCCGTTCAAGGAGCTCGGCCTGCCGTTCGGCGGCGCGCCGACGGCCGATCTCAACACGACCGTCGCGTTCGCGCTGCTGGTGTTCTTCGGCATCCAGTTCGTCGCGGTGCGGCAGAGCGGGATCAAGGCCTACGCCCACCTCTTCAAGCCGTTTCCGGTCCTGTTTCCGCTCAACCTGATCGAGGAGCTCGCCCGGCCGGTCGTTCTCGCGCTGCGTCTGTTCTTCAACATCTTCGTCGGCGAGTTGTTGCTCTTCGTCGTCGCCACCATCATCGCGTCGAACGTCAAAGTCGGCCCGGTGAACCTCTCGCTCGGCGCGGCGATCGTGCCGTTCTTCCTGCAATTCTTCAACTTCTTCGTCGGAACGCTGCAGGCGTTCGTCTTCACCCTCCTCTCCATCGTCTATCTCTCCTTGGCGACGGCCGAGGAACATTAGAAAGGTACCCACCGTGACCTCGGATGCACTGATCCTGGCAATGATGGTGATCGGCTTCTCGCTGATCGTCGCAGCCGTCGCCTTCGGGTCGGCGATCGGCGACGGTATCGTCGCGTCGAAGGCCGTCGAGGCGATCGCGCGCCAACCCGAAGCGCGACCGAACATCTTCACGTTCTTCTTCCTCGGCGTCGGCATCTTGGAGGCGTTCCCGATCATCGGTCTGGGACTGGGCCTCTACCTGTTCTTCGCCGTCACCAACGTGCCGCCGCACATCCAGGCGATCGTCAGCCACACGGCGACGGCGATCCCCAAGTAGCGCTCGGGAGCGCGTAGCCTATTGTTCCTTCAGATCGACGGGACGCTGATCGTCCAGGTCGTCAATTTCGTCCTCTTCATCATCCTGCTCGACATCGTCTTTCTCAAGCCGGTCGGTGCCGCGATCGCGAAGCGCCGCGCCTACATCGACGGCCTCAAGCGCGACGTCGAGGCGGCCGAGACGGAGATCCGGACGGCGCACAGCACGGCGGAGGGACGGCGTGCCGCCGCGCGCCGCGATGCGGAGGCAGGGATCACGAAGGCGCGCGCTGCGGCGCAGAGCGAAGCGCTCGAGCTGCTCGGCGATTATCAGAGCGGGCGACCGCGATCGTCGAGGAGGCGCAGCGCGAGGTCCAGCGCGAGATCGCCGCGGCGCGCGCGAACGAATCGCAGGTCGTGGAGTCGATCGCGCAGTCGATGCTCGACCGCGCGATCGGCCCGGGAGCGGTCGTCTAGATGTCGGACGCGTTCTTCGAGACGGTCGCGCTGTGGTCGCAGGTTCTCGGCGCCATCGCGTTCCTGGTGGTGCTGATCTTGCTGTTCCGCCGGTATCTGATCCCCGCCGTCGTCGCCAACGAGCAGGCGCGCAACGCCGAGATCGTCGATGCCGAGAAGCGGCTCGCGCGCATGCGCGCCGATGCCGCCAAGGCGCGGGCCGAGGTCGAAACCGCCGATCAGGACGCCGCCGAGATTCGCGCCCGCGTCGAGCGCGTCGCCGAGCGGGATCGCGAGCACGTCCTCGCCGAAGCCAACGCCGAGGGGCATCGTCTGCTGCGCAACGCCGAGGGCGAGCTCGCGCGCGCTCGGCTGGTCGCGCGCGACCGGTTGCGCGTCGAGTTCATCGAGAAGGCGCTGGCGCGAGCCCGCGCCGACGCGCCGGCCCGCGTCGATGCCGCCATGAACGCGTGCGCTGGTGAAACGCACCGTCGACGACCTCGCGCGGGAGGGCCGCTGATGCCCAACGAGACGCTGGCCCGGCGCTACGCGACCGCCGTCTTCCAACTGGCCCAGGAAGCCGGCAAGGTCGACGCCATCCAAGCGCAACCTTCACGACTTCGTCGCGCGTGCTCGATGCCGACCAGAACGTGCGCAAGTTCTTTCGCTCGCCGGTCGTCGACCGCAAGGAGAAGGAGACGATCGTCGCCCAGGCCTTCTCGAAGCTCGACCCGATCGCGCTCCATACCGTGCTGCTGCTGATTCGCAAGCGCCGCGAGAACATGGTCGAGGAGATCGTCGCGCAGTTCGACGTCCTCGAGCGCGCGGCGCGCGGCGCGCGCCCGCTGCGGATCGCCAGCGCGCGCGAGCTCTCCAAGAGCGAGCTCGACGCGATCGTCGCCCGCTTGGCGGCAGCCTACCAGACGACGTTCGACGTCGATCAGTCGGTCGATCCGGCGTTGATCGGCGGCGTTCGCATCACGATCGGCGACACGCTGGCCGACGGCACCGTCGCCGGCCGGCTCGACGACATCGCCCGCCTCTTGAGCACGAACTAACCACTGTCATCCTGAGCCCGTCGAAGGGCCAGAAAGCAAGTTATGATCAACGCCGACGAAATCGCCGGAATCATCAAACAGCGCATCGCCAGCTACACGACGGGGACGAACGAAGCCGAGATCGGCACCGTCATCGAAGTCGGCGACAACATCGCGCGCATCTACGGCTTGGACAACGCGCAGGCGTCGGAGCTCGTGGAGTTCCCCAACGGGCTCAACGGCATCGTGCTCAACCTCGAAGAGGACAGCGTCGGCGTCGCGATCATGGGCCCGGACACCGACATCAAGGAAGGCGACAAGGTTCGCCGGACCGGGCGCATCGCGTCGGTTCCGGTCGGTGACGCCGTCCTGGGCCGGGTCGTCAACCCGCTCGGCCAGCCGGTCGACGGCAAAGGCGACATCGCGTCGAGCGAGTACCGCACGATCGAGAACACCGCGCCGACCGTCGTCGAGCGCCAGGGCGTCAAGCAGCCGCTGCAGACCGGTATCCGCGCGATCGACGCGCTCATCCCGATCGGCAAAGGCCAGCGCGAGCTGATCATCGGCGACCGCGGTACCGGCAAGACGGCGATCGCGGTCGACGCGATCCTCAACCAAAAGGGCAAGAACGTCATCTGCATCTACGTCGCGATCGGGCAGAAGAACTCGACCGTCGCTGCGCTGCTGCAAACGTTCGAGCGCCACGACGCGATGGAGTACACGACGATCGTCACGGTGTCGGCCGCCGAGCCGGCCTCGCTGAAGTGGATCGCCCCGTTCGCCGGCTGCGCGATGGCCGAGTACTTCATGTATCAGGGCAAAGACGTGCTGGTCGTCTACGACGATCTCACCCGTCACGCGCAGGCCTACCGCGAGGTCTCTCTGCTGCTGCGCCGCCCGCCGGGCCGCGAGGCGTATCCCGGCGACATCTTCTTCCTGCACTCGCGCCTGTTGGAGCGCGCCGCGAAGCTGTCCGACGAGAAGGGCGGTGGTTCCATCACCGCGCTGCCGATCATCGAGACGCAGGCCGGCGACGTGTCGGCGTACATTCCGACCAACGTCATCTCGATCACCGACGGCCAGATCTATCTGCAGAACGGCTTGTTCTTCCAGGGGATCCGGCCGGCCGTCGACGTCGGCATCTCGGTGTCGCGCGTCGGCTCGGCGGCGCAGACCAAGGCGATGAAGTCGGTCGCCGGGCGGCTCAAGCTCGACCTCGCGCAGTACCGCGAGCTGGCGGCCTTCGCCAAGCTGGCCTCCGATCTCGACAAGGCGACGCAGCAACAGCTCAACCGCGGCGACAAGATGACGCAGGTGCTGGTGCAGCCGCAGCTCGCGCCGCAGCCGATGGAGGACGAGGTCGCGGTCATCTTCGCCGCGACGCGCGGCCATCTCGACCAGATCCCGACCAACCGCGTCGGCGAGTGGGTCAACCGCTTCGTCGGTTACCTGCACGAGAAGCACGAGGCGGTCCCCGACGCGATCCGGACGTCCGGCGCGCTCGCGGAAGAGACCGAGAAGCAGCTCATCGCCGCCATCGAAGACTTCAACAAAGGCTTCTAGGCAAACCGCATGCCGTCAGTTCGCGACCTTCGCGACCGGATTCGGTCGCTGAAGAACACGCAGCAGATCACCAAGGCGATGAAGCAAGTCGCCGCGGCGAAGATCCGCCGCGCCGAGGCGCTGCAGAAGCAGTCGCGTCCCTACGCCGACGCGATCGGCGAAATGCTGCGCGACCTCATCGCGAACGTCGGCTCGATCGACCATCCGTTCATGAAGGCCGGCACGGCGGGCGCGCCCGGCGGCGTGATCCTCATGACCGCCGACAAGGGGCTGGCCGGTTCGTTCAACGCCAACCTGATCCGGGCGGCCGAGATCCACGGGCGCGAAAACGCCGAGCTGGCATGGTATGCGGTCGGCGTCAAGGCCCGCAACGCGCTGCGCCGCCAGCGCGGCGAGACGCTGCAGTTCTGGCCGCTCGCGCAGGGCGTGATGTTCGACAACGCCCAGGAGCTGGCGCGGCGCGTCACCGACGACTTCACCGCGGGCCGCATCTCGTCGATCACGCTGGTCTCACCCAAGCTGGTCAACATGATGACCCAGCGGCCCGAGGTGCGTCAGATTCTGCCGATCGCCGCGGAGCAAAGCGAGAAAAAGGCCAGCCAGGGCTCGGTCGAGTTCGAGCCGTCACCGGAGTTCGTCCTCGGCCGCCTGCTGCCGAAGTACCTCGAGTTCACCCTGTACTCGGCGATGCTCGAGACCAACGCGTCGTTCTACGCGGCTCAGCTCGTCGCCATGAACAATGCCACCGACAACGCCAAAAAGCTCATCGACGAGAACACCGTCGAGATGAACAAAGCGCGCCAAGCGGCGATCACCAAGGAGATCTTGGAGATCGTCGGCGGCGCCGAAGCCCTCGCCGGATGATCGAAGGAAGAATATGACCGCCTCCGCTACCGCCACCACACCGCAGCTCGCGACCGGCAAGGTCGTTCAGGTACTGGGCAACGTCGTCGACGTCGAGTTCCCCAGCGACGCGCTGCCCAACATCAACGACGCGCTCAGCGTGCACATCGGCGGGCAGAGGCACGGCCGGTTCGGGCGGCGCGGCGCAGCTCGACGGCATCAAGCTGTCGGGGACGGCCATGGCCGAACGCGACCTCGTGCTCGAGGTGCAGGGCGAGCTGGGCAACAACCAGGTGCGCTGCCTCGGCATGGGCTCGACCGACGGTCTGGTGCGCGGCGCGTCGGTGACGAACAGCGGCGCCTCGATCACGGTACCGGTCGGCGAAGGGACGCTGGGCCGCATCTTCAACGTGCTGGGCAAGACGATCGACTCCGACGAGCCGGTGAAGGCCGCCGCGATGTGGCCGATCCACCGCGACGCGCCGACGTTCGCGCAGCAGGAGCCGACCCCGAAGATCTTCGAGACCGGGATCAAGGTCGTCGATCTGATGGCGCCTTATACGCGCGGCGGCAAGGTCGGTCTCTTCGGCGGCGCCGGCGTCGGCAAGACCGTGCTGATCCAGGAACTGATCCGCAACATCGCCGCGGTGCACAAGGGCTTCTCGGTGTTCACCGGCGTGGGCGAGCGGACGCGCGAAGGCAACGATCTGTGGGTCGAGATGAAAGACTCCGGCGTGCTCGCGCAGACGACGCTCGTCTTCGGCCAGATGGATGAAGCGCCGGGCGTGCGTTTTCGGATCGCGCAGACCGGCGTGACGATGGCGGAGTATTTCCGCGACGAGCTCGGCGCCGACGTGCTGCTGTTCATGGACAACATCTTCCGCTTCATGCAGGCCGGCTCCGAAGTTTCGGCGCTGCTGGGACGCATGCCGTCGGCGGTCGGCTACCAGCCGTCGCTGGCCACCGAGATGGGTCAGATCGAAGAGCGCATCACGACGACCAAGAACGGGTCGATCACGTCGGTGCAAGCGGTCTACGTTCCGGCCGACGACTATACCGATCCGGCCGTCGCGACGACGTTCGCGCACCTCGACGCTACCACGGCACTCTCACGTCCGATCTCCGAGCTCGGCATTTACCCGGCCGTCGATCCGCTCGCGTCTTCGTCGCGCATCCTCGACCCGGCGATCGTCGGCCAGGAGCACTACGACGTCGCGCGCGGCGTTCAAGAGACGCTGCAGCGCTACCGCGATCTGCAGGACATCATCGCGATTCTGGGCGTCGAAGAGCTCTCCGACGACGACAAGGTCACCGTCGGCCGCGCGCGCCGGATGCAGCGGCTGTTCTCGCAGCCGTTCTTCGTCGCCGAGCAGTTCACCGGACGGGGCGGCAAGTACGTCAAGATCGAGGACACGATCCGCTCGTTCAAGGAAGTGCTCGACGGCAAGGTCGACGATCTTCCGGAGTCGGCGTTCCTGTACGCCGGCGACATCGACGAGGTCAAGCAAAACGCCGAGACGATGAGCGCGCAGAAATAGCATGGCCAATGCCGTCCCGTTCACGCTGATCACGCCGCTGTCGGTCAAGTTCGACGGTCAGGCGGAGCTCGTCATCGCGGTCGGCACCGAGGGCGAGGTCGGGATCCTGCCGTCGCACGCGCCGTACCTCACCGCGCTGCGCCCGGGACTGCTGCGCGCCAACGTGCAGGAAGGCGGCGTGACGCGCCGGCTCGAGCTCGCCTGCAGCGAGGGTTTCTTGCAAGCGCTGCCCGGCAAGATCACGATCTTGGCCGATGCCGCGCTCGAGCAGGACGAGGTCGACATCGCGCACGCGCGCGCCGATCTCGCCACCGCGCAGGACGAACAGCGAGCCGCGGGCGGAGATGCGGGAGGGTACCGCCGCGCTCAGAACAAGATCGACTTCGCCAACGCCCGGCTCGCCGTCGCGAAAGTGTAGCGCGCGCGGTCTCCGACCGGCTGGGAATTGATTGAGACTCCGGCGTCGAAAGCTCCGGCATGCACGCCATCGTCGTTCCGCGCACCGGAGACGCGTCGGTCCTGGAGTGGACCGAGCGCCCCGACCCGAAGCCCGGCCCGAGCGAGGTCACCATTCGCGTGACGCTCAGCGGGGTGAACTTCGCCGACATCATGCGCCGGCGCGGCGGCTACCGCGGCGGGCCCCCGCCGTTCGTGCCGGGCCTCGATTGCGTCGGGACGGTTATCGCCGTCGGCTCGGAGGTTACCGATCTGCGCGTGGGCCAGCGCGTCGCGGCGTTTCCTGAAGACGGCGGCTACACCGAGATCGCGATCGCCCGCCAGGTTCTGACGTATCCCGTTCCGGACGCGGTTCCCGACGAGGCGGCCGCATCGTTGACGATGCTGGTCACCGCGTACAATACGCTCGTGATGTGCGCGCGGCTCGAACGTGCGGAGAGCGTGCTGATCCACTCGGCCGCGGGCGGTGTCGGTTCGCTGGCGATCCAATGCGCGCGCGCACTCGGCGCCGGCACGATCGTCGCGGTCGCCGGCGGCGCGGAGAAGGTCGCGTTCGCGCACAGCCTCGGCGCCGACATCGTAGTCGACCATACCAAAGACGACCTTGCGGCGAAGCTCGAACCGATCGGCGGCAAAGTCGACGTCGTGCTTGACGCCGTCGGCGGCGAGACGTTCAACTCGACGATCTCGCTGCTCGCGGAGTACGGCCGCTACTGCATCTACGGCCAGGCCTCGGGCGAGCCCGGCGAGGTCTTCACCAACGTCCTGCACAGCGGCAACCGCGCGGTGGTCGGGTACACGACGGGCGGCTATCGTGCCTCACGCCCCGAGCGGCTGCGCCCCGGCGTCGAGGGCGCGTTCGACCTCGTCAGCGAGGGCGCCGTCAAGGTGATCGTCGGCGCGCGTTATCCGTTGCGCGACGCGGCCGAAGCCCACCGTCACGTGGAATCCCGCGCCAGTCATGGGAAAACGTTACTGACGGTGTGAACCCAGCGGACTCCGAGGTTTCCTGTATAGGTGTGGAAGATGCGACGTGCGATCCTGACCCTCGCGCTTGCGGCGCTGCTGCCTGCAACGGTTTCGGCTAGCGGCGGTACCGCGCCGCGGTGGATCGTTCCATCGACTCCCGCACGACGGATCAGTGGCTCAGCGAGGAGGCCGGCGTTGTCTACGGCGCGCGCGACGGGCAACTCGTCGCGCTCGACATGCGCGACGGACACGTCTTGTGGCGCGCGGCGGTCGCACCGGCGACGAAGAGCGCCGCGCGCGGCGACGCGGTTGCGACGCCGACCGCGAACGGCGTCGTGTTCCTGCGCGCGCGCGACGGTGCGGTCGTTCGACGGGTGCGGCTGCGATCGGAGCCCACGCCCGACACGCTGATAAAAACGTCGCCGATCGTCGCGAGCGCACCGGCCGGGTTCGTGTCGGTGACGAAGACGCCCACCGGAGTCGAGGCGCGCGGCTGGACGTTCGACGGCCGTCCGCGTTGGACGCATCAGTATCGTGGTGCCCCGTTCGGCACGCTCCTGCCCCTCGGCGGGGACGCGATCGGCCTCACGGTCCAGGGCGGCGGCGACGTGCTTGCCATCGACGGGCGTGACGGGCGCGCGGTGGCGGCGACCGACGGCGTCGACAGCCTGATCGGCGCCGACGGGCGCTACTCTGGTTCAACGTCATCGGCGGCGGGATCAAAGGCATCGACCTCGACACGAACCGCTCGTTGGCGCTGCACGGCTCGATCGTGCGCGGCGCGGCGCGCGCCGAGCACGGCATCGCGGTCGCCGTCATCGACGGCCGCATCACGCGGGTGGATCTCAGAAATGGAACGCAGCAGGTGTTGAAGGTCGACGGACGGTGGATCGGCGGGCCGAGCGACGGCCGCATTTTCGTCGAGCGCGGTGACGGTGTCTACGTCCGTGGTCTCGCGCCGGTCGCCAAGCAGCGGCGCGTCGCGCGCTACAGCGGCCAGGCGCGCGTCGTCGCGGCCGACCGGAACGTCGGGATGATCGCGATGGAAGACGGTCGCATCTTCGTCGTCGACGTGGCCAACGCGCGGCCGCTCGCGACCATCGATACACCGTGCACCTACTACGAAGGCTTCGCCACCAACGACGACACGACGCTCGTTCACTGCGACGACCACGCCAGCATCTCCCAACTCGTAGCGTTCAACCGCTACTCGTCCCCGTCACCCTGAGCGCTCCCTCGTCACCCAGTTCACCGTGTCACCCTGAGCTCGAAGGGGCGACGATACCAATCCAGATCCGAGAATTTGCTCCCGTCACAGCTAAGCCCGTCGAAGCGTGGCGATGCCGGGCTCCGCGGCATATGGTGATCCTATCGGACGAACAATGCCAGGCCTTCGCTTGTTGGATGGGGATATACGTAGCTTATAATGTAACTTATATCCTGACATCTTGCCAATATGAAGCCGAAATGGTCGACCTTCTCCGTCTGAGAAGCGTTGCAATCACCGAGTTCGCACGACGGCCCCACCATAACCGCTGGCCGCCTACTTTCACTTTGCCGGCCGCGTGGCGTGACGAGCTAGTGCGGGACGCGCAAGCAATGCGCTTCGTGACGACCGATCCCGACGAACTCGCGCGGCGTTTCAGCGCTTTCATTGCCGAAATCGAGGGCGCCGCTCAGAGCGCCAGCGCGTAGACTTCGGCGACGTGGAGGGGGCGGCGCTCGGTGCCGTGCTCGATTTGGTGCTTGCAGCTCATGCCGTCGGCGACAATGAGCGTGGTACTATCGGCGGCGCGGACGGCGGGGAGCAGGTCGCGCTCGGCCATGCGCATCGAGATGTCGTAGTGCTCGGCTTCGTAGCCGAACGTGCCCGCCATCCCGCAGCACGACGACTCGATCGCTGTTGCATCCAAGCCCGGAATCGCGCGCAGGGCGCGCATGACGGCAGGCATGGCGCCGAACGCCTTTTGATGGCAGTGCCCGTGCACAACGGCTTTCGCGTCGAGCGCTTTCGTGGGCGGCGACCAGCGGCCGGCATCGAGCTCGCGCGCGACGAACTCTTCGAACAGGAGCGCTTGCGCGGCCACGCTGCGGGCGTCGTCGGTCGGCTCGAGCGAGAGAAACTCGTCGCGCAGCGTCAGCAGGCACGACGGTTCGAGGCCGACGATCGGCACGCCGCGCCGCGCGTACGGGAGCAGCGCCGCGATCGTGCGCCGCGCCTCGGCGCGCGCGTCGACCAGCATGCCGGCCGACAGGAATGTCCGGCCGCAGCACAGCGGCCGCGTTCCGTCGCGGGCACGCGCGAACGTCACCGCATAACCGGCCGCGGCGAGAACGCGCTGCGCGGCGCGCGCGACGTCGGCTTCGTACCAGCGGTTGAACGTATCGACGAACAGCACCACTTCGCCGTTCGGCGCCGCCGGCGCGGCCGTACCGCCCGGTTCGCGGAACGGATGCGCGTGCCATTTCGGGAGCGGCCGTTTGGCGGTGAACCCGAGCGTGCGTTCGACCAGGATCGCGACGCCCGGCACCCGCTGCGCGGCGTTCGCGACGTGCCGGCCGAGGGGGCCGAGGCGGTGCGCGGCGCGTGGCAGCCCGGCGACGATCCGATCGCCCAGCGGCGTGCCGTGCGCCTTGCGATAGCCGGCCAGGAACTCGATCTTCATCTTGGCCATGTCGACGCCGGTCGGGCACTCGCGCTTGCAGGCCTTGCACGACACGCACAGGTCGAGCGCGTCGTACAGCTCGCGCGAGGTCAGGCCGCCGGGGCCGAGCTGGCCGGTGAGCGCGAGCCGCAGGCCGTTCGCGCGCCCACGCGTCACATGGTGCTCGTCGCCGGTGACGCGGTACGACGGGCACATCGCGCCCGGCGCGCTCTTGCGGCACGCGCCGTTGTTGTTGCACATCTCGACCGCGCCCGCGAACGAGCCGAACGCCGACCAGTCCAACGCCGTCGCGACCGGCAACGGTGCGTACGCCGGACCGTAGCGGAACAGCGTGCGGTCGTCCATCTTCGGCGCATCGACGATCTTGCCGGGGTTGAGCGTGTTGCCGGGATCGAACGCCGCCTTGATCTCGCGGAACGCCGCGACGATGCGCGACCCGAACATCTCCTCGTGAAACTCGGATCGCACGATCCCGTCACCGTGCTCGCCCGAGTGCGCGCCGCCGTATTCACGGACGAGCGCGAACGCCTCCTCGGCGATCGCGCGCAGCTTGCCGACGTCGTCGCCGCGCTTGACGTTGAGCACCGGCCGCACGTGCAGGCAACCGACCGACGCGTGCGCGTAGAACGTCCCGGTCGTACCGTACTTGGCGAAGATCGCGTTGACGCGCTCGGTGTAATCGGCCAGGTGCTTCAGCGGGACGGCGCAATCTTCGATGATCGAGACGGGCTTGGCGTCGCCGCGCATCGACATCATGATGTTCAGGCCCGCCGAGCGCAGCTCCCACATCTCCGCCTGCTGCGCCGGATCGGTCAGCTTCACCACCGCGCGCGGGAAGCCGAGCGCCGCCAGCGTGTCGTCGAGCTCGTCGAGCTTGCGCGCGAGCGGTTCGGGTTCGTCGCCGGTGAACTCGACCAGCAGCAGCGAACCGGGTTCGCCGCGGACATACTTCGCCACGATCGGCGCGAAGGCGGCGATCTCGCGCGAGAGCTCGATCATCGTGCGGTCGACCAGCTCGACGGCGACCGGATCGAGCGCGACGATCGCCTCCGTCGACCGCATCGCGTCGGCGAAGGCCGGGAAGTGGCAGACGCCCAGCGCCTTGGCATGCGGCAGCGGCTGCAGCGCGAGGTCGATCGCGGTGAAGAACGCCAGCGTTCCTTCCGAGCCGACCAGCAGCTTGGCCATGTTGAACTCGCCGCTCGGGCGAATCGTCTGGATCGCGTAGCCGCCGACGTGGCGCTGAACCTTCGGGATGCGCGCCTCGATCTCGCCGGCTTCGCGGGCCGCGATCGCACGAACGCGCGCGACCAGCTCGCGGTACCGCTCCGAACCGCCGGCGCCGCCCGCGCCGACCGGCCCGAAGCGCGCCCGCGTTCCGTCGGCGAGCACGCCGTCGATGCCGGCCACGTTGTCGGCCATGATCCCGTAGCGAATCGAGCGCGCACCGGAGCTGTTGTTGGCCGTCATTCCGCCGATCGTGCAGCGGCCGGCGGTCGATGGATCGACCGGAAAGAACAGCCCGTGGCGTTTGAGCTCGCGGTTGAGGTCGTCGAGCACGATTCCGGGCTGCACGCACGCGCGCCGCGCCGTGGTGTCGAGCGCGACGATCTCGCGCAGCGAGCGGCTGACGTCGACGATCAGGCCGTGGTTGACGGTCTGACCGCACTGCGAGGTGCCCCCGCCGCGCGCGGTGACCGGGACGCCGTGCTCGCGTGCGATCGCGACCACCGCTTCGACGTCGGCATCATCACGCGGCATCACGACGCCGAGCGGGAAGATCTGATAGATCGACGCATCGGTCGCGTACATTCCGCGCGTGGTGCGATCGAACCGGACGTCGCCCGCGACGGCGGCGCGGAGCGCGGATTCGAGCCGCCGCGCGAGGACCGGTTCGCGAATCAGACGGCCGCGAGCGCCGGCATCGGGTTGGCCAATACGCGAGCGCCGGCGAAACGCCGTCGCCGTGCGCGATCCCGGCCAGATCGAGGCCCATCTGCACGCCCGACAGCGTGCCGGCGAGCATCAAGTCGTTGAACGAGCCGAGGTGCCCGATGCGAAAGACGCGGCCCTTCACTTTGCCCAAGCCCACGCCCAGCGACATGTTGAACCGCTCGAGAATCAGCGCGCGGAGCGCGTCGGGGTCGACCCCCTCGGGGACGAGCAGCGCGGTCACCGTGTTCGAGTACTCGCGCGGGTCGAGCGCAAGGTTCTCGAGGCCCCAGCCGTGCGCGGCGCGGCGCGTCGCTTCGCCGTGGCGGGCGTGGCGAGCGAATACGTTGGGCAGACCCTCTTCCTCGAGCATCTGCAGGGCTTCGCGCAAACCGTACAGCAAGTTGGTCGCCGGCGTGTACGGGAAGAAACCATCGCGGTTGGCGGCGAGCATATCGTCCCAGGCCCAGTACGCGCGCGGCAGTCGCGCGGTGCGCGAGGCCGCGAGCGCCTTCTCGGAGATCGCGTTGAACGCGAGACCGGGCGGCAGCATCAACCCCTTCTGCGAGCCGCCGATGCTTACGTCGACGGCCCACTCGTCGTGCCGGTAGTCGAGCGATGCCAGCGATGAAACGGTGTCGACCATGAAGAGCGCGGGATGACCGGTGCGGTCGATCGCGGCGCGCACGTCGGCGACACGGCTGGTGACGCCCGTCGAGGTCTCGTTGTGCACGATCGCGACCGCTTTGATCGCGTGTCCGCGATCGTCGCTCAGCCGTGCCGCGACGCTGTCGGGATCGACGCCGTGACGCCAGTCGCCCGGGATCATCTCGACCTCCAAGCCCAGGCGGCTCGCGAGCTTGCTCCACAAGGCGGCAAACTGTCCCGTCTCCGCCATGAGCACGCGATCGCCGGGCGAGAGGGTGTTGACCAGCGCCGCCTCCCACGCGCCGGTCCCCGAGGCGGCATAGATGACGACCGGACCGGTGGTTGCGAACACCGGCTTGATCCGCTCGGCAATATCGAGCGACAGCTTCGCGAAGGCCGGCCCGCGGTGGTCCATCGTCGCGCGATCGATGGCGCGCAGCACGCGTTCCGGAACGTTGGTCGGGCCGGGGATCTGCAGGAAGTGGATGCCGCTGACGTGGGACACAGAGATTCCTCGAAGAGAAGGGGTGGCTCCATGATATTGTCGATCGCGCGGCGGGTTCTTGCCTGGAAGCGTTTCGTCGCGGCAGCGCTCTTGGCGCCGCTCGTCGTGCTGCTCGTCGCCCAGCGGGCATCCGCCGGGCCGCCGTACGTCATCGACGACCCCGCGCGTCCCAGCCCGATCGCGATCAGCGCTTCATATCGCTACTTGGCATCGGGGGTGCCGGCCGTCTGCGTCGTCTTCGTCAACCATGGTGCGACCACCGCGACGGCTGCCGTGCTCAGTCTCGCCTTGGCCGACGCAGCCGGAAATGTCTTGGGCGTCGACGTGCTGCGACCCCGCGGTCGGTTCTTCGTCGACAAGGAGTCGGGCTACTCGGGCTCGGTCGGCTTCGCCCCGTTTCTCACCAACGGCAATTGTGAACCTCTTCGCACCGTCAACGGGCCCGATCAGGCCGATTGGTGGTACGAGACGGTGCGGGGCGGCCCGAAGGTGCGTATCGCCGCGATCGTCGTCTCCGCGCGCGAGGTTCGGTATCAAGACGGAACGATGTGGAAAAACGACCAGGTTCCGCAGACCGGCGACCACGTCAACCTGCCGAATCTTGCTCCGCCGGACGGGCCGCTTCGCAGTGAAGCGTTCGTACCGGACGGCGCGCCGGTTGCGTTCACCGACGTGTACGAGCAGGATTCCGCGCCGGCGCGCTCGGCGATTCCGCAGTCCCTCGTGCGAACGACGTGCGTGACGTTCGTCAACCACGACGAGCGCGCTGCGACGCTGGTGCGGACCGGCTTCGTGTTCCTCGACGCGAGCGGGACCATTCTCGGCGTGCAGACGCACGATACGCGCGGCACGTTTTCAAAGGACGTGCCGATCGAGACGTCCCGTGGCGGAACGCTGCTGGCTCCCAACGGCAACTGCGTCGTGCTGGACGGCCGGCGAAATGAGGACGGAACCTATGGCTATGCTGCTCCGGGAGGCGGCACACCGGCCGCCGCCGCTCGCCTGGTCGTGATGCCGCTCGAGGTCGACTTCGCCGGCGGCTCGTCGTGGCAGGCAGCGAATCCGCCGCGGACGGGTGGAAAGCTGACCGCGCCTTAACGGGCGCTACGACGCCGCGTCCGCGATTGCGGGATCCGGCGGTACCACGGTAACGTTCGCCGGCGGCGAGATCGCGTTGACGACCAGCGCGACAACGATCAGCACCATTCCGATCAACTCGCCGGCGGCCGGAATCTCGCGCAGTTGAATCGCCGCCGACAGCACGCCGACGACCGGGGTCGCGAGCGATGCGATCCCGGCGACGCCGGCCGGCAACCGCGACAGGATGAACATCCACAGGAACCAGCCCAGCGCGCCGCCGCCGATCGCCATGAACGCCATCGACGCGATGAACGGTTCGGTCCAATGGATCGACGCCGGGAAGGCCAGCATCAAGCGCGACCAGCGGCAGCGTTCCCCACAGCAACTGCCAGCAGGTCAGCGAGAGCAGCTCGACGTCGTATCGCGCGCGCAGCCGCTTGGCGTACACCGCGCTCGCGCCCCAGGAGACCCCGGCCAGCACGGCGAGCGCGTCGGACCCGAACGATCGCGCGTCGAGCGGGGCAACGACAAACGCCAGGCCGGCGGCGGCGAGCGCGAGCGCGACCCAGCGCAGCCCGGCGATGCGTTCGCCCAAGAACGGCCAGGCCAACAGCGCGGTCCAAAACGGCATCGTGTAGCCGAGGACCGCCGACTTGCCCGCGCCGGCCTGCGAGACCGCGATCGTCTGCAGCAGCGTCCAGCCGGTGGTCTGCAGCAAACCGAGGATCAGCGTCGGAACGAACGGTGTCGGCTTGAGCGAACGCCGCGACAGCGCCAAGATCCCGAACAGGATCAGCGTCGCCGCCGCCAGCCGCGCCCCGGCAACGAACAGCGGCGACGCGTTCTCCGTCGCGATCTTGATCGTCACCCAGGTGTAGCCCCACACCAGCGACAGGACCACCAGCGCCAGATAGACCGGCGCATTCCCGCGCGTTTGCGTCACCGCCATTCCGATACGACGACCGCCCCCGGCGCGGCGGGGTTGCCGACGTTCACGAGCTCGGCACGTTAGGCGACCTCGACCGGGTTACTCGAGAGGCAAAAGACCTCCGTGCGACGCACGATCACCGGCATCGACATGAAGCGCGCAGAGTTCGGTGTGGCGCTCGGCGCGTCGGCGTGGCTCGCCGGAGCGCGTCCCGCAGCGAGCCGACGCCGCGGACCAATCGCTGCTCAGCGACGAGTACTGGGCGTATAAAGGCACGGTGAAGCTCGCCGTCTATCGCCGGCGCCTGGGCGCGAGCGCGACGAACGGCACGCGTCCCGCCTTGTTCCTGGTGCACGGCTCTTCGATGAGCGGCCGCTCGACCTTCGATCTCACCGTTCCGGGGCGGGCGAACTATTCGATGATGGATGCGTTCGCGCGCTACGGCTTCGACGTGTGGACGATGGATCACGAAGGGTACGGCCGGTCGGATCGCACCAGCGGTAACTCCGACGTCGCCAGCGGCGTCGACGACCTGCGCGCCGCAATGGACGTCGTGCGGCGCGAGACGTCGCGTACGTCGGCGCACTTCTTCGGCGAGTCATCGGGCGGGATTCGAGCCGCGGCGTTCAGCGTCGCCGCACCCGGCGCGGTCGAACGCTTGGCGCTGTCCGCGTTCACCTGGACCGGCAAGGGATCGCCCACGCTAACGAGCCGCGCCCGCGACGTCGAGTTCTACCGCTCGCACAACATGCGCCCGGCGACGCGCGAACTGTACCGCAGCATCTTCACGCGCGACAAACCGGGAACGGCCGATCCCGCTGTCGGTGACGCGATCGCCGATGCCGAGGCGGCATACGGCGATGCCGTGCCGACCGGGACGTACCTCGACATGGTGACCAAGCTGCCGCTGGTCGATCCTCGTGCGTTGCGCGTTCCGGTGCTCATGGCGCGCGGCGAGTACGACGGGATCTCGACCCAGGACGATCTGATCGGTTTCTTCGCGCTGTTGCCGAACGCCGACAAGCAATTCGTCGTCATCCCCGGCGCCGCGCACTCGCTGGTGCTGGCCTACAACCGCGAGCGCTTCTGGTACGCGCTCAACGCCTTCCTCACCCCGCCGCCGCGTTTCGATCGCCTCGGCGTCCTTCGACAAGGTCAGGATGACATGACGGGCTCAGGATGACATGACGGGCTCAGGATGACATGACGGGCTCAGGATGACGCGAGCGGATCAGCCGATGAGCGGGAGATGCGCGTCGATGTGGCGGCGGTAGCGTTCGAAGGCGACGCGGTAGGTCAGCGCGAGCTTGGCGTTGGGCTTCGTCGGGGCGTCGTAGCCGGCGGCGCGAGCGGCGGCGGTGGCGTCGTTGACCAGTCCGACGGCTTCGGCGGCGAGCAGCGCGGCGCCGAACGCCGACGCTTCCTGCTGGTGCGGCTGGATCGCCGGGATCCCGAACACGTCGGCCAACAGCCCGCGCACCAGCGGTGACTTCGTCAGCCCGCCGCTGAGCAGCAACCGCTGCGCGTCCTGCGCCAACTCGCGCACGACGTCGTAGACGGCATACACGCCGAACACGACGCTCTCGAATCCGGCCCGCAGGATCGTGCGCCGATCGTGCGCGAGGTCGAGGCCGTCGAATGCGCCGCGCAGCGCGCTGTTCCAGTACGGCGCGCGTTCACCGGCGAAGAACGGGAGCACCACCAAACCTCCGGCGCCCGGTGCGATCTGCTCGGCGAGCTCGACCGCCCGCGCGAAGCGCTGCTCCATCGGCAGCTCGTCGAGCAGCAGGCCGAAGATCCAGTCGAGCGACGCGCCTGCCGCGCTGGTCGGTCCGCCGACCACGTAGCTTGCGTCGGCGGCACAGTAGCAGAACGTGCGCGCGCGCGCGTCGAGGATCGGATCGTCGGAGAGAATGCGGACCGCGCCCGACGTTCCGAGCGTGAGCGCGATGTCGGCGTGGCCGCTCGCGCCGACGCCGATGTTCGCCAGCGCTCCGTCGGACGACCCCAGCACCAGCGCGGTCGACCCGGAGAGTCCGAGCTCGCGGGCGATCGCCGGCCGAAAGCGGCGCAGCGCGGTCGACGGGGGCGCCGGCCGGGCCAGCCGATCCGGCTCGACGCCGGCCAGCTCGAGCGCGCGCGGGTGCCAGTCGCGCGTGCGCAGGTCGAACATCCCGGTCGCCGAGGCGATCCCGTGATCGATCAGCCACTCGCCGGTCCAGCGGAACACGACGAGCTCCTTGAGGCCGACGAAGCGGCGCGCTCGCGCGAACGTCTTGGGTTCGTTCTCGGCGAGCCAGCGCAGCTTCGCGATCGGCAGCATCGGATGCATCGGCGCGCCGGTCGACTGATAGAGGCTGAGCGCGGTGCCGTCGCTGCGCCACTTGTCGGCGACGGCGTGCGCGCGGCGGTCCATCCACGTGATCACCCGTGAGAGCGGCTCACCCGCGTCGTCGACGCACAGCACGCCGTGCATCGCGCTGGAAAAGCCGATCGCCGCGACCTCGCTGCCGCGCATGCGAACGTCGGCCAGCACGCCGGCCAGGACCTTCATCGTCGCGCGGTAGACCACGTCCGCATCTTGCTCGACGAAGCCGGCCTGCGGCGTCTCGAGGCCATAGAACTGCGAGCCGGTCGCGATCTCACGCCCGCTCGTCGTGACCGCGAGAACCTTGACCGCCGACGTGCCGAGGTCCACGCCGACGACGGCGCCGGCCGTGTCCGTCGCGGTGGCGGCATGCGCGGCGGCGGGCCGGCGCCGGCCCTTGGCGCCGAGCTTGGGTTCAGCGGCCGGCAAGGGCCGGCTCGGGGACCTTGTCGATGCGCCCCAGCACGACGACGTACGAGAAGATGCCGACGATCAGGATCACGGCCGCCGTGATCAGCGCGATGTTGAAGGAGCCCGTGCGGGCGACGATGATCCCGGTGATCGTCGGCGCGAAAAAGCCCGCGACGTTGTTGAGGAAGTTCATGATCCCGCCGACTTGACCGGTGCTGTTGGCGGGGGCGATCAGCGCCGGGATCGACCAGCCGACCGGCGCGTGGAACGAGACCCCCGCGACCGCGACGGTGATCCAGAAGACCGCGACGTTGATGTCCTTGGTGTACGCCGCGCCGATCACCGCGAAGCCGAGCACGAGTCCGGCGATGAGGACGGTCTTGCGCACGCGGTTCGCATCGTAGCCGCGCTTGATGAGGTAGTCGACGAGCCAGCCGCCGACGATGAGGTCGGCCAGCGTGCCCACGCCCCAGATCAGGAAGACGTAGCCGCCTGCTTTGAGGATGTTGATGCTGAACGTGCTCTGCAGATACGTCGGCAGCCAGGTCAGCAAGAACGCGAACAGATATCCATACGCCGCGAAGCCGATCGTCAGTCCCCAGACCTTCGTTTGCGCGAGCAGATACCACAGGCTCGCGCCGCGTGGCCGCTCACCTGCCGGCGTCTCCGGCTCTCCGCCGCCGTCGGCGATGTACTTCGCCTCGGCCGTCGTCAGGCGCTTATCCTGACTCGGGTTGCGATAGAAGATCCAGAACAGCCCGAAGAATACCA
Organism: Vulcanimicrobiota bacterium; assembly: GCA_963723445.1. GTDB lineage: Bacteria > Vulcanimicrobiota > Vulcanimicrobiia > Vulcanimicrobiales > Vulcanimicrobiaceae > Vulcanimicrobium. The sequence continues at coordinate 455,594 of CAVRQP010000005.1, forward strand.
AGCTGAGCGCTGCGGTCGTCCAGAACATCCCGCGCCAGCCGAACATCACCAGCAAATAGGCGGTGAAGGCGACGCCGATGGCATTGGACAGCTTTGCCGCCGCGTCGAACAGTGAGGTCGCGAGCCCGCGTTCGCTGCGCGGAAACCAATAGCCGACCGCCTTTGCGTTGGCGGGGAACGTCGGAGCTTCGGCGAGGCCCAGAAACAGCCGGGCCGTGTAGATGAGCCCGAAGTTCGGGGCGATCGCGGTGCACACCGACGCGACGCTCCACAGGAAGGCCCCGATCCGCGAGATGATCGTGACGCCGAATCGGTCGAGGATGTAGCCGATCGGGATCTGCGAGAACGCATACACTGCGAAAAAGGCGCTGCTGAGCACGCCGAACTCCGCCGGACCCATTCCTAGCTCGTCGTGGAGCGGTTTGGCGGCGACCGACAAGGCGCCGCGGTCGATGTAGTTGATCAAGACGCCGAAGCCGAGGATCAGGGCGATGCCCCACCGGAGGTTGGTGACCCGCTCCGCGGGTGCGATGATGCTGCGTGCCATGGAGCCCTCGGCAGGACGACGGTTTACGTACGCTATCCTTTACGTAGAAGCGCGCTAAGAAACATCGAGTCCGATGCCGAAGGACGAAGCCGGAATGAAACGCACGCCGGTCTGGGTCTTCTTGGCCGCAGTCGGAGTCCAACTCGCCGCACTCGAATTTTGTTTGTGGGCGATGGAGCTTGCCCTCGGCAAGCGCGACGTGTGGCCGGCACGTGGGCCGGCCCCCGAACCCCTCGTCGTTCCGCCGGCCGCCCAACCCCAGGCGGCCGCACCTGTGCCGCCGCCGGCCCAGGCGCCGCCGCCGGCCCAGGCGCCACGCCGCCAGCGCCACGCGCCGCCCCGGCACCGCCGCCATCCCCGGCGCCGCCGCAGGCCGCGCCCGTCGAGCAGCCCGCCGTACCCGACGTCGCCTTCACTCCCAGTCCCGTTCAGCCGCCGCCGGCCCGGATCGTCCACCCGGCACCGCCGGACGGTCCGCGGTTCGGGCCTCCGCCGCCCCGGCCCGAGTCCGAGCCCAACGGCGCGGTGCCGCGCTTCATCACCGAGATCGCCGACGACACGACGCAACTCGTCCGCGGGGCGATCGGGGGAGGCACGTTCACCTTCGGCTTCTATCCGGACGGCAACATCCGGTTCGTCGACGTCGACGGGGGCCGCTACGTCGGGCAGGCCGACAGCGCGCGCGCCCGCATGCGCGAGATCGACGGCACCCGCGCTTTTACGGTGCAGATCGGCGTCGCGCCCGACGGCCGGCTGCAGGCAACGTTCACCGGCGGCGCGCACGACACGCAAACGGCACCTTTGGAACCTCTCGTCGGTTGGGGCGTAGCGTGAACGTGTTGGATCGCCTGGATACTACGCTACGCGTCGTCGGCGGGGCTCGGCTCGAAGGTAGCGTCGAGGTGCAAGGCGCGAAGAACGCGGCCTTGCCGATCATGGCGGCGGCGCTGCTCGCCCGCGGCAAGGTGACGCTCCACCGCGTCCCGCGCATTACCGACGTGTCGGTGATGTGGTCGCTGCTCGAGGCGCTCGGCGCGCGCGTTTCGCTGCAAGGGCGCAACACGGTCACGATCGACTGCGCCAACGTCAACAAGTACCACGCGCCGTACGCGCTCGTGCGCAAGCTGGCCGCGTCGTTCGACCTGTGCGGACCGCTGCTGGGCCGTTTCGGCCGGGCCGAGGTACCGCTCCCGGGCGGTTGCATCCTCGGCACGCGCGCGACCGACATGCACGAGGCCGCCTTCCGCGCGCTGGGCGCCGAAGTCTCGGTCGCGCACGGCTACCTGATCGCGAGCGCCGTCGACGGCATGCTTGCGGGCGGCGACATCGAGTTTCGCACGCCGTCGGTCGGCGCGACGAAGAACGCGATGCTGGCCGCCGTCACGGCGCGCGGCGACACGATCGTGCACAACGCCGCGATGGAACCCGAGGTCGTCGATCTGGCGAACTTCCTCATCGCGATGGGCGCGAAGATCGCCGGCGCGGGCGGCGACACGATGCGCATCACCGGCGTCGGCGAACTGCACGGCGTCGAGTACGAGATCATCCCCGACCGTATCGCGACCGGGACGCTGATGATCGCCGGCGCCGTTACGCGCGGCGACGTCACGGTGAAGCGGACGCGTCCCGACGACGTTCTCGCGCTGCAGCTCGCCTTGACCGAGTGCGGCGCCGAAGTCAGCAACGGTGAGGACTGGGTTCGCGTGCAGGCCGGCAGCGTCAAAGGCGGGACCGACGTCGTGACCGCGCCCCATCCCGGCTTTCCCACCGATTTGCAGCCGCAAATGCTTTCGTTCCTGTGCACCGCGCCGGGCGTGAGCGTGGTCGAGGAGTCGATCTTCAACGCGCGCTTCTCGTACGTCAACGAGCTGGTGCGGATGGGCGCCGACGTGCGCGTCGCCATGGACAACAACACGGCGCTCGTCAAAGGTGTCGCCAGCCTGTCGGGCGCGCCGGTCGAAGCACCCGACATTCGCGCGGGCGCGGCGCTGGTGCTGGCCGGGCTCGCCGCTGCAGGCGAGACGGAGATCATCGGCCTCGAGTACATCGATCGCGGTTACGAGCGGCTCGAAGAAACGCTCTCCGCGCTGGGCGGTCAAGTCCAGCGGGCCAGCGGCATCATCCCGTTCAGCGAGCCGACCGGCACCTTCGAGACCAGCGTCTATCCGAGCGTCTGAAACTTCGGGGCTGCGCGACACGTACGTTCGGCCATGAACGTATCGCCGGTATTTCGCATGCTCGCAGCGATTGGCACGTCGGTAGCTCTAGCGAGCGCCGGTCCGGTGGCCGCGCGGGCAGCGAGCGCCGGTGATTCCGTAGACGCGATCTTACGCGCGTCAGGCGCGGCGCTCGGCCTCGCGGCGCTGCCGAAGATTCACACGCTGCATCAACGCGGCACCACCACCTTGGTCGGGGTGAAGGGCAGCGCCGAGTCATGGACCGATCTCCGTTCCGGCAGCTACGCCCAGTATGCCGACGCCGGTCCGGTCGGCGGCGCCCAGGGATTCGACGGAACGCACGCTTGGAACGAGGACGCGAGCGGGATCGTATGGGACGACGCCAGCCGGCCGGCGCTGCTGGGCGCGATCGACGCGGTCTACATGAATCGCTATCTGCTGTGGGCACCTGATCGCGGGGGCGCCGCCGTGACGCCGCTCGGCGAAAAGACCGACGCCGGTCATCGCTACGATGCGCTGCAGATCACGCCGAAAGGGAGCGTACCGTTCGAGCTCTGGATCGACGCCGCGACGCACTTGCCGGTTCGGATGATTGCGACGTTCGGTGGGAGCACGACGACGACGACCTACGGCGACTACCGCAGCGTCGACGGCCTCAACGTGCCGTTCGCCCAAACGTCCGAGACCGACGGAAACGGCTCGACGTTCAGTGGGACGAGCGCGGTCGCGAACGATCCTGGCGCGGCGGCGGGACTACGGCGGCCGGCCGAGCACGTCACCGACTTCACGCTCCCGTCGGGCACCACGACGATACCGTTCGAGCTCGTCGACAACCACGTTGCGCTGCCGGTCACGATCGACGGCAAAGGCCCGTTCCGCTTCTTGTTCGATACCGGCGGGCAGAACATCATCGACGTGGACGTCGCCAAGCAGCTCGGCCTCGGATCGGCGGGAAATGGCGCCGGCAGCGGCGTCGGTGCCGCAACCGAAGCGGTCCAGTTTGCAACGGTCGGTGCGTTGGGCGTCGGCGACGCGACGTTGCGCAAGCAGACGTTCGTCGTCGCGCCGGTGCATGCCGGATTCGGCATCTCGAGCGGTAAGCCGGTCGACGGGCTGATCGGCTTCGAGGTGCTGGCGCGGTTCGTGACGACCTTCGACTACGGGACAAAGAACATCGTGTTGCGCACGCCCGCCGCCGCCACGCCGGTCGCGGAGGGCAAGACGATCGCGTTCTCGTTCTACGGACAGCATCCGATGATCGACTGCGCGATCGGAGGGTTCGCGGGACAATGCGTGCTCGACACCGGCAGTCGCATCGGGCTTACCGTGTTGAGCCCGTTCCTCGCGGCACACCCGTCGGTCGTGCCGCCGAACGCGGCTGCGGTCGGGGCGAACGGTTTCGGCATCGGGGGCGCGTCGCTCGGCCGGCTCGGACGCACGACGCTGGCGATCGCCGGTTACACGATTCCCGACGTCATCACCGACCTGAGCACGCAGACCAAGGGCGCATTCGCCGAGCCGTATTATGCCGGCAACGTCGGCGCGGGCGTGCTCAAGCGTTTCGCGGTGACGTTCGACTACGCGCACCAAACGGTGGCGTTCGTTCCCGACGCGGAGTTCGCGGTGCGCGACACCTACGACCGCTCCGGGATGTTCCTCATCACGCAAGGCGGGAAGATCATCGTCGCCGACGTGCGTCCCGGAACGCCGGCCGCCGCGGCCGGGATCGTGAAAGGCGATGTTCTCTCGACCGTCGGCGGTCATGACGGAGGTACCCTCGGCTTGGCGGCGGTGCGCGATCTGCTGCGCGGGAAGCCCGGCACCGCGGTCAGCTTGCATGTCGTCGCCAAGGACGGATCGGCACGCGACGTGAGCTTGACCCTGCGCGACTACGTCTGACTTCCGGCGGCAAGTCGTCCCTCGGCGGAGCAACCGCGACGGCCTCTGAGGAATCGGGGCGTCTGGGGCCGAACGCACCTAGGGCCGTTTTCACGACGGCTCCGTCGCATGCCTCGCTGCGGCGCACCAGTTCGGGAGTAGTGTCATCGATATCGGGATCGACCTGGGGACCGCCAACGTCCTCGTGTACGTCAAGGGCAAGGGGATCGTGTTGCGCGAGCCGTCCGTGGTCGCCAAGGACGTCCGCACCAACAAGACCCTCGCCGTCGGGGAAGAGGCCCGGCTGATGCTCGGCAAGACGCCCAGCAACATCCAGGCGATCCGGCCGCTGAGAGACGGGGTCATCGCCGACTTCGAGGTGACCGAAGCGATGCTCGGCTACTTCATCAAGAAGGTCACCCGGCAGCGCTCGTGGCTGAGCACGCTGTTCCGGCCCAAACCGTCGGTCGTCATCTGCGTCCCGGCCGAGATCACCTCGGTGGAGGAGCGTGCCGTGCGCGACGCCGCCAAGCTGGCCGGCGCCAAGTCGGTCGACATCATCGAAGAGCCGATGGCCGCCGCGATCGGCGCCGGCCTGCCCATCGACGGCCCGTCGGGCAACATGGTCGTCGACATCGGCGGCGGCACCACCGACGTCGCGGTGATCTCGCTGGGCGGGATCGTGGTCTCGCAGTCGATCCGCGTCGCCGGCAACAAGCTCGACGAAGCGATCATCCGGCACATCCGCCGCGTCTACAACCTGATGATCGGCGAGCGCACCGCCGAGGAGATCAAGATCAAGATCGGCTCGGCCTATCGGCTCGACCAGGAGCTGGCGATGGAGATCCGCGGCCGCGACCTCATCAACGGCCTGCCCAAAACGGTCAAGATCACCTCGGAGGAGGTGCGCGAGGCGCTCTCCGAGCCGGTCCAGGCGATCGTCGAAGCAGTCAAGTCGGTGCTCGAGAAGACACCGCCCGAGCTGGCGGCGGACATCATCGACCGGGGCGTCATCCTGACCGGCGGCGGTGCGCTGCTGCGCGGCTTGGATACGTTACTCGGAGAGGTCACAGGGATACCGGTTATCGTCGCCGAGGACCCCATGTCATGTGTCGCGATCGGAACCGGGCAGCGCGTCGGGTACACCAGCTCGCAACGGTTTTAGGGGAAACGTTCGCGCCGAGGAGCCGTACGAACATCGTGATGACCCGCCGCCGGCTCGCGCAGCCCCGTCTCACCATCGCCCTGGCCGTCCTCAGCGGCTTTTTCGTGCTGGGCGCTGCGCCCGCGCCCGATCCCGCGCCGGGAGGGCTTGCGACGCCGGACTACCGCATCCAAACCGACGAGACGCACTGGAACTTCAACAGCGGCGACTTCACGATGCCGCACCGGGTGCACTTCTTGCGGCCAGGCACCGACGCGGTCGGCGACAAGGCGAACGGTAACTCCAAGCGCGGCACCGCGACGCTGATCGGCGACGTCGTCGTGCACGACAGCGGCAACGCGACCGAAGCCGGCGACGCGGCGTACCGCGGCAGCGGCCCCGCGACGCTGATCTGCGATCAGCTCGACATCGACTCGAAGGCGAAGCTCTACACGGCGACCGGCCACGTGCACTTTTCGCAAGGGACGCGCACCGGAACCGCCGACAAAGCGATCCTCAACCGGGCCAGCGGAAAGCTGCACCTCGAAGGCGACGTGAAGCTCACCGACAACGGCTCGACGCTCTCGGCGGGCAGCGTCGACTACGACCTCAACACCAAGGATGCCGAAGTCCACGGCAGCCCGGCGGTGATGACGCAGCCGGTGAGCCCACCGCCGACCGGTCCTCCGCCGCGGGACCGGTGCAAGCGGCCAAGAGCAAGCCCAAGCCCGCCGCGCCCGCACCGACGCGGAAGCCTTCATGACGCGGCCGTAGCACGATGCGTTCCGTCGCGTTCGCGTCGCTCGCCGCACTCACGCTGCTGGTCGTCTGCGCCGGCGCCGGGCCGACCCCCGCGCCCAGACGCACCGTCGCCGGCGCCGAGCGCGTCGCCGTCGGCCGCGGCGACCGCGCCGGCCTCGGCGAAGCCGGGTCTGCCGTCGCTCGAGACGCCTGACTACCGCGTCGAGACCGACGACATCAGCTACAAGGGCAACGGCGACTTCACGATGCCGCATCATGTCGCGCTCGCTCGCCCCGGCAGCGATGCGGTCGCCGACCACGCCGAAGGGAAACCAGAAGCGCGGGACGATCACGCTGACCGGCAACGTCGTCGTGCACGACAACGGCAACGCACCCGAGGCCGGGTCGAACGACGAGTACGCCAAGGGCGGCCCATCGCTGTTGACCTGCGACAAGCTCGACATCGACTCCAAAGCGAAGGTCTACGTCGCGACCGGACACGTGCACTTCGAGCAAGGCGCGCGCAAGGCCGATGCCGAGCGCGGCGTGCTCAACCGCGGCAGCGGGATGCTGCATCTCGAGGGCGACGTCAAGACGACCGACGGCGCGTCGACGCTCACCGCCAAGAACCTCGACTACAATCTCACCACCAAGAAGATCTTGGCCGACGGCAAGCCGATCGTGATCAAGCAGCCCGTGCCGACGCCCGCGCCGGGTTCGGTTTCGCCGTCGCCCAAGCCCAAGCGGCACCGGCTTCCCTTCCCGACATGATGCGGCGCGCGCGAGTCCCGGCGTGATCGGACTCTTCGACGGCTCCTTCGTCAGGCGCAGGACAGGCTGGAGTGAAGGAGCCGCTTGCGGCACGCATGCGCCCGCGCACGCTCGAGGAATTCGTCGGACAAGACCAGATCGTCGGACCGGGCCGCGCGCTGCGCCGCGCGATCGAGTCGGACCAAGTGCCGTCGATGGTTCTGTGGGGACCGCCGGGCACCGGCAAGACGACGCTCGCGCGCATCATCGCGCAGCAGACCGGCGCGCATTTCGCCGCGATCTCCGCCGTCAGCGCCGGCGTCGCCGATCTGCGGCGGGTGGTGAGCGACGCGCGCAAGCTGCGCGCCGCCGGGAAGCGCAGCGTGCTGTTCATCGACGAGATCCATCGCTTCAACAAAGCGCAGCAGGACGCGGTGCTGCCCTACGTCGAGGACGGTACCGTCACGCTGATCGGCGCCACCACCGAGAACCCGTCGTTCGAGGTCAACTCCGCGCTGCTCTCCCGCTCGCGCGTGTTCGTTCTCAAAGCGCTCGACGACGACGACGTGCGAACGCTGATCGAACGGGCGCTGCACGATCCCGAGCGCGGGTTGGGCGAGCAGCAGGTGGAGCTCGAGCCCGAAGCCCGCGACGCGCTGGTCAACCTGGCGAACGGCGACGCGCGGGCTGCGCTCAACACGCTCGAGTTCGCCGCGGCCTCGGCCCTCGAGCGCGACGACGGGACACGCGTGGTCGACGAGCGGACGATCGCCGACGCGCTGCAGCGCCGCGCCACCGGTTACGACAAGTCGGGCGACGCGCACTACGATACGATCAGCGCGTTCATCAAAACCGTGCGCGGCAGCGATCCCGACGCGGCGGTCTACTGGCTCATGCGCATGGTCGACGCGGGCGAGGATCCGATGTTCATCGCGCGCCGGCTCGTGATTCTGGCCAGCGAAGATATCGGTCTGGCCGATCCGCGCGCGCTCGGCGTCGCGGTCGCGGCCCAGCAGGCGGTCCACTTCGTCGGGATGCCCGAGGGAAAGTTCGCGCTCGCGCAGGCGACGCTGTACCTCGCGACGGCGCCGAAATCGAACAGCGTCGGCCGTGCGTTCGCCGCGGCCGAAGCGGACGTGCAAGAGTCGCGCAACGATCCCGTGCCGCTGCACCTGCGCAACGCTCCCACCAAGCTGATGAAGAACCTCGGCTACGGCGAGGGGTACCGCTACGCGCACAGCGACTACGCGGCGATGGAAGCCGAAGGCGATCTGCCGCCGGCGGTCGCGCTGCAGTCGAACCTGCCCGATGCGCTCGGCGAGCGCAGCGTACTTCGAGCCGACGAAGCAGGGCGACGAGGCGCGGCTGCGCGCGTGGATCGAAGCGCGCCGCGGGTCACGGGCCGCGACCGGCGGCGACCCGTTCGGCGATGAATGATCCCGCCCGGGAGAGATCGGGTTACCGGCGGAATGCCCCGCGATACGGCGGGTGAACACTCGAGGAGCCGGAGGAGCAATGAAGTTTGAAGCGATGATGGCTGGAGGCCTCGTCGGCCCGCACGGTGGTCCCGGCGGGACGGAGGAGGCGGACGTCGGCCCGCACGGCGGCCCGGGCGGCATCGCCGACGAGGTTGAGGTGACCGAAGTCGAGGTCGTCGAAGAAGACTGACGACACTCGCCGAGGAGCTGCCCGGCGCGCGTTTCTGGCGCGCGTTGCTGATCGCCGTCGCGGCCCTTGCGGTCGCGACGGTGCTGCTCGTCCTCGCCGCCGAGAACCTCTTCCTTTGGAACGGCGAGGCGGGTTGGACGCTGCTGCCCGCCGGCCGCCCGTACGTGGTCGAGATCGCCTCGGTCACCCGGTCGGGTCCGGCGGCCCGCGCCGGCCTGCGTGCCGGTGATCGGGTGGATCTGCGCGCGATCCCGTTCGACGACCGCGTCTTCCTGGTCGCCGCGCTCGTTGCGCGTCGTCCGTTTCCGCTCGCGGTCGAGCGCGACGGCGCGACCCGCGCCGTCGAGGTCGTGCCCGATCCTCGCCCGACGCGATGGGACGGTTGGATCGGCAATCTCACCCTGCTGTGGATGGCGTCGTTCGGCGCGCTGATCGGTTGGCGGCGCCCCGCGATGCAAGAGGCGCGCCTGCTTTCGCTCGCGCTTTCCTGTTACGTCGTCGCCGACGCGCTGCAGCTTTTGGTTACGCCGTCGGCGCTGCTCGACGACGTCTTCGCCGCCTTGGACTGGGGCGGCGTGCTGGGTGCGGTCGCGCTCGCGATCCTGGTCCGGTTCACGTCGCTGTTCGGGCGTCCGTTCTCACCGGTGCGCCGCATCGTGAACGGCCTCGCGTACGCTGCGACGGCGCTGCTCGCGGTCTATGGGATCGCCGGCGCGCTCGCGCTGGGCACGGCCTGGTTCGATCCGGTGATCCTGTGGTTCGGAATGTGGGCGGTCGGTTTGATCTGCGGGGCGCAGGTGCTCGTGCTCGTTGCCGGCGGCTGTGCGATCGGCGCGTCGCGCGGCGTCGAACGGCAGCGGGTGAGCTGGGCCGTCGCGTCGATCGGCTCGCTGCTGGTGGCCGAGATCGTGCAGTTGGTGCTCACCACGCTGGTCCCAACCAACGACATGGCCGTCGCGATGCAAGCCTGCGTCAACGTCTTCTCGGTGCTCGCACCGATCGGGCTCACCTACTCCGTCCTGAGCCGGCGACTGCTGGACGTCGGGTTCGCGCTCAATCGCGCCGCGGTCTTCTCCGTCGTCTCGGTGATCCTCGTCGGGACGTTCATGATCGTCGAATGGGCGCTGGGCAATTGGCTGGCGAGCGCGGGACACGTGACGAGCACGGCGGTGAGCGTCGCGCTTGCCGTTCTGCTGGGGTTCTCGATCCGTTTCGTGCACGAGCGCGTCGATCGCTCCGTCGACGCGCTGTTCTTCCACCGCCGGCACGAACAGGAGAAGGCGTTGCTGCGCTTCGCGCACGAGGCGTCGTTTATCAGCGACGCCGGGGTGCTGATCGTTCGAACGGCGAGCGAGGTCGCGCATCATTCCGATGCGGTGGCGGTCGCGGTCATGACGCGCGACTCGGACGGGTCTTACCGCTGCGCGCACGATATCGACTTGCCGCTCGACGACGTCTCCGAGAACGATCCGGCGGTGCTGGCGCTGCGCGCGTCGATGCAGCCGGTCGATCTGCACCAGCGGGCCGGCGCGTTGCGGGGCGAGTACGCCTTTCCGATGTCGTCGCGCGGACTGTTGGTCGGAATCCTGGTTTGCGGCCCGAAACGCCACGGCGAACCGTACGCGCCCGACGAGCGCGAGGCGCTGGCCAAGGTGGCGCACGGCGTCGGCGGCGCGCTCGACGCGCTGACCGCCGGCCGCGGCCAGCTCGAAGCGGCGCATCCTCGGATTGCAGGACGAGTTCAGCGCGTTGCGCGCCGAGGTCCGCGAGCTCGTCGCGGAGATGCGGGCCAACCGATCGCGCGTCGAACGGGTCACCGAGGACGCATGAACCGCATCTACCTCGACAACGCGGCGACGACGACGGTGCGGCCCGAAGCGGTCGCGGCGATGGTGCCGCTCTTGGGCGGCGGCTACAATCCGAGCTCGCTGCACGCCGAAGGCCGCGCTGCGCGCGCGGCGCTCGACGACGCCCGCGACGCGGTGGCACGCGTGCTGGGGACGAGCCCGCGCGAGATCGTCTTCACCGGCGGCGGCTCGGAGTCCGACGTGCTGGCGATCGCCGGCGCGGCACGGGCGCTGGCCGGTCGCGGGCGTCACGTCGTGACCAGCGCGATCGAACACCATGCCGTGATGCACGCCTTCGACGGGCTCGAGCGCGACGGTTGGCGGGTCACGCGGCTGGGCGTCGACCGTCGCGGCCTGGTCGACCCGGACGCCTTCGCGCGCGCGCTCACGCCGGAGACCACCGTCGCCAGCGTGATGCTGGCCAACAACGAGATCGGGGTCATCCAGCCCGTCGCCGAGCTGGCCGCGCTCGCCCGTGCGCGCGGCGTGCTCTTCCACACCGACGCGGTTCAGGCGCCGGGCTGGCTGGCGCTCGACGTCGAGACGCTGGGCGTCGATCTGCTGTCGCTCTCGGCCCACAAGTTCAACGGGCCCAAGGGCGTGGGGGTGCTGTACGTGCGCCGCGGGACTCCGGTCGAGCCGCTGATCGTCGGAGGTGGTCAGGAGCACGGGTTGCGCGCCGGCACCGAGAACGTCGCCGGGATCGCCGGCTTAGCGAGCGCGCTGCGCCTGGCCGAGGCCGAGCGCCCGACCACGGCGCCGCGCGTCGCAGCGCTGCGCGACCGCCTCGAGGCGGGCATCCGCGCGGCCTGCCCCGACGCGGTCGTGAACGGCGCCGGCGCGCCGCGGCTGCCCAACCACCTCTCGGTCGGGTTCGCCGGCCTGCCGTCGGATGCGCTGTTGATCCGGCTCGACCTGGAAGGCGATCGCGGCCTCGGCGGGCAGCGCCTGCGCCGCCGGCTCGCTCGAGCCGAGCCACGTGATCGCCGCGCTCGCCGTTGACGAGCGCCATCGTTCGGGCGTGATCCGTTTCTCGCTTGGGCCGCTCGACGACGGCGCTCCGAAATCGAGCAGGTTTTGCGCCGCTTGCCGCTTGTCATAGCGGACGTGCGGCTCGCCGCTGTCCGTGTAGCGCCAGGCGATTGTGGGAAAGGGCCGACCGTGGCTCTAGCGAGCGCACGGAGGATCATTTTTGAGTTCGGGGTTCGACTGGGCAGTCGTTTTGGATGTCGGCGTGGGCGTGGGCGTGCTGCTTTGCGGTATCGGCGTTTTCGTCGTGTGCTCGTCGTTGGCGAGGGTCGTCACCCGGCTCAACGGGACGCTCGACGAGGTCGATCAGCAGATCGCGGCCCTCTCGGGCCCGGTCGTTCGGACGCTCGACCACGTCGGCGGCATCGCCGATACCGCCGACGCGACGGTCGCGCGGCTCGGCGCCGTGGTGGCGACGCTCGAAGTCGTAGCGGCAGGGGTCGGTAAGACGGCGCGGCTCGCTTCCGATGCGCTGGCGCCGGCGCTGGTCAACGTCGGAGCGACCCTCACCGGCGTGAGTGCCGGCCTGCGCAAGCTGGTCGGCGGGCATCGCGGCGAGAGCGCCGGTTCGCCAAGCGGGGGCACCGATGGCTGACGAACAGGGCGGCGGGTTCTCGGGCTTCGTGGCCGGTTTGGCGATCGGGGCGCTGGCCGGCGCCACGCTCGCGATGGTCCTCGCACCGGCAACCGGCGAGGAAACGCGCGATCTTCTCGTTGCCAAGGCACGCGAAGCCGGCGAACGCGCGCGCGACACCGCCGGGGACGCGGGTGATCTGCTCGCTCGCGGCCGCCACATCGTCGCCGAGGCCAAGACCCGCATCGACGTCGCGATCGCCGAAGGAAAAGACGCGGCATCGCACCAGCGCAGCACTCTCGAGAACGAAAGCTAGGAGATACGGTGGATATCAAAGTCAACGTCCGCGAGTCTGAGGGAGACGCGTACGTCGTCGACCTCACCGGCGAGATCGACGTCTATACGTCGCCCAAAGTCAAGGACGCGATCACCGAACTGATCGATCAAGAGCACTACAACTTGGTGATCAACCTCGAGAAGGTGCGCTACATCGACTCGACCGGGCTGGGCGTGCTGATCGGCGGGCTCAAGCGCGTTCGCGAGCACGGCGGCTCGGTCAACCTGGTGTGCACGAACCCGCAGATCAAGAAGATCTTCGACATCACCGGGCTGGTGAAGATCTTCGGGATCTTCGACGACGAGCAGAGCGCGATGAAGGCGCTGGTGTGAGCGCGTCCACTGCCCTCGAAGTGTCCTCGCACGGCATCGTCGAGCTGAAGATTCCCGGGCGAGCCGAGTGGGTCGCGGTGGCGCGGCTCGCCGTGGCGGCGGTCGCCAGCCGGCTCCGCTTCTCGGTCGACGAGATCGAGGACATCAAGCTCGCCTTGGCCGAGGCCTGCACCAACGCCATCCAGAGCGCCGGCGGCCAGGACGCCGGCGTCATCGAGATCGTCTGCGACGCACGGGAAGACGAGCTTCGCGTGACCGTCCGCGACGCGGGTTCGGGGATCCACCTCGAGCCGGTGCGTCCGGGCGGGCTCGACGAGGGCCGCACCGAAGAGCTTGGGGTGTTTTTGATTCGCGCCCTGATGGACAGCGTCGACTATACGAGCGATCCGCGCCGCGGCAACGAGCTCGTCATGATCAAGCGCGTCAGCGCGTAGCCAATGTCGTCGTCGGTTCCTCACGTGGACGAGGAACGTTGGGACCGTAATCGCGCCCGTCAGGCTTTTGCGCGGTTCGCGGAGCTGCGCAACGATCGCGCTCTCGACAGCGGTCCCGACCACTCGGGCGTCAGCGAGTTCGATCGCTTGCGCAACGAGCTCGTCGTGGCACACCTCAACCTGGTCCGCTACTTGGCGGTCAAGTTCGCCAACCGCGGTGAAGCCCTCGACGACCTGATCCAGGTCGGCACCGTCGGCTTGCTCAAGGCGATCGACCGCTTCGATCTCGAACGCGGCGTCGAGTTCACGACGTATGCGACGCCGACGATCGTCGGCGAGATCAAGCGCTACTTCCGCGACAAGGGTTGGGCGGTCAAAGTTCCGCGGCGCCTCCAGGAGCTCAACCTCAGCGTCAACCGCGCCATCGAGAAGCTGACCGTAAAGCTGGGGCACTCCCCGACGGTCGGCGAGCTGGCGCAGCATCTCGGAGCTTCGGAGGAAGACATCCTCGAGGCCCAAGAGCTCGGCCAGGCGTACAACCTGCTCTCGCTCGACACCGAGCTCAACGGTGAAGGCGACAAGAAGTCGCAGACGCTGGCCGACTACGTCGGCCAGAACGACGCCGGCCTCGAGCTGCTCGAAGATCGCGCGAACCTCGAGCGGGCCTTTCAAGTGCTGACCGGGCGCGAACGCGTGATCCTCTACCTGCGCTTCTACGAAAGCGTGTCGCAGACCGAGATCGCGAAGCGCCTCAACGTCTCGCAGATGCACGTCTCGCGCCTGCAGCAGAAGGCGCTCGAGAAGCTCAAGAACTTCTTGCAAGAGAAGTAGCTCTCCGCGCGGCTCAGTGGTTTGCCTTGTATCTCTTGACCGGAACGTTGGGTGCGTTCGCATGCTATGAGGGTGTCCGGGCGGCGCTGACGTTTCGTTCGGCACGCACGGCGCGGGACGTCGATGAAGCGAACCTGCGCGCGCTGGCGGCGATCGCTTTCGCGTCGCTCGGCAGCGGCGCCGCGGTGCGCTACGTCGGGATGGTGCTGTTCGTCGTGCTGGCGATCGCGTGGGCCCGTTTCGCGTTTCCGCGGCGCAGCGAAGGAGGCCCGACGGGCTCGACACCCGAGCCGATAGCCGGCGCGTAAAACTGCGCGAAGAAAGCGATGCGAACCTGAGTGGGGAAGGGTTGCCGGGAAATCCCACCGCGCCCGGTACTTTCCATGCAGATGCTCGCCGACGAACCGATCGTCCAAGCCGACATGATGCTGCGCCGGGCTACGCGGCGCGACGAGTTCTCGGCAGTCGTATTCGTCAGTATACTGCTCGTTTTCACCCTTGCGGCATCTCGCTTCGGAAACGTCCGGGGGCCGGAGATCGCCCCGTTCCTCCCGATGTGCGCGATGTTCTGGGGCGCGGCCGACTTCCTGACGGCGTTCCTTCTGTTCACCCAGTTCTCGGTCAACGGGATTCGCGTGTTCGCCTATCTCGGCTCGGCATATGCCTTCTCGGGCCTGCTGACGATTCCGTACGTTGCCTATTTCCCAGGGCTGTTCCGCGATCAGCCGCCGGCGGGAACGGGACAGATCTCGGGCTGGCTCTGGCTCGTATGGCACCTCGTCTTTCCGCTGGTGATCGCCGGCTACCGCCTCTACGATCCCGGCTTCACGCGGCGCCTGCTCGACGGGTCGCAGATTCGAACCGTTCTCCGGTTCGCGCTGCTGGGCGTCGTCGCCGGCGCATCGCTGGCGATCGGTCTGGTCATCGCGTTCAACGGCCGGCTCCCGGAACTCGTCGAGAGCGGCCGCTTCACGGCCCTGCGCACCAGCGTGTTCGCTCCGCTCGTGTTCGTGCTCAATGCCGCTGCCGCGATTTTGGTCATCGGCTTCGCGCGCAAGCCGAGCCTGCTGCAAGTGTGGCTTGCGGTCGCGCTCGCGGTCGCGGCGCTGGACGGGCTGCTCAGTTCAACGCTTTCCGAGCGTTATATGGTGAATTGGTATCTCGGTAAGGTCGAGACGCTGACGACGGCGAGCGTCGTCATGTTCATGCTGCTGCTCGAAGTCGGTGCGATCTACCGGCGGCTCGGCACCATGGCGATCGTCGACGCGCTCACCGGCCTGCGCAACCGGCGCTCGTTCGACGAGTACCTGCAGTGGACGCTCGGCCAGCGTGGGAAGGCCGACGTCGCGCTCCTGATCCTCGACATCGACCGCTTCAAGCAGTACAACGATCGCTATGGGCACGCGGCCGGCGACGCTTGTCTGCAGCGGGTTGCCGAGGCGCTGCGAGGCGCGCTCCTGCGGTCCGTCGATCTCATCGCGCGATACGGCGGCGAAGAGTTCGTCGTGCTCTTGCCCGGCGTGACCGCCGTCGGCGCGCGCGAAGTCGCAGAGCGGTTGCGGCAGCGGGTCGAATCGCTGGGAATCGCGCATGCCGGATCGACGGTCGCGCCGGTCGTCACGGTGAGCGTTGGCGTCGCCCACGCATTCCCGGCGAACGCGATCGGCGGCGAGCGGCTGTTCGCCCTCGCGGACGGTGCCCTGTACGCGTCGAAGGAACGCCGCAACTCCATCGTGGTCGCTGAATCGATCGTCGAACCGCCGCCCGCCGCTTCGCGCCCCGCTTGATCGCTTTGCACCCGCGCTGCGGGGCGGCGGGCCGCCGGCCGCGAACCTGACGGGTCGGCCATGACTTCCCAACAGCTCCGTCAAGCATTCGTCGACTTTTTCGTGCGGAACGGACACGCGCAGCTCCCTTCCGCTTCGCTGATCCCCGATGAGATGAGCACGACGCTGTTCACCATCGCGGGAATGGAACAGTTCGTGCCGGTGTTTCTGGGCGAGTCGCCGGCGCCGGCGCCGCGGGCCGTCACGGTCCAGCGCTGCCTGCGCGTGGCGGGCGCGAAATCTGACATCGAGAACGTCGGGCGCACCGGGCGGCACGGAACGTTCCTGGAGATGCTGGGCTTCTTCTCGTTCGGCGACTACTACAAGTCCCAAGCGATTCGGTTCGCCTGGGACTTCTACACCGGCGTGATGGCGATCGACCCCGCGCGGCTGCACGTCACGGTGCACATCTCCGATGACGAAGCGCAGCAACTTTGGGAGAACGAGATCGGGCTCGACCCCGCGCGGATCACGCGTTGGGACGAGGACAACTTCTGGACGATGGGGGCGACCGGCCCGTGCGGCCCGTGCAGCGAGATTTTCTACGACTTGGGGCCCGAGCACGCGGCCGGCGTGGACGACAACGGACCGAACAAGGGCAACCGCTTCACCGAGCTCGGCAACATCGTGTTCCAGCAATTCAATCGCGGCGCGGACGGTACGCTCTCGGATCTGCCGCGCAAGGCGATCGACTTCGGGGGCGGATTCGAGCGCGCACTGGCGATCGCCAACGGCAAGTCCTCGATGTATGAGACCGACTTGTTCACCGACTTGATCGCGGCGCAACCGCCGGTCGGACAGACGGGGTTGCCGCCGGCCGAGCAACTTGCTCGCCGCCGCATCATCGCGGATCATGCGCGGGCGGTGACGTTCCTGATCGCCGACGGCGTGTACCCATCGAACACCGAGCGCGGGTTCGTGCTGCGCTTCCTCATCCGGCGCGCGATCCGCAACGGCCGGCTGCTGGGCTACCCGCGCGAGTTCGTCGCGGATCTCGCCGGCGCGGTCGTCACGTCGCTCGAGAGCGGTTACCCCGAGCTGCGCGCGCGGCTGCCCGACGTGCAGACCACATTGCGCGCCGAAGAGGCCGGGTTCATGCGCACGCTCGACCGCGGCGTGGAGCTGCTCGAAGCGCTGATCGACGACGCGCTGGGCGACTGCACGATGCTGATCTCGGGCGAGGACGCGTTCGTGCTGCACGACACCTACGGGTTCCCGTACGAGCTCACCCGCGAGATCGCCGGCGAGCGCGGCGTGGCGATCGACTCCACCGCGTTCGAGCAGAAGATGACCGAACAGCGGCTGCGGGCGCGCGGCGATGCCGCCCGCAAGCGCGCGGTGGTCTCCGTCACCGGTGTGCCGGCGATCGCATCGTCGTTCGAAGGCTACGGCGGTCTCGAAGCGGACGCGAGCGTGCAGGCGATTCTGGTCGGCGGTGCGCCGGTCGACGCGATCGAGGCGGGCGCCGAAGCGCAAGTCTTGCTCGACCGCACGGCCTTCTACGCCGAGAAGGGCGGCCAGATCGGGGACCGCGGGCGCATCACGACGCCGGCGGGCGCGGTGTTCGAGGTGACCGACACTCAGTTCGCCGGTGAGGCGATCGCGCATCACGGACGGCTCAGCGAAGGCGAGCTCGGCATCGGCGACGCCGTGCGGACGCGCGTCTACCCCGAATGGCGCGAGGAGATCCGGCGCCAGCACACGTCGGCGCACCTGCTGCAGCGCGCGCTCAAAGACGTGCTCGGGGACGACGTCGTGCAGGCCGGCTCGTGGGTCGGGATCGATCGAATGCGCTTCGATTTCCGCAATCCCGGCGGCGCGCTCACGCCGCACCAGCGGCGAGCGGTGACCGAACGCGTCAACGAGCTCATCCGCGCCGACTACCATCAGGAGATGCGCGAGCTGCCGATCGAGGAGGCCAAGGCCACCGGCGCGGTGACGATGGCGGGCGAGAAGTACGGCGACCGCGTGCGCGTGGTCGGCTTCGGTCCGTCGGTCGAGTTCTGCGGCGGGACGCACGCGCACACCACCGGCGAGCTCGGATTGTTCGTCATGCTCTCGGAGAGCTCGATCGGCAGCGGCGTGCGGCGCATCGAAGGCGTCGTCGGCAAGGCGGCGGAGCGCTACGTCGAGCAGCAGCAGGACACGCTCGCAACGCTCGGCGAGGTGCTCTCGGCGAAGCCCGACGAGCTCGTCGAGCGCGTCGAGCGTTTGCAATCGGACGTGCGCGATCTGCAGAAGGCGATGAACGAGATCAAGGCGCGGCTGGCCGCTGCCGACGCGGCGAGCTACGTGGCGGGCGCAGAGGAGCTCGGCGGTTTGCGGGTGGTGGCGGCGGTCGTCCCGGAAGCGAACGCGGAGGCGTTGCGCGCGCTCGGCACGGCGATCCGGTCGCGGCTTTCCTCCGGCGTGGTCGCGCTGGTCGGCACCGACGCGCAGACGGCGTCGTTGTTCGCCGCCGCGTCGGACGACGCGGTGAAGGCGGGCGTGCGCGCCGGCGATCTGGTCAAGGCCGCGGCGCCGCTGGTCGGCGGGAAGGGCGGCGGATCGCCGGCCCAAGCGCAGGGCGGCGGCAACGATCCCGCCGGCGCCCAAGCCGCGCTCGCGGCGATGCGCGACACGATCGCCAAGCGCGCGGCGTGATCGGCGCTCTGCTGGCGGCGGCGGCGCTCGCGGCTACGCCGGCGCCGTCCCCGTCGCCGCCTCCGCCGGCCGTCGTCGTGGCGAAATATCGCGCCGCGCTGGCCGAGTTGCGCGAACCGCGCGTCTTCACGGTCGAGTACACGCTGGTGCAGACGGGGACGCGCACGCTCGAGCAGACGCACCGCATCTTTCGCAGCGGCGCCGACGAACGCGACGAGATGCTGGCGGTCAACGGGACGCGGTCGACGTCGCCGGTGGTCCGGATCTTCCGCCGCCGGCCGTACCGCTACACGGTCGCGGCGCTGGCGCCAAACCCGGCCGCCTACAACTTCTTCTATTTCGGACCGCATCGCGACGGGAAGCATGTCGACTACGTCTTTTCGCTGACGCCGAAGAAGCCCAAGCGCGGGATCACCTTCACGCAAGTCGCGATCGACGGCGTGACGTTTCTTCCCCAGTCGGTCGCTTTCGCCGCCGATCAGCACGCGGCGCGCGGTAACGTGACGTTCGGCAAAGCCGACCGCTACTGGGTCGCGCGCAGCGCGATCGCGCAAGCCAACGTGCCGGGCGGCATCGCCCGCGAGCGGCTCGGTTTCGCGAAGTGGCGCTTCCCCGAAAACCTGCCGAGGTCGACCTTCGCCGGCCCGCGCCCCCTCCCGACGCCGCGTCCAACGACCTTGTCGCCCTGATCTCGGCGGAGGCTCGAGGACACGCGAGGTTGCGCCGAACCGGACGGCGGGGCGGCGGCGTAGGGTTGGCATGAAATCCGCGTTCCTCGGCGCCGTCGCGCTCGTCGCGCTGCTGGCCGCCGCGCCTGCCACTTCCAAACCGGCTACGGTCGTCCACATTCGCGACGACGCCTTCGTCCCGGCCACGGTCAGCGTGCGCGCCGGCGACAGCGTGACCTTCGTGAACGACGACGACGACGCGCATACGGCGACGGCCGACGACGCGTCGTGGGACTCCGAAGGCCTCAACCAGGGTCAAACGTGGACCCACCTGTTCCTCAAAGCGGGCAAGGTCGCATATCACTGCACGGTGCATCCGATGATGCACGGCACCGTCATCGTGAAGGCCACGCCGTGAAGCGCCGCGACTTCGTCGGTCACGTCGCGTGGACCGGCGTGGGGATCGTGTACGTGCTCGGAGCCGAGGGGATCGTGCGTGCCGCCGCCGATGCGTCGCCCGGCGCGTTCTCGTTCGTGCAGATCAGCGACAGCCACATCGGCTACGCGGGACCGGCCAACGACGACGTGCGCGCGACGCTCGCCCGCGCCGTGACGGCGATCAACGCGATGCCGGTTCAACCCGCGTTCGTCATTCACACCGGCGACGTGACGCACCTGAGCAAAGCGTCGGAGTTCGACGATGCCCGCACGATCCTGAGCACGCTGCGGGCGCCGCTGACCACGATCCCCGGCGAGCACGACGTGATCGGCGTCGAAGGTCCGAAACGTTATGCCGCCTCGTTCGGACGGCGCGATGCGCAAGGCCGCGGCTGGTCGTCGTGGGATCAAGGCGGAATCCACTTTGTCGCGCTGATCAACGTCGGCGAAGGGGAGACGATGGGGCAGCTCGGCGACGAGCAGCTCGCCTGGCTCGAGCGCGACCTGGCGGCGCGCAAGAGCGACGCGCCGATCGTCGTCTTCGGGCACGTGCCGCTGTTTGCCGTCGCGCCGGAGTGGGGTTGGACGACCGTCGACGGCACGAAGGCCATCGCGATGCTGCGCCGCTTCGCGGCGGTGACCGTGCTCAACGGTCACATCCATCAGATCGTCGAGCATACCGAAGGCACGATCCGCTTCGCCACGGCGCGCGCGACCGCGTTCCCGCAGGCCGCACCCGGCACGCCCGGCGCGAAGCCCGGCCCGCTCAAACCCGCTCCCGGCACGTTGCTCGACGTCCTCGGTTACCGGACGGTGGAAGTCGGCGCGCAAGCGGCGTGGCAAGACCACCCGCTAGCAGCGAGCTGACCGCCGTCGAAGCCCGTCGGATGGCGCTGGACGAGCCGGGGTTCGACCGTGCATACCGCGCTCACGGCGCGCGCCTGCGCGCGGTCGCATACGACGTGCTGCGCGATCGCGACGCCGCCGAGGACGCGGTGCACGTCGCGCTGATGCGCGTGTGGAGCGCCGGTTCGTACCGGGCCGAGCGCGGTGCGCTGCTGCCCTTCCTGATCGCCTGCGTGCGCCGCGAGGCGCTCGACGCGCTGCGCGCGACGGCACGGCGCCGGCTGCGCGAGATGCGCGCCGGCACCGGGGAGCCGGCGGCGACCGACGAGACCGCCGCGATCGACCCGGTCGAAGCGCGCCGCGTTCGGCTCGCGCTCGACGCCTTGCCGGCCGCGCAGCGCGACGTCATCGATCGCGCGTACTACGGGCACCGCACGCTGCTCGAGGTCGCCCGCGAAACCGATCTCCCGCTCGGCACCGTCAAGAGCCGGCTCTCCGCCGGCCTGCGCCGCCTTCACACCGCGCTCTCCTCGGGAGAACCCTCACCGTGACGCATCTCGACGGCGACGCCGAACTCTACGCGCTCGGTTTGACCGAGCCCGAACGCGCTGCCGAGATCGAAGCGCACCTCACGACCTGCGCCGCATGCTGCGAGCGCGTCGCCGCCGCCGAGTCCGCGGCCGCATCGCTGGCCGCCGCGCTGCCGCCGATGCCGGTCGCAGCCGCGCCGCGGCGGCGCACGTGGTGGCCGCAGTTGGCCGCCGCTGCCGCGGTGGTCTTCGCGGCGACGACCGCGCTCGAGGGGAGCCTGCTCCACAACGAAACGTCCCGCGTGCAGCGCACCTACGTCGCGCTCACGGCGCTGGCATCGACGCACTTCGCACACACGACGCTGACGTCGAGTCCTGGCCTGATCGCGAAGGCGATCTACTCGCGCGACGGCGCCTGGGCGTACGTCTTGGCATCCGGCGCACCCGCCGGCGCGCACGTCGTGCTGCGGCAGGGGGCAACGCACCGCGATCTGGGGCCAATGGACGACGGCACGCCGGCAACGCTCTTCATCCACCGGCCCGGTCGCGGTGAAGAGTACGACATCGTCGCCGGCGGAACCGTCATCGCCCACGGAAAGCCGGTGTACTGACCTCCGCCGAACCAGACGGGAGTCGATCTAAAGGGCTTGGTTCTCGGTCGAGGTGCGTTGGAGGCCGAGGTGTTCGGCCGTGCACTCTGCGACGAGGGTCCAGCGGTCGTCGTCGACGTCAAAGGTGGCGAAGCCGCCGTTCTCGACCCGGGCGTTCCAGAACGCGTCGAGGTCGCGGCCTTGCGCGTCGACCAGCGCGACGCGTACGACGGCGTCGTGCGTCACGACGAGCGTGGGCGACCGCGGCCGCAAAGTTGCAGCGAAGTCGCGCCAGCGCGCGCGCACCTGCGCGACGCTTTCGCCACCTTCGAACGCGACGTGTGCCGGGTCGTCGCGCCAGGCGCGGTAGCGCAGCGGATCGTTGGCGGCGATCTCGTCGCGCAGCCGGCCTTCCCACGTGCCGTGCGCGATCTCGATCAACCGGTCGTCGTTCTCGACGCGGACGTTGAGCCGATCTGCCGCGGGTTTGGCCGTCGCGGTGCAGCGCAACAGCGGCGACGATACGACGCGCCCGGCCTGCGCCGCGACCATCGCATCGGACAGCGCAAACGCCTGGCTCATCCCGAGCGCCGTCAGCGCCGACTCGCGCCGGCCTTGGTAGCGGCCGGCGAGGTTCCACGTCGTCTCGCCGTGCCGCGCGAGAAACACGCGCACGGCCAGCGATTTTCACGGCTGCGCGGTTGAACCTTCCGTTTTGCCTGCGCGACCGACGAGCATGGCGACGATAAGCGGCGGAAACCCGTGAACGGCGCACGTACGCCCGTACGCTCGTTCCTCGCGTACGGCTTCGGCATCTCGGTCGTGGTGCATCTGCTGGCCTTTGCGTTCGTACATCCCGTGCCGAGCATGTCGGCGGAAGAGCCCGAACCCGACGTTCTCCTCCTGCGCACGAGCGTGCCCGCTCCGCCGCCGACGCCACGTGCGACGCCGACACCGGCGGCAACGCCGCAGCCGACCCCTCCGCGGCGCACCGGACTTGGCGGTGAGCCGCCGAACGCGCATACAGACGGTGAGCGAGGCGAGCCTCCCGGCCGCGACGCTGCACCGGTCGAGCCCGATACGCCGGCCGTCGCGCTGCAGCAGGGGATTTCCGGGATCGTCAACGTGATCGGCTCGCTCGACGCGCAGAGCCGGTGGTCGTTACGCGCATCCAGAGCTCGCCGAGCACCGTGCTCAACGCGGCGGCTGTCGCCGCGGCGCGTGGTTCGCGATTCCGTACCGAGACCAAGGACTCCGTCCCGGTCGCGGCCGACTACGTCTTCGGCGTCGAGTTCGCATCCGAGTGAGTTCCAGCCATTAAACGTCGAGCGAGCGCACCGATCCGACGCCCGGAACGGCGCGCAGCGCGGCGATGGTCGACTCCTCCGCCGCGCGGTCGACGGATAGGACCATGATCGCGTCGCCGCCGACGGTATTGCGTGAGACCTGCATGGTGGAGATGTTGACGTTGGCGTCGCCGAGGATCGTACCGACCCGGCCGATCATCCCCGGGACGTCGGCGTGCTGGGTCAGCAGCATCGCGCCGACCGGGGTCGCGTCGATCTCGTACCCGTCGAGCTCGACGATGCGCGGCGAGCCGGCGATCGAGGTTCCGGTGATCGAGGTGCCGTTCGCGATCAGACGCAGCGAAGATGCGTACGATGACGCGTGCTCGTCACCGCGCGCCTCGACGACGATGCCGAGCTCGCGCGCGATGGCGTCCGCGTTGACGACGGTGACGCGCCGATCGGTCGTGGCCTGGAGCAGACCGCTCAGGAACGCGCGCGTCAGGGGCTCGGGCGGTACGCCCGATAGCGCGCCGCCGAGAACGAGCGCGAAGGCCGGCAAGTGGGCCGGCCGTGCGTATTGCGGATAGAACCGGCCCAGCCGGTAGGCGACCTCGAGAAACGGCATCACGCGCGCGGCTTCCGGGCCGTCGGGGACCGGCGCGTTGACCGCCGCGTTCGCCGGCGAGCCGAGCAGCACGCGCGCGACGTCCTGAGCCAGCTCGATCGCGATGCGTGCCAGCGCCTCGTGCGTCGATCCGCCCAGATGCGGCGTTGCGATCACCTTGTGGTGCCGGTGCAGCGCGGCACCGACGCCGTCGCGCGGCGGCGGCTCTTCGGCCACGACGTCGAGCGCGGCGCCGGCAAGCATGCCCTCGTCCAGTGCCGCGAGCAGATCGCGCTCCACGATCACCCCGCCGCGCGCGCAGTTGATCAGATAGGCATGCGGGCGCAGCAGCCGCAGCTTCGCGGCGTCGATCATGCCCAGCGTCTGCGCGGTGAGCGGAACGTGCAGCGTCACGATGTCGCTCTCGCGCAACAGCGTGTCGAGGTCGACCATCCGCACGTCGAACGAGTCGGCGCGCGCCGCGCCGATAAACGGATCGCGCGCGAGGAGCGTCATCCCGAACGCCTTCGCTCGGCTCGCGACGCTGCCGCCGATGCGGCCGAGCCCGACGATCCCGAGCGTCTTACCGTACAGCTCCGTCCCGACCAGATGCTTGCGATCCCAAACGCCTTGGCGAAGCTGCTCCACGGCGAGCGGCGTGTGGCGCGCCAGCGAAAGCATCAGCGCGAACGTCTGCTCGGTCGCGGCAAGCGTGTTCGCGCCGGGCGTGTTGAGCACCAAGATGCCGGCATCCGTCGCGGCGTCGACGTCGATCGCGTCGACGCCCACGCCGGCGCGAGCGACGACGCATAGGCGCGGGCCCGCGCCGAGGAGTTCGCGGTCGACGCGCGTCTCCGAGCGGACGATCAGACCGTCGGCGTTCGGCGAGCGCGGCGGCGAGCTCGTCGCGCGGGCGCCCGACCTGCAGCTCGACCTCGATTCCGGCTTCTCGCAGCACGGTCACACCGGCTTCGGCGAACGGTTCGGCGATGACGACCCGCGGGCGGGACAGGCCGCTTCGACGCATCGGGCGTAGTTGCACGCGCTTGTCTCTCCGCCTCCACGGTACGATCGCGCTCGCATTCGGCGTACCGCTCGTCGTCCTGCTCACCTCGGTGCGGACCTCGGTCGGATTCTGGGACACCGGCGATCTGCAGACCGTGGCGTGGATCGCCGGGATCCCGTATCCGACCGGCTTCCCGGGCTACGTCCTGCTGGGCTGGCTTTGGACGCACCTCGTGCCGGTCGCCACGGTCGCCGCGCGTTTGAATGCGCTCTCGGCGATTGCCGTCGCGGCCGGTGCGGCGTCGATCGCCGCGCTGGCGCTGCTTTTCGACGTCGTGCCGCTCATCGCGGTCTTGGCCGGCTGGACATTCGCTTTCGCCCACGTCGTGTGGTTGCGCGGAACGTACGCCGACGTCCATCCGGTCGGTTTCGCGGTGGCCTTCACGGCGTTCGCGCTCGCCGTCGCGTTGGACGCTGCGCGGCGACGCGCGCGCTTTGGCGACCGCGATCGTGCTGGCCGGCGTCGCGATCGCGATCGACAACACGACGGTGCTGATCCTCGCCGGCGGCGTCGTCGCAGCGCTCGGGCGAACGTGGCCCTGGCGCGCGGCCATCCCGGCCGCGGCGGTCGCGGTGGTGCTGGTCGTTGCCGCCTACGCCTACCTGCCGCTGCGCAGCGCCTACGTCACCGCGCATCGCCTCGATCCCACGCTCGCGCTGGGTCTCCCGCCGGGCCGCCCGTTCTGGGACGATCATCACCCGGCGACGGCGGCGGGCTTTCACGCGCTGGTCGAGGGCACCGAGTGGGGACCGGGCGAGACGCTCGCGCGCATCGTCTCGCCGGCCGCCGTACGCGCCGCGGTCGACCGTTTTGCCGGCGAGGCCGGCGACGACGCACCGCAGGGCCTGCTCGTCGCCGCATTGGTGGGTTTGGGTTTCATCGCCGCCCGCGCGCCGCCGGTCTGCATCGGCCTGGCGATCGCCGCGGTGTTGCCGGCGCTCTTCGGCGCGTCGTATCCGGCCGAGGCCGACCCCGAGCGCTACGTCTTCGCCGCGTACGCGGTCGCGGCGCTGGGCATCGCCGTCGCAGCCGACCGCACGGTTCGTGCGTTCGCCCGGAACGCGCCGGCGCCGGCGCTCGCCGTCGTCGCAGCGCTGCTGGCGATCGTCGTCGTGCGTGACTTCGCGCGCTCGAGCGATCTGTACGCCGTGCGCGCCGACGGCACGGGAAGCGCGCTCGGCGCACGCGTCGCGGCGAGCACGCGCGACGGCGCCGTCGTCGTCGCGCCGTGGGACTGGGCCACGCCGCTGGCCTACCGTGCCTACGTGGAACGCGCGTTCGGCCGGCGCATCATCGTGTGCGCGTTGCCGCGCGACTACGTCGAGGACTACGCTGCGTGGTCGCGCGACCGGCAGGTCGCCATCCTGTCCGAAGGCGTGCCCGACATACCCGGGTTTCGCTTTCGCAAGCTCAGCGACGGAACGCCGCAAGTGTACGAGATCGTGGCGCTGCCGTGAACGCGGTGCTCGCCGGGATGCTGGGCGCGATCGTGGCGCTGCTCGTCGCCCACGGGCGCATGACGCCGTACGACAGCTACGTCTTGCTCGCGTACTCGCTGCTCCACGGTCACACCATCTGGATCGATCCCGTCTGGCCGGGAGTGTCGATCGACGCCATCTTGTTCGAGGGCCACCGCTACATCGTCAACGATCCGGTGCCCGCGCTGCTCGCCATCCCGCTGGTGGCCTACTATGGGCTCTCCGCCAATCAGACGTTGTTGGCGTGTCTGCTCTGCGGCGTGGCGACCGGCGCGGCGTGGTCGCTGCTCGCGCGCGTCGGCGTGACGAATCGCACGACCATCTGGCTGGTCGTGTTTTTCCTGGCCGGGACCGACCTGCTGTGGTGCTCGATGTTGGGGGACGTCTGGTTCATCGCGGAGACGTCGGCGGTCGCGTTCGTGCTGCTGGCGCTGTGCGAGCTGGCCGGCAAGCGACGCGGCTGGCTCGTCGCGCTCTGGTTCGCGCTCGCGCTCGGCTCGCGCTTCACGCTCGTCATGGCGCTGCCGGTGATGTTGTGGTGGGCCTACGACGGGTTCCTCGAGCGCGACCGGGATCCGCGCGGCGTCATCGCCTTCGCGGCAACGTTGCTTCCGTTTTTCATTCTCTGGGTCGCCTACAACGAAGCGCGCTGGCACGTCCCGTGGGACGCCGGGCACACGATCTTCTACCACCAGGACCCGTACATGGGATCGGCCACCGGCTCGCCGTTCGGGCTCGGAAACGTCCTGGGCGAGCTCTATTCGTTCTTCGTCGTACCGCCCTACCGGCTGCACGCCTTTCCGTACCTCAAACCGCTCGACTTCGGGACCGCGCTGTGGTTCACCAGCCCGGCGCTGGTGCTGGCGTTTTTCGCGCGCCGTCCGGTCCGGCTGGTCGCGTCGCTGTGGTTGGCGACGGCGCTGGTCGCCGGGCCGTCGCTGCTCTACTATGCGAACGGCGGCTCGCAGTTCGGGATGCGCCACGCGTTGGATTTCGCACCGTTCTTGCTGGTGCTGATGGGACTCGCCGTGCGCGAAGGCTTGGGCGCGGTGTGGATCGCCGGCCGGGCCTTGATTGCTTGGAGCGTCGCCGCCGGGCTGTGGGGTTGCTGGTACTGGAACACCTTCGTACGGCCGGGCACATGATGTGAGCGGGGGCCCACCCCCAAACGGGGGGTTGGATTCCGGCCCCTTCCTGGGTAACGGTGATCCCACAGCACTGCGGGAGATTCAACGAATGGAAGAACGGAACATCACGGTCGACCGCGAGAACGGGGGATCTCTCGCGACGTTCAGCTTGGTTGCGGTCATCGTGGTGGTGGCATTGATCGCGCTGTTCGTCTGGCAGCCGTGGAACCAGACCACGCGCAGCAACGGCACCAGCACGACGGTCACCACGCCGGGCGGCCCGGGCGGTACGACGTCGGGGACGACATCGGGCACGACGTCGGGATCATCGACGACAAGCACGACTACGGGAGGCACTCACTGATGGAACGGACCGATCGCGACACCGCGGAAACGCTCAAATCCGACACGCACGACGCGCTCGACGAGGCGAAGCACCGCGTCAAAGCGGGCGGCGAGAAGCTCAACCGCGCCGTGCAAGGCGACAACATGCCGCTCGGGGAGCGCGTCGTTTCGCACGTCAAGGAAGCCGGTCACGAGATGAAGGCCGACATCGACAAAACCAAGCGCGAGACGCGCGACGAAGGGATCTGATCTCGACCTGAAGACCGCGCCCAAGCGGCTGGCCGAGTACGTCCGCAAACGGGACTTCTCGGCGACGCCCGAACCCAGCGGCGAAACGCGCAAGCGGGCTTCTTCCAAGAAGCTCCGCTTCGTCGTGCAGGAGCATCGAGCGACGCGGCTGCACTGGGATTTCCGGTTGGAGGCGGCCGGCGTGATGCCGTCGTGGGCGGTGACCAAGGGTCCGACGATGGTCGCCGGCGAGAAGCGTCTCGCGATGCAGACCGAGGACCACCCGATGGACTACCGCACGTTTGAAGGGGTGATTCCGGCCGGAAATTACGGCGCGGGCGAAGTGATCGTGTGGGACGAGGGCTTCTACCATTTGTTCGAGGGCGACGACCCGGTCGAGCAGATCGCCAAGGGGAAACTCAAGATTATCCTCGACGGCCACAAGCTCAAAGGGCTGTTCACGCTGGTGAAGATGAAGCCGCGCGAAGGCGAGCACGGCAAACCGTGGCTGCTGTTCAAAGATCACGACGAGTTCGAGGACCCGGACTGGAAGGTCGAAGACCACGCCAAGAGCGTGAAGACCGGCAAGACGCTCGCGCAGCTCCAAGCAGTCGCGCAAGGACGCGCCGATCTGGAAGAGCAATCGTGCCGCCGCGCCCGACGGTACCGCCGTCAAGCGCGCGGCGCGCGCGAAGGCCGCCGCCAACGCCGACCCGATTCCGCGCGACGTGAAGCCGATGCTCACCACGCTGGTCGACAAGCCGTTCGACGACGACCGCTGGCTGTTCGAGCTCAAGTGGGACGGCTACCGCGCGATCGCGGTCGTCGAGCAGCAAAACCTGACCTTGACCTCGCGCAACGGCAAGGATCTGTTGCACCAGTTCCGCGAGATGGCGTCGCTGGCCGGTGCGTTCCGCTCGATTCCGGTCGTCGTCGACGGCGAGCTGTGCGTGCTCGACGCCCAAGGCCGGCCCGATTTCCAAGCGCTGCAGTCGCGCGACAAGCCCGAAGCGCGCGGCGTGAAGCGCCGTAAGCCGTCGCAGGTCACCTTCGTCGTCTTCGACGTGCTGTACGCCGACGGTCGCGATCTGCGCGCGCGCCCGCTCGAGGAGCGCAAGCGCCTGCTCGAGGAGATCATCGTGCCGGACCGCGGCGTGCTGTACTCCAAGCACGTCCTCGCCAAGGGCCTGGCCTTGTTCGAGCTGGCCGGGGAGCGCGGGCTCGAAGGGATCGTCGGCAAGGTGCGCGCTTCACCGTACCGCTCGATTCGCTCGCGCGAGTGGGTGAAGATCAAGATCAAGCGCCGCCAGGAGTTCGTGATCGGCGGGTGGACCGAGCCGCGCGGCAGCCGCAAGGAGTTCGGTTCGCTGCTGGTCGGCTACTACGACGGCGACGACTTCAAATACGCCGGTCACGTCGGCACGGGTTTCGATGCCAAGCTGCTGCGCGAGCTGATGGTGAAGTTCAAGCCGCTCGAGCGCAAGACGTCGCCGTTCGCCGACGCGCCGAAAACGAACACGCCGGCGCATTGGATGAAGCCGCAGCTCGTTGCGGAGGTCGCGTTCGCCGAGTGGACGCGTGAGGGGATCTTGCGCCAGCCCGTGTTCCTGGGGTTGCGCATCGACAAGGATGCCAAGAGCGTCGTTCGGGAACGCGAGCAGCATGCTGATCCTGATGCTTGATCGTGATGGTGGCTTGGCAGTGAGTGACGTTGCTGCGGCGGGGACGTTCCCTACAGCGCATCCTGCGCTTCCGGTCACTCGGTTCTTCGCTCGCTCTCGCCCTCCGGGCTACGCTCGCTACGAAACGCCCCGCCACAACAACGTCACTCACTGCCTCGGCACGTTGCGTGGTCCTTTCAATGAAGTTTCGTTGCGAGGGATGATTCGTGGCGCGTAAGTCGGCGGAAGCGGTCGTTGTTGTCGATGGACGGACTGTAAAGCTCACCAATCAGGATAAGGTGCTGTTTCCGAACGATGGGTACACGAAAGGGGATCTCGTCGCGTACTATCGGGCGGTTGCGCCGGTGATCTTGCCGTATCTGCGCGATAATCCGTTGACGATGGAGCGGTATCCGGACGGCATCGACGTCGCGCGTGGGATCTGGGAGAAGCAGCTGCCGAAGTATGCGCCGGAGTGGGTGCAGCGGGCGACGATTGCGCCGTCGACGGGCGAGCCGCGCAAAGTGACCTACGTCGTGTGCGACGACGAAGCGACGCTGGTTTGGACCGCCAACTTGGCGGCGATCACGTTGCACATCTGGTATTCGCGGGTCGCGGCGATCGATGTGCCGGAGGTCATTTTGCTGGACCTCGATCCGGGCGAGCATTGTCCGCTGGCGCGGCTGGCGAAGGTTGCGCTGGCGTTTCGGGAGGAGTTGGGCGGGGTTGGGATCGTGCCGGTCGTCAAGACGACCGGCGGGATGGGGTTGCACGTGGTCGTTCCGCTGCAGCCTCGCTACGACTACGATGTTGCCAAAGCGTTTGCCGAGCTGGCGGCGCGGCGCGTGCATACCGTGCTGCCGAAGGATACGACGCTCGAGCGCTCGATCGCGCGCCGGCCGGACGACGTGGTGTATCTGGACTGGGTGCAGGTCGGCAAGGGCAAGACGTACGTTGCGCCGTTCACGGTGCGGGCTCGCGACGGCGCGCCGGTGTCGATGCCGCTGGCTTGGGCCGACGTCGAGGCGATGCGCCGCAAGCGTGCCCCCGAGACGACCCGCGAGATGCGGCGCTGGACGATCGCCAACGTGCCGAAGCTGGTCGCCGCGGCCGGCGACCCGTGGCGAAACGAGGGCTGGACCCTTCATCGGCTCGAGGGCGCCCTGGCGAAGGCCCGCGAGGTCTGGTAGCGCGACCCGCCTGGCTGCCGGGCGCCTAGCCGCGTGCCCGGAGGTCCCTGCCCGGACGGCGCGCGAAGGTCTACCAGGATACGCTCGCTCGCTTTTACTTGGGTATGAAGGGACACATGGCACACGCGATTTGGTCCGGCGCGATCAACTTCGGGCTCGTCACGATCCCGGTCAAACTCTACACGGCCGTGCGCACCAACGATCTGCGGTTCAACTTTCTGCACAAGAAAGACAACGGCCGCATCTTCAACGAGCGCCACTGCAGCGTCTGCGACGAGAAGGTGGAGTACGCCGACCTCGTGCGCGGCTACGAGTACGAGAAGGGGCACTATGTCACGGTGACCGACGACGACCTCAAGGCGGTTCGGCCCGAGGCGACGCAGTCGGTGCAGATCGTCGAGTTCGTCGACCTCGAGCAAATCAACCCGATGTTCTTCGACACGCCGTACTACCTCGAACCCGAGAAGAAGGGCCGTCATGCGTACGCGCTGCTGCGCGACGCGCTGCTCGATTCCAAGAAGGTCGCGATCGCCAGCGTCGTGATCCGCTCGCGCGAGCACCTCGCCGCGGTGAAGCCGAACGGTGCGGCACTGGTGCTCGAGCTGATGCACTTCAACGACGAGATGGTCGACCAGGGCAGCTTCGACTTCCCGGCGCTCAACGAGAAGGTCGCGGACGCCGAGAAGAAAGTCGCCAAGCTGCTCATCGACACGATGAGTAGTGACACGTTCGATCCCGAGAACTTCCACGACAAGTACAAAGAAGACGTCCTGGCGATGATCGAGGCGCGCGCGAACGGTGAAGAGGTCGAGGCACCCGAAGTTCACCGTCCGGCGGCGACCAACGTCGTCAACCTGATGGACGTCTTGCAGCGCTCGATCGAGCAGTCCAAAGCGCGCCGCAAGAAAGGCGACGCCGTCGAGGAAGAGGACGCGGACGCCGAGGAAAAACCCGCCAAACGCGGTACGGCGAAAGCCAAGAAAACGCCGGCCGCCGCGAAGCCGAAGCGCAAGAAAACGGCGGCATGATGCGAGGGCTGCGACTTGCCGGGTTGATCGCCGCCGCGCTCGTGCTCCAGCCGTTCACCGCTGCGGCGTCCGACCAAGACGACGCGCTCGCGCTCGCACAGCGCATTGCGTCGCGCGGCGGCTTCGCCCAAGCGGCCGTGATGCTGCACGCGCTGCCGAAAAATCTGCCGGCCGGCATTCCGTTGCCGCACGCGATGCTGCTCGGCAGCGTCGTCGATACCGTCCGGCAGCGCTCCGGGTCGACTGGGAATAGCGCCACGGGAACGACCTTCGTGGTCGTCCCCGAGCAGCCGATGATGCTCTACTACGATGCTCCGGACGGACGCGATCGTGTCGAGGCGTCGTACGAAGCTGCGCTGCGGCAAGCCGGTTGGCAGCCCGCGCCCGACATGCGCTCGCGGCTCCCGATCCCGCAGGGCGGGTTCACCATGCAGTTCCCGAAGATCACGCAGTACTGCTCACCCGGCGAGCCGCGTGCCATCGTTTCGATCGGCATGACGGATGCCCCAGCCGGTCTCGATGTCACGGTTCTCTCCGGGGGCCACGCCGTCGAACTGCAATGCGGCAATCAGCCTTCGCCGTTCGCGATGTTCCAACGGCAGTCGCCGCTGCCGACCTTCACTGCAGCCGCGGGAATCTCGATAAGCTCTTCGGGGCCCACGTCCGACGGCTCGACGACCGGCGCGCGCATCGAGTCGACGCTCGGGCTTGCAGCGGTGTTCGAAGCGTTCGCGAAACAGTTGCGCGACGCGGGTTGGTCCGCCGGGCCGGCGACGAGCGCACCAACCACTCGGACGCAGACCTTCTCGAAGACCGTTGACGGTAAGCCTTACACGACGCTGCTCGCCTTCTACGCGCTCGACGCGACGCATTTCGTCGCGCTCGCGGACGTCAGCAGCCTTACGCCCCTGGCGCATAATTCGGAGGTCATTCGGTCCGGCCTTTAGCGGATGTGACGTTTGGGGCGGCGCTTACGGTTTGAACGTTCGAGTGGGGTGGGGCGCGCGGCGGCGAGGGCGTTGCCGGCTTCTCGGGCCACGAGCGCTAAGGCGCTGACCTCGTCGTGCGCGTATGCGGCCGTTGCTTCGCGCGCGCCGCAGAGCAGCACACCGTAGAGCTCGCCCGCGACCGGCATCGGAGCGCTCAGGCCGCCGCCCGGGGTCAGGCGCGGCGATCGCAGCGTCGGGACGAGCGAATCGTTTGCATCGAGCGAGGCGGGAAGCCCGCTTCCCGCCTGCGCAATGCTGCGATATGTAACGCCGTGCCTGGTGTAGACGCCGACGGATGAAGTATTCGCTCCCTTCACGACCGCCGCGACCAGCGCGCCGGCGAGCTCGGTCGGCTCGATCGTCCAGAGCTGGTCGCGGGCGAACGCTTCCAGCGCGCGCACTCGCTCGTCGCGCCGTTTGAAGAGCACGCCGCGAATCGCCGCGTCCATCCGCTCGTGAAAGCGTCCGATCACCAAGAAGCTGGCGAAACCTCCGCCGAGCCCCACGAACGTACGGACCTGCTCCCCGAACGGTTGCAGAAACGGGGTGCGTTCGAGGATGCTCTCGACGACCGGAAGGCCGAAGTGCTCGGCCAGAAACGCGCCGACCGCGACCGCCCCCAGCACGACGATCCCGCTGACGGCCGCAATGGCGGCGTATTCGACGTCGATCAGTCGCCGAGTGAGCGCACCGTAGGTGAGAATCGCCGCGGTGAGCACGTAGCCGACGGAGTCGGCGTCCACGGCCCAGGCACTGTCGTGCGCGGTCACGATCCGAACCAGCGCATGCAATGACGTCGCGGCGGCCATCGGCGCGAAGCCCAGAGCGACCAGCAGCGCGCGCGAACGTTCGGCCGGCGCGGCGGATCGATGCGACACGATCGCCGCCGCCTCCATCGACGCGGCCGCGGCCAGCATGAACGTCCAGCGGAACCGGTCGAGCCACGGCGCGATTCTTGCGAACGTTGCGTCGTCGAGCGGCTGTCCGTCGACCCAGTTGCCGTATCCGAGGAAGATGACCGCGCTGCCGCACAGCGCTACGCCGGCGCCGACGACGATCGCCAGCGGCGTCGCGCCGCGTTTGAATCGCGCATCAGGCTGCGTGTCCGCCGCATACCGGATGAGCTGCGTGACGCCGAACGCAACCGCGAATTGCGACCCGATAGCCGCGATCCAAAAGAACGGCCCGGGCGGCACGAACGCCCAGAAGACCTCGAGCGCGAGGCCGAGCAGGCCGCCGAAGAGCAGCGCGTCGCGGCGGTTCGTCGTCCGGCCGATGGCGATGAGGCCGCCGATGGCGATCAGCATCAACCGGGCCGCCGCAAAGGCACGGTCGGACGCGCCGTAGACGAGGTTCGTGGTCGCGCTCGTTCCGCCGGAGAGATCCCGCATGACGACCGCCGCGGCGATCGCGACGACGACGATCCGGAGCATTCGGCCGCCGCCGCCCTGCCGCATCGGCGAGATGTCGGGCTCGTCTACTTCGGTAGTCGCTGCATCGATTCGAAAAGCTTGGTCACGGCGGACGTGTCGGTGCCGTCGATGTTCATCATCGTCTTTGGCTGATGAGGATCGACGGGGACGTACAGGGCGCCCCACGACCAGGAACCCTCGATGTTGTAGGGTTCGAACTTCGCACTCCCGAGCACGGCAGACTTCGCGGTGAACGGCCGGCGAAACGAGCTCGTGTCGGGGTCCGCGTCCCCGAAGCCGCTGTCGGCGACGCCGATATGAACTTTGTGGCCGGCGGCATCCGCAAAAACCAGCGTGTACGCGTTCGCCGGCGCACTGTGCCGGCCGTTCTTCACCACGTCACGCACGGCTTCGAACCGGGCGAGGTGGTAGCCGGCCGGGACGCTCGCCGGGAGCACGACCGGGATCGGCAGCGCCCGGAGCTGCGCCAGTTGCTGCGCGGTCAGATACGAGTAGCCGGCCGCGACAGCGACGCGTGGAACCGCGCTCAACGACGCCCCGACCAGGACCGCCATGAAGAAACGAGGGCCTGCACGACCGATACGCAGCATCGCGTTCCTCCCGTAAACGCCCCGGACATTCGAGGACCGCCCGGCGCGTGCCTACGAGGTTAGCGGTCGCGGGAGAAGCGGTTGCGCGCCGCGGGACGGGCGAGGTCGTCGTCGTCCGTCTCCTTGCGGTGACAGGTGTCGCAGGACGTGTACTTGTTCGGGATCGGGAACGGCTTCTTGCTCCAGCGATATTCCAGGTCGTGCACGAGATGGGCGCGCTTCTTGCAGGTCGGGCAAACGAAATGCTGACCGCCGGGAAGCAGTACCGGGTCCTTGGGCGTCCAGGCCTCGATCGGTCCGGGGTAGTGCGGTCCGAGCCGTAGCAGTGCTTC
This sequence comes from Vulcanimicrobiota bacterium, assembly GCA_963723445.1. Taxonomy (GTDB): domain Bacteria; phylum Vulcanimicrobiota; class Vulcanimicrobiia; order Vulcanimicrobiales; family Vulcanimicrobiaceae; genus Vulcanimicrobium. The sequence continues at coordinate 490,784 of CAVRQP010000005.1, forward strand.
GTAGCGTTCACGCTGCGCCGTCGTCGCATCGTTTGCGGCGACCGCCTCGTCCTCGGCCCGTGCGCGACACTCCGGGCAGATCGACTCGCGCAGCGTTCGAACGTCTTTGACCTCGCCGCAACGCTTGCACCGGAACTCCATTGGCATCGAGGGACAGTTCTGGCATCGTCAACGGTCGTCCCGGCAGGGCTGACGAGCGATTAGGCGCGTATTCCGGCAGGCATGGGCTTGCATCGCATCGCGGCCATCCCGGCGGACGGGATCGGGCCGGAGGTCATCGGCGCCGGGCTCGAGGTGCTGCGCGCACTCGAGCGCATCGATCCGGCATTGCGGCTCGAAGTCACGCACTTTCCGTGGGGCTCGGACTACTACCGCGAGCACGGCGTCATGATGCCCGCCGGCGGGCTCGATGCGCTGCGCTCGTTCGACGCCATCTACTTCGGCGCGGTTGGTGACCGCGAGGTGCCCGACCACGTCACGCTGTGGGGACTGCGGTTGGCGATCTGCCAGCCGTTCGACCAGTACGCGAACGTGCGGCCGGCCCGCATCCTGCCCGGACTGAGCAGCCCGCTGCGCGACTGCGCGCCGGGCGACCTCGACTGGGTGATCGTGCGCGAGAACAGCGAGGGCGAGTACGCCGGGATGGGCGGTCGCGCGCACCGCGGGCACGCGATCGAGGTCGGCACCGAGGTCGCGGTGTTCACCCGCGCCGGCGTCGAGCGCATCATCCGCTTCGCGTTCGAGCTCGCGCGCCAGCGTCCGCGCAAGCAACTCACCGTCGTGACGAAATCGAACGCGCAGCGCCACGGAATGGTGCTGTGGGACGAGGTCGCGGTCGAGGTCGCGCGCGACTATCCCGACGTGAAGTGGGATCGCGAGCTGGTGGACGCGATGACCGTCCGGATGGTCAACGCGCCCAAGAGCCTCGACACGATCGTCGCGACGAACTTGCACGCGGACATCCTGAGCGATCTCGCCGCCGCGCTGGCCGGCAGCATCGGCATCGCGCCGACCGCGAATCTCGACCCGTCGCGGCGCTTTCCGTCGATGTTCGAGCCGATCCATGGTTCGGCGTTCGACATCGTCGGCAAGGGCATCGCCAACCCGATCGGCGCCTTTTGGACCGCTGTGATGATGCTCGACCACGTCGGCGAAGCCGCCGCCGCTGCCCGCCTGATGCGCGCGATCGAGCACGTTACGGCATCGGGGGTCCGCACCCCGGACCTCGGCGGCGCCGCTGGCACCGCCGACGTCACCGCCGCCGTCTGCGAAACCCTCGCCGGCGTACCAGCTTAGCGCTCGCGACTCGTGACGTAAAAACAGCGGTAGAGCTCGCTCGGCGCCGGACGCATGCTCATACCGTCGCAGCCATCCGCGGGTCCGCTGCTTGCGCAGCTGCTATCTTTTCGAGGTTGCTGCCGATTGCGTACCGGGTCGTCCTTCGACAAGCTCAGGATGACACGGCGACGAGCTCAGGATGACATGCGCTGCGACGGCAGGCTCAGGATGACACGGCGACGAGCTCAGGATGACAGGTGGGAGACGAGCCAGGTGAGGCGGTCGTCGTGGGTGGTTTCGTCTTCGAGGGCGTGGTCGAGTTTGAAGGCGCGCAGCGTACGGTCGCGTTCGGGGATCGCGTTGCGGATCGCGATGCCGGTCGCTTGCGAGACGTACTCGTCGAGCTGGCCGACCTGCAATAGCGTCGCTTTTTGCCTCCCCTTCGCGAGCCAGCCGGGGAGATCGAAGACGCTCATCTGCGCGACGTACGCGGCCCGATCGGCGGGTTGCTTGCCGAGCAGGTACCATTCCCAGAACGAGAGCGTCGGCGCCATCAGCACCGCGTACTTCGGGCGGTCGTCGACCGCGAGCAGCAGCGCGCCGACCATCGCGCCGAAGTCATGACCGACGTACGCGATGCGCGTTTGGTCGACGCCGGGCATCGCGGTGAGGCAGTCGAGCGCGCGGCGCAGCGCGATGACTTCGCGCGATCGTATCGGCGTAGTCGCCGCCGGTCGTCCGGAGGCTGTTGAACCAGTCCTTCTGCGACCACGGCATGTCGACCAGCATCGACACGACGCCTTTCCCGGCCAGCGCGACCGCGTCGGTCTCGAACTCGGTGTGGTTCGTCGTCGCGGTCTCCCCGAGCCAGTGGACCCACAAAACCGCCGGCGCTTTCTTGAGCGAACCGGCGGGCGCGATGACCAGCGCGTTCAGCGTCGGCGCGCCGGGGCCGCGAATTTGGACCGTCGTGCCTCCTTGGGCTGGGTCCGCGGGCCGCGCGCACGTCGTGCTCCCGGGCGCATAATCGAACAGGTGGTCCGCAGCCACGCTCGGCCCCGGCGTCGCAACGGGCATCGCGGGTACGGCCTGTGCCAAAGCGTTCGCGGCGGTGCCGGCGATCAGCGCGCAGGCGGCAAGCGAGGCGGCGAAAGGACGCATGGGTGATACGGTCGCGCTCCGCGCGGCGCGTCTCCTGCACCGGCGGGCCGAACCGGCAGTCCCGCGGCAGCGTTCGAGGCTATTCGCCCACCGCGATCGCGACGCCGTCGGGGTCGGCCGGGGTTCGGCGCCAGTTGAGCAGCAGCACCAGCGGGATCGACAGCACGAAGATGATCGCGCACAGCCGCAGCACCATGTCGTACGAGATGACCGTCGCGTTGAGCATGACCAAACTGTACAGCTGCGCGGCGCTCCCGTGCAGGTCGTTGAGGAAGTGCGAGTCGGCCGGGTTCGACGACGTGACGCCGGCGGCGAGCGCGGCGTAGGCGTTGTCCTGATACCGCGTCTGCATGAACTGCAGGATCGCGATCCCGAGCGAGCCGCCGAGCTGGCGCACCAGCGTATAGATTCCGGTCGCGTTCGCCATCTTCGCGCGCGCGATCTCGCCCAGCGTCGCGGTCGAGAGCGGCACGAACAAAAAGCCGAGCGCGAAACCCTGGACGGCGCGCGGCCAGAACACCGTCCAGTAGTTGGCGTCCTGATTGATCCCGCCCATCCACCAGGCGCTGATCGCAAAGATCAGCAGGCCGAACGCGATCATCGCCCGCCCGTCGACCTTGGCCACCAGCCGCGATGCGATCGGCATGCTGATCGCCGTCGCGATCGCGCCGGGCAGCAGCACGAGCCCGGTCTCTGTCGCGGTGAACCCCAGCACGTTCTGCAGGAACAGCGGCAGGATCAGCGCGGTGCCGAACAACCCGAAGCCGGTGATGATGCCGATGCCGTTGCCGGCGCTGAACGCGTGCGACTTGAACACCTTCAAGTCGACCAGCGGCCGCGGGTCGTACCACTCGCGGAAACCGAAGGCCACCAGCGCCACGACGGCGACGACGGTCAGCGTGACGATCGTGCTCGACGAGAACCAGTCGTCGCGCTGACCGCGCTCGAGCACGTATTGCACCGACGCGACGCCTGCGGTCAGCAGCGTCAGCCCGATCACGTCGACCGGCGAGCGGTCGCGCTTGAGGTAGACGGGGTCGCGGATGTAGGCCAGCGTCATCAGAAACGCCACGATCCCGATCGGGATGTTGATGTAGAAGATCAGCGGCCAGGAGTAGTTGTCGACGATCACGCCGCCCAGCGTCGGGCCGATCGCCGGGCCGACCATCGCGCCCAGGCCGAAGATCGCCATCGCGCCCGCCCGCTTGTCGGGCGGATACGACTCGAACAGGATCGCCTGCGCGGTCGGCTGCAAGCGCGCCGCCGCCCAGGCCTTGGATGACGCGGTAGAAGACGAGCTGCCACACGCTGGTCGCGGTGCCGCACATGAACGACGAGATCGTGAACAGCGCGACGCAGGCGGCGTAGAAGTTGCGCCGCCCGAAGCGTGCCGTCAGCCAGCCGTTGAGCGGCATGATGATCACGGTGGCCAGGATGTAGCCGGTCGCGACCCAGCCGATCTCGTCGATCGATGAGCCCAGGTTGCCGGCCATGTCGTTGAGCGCCACGTTGACGATCGACGTGTCGATGATCGCCATGATCAGCCCCAGCATGACCGTCAGGGTGATCATCGCCAGCGGCGGGTTCGCCTTGCGGTCGGCCTTGCGCTCGACCGCGGTCATGGGCCGCGCGCGCCCGCCCGGAGCGGCTACCGATGCGCTCACGAAGCGGCGCAGCTCGCTTGTCCCGTTGTCGATCCTTCCGCCATGACGATCACCGTATCTTACCATCCGGCGGCTGCGCCCACACCGACGACACGCGCCGAAGCCGCGCGAAGACGGCCGGCGCCGGCCCCGGTTCCGGCCCGCCGGCAAACGGGCGCCGGAGGGACCGTCCGCTCGACGGTATTCCTGCGGCCGGCAGCAAAGGGTAGCCCATGACCGCCACCGCCGCGCCCACCTCGTCGCTGCACGACCGCCTCGAGGCGTTCATGGAGGCCGAGGTCTACCCGAACGAACGGGTCTATCACGAGCAGCTCGACAGCGGGCCCACCCGCTGGACGCAGCCGCCGATCATGGACGAGCTGCAGGCGAAAGCGCGCGCACTAGGCCTGTGGAACCTCTTCCTGCCCGAGCCCGAATGGGGCGCCGGGCTCAGCAACCGCGAGTACGCGCCGCTGTGCGAGGTGATGGGCCGCTCGGAGATCGCGCCCGAGGTGTTCAACTGCTCCGCGCCCGACACGGGCAACATGGAAGTGTTCGCGCGCTACGGCAGCGACGCGCACAAGGAGCGCTGGCTCAAGCCGCTGCTCGAGGCGAAGATCCGCTCGGGCTTCTCGATGACCGAGCCCGCGGTCGCGTCGTCGGACGCGACGAACATCAGCGCGGCGATCGTGCGCGACGGCGACGTCGTACGTGATCAACGGGCGCAAGTGGTGGACCTCGGGCGCCGGCCACCCGCGCTGCAAGGTCCTGATCTTCATGGGTCGCTCGGATCCGAGCGCGCCGAAGCACCGACAGCACTCGATGGCCGTCGTGCCGATCGACGCGCCGGGCGTCACCGTCGTGCGCACGCTCAGCGTGTTCGGCTACGACCACGCGCCGCACGGTCACGCCGAGATCACCTTCGAGAACGTGCGCATCCCGGCCGAGGACATTCTGGTCGGCGAAGGCAAGGGCTTCGAGATCGCGCAAGGCCGCCTCGGGCCGGGCCGCATCCATCACTGCATGCGCGCGATCGGTTTGGCCGAGCGCGCGCTCGAGTCGATGGTGAAGCGCGTGAAGGAGCGCACCGCGTTCGGCAGGCCGCTCGCCGATCAAGGCGTCATCATGCAGTGGATCGCCGAGTCGCGGATCGAGATCGACCAGACGCGGCTGCTGGTCTACCACGCCGCCGAGCAGCTCGACGCGTTCGGCAACAAGGTCGCGCGCAACGAGCTCGCGATGGTGAAGGTCGCGGCCGCCAACATGGCGTGCCGCGTGGTCGACCGCGCGATCCAGGCGTTCGGCGCGCGCGGCGTGAGCGGCGACGAGCATCTCGCGGCGGCGTACGCGCACGCGCGCACGCTGCGGCTGGTCGACGGTCCCGACGAAGTGCACCTGCGCTCGATCGCCAAGTACGAGCTCGCGAAGGGCGGTCGGTGAGCCGGCACGATCCGCTGGACGCCCTCGAGCTCAGCCTGCGACGCGGCGCGGCCGAGCTGCACGTCGTGCGGCACGCCGACGCCGTCCCGGAGTCCGACGAAGCGTTCTCGGTCTACGACGACTACGAAGCGCATCCGCTGAGCCCGCGCGGTCGCGCGCAGGCCGAGGCGCTGGCGGAACGGTTCGCCGAAACGGGCGTCGCCGCCGTGTACGCGAGCCCCGTCCGGCGCGCGCTACGAGACCGCTGAGGCGATCGCCGCCGTCGCCGGCGTCGACGTGCGCGTCGAGCCCGGCGTCACCGAGATCGCGATCGGCGCGACCGACGGCACGATGGCGCTGCGCGACCGGCTGGCTTGGCTGGCGATGGTCGCGATGCGCGACGGCTCGTGGGCCGGGATCGACGGCACCGAACCCTCGGCGCAGGTGCGCGCGCGGATGCTCGCGCGCGCTCGACGCGATCGCCGCGCGTCATCCCGGCGAGCGCGTCGCGGTCGTCTCCCACGCCGGCGCGATCAACGCCGCGCTGGGCGCGATCGCCGCGAGCGACCACGACTTTCTGTTTCCGCTGGCCAACGCGTCGGTCTCGGTGCTGCGCATCGGCGGCGGCCGGCGGCTGTTGATGAGCGCGAACGATACGTCGCACCTCGCCGCGATTCCGGCGCGGCCGCGCCGATGATCCAGCGCGATGCCGACACGATCGACGTTCGGCCGGAGGAGGCGCTCGATACGACGCGGCTCGAGCCGTACTTGCGCGAGCACCTCGACGGGGCGGAGGGACCGCTCGAGTTGCGGCAGTTCGGCGGCGGCCACGCGAACCTCACCTACCTGGTGCGATTCGGAGCGCGCGAATGGGTGTTGCGCCGGCCGCCGCTCGGGCCGGTCGCACCGGGCGCGCACGACATGCGCCGCGAGCACCGCGTGCTCTCGACGCTGCACGCCGGTTACCCGCTCGCGCCGCGGAGCTATCTGCTGTGCACCGATCATGCGATCGCCGGCGCCGACTTCTTCGTGATGGAGCGCCGTCACGGGATCGCGTTCCGGCGCGACATCCCGGCGCCGTGGGTCGATCGCCCCGACGTGCTGCGCGGCGTCGGCGAGTCGCTCATCGACAACCTCGCGGCGCTGCACGCGGTCGATCCGGCTGCGGTCGGGCTGGGCGAGCTCGGCAAGCCGGAGGGCTACGTGGAGCGACAGGTGCTCGGCTGGATCGAGCGCTGGAATCAAGCGCTCACGCCCGACATCGGGCCGGCCGAGCCGTTCACCGGCTGGCTGCGCCAAACGATCCCGGCATCGCGCCGCACCGCGCTGCTGCACAACGACTACAAGCTCGACAACACGCTGCTCGACCCGGAGAACCCGGCGCGCACGGTCGCCGTGCTCGACTGGGACATGTGCACGCGCGGCGAGCCGTTGATGGATCTCGGCGAGCTGTTGGCGCTGTGGGGCGAGAAGGGCGACGGCGGCGAACGGCTGCACGGTCGCATGCCGACTTGGCACGACGGATTTCTCACCCGCCGCGAAGCGGCCGAGCGCTACGCGCGCGCGTCGGGCGCCGACCTCACCGACCTGCACTGGTACGTCGTGTTCAACATGTTCCGTTACGCGGTGATCGTGCAGCAGATCTACATTCGCTACGTGCGCGGTCAGACGCACGACGAGCGCTTTCGCGACATGGGGGCGGCGGTCAACGAGATCACCCAGCGCGGATTGGACCTGATCGAACGCGGCGAGATCTGAACGCTTGGCAGAGACCGCACGCGAAGGACGGAAAGGAGAACGATCGGATGCATCTTCGTATTCCCGCCGCGGCGGCGGCTGTTCGCGATCCTGCTCGTCGCGACGCGAAGCGGCTGCGGCCGCGGCCGCCGGCGAGGTGACGTTTCCGAGCGGCGACTCGGCGTTTACGACGCCGTTGTCCGGCACGCTGTATCGCGCCGCCGCCGGATCGAAACCCGCGCCGGCGGTCGTGCTCTTGCACCAGTGCCCCGGCGTCGATCCGTTCGTGCGGGACTGGGGCAGCTGGTTCGCCGCGCACGGCTACACCGCGCTCGTCGTCGACAGCATCTCGCCGCGCGGGATCAAACCCGGCACGTGCGAACCGCGCGAAGCTCACCGCGCGCGAGCGCGGGCTCGACGCGCTCGGCGCGCTGACCTACCTGCGCACGTTGCCCGACGTCGACAAGACGCGCATCGCGGTCGCCGGCTGGGGATTCGGCGGCGCCGCCGCGGTCGCGGCCGCGACGAAGCTGGCGGTCGTCGAGTCGCACGTCGCCGGTGGGCCGTTCAAGGCCGCCGTTGCCTTCTATCCGCCCTGCACCGTGCACCATGAGCTCGCTCGCGCTCGCGACGCCCGGTGTTGATGTTGTTGGCCGCCGACGCGACGATCGATCGCGCGCAACCGTGCGAGGCGGCCGTCGCCGCGCTCAAGGCCGCCGGGCAGCCCGCGGATTCGCATACGTACCCGCACGTGAAAGACGGGTTCGACAATCCGGCGCGAACGCGTCACGTCGCTGTACGCCGGCCACGGGATGTCGGGGACGCAAGCCTTCACCCGCTTCGACGCCGGCGCCTCGAACGATGCGCACGATCGCGTCATGGCATTCTTCGCCGCGCAGATGCCGTGACAAGGTGCAAAGAGGAAGGTTTTCACCGTCCGCTTTCGCCCACACCGGGAGGACACGCGGAGAATGCGACGAGCGTGGCCGAGTACGGAGATCTACGGGTAGCCGGGACTTCCCGGGCCGGTCGGACTTCCGGCGGCAAGCGGACGCGCGAGGTGGAAGTTCTCGACGCCGTCACCCTTGGAGACGCCGGGCGTGTCGCTCGCAAACGTGTAGAGCGCCGCGCCGTTGTATGAGAGTTGCAGCGCGCCGTTGTCGCTGCGCGTGAACGACGCCCACGGTGCCGGCAGCGTTCCCGCCGGCGGCGCGACCGCGGGCCAGATCGCGAGGCAGCCGCTGGCAACGGAGCAAGTGGATTGGTTGGCGACGGTGTCGCCGCCGAACGTGTAGACCGGCATTTGCGCCGCCGTAACGAACGCGGCGCCGCCGTTGAGGGTCATGGTCGAGAGGACGGTGGTGGTAGTGGGGGGTGTTGTCGTGCCGCCGGGAGTCATGGCACCCGAAGAGCCGCCGCCACCGCAACCGGCCAAGAGTGCCGCCGCCAGCCCCAGGGCAAGCGTGAAGTTCTTCATGCCCCGCACGATGCGCGCGATGAATGAAAGCCCTCTGAACGACGGCGGCCCGCGCATTCAGCGCGTTTTCATGAAAACATGAAACAGCGAGGGCACCGCATTGCTGCGGTGCCCTCGGTTGCATCGGGATGGTGGAACCCGTGTTATTTCCCGATGACTGCGTTCATGGCGTCGACGTCGATCGAGCCGAGGCCGCTGGTGTAGTCGTAGTTCGGTGTGGCGGAGTACGCGCCGTTCGAACCGCTGACCACGTCGTGGAACGGCCCGACGTCGATCGTCGGCGGTGGTCCGAGCAGCTTGGTGCCCGAGGTGCTCACCGAGAACGTGTGGTAGAGCTGCGGCGGAGCGAAGCCGAGCGAGCGGTGACCCTGCAGCATGCGCGCCCACACGCCCGCCGCGAGCGGCGAGGACAGGCTCGTGCCGCCGATGACGGTCCAGCCGGTGCTCGCGGTGTACAGGATCATTCCGGTCTGCAAGTCGCCGTCCATCGCGATGTCGGGCGTGCCGCGGAATGACGAACCGGCAGGCGTCGTGCCGACGGTCTGAATGCCGGCTTGCCAATAGGGCGAGTACTCGAACTGGCTGATCCCGCCGCCGCCGGCGTTCCACGCCGACTCACCCTGGTACGATCCCTCGTATTGCGACCAGAGCGTCGTGCCGCCGACCGCGGTGACGTACGGCGATGCCGCCGGATATTCGACGAACGGTGCGCCGCCGGGAACGCCGTTGGGGTTTCCGACCGAGCAGAACGACCCGGTGTCGCCGGTCGAGGCGAACATCGTCTGGCCTTGCGCCGCGCCTTCGAGCAGCACTTCGTCGTCGACGAGCATCGAGCCGTCGAGGTACGGGAACACTTCGCAACCTCCGAACGAGGAGTTGCCGATCGGGGCGAGATCGTCGGTCACCCAGCGGCTGTATTCCAGCGCGATGTCGGAATCGGTCAGCGAGGTCGTGGCGTACACGTACAGCGCTCGCACGTTGCCCGCCATGCCCGGACGAAGCGGTCATGTCGAGCGTCCACTCATCGTTGCCCGACGGTATCGGTGCTGGCCAGACCGACTTGCTTGACGACGACCGGGACCTGGGGGAGTCCGTCACCCTGTTCGTTCACGCGGAAGTCGGCGATCGCACCCGAGACGGCGCCTTCGGCCATGATCGCGACGTTCACGCCGTGCGCGGCGGGCGTCGAGTTCGCGTCGTACGCGCGCCAGTAGTCCGACGGCGTGTAGTTGCGCGGGCAGCCCGTCGTGTAGGCTTCGGGCGTCGGGATCGGCTGCGGCGACGGCAAACCGATGATGAACACGCTCGAGAACGCGCACGGCGACTCAGGTTGCGGCGCCGTTGCCGACGCTGACGCGGAGGCATGGTTGATCGCGACCGAACCGACGTGCGGTCCGGGGGCGAATGCTTTCACGTTGTTGAGGCCGAGCACCGCGACGACGATTCCGCCCAGCGCGGCGGGAACGTACGCTGGCGACGTGTTCGCAAACGCGGTCGTGCCGTTCACGCTGAACCGGTGCAGCGTCGTGTCGAACGCTTTGGAGATCTGCGCGGCGCTGCCCGTCGCGCTCACGATGAGGTTGTTCGGCTCGACCGTGACGCCGCTGAGGCCCTGGCTCTGCAGGTAGCTGGTGACCTGCCCGACTTCGCTTGCCGTCGGCCCATACGAGGCCTTGATCGCGTCGGGAGAGAGTTGCGCGCCGCTCTGCACGGCCTGCTTGAGCGAATCGACGTTGCGCAGTTGCAGGCCGAGCCGCACGGTGAGGCGTCTGTGACGATGCGAGCACGCCTTGATCGGCGGCGTTCTTCAGCGAGAGCACCTGGGTCGCCGTGTTCGCCCAGCCGGCTGGGGCCGCCGCACGGGTCAGGTCGCGGGCGGTGCGCGCGCCGGGCGTCGAGCTCGTCGAGGTCGGATTGCCGGGGATCGCAGCGGTCGACGGAAGCAGCGTTCCGGCGCCATGCCCTCCGGAGCACGAGGCCGTCGTGACGCCAAGGGCGACCGCGACGGCGGCAAGTCTGTTCATGTGGGTTCCATCCTCCTTCGCTCCGAGCGTAGGAGCGCGAAAGGAACCCCGACATACCGTAAATCGGGTAGGCGTGGGTTCGGCCCTTCGGGCCGAGCCCCACTCGCCCTTCGACAAGCTCAGGACAGGCTGGCCTTGCGGGCCGATCCGCACATGGTGCCTGACGGGCCCGCTTAGAGGCCGGTCAGGCCGTTTGGGGAGCCGAGGCCGGTGATGCTTTGGTAGCCGTGGCCGCCGATCGCGTGGAACGCGAAGGCGCGGGCGTACGAGTAGCTCGGCGATTCGGGCCGGCCCGAGAGCGCGTAAGCGGCGGCGATGAGCGGGGCGCCGACGCTGGTCCCGCCGGCGACGACCCAGCCGCCGGCCTGCGTGGCGAAGGTCGCGACGCCGGTCTGCGGGTCGGCGACGGCGGCCAGGTCCACCGCCGACCGCGAGCCGCACGGCGTCCCGCGCTGCCAGAAGGGTCGCCCGATGTAGGCGCTGCAGCCGTGGCCGGTGTACTGCCAAGCCGACTCGCTCCAGCCGTCTCTGCCGCGCGAGAGCGACGATCCGCCGACGGCGCTGACGTACGGTGAAGCGGCCGGGTACGTCGGGTAGCCGCGGTCACCGGAGCTGGCGGTCATCGCGACGCCGGCATGGTTGTAGTGCGCGTTCTCGCCGGCCTCACTCGACCACTCGAGCGCGTAGTAGCTGTTGCTGACCGCCTTCGCACCGGCCGCGGCCGCCGTGTCGACCGCCGCCCCGAGGTCGTCGAGCAGCGCCGAGTCGGCTTCGACCAGCACGATCGAGCACTTCGGGCAAGCCGCCGAGACCATATCGAGGTCCAGCGCGATCTCCTCGGACCAGCCGGTGTTCGCGGCCGGATAACTGCCCTTCACGCCGTGCTGGTTGAGCTTGCGGAAACAGCCGTTCGCGGTGGTGCACGCCGGCAGGCCGAAGGCTCGCCGGTAGACGGCCAAGTCCGACTCCGCGACCGGGTCGTCGAAAGCGTCGACAATCGCGACCGTCCCGCCGGTGTTCTGTGCCGGCAGACCGTACGCGCTCTGCAGGTCGACCGGGTTGAGGCCCGCGATCAGCGCCGGCGGCTGCGCCGGATTGGCCGTCGGCGCGACGTTGAGGTCGATCGCGAGGGTGCAGTCCGCGCTGCCCGGCTGCGGTATTCCGGCGCAGGCGAAGGTCGCGCCGGGCAGCCCGGTCGCGCTCTCGCCCGGCAGGCCGGTCGCGCTCTCACCGGGGAGGCCGGTCGCGCTCTCGCCGGGCAGCCCGGTGGCGGATTCGGAGGTCGCGCGGCCGCCGGCGGCCGGCTGCACCGGCTGCGTCGGGCCGGCCGCCGGGAGCGTGCCGGCGCCGGCGCACCCCGCCATGGCCACGATCGCGAGCAGGGCGATCGCCCGGCTCACGGACGGCTTGAGGCGAAACACGACGGAGGGCATCGGGCGCTGGTCATCCCCCATGGATACGGCTGCTTGACCCGCTGCCAGTCCGTACCCACGGAAACGGGGGACGCCACACCGCGGCGCGCCGAAGAGCGGTCCATCTCCGCTACGCGCTTGCTGCGCGCCCGCGTCACGGATCGCATCGTGCGGGCGGCACGCTTTCCCGTCACCGTGATCGTGGCGCCGGCCGGTTTCGGCAAGAGCGTCGCCTTGCGCGACTTCGCCGAGACGACGCGGCTCGACGCGGCGCGCTACGACGTCGCGCGCGAGGATCGCACGCTACTGGCGTTCGTGCACGGGCTCAGCGCGGCGCTCGAGCCGGTCGCGCCCACCGCGCTGGCGGCGTTTCCCGCGATGCAGCAGCGCATCATGGGCCTCGCCGATCCGGTGCGCGAGCTCGGCGACTGGTTCGCCGAGCACCTCAAACGGACGGTGTGCACGATCGTGATCGACGACCTGCACTACGCCGCGGCCGATCCGAACGCCGTCGCGCTGCTGGTGGATCTGATCGAGCGCACCGGCAAGCGCATCCGCTGGATTCTCGCGACGCGCAGCGATGCGGGCTTGCCGATCGGGTCGTGGATCGGCTACGGACTGATGGACCTGCCCGTCGCCGAGGACGATCTACGCTTCACCGCCGAGGAAGCGCTCGCGAGCGCCGACGAGGCGCAGGCGAGCGCCGAGCCGGGTGAGGTCGAAGCATTGCGCGAGCTGACCGGCGGTTGGCCGATCGCGCTCTCGATCGCATTGCGCACGCGCACGCATGCGGCCGATCTGCGCGCGGCGGCGAGCGGCACGCGCGAGATGGTATATCGTTATCTCGCCGAGCAGGTGTTCGGCGGGCTCGGACCCGCGCAGCAGCGCTTCCTGCTGCGCAGCAGCGTGTTCGCGACGTTCGATCAGGAGATCGCCGAAACGCTCGGCGGGACGACGGAGTTTCTGCACGAGCTGCGGCGCAGCGTCACGTTCCTGAGCACGATCGTGTCGGGCGAGTACCGCTACCACGATTTGTTTCGCGACTTCCTCGAACGGGAGCTGCGGCGCGCGGGCGCGGCCGAGTGGTACGCGGCGCACGTCGCCGGTGCCGAGCTGCTCGAGCGGCGGCCGGGCGGCGAGGCGGCGGCGCTGGCATGCACGCAAAGGTCGGCGCGGTCGACGGAATCGTTCGCGTGATCGAACGCAGCGGCGTCGGCTTGCTCGAGCGCGGCGCGGGCGAGACGCTGGCCGCCGCGATCGAAGCCGTCCCCGAGGAGCAGCGCCGCGAGAACGCCGCGTTGATCGGGATCCGCGCGATGCTCGACGCGAACCGCGGGCGCTTCGACGTCGCCGAGCGCAGCTTCGCCGCGGCGATCGAGCGCGCGCGCGATCCCGAGCTGCGGGTCGCGCTCGTGCACCGGTACGCCATCGAGCTGGTGCGCCAGGAACGCGACAGCCTCGAGCTGCTCGAACCGTACGCGCGCGACGAGAGCCTCGCGCCGTCGCTGCGGGTTCCGATGCTCGGCACGCTGGCGACGGCCTACGTGCGCGCCGGACGCATGACCGATGCGATCGTCACCGCGCGGCGCGCGCTCGATCTGGCCGAGCCGCTCGGCGACGAGCTGCGCGCTCGGCTCTACCAGCAGGCGGCGTACGTCTACCAGTTCGCGCCGACGCCACGAGCGCGTGCGCGAGTACGCGACGCTGGCGATCGAGCTGGCGTCAGCGCGCGGCTTGTTCGAGGTCGCGGCGCGCGCGTACACGGTGCTGTACACGGTCGTCAACGACGAAGACGACGATCCGATCGCGACGCTGGGGATCCTCGACCGGCTCGAAGAGTGCGCGCGCAAAGGCGCCAGCCGGCAGGTGCGCGTTTTCGGGCTCGTCGCCGCGTATGCGATTCAGGCGGAGCGCGGCGACGACGCGGCGCTCGAGCAGCTCGACGGCGAGCTCGGCGACGACATGGCGACGCCGGCCCTCACCCGCGCGCAGGCGCTGCTGCCGGCCTACGCGCTGCGCGCGGCGTGGCAGAGCGATTTTCGGCGCGCCTACGACTTGCTGGCCGGCACGGCGCCGCAGCAGACCATCCCCGAGCGCCGCGCGATGCGGTCGGCCGAGACCGCGCTCTACGCCTTCGCCGCCGGGTCTGCGCGACGAAGGCGAGGACGCGCTGCGCGATGCGCTGGCCGCGTTCGAGCGCTGCGACCGCTCGTCGCCAAGGTTGGTGCGCGCGCACGCGATGCTCGCCGTGGCGGAACTGGTGCGCGGGCGCACCTCGGCCGCGCATCGTTGGGTGGGCGAGGCGGAACGTCTGCTCGCGCCGTCGATGCGGCGGTTGCGCGCGCTCGTGCAGGCGGTTCGTGCGATGGAGCGCGTCGCGCTCGAACAGGTCGACCCGGCCGCGATGACGGCGTCGCTGGAGCGGTTGCGCGCCGAGCACTTCGGCGGGATCGCGCGGCTGTTCGCGGCGCTCCCGGCGGCGCGCGTCGAAGGTGCGGGCTACGCGCAGCTCACGCCGTCGGAGCGCGAGATCCTGCGGATGCTCGCCCGCGGCGCGAGCACGAAGGACGTCGCCGCCAAGAGCGGCCGAAGCCCGCAGACCGTCGACACGCACATTCGCTCGATCTGCCGCAAGCTCAACTGCAGCGGCCGCCGCGAAGCCGTCGCCATCGCCACCGCCGCCGGTTGGGTCTAGTTGACGACGAGTTCGAGGGTGAGGAAGATACCGGTTTGCGCCGGCAGGGTCGATTTGGCGCCGGCGCCCAGGTTGACCTGAATGTCCTCGCCGCCGTACCAGTTCACCACCGCGCCGCCGGAGACGGTCGGGATGGCGCTGGTGAGAAACCCGAGCGCCGTCCCCGACGGAGAATAATACTGCAGGCCCGGCGCGCCCGGGTTCCCGGGCAGCGTTCCGGCGCTGGCGACGCCGCCGGTGCCCGGCGGCACCACGCTGCCTCCTCCTGCGCAACTCGTCAGCACGCCGGCGGTGAACGTCCCGGCGGGCGGGTTCCCGGCTCGCGCCGAGGTCGCGACCGGGGCGGCCGCCGGGGCCAGCGGAAAGCTCGCCCCGCCGTTGGGGTAGGCGCAGATCCCGACGCCGTTGGTCGGCGTGCTGTCGAGGTACTGGCTGACGCTGAAGCCCGTCGCGTCGTTGGTCTGCACCGCGACGGCCAGCGCGTTCTTGTAGAGGCAGGCGGTCGGGACCGTCGAGCTCGGCGTGAGGGCGCCGAAGGTCAGCGTGAACGCGGTCTCGCTGGGCGGCGCGGCGCACACGCCGGCCGCGCTGGGCAGGATCGTCGGGGCCGCGAGGCCTTGCACGAATGTCCCGTTGTACTGCGTGGCGATCGAAAGATTAACCGAGGCGGTCGCGGTCCACTGGATCTGCGCGGCGCCGGTCGACGACGAGGCACGGGCGATGCTCGCCGAAGCAAAAAGCTCGGCGACGACCATGCACGCGGCGAGGAGGCGTTTCACGACAGCAAATCCTTTGCATCGGTCGCCCGCGTACGGGCGGCAACGGGTCGAGCCATCCTGGCCCGCCCAAAGATCGGACGCTAAGAATATCGGAGGGGTGAGAGGCGCAATTTAGCGGCTCAGTCGGCCGGCGTGGCCGCCAGCGACCCGCGTTGGGGCCCGGCCCGGCGCGTTTGGACGATCCCGAGCCCGAGCGCGACCGCGACCAGCCCGGCGATGATCGCCGAAGCCGGGGCGACGCCGAAGGCGCCCAGCACGCCGGTCACGATCGGCGGCATCACGAACCCGGCCAGGCTGTCCAGGCCGGAGACGACGCCCAGCACCGTACCCCGCCGGTCGTCCGGCGCGACGTCGGAGGCCAGCGCCGGAAACGACGCGTTCTCGATGCTGATTCCGACGCCGAACAGCACCAGCAGGACCGCCGCCGGCGCGAACGTCGTCGCGAACGGCACCAGCACGAAAGCCAGCAGGCAGAGTACGATCCCGAGGTTCGTCGCCATGCGGTTGCCGATCGCCCCGACGAGCCGTCCGACGACGCCGACCTGCAGCACGACTTGCAAGATCCCGAAGGTGGCGAACACGTAGGAGGTCTGGGCGACGTCCCAGCCCAGTTGGCGATGCAGGATCAGCGTCATCGCGGAGAACCAGCCGTACATCCCGAGGGTGTAGAACAGCCGCAGCCACAGCAGCGGCGCGACCGCCTTGTCGGCCAGCGAGCCGAAGATGTCGCCCAGGGCCACCGCGCCTTGCACGGCCTCGGCGCGGCCGCGCGACTCCGGCAGCATCACGATCGTGAGCACCAGCGTGACGACTTGGAGTGCGGCCGCGACCAGAAACGGCACCATGAAGCCGTAGCGCTCGGCGAGCCAGCCGCCGGTGGCCGGCCCGAAGACGAAGCCGGCGGCGAACGCCGCGCCGACGTACGCGAATGCCTGTCCGCGCCGCTTGGGCTCGACCAGATCGCCGACGTACGCTTGGGTGACGCCGATGTTGCCGCCCGACAGCCCTTCGAGCGCGCGCGAGAGGAGCACGATCGGGATCGACGGCGCGAAGGCGAGCAGCGTCCACGCGATGGTGGACCCGATCTGCGAGACGATCAGCACCATCTTGCGGCCGATGCGATCGCTGACGTTTCCCCACACCGGTCCGGCGATGAGCTGGCACAGCGAATAGGTCGCAAAGACGACACCGACGATAATGTCGGGCGCGCCGAATTTCTTGACGAAGAACGGCATCAACGGGATCAGGATGCTGAACCCGAGGATGTCGATGAAGGTGATGCCCAGGATCGGCAGCAGCCGCAAGATCACGTCGGCTCGAACCACCGCGCACGGCGATTGGTGCCGCGCTCGGGGAGGTGGCCGCTCGCGGGCGAAGGCCGGGCCATGGCAAACCGCCCACGCGCGTTGATCACGGGCGCCTCGTCGGGGATCGGCGCCGCCTTCGCCCGCGCGCTGGCCGCGCGCGGCGAGGACCTCGTGCTGGTCGCGCGTTCCGCCGATCGCCTCACCGCGCTCGCCGCGGAGCTCGCCGCCAAGCACGGGATCGTGGCCGACGTGCTGCCGGCGGATCTCGCCGATCCGTCCGCGTCCGCTGCGATCATTGCCGAGCTGACGGCGCGCGGAATCGAGATCGGGACGCTGATCAACAATGCGGGCTTCGGCAGCAACGGCGAGTTCGCGTCGCTCGATGCTGCGCGCGAACGCGACGAAGTGTTCGTCAACGTCGTCGCGCCGCATCAGCTCACTCGCGCCCTTCTGCCGCAGATGACGGCGCGGCGAAAAGGCGCGATCGTCAACGTGGCGTCGACCGCGGCATTCCAGCCCGTTCCGTACATGGCGACGTACGGTGCGACCAAGGCGTTCCTGCTATCGTTCAGCGAAGCGCTCGCGGCCGAGCTGCGTTCGCAAGGCGTGCGCGTCCTCGCGCTGTGTCCGGGCCAAACGGAGACCGCATTCTTCGAAGGCATGCAAGAGGCGCGCGTCGGTCGCGCACGCACTCCCGATCAGGTCGTCGCCACCGCGCTGCGAGCCCTCGACCGCGGCCACGCCGTCGTCATCGACGGCCGAATGAACTATCTCCTCGCGAACTCTATTCGTTTCGCTCCACGGAACCTCGTCACCAACATCGCCGCCCGCATGCAACGTCCCCCACCCACGTCACCGCCCCCGTCCCCGTCACCCTGAGCCTGTCGAAGGCGGCGTACGGTCTCCTTCGGTCGAGTGTCCCTAATCCGGTTCGAGCGATAGTGAAACGGCGACGCGGTTGCGGGCACCGATGCGTTGGACGGAGACGTCGCGGGCAAGGGCGCGCAGCATGAACAGGCCGCGGCCGCTTTCCGCCATGAGGTCGGGCGGCGCATGACCGTTGACCGAGAACGGCGGTCCGTCGTCGTCGAACGAGAGGACGGCGCCGTCGAGTCCGCGCTCGAGCGTGACGTCGGCCGGCCCCGGTGTGTGTCGCTTGACGTTGCTGAGCAGCTCGCCGAAGATCGCCTCGACCACGCCGAGGTCGGCTTCGCCCGACGCGAATCCGCCGAGTTGCCACAGCAGCGCGCGTTTGACCCGGTGCGCCGACGCCTCGTCGCGAGCATCGAGGTGCCAGCCTTGCCGCTCGGGTGACGGCGGCTCGGCGCTCAGCCCGGTGATGCCGATGAACAGCAGCGCCGAGTCGTCACGCGGAACGGCATGCGAGAAAACGCGGCGCTGAATCCCCTCGGCGATGTTCGGCGACGGGTCGCTGCACTCGGCGCCGGCGGCTTCTTCAAGCTGCTCCATCCCTTTGAGATAGTCACGTTCGGCTTCGACGAGGCCGTCGGTATAGAGAACGAGGCCGGAGCCGACGTCGAGCTGGGCTTGGAACGTTTGAAAGCGGATGCGCGGATCGACGCCGAGCATGAAGCCTTCGCCCCCCAATAGCTCGACCTTGCGTGCCGGCCGCACGATGATCGGCGGCGGGTGGCCGGCCAACGCATAGCGCAGCGTTCCGGTGCGCAGGTCGAGCAAGCCAAAGAACGCGGTGACGACGGAGGTGGTGCCCTCGTCGGCGCACAGCACGCGGTTGACGCGCCGCATGATGCTCGACGGTTCGTCATCGTCGCGCGCGGCGGTGCGGATCGATTGACGGACGGCACCCATCACCGTCGCGGCGCGCAGACCGTGGCCGGCGACGTCGCCGACGCTGATCCCGATCAAGCGCTTCGAGACCTCGAAGACGTCGTACCAGTCGCCGCCGATCTCGGTGCCGCCCGCGGCCGGGACGTACGCGGTGTCGATGCGCAGGCCCGCGATCTGCGGGAGCTGTTGCGGCAGCATCGCGCGCTGCAGCGTCGACGCGACGACGTGCTCGCGGCGATAGGCCTCGAGCGCTTCCTCGCGCTCGTGCAGCGTCTGACCGATGCGCAGGGCCATCTCCCGGTACACGCTGTCGAGCTGCGCGATCTCGTCGCTGCCCTCGATCGTGGCGGGCAGCTCGCCGGCGCCGAGCAGGCGCGCGTTGTCGGCCAGTTGCTGCAGCCGCCGAACGATCCGTACGCCGAAGCGGGTCGCGACGAAGAGCGAGAGTAGAATGCCGGCGATCGCGATCGCGAGCAGCCATCGTCCGAGATACTGGATATCGCGTCGAAGCGCATCCAGCCGGTCGAGCGTCATCGCGCGCTCGGTTTGGTCGAAGTTGCTCTTGGCCGCCGTCCAGTCCGTCCCGAGCGCGCGCACGCGGGCCGACGCCCCGAACGCCGTCGCCTTCGCCTTTTGACCGGCGCGGATGTCGCGGAGATACTCATCCAAGATGCGCACCACGTCGCCGGTCAACGACGCGTAGCGCGCGGCCAAGGGGCGCAGCTTCGGTTCGTCCCGGACGAGTGATTGCAACGCTTGCGCGTCGAGCGGCAGGCGGGCCACCGCCCGTTGATAGCCGGTGAGCGAAGCGGCTGACGGCTTCTTCGTGTACGCGACCAGATTGCGATCGGCTTCGGTGAGCGTCGCCAAGACGCGGTCCGAGGCGTTGAGCGCACTTGTCGCAACGCGAGACCAAGCCGCCGTTTGCTCGGTCTTGTTCTGCAGAATCCCCGCGATGACCAGGAGCGCGATCAAGAAGGTCAGCGGGACGATGCTCAGGAGCAGCGCCTGCGTCCGGATCCCGGAGGCGAGGTTCCAACCGCGATCCTTCCGCATGGTGGTCACAATGGATCACTTTCACGAAACCGCCCCGCCGAATCCTCGGCGGCTCGCTTCGCGTCACCCGGGCGTGGTGGGAAACTCCGCCGGGAGGGTGATCTCCAACATCTCGAGGTCGTCGCTGTGACCGAGCTCGACGTGGCCGATGCCGGGCGGCTGCACGACCGACGAGCCGGGCTCGAGCCGAACGCGGCCGATGCCGTCGTAGTCGAAATCAACCCAGCCGCGCAGCACGTAGACCAGTTGAAAGTCGAGCGTGTGACGGTGCCGGTCGCCCGCCGCATCGGAGGCGCCGCGCGCGCGAATGACGTGCGCACCGACGCGCCCGTTCGTCGCCGCCGCGACGCCCAGGTCGCGGTACGCAAAGAATGCACGCAGTCCCGCGTCCCAGTCCGCGTCGCGCGCGTGGCTCAGCGCAAAGCCGTTCGTCGCAGCGGGGTCGTGCTCGGTCGTGTCAGGCTTCATCGGTGCCTCCATCTCGGTGCGTGTCGCTCAGACCGAAGTGGATGAACGGCCGGTTGCAGCGGTGTAGGATGGCGGCTGAAGGAGACCCGCGATGCTGATGACGCTTGCGCTCGCGCTCACGCTGACGAGTCCGGAGCTGACCAACGGCGGTACCGTGCCGCAGCCGTTGATCTGGAATCGCAACGGCTGCGCCGGTGCGAACCGCCGGCCGCGGCTGTCGTGGGATGCCCCGCCGCCGGCGACGCACGACTTGCTGCTGACCGTCATCGATCCCGACGCGCCGAAGCCCGGCGGCTGGGTGCACTGGCGCATCGTGTTACCTGCGACGACCCGGGCGGTCGGCACGAACCTCCCGCGCACTGCGGTCGAGGGCAAGAACGACTACGGAACGATCGGTTGGGGCGGACCGTGTCCGCCGCCGAGGCAGCTCCATCACTACGTGTTCACGCTGTCCGCGCGCGATGCTGAATGGCCACGTGCTCGCGTCGTCCAAGCTGATCCCCGTCTATAAGCGATGACCGCATGGCGATGAGCGGCCGCTGGCGCGTGCTGACGCTGATGACCACGGCGCAGGCGGGCGCGTCGGTCGTGCAGCAGGCGCTGGGGTCGTTGTCGCCGACCTTCGTCGCGACGTTCGCGCTCTCGAAGGCGCAGCTGGGCGTCATCTTCACGGCGCTGATGCTGGGCTCGGCATTGTTCGTCGCGGTGGCGGGGCTGTTGACCGATCGCTGGGGCGAGCGGACGATCATGCTCGTCTCGGGCGCGCTGATGGCGGGGGCGCTGCTCGCGGTGACGCTGGTCCCGTCGTATCCCTGGCTGGTGGCATGGATCTTCGTGTTCGGTGCGGCGTACGCGGCGTCGACGCCGGCCGGCGGTCGCGCGATCCTCGCCTGGTTCGACCGCGACCGCGGCTTCGCGATGGGGATCCGCCAGACCGGCGTCCCGGTCGGCGGCTTCTTCGGCGCGCTCACGCTGCCGTTTTTCGCCCACGCGTACGGCTATCGTTCCGCGTTCGTGTTTGCCGCCGCGATCGTGATCGTCACGACGCTGGTCGCCTACGCCGGCTATCGCCAGACGCGTGACGACGATGCGCCGAAATCGTCGACCGCCTCGATCGTGCGCGGGATGCGAACGCTCGCGCGCGATCCGCGGCTGATCGGCGTGACCGCGACGTGCATGATCCTGGTGAGCGTCCAGGTCGCGATGAACGCGTTCATCACCGTGACCGGGGTGTCGATCGTCGGCACGTCGCTGGCCGTCGCGGCGATCGCGTTCGCATGCGCGCAGGGTGCGGCCGCATGCGGGCGGCTGGGCTGGGGCTACATCAGCGATCGCGTGCTGCACGGCGAGCGGCTCGTGCCGTTCGCGATCATCTGCATCCTGGCCGCAGGTGCCGACGCTCACGCTGGCGTTGCTGCATGCGGGCGCGGTCGTGGCGCTGTTCGCTGCCGCGATCGTGCTCGGGTTCAGCGGTGCCGGCTGGAACGGCTTGATGGCCGCCGCGCTGGCCGAGGTCGGCGGCACCGAGCGTGCGGCCAGCGCGCTGGGGATCTCGCTGACCGCGATCTTCCTCTCCTCGTCGGTCGCGCCGACCGCGTTCGGCGCGCTGGCCGATCACACGTCGCTGCGGGCCGCGTGGCTGGCGATCTCCGCGCTCGCCCTGGTCGGCGTCGCGCCCGTCCTGTGGCTGCGCGCGCACCTCGCATCCCCCGCACGCAGGTCCGCCACCCGCGCGGGCTGATTCCGGCCAGTCCACGCCCAGGTGCGAGCCTAGTCGCCTGGGCCGTAAGGTCGTCATGCGGAGATTAGCGCCATTATTCTCCGCACGCGCGCGGCGAATAGGGCTTGCGCACCTCGCCTCCCTGCGCACGCAGGTCCGCCACTCGCGCGGGCTGAACCCCGGCCAGTCCGCGCCCAGGTGGCGGAATTGGTAGACGCGCTAGTTTCAGGTATTAGTGATCGCAAGGTCGTGGGGGTTCGAGTCCCTTCCTGGGCACCAAGACAATAGAAGAGCCCGTCACATCGACGACGATGCGCCGGGCTTTTTCGCGCAGGGCCGCTCACCGGTTGGAGGCGAACGTCGCGGCGGCATCGATTCGGCGCCCGGGGTGGCATTGTGCAAGCAGCGGACAAGATCAAGCACGTCGTCGTGCTCATGTTGGAGAATCGCTCGTTCGATCATCTGGTCGGATATATGCGATCGGGCCAGTACCCGATCGACGGGCTGTTGGGAACGGAGTTCAATCCCGTGACGCCGGGAAATCCCGGTAGCGCGAACGTCGGCGTGAGCAGCGACGCGCCCTACGTTCCCGATTTGAACCCGAGTCCCGGACACGATGTCCGCGACGTGAACGTCCAGTTGTATGCAGGTTCGCCCGACGGCCGGCCGAGGAATCTCGGGTTTGTCTACGACTACGCCCAGCAGACCGGCGTCTCAGCGGCGCAGGCGGCATACGTGATGCGCTGCTTCAGCCCGGAGAAGCTTCCGGTGATCACGACGCTCGCGCGCGAGTTTGCGATCTGCGACCATTGGTACTCGTCACTGCCCGGGCCGACCTGGCCCAATCGCCTCTTCGTGCACGCGGCGACCTCCGGCGGCTACACCGACAACAACCCGCACAACTATACGATGCGGACCGTGTTCGAAAACATCTCGGACGTCGGCAAGCAGTGGCGCGTGTACTTTCACGACACGCCCCAAAGCCTCATGCTGGCGAACCTCCGCAATCTGCGCTATCTCAGGTTCTTCGAGCACTTCGATGCGTTCACGCGCGATTGCCGGCAAGCTCAATTGCCGGACTACTCATTCATCGAACCGCGCTACTTCACGGCGCTCGGCAATGCGGCCAACGATCAGCATCCCGACCACGGCGTGCTGCTCGGTGAACAACTGATCGCCGACGTTTACAACGCGTTGCGCGCGTCCCCGCTATGGAATGAGTCCCTACTGGTGATCCTGTGGGACGAGCACGGCGGCTTCTACGATCACGTGATCCCGCCGGCGGCCGTGAACCCCGATGGGAAAGTTTCGCCGGAGTTCGATTTCACCAGGCTCGGCTTGCGCGTCCCTGCCGTCCTCGTGTCGCCTTGGATCGCGCCGCAGACCATCGACTCCATGCCGTATGACCATTCGTCGGTACCGGCGACGCTGAAGAACCTGTTCGGTTTACGCGACTTCCTCACCGCGCGTGACCGCGCGGCAAACACGTTCGAAGGCGTCTGCAGCTTGGATGCAGCGCGGACCGATATCCCCAGCGTGACGGCGGCACCGTCGGTCGCGAGCGCGCTGACGACGACGGTGCAGGTGGCTACGGCCGATAGCCGGCCGCCGTCCGACCTCCAAGCGAGTTTGGTCGCGCTGGCGAACGAGATCAACGGCACGCCGCCCCAGCCCTCGGCGCTCGCATCAGAGCACGACGCCGGGCAGCACGTGACGCAAACGACGGCGACGTTGCTCTCCTCGGGACCATAAGTCACCCTCGAACGCCTACAATGAAGCGGATGGCAGGACGAACCGGGAGACCGCGGGCGCTGGTGGCGGCGCTTGATCCGGCCCGCAACGCCTCGCGCGTGCCGGCGATGCTCGCCTTCGCGGGCTGCCGGGTCACGGCGTTGTGTCCGGCCGACACGAGCCTGGCCCATAGCTGGCTGATCGAGAAGCGGATCGTCATACCGCGTGACGCGGAGTGCGCGGTCGAAGCGCTGCGCGCCGCGGTCGCTGCCGAGCCCTTCGACTTCATCGCCATCGCCGACGAAGCGCTGCTGCTCGCTTTGGGCACCCGCCTTGCGCCGTGGATGCGCGGCGTGTTGCCCTTCGAGCCCGATCCCGCGACCACAGCGCTGATCCTGGACAAGAACCGCATGCTGGAGGCGATGGACGCGGCGGGAATTCCGATGCCGCCCTTCGTCACGCTGCCGGCGCGTGTGGGACTCGAAGAGGCCGCCGCTCGCATCGGCTTTCCGCTGATGCTCAAGGACGCCGTCGGGTGCGGCGGTGCGGGCATACGCCGCGTGGCGTCGCCGCAGGACCTGGTGCCGGCGTTCGAGTCACTTCTGCCGGCTGGCGAGTTTACGGTGCAACGCTTTCTGGCCGCGCGTTCGGGCTGCACCGACGTCCTGTTCGACCACGGCGTGCCTCGTTGCTGGACCTCGGCGTACATGCTCGAGCAGTGGCCGACGCCGTTCGATGCGGCCACCGTCCGTCAGCCCGTCAGCGCACCCGGCGTCGCGGCGATGCTCCGCGCCGTGGGCACCGCGAGCGGGTTTTCACGGCTTGGGCGGCGTCGACTGGATCGAGGACGAGCACGGCAAGCTGTTCTTCTTGGAGTTCAACGCGCGCGTCACGCACGTGGTGGGGCCGGCGCGACCGGCGTTCGGACGCGAGATCGGCGCGATGCTCGCGGGCGTGCCCGCGCAACCGCACGAGGTCGTGCTGCCGCCGCGGCCGATTCCCGTGTTTCCCGCGCACTTCGTCCGGGCTCTCAAGTCCAACCGCGCGGCGCTGCTGCAATGGCTGCCGCTGCGCGCGAGCTCGGCCGATTTGGACTGGCGCGACGGCGGCGTCATCGGCGCCGAGCTGGGCGACATGGTGACCGGCGTCTTGCGGCGCGCCGCGAGTCGCGGTCGCACGGCCGCGCGGTGAGGTGAACGGCTACGGCGCGATATCCGCGAGCGAGATCGATGTGGCGCGGTCGCCGGCGAAGATGATGACGGCGTCGTGCGCGCAACGGTCTTTGCCGCATCGCCGATCGGTGCGAGCGTAGAGGATGCTTCGATGTGGTCCGATACGTTTGATCGCGTCGGGCGAGACGTGGAGTATTCGAGCCGCTTCGGCGGTGCTTGAGCCGAGATGCAGCCCGAACTTGGAGACGACTCGCGAGAGGTCGCGGTCCGGGACGGCGACGGGAGGCGCCGACGGCGTACATGATGCGATCGCCGTGCACGTCTCCGTACTCGGAGGCCGCCGCGATGCCATGAACGGGATCGTACACCCAGTAGGAACCGCTCGCGGCGGTCAGCGCTCTGCGGCCTCCGGCGGCGAGTCCGCTGCCCTGCCTTCGGCGTGTTGCGTAGGCGGATGTTCCGAAGTAGTCGCTCACCGTCGTCGAAACGCTCGGCTCGCGCGGTCCGTCGGCCGCGGCGATCCACGTGTCGGCCCAGGCGAGAAGCCGGTCGTGCTGCGCGGTTACCGGTTGCGCGAGGCCGAACGCCAGCACCAGTCCTACGATGGTTCCCGTCAGTCGCCGCATCAAGATGTCACCCCGGATACGCGGAGTTTGTCGAGATGGCGTGCCCGCGTTCCTCGCGGGTACGCCGGCTCGGCCGGAGGTTTGGAGGTACGTTGCCGCGATCACTCCGGTACGGGGAGCTTACAGGAGGCCGATAGCTGTGAACAGACTTCTATCGCTTGCGTTCGTGGCGTGCATTGGCGCATCGACGGCCGTTCCCGCGGGCGCGCAAGAGAACGTGCAGTACAAGCCCGGGGCGTGGCACTACAAATCGATCCCGTGCGTCGACACGACCGTCCTGTCCGTCTTGCCGCGGCTCTCGAACGGGGGAGCGGCGCCCACCAAGCAAGACTTCGTGTCGAGCGGCGTCCAGGTGTCGTTCAACTCGACGCTCGGCGCCGATCCGGTCGACAAGAGCGCCCGCGCCGAGGTCGTGCACTACCAAGACAGCCCCGGCAACGCCGTGATGATGGCGGAGAAGAAGGGCGACAAGGTCCAGGTGTGCTTTTTGGGGCCGCCGGCGCCGACGTCGACCTGCGATCCCGACAAGGATTCGCGCGGGCGGACGTACCGCGTCTACGACTATCGCCAAAAGCAGCAGTACAACGGCATGAACAGCGAGCACGGCTGCGGCGGAGCCTGACCGGGTACGATGCCGGAGCATGCCGCTCCGTCGCATCGTCCCGCTGACCGCGCTCGCGCTGCTCGTGCCGGTGCTGGGCGTCGCCGAGGCGCCCAAACCCCCGCCCTGCGTGCGCACGCTCGTGGCCATGGCCGAGGACGTCGACAGCGCGCACGCACGCTCCGGTGACTCGTTCCAATTCCGGACGGTCGAACCCGCCACGGCGCCGGACGGCAAGCCGATCCCGGTCGGCTCGACGGGCTTCGGCGTCGTCGAGATCGCGCAGCACGCCGAGCGCGGCGGCCGCGGCGGTTACGTGGTGATCGAGGCGCGCTTTCTCGTGCTTCCGGGCGAGCACGTCCCGGTGACGATCGACTGGACCACCGCGCGGGCGAGCGTAACCGGATCGTCGCGGAACATCCCGGGTTTCGTGGGCGCGATCCCGCTCGTCGGCTACGTGCTCGGACCCTACGGGTTCATTCATCACGGCAAGGACGTCACCATCGCGCGCGGCACCAAGATCCCCGTCCTCATCGGCGACGACGTCGCGATGGCCGCTTGCCGCATCGTCGCGCCGGCGTCACCGGCACCGTCGGCGTCGC
>CAVRQP010000006.1:0-359179 GCA_963723445.1 Vulcanimicrobiota bacterium
CGTATCGCTGCGAGACGAGTTGGAAGAGCAAGTCGGTGGCCTCGCGTTCAAACGGGACATAGCCGAGTTCGTCGATGAGCAGTAAGTCGATGCGGTCGAGGTGGCGATTGTGTCGTTCCACCGTTGCCGTTCTCTTGGCGGCGATGAGTTTCATGAGCAGCACGGCGGCGGTTGTAAAAAGGACGCGGTGACCACGCATGCACATGGTGAGCCCAAGAGCGCTCAGGATGTGGCTCTTCCCGACACCGGGTGGCCCGCTCAAGATCATGTTGCGGTGCGCATCGACGAAAGCTCCGTCGAAATGTTCGAGGAGCTTGGCTTTGGGCAATTCCGGCTGAAGGGTGAAGTCGAACAATTCGACGGTCTTGATGGTCGGGAAATGCGCGGCGGTGATCCCCGCCCGCACGCCGTTCTCCTGGCGCTTGGTCCACTCCAGCGAAAATGAGGTCGCTCAAGTACGGCAACGGTTCGGCGTGATCGCCAGCCTATGCTTCCAAATCCGGCAGAGGAACTCCGCATCGTGCAGATTCCGGCAGCAGGGACGGTTGAGGGTGACCGACGGCGCCGACGCGCGCTTTTGCTCGAGGATGAGTGCGATCGCGTCGGGATCGTCGGTTCCGCGAGCCAGCGCATGCGTCACGACTTGTACGAGCTCGGCAACTGGTGTCTGGGCGAGTGGCGCGAGAACTTGCGTCCAACACTTGGTCGCACTGGCCGGATCGGCGTGACGATACCGCTCGAATCTCTCGCAGGACCTCCGGGATGCGGCCGTCGCTAAGCACGAGCGCACTCTTCTTAAAGGACGCTGCGACTACAGATCCAAGATGGGGAAACCTCGACGAGAGAAAAGGCGACGCTGGAGAATAATGCGTGAGCTACCGAAGTGAACCCAATGTTGGCTACGCTGGCCGCCGCCGCGCAATTTTCAGCCGGGCTGACCGCTATTATTAGAGGCGACCCACGGTTGCAGTCATGTAAGGCACCCCAATCGTTTATCCTTGAGCATCCGACGCTGAATATTGTCACTTACGTGGAACGCCGGTACCTACGTCTCTCGATCGAGTTGGTGGCTTCGGGGCCGACGTCGCCTGATTTGAAAGAGGCTTTGGACCCCAAGGGTGCCTCGACCACGGCATTCGTGCAAATCGACAATCAGAGCCCGATCATCTTGGTGCTGCGGCCCGGTAGGTCTATGGTTCTGGGAATCGCAGTTCTGAATCGCGGATCGCATATTCTCCGCAATGGCATAGTGTACAAAGGTGCGTTGATGAACGGAGGTTCGGTGTGCGTACGGCTGTGAATCAATAGCAGGTCGTCAATACCCGTACCGATCATCGTCGAATCGATCGTCCGAGATTCGCCGCGCCAGTCCTGTTCGCGGCGCGAGCAGACCGCCGGGTCGCAGCCGCGCCGCCTCCGGGACCGTGCGTTCCGGATCGGCGAACGACATCGCGCCGTGGTCGCAGAACACGATGTCGAACGACGCGTCCGGCAGCGGCACGGCTTCGGCGCTGGCGTGCACGAGCGGGAAGTCGACGCCCGCCTCGGCCATCAGCCGTCGGGCGTGTTCCAGTTGCCGCGCTGAGTTGTCGAGCGCAACGCATCGTGCTCCGAGACGGGACAGCGCGATCGACCAGCGCGCCGCGCCGCAGCCGAACTCGAGCACGTCCTTGTCGCGGACGTCGCCGAGAACGTTGAACTCCGACTCGGGGATCGACCACACGCCCCAGGCGCATGGCGCGCGTCCGAGTTGCGAGGCGTGCTGCGCCTCGTAGGCGTCGCTTTCCGCGTCCCAATGGACGCGGTTCTTCCGCGCGTGCTCGGTTAGGTCGTCCACCTGGTCATTGGCTGCGGGCGGATCGGCCGTAGGCCGAACGCGAGTGTGGCTCGGGCGAAGCCCGAACACACACTAGGCGCGTTCGCGCTGGATGCGGTGCGGAGGGACGGCCAGGCGCTGCAGCATCGCCGGCGTCGGCAACTTGATGTCGCGCGCGAGCTTCATCCAGGCCAGCACCTTGATCGTCCACCAGGTCGCGTCGATCTCGAACCAGCGCAGGCCGTGGCGCGCGCTGAACGGGAACGCGTGATGGTTGTTGTGCCAGCCTTCGCCCCACGCCAGGAACGCGACGAACCAGTTGTTGGTCGAGCGGTCGCCGGTGCGGAAGCTTTGATAGCCGCTGTAGTGCGCGGCACTGTTGACCAGCCACGTGATGTGATAGGTCACGACGATGCGCACGAACAGGCCCCAGATGAGCCACGACCAGCCGCCGATCGCGAACAGCGCGATGCCCAGCGCGACGGTCCACCAGACGTTCGACGCTTCCATGAAGCGATAGAACTTGTCGTTCGCGAGGTCGGGCGCGAGGCGCGCCTGCTCCTTGGGGCTGAGCATCGCGTCGTTGGGCTTGTAGATCCACTCGAAGTGGCTCCACAGCACGCCGCGGTGGATGTCGTGCGGGTCGCCCTCACGGTCGGTGTGGGCGTGGTGCGCGCGATGGGTCGAGATCCACTCGATCGGGCCGCCTTGCAGTGCCAGGACGCCGAGGATCGTGGTCGCCCACTCGACGGGCTTGGCAACCTTGAGGCTACGGTGCGTCAGCAGCCGGTGGTAGCCCAGGCAGATCCCCCACGCGCCGGTGGTGTAGTAGAGCACCAGCAGCACGATCAGCGCGCTCCAGTGGAACGTCCCCGGAATGAAGGCGCACAGGGCGCCGATATGGACGACGGCTAGGCCGAGGAAGGTCGCCCAACGGGGAACTTTCCGCTTGGTACTCGCGGTATGCATAACCTGAAAGGTGCGCCTTTAGTCCCTGGGCTCCCTGGCGTACCGACCGTACCGACGGTTAAGGTTGAGGCTTATCGAAGCAGCAACCGCTCGCCCCGTGGACCGCTCGCAACCCGGCTCGGCGAGGGCCCGCTCATGGCGCTTTGATGCAGCCGGCAGCGAGCTTTCCGTGATCGACGTCCACACGCACCTCCACCCGCCCCGGCTGTTCGCCGCGATCCGGCGCTGGTTCGCCGAGCGCAGCCCGTGGGTGCTCGAGCACCCGACCGAGCCGGCCGAGGTGGCCCGCCTCCTGCGCGAGCAAGGGGTCGAGAAGTTCGCCTTCTGCTCCTACGCGCACAAGCCGGGGATGGCCCGCGACCTCAACGCCTGGCTAGCGCAGACGGGCCGCGAGTTGGGCCCGAGCGCCGTTCCGCTTGGCACCGTCCACGTCGACGATCCCGACCCGGCCGGCGACCTGCGAGACGCGCTGCGCGACGGTTGCGCCGGCCTCAAGGTCCACGAGAACGTGCAGGGTTTCGGCCTCGACGACCCGCGGCTCGCGGGCGCCCTCGACGCCGTTGCGGCCGCCGAGGGGTTCGTCCTCGTGCACGTGGGTGCCATCCCGTGGTCGACCCAGACCAACGACGGTCCCGCGCGGATCGCCCGCGTGCTCGACGCGCATCCGGCGCTGCGCATCGTGGTCGCGCACTTCGGCGTTCCCGACCAGCTGCGGTATCTCGATCTCATGCAAACCCGGTCGCGCCTGTTTCTCGACACCACGATGGCGTTCGCGCCGGACTCGCCGATGCGGATCGACGTCGCGCGCTCCGACGTGGAGCGCGGCGCGCGGCAGATCGTCTACGGCACCGATTTCCCGAACACGCCGCATGCGTACGATGGCGAGCTGCGCGGCCTGCGCGCGCTCGGTCTCACCGAAGCGACGCTGCGCGCGATCACCAGCGAGAACGCGCGCCGGTTGACGCCCGCCTTCGCGTAGCGCTCGGAACCTAGGCCGGCGAACCGGTCGCGGTACCGGACAAGCGGCGCAGCCGGAAGGCCAGCCCGACCATGAAGATGCCGGCCAAAATCGCGTAGATACTGATCGTCCACACCAGCGCGAGCACGCCGTAGAGCGGTGCGGCGAAGATCACGATCCCCGCGACGACCGAAATGACGCCGAACAGGATCATCAGCACTTCGTTGGCGATCGCCTTGCGCAGCCGCACCGCCGTCGCGATCGCAAAAATGCCGCTCAGCACCGCCCACGCGCCGAACAGATAGACCAGCCACAAGACGGTGATCCCGGGATAGAAGAACGTGATCACGCCGACGGCGATGCCGAGAGCGCCTTCGAGCAGCATCCAGATCCAACTGCCCTCGGCATGATTCATCCGGACCGCGGCGGCGATCGCGACGATCCCGTCGACGAACGCGTACGCACCGAACAGGATCGCGAGCGTCAGGATCGCCGCACCCGGAAAGAGCGGCATGAGAATGCCGAGCACCAGCGCGAGGATCCCGCGGATCAGGAACAGCCACCAGTGGGATGACAGACGGTCGATCATCGACTGGATTTTACTACCGGAAGCCCCTGGGCGTCCAGCGGCGTCCCGACCAGCAGCTTGAGGAAAAAGCCGTACGACGCCACGCCGCCTTTGACGCCGTTGGTGCGCAAGAAGCGGTCGTAGAAATGCCACTGGATCGAGAACAGGTTGGGCTGGTAATGGCGCAAGAACCGTTCGCGGCTGGCCTGGAAGTCGGCGATCACGCGCGGGTCCAAGTGCAGCCGCCGGCGCTGCGCTTCGGGCAGCTCGCCGTAGGTCCAGAAGGCGCCCGAGTAGCGGATCAGCGGATCGCTCGAGCGCAGGCACGTCGAGCGTTCCGATGTAGTTCGCGTCGCCTTCGTCGGTGAAGCCGCCGGCGTGCGACCACTCGTGCGCGAGCGCGCGCGGCACCTCGAACGGCAAGAAGTCGGCGTTGAGCATCGTCTCGAACGAGAACGGCGAGTACTGGCCGCCGATTCCCGCCGCGGCGTAGTAGGGCTGCAGGAGCGTGAACTTGGGCCGCGTCACCGTCGACGTCCCACTCGTCACCCAGCCGCCGAACGACGGGCTCGAACGCGGCCCGCAGCTTGTCCCGATCGAGCGTCTCGGCGTGTGCCGCGGCGACGTTCGCATTCAGCGTGCCCACGATGCGCTCGCTGAACGCGGCGACGGCCGCGTCGGTGACGCGGGCATCTTGAAAATCGACCCGCGCCGAGACGGTCGTGCGACGGTAGTTGAATCCCCACAGCACCTCGAAGAGCACGATCCCGAGCGCCGCGAAACCGATCGTGTGCGCGACGAACCGCAACGCCACGCCGCGGCGGCGCGTGCGCGGCGTACGGCGAATCGCCCGAATCCACCACACGACGAGCGCGATCGCCACTACCAGCAGCTCGACGTCACCGAACGCGAACGGCACCAGGTTGGTGACCGGCACGAACGCGCGGTTCATCAGCGAGAAGAAGCCGTTGGCATAGCCGTGCTCGATCCAACCGGCGGGCAGCCGTGCCGTCGTCGCGCCCCAGGCCAGCAGGATCGCGATCGCGTCGAGACCGAGCGCGAGCCCGCCGCGCCGCGGGCGTTGTCGCCGGTCTCTCATGGAAACAGCAGCGTCGCGAACGTGCCGACGCGCGAGAAACCGAGCCGCTCGTAGAGGGCGATCGCCGGCGCGTTGAAATCGTTGACGTACAGCGAGAGGCTGGCCTCCGTGGCGAACAGGCGGCGCGCCACGGCGGCCAGAGCCAGCGCGGCGTAACCGTTGCGGCGTTGCTCGGGCGGCGTCCAGACGCCTTGCAACTGCGCCGTCGACGCGGTGCGCGGCCCGACGTTGAGCTGGAACCGAAGCCGGCCGTCGACGATCCAGACCCACCACAACCCGAGCGCGATCGCGCGGCGCACGGCGGCGGTGAAGGCGGGCCGATTCGCGCGCGGATCGTAGCCGAGCTCGCCCAAGATCATGCGCGCGCTGTGATCGGCGATCACCGGCGCGTCTTCGTCGCGGGCGCGCCGCACGTCGACGTCGGCGCCGGCGTTGCGCAACGCGTCCGGCGTGACGGCGTAGACCGGTTGGCCGGCGCGCACGATCGACGGCCGTGGATGCCAGTCGCGCACGCGTTCCCAGAGCGCGTCGATCGCGTCCTTGGGGCCGACGAAGCTGCGTAGCCCGCGATGCCGGCGCAGCTCGATCGCGAGCGCGTCCACGACGCCCTCGTCGTCGGCGGCGAGCACGAGCTGCGGCCCGAAGCACGCGAGGCCGTTCACGCCGCCGCCGGCGTCGCGGCTGAGCACCAGCTCGTCGGGCGCGCCGGGGCCGTGGCCGCCCTCGAGCACCCATTGGAGGAAGACGTTGTCGTACGGGCGGCGTGCCGCGTAGGCGATGGCCTCGCGGCGGTTCGCGCGGTTGACGGGCTCGAGCAGTGTGCGTTCGGTCTTTTTAACTCAGCGGGCGAACGAAGGTCGGCGTCGTGGTTGGCGCTTTGCTTCCGCCTTCCGGTTCGACGCTGACCGCCACGGTCCCGACTCGGGCGGCATCGACCGGCAGGGCGACGATCGCGACGCCGTCCGAGTTCGGCGTGAACGTGACGCTGGGGATCATCGTCGCCGACCCCTTGGGTGCGGTCCAGGCCTGGTAGACGCGGCCCTTGGGCAGCGCCGCGAGCTTCGAGAAGGCGAAGTAGACACGGTCGCGGCGCACGACGACCGTGCCGGGCGCGACGGCGTAACGGCGCGCGTCGGGCGCCAGCAGGTCGGTCAGCGTCCGGTTCTCGGCGGCGGCAGAGCGCTGGCTCTCGGCGAGCTCGACCTGCAGCGTCGTCGCGCGCCGCTGGGCGGCGGCGAGCTCGCCGCGCGTGTTGACGTCGCCCGCGACCGTGACGACGGAGAAGACGATCGCGGCGGCGGCGGCCAAGCCGGTGCCCCACATCCAGGCCGGGTAGGCGGGCGAGACCCGGGCGGCCGCGGTCGTGCCCGCCGCGGCGTCGGCGCGCACCCGCGCCATCAGGCGTTCCTTGAGCCGCGCGGAGCGCGCCGAGTCGACCGGCTCGTCGGCGGTAAACGCGAGCGCGGTCGCGGCCTCGCGCAGGTCGTCGTACTCGCGCCGCGCTTCGTCGTCGCTCGCGATGAACGCCGTGACGAGCGCCACGTCTTCGCGCGGCAGCACGCCCAGCGCGTACAGCGCGACGGACTCGAGCATCGACTCGCGCATCGAATCGTCCGTCATCGCGACGCGTGCTCCCCGAGTGATTCGCGCAGGCGGCGTAAGCCGCTGCGAATGCGGGTCTTTACCGTGCCCAGCGGCGTGTCGGTGCGTCGCGCGAGCTCTTGATGGGTGACTCCTCCGAAGAAACCCATCTCGATCAAGCCGCGCTGTTCGGGCGGCAATTGCGCGAGCGCGTCGCGCACGCGCTGCGCGTCGAGCCGGGTCAACACGTCGTCGTCGAGCGATCCTTCCAACGGCAGATCGGCCGGAATCTCGGTCTCCGGACGCACCGCCCTGGCGCGCAAGACGTCGAGCGCACGGTTCCGAGCGACCCGCGACACCCACGCGACGAACGAACCGCCGCGAAACGCGTCGGGTGCCGTCCAAAGCTTGAGGAAGACCGTCTGCGTCAGGTCCTCGGCCATCGTCGGGTCACCCAGCATGCGCAGGCCGATCCCGAACACGAGCCGGTGGTAGCCGTCGTAGAGCGACTCGAACGCTGCCGCATCGCGCGCCCGGACTCTCTCCATCAAGCGGACCCCCGGATCCATCGGGCGGGCCTTCGCGTCGTCGTAGCGGTCACCTCGCCGGGGTAACGATCCGGGGCGACGAACGGATGGCCGTGCAGGACGCGTTCGAGCTCGGCGATCTCGGCGGGCGACTCGACGCGGCATCGTCGATCTTCGTGCTGACCGGTTCGGGGATTTCGGCCGAGAGCGGACTACCGACATTTCGCGGCGCCGGCGGCCTGTGGTGCACGCATCGGGTCGAGGAACTCGCCTCGCCGGCAGGTTTTGCGCGCGATCCGCGGCTGGTCTGGACGTGGTACGACGAGCGCCGCCGCGCCCATCAGTCGGTCGAGCCGTCAGCTGCACACCTCGCGCTCGCGCGCCTCGAGCAACGTGCCGTCGATTTCACGCTGGCGACGCAGAACGTCGACTCGCTGCATCTGCGCGCCGGATCGCACAACGTGCTCGAGTTGCACGGCAAGCTGCGCGAAGCGAAGTGCACGCGTTGCGATGCGCGCCGTCCGTTCGACGATGCGCTGCGCCTCGACGAGCTGGACCACGCGTGCGGTGGGATGTGGCGCCCCGATATCGTCTGGTTCGGCGAAGCGCTGCCGCGCGACGTGCTCGACGCGGCATTCCAGGCGGCGCGTCGCGCCGAGCTCGTGCTGGTCGTCGGGACGTCGGGGATCGTACAGCCGGCGGCGTCGCTGGCGACCAAACGCGCGACGCAGGCCTACGTCGTCGAGATCAACCCTGAGGAGACGGCGCTCACCGCGCAGGTCGATCGCTCGATTCGCGCCCGCGCCTCCGACGTTCTGCCGCGGCTCATCCGCTGACGATCTCCGCGCAACGCGGAGACACCGAACGCACCGCGCGGACCGTGCCCGCCGGGCGACGAACGCGAAGCCGATGGAAAGAACGCACATCGACCTTCCCGGCAAAACGCTGCCGCCCGGCATGCCGCGCTGGCCGTTCAGCGACGCCGTTCGCGCCGGCGACACGCTCTACGTCTCGGGCCGTCTCGGACTCGATCCGCCGACGCGCCGGCCGCCGGCCGGCGTCTCGGACGAGGCGCGCTGCCTGATGGACGATCTGCGACGCGTCCTGAGCGCCGCGGAAATGACGATCGCGGATCTCGTGATGGTGACGATCTTCGCGCCCGACGTCGGGAACTTCGCGGCATTCAATGCGGTGTATCTGAGCTATTTCGACGGCCCCCCGCCGGCCCGCGCGTTCATCGGTTCCGGGCCGCTCCTGTTCGGCGCGCGCTTCGAGCTCACCGCAATCGCCGTCGCGCGCCCTTCGACAAGCTCAGGGTGACAGCAAGCTCAGGGTGACAGCGGGTGACAGCAAGCTCAGGGTGACAACGGTCGGAGGCTAGAGGTCGAGTGGGGGGCCGGTTCGGTCTTCGTAGGTTGCGCGCGGGGGCGGGGGTTCGGGGAGGATCGGCTCTGCGTCGTCCTGCGGAAACGTCCAGCCGTGTCGTCCTTCGGGGAACGGAAAGTCGAGCGCCGGTAGCGGCGGCTTGGAGGCGCGCGCGCGCGGTCGGGCGAGCGGCGGCTCCGCCACCGGTCCGGCTTCGTTACGACCGGCAGCCGGACGTACGGCGACGCGTTCGGACGCCGCGGCGAGCAGCGGTTCCGGCTTCGCGCGCCGGTAGCGCTTCGGACGCGGCGGGCGCCGCCTCGGGGGCTGCTGCGGTGATGTTCGGCTCGATCGTCGTTTCGATCAGCGCGTCGGTCGGGACGGTGAAGCGCTCGACGCCCAGCCGCCGGCCGCGCACGACGAACGCGTCGAGCAGACGGCGCACGCCCGCCAGCGGGATGCTGGCGACCGGGACGAGCTGATAGTCGTCCGCCAGCGACGCGCACGTCGAGCGCGACGCGACGACGAACGCGTTGAGGTCGAACGCTGCTTCCTGCAGCCGGTGCGCGAACGTCGCTTCGCTGCCGACCACGGTGAACTCGCGGCGGTCGCGGAACCCGGCATCGCCTGCGATCACTTCGCCGGTGTTGATGCCGATGCCGACGGTGAACGGCTTGCGATGCTGCTTCGCCCAGCGTTCGCGCATCGCGACGACGTGGCGGACGACGTCGAGCGCCGCTTGCAGCGCGTCGTCTTCTTGGGTCGGATTGTCGAGCGGCACGCCGAACAAGGCGACGATGCCGTCGCCCAGAAACGTGTCGATGATGCCGCGATGGCGCTGGATCGCCGTTCCCGCGAGGCCGTAGAACTCGTTGAGGTAGCGCAGCGTCTGCTCGGGCGTGAGCGGCTCGATGAACCGCGCGAAGTCGCGGATGCGGCAGACCAGGACCGTCGCGCGGACGGCGCGGCCGGTGAAGAGCCGCTCGTCCTTGCGCGCCAGCAGCACGTCGACGACCGACGGCGCGACGTAGCGCGCGAAGGTCGCGCGGACGCGCGCGTAGCTCGCGGCGCTCGGCACGCCAGCGCCGCCAAGCGACCGCGCAGCCGCCGATCACACACAGAATGAGCAGGCCGCCAAAGAAGGCCATACCCGGGTGATCGGCCGGAACCCGCCGTAACCCGCGCTATGACCGACCTCGAGTACCTCCAGGGCCGGATCGCCGGCCTACGCGGACTACGCGAACCAGCATGCCAGGCACGAGGTCGACAAGCAGATCCGGGCCTGGCTGGGCGAGGCGCTCTCCGCGGTGCGCGAACGGCTGGCCCCACCGGGGCGCTCGGGGAACGGCTCGACGGGCTGCTGCTGCGCTGCGAGTTCTCCGATCAGCGCGTGATCCGCGCCGCCGACCACGCGCGCTTCAGCCAGGTCTTGGTCGACCGCGTGCACGAGCTCGACCGCCAGATCGTCGAGGCCGCCGACCGCGTTCGGGCGACCGCCTCGACTCGACGACCTGGCCGCCGCGCTCGACGACGCGGCGCGCCTGCTCGACGAACGTTTCGGCGCGATCATCGAAGCGCCGAGCTCCTAGGTCGTCGTCGGCTGCGGTGCGGCCTCCGGCCCTTTTGGGGCCGCCCGGGCGGTCAGCGTCCGGGCGATGACCGCGCCGCAGACGATCGCCAGGAGGCACCACAGCAGACCCTGCGGGACGTCGCCGAGCACCAGGCGGCCGATCCCGAAGAGCGCTCCGTAGACGAGGCCCAGGCCCGCGAACCAGTCCAGCAGCGCGATGCCGAGCCGGTCTTCGGAGCGCGCCCGGAACGAGCCGCGCGATCGGGCCCCAGCCGCGCCCGCCGGGCGCACGCGTTCGTAGAAGCGAGTCAGCGTCGCTTCGGTCTCCGGCTTGGTGACGAACGTGACGACGATCCACACGACCGTCGTCGCGACGACGGTGATCAGCAGGCGCTTCGCGGTCGCGTTGGGATCGTCGCCGGCGACGATCCCGCTGAGGTAGCACCAGCTGCCGACGATCGCCGACGCGGCCAGCGCGGAGATCTCGCTCCAGGCGTTGATCCGCCACCAGTACCAGCGCAGGATCATCACCAATCCGACGCCCGCGGTCAAGCGTCAGCATGTACTTCCACGCCTCGCCGACCGACGACATGAACAGCGTCACGACCGCGGCCAGGATCATCGCGACGACGGTCATCCAGCGCGAGACCACGACGTAGTGGCCGTCGGTCGCGTCACGGTTCGACGAAACGGCGGTACAGATCGTTGGTGAGGTACGACGCGCCGAGGTTGAGCTGCGTGCCGATCGTCGACATGTAGGCGGCCAGGAATCCGGCCATCATCAGCCCGCGCAGCGCGACGGGCAGATGATCGACCAGCGTCTGCACGTAGCCGAGCTCGGGATCGGGCTTGCCGTTCGCGCCGATCACGCCGTGCGGGTAGAGCACGAGCGCGGCGAGCGCGACGAGGATCCACGGCCACGGGCGCAGCGCGTAGTGCGCGACGTTGAAGAACAGCGTCGCGAGACCGCGTCCTTCTCGCTGCGCGAAGCGAAGATGCGCTGCGCGATGTACGAGCCGCCGCCCGGCTCGGCGCCCGGATACGACGACGCCCACCAGCTCACGCCGACGAACACGAGAAACGTGGTGATCGGCATCCAGCTCGCGTCACCGCCGAACGGCGCGAAAGCGAGGATCGAACCGTTGCCGCCGCGGTGCGCGTCGATCGTCGCCAGACCCGCCTTGAGCGCGCCGATCCCGCCGACCGCGGCGACCGCGACGACGGCCAGCACGACCGCCATCGTCATCTTCACGATGAACTGCAAGAAGTCGGTGACCAGCACCGACCAGAAGCCGCCGATCGTCACGTAGAGCGCGGTGAGGACCAGGCACACGTATAAGCGCGGGAAGCGTCGGCACGTGCAGCGTGAGCGGTGAGGATCTTCACCATGGCGAGGTTGACCCAGCCCATGATGATCGTGTTGACCAGCACGCCCTGGTAGACGGCGCGCACGCCGCGCAGCGCCGACGCCGGCCCGGCCGCCGTAACGCAGCTCGATGAACTCGACGTCGGTGAGCACGCCCGAGCGCCGCCACAGCGCGGCGAAGAAGAAGACGGTGAGGATCCCGCTGGCCGCCATGTTCCACCACAGCCAGTTGCCGGCGATCCCGTTCTGCGCGACGAAGCCGGTGACCGCGAGCGGCGTGTCGACCGCGAACGTCGTCGCGACCATCGACGTCCCGGTGAGCCACCACGGCGCGCTGCGGCCGGACAGAAAGTACTCGCCGATGTTCTTCCCGCTGCCGCGCGCGTACCACAGCCCGATGCCCAAGTTGATCGCGAAGAACGCGACGATGACCACGATGTCGAGCGGGCTCAGCGCCATCCCGCCCCCCGTTCGTCCACCGGCATCCCGAGCCTGTCGCCGGTCATTCGGAACATCTCAGCATGGTATCCGGGCCGGCGAGCGGCGCTGGAGCCTCGTGCTGGCGGCGGCCGTGATCGGTGAACGCGTCGTAATCGTGCTCCTCGCGCGTGAAGCGCTCGAAGCCCGCGCGACCGATGGCATCGGCGCGGGCGCGAAACGCGAACACATCCGGTTCGAGGATGGGGGTGCGCGTGTTGAGCGCGTCGCGCACCGCTTCGGCGATGCGAACGTGGCCGATCTCGTGATGCACGATCGCGCGCCGAAGCGCGTCGGCGCGCACGCGATCGTTGTCGGTCATGTCCGGCCACTCGATCGATTTTGGAACGCTGACCACGATCTCACCCAACCCGAACACGACCGTCCCGGCGTAAGCGCCGTTCTCGAGCCGGTGGGCGTCGGCGATCTGGTAGCGGAAACCCATCGTCGCCAGCCCCGCCTCGGGGCTGTCGACCACGTCTCGGCATGAAGAGACGGCGAGGTCGCGCGCGTCGATCCGGACGTGCAGGCGGGCGATGACGTCGGCGTCGCTGCCGCCGGCCAGTGCCGTCGCGAGGAGCGCGGCCGCGATCACGTTGAGGGCATCGGAGGGGCTGCGAGGATACGGCGCACGTGCTGGTGTAGCGCGGGTGGTGCGCTCGTTCCTCGCGGCGGCTTTCTCGGCCGCGCTATTCGCGTCGGCGGCACCGGCAACGGCGGCGGTCGCGGGCGTGCCGGGCCCCGCGGCGCTCGTGCCGCAGCCGCGCGTCGTGCAACCGGCCTCGTGCCGCAAACCCTTTCCTCTCAACCGGCCCCTCCGGTTTCCGCATGGGACCGATCAGGGCGGCTTCGAGCTGCTCAGCGCGCGCTGGACCGCCCTCGGCATTCCGGCGCCGGTCATCGTCCCCGACCGCGCCCCCGCCGACGTCCAGTTCGGCACGGAGGAGGCGGGTCACGGGGCCGAGCCGGGCGCCGAGCCGCCGCGGCGGGATATGCGCTCGACGTGTCGTCGCGCGTGAAGATTCTGGAAGCGCACGCCGACGGAACGCACGACGGTTTCTTCGACGCGCTCATGACGCTCGCGCAGCTGCCTGAACGCCGCGGGGTGAGCTGGCTGCTGCCCTGCGTGCACATCGACGACGGGCCGGCGATGCGCTGGCGCATCGTCTCCGACGACGTCTCGCGCGGCCCGTTTCCGACCATGGAGTATGCGAAGGAGCGGATTCGGGGCCTGGCGAGCCTCAAGATCAACGGTTGGTCGCCGTACATGGAACAGGTCGTCGTCGATCCGCGCTATCCGTTCGTCGCCTGGCCGAACGGCTGGACGACGGCGCAACTGCACGAGCTCGCCGTGTACGCGCGCCGTTTCCACGTCACGCTGATCCCCGAGCAGCAGACGTTCTCGCACATGCACGAGTCGCTCAAGTGGGAAGCGCTCGCGCCGCTCGCCGAGCTGCCGCACGGATATTTGTTGGCCGAGAGCGATCCGCGCACGTACCGCTATCTCATACCGCTGATCAAGAGCGTCGTCGCGGCGGTCAAGCCGGTGCCGTTCGTTCACCTCGGAGCCGACGAGCCGATCGACTTGGGACGCGGTCGCACGCCGCGCACCGCGCAGGTCTTCGCCGATCACGTGACGCGCGTCGCCGGCGGCGCTCGGCGGCAGCGGTGCGCGACCGATGATCTGGGACGACGCGATCCAGCAAGATCACACGATTCTGGGCCTGATCCCCCGCACCACCGTGATCGTCACGTTTCACTACGGTGCCGAGAAGACATTTCGATCGTATATCGACACGGTCGCGAACGCCGGCTTCGATCAAATGGTTGCGCCGGGCGCGGCGAACTGGAGCGAGATCTATCCCGATCTCGCCACCTCGTACACGAACGTCGCGCGGTTCGTCGGCGAGGCGAAAACCGCGCGCGGCGTGCTCGGGATGTTCATGACGGTCTGGCACGACGACGGCGAGACGCTGTACGAAGCGACGTGGCCGTCCGTCGCCTACGCGGCCGCGACGGCGTGGCAAGCCAAACCCGTCGACGACTCGACCTGGAACGCGACGTTCGCGCGCGCGTTCTTCGGCAGCGACGATCCCGGCTACGGCAGCGACCTCGGCGCGCTCGAAGCGATTCGACCGCTGCTGCGCACGACGCCCTCCGATCCGACCGACTATCTTTTTTGGCACGATCCGTTCGACCCGAAGCTCCAGGAACGGCTGAAGCCGGAGCGCGTTGGTGACCGTGCGCGAGCGCGCCGAGGGCGTGTTGGCCCACCTGTGGTCGGTGCACCCGCCGCTGCACGCCGAGGCCGCCGGGGTGATGAAACTCGGCGCGCTGCGCTACGACGTGCTCGCGCGCCGGCTGCAGATCGGCAAGGAGGCGCGCGAAGCGTACGAAGACGCGCGCGCCCACGCCGGCAAGCCCGACGAAACGCAGGTCTACCGCAGCCTCAACATCGCGAAATATCTGTGCTGGGAGCTGCGTGACGGGCTTTCGAACGCCGTCCCGCTCTACGTTGGCGCCTGGCGCTACGAGAGCACCGAACCGGGACTCCAGCGAGTCGTCACGCGGTATCGCCTCGCCGAGGACGACGCGCAACGCTGCGCCGACCGGATCGAAGCCGTGACCCGCGAGGATTATCTGCGCCACGCCACCGTTCCGGCGTGGGACGAGGTGATGAGATCGGCTCACTGAGCGGCATCGCGATCGTCATCGTCTTCGTGGCGCTGGCCGCGTTGATGATCGCGCGCCGGCTTCCCGCGCTGCTGGCGGTTCCGGCGATGGCGCTGGCGACCGCGGCGCTGGCCGGGGTACACGACCTCGGGTCGATCGTGACGCTGGGGGCGGTCAAGCTCGCGCCCGTCTACGCGACGCTGTTCTTCGGCGCGCTGCTCAGCCGGGTCGTGCTGTCCACCGGGATCGCCGAGACGCTCGTCGCGTACGCGGCGGAATTCGGCGGCGATCGCCCGCTGGTGCTTTCGCTGCTGCTGTGTCTGGTCGTGGCGATCTTGTTCACCACCGTGACCGGGCTCGGCGCGATCATCATGATCGGCACGATCGTGCTGCCGGTGCTGATGACGGTCGGCGTGCCGCGCGCGACGTCGGCGACGCTGTTCTTGCTCGCCTTCGGCCTCGGCTACATCCTGAACATCGCGCAGTGGCGGTTCTACAGCTCGGTGTTCGGCGTCGAGCGCGGCACGTTCCAGAACTACGCGCTGGTGCTGTTCGGGGTGCAGGCGATCGTGCTGATCGTCTTCGCCGTCGTCCGCGCGCGCACGACGCGCGACTATGCGACGAACGTTCTTCGAGCGGCACGGGATGACGGGGGCGAGCGTGACGAGCCGCGCCGGCGGGTCGGACCGCTCGCGCTCGTCACGCCGGTGCTGCCGCTCGTGCTGTTGATCGGGCTGGGCTTGGATGCGATCGTCGCCTTCGCGATCGCCGCGCTCTACGGCGTGCTCGTCACCACGCCGCGCCGGGCGGTCCAAGCGCTCGTCGCCGCCTGGATCCGCGGGATCGAGGACGTCGCGCCGGCGACGATCCTCATGATCGGGATCGGGATGCTGCTCGTGGCGGCGCAGACCCCCGCGGTGCAGGCTGCGGTGACGCCGCTGGTCGCGGCGGTCGCTCCGCGCACGCCCTTGGCCTACGTCGTCCTGTTCGGCCTGCTCTCGCCGCTCGCGCTGTACCGCGGCCCGCTCAACCCGTACGGCGTCGGCATCGGTGTGTACACCGTCCTCGCGACGTTGCACGTGGTGCCCGCGGTCGCGCTCGTCGCCGCGGTGATGGCGGTAGTGCAAGTGCAGAACGTATGCGATCCGACCAACACTCAGAACGTGTGGGTTGCGAACTTCACCGGCATCGGCGTCGAGCGCATCACGCGGCTCACGCTGCCGTGGCAGGTCGGCGTCGCCACCGTCGCCACGATCGTCGCGGTCGTCGCCGGCGGCGCGCTGTTCGGCGCGGCGCCGTTCGCGACGCGCGCAGCGTCGGCGGCGACGCTCGGCGACGGGTTGTTCGCACCGTCGTCGGCGGCGCGCGCCGTCGCGGTGCTCGACGACGGCACGCCCGACGGCGCGCGCGCGGCGCGCGAGGTCGCGGAAACCGTTGCTCGCGGCTGGCCCGGTTTTCGCGTTGTCGGCGCGCAGCGCGATCCAGCGGCGTCCGATTGCACGGCGAAACCGTATGCCGCCGTGTTGAAGCTGACCGTCACGCCGCTCCTCGACGACGGCCGCGACACCGGCCTCGAGCTGCTCGACTGCGCCGGTTGGAGCGTCGACCAATGGCACGCGCAAGGGCCGGTCCGCCAAGCCGCGCTCGACGTGCTCTTCCGCGTCCGCGTCTGGGCGCGCGAGCACCCCGAGTATGCCGCCGAGGTCTTCGAGCGCGGACTCTCGTTCGATCCCGTGCCGGCGCGCCCGACCTTCTTCTACGTGCTGTTCAAACCCAGCGACGGCTACATGCGTGCGCTCGTCCGGCCGGGCGGGCCGGCGTACGCGGCGGGCCTGCGCACCGGCGACGTGATCGACAAGCTCGACGGCAAGTTCTGGTGGGAGTACGGCACCTACCAAACCCAGCTCCGCGCCTACGACGGCCGCCCGCACGACTTCGACGTCGAGCGCGGCAAGGTCGGTGGCCCGCCGGCCCACGTCCAGCTCGGAGCGCCGTTCACGGGCTGAGACGGGCTGGCTGAAAATCTCGGCCCGAGGTCCTTGACTTGTGCTAGTTATACCCGTACAGTACTAGTAGAACTAGCACAATCCTCGACTTGGAGCCCAAACATGGACAGCAGCCGCCCGATCTTCCGCCCCCAGACCGTCCGCCCGGCGCCCGCACCGACGCTCGTCCGCACCCCGCAAGACTCCCGGCTGTTCCGCGGCTGGGGCATCACGCTCTAAGCGCTTGCCGCCGGCCTTCTTCTCGGTCAACCCGTCTGCCGGAGCCCCGCTCTACGTGCAACTGACCGAACAGATCAAGCGAGCTATCGCCGTCGGAGCACTGGACGCCGGTGAGCGTCTTCCGACGGTGAAAGGGCTTGCGCACGAGCTCAAGCTGAACGCCAACACGGTCGCACGCGTGTATCGAGATCTCGAACGCGAGGGGATCATCGACACGACGCCCGGGCGCGGTTCGTTCGTTCGCGAGAACGGCGTGGTCGGGGAGACCCGGCGCGCGGCGACCGACGTCGCGAGCACGGCAATCGACGACGCGGTGCGCGAAGCGCGCTCGCTGGCGGTCACGCTCGATGAGATTCGAGCCATCACGGACGCGTCGATCGGACGCTGGTACCCGGAGGAGCAGCAGTGATCGCGATCAGCGGTCTGACCAAACGCTACAAAGACGTTCTTGCCGTCGACGACGCTTCGTTCGAGGTCCCGACCGGTTCGGTCTGCGGGCTGCTCGGGCGCAACGGCGCGGGCAAGACGACCACGTTCAAGTGCATGATGGGTTTCGCGCGTCCGCAATCCGGCACGGTCCTGTTCGACGGACAGCCGCTGAGCCCCAAGACGTTCGAGAAGCTCGGCTACGCGCCGGAACGGCCGTGCCTTGTACGGCTGGATGACGGTCGCGAATCACCTCGAGCTTGCGCGCCGGTCGCAGCCTTCTTACGACGAGGCGAAAGCGCGCGAACTGCTTGCGACGTTCCGCCTCGACGGGCGCAAGCGGGTCAAGCGCCTCTCCAAAGGGCAGCAGACCGCGCTGGGGTTGATCCTCGCGCTGTCGGCGAATCCGTCGCTGCTGATCCTCGACGAGCCGGCGAGCGGGCTCGACCCCGTGATGCAGCGCGTCGTCCTCGACCTGCTGATCGACGCCGCCACCAGCGGCGCGACGATCATGCTCTCCTCGCATCAGATCGGTCAGATCGACCGGGCCGCCGACCGCGTGGT
Organism: Vulcanimicrobiota bacterium; assembly: GCA_963723445.1. GTDB lineage: Bacteria > Vulcanimicrobiota > Vulcanimicrobiia > Vulcanimicrobiales > Vulcanimicrobiaceae > Vulcanimicrobium. The sequence continues at coordinate 18,185 of CAVRQP010000006.1, forward strand.
GATCATGCGCGACGGTAAGGTCGTCATCTCCGGCGAGATCGACGCGCTGCGCGAAGCCTCGCGCGTCGTCGAAGCGACCTTCGAGTTCGCCGTCCCGGATCTCGGGACGCTGCCCGACGAGATGCGCGTCGAGCGGGCCGGCAAGAGCATTCGCCTTCACGCCAACGGCCGCGCGGACGCGGTTGCGGCGCGCTGCGGGGCGCTCGGCGCGGTCGGCGTGCGCGTGCTCGACCGCTCGCTCGAAGACCTCTTCTTGGACGCCGTCGACGACGGAGGAACGAACTGATGCAGTACGTGGAGATGTTGCGCGCGCGGCGCGTCCTGACGTGGTATTGCGGCATCTTGCTCGCCGCGTTTGCGATCACGGCGATCAGCTTTTATTCGGGCCATGCCCGAATGTCGGGCGACCGGGGCTCGGCTCAGGACCTGAGCGACCTCATGCGGGTGTGCGCCTTCGGTGCGATGATCGTGGCGACGTGCATGGCGCCCGGACTCAATGCGGAGTCGAGCACGCTGGCGATCACGTGGACCCGGCCGATCCCGCGCGTGGCGATCGCTTGGCGCTACATCGCCGTGGACGCCGGTACGATCCTCTTCGGTTTTCTGTTCATGCTCGCCGTCGGGATCGCGTTCATCGCGCTGTTCGGCGCGCTCGGACAGCTGAGGTTCGACGCGGCGGTGCCTGCCGCGCTGCTCAACATCTTCGGCGTCACGCTCATGTGGTACGGCTTGGTGACGCTGGTGACGGCGCGCATGGACGGGCGCGGCGGCCTCATCTCGGGATTGAGCTGGGCGGCGTTCTCGATCCTCGGCGGCCTCTGGGCGGCGCCGTTTCCGCCCGTGCTGCACGGGCTGATCACCTTCCTCGATTACTTCAACCCGCTCACCTACTTCCAGAACATAGCGGTCGGACGACATTCCGGGCACGACATCCTCAATCTGGATCCGAACGTGCTTACACTGATCGCCTGGTGCTTCGTCGCGGTGACGCTCGTCGCCACCGTCCGTCTCTGGTCGACGCGGGAGGTCTAACGATGACGATCATGGCCACGCATTTCGCGATCGTGCTGGGAGCCTGGCGGCTGCGGGTGCGCATCGACATCGACGAGCCGCGCGAGAGCGAGCTTTCCGAAACGCGCGGGCAAGCACAACCGCCCGCCGCGCCGGCACCGGCCGAGACGCTGCGCGTCCCGACCTGGGGCCGAGGCTAGCGCCGACGAAGCATCCGATGCGGGGGTCGGCGAAGGGAGCGACATGATCGCTCCTCACGCCGACGCCCTCATCGCGCACGTTCGCGCCAACCGCGATCGCTACGTCGACGAGCTCAAGGCGTGGGTCGCCGTCCCCTCGATCTCGGCGCAACCCGAGCACGCAGCCGACGTGCGCCGCTCCGCCGAGCACGCCGTGGCGCGAATGCGCGCCGCCGGGCTCAGCGACGCCGAAGTCCTCGAAACCGACGGGAATCCCGTCGCCTACGGCGCGTGGCTCGGCGCGCCCGGTGCGCCGACGATCCTGATCTACGGTCATCACGACGTCCAGCCGGCCGACCCGCTCGAGCTGTGGACTTCGCCGCCGTTCGAAGCCGCGGTGCGCGACGGCAAGATCTACGGCCGAGGTTCGGTCGACGACAAGGGCCAGTGCCTCATGCATCTCGCCGCGATCGAGGCGCACCTCAGCGTGAACCGCAAGCTGCCGATCAACGTCAAGGTCGTCATCGAAGGCGAGGAAGAGATCGGGTCGCCGAGCTTCGAGGCGTTCTTGGCGCGCGAACGCGAGCGGCTCGCCTGCGACGTCGTGATCGTCTCCGACACGGCCGTCTTCGCCGAAGACGTCCCATCGCTCACCACCTCGTTGCGGGGCCTCGTGCACTGGGAGATCACGGTGCACGGTCCGGCGAGCGACCTGCACTCGGGCTACTACGGCGGGATCGTGAAGAACCCGCTGGAGGCCCTGGCTCAGATCCTGGCGGCGCTCAAGGACGCCCACGGCCGCATCGCGGTTCCGGGTTTCTACGAAGGCGTGCGCGAGATCTCTCCGCACGAACGCGCCGAGATCGCGGGGCTGCCCTTCGATCCTGCCCGCGAAGCGCACGGGCTCGGCGTTCCGGAACTCGCGGGCGAGCCGACGCGCCTTCCGCTCGAGCGCATGTGGTTCCGGCCGACGCTCGAGGTCAACGGGATGTACGGCGGCTACCAAGGTGCCGGCTCGAAGACGATCGTCCCCTCGTTCGCCAAGGCGAAAGTGTCGGCGCGGCTGGTCGCGCACCAAGATCCCGAGCGGGTGAAGCACGTCGTGACCAGGTTCGTGCAGCGGATCGCGCCCAAGGGCGTGCGCGTGGAGGTCGAAGCGCAGGGTGAGGTGCGCGCGGTCGCGACGTCGCGCGATCACCCGGCGGTCGGCGCGGCGGCGCGCGCGATGGAGCTGGGGTTCGGCAAAGCGCCGGTCTTCATCGGAACCGGCGGCACGATCGGTCCGGTCTCGTCGTTCGATCGCATCCTGCACCTGCCGCAGGTGCTCATCGGCGTCGGCCTCCCCGACGACGCGATCCATGCGCCCAACGAGAAGTTCGACCTCGGCCAGTTCTTCGGCGGAATCGAGACGATGACGTATCTCTACGACGAGCTTGCCGGCGCGCTGAAATGAGTTTCACCGACCGCTTCACCGGCCGCGCATGCGACTACGCCGCGGCCCGGCCGTCGTATCCGGACGCCGTGCTCGAGCTGCTCTTCGTCGGGCTGGGCGATCCGCGCGATGTTGTCGTCGCCGATCTCGGCGCCGGAACGGGGATCTCGTCGCGGCTGCTCGCGCGGCGCGGCGCGCACGTCATCGCCATCGAGCCGAACGAGCCGATGCGGGCGGCCGCCGATGGCGACCCGAACGTCGAATGGCGCGACGCAACGGCGGAGCACACCGGGCTCCAAGAGGCCGCGGTCGATCTGGTGACGGCCTTCCAGGCCTTTCACTGGTTCGATCCTGTCAAGGCGCTCGACGAGATCGTGCGCATCCTTCGCCCCGGCGGGCGGGCAGCGGTCGTCTACAACGAGCGCGATGAAAGCGATCCGTTCACCGCGGCGTACGGCGCGCTGGTGCGGCGCTACAAGACCGACGAGACCGAGAGGCAGCGCGCCGACGGCCTCGCGGCATTCGACGCGTTCGAAGGTTGGGTCGCAAAACGTCGCGTCGAGGTGAGCAACGCTCAGTCGCTTGACGTGGACGGCGTTCTCGCCCGCGCCCGCAGCACGTCGTATCTCCCCAACGCCGGACCGCTCGGCGACGAGCTGCACGCCGCCGTTCGGGCGCTGGTGGCGCAGCACGGGCGGAACGGCAGCGTCACGATGGCGTTACGCACGATCGTCGTCGCCGGCGACGTCGGAGCAGGTTGAACGTGGCAACAACGTCGCAGCGGCCGCGTTATCCGGATAACGTTGAGTCGATGAGTGCTATGGCGTTACTCGAGTTTTGCGCCGGCCCATCACCGTCGACGAACTGATCGGTTGAGGGATTCTACCGTCTCCACTGCCGGCGAGCGGCGGCTGCGGATCGGGATCGACGTCGGCGGGACGTTCACCGACGTCGTCGCGGTCGACGCAGCCACGCGCACGATGATCGCGTCGGTGAAGGTGCCGACGACGCACGATCACGCCGACGGCGTCGCGGCAGGAATCGTCGCCGGCCTCGAGCGGTTGCTGGGCGAGAACGCGATCGATCCGCTGTCGATCGCGTTCATCGCGCACTCGACGACGCAGGCCACCAACGCGCTGCTCGAAGGTGACGTCGCCAAGGTCGGGATCGTCACCATCGGCGGTCCCGTTGCACGAGCCTTCGCGCGGTTCGCGCCGTTCGCGCTGGCCGAGGGAATTCGCTTCGCGCCTGACTGGTTCGACGGGCGCGATCCGGGCGTGCTCGATGCGCTGCGCGCGGCCGGGATCGAGTCGCTCGCGGTGACCGAACCGTTCGCCGTCGACCGGCCGCAGCGGGAGGCGGCACTCGTCGGTGCGGCACGCGCCTCGGGGCTCGCGGCAACCAGCGGTGCCGAGGTTTCGACACAATACGGCCTGCGCGCGCGCACCCGCACGGCCGCGCTCAACGCGGCGATTTTGCCGCGCATGCTCCGCACCTCGCGCGTCACCGCGCTCGCCGTCGCCGGCGCGCGCATCCCCGCGCCGCTGATGATCATGCGCAGCGACGGCGGCGTCATGGACGTGGGCGAGGTGGAACGCCGCCCGATCCTGACCATGCTCTCGGGACCCGCGGCGGGGATTGCCGGAGCGCTGTTTCACGAGAACGTCACCGACGGCATCTTCATCGAGGTGGGCGGCACGAGCGCCGACTGCTCGGTGATCCGCCGCGGTCAGCCGCAGATGCGGCCGGCGCGCATCGGCGGACACCGCACGCTGCTGCGCACGCTGGACGTGCGGACGATTGCCGTCGCCGGCGGTTCGCTGGCGCGGGTCGCGAACAGCCGGATCGTCGACGTCGGCCCGCGCTCGGCGCACATCGCGGGCTACGGTTACGCGGCGTTTACCGATGCATCGACCGTCGAGGGCGCGCGCGCCGATCTCTCGGCTGGGTACGCCGCGCTACTCGGCGCCGGCGGCGAACGCATCGCGATCACGCCGACCTGCGCCGCCAACGTGCTCGGCGTCGTACCTGACGGTGCGTTCGCCGCCGGTGACGTCGCGTCGGCGCGCCTGGCGTGCGAACGCGTCGGCGCCGCGCTCGGACTTGGACGCCGGCAGCGTGGCGCGGGCGATCCTCGAGCGCGCGACCGAGCGCCTAGGCGCGACGCTCGACCAACTGATCGCCGACTACGGCCTCGACCGGACGACCGTCGTCCTCGTCGGCGGCGGCGGCGGCGCGGCGGCGATCGTGCCGTTCGCCGCGCAGACGCTGGGGTTCGCCTACCGGATTGCCCGCGACGCGCAGGTGATCTCACCGCTGGGCGTGGCGCTGGCGCTCGTGCGCGACGTCGTCGATCGGATGATCGTCGACCCTTCGCCCGGCGATTTGGCGCGCATCCGGCGCGAGGCGATCGACGCCGCCGTCGCGTCGGGCGCGGCGCCCGACCGGGTCGAGGTGGTGATTGAGGTCGACACCGCCCGCAACCGCGTGCGCGCGACCGCCTCGGGAGCGACGGCGCTCGTCGAGGGAGCGCAGCAGCTCACGATCGTCGACGAAGCCACGCAGGTCGCCGCGGCCGCGACGCTACTTGCGCGTGCGCGCGGAGGATGCGCGCGTCGTCGCTCGCACGAGCGCACTTGCGGTGATCGCATCGGCGCGTGAGAGCGCCGTAGTCGATGCGCGTGGCGTCGTCCGGCTGGTCTTGCCGGGCGCGTTCGCGTACGCGACGCGCGGCGCCGGCGTCGACCGCAGCCTCGCGAAAGCGATCGACGAGCACACCGCGTTCGGCGACGTCGGCCGCAGCCTGCCCGACGTGTTTATGTTGCGCGCCGGCCGCATCGCCGAGTTTACCGGCCTGGCGGAAGCGGCCCAGATCGCCGGCCTGCTGCACGAGGAGCTCGCGGGCAGCGACGACAACGAGCCGGTCGTGCTCCTGGTCGTACCGAAGCGCGCGTGATCGAAGCGCCGCGTTCAGGAAATCTCGGCCGGTGATGAGGCAGGTGGCTCCCTCGAGGTTTCGATACCGGTAGCCATCATACGGCGCGAGAAGAAGGGTATCTGCGAGATGTGTGCTCGGATCGCGTCGACGAACTGCCTCGGTATCAGGTCCTGGTCGTTCAAATGCGGCAGCTCGGTGCGCACGCGGTCCACCATCTCGCGCGCAGCATCGAGTACGATGCCGCGCGGAACGGCCGCACGGCGTGCGAATCGCTCGAGGCGATCTTCGGTGATTTGTCGCCATTCCTTCGTGCGCGCGATCGTCAAAGCCAGCTTGTCATCGGGGATGTAAGCAATCGTCGAGACATAGTCGTAGGCGGGCGCGAGTTTCGGCGTGCGGCCGTCGGGATAGATGACACTCCAATTCTTCAGATGCATGTCGGCGTTTCCGATCGCCATTGAGAAGACAAGCCGCCGGACGAACTCCTTGGTCTGATCCTGACCCATCGTCTGCCAGATCCCCCTCAACATGTTCGCGTAGCTGACGTTCTTGTACTTATCGGCTGGGTACTGGCAGAAGATTTGCGCGAAGTCTTCGACGTGAATCCGGCGATCGCCGGCGCGGTCGAATCGCTCGATGTACATCGCTTTGCCGAGATCGGTTCGCACTCCGGTTGGAATGTTGGCGATCTCAGCGGAATCGATGAGGCCGATCTCGGGTACGTCGATGCCCACGCGTCGCGCAAAGGCCAACATCGTGTACTCATTTTCCGGAACGAGCGAAAACGTCGACGAGGGCAACTTGGTAATCCAGGTTCCGCCACGGCCGTGGACGGGTATCGTCAGGCCACTCTCTGAGTCGCGAATCGCGCTGAACTTCAACTGAACGCCGGCTAAGGAGAATTTTAGGACGCCTGGATCAGCCTCGATTTCCGGGGCGACGACCTCGTCGTCGTCCCCCGGCGGCGCGGTCGCCGTCGGGATGTCGCGCGACGACGGCGCCGGGAAGGCCTCACCAAGTAGCCAGAGGAGCGGAAAGTCTCGCGCTGGGTTGACGTGCCTCGTTGCGCTGATATCTCCGAAGGTGTCCTTCCGGTAGAAGGTTCGCGAAGAACGGAAGCAATCGAACCTGTGGCGGGCGCCCGGGTTCCAGCAGCTCCTGATCTTCGTCGAGAAAGCCCAGGCTAACGATCGGGCGGTTTCGGTCGGCGACATACGTGGGGTCGAAGACGAACGCATTATGATCGCTGCCGAGGTTCGTTATCGTCCCGACGCGCTGTTCGCTGATGAAGATGTCGAGGGCGTGTTGCATCAGTCCGGCTCGGCTCCGAAGAGCGGCTTTCTATCGGCCGGCGGTCCTCGGTGCGTCAAAGAGTGCACGGTGGTCACAAGCTCGCGGGGTACGGCGACGAGCTCGGCCGACACAGCGCGGGCGACATCTTGCAGCGTGGTGAGACGCGGATCGATTTTTCCGAGCTCGATTTTTGAATAGTGCGTCTGGGACAGACCAGCTCGCTTGGCTGCCTCGGTTTGAGTAAGCCCCATGGATCGCCGACGCTCCGCCAGGAAAGATATGATAGTACGTGACACGAGTATAATTATATATTAAATAACCTACCAATGCTAGGATCATCTTAGATACTGTTTGGCGATATCTTTCGAAGCTATATACTTTAGCGCCTAAACATAGATGGGCCCGCTCGCTCCCGACGGTGGGAACGACGCCCACGTCGCGAAAGCTTCTGCCGATGCGCGACTACGACGTTCTGGTCGTCGGCGGCGGGAATGCCGGCTGCGCGGCCGCTCTCGCCGCCGCTCGCAACGGCGCGCGCGTGCTGCTCGCCGAGCGTTACGGCTTCTTGGGTGGAACCGCGACGGCGTCGATGGTCGGGCCCTGGATGACGTTCCACGCCGGCGACGACCGGATCGTCGGCGGGATCGCGCAGGAGATGGTCGAGCGCCTCGTCGCGCGCGGGGGTTCGCCCGGGCACCTGCACGACGCGTCGGACTACGTTCCGACGATCACGCCGTTCGATCCCGAGATCCACAAGGCGCTGCTGTTCGAGATGATGGACGAGAGCAGCGTCCGGATGCTGCTGCACGCTTGGTTTCTCGACGCGTCGGTCGTCGACGGACGGGTCGCCGTCTCGCGCTTCGCGACGGTCGGCGGGATCGTCGAGGTGAGCGCGCGCCGCACGATCGACGCGACCGCCGACGCCTACGTCGCGGCCAGCGCCGGCGTGCCGACCCAGCAGGGCGACGCGCGCGGACGCGTCCAGCCCGCGTCGCTGATGTTCCGGCTCTCGCACGTCGACCTCGGCGCGCTTTCGGCGTACGTGCGCCAGCGGCCCGAGCAGATGCGCAGCTCGCTCAAGACGCACGAGCGCGTTCCGGCGTCGCTGACCGCCGTCGCCGGACTCTACGAGCTGTGGGACGCGGCGCGTGCGCGCGGCGCGGTCGACGTGCCGCGCGAGCTGGTGTCGTTCTTCGCGACGCCGTACGCCGACGAGGTGACGGTGAACATGACGCGCGTCATCGGCGTCGACCCGCTCGATCCCGACGATCTCACCCGCGCCGAGGTGACGGCGCGCGCGCAGGTCATGCAACTGCTCGAGTTCTTCCGGCGCGACGTGCCGGGTTTCGCCCAGTCGCGCATCGCCGCGACCGCGACGCAGATCGGCGTGCGCGAGTCGCGCCGCATCGTCGGCGAGTACACCCTCACCGCCGACGACGTCCTCGCGGCGCGCACGTTCGACGACGCCGTCGCGCGCAGCGCGTACCCGATCGACATTCACAATCCGAGCGGGAGCGGAACGACGACCCACCGCTTGCCGGCCGGCGCGTCGTACGAGATTCCGTATCGTTGCCTGGTTCCGGTGCTCGCCGACGACTTGCTGGTTGCCGGACGCTGCATCTCGACGACCCACGAGGCACTCGCGTCGACGCGCTTGACGCCGACGGTGATGACGCTCGGGCAGGCTGCCGGCACCGCCGCGGCGCTCTCGCTGCACGAACGCGTCCCGCCGCGCGCGCTCGACGCGCGCCTGCTGCGCGACCGGCTGATCCGCGACGGCGTCGACCTCCGCCGCGCCGCAGCGAGCGTATCCTGAACCCGATCGAAGCGCACGTGCGCGGGCTCGCCGCCGCTTACGGCGTGCGCGTGGAAGTGGCCGATCTCGGCGATTGGGGTTCGACCCGGTTGATCGCCGAGTACGATCCGGACGGACCGACGATCCGGGTGAACCGGCGCGAGCTCGCGACACGCCCCGGTCGAGCACGCGATCGCGCACGAGATCTATCACCACCGCGAGGCGATCGGTGAGATTCCGCGTTTGGGCGGCCGAGCCGAGCGCGAGCGTGCCGCGGACGCTTTTGCCGTCGCGCTGACCGGCGCGCGCTGATGCGGTTCGTCGGCGGAATCGACGGCGGGCAGTCGTCGACGGCGGCGGTGGTGATCGACGAAGGCGGCGTCGTGCGCGGACGCGGGAGCGCCGGACCGGCCGATCACGTCGACGAGCCGGTCGGTTCGCGCAAGTGCGCCGAAGCCTGCACGACGGCGTTGATGCGCGCCCTCGACCAAGCGGGACTCCCGCGTGAGACGCGGTTCGAAGCCGTGCACGTCGGGTTGTCCGGGTACGACGACGAGTTCGACGGGTTACGGCCGGTCTTTGCGGCGCGCGTCGTTCGGTTGCAGCACGACGCGCCGATCGCGCTGGCCGGTGCCGTGCAGGGGCGGCCGGCGATCGTCGTCATCGCCGGGACCGGTTCGGTCGCGTACGGCGAAGACGTCGATCGGACGTCGGTGCGCGTCGGCGGCTGGGGCTACCTCTTCGGCGACGAGGGCAGCGCGTTCGCCATCGCCCGCGACGCGCTCGCTCACGCGATGGCCGAGGACGATCGCGCGCAACGCAGTCCGCTCGGCGAAGCCGCGCTGGCCTACTTCGATCGCAAGCGATCTGCGCGAGCTCGCGACGGCGGCGCTGCTGGGGCGGATACCGCGCGGCGAGCTGGCGTCGTTCGCGCGCGTCGTTCTCGACGCTGCCCGGCTGGGCGACCCTGACGCGTCGGCGATCGTCGCGGAGGCGGCCTCGGCGCTGGCCGCGCTCGCGACCGTCGCGATCGCCCGGCTGCACTGCAGCGAACGGCCGGTTCCGGTCGCATTCGCGGGCGGCGCGTTTCTCAACGAAGCATTCTTGGCGCGCACGCGCGAGCGCTTGGGCGCGCTGGCACCCAACGCGCTGGCCGTGACGCCGCGCTACGAGCCGGCGATCGGCGCTGCGCTGCTGGCCTTCGCCGACGCCGAGCTCGCGGTTCCCGAGCGCATCGTCGAACGATGACCGCACGCGCCGGGGACGCCCCCGAAGCGGTCCTCGAGGCATTGCGCGGCGGCCTCATCGTCTCGGTTCAAGCCGAGGCCGGCTCGCCGCTGAACAGCCCCGAGACGATCGCGCTGCTCGCTCGGGCGGCGGTCGCGAACGGCGCGGCCGGCTTACGCGTCGAGGGCCTTGCGCGCATCGCCGCCGTTCGCCGCGCGACGCCCGTGCCGGTGATCGGCATCGTCAAGCGGTCGTATGCCGGCTACGAGCCGTACATCACCGCGAGCGAGCGCGAGATCGCCGAGGTCACCGCGGCCGGCGCGACGGTCGTCGCGTTCGACGCGACCGCGCGCCCTCGCCCCGGCGGCCGCGATGTGGCCGCGGTTGTCGCGGCGATCCACGCGCGCGGTTTGCTCGCGATGGCCGATTGCGCAACGGCGGATGACGTGGGCCGCGCCGCCGGCGCGGGCGCGCAGATCGTCGCGACGACGCTGTGCGGCTACACGGAACAGACGCGTGGGACGGCACTCCCCGCGCTCGATCTGGTGCGCGCGTGCGCGGCCGTCGGCGCGTTCGCGATCTGCGAAGGGGGCGTCGCATCGGTTGCGGATCTGCGCGCGGCCTTTGCCGCCGGTGCCGATGCCGTCGTGGTCGGTACCGCCATCACCAACGTCGACGTGCTCGTGCGCCGTTTCGCCGGCGCGACTCCGCGCGCCGGCTAACGTACGCAAGCGCACGATCGAGGCATCGCCGCGCCGAGCGCGAAGCGGTGCGCGATGGGGTTGATGTTGCGCGTCGCAAGCGTCGCAGTGCTGGTGTTCGCGTGTTTCGCTCCGCCGGCGGCGCGCGCGCAGCAGGCACCGTCGGAGCTCGAGGTGCGCGTGACGGACGCGAACGCGCAAGCCGCTGGCGAACGCGCGGGTGTACGTCAACGGCCCGCTCACGACCGCCGAGCTTACGCCGCGACGACGGCGTCATTCGCTTCACCGACGTCGATCCCGGGCTCTACGCGCTGCGCGTCGTGCTGGCGGGCTACGCGACCGTCAACGTCGACGACGTCGAGGTGCTCGCCGGACGGCGCAAGATCGTCGCGGTCGCGCTCGACGCGGTACGCCGCCGCGCCGCGTCCGGGCGCGTCGCCGCCGCCGTCCGGGCTCACCGAGATCGGCCGCGTGCGCGCGCGGCCCGTCACCATCACCAGCGTCGACGTCGACGAAGGCAGCCCGATTCGGCGCGTCTCGGAGAACCTCGCCGACGCGCTCAACAAGATCGGCGGCATCTCGGTCGACCAGGATCGGCAGAGCGGGACGCTGACCATCTCGCTGCGCAACTCCGCGAACACGGTATCGACGGTCGGCGGCGCGCCGATTCTCGGCGGCGGAGCCGGAACGCTGCAGACGGTCGCGTCAGACCTCGCCACCGGGGTCGGCGCCGACACGGGCGGCGGCGGCTTCGGGGGCGTCGGGGGCGCGGTGAACTTTCGCACGCTCGAACCGACGCGCACGCTGCAGAGCCAGCTGACGGCGTCGTACGGCGACCTACGAGCACACCACGACGCAACTGTCGCTCAGCGGCAGCCTGCACAAGCTCGGGTTCGCGTTTCAGCATGGCGTGACGGGCGGCGACAGCGTCCTGACCGGACTGGACTTCGAAGATACCAGCGGCGAGACGTACGTCCACGACGGCGCGTTCGATCGCGACGGCAACCTCCTCAAGCTGCGCTATCCGGTCGGACACGTCACGCTCAACGCATTCTATCTCGGCGGGACGAACCGGTCGTCGCCGCTGTGCGACCAGTGGGTCACCATCCTGCCGTGCGGTTACGGGCCCGGCGGGACGCTGCACTCCGCGTCGCACCAGGTGAACTTGAGCGCGCAGGGCCAGATCGGGAACGTCATCGTCAGCAGCGGCGGGTTCTTCAACGCGTACAGCTCGCTCGACGACGAGTTGAGCCGCGTCGTCGCCGGCGTTCCGTCGCCGTACCGTGCCGATACGGCGGGCCGTGGCGCCGGACTCTTCACGTATGCGACGCTCGCGCTGCACCGTCATACGCGTGCTCGTGAACCTGTGGCGTTTCCGCGGAACGGGGCAGACGATCGCGTCGGGCGCGTTCCAAGGCGTCTCCGAAGCCAAGACGCTGTACGGGGGCGCCGTCATCGGCGACACGCTCAAGTTCTCCGACCGCTGGAGGACGACCGTGGCATACGGGCTCAACCAAAATCTGGCCGAGACGCGCTCGGCGGCCGACATCAACCTGACGCTGGACGCCGTCGCGCAGCGAAACGGTCTCGGCTCGGAATCGGCCAATACGGGAACGGCGCCAACTACGTCAACTCCGGGTTCTTCGGGGACCCGTCCGGTGCGCAGTACGACTGTGAGAGCGGGCAAGTGCGCGTGCAGGGTCCGGCCGACACCCCCGTCGCCGGGACGTCGGACAGCGCGCAGATCAACTACAGCCGCCGCGGCAAGCGCGGCTCGATTCGCATCGGAGCCTATGACAACGTCGACCGCGGCGGAAACGAGAGCACGCTCTTCCCGCTGCTCGCGCTGTCGCCGTCGGAGATCCCGGCCGGGTATGTCGACCAGATCGCAGCCTTCTTTCACGGCTCGACGATCTGCGGCGCGCAGACCTTCAACCCGGGCCGCATTTTCGTCAACGAGCAGATCGCCGGGACGACGGTGCGCAACCGCGGCGTCGACGCGTCGGGCCAGATCGTGCTCGGCCGCGCGGTCATCCTGCTGCCGAGCTACTCGATCAGCAGCTCGTCGCTGATCTCCTCGGATCCGCGGCTGCTCTACCCCGGCAGCCCCTATGCGCCGGGCGCCCAGGTGCCGTTCGCGCCGCTCCACAAAGCGGGTCTGCTCATCGATGCGGTGCAGCCGCGCGCGCGACTCGAGTACGTCGTCAACGGCACGTGGCTTTCGGCCAACAACGCCAACGCACTGGGACCGTACATCACGGTAGCGGCAGGTGCGACGTGGCGGACGCTGCACGGCAACCTGTCGGCGTTCGTGAACAACCTCTTCCAGGCCGACACCGGTCTGTTCGCCTCGGGCGAGTTCGCTCAGCCGCTTCTGCTGCGCGGCGGCGGGTCGTACGTTCCGGTTCCGATCTTGCTCGGGCCGCGCTCGTTCACCATTCTTTACAGCGTGCGAGCAGGCAGAACGAAGTAGCTGCGAGGCTCCTTAACAGCCGGAGGTCGCTGCGATGCTGTGGTCGGCGGCGGATCCCTCGTCCATCTGCACGCCCTGCGTGAGGGTGTCGAGCGTATCGCCGATGGCCTTGAACTGCTTGTTGTAGCTGTCGGGGACGCCGGGCAAGATCGGCGGCGTGTTGTACATGGTCTGCGCCGCGGCGCTGGGCGGGACGGGATTGTTCTGATGCATCAGGTCGTGCGCCTCAGCCGCATCCTCGCGGCCGCGCATCACCGTCACGTCGCGCATGAACTCGGTTGCGGCTTTCTTTTGGCGATATAGCGCGCCGCCCAGCGCATCGGCGAACGCTTTGAGCTCGGCCTTGCGTTCGGGATCGGTCGCGTTCTCGGCGTACTCCCGCAGCTTCTTCACCTCGACGTCGCCCGCCGACGACGCGACGCGAATCGCTTCCGCCTGCCGCATCATTACCTCGATCGAATTCCGCCGCTGCAGCACGTTGAGCTTGTCGAAATCCGTATTGTGCGAATTGACCGATATGATCGCCAGCGTGCGATCGTTCTCGAGCGCTTGCGTGATCGCCCCGTTTGCGTGAGCCACGATGGGCACGCACGCCGGCAACGCGCGAACGCGTCCGATCTCGGTGAGCGGGGTGGGACGGGGCGCGCTGCTGGCCGCGGGGCCGGGATCGGTCGCGAGCGCGAGGACGATCGGCAAGAGCATCAGCATGGGATGCTGCGACTTCCGTCGGAGGCGCGGGGTATCCTCGGTACAAACTGTCGAACGACCGACGCCGATGCGGCGCATCCTTGCCGCCCTCGTGATGGCCGCCGTCCTCGCCGGTTGCCGCGAGGTGCGGGTCAATCAGCAGCGGTCCGGGACGACTCCCGGAACGGGAGGCCGGGAAGTCGTCGTCGTTCGCGACCGGCGGACGCTCGACGCGCTCGGCGTCGGCGGGCCGGTCGACTTCCGGCATGAGTTCGCCGTCGTGCTGCTGATGGGACCGCACAAGGAGACGGGCTGGAGCCAGATCGTCGAGTCGATTCGCGCCAACACCGACCGCATCCGGATCGTCGCCTTCGAGCGCGCCGCCGCTCGACGGCGGCGAGCCGGCCCCGCGCGAGTATCGCACCTACACGATCTGGATCGTGCCGAACGCCGACTACTACCGCGGCGGCAAGGTCGAGGTGGTCTCGCCTTCCGGCGAGCCGATCGCCTCGACGACCCTGCGCTGATGGGGCCGGACATCGGCCTCGACGGCGACGTGCTGCGAGCGAATGCCGCCGCCTTCGCCGCGCTCGGCGCGCCGGTGGCGGCGGTCGTCAAGCACGACGGCTACGGCTGGGGCGCGCGCCGGCTGGCCCGCGAGCTCGACGGCGTGGTCGAGTCCTACGTCGTCGGCGGACGAGGACGAGCTGGCGGCGCTGCGGCCGGCCACCGCCAAGCCGGTGCGGCTGCTCGCCGACGCCGCGCCGGGGCGGTTGGACTCCGTGCTCGACCAGGGCGGGATCCCCAACGTCTCGACGCGCGAGGCGTTGGCGGAGGCGGCCGCCGCGGCCGCCCGGCGCGGCGGCCTCACCGTCAGGATCGGGATCGCCGATGCCGCCGGTTGGAGCGGCCTGCGGCCCCAGGACGCCGCCGCCTTCGCCCAAGCCGCTGCCGGGACGGGGCTGACCGGTCGAGCTGTGGACGCACCTCTCGTCGGCGTCGCGCTCGGCTGCGCTACTCGACGCGTTCATCGCCGCGCGGGGCGCCTTCGCGTCGGCCGGCGTCCCCGTCGTGTCGGCCGACGTCGCCAGCACGGCGTCGGCGCGGCGGGGGCTGGCGTTCGACCGGCTGCGGATCGGCGTCGGCCTGTTCGGCGCTCGCCTCGGAGCCTCGGTCGACAACCGATGCGCGCTGCGCCTGACGGCGCCGCTGGTGCGGCGGTTCGAGCCGGGCCGGATCGGCTGGGCGGGATACGGCGACGCGGCCGTGCCGCCCGACCGGACCGTCGCGGTTCTGCGCTCCGGCTACGGTGACGGGTTTCCGAAGAACATGGTCGACGGCGCCGACATTCTGTCGGTCGGGATGCAGTACACGACGCGGGTGGTGCGCGACGGTATCGATCCCCGAATCTTGATCGGGCCGGACGACGACGTCGACCGGCTGGCCGGGCGCGCCGGCATCGGCTCGCACGAGCTGGTGCTGGGTTTGGGCGCTTCGGGCGACAAATAGGTCAGGCGGTACGTTCCCGGGTACGGTGATGGACCCCGAAGAATTTGGCCGCTGGTGTCGATACTCTGACGGTAGATATGCAGGCCGTTCTGCCCTGGGTTGAGCCATGACCGCGGTCGACACGCTCGCGCGCTTCGACGCGACGATTGCGCGGCTCGGCGTCGTCCTGAGCCCGGACGGTTCGCCGGCTGAAATCGAGGGCGTGCTCAACCCGGCAAGCGCGATAACGCGCGACGGCACGCTGCTGCTCTATCCGCGCGCGGTCGCCGCCGGAAACGTGTCGCGCGTCGAGCTGTGCCGCGGAATCCGCCGGGGTGCCGACATTCGCTTCGACCGGACCGGCTTCGCGCTCGAGCCGTCCGCGCCGTACGAGGTGCGCAGCGCTCCCGGCGGGATGGGCTGCGAGGATCCGCGGGTGACGTTCGTGCCGGTGCTCGATCGCTACCTGATGGCGTACACCGCGTTCGGACCCGACGGGCCGCGCATCGCGATCGCGCATTCGCAGGACGGCTATCGCTGGGAGCGGCTGGGCTTGGCGTCGTTCGCGCCGGACTTGCCGCAAGGCGACGACAAGGACGGCGTGTTCTTTCCGGAGCCGGTGCTGTCGCCCAACGGCGTCCTGTCGCTGGCGCTGTACCATCGGCCGATGCTGCGGCTCTCGACGATGGACGGACGCGGCGCCGTTCCGACGCTGCTCGCTCTCGATCCGCACGAGCGCGAGTGCACGCGAATCGGCTACATCCCGCTCGATCCCGTGCGGGCCGACCTCAAGGCGCTGCTGCGCGTGCAAGAGAGCGCGCTGGTGCTCGTCCCCGACGCGCCGTGGTGCTGCATCAAAACCGGCGCCGGCACGCCGCCGGTGCGCATCGCCGAAGGCTGGTTCTCGATCTTTCACGGCGTCAACGCGTGCGAGGTCTCGGACGGCAAGTACGCCATGCAGTACAGCGCCGGCTTCGTCGTGCACGACATCGAGCGCCCGCACATCGTGCGCTATCGCTCGCAGACGCCCGCAATGGTTCCCGAAGGGATCGACGAGACCCACGGCATCGTGAACGACGTCGTGTTTCCGACGGCGATCTGCGAGCTCGGCGATCGTTCGTACGAAATTTACTACGGCATGGCCGACGCGCGGATCGGGCGCGCGAGCGTTCAGCTCGCCGCGCCCAACGCGAGCGTCGAGGAGCCGGCCGCATAGGCCGGATGTGGCGCTTCTACGCGATCGCGACGATCATCGTGTGCGTGATCGGCAGCATCGCGTTCGCGCATCGCATCGCGACGAGGGATTGGACCTTGCGCCCGGACACGAAGAGCTCGCGCCGCCCTCCACCGGGCAACGGCAACTCCGGCTTCGTCACGACGCCGTCACCGTCGTTCGTCGGCCAGGGCAGCTGGGTGCTCAGCGCGCTCCCGTCATGCTTCGACCAGCAGTCCGCCAAAGAAGGCCCGGCACGCCTGCTCGCACGCGACATCCCGCCGGAGAAGTGGCGGATCGCCCCGGGCACGACGCTGCACCGCGGCAACTGCGTCGTCCAGGTCCGAGCCGACGACATTTGGGTGACGCGTGAGCGCGACCACCTCCGCGTCCCGCCCGACGCGCGCCTTTACGCCACACCGGCCGGCCTCACGCTGGTCTACCACCACAAAAACTGGATGGAGATCCGGGTTACTACGTCAGCCGTCGGAATCGACACGCCGCAAGTCTCTCAGGCCGTACGTCGAATGGTGCTTTTCGATGGAGATTCGGGAGGAAGTCGCCAAGCGGCGCACGTTTGCGATCATCTCGCACCCCGACGCCGGCAAGACGACGCTCACCGAGAAGCTGCTGCTCTACGGTGGAGCGATCGTGACGGCGGGTCAGGTCGCGGCACGGCGGCGGGCGCGGGCGGCGACGTCGGATTGGATGGAGCTCGAGCGCGAGCGCGGGATCTCGATTACGTCAACGGTGCTGCAGTTTCCGTACGACGGTCACACGATGAACCTGCTCGATACGCCGGGGCATCAGGATTTCGGCGAGGATACCTATCGGACGCTGTTGGCGGCGGATTCGGCGGTCATGCTGATCGATGCCGCTAAGGGTGTCGAGCCGCAGACGCGCAAGTTGTTCGCGATTTGCCGGGCGCGGAGAATTCCGCTGTTCACCTTCATCAACAAGATGGACCGGCCGTCGCGCGATCCGCTCGAGCTGCTCGACGAGCTGGAGAACGTGCTGGGGATCGGCGCGTATCCGATGAACTGGCCGCTGGGCAACGGCGAGACGTTTCGCGGGGTCTACGACCGCGGCGGCGGCGAGGTGCACGTCTTCGAACGCACGCAGCACGGTGCCAAGCGCGCGCCGGTGACGGCGAACGATCCGCGCGATCCGAAGATCGCCGCGCTCGTCGACGAGCGCACCTACCGCGAGTTCCTCGATCAGCTCGAGCTGCTCGAAGGCGCGGGCGCGGCGTTCGACCGCGGCGCGATGATGCGCGGCGACGTCACGCCGGTGTTCTTCGGCAGCGCGGTGACGAACTTCGGCGTCGAGCTGTTTCTCGACGCGTTCGTCCGGCTCGGCCCACCGCCCGCGCCGCGCGTCGATTCCGAGAAGCACGTGGTCGAACCGACCGATCCGCGCTTCTCGGGGTTCGTCTTCAAGATCCAAGCCAACATGGATCCGCGGCATCGCGACCGGGTGGCCTTTCTGCGCGTCTGCAGCGGGACGTTCGAGCGCGACATGACGGTCCGCAACATGCGCACCGGCAAGGACGTGCGCTTGACGCGGGCGATGAAGCTGTTCGCCTCGGAGCGTGAATCGGTCGACATTGCGTTTGCCGGCGACGTGGTCGGCTTGGCGAATCCCGGCGTGTTCGCCATCGGCGACACGCTGGCCGAGGGTCAGGGCGTGCAGTTCGATCCGATCCCGGCCTTCGAGCCGGAACATTTCGCGCTGGTCCGGAGTATCGACACCGCGAGCTACAAGTCGTTCCAGAAAGGGATCGCACAGCTTCGCGAGGAGGGGGCGATCCAGGTCTTCTATCCGTTCGGCCAAACCCGGATCGAACCGATCCTGGCGGCGGTCGGAGCGCTGCAGTTCGAAGTCGTGAAGTATCGCTTGGAGTCGGAGTACAACGTGAAGACGGTCTTTCAGACGCTCCCCTACACGACCGCGCGCCGCGTCGTTGGTGAGTCCGCGGGATCGGCGACGCTCGGCTCGAGCGGGCGGCTCGTCGAGGATTGGGACGGTCAGGCGCTCGCGCTGTTCGAGAGCGAGTGGAGCATCGGCCTCGCGCGGCAGTGGAACCCCGGGTTGGCCTTCGAGCCGTTCGCCGCCGGCGACCTCGCACGCGAGGTCCCGGCGTGAAGAACGTCACCACGCCCGCGCCCCGGACCGTGCTGGCCCCCAAGGCGCGCCAGAACCAACTGATCGTCCTGGCCGTCATCGTGGTGCTGTTCGTCGTGCTGGTGCGGGCGTGCGCCGCGCACGAGAGCAAGTACGAGCACATCGCGCGCGAGCTGACCGAGGCCGCGCAGAAGAACGATTACGCCGCGGTGACGAAGCTGGAAAACTCGGAAACCGTCGCCGAGACGACCCGCGCGCGCTTGGGCCACGCCGCCGACGTGCTCGCACCGCTGGGATCGGTAAAGCGCGTCAAGGACGTTACGCCCGAAGGCGACGCCGCGCGCGTGCACGAGTTCGAGGTCACCTTCGACAAGGGGACCGTGCACGAGAAGATTCAGTTCGATCCTGAAGACAAGGTATTCCACTTCGGGTTCGACGCGCCCAAGACGTCGTGATCGAAGGAACCGCGCCGGCGACGTCGTTCGACGACGTTTGCGCGGCTGCCGAACGGCTGCGCGGGATCGCGCACCGCACGCCGGTCGTCACCTCGAGAACGCTCGACGAGCGGACCGGTGCCCGCGCCTTCTTGAAAGCGGAGAACCTGCAGCGCATCGGCGCGTTCAAGTTTCGCGGCGCGTACAACAAGATCGCGCAGCTCGAAGCGGAGCAACGCGCGCGCGGCGTGGTGGCGTTCTCGAGCGGCAATCATGCGCAAGGGGTCGCGCTCGCGGCGCAATTGCTCGGCGTCGCCGCCACGATCGTGATGCCGTCCGACGCTCCCGCCGCGAAGCTCGCCGCGACGCGCGGGTACGGTGCGGAAGTCGTCACCTACGACCGGGAGCGGATGAACCGCGCCGAGCTGGCGGCCTCGATCGCCGCCGAACGCGGCGCGACGCTGGTGCCGCCGTACGACGATCCCGCGATCATCGCGGGTCAAGGGACCGTCGGACTCGAGCTGTTGGCCGACGCCGGCCGGCTCGAGGTGCTGCTCGTGCCGCTCGGCGGCGGGGGGCTGCTGTCGGGTTGCGCGCTCGCGGCCTGCGCGCTCTCGCCGGGCGTGCGCGTCTTCGGCGTCGAGCCGGAAGCCGGCGACGACTGGCTGCGGTCGTGGCGCGCCGAGCGCATCGTTTCGATTCCCGTTCCGCAAACGATCGCCGACGGCCAGCAGACGCAAGCGCCGGGCGAGCTGACCTGGCCGATCGTGCGGCGCCTGGCGGCCGGGATCGTGACCGTCAGCGACGACGAGATCCGGCGCGCGATGCGCTTCGCCTTCGAGCGGCTCAAGCTCGTCATCGAGCCCAGCGGCGCATCGGCGCTAGCGGCACTCTTGTGCGGCAAGATCGACGTCCGCGGCGCGCGCGCGGGCATCGTCCTCAGCGGCGGCAACGTCGATGCGGCAACGTTCGCCGCCTGTATCACGGCGTAGCAGGGCTTCGTCACTGAACGGCTGCGGAGTCTTGCCGCCGGTGCTGTACTGCGTGATATGAGGGTTGCTGGGGCGGTTCGGTGGTCCGAGAGACAAGCCTCGACACCTTGTCTTCGCGGTTCGATTCCCGCCCGTTCCAGCCGGTGGACTTGTCCGCCGCGACGTGGCGTGATACGATGGCCCGGTCGAGGCTTGTCTTTCACACCACTGAGGGCACCGCGTTTCTAGAACGCGGTGCCCGCCGTTTTGTTTAGTCGCGACGCGATCAGCTCTTGATCTCGGCGCAGCCGACTGCCGGCGACGTAGCTTGCGCGGTCTTGTGGATCAGCAATACGTTCCCGTTGAGCTGCGAGATCGTCATGTTCGACAAGCGCGTGTCTTGGTTGACGCCGAGCGGCATTGCGGCGCTGCCGGCGTACGCCTTGCAGGTGCCCTTGCGGATGTCGACCGCTTCGCTGCCGGCGATGCCGGTGAGGTTCAACCCGACGTTGACGTTCGAACCCAACTGAAAGAACGTGACGTTCCCGCGTACGCTCGAGCCGCCGAGCGGAACCACTGGAGCGACCAAGGGGTTGACGACCGCAAGCGCGGGGACGCTCGTCCCGAGGGCTGCCAGCGCGGCGCCGACCATCACTAACCGTTTACGCATAAGGAGTCGTTACCCACCCCGGCGGACCGTCTCACCTCGTGGAAGTGGGGCGTCCCATCTCGTAGAACGGAGGGTTCGGCCGCATGTCCATCAAGCCGGCCATGCGGTTGGAGAAGCCGAAGAAGCCGGCGACCGACGCGATGTCCCACGCGTCGTCGTCGCTCAGCCCGACGGCTTTGAGCTCGGCGAGCTCTTTGTCGCTGGCCGCGAAGCCCGGCTCGTTCACGCGCGACGCGAAGGTGAGGATCGCGCGCAGCCGCGGGGCGAGATCGGCGGTGCGCCAGTTCGTCGCGATTTGATCGGCGACGAGCGCATCTTTGCCGAGGATGCGCAATGCCGCACCGTGCGCGGTGACGCAGTACAGACAGTCGTTCTCGGCGGAGATCGCGACCACGATCGCCTCGCGCTCGGCGCGCGAGAGGCCGCTGGGGCCCTTCATGAGCAGGTCGTGGTAGTGCATGAACGCGCGGAAGTGCTCGGGCCGGCGTGCGTACGCGAGGAAGACGTTGGGGATGAAGCCGATCTTGGCGCGGGTCTCTTCGCAGATCGCACGGATGTCATCGGGCATCTCGTCGAGCGAAGGGGCACCGAAACGCGAAGGCGCCGCGTTGTGCGCGACGCCTTCGTTGAACGGCGGGTGACTACTTGGGCGCGACGATGTTCCCGCAGGAGACATAGACCGGGATCTCCGTGGTCGATTTGTGAACGTTGATCGCGAACGGCGATTTCTCGAGCATGGCGATCGTCACGTCGGGGATCGTCGTCTCGGATTCGCCGTCGTGCACGGTCTTGAGCGGGTACGTGGGCTTGGGGTCGAGCTTGTCGCAGGTACCCTTGTGGATGTGCGCCGGTTGGTCGACGCCGGCCGCCGGCGACATGTGAACCTTGACGATCAGTCCCTTCTCCCCGTCCATGAGCGTCGCCGTGCCACCCTCGCCGGAGTTGTTCTCCGCCGTCAGATGGATCTGCATCGGCTCCTTTTTCATGGCGCCCATGTTGCTCATCGGAGCCATGGTCTGCGCGGTTGCGGCGAGGATGAGCGCACCGCCGAGAGCGGTTGTGAAAACGAACTTCAGCAAGCAAAGACCTCCCAATAGCGAGTTGGCGACCCTTCGCGGCCCGCCCAGGCTAGCCTGCGCCCAAAGAATGAGGCCGCCGTGAAACGGATCAGCCCGACTTGAGCATCGCGCGCGCGGCGTTCCAGCCCGGAGCGCCCATCACGCCGCCGCCCGGGTGGGCGGCCGATCCGCACAGGAAGAGATGCTTGATGGGCGTCCGGTAGTTCGCCCAACCCGCCGCGGGACGGAACATGAACAACTTGTTCAAGCTCATCGCGCCCTGGAAGATGTTGCCCCCGGTCAGTCCGAAGGTCGCCTCGATGTCGACCGGGCTGAGCACCTGGCGGTCGATCACCGAGGCGGTGAATCCCGGCGCGTAGCGCTCGACGACGTCGAAGCAGCGATCGGCGAACGCGTTCTTGGCGGCCTCGTCCCAGCTGCCGTGCGCTAGGCGGTACGGCGCGTACTGGACGAACATCGACATGAGGTGCCGGCCTTCCGGCGCGAGCGTCGGATCGACCGACGACGGGATCGTGCACTCGACGATCGGCTCCGTCGACGGGCGTCCGTACTTCGCGTCGTCGTAGCCGCGCTCGATGTAGTCTTGGTCCGGGCACAGGTGAACCGTCCCGCGATGCTGCGGGCCGGCCGTCGTTCCCGGACAGGCGGTGAAGTTCGGCAGCGCGGAGAGCGCGACGTTGATCTTCGCCGACGCGCTGCTGTAGTCGATGCGCCCGATCTCGGCGACGAAAGTCCGACGGCAGCTGCTCCGCGTCGAGAAACGTCTCGAACGTCAGGCGGCAGTCGACATTGCTCGCCACGCGGCGCGCGCGCAGCTCGTCACCGTTCGCCAGAACGACGCCGACGGCGTTGCCGTGCTCGACCAGGATGCGCTTGACTTCGCTCTCGGTCCGGATCTCGACGCCGAGGTCGGCGGCGGCTTTGGCCAGCGCTTGCGTGAGGCCGCCCATTCCGCCCTTGACGTAACTCCAGACGCCGCGCGCGCCGTTCGTCTCGCCCATGACGTGGTGGAACAGCACGTAGGCGGTACCGGGCATCGACGGCGACGCGAACGCGCCGATGATCGCGTCGGTCGCCAGCGTCGCCTTGAGCTGCTCGGACTCGAACCAGCGATCGAGGATCGGTCGCGCGGCGCCGGTGAGGATCTCGACGGCCTCGCCCATCGATCCGTCCAGGTGCTTCGCGCTCAGCCCGAGCCGGCCAAGTGCGAGCAGGTCGCCGATGCCCGGGACGCACGGGATTGGGCGGGGTTTGGACGAGCGTCGGCTCGATCACCGCCGCGACGCGTTCGAGCATCTCGACGTAGCGCGGATATTGCGCGGCGTCCTTGGGGCTGAACTTGGCGATCTCGCGCCGGTTGAACTCCGCGTCGGCGCCGAGCATCAGGTAACGGTCGTCGGGAAACGGCGAGAACGACGACGGGTTGCGCTCGATCAGCTCGAAGCCGTAGTCGCGCAACCGCAAGTCGCGGATGATCTCCGGCCGGAACAGGCTGTTGACGTACGCCGCCGTCGAAACCTTATAGCCCGGAAAGGTTCGTTCTTCGGTGACGCAGGCGCCGCCGACGATGTAACGCCGCTCGAGGACGAGGACCCTCCATTTCGCGCGCGCCAAATAGCAGGCCGTCACCAAACCGTTGTGACCGCCTCCGATGACGATGGCGTCATAGGTCACGTCGACATGCGCCGTCCGTTGTTGGCCGTCCCGTTCTTGCTCTTGTGGCGCGGCTGGAACGGCCGGCCGGTCTTGTACGCGCCACCGCGCGGCAGGCTGGTGTCGACGTCATCACAACCGATCGGCGTGAACTCGCGGCAGTCGCTGGGTCGCGCTTCGTAGATGCCGCAATAGTAGCGACCCGAGCGGTTGCCCATCAGGAACACGCACTTGTCCTGGGTGTCCTCGCTGCGGGCGCCTTTCTCGTCGACCTTGCGCAGCCAGCCGACCACGAAGCCGTCGGCCGATTCGCGCGGTACGACGTACTCCTTCATCACCTCGTCGTAGGTCATCCCGAGGTGGTCGGCGATCCGCTGCACGTCGCCGCGGTTGACGAACGGCTCGTAGCCGCTGCAGCACTCGGCACAGCCCGGCGGGCACGACAGGTTCTCGGGCAGCTCGTACAGATGCTTGCGCGAGAGCTCGATCACGCGCCGTACCGCGGCGACGAAATCCTCGTCGTCGTTGTACTTGTACATCCACTCCTTGTGCGTGATCTCGTTGGCGTTGTACTTGCGCACCGTCTTCGTGTTGTACTTGACGGTCACGTGCTCTTCGTCGATTTCGATCGACTGCACGTACGACATCTCGCCGAGGTCGAGGTTGGTGAGCTGCGTCGGCTGACCTGTCTCGCGCGTGAAGCGTCGGAGGTTGCGCAGCTCGCGATGGGCGATGAGGTCGATCGTCTCCTGCATACGGCGTTGATTCGGGGCCGACGGCGGACGAACCCGGCGGCCCGGAGAAGCTCCGGCTCCATGCCCCGCCGTCTGACCCCGCTCGCTTTGGTCGCCCTGCTGGCGGCGGCCGGCGCTCCGGCGCGCGCCGACGACGACGTCGCCGTCGTGCGCGGCAAGATCGCGGCCGCAATGACGGCCGCCAAGTCGTTCGTGGTCACGACCAGCGCCGCCACCGGCATGACCGGGACGATGACGTTCGTCGCGCCGAACCTCTACCACAGCGCGATCGTCTTCAACCGCACGCGCCGCGACGTCATCTTGGTCGGGGCGACCGCCTACATCAGCGACAACGACGGGCAAACCTATCGCAAGATGGCCGCGCCGCCGGAGCTGGTCGCCGCGCAGGCCGAGCTGCGCGCGATCCCCGTCGAGCGGTTGCTGCCCGACAAGACCGCGGCCGGCAAGACCTGGGGTCAGTTCGCGACCAGCTCGGGCGGTCCGGAGAAGGACCAACAGCTCACCTGTAGTTACGACAAGTCCTCGTACCGGATCGGCGCATGCTCGAACCCAGGCTTGATGATGAGCTTCACGCGCTACGACGACCCGAACAACGTCGTCACCGTGCCCCCGTACGTCTCACCGGGAGGATCGAAGTAGTGGACCGCGCGACGATCGGCGTCGACCTCGGCGGCTCGCACGTGATGGCGGCGGTCGTCGACGAAGAGGGTAAAATCCACTCCAAGCACGAGCTCGACATCGAGGATCACGCGCCGAACGCGGTCGTCGATGCGCTGGCGACGGTGGTCAAGGGTGCGATCGAGAGCACCAAGCATGAGCTCGTCGGGATCGGGATCGGCTCACCGGGCAACATCGACCCGTCGACCGGGACGATCCGCTACTCGCCGAACTTCGGCTGGGAGAACGTCCCACTCGGACAGCGCGTCCGCGACGCGTTCCCGAAGTACCGCGTGTTCGTCGCCAACGACGCGCGCTGCGCGACGCTGGGCGAGTACGTGCACGGCGTCGGCCAGGGTACCCAAGACTTCGTGCTGCTCACGCTGGGCACCGGGATCGGCGGCGGAATCGTCACCGGCGGCGTCCTCGCGCTGGGCAGCCAGATGGGCGCCGGCGAGTTCGGCCATCACCAGATCCGGCCCGACGGCGGGTTCATCTGCGGCTGCGGCAAGGTCGGCTGCTTCGAGGCGCAGGCGTCGGGGACGGGCTTGATCCGTCATGCCATGCGGCTGGCGCCGTCGTTCCCGCGCAGCGGGCTGCTCGACGTCCCGCGCGAGCGGATCGGCTCCAAGGCGATCCGCAAGGCCGCCCAGGCCGGGGACGCCCACGCTCTGGCGACCTGGAGCGCCTATTGCGACGATCTCGCGCTGGGGCTCGCCAACGTGATCGCGTTCGTGAACCCGCAGGTCATCGCGCTGGGCGGCGGCGTCTCGAGCGCGGGAGACTTCATGATCGAGCGGGTCAAGCCGCTGGTCGACGTGCGCACCACGATGGTGCCGCGCGGCACGACCCGGATCGTCCGGGCGACGCTCGGTAACGATGCCGGTGCGGTCGGGGCGGCGACGGCCGCGATGCGGGGCGGCTTGATCGCGCAGACGCCGGCAACGGTCGCGTAAGCGCTTCGTAAGCGGCCGTAAGTCGCGGGAAATTCGCCCGTGGCATCGTGTCGTTGTGAGCGAGCGCGAAATTCCGGCGCTGCTGCCGCCGATCTGCGACGACTGCGGCCACCGGGCATCACTTCACCACCTCGAGGGCTGCCGGGCCCTGATGCTGGGCCGCGGCCACCCGTCACGTACCTGCGGATGCGCCACGACGCTGCGTGAGATCCTGGGGGCGCGCTACCCGCGCCATCAGCCCGAAGAACTGCTCGACCGCGCGCGCGCGTCAATCAACTAAGAAGTAGGGGTGCGGGGTGCGGGGAAACCCGCGATGCCGGATCGGAACCAGGACGGGTTCGAGACGGCACCGCGGTCTTTCCGCGTCACGGGGCGTGCGAGGGTGCGTCGAGGGCGAGCGCGGTCATCATGCGCACGCCGGTCGCCAATGCGGACTCATCGATGTCGAAGCGCGCGTGGTGGTGCGGAAAGGCGCTGTCCGGACCGCCGTTGCTGCCCAAGCTGAAGAAGCACGCCGGAACGCGCTCGGCGAAGAACGAGAAGTCCTCTGCGCCCATCAAGCGCGGCACCTCGGCGACGTGCTCGCCGCCGGCGACGCGCTCGGCCAGCGCGCGCGCGTAACGCGTCTGCTCGACGTCGTTCGATGTCACCGGATAGCGCCATAGATACGCGTACTCGTAGGTCGCGCCCGAGCTCTCGCACACGCCGCGCAGCACGCGTTCGATGCGATCCGACATCCGGGCGCGCACGCCCGCGTCGAAGGCGCGCACCGTGCCGAGCAATCGGACGCGGCTGGGGATGACGTTGTGCGTCGTCCCGCCGTGTATCGCGCCGATCGTGACGACGGCCGGCTCGATCGGATCGATCAACCGCGACACGACCTGCTGCACCGCGACGACGAACTGCGATGCGACGTAAACCGGATCGATCGACAGGTGCGGCGATGCGCCGTGACCGCCTTTGCCCTCAATGGTGATCTCGATCGAGTCGCTCGATGCGTAGAACACGCCTTCGCGAAAGCCGACTTGCCCGACCGGATGGGCCGAAGAAAGGTGCAGCCCGTACGCCCGCTCGATCCCGAAGCGCTCGAGCACGCCGTCGGCGATCATCGCCTTCGCGCCGCCCTTCCCTTCTTCGGCCGGCTGGAACAGGAAACACACCGTGCCCGCGATTTCGTCACGCCGTTCCGCGACGAGCCGCGCTGCTCCGAGCAGCATCGCGACATGGCCGTCGTGGCCGCAGGCGTGCATGTGGACCGGCGTCCCCGACCGGTACGGGACCTCGTTCTCCTCGTCGATCGGGGACGCGTCCATGTCGGCTCGGAGCATGATCGTCTTGCCGGGCCGCGCGCCGCGCAAGACGCCGACGACGCCGGTCTGTCCGATCCCCGTGTGGACCTCGAGACCCAGCGCGCCGAGGCGTTCGGCGACCATCGCCGAGGTGCGATGCTCCTCGAACCCGAGTTCCGGGTGGACGTGCAGATCGCGCCGCGTCGCGACGACGTCGGCGGCGAGCTCCGCCGGCACGTCGATCGTCAACGTCGGCGCAGGCACCGGTTAAACGGCGGCGGGGATGGTCGGCCGGCGGCCGTCGACGGCGATCTGCGCGATCAGCTCGGCGATCCGGCGCGAGCTGCCGCGCGGTGCGATCGCGGTCTGTTGCGAGCGCATCTTCGCCAAGCGGTCTTGGTTGTGCACGATGCGTGCGACCGACGAGATGACCTCGGCGGTAGTCAGGGCGACGACGCCGATCCCGTTGGTCCGCACGTAGTCGAGGTTGCCGCGTTCTTGCCCGGGGACGTAGTCGTACACCACGACCGGCACTTCGGCGACCGACGCCTCGGCGATGGTTCCGGGTCCGGCCTTGGTGACCAGCAGGTCGGCCGCGCGCATCAGCTCGGGAACGTCGTTGCGGAAGCCCAGCACCGTCATCGGCGTCGGAAGCGACGGGGCCAGCTCCTCGAGCTTCTGCTTGAGAGCGGCGTTGCGGCCGGTGACGACCACCAGGTGGAAATCGAGTCCGGCGCGGGCCAGACCCAGCGTGGTGGGCAGCAATTTGCCGCCGCCCTCACCGCCGGCCATCAGCAGCGCGATCGTCGCGTGCTCCGGCAGCCCCAGCTTCTTGCGGTGCTCGGCCTTCGAGCCGCGGACGTCTTCGAAGCGCGGATGGATCGGGTGGCCGAGCAGCCGCAGGCGTTCGGGCGGGACGCCCCGCTCGATCGCCCGCTGGTAGACCTCGCGCGCCGGCACGACCGTGAGATCGGCTTCGGGCAGGAGCCAGCCCTCGTGAACGCGGCCCAGGTCGGTGATCACCGTGACGATCGGGACTTTTTGCATCCCGGCGTCGGCGCGCGCGCGCAGGGCCGCATGGTTGAGCAGCGGGTGGACCGAGACGATCACGTCGGGCTGATACTGGGTGAAGACCTCGCGCAGCCGTTCGCGGTACAGCGGCTCGCAGAATCGCACGATCGTCTTGTAGCGCCGGCGGCCGTTGGTGGCGTGGTAGAGCGCGCCGTAGATCGGCGGCGCATAGCGAAGGGCCGCGCTGTACGCCGGCCCTAGTTTGGAAAGCGGAAACGTGCAGTGGGTGGCGATGTCGTCGATTCGCCATTCAAAACGCGTCGCTCCGTCGATCTCGTCGAGCGCGGCCCCGACGGCTTGCGCCCCGGCGCGGTGTCCGCCGCCCGTATCGGAGATCAAGAAGAGGACACGTTTGGTCATCCCACCTCAGCTGGTCTGCTTGACCATCTTGCGTCGCTTCATCGTAGCCGTCGCGGCGCGGCGGCGAGCGATAGCGGCACGCCGAAGCGCGGCGGCTCTTCGCTTGGGATCGAGGTTCCGGCAGAACGCGATGGTGGCGCGCGCCGGAGCGTCGTAGAAGCGAAAGATGTCGCCGAACTCGATCTCCGGGTTCCGGTGATGGCCGTCATGGTCCTCGGGGAGGACGATCTGCAGGATGCGAGCTGCGCGCAGGCCCCAGGCCGGCGTGCGCCAGCCGAGCTCGGTGGTGTGGCGCCACCAGACGTGGATCTGTCCCAGCAACAAGCCGGCGACCGCGCCGTAGACGGAGATGAGCGAACACACGATCGCCAGGCCGATGTACGGCAGCGCGCCGAGCAAGCCGTCGAGCAGGACCCAGGGGTCGCGCGACAGCACCGCGTGATCCCAGTAGGATCGTCGCCGATCGTGATGGGTGCGGAGATGCAGTTTCCCCCATGCGTGCTGCGGCACGTGATAGAAGAACGTCGAAGCGAAGTCGCCGACGAGGAGGACGATGAGCATCGCCCCGACCGCCGAGAGCACCGGCGAGCCCAACGAAATCGTGTTCACGCTGATCCTTGTGTCTGAAGAGGGCTGACCGCGGACTTGGTCCCGATTTCTGGAAACCCTCTCGCGGCCGTATTCGTGGCAGCGCTGACCTTGTCGGGCTCCGGCGTGCGGATCGAGGGGGTCCGGGATGCCGCGCTGTCGTGGCATATACCCCCGGCCGTCTCCGTTATGCGAGGCTTGCGCCTGGTGATGGACGCCGGCCGCAAGGCGCCGGCCGGCGCCAAGATCGCGCGCGAGGCGATGCGCACGAATCCGCGGCTGGACGCGGTCGATGCGCTGTTGCTCGGCGCAGACGTGCTGGCGGCGGCCCGCGCGAACGATCTCCATCCGCCGTTCCTGGCGGCGACGCTGCTGCAAGAATCGGCGTTCGACCCATCCGCGATGTCGCCGGCGGGCGCGATCGGGATCGCGCAGTTCACCGTGCCGACCGCCGAGGAATACGGCGTCGATCCGTGGGAACCGCGCGACGCGATTCGCGGCGCCGCACGCCTTTTGTCCGCGTACGTCGCGCGCTACCGCGGCCGCGCCGAGGATCCGTACGCGCTCGCGCTGGCGGCGTACGACGCGGGTCCGGCCGCGGTCACGGCCTATCACGGCGTCCCGCCGTATGCCGAAACGCACGCGTACATCGTCGACGTGCGGGACCGCTGGTCGCGCATCGTGGGGCGCTAAGCATGCCGGCGCAGGCCTATTCGGCTTCCAGCCGGGGTATAGGCGTCCTACCCTGCCGGTTCGATGGTGAGCGATGACAGACCACTCGGCCTCTCCCCACCTATGCGTTGCCCTGCAAACCGGCCCGGCGTGCTCGGGTTAAGCGTCCCACGATGCCTTCGACGACGCAGCCGGGTTTCGCCGACCGCTTCGCCCTCTACCGCGATCCGCATCCGCAACGGGTCGCGACGTTCGCCGAGGACGTTCGTGCCGGTCTGGGGGCCGCGCCCCGGCGCCTGTCCCCCAAGTACTTCTACGACGACCTGGGATCGGCGCTGTTCGAAGCGATAACGCGGCTTCCCGAGTATTACCTCACCCGCGTCGAGCGCGATCTGCTGGCAACGTACGGCCGCGAGATCGCCGGCGCGCTCGACGGACCGGTCGAGCTGGTCGAACTCGGCAGCGGGAGTGCGTTGAAGACGCGCCTGCTGATCGATGCCATTCTCGAACGGCAGCCGCGGCTGACGTTTCACCCGATCGACATCTCGGCCGACGCGTTGACCGAATCGTCGCTCGCGCTCGTCGCGTCGTACGAGCGGCTGCGCATCGTCGCGTATGCCGGCGACTATTTCCCGCTGTTGCGCGAGAAACGGGTGGTCACGCGCGATCGCGTGCTCGCGCTTTTCTTGGGATCGAACATCGGCAACTTCGAACCGGACGACGCCCGCGAATTGCTCTCGCTGCTCGCCGCCGCGCTGCGGCCCGGCGACGGCGTGCTGATCGGATACGACCTCAAGAAGGATCCGTCGATCCTCGAGCTGGCGTACGACGATCCGACCGGCGTGACGGCGGCCTTCAACAAGAACCTGCTCGGTCGCATGAACCGCGAGCTGGGCGCCGACTTCGATGTGTCCGCCTTCCGGTTTCATGCGTGCTGGGACGAAACGCGCGGGGCCATCCTCTCGTACCTCGTCGCCGATACCGCGCAGCGCGTCGGCATCCCGCTCGCCGAGCTGACGGTGGACTTTGCGGCCGAAGAGACGATCCATACCGAGTCGTCCTACAAGTTCAGCCGCGACGAGATCGTCGCGCTCGCGCGACGGTGCGGCTACGCCGAGCGGACGAGCTACACCGACGCCGCCGGCCGGTACGCGCTCTCGCTACTCACCGTCGTCTGACGGCGCTGCGCCGTCGCGCCGCAACCGGCGCATGCGCGGGGAGAACGTTTCGATCGAGGTTTCGACCGCGGCATCGCTGATGAGCGCGTAGCGATCGTCGTCGACCGGCGTGCTGCCGTCGTCGCGCGAGCAGATATAGGCGACCGCTTCGGCCGCCCCGCCCATCGTGTTCACGACGACGTCGATGCGCTGGTATTTGGGGACCTCTTCCCACGCGTCGGCGATGCGCCAGCCGATCTCGTCGAGGTCGATCAGCACCCCGTGCACGAGCCGCACGTCGAGCACGGTCTCGCGTAGCGAGAGGTAGCCCGAGGCGACGGCGATGCGGCGATAGCCGCGCAGCGTGGCGGGTTGTGCGGGATACGCCGCGCCGAGGATTCCGTCGCGCCAACCGGCCTTGCGAAACGTGCCGTAGCCGAACAGCCGCGTCATGTGCGGGCGGCACGCTCCGCGCCGCGCAGGAGCAGATCCGCCGCGATCGCCAGGGCGGCGGCGGCCAGCGCCCCGGCGACGATTTTGTCCGGATTGTCGGTGCCGATCCCTTCGAAGAGCAGCACGCCCAGGCCACCGGCGTTGATCCAGGCCGCGACCGTGGCAAGCGCCACCAGCGAGACCGTCGCCACGCGCACGCCGCCCAGAATCACCGCCAGCGCGGCGGGAAACTCGACGCGCAGCAGCGTTTGGCGGGCGGTGAGCCCCAGGCCGCGCGCCGATTCCACCAGCGCCGCGTCGACGCCGCGCAGCCCGGCGACCACGCCGCGGACCAAGATCATCTGCGCGTACGCGATCAGCGCGACGATCGCGGTGAGCGGTCCGAGCCCGATCGCGGCGACCAGCAATGCGAGCAGCGCGAGGCTCGGAATCGTGTAGATCGTGCCGGTGACGGCGAGGATCGCGGCCCCGGCGCG
Source organism: Vulcanimicrobiota bacterium (assembly GCA_963723445.1). Taxonomy (GTDB): domain Bacteria; phylum Vulcanimicrobiota; class Vulcanimicrobiia; order Vulcanimicrobiales; family Vulcanimicrobiaceae; genus Vulcanimicrobium. The sequence continues at coordinate 49,987 of CAVRQP010000006.1, forward strand.
CGCGTTGCGCGCCGCCAGCACGCCCAGCGGCAACGCGATGAGCAGCGCGACCGCGAGCGCGACGCCGACCAGCACGAGATGCTGCCCGAGCAGTCCCGCGACGCGCTGCGGATGCGCGAGCACGTACGTCATCGCGCGTGGTATCCTGGCGCACGATGGACGCGATCTTCTTCGATTTGGACGGCACCTTGAGCGATCCGTTCGTGGGAATCGCCCGGTCGTTGCGGTATGCGTTCGATCGACTCGGCTTGGCGGCTCCGGCGCCGGCCGAGATCCGCACGCTGATCGGTCCGCCGCTGCAGGTCTCGATGCGCGCGCGCTTTGCGGATCGGACGCAGGCCGACGAGATCGTGCGCTTGTTTCGCGTTCGCTACGCGGACGCCGGCTTGTTCGAGACGGTCGTCTATCCCGGCATCCCCGAGTTGCTCGCCGAGCTGGCCGGTCGCGTGACGTTGTTCGTCTGCACCACCAAGCCGCACGTCTATGCGGTGCGCGTGCTCGAACGGCTCGGGTTCGGCGAGACGTTCAGCGCGGTGTACGGCAGCGAGCTGGACGGCACGCACGGCGACAAGCGGGTCCTCCTCGCGCACGCGCTCGCCGAGCAGGGGCTGGCGGCGGGACCGCGCGTCGCGCTGCTCGGCGATCGGGAGCTCGACCTCAACGCGGCGCGGACCAACGCGATCGTCGCCTGGGGCGCCGGCTGGGGCTACGGCAGCGCTCAGGAGCTGGCCGGCGCGGATCACGTCTTCGCCGCCCCGTCCGACGTCGCAGCGCTCATCGTTCGATGAGCGGGCGCTCGAGCGCCAGCCGCCGGGTCTCGGCGTCGACGCCGACCAGGTGACGGACGAAGTCGTCGGCGGGCCGCTCCAGCAGCTCGTCCGGCGCCCCAGTTTGTACGACGCGTCCCGCGTTCATCACCACGACGCGGTCGGCCAACCGCAGCGCCTCGTCGACGTCGTGGGTGACGAAGACGATCGTCGTCCCGAGCTCGCGGTGGACGCGCGCGATCTCGTCCTGCAGCGACGCGCGCACGATCGCGTCGACCGCCGCGAACGGTTCGTCCATCAACAGCACCCGCGGTTCCGCCGCGAGCGCGCGCGCGACGCCGACGCGCTGCGCCTCGCCGCCCGAGAGCTGGCGTGGCTTGCGGTCGCGGTACTGCGCCGGGTCGAGCCGAATGAGCCGCAGCAGCTCGTCGACGCGCGCGTCGATGCGCGCGCGTTCCCAACCGAGCAGTCCAGGCACGATGGCGACGTTCTGCGCGACCGTATAGTGCGGAAACAGCCCGACCGCTTGAATTACGTAGCCGATCCCGCGACGCAGCTCGTTCGCGTCGCGCTCGCGCACGTCGACGCCGTCGATCACGACGGTGCCGGAGCTGGGTTCGACGAGGCGATTGATCGTGCGCACCAGGGTGCTCTTTCCGCAACCCGACGGCCCGAGCAGCACGGCGAACTCGCCGGCCTCGATGGTGAGGTCGACGTCGTGCACGGCCGGCTGCGCCGCGTTCGCATAGCGGACGCTCAGCCCGCGCAGCTCGACTTTCCCGCCGCCCTGCGACGCCGCCACTAGCCTCCGCCTCGGAACACTAACCCAAACCGTTCTGCTGCAGGAAGTCTTTGGCGACGTCGGCGGGCTCGCGTTTTTGGGGCCCGTCGACTTGGAGGTTCATGTTCTGCATCACGTCGTCGGTCAGCAGCGGTGCGAGCTTGTCGAGCGTCTGCGCCACCGACGGATTCGCGTCGAGCGCGGCTTTGCGCACGACGGGCGCGACCTGGTACGCCGGGAAAAGGTGCTTGTTGTCCTCGAGGACGACGAGATTGTCGGCCTTGAGCTGTCCTTCGGTCGAGAACGCGACGACGACGTCGACGTCGCCGTGGGTGAGCGCCTGGTACTTCAAACCGTTGTCGACGATCTTTACCTGCTTGAAGTTGAACCCGCCGTAGCGTTTGCGCAGTCCGGGCAGACCGTCGCTGCGGCTGAGAAATTCCGGTACCGTGCCCAGCCGCAGCGACGAGGCTTTGGGCGCGAGATCGCTGAGCGTGCCAAGCGCGTACTGCCCGGCGATCGCCTGCGTCGTCGCGAGCGCTTGAGTATCGTTCATCGGTGCCGGGGCCAGCCACGTCAAGCCGAAGCGTTTGGCGTAAGCGTCCTTGACGGTGCGGTACGAGCGCGCCGGGTCGCTGTCGGGCGGCAGGTGCAGCACGTTGAGCAGCGCGGTTCCCGTGTACTCGGGGTAGAGATCGATCTCGCCGCGCTGCAGCGCCGCCATCGCGATGTCGGTCGTACCGAGGTCGAGCCGCCGGGCGACGCCGATGCCGCCGTGTTCGATCGACTGCGCGTACAGCTCGCCCAGGATCAGCTCCTCGGTGAAGTTCTTCGAACCGACCTTGAGGCCGCCGGGACGCGCGCCGCACGACGCGGCGAGCGGAGCGGACGCGAACAGAACGAGCGCGCGAGCGCGAGTGAAAAGCATGGGCCTCGATTCAAACGGCGAGCCGCCGCTGCGCATAGCTCAGCGCGGCGTCGGCGAGCAGGGCGAGCACCGCGACCGAAACGGCGCCGAGCACGAGTTCGGGAAGGTTGTCGGTCTGCATCCCGGCGTTGATGTAGTCGCCCAGCCCGCCGCCCCCGATGAACGTCGCGAGCGTCGCGGACGCGATCACTTCGACGGTCGCCGTGCGGACGCCGACGGCCACGACCGGGAGCGCTAGCGGCCAGCGCACGCGCGCACCGATCTGCCGCTCGGTCATCCCCGTCCCGCGGGCCGCTTCCAGCGTCGCTCGCGGCACCGAACGCAGCGCCACGTCGGTGTTGACCAGGATCGGCGGGAGGGCCAGAACGACCAAGGCGAGCAGCGCCGGGCGGAAGCCCAGGCCGAGGAGCGGGAGCGCGAGGGTGAGGACTGCCAGCGAGGGGACGACCCGAAAGCCGCCCGCCAGCGCCAGCATCAACGCGCGAGGCAGCCGCCGGTCGGCGCACAGCCCGGCGAGCGGAATGCCGATCGCGACGGCGAGCGCGAGCGCGGCGCCGGCCAGCGTGACGTGCGCGCCGAGGTGGGCGATGAAGTCCTCGCTCACCTGCCGAACACTCCCATAGCCATGCTCACCGGTTCGCAGGTTGGCTCGGAGCTCCGCCCGGCGGAAGTTCCCGCGCCGATCGCCCTCGACGACCCGTCGCTCTACATCAATCGCGAAACTTCGTGGCTGGAGTTCAACGACCGCGTCCTGGAGGAGGCGCTCGACGAGCGCAACCCGCTGCTCGAGCGGCTCAAGTTCATCGCGATCTACGGTACCAACCTCGACGAGTTCTTCATGATCCGCATCGCCGGGCTCATGCAGCAGTTGGCCGCCGAGGTCCACAAGCGCTCCGACGACGGCCACACGCCGGAGGAGCAGCTCGATCTGGTCAGCCGTCATCTGCGGCGCTCGCTGGCGCGCATGACCGACTGCCTCAAGAACCACTTGTTTCCGTCGCTGGCGCGCCACGGGGTCCGCATCCTGGGCTTGGAGCAGCTCGACGCGGCGACGACCCGGACGCTGCGGCGCTACTTCGAAGACCGCGTCTTTCCGGTGCTCACCCCGTTGGCGATCGACAAGGGGCATCCGTTCCCGTACATCTCGAACCTATCGATCTCGCTCGCGGTCGAGCTCGAAGAGGACACCCTCGAGGGTCCGGTCCACTATTTCGCGCGGGTCAAGGTCCCGGGCTCGCTGCCGCGCTTCGTCCCCATCGATTCGGCGCCGCCCGGCCAGCGCTGGTTCGTGATGCTCGAAGACATCATCGCGCACAACCTCGAGGCGTTGTTCCCGGGCTTGCGCGTGACGGCATCCTATCTTTTCCGCGTCACGCGCGACGCCGACCTCGACTTGCAGGAAGACGAGGCCGACGATCTGCTGCGCGCGATCGAGTCCGAGCTGCGCAAACGGCGCTTCGGCGAACCGGTGCGGCTCGAGGTCGAGCCCTCCATGCCCGAGGACCTGCGCCGCAAGCTGCGCGAGGCGCTCGAGCTCGACCGCGGCGACTGCTACGAAGTCGACGGGATGATGGGCACCGAGAGCCTGTGGACGCTGGTCAACATCGACGAGCCGGACCTGCACGATCCGCCGTTCACGCCCGCGTTCCCCAAGCGCCTGATCGGGCAGACCGACATGTTCGCGGTGATTCGCGAAGGCGATCTGCTGCTGCACCATCCGTACGAGTCGTTCGATCCGGTCGTGCAGTTCGTGCAGCAGGCGGCCAGCGACCCCAACGTGCTCGCGATCAAGCAGACCCTGTATCGCACGTCGGGCAACTCGCCGGTGGTCGGTGCGCTCGTCGACGCCGCCGAAAACGGCAAGCAGGTCGCGGCGCTCATCGAGCTCAAGGCGCGGTTCGACGAAGAGAACAACATCCACTGGGCGCGCATGCTCGAGCGCGTCGGCGTCCACGTCGTCTACGGCTTGGCCGGCCTCAAGACGCACGCGAAGGTGACGCTCGTCGTGCGCGACGAGCCCGACGGGATCCGGCGCTACATGCACTTCGGCACCGGCAACTACAACGACAAAACCGCGCGCACGTACACGGATCTCTCGCTGTTCACCTGCCGCGCCGATCTCGGCGCCGACGCGACGCAGCTCTTCAACGCGCTGACCGGGTTCTCGAAGATGGACAGCTACGAGCAGCTCATGGTCGCGCCGTTCGGTTTGCGCACGGGTTTCGAGGAGCTCATCGATCGCGAAACGGAGCATGCCGAAGCGGGCCGGCCCAGCCGGATCGTCGCCAAGCTCAACGCGATCAGCGACGCCGGGATCGTACAGGCGCTCTACCGCGCATCACGCGCCGGCGTGCCGATCGACCTCATGGTGCGCGGGATGTGCGTGCTGCGGCCCGGCATCCCCGGGGTGAGCGAGACGATCCGCGTCAGCAGCATCGTCGGGCGCTTCCTCGAACACTCGCGCATGTTCGTGTTCGCGAACGGCGGGCAGCGCGAGGTCTACATCGGCAGCGCCGACTGGATGGGCCGCAACCTCGACCGCCGCGTCGAAGCCGTCGTCCCCGTCCTCGACCCGTTGCTCGGCGAGCTGATCTGCACCGACATCCTCGACGTGCTGTTGACCGACAACGTCAAAGCGCGCGTCCTGCGTCCGGACGGCAGCTACGAGCGCCGCCGCATCCTGCCCGGCGAAGAGCGCGTCGAAGCGCAGCAGATTTTCCTGAAGCGCTACCAGACCGTGTAGCAGCGCTTGTTAGGGCGCGCACGCTAAGGGTTGTGGTTGGGGCGGCCGGGAGACGATGCGTTGTCGGGGACGCTCCCTGCGCCGCATCCTGCGGCTCCGGTCGCTCGGTTCTTCGCTCGCTCCTCGCCCTCCGGGCGCCGCTCGCTACGAAACGCCCCGTCAACGCATCGTCTCCCGCCCACCCCGGCACGATCTCCGTTGTCATCCCGAGCTCGTCGGCGTTGTCATCCCGAGCTCGTTAGCGTTGTCTTCCGAGCACTTCAGGCTGGCTTGTCGCCGTCGACGAGGGCGAGGATCAGCTTCCATTCTTGTGTCGGTGACGGGTTGGACGGAGAGGCGCTGGCCGCGGCGCAGCAGCGGCATGTAGGCGAGCGCGGGGATCGTGCGGAGCTCGTCGAGCGGGATCATGCGCGGCAGCTTGCGCACGAAGCCGACGTCGACGCACCACCACTTGGGGTTGGCGCGGCCGGAGCTGGGGTCCCAGTACTCGCTCTTGCGGTTGAACTGGGTCGAGTCGGGGTGCGCCTCGGCGACCACCTCGCAGATGCCGGCGATCCCCGGCGGCTGGATGCTCGAGTGGTAGAAGAAGCCGAGGTCGCCGAGCTTCATCTCGCGCATGATGTTGCGCGCCTGGAAGCTGCGCACGCCGGACCATTCCTCGCGCCGGACGCGCTCGAGGTCGTCGATCGAGAACGCTTCCGGTTCGGTCTTGAACAGCCAATGCCGCGGCACCGCGCGCGCTTCGGCGGGGAATGAAAGGAGCCCGCCTTGCGGCGGGCTCCTCGGCGATTCTCGCCGGTGCGATCAGATCGCGTAGTCGAGCGAGAAGCGGAAGGTACGCGGCGTCAGGGCGTTGATGTTCGTCGTGCCGTTGAGGCCGTAGACGAGGCTGTTACCGGGTCGCAGTTGCCCTGTCTGCGTTGTCGAGCCACACCGTCGGCTCGATGTTGCCCTGATTGCTCAAGCTGCGCCCCAGCAGCGTTCCGGTGTTCAGGTTGAACAGGTTCTGCGCCGAGATCTGCAGGCGCATCCGCTTCTGCACGATCGGGATCCGCACCGACGCGTCGTAGACCGTGTACGGCGGGCCGAACGTGTAGTTGTCGCTGCCTTCGTAGTCGGCGCCGAACTCGAACGTGTTGCCCCGAGCGTCGTTGTAGAACACCTGGGCGTACGACTTGAAGAACGGGAAGCCGAAGAGTCTGAGCGCCGTTCACGTTGAAGTTGCCGTTGGTCGGCGACGTGTTCGAGAAGTAGATGCTCAGCGGGAGCTGGTCGAGGTACGTGCGTTCGAGCGTCCCTGAGACGTAGTAGCCGAAGCCGACGGCCGGGTTGCTGCGTCGGCTTGCAGCTCGAGGCCGTAGGCTCGCTGGATCGGCCCGTTGATCTGATTCGTCTGCAGGCACAGCGCGCTTGGGAACTGAAGGGCGAGGCGATCCGGGCGGCTGGGGGCCGCAGGTGCCGGCGATCGTCCCGAGGTTCGTCGTGTTGCTGAGGAACACGTCGTGGACGGTGTCATCGTACAGGTCCATCGACAACACGCCGCCGTCGTGCAAACGCTGGTCGAAACCGAGGTCGTACGCTACGGTCGTCTCGGGTTTGAGACCGAAGTTGGGGATCGAGTTCACGTAGTTCCCCTGCGCCGCATTAGGTATCGTGATCGAGCCGAAGCCCGAGACGAGGGCGGGATAGGGCTGCGTGATCGAGGATCCGGCGCTCGCCCGCAGGCTCAGGTCGCGCGTCGCGCGGAACTCCACGCCGAGGTGAGGATCGAAGTGGCTGTACTGGTTGCTGCGGGTGACCAGCGCGACCGGCGCCGCGGCCGAGCGTTGCCGAGCCCGGCATAAGTGGGCGAGGACTGCCGGGTCTTCGATCTGCGCGTTGAGCCGGTAGATCTCGAAGTACGCTACCGAGCGACGCGCGCAGGCGCTCGCTGAGCTGGAAGCTTCCGGTGAGGGCGAAGTCCTGATACTGCGAGACGGTCGGTGGCGTGCCGATCGAGGAACGCGGCAGGAGGTTGTAGCTCGTGTACGGTGCAGTGAAGCCCGTCGTGCTGCAGCTCGGCTGGAAGGGCACGGTGAGCGTCGAGCCGGGGTGCGCGGGATCGGGTATCTTGTAGTTGACGCTGGCGCCCGACACCGCGCCGATGACGTATTGACAGCCGGCGGCCGCGGCGCTCGTGTCGCTGCTCTGCGATTGCGAGAAGTCCTTGCGGTAGTCGTAGCTGAAGTTGTAGACGTTGTTGCCGACCGGATGGATGTAGCTGAAGGTGTAGCCGTTCAGCCGGTCGAGTTCGGGCTGACTGAACGGCGTCGAGAAGCCGACGGTGCCGTCGTTCTGCAAGCCGGTCTTGGTGGTGTAGCACGTGAAGGGCGGCGCGGGCGAGCAAACCGGCGCGTCCGGCGTGGTCTTGAACTGGACCGGCGGGCCGCCGGGGCCGACATAGGCCGCCTGATTGGGGCCGGTCGTGGCGGGGAAGCACGGGCCGGCCGCACCGGTCGTCGGACCACCGGACGCGCCCGGAGCGAGGAAGAGCGGCTGACAGTTGGCGGCGTTGGTGACCGCGTACCATGCGCCGCCGTTGCCGGGGTAGTGGTTCTCGAACGTGCCGCTGATGTACCGGTTGATCAGATGCGTGTACGGGCGAAACAGGAGCGTGTCATCCTTGATCGAGGTGCGGAACTCGGCGGCGAACTGCGGCTCGTTGTTCTGGATGTACGAGTTGGGGAACCACGTGTACGCCTGCACCGTGTTGCCGATGTTGTTGAAGGTATACGGCGCCGTGTAAGTCGACTGCGACGTGCAGGTCGCCAACGTCGGTTGGAAGGCCGAACCGTTCTGGCATGCCTGCAGCGTCATCGGCCCGAGGTAGGCGGCGTAAGAGCCGCCCTGCGGCGTATACTGTCCTTGCAGGCCGAGGTACTCGAGCGTGACCGAGGATGATTCGCTGAAACGATAGCGCAGCTTTATCAGCTCGGCGTCGAGCGAGTAGCGATTGGAGAAGTCGCCTTGCCACTGATCGAGCCCGATCAGGTTGGGCGGCTGGCCGGTCGCGGTGGCGAGCGTCGATGTGTTCGTGTTCCCTGCGCGGTCGCCGAAGTAGTCGTTCCACGGGCCGTTGTAGCCGACGAACGACTTCGCGACGATCAGGCTGGCGCGATTCCCCTTGAGAAAGTTCACGTCGGCCCACGTGTTGTAGAAGCCGCCGGTGTAGCTGTCGGAGCCGAACTGCACGTAGGCCGCGTTGTTGCGCGTGAAGTCGCGGGTCCGAAGGTTGACGGTACCGACCGCGGACTCACCGGCGATCGACCCGTTGAGCCCGGCGCCCTTGACGACCTCGACGTCTTGGAAGATCCCCGAGTCGGAGTAGTTGGTGTTCCACTGGCCGGAGATCCCCGAGCTGACCGGGTGGCCGTCGACCGTGACGCGCGTCTGGAGCCCGAGTCCGCGCACCGCGAAGTTCGTGTTCGGCGTCGCCGAGAACGTGCGCTGCGCGACGACGCCCGGCATCGTGCCGACCGTGTCGGTCAGGTTGTTGTTCTCGCGCACCGTGATCTCGAGCGGCGGGAGCGCCGACACGGGCGATTCAGAGATGTTGAACGGCGTGCGGTTGTAGCTCGTACTCGTTCGTCCGATGACCTGTAGGCTCTGCAGGTTCTGCTCGGAGAGCGGGACGTTGATCGAGATATTGCCGCCGGCCGGAACGGCGACGTCGTTCTGCGCAGTCTGAAACCCGCCGTGATTGATCGTGACCACGTAGACGCCCGGCGGGAGGCTGATCGAGAACGAGCCGTCGTTGACGGTCGTCGCCGTGTACGTGTGGGAAGCGCCTTCGGCCGAGACGCTGGCGCCCGCGAGCGGCGTTCCGCGGGAGTCGGTCACGTGTCCGGTCAGAGTGCTTTGCGTCGCGGGGGCTTGCGCGACGACGTTGGGTGGTGCCGTCGCCGCGCTAACAGGTCCGACGGCAACACCCAGGTACGCCAAAGCAAGAGCCGCGCCGGCACGGTAGAGTGTGCGCACGGTGCATCCTTTCAGAGTGAGGATGCAAGCGGCTCTTTTCAGTCGACGTTCTCCAGGCCTGCCGCGGGAGCCGGAAAAATTCGCTACCGCCGGTGGAACCGCGGCGTGACCGGCGTCCCGACGCGCCCGGGCGCGTAGCTCGCACGCAGGGAAGGCGCTTAACGGGGCGTTAAACACCCGCATGGTACACTTCGGCGGCTTCGTGGCCGTCGCGGAGTTCGGTCGTGATCCCTAGGACACGGCGGCAACCGGCACAACTTTTTGGAGGGCACGTGCTCAGCATGTCACGCGTCTTAACTGTGATGGGGTTCTTCGCGTTGCTCGGTGGACCGTTGAGCTCGGCACCGGCGCTCGCGCAGGCGCCGCCGGCGCAAACGGCTCCCGCGGCGACGTCCCAGGTATCCGGTCTGGTGACCGACAACTCGGGCGCCCCGGTCGCCGGCGCGATCATCACCCTGACGGGGCCGCAGACGTACACGGCGACGTCCGGACCGCAAGGACTGTATTCGATCTCCTCGGTGGCTCCCGGGGTGTACACCGCCACCGTCGCCCGCAGCGGCTTTCAGACCGGCACCGAACAAGATCTCGCCGTCGTCGGCGGACAGCCGGTGACGCTGAACGTCCAGCTCGCCACGCCGACGCTGACGTCGCTTCGCACGATCGGCTCCACGCGCACGACGTTCTCGCGCGCGTCCTTCAACACGTCGCCGGCATCGGTCAACGTGGTGAGCACGCAAACCTTCATCGACCAAGGGCAGCCGCAGGTCAAGGCGATCTTGAACCAGACGCCCGGCATCGTCATCAGCCTGCCGGCAACGTCCGGAAACGGCGCGGCGGCCGGTGCGATCACCTTCCCGAACATTCGCGGCGGCCTCTCGTTCGAGACCGCCTCGCTCATCGACGGCCATCCGGTCTCGGTCGGAGCGTTCGGCGACTACGTGACGACGTTCCTCAACGCGTACACCTTGGGCTCGGTCGAAGTCGTCAAAGGCCCCGGGGCGAACGCGCCCGAGGTCAACTACGCGATCGGCGGCACGGTGAACTTCCGGACGCTCGACCCGACGACCAAACCCTCGGGATACGAGACGGTCGGCGTCGACAGCTTCGGCGGCGTGTTTTCGAACTTCGGGTACTCGAACACGATCATGAACGGTAAGCTCGGATTCGTGGTCGACTACGGCGTGAATGGAACGCCCGGCCCGCTTACCAACTACACGGCGCCCACGCCCATGAACAAATCGTGGTCGATCAACGGCCAGCCGATCAGCGGCACGATCACGACGTCGCCGCCGATTCCCGGCACGACGCAAACGATCTTCAACGGCACCGCGACGCTGCTCTACAGCGGTGTCCCGGTCAGCACGACCTACACGAACAAGACCGAGCTCTTCAAGCTCCGCTACAACTTCTCGCCGGCGACGACGCTGACGGCGAGCTTCTTGGGCAGCCAGACGTGGACCGAGCAGAACGGCAACCACTTCTACCAATACAATTCGGTCTTCGATCCGGGGGCCTCGTACTCGTCGGCCACTGGGCCGCAACCGGGCCCGATCCTCGCCGAAGACAACATCTTCGCGCCGCCCCACGAGTACGAGATCAACAACGAGCCGATCTTCCAGGCCGAGCTTCGCACGAGCCTGGGTAACAACAACATCCTGCTGCGCGGATACTCGGCCTCGATCAACCGCCTGCAGTACAACGCGCTGACCAGTCCGTCGCAGGTAGGCACGTTCAACGCCCAGCTCTTCGGCACGGCGACGGTCGGCGGCGTGCCGACCACCTACACCGGGCAGACGGTCACGCTCGGGGTCCCGGGCGCGTATTTCAACTCGTCGGAAGAAGACCGTCTGCACGGGTACTCGCTCGAGTTCGACCACCCGGTCGGCGACACGGGCAACCTGCTGAGCATCGCGGCCGATCAGACGCACTCCACCACCGGGTCGTACAACGTCGGCACGTTCGTGCCGGGCGGCGGCGTCGCGGCGACGGTTCCCCCGACCTCCGGCCAGGAATTCACGACGATCCTCGCGCGCGGCATCTGGAACGTCGGCCCGAGGCTGAACGTTGAGTTCAGCAACTACTTCAACACCTACCAAACCCACTACTCGAACACCAACGGCCGAACGTTCCTCGATCAGACGAACTCGCACTATGACGCGCGCCTAGGCTTGACGTATCGCCTGGACCCGGATACCTCGCTGCGGTTCGCGGCGGGATCGGCGATCGCGCCGCCGTTCATCCAGCTCTATTCGCGCATCAACACGGCGCCGACGCTGTCGCTGCCGTCGCAGCTGTTCGCGACGGACACGATCGCGAATCCGAACCTGAAACCCGAGACGACGTTCGGGTACGATCTCGGCGGTGACTACCGCTTCGGGCCGGGAAAGCTGACCGTCGTGTCCGGTGACATCTACCTGACCAACCTTTGGAACCAGCTGATCAGCACGGCGAACTTCGCGAACGGCAACGTGACGCTCAACTCGTGCTTGGCGGGACAGACGCCGGGCACGAAGACCCCCTGCACCGGGCCGCCGGTAACCGTTCCGCTGACCAGCACGGGCGCGGACAATCTCGCTCAGGCGAAATATGCGGGGATCGAGCTTTCGGTGCGCCGCGACCCGGCGGTCGGATTCGGCTTCGCGGTGCAGGGCGCGCTGCAGCAGGCGATGCCGGTCAACGTGCCGTTGAGCTTCTACCAGAATGCGGGTTCACCGAATCTGGTTCGCAACCTGGGCGTCATCACCGGGGTGAACTACTACGGCGGGTCGCAGGGCGTCTCGAACCAATCGATACCGTACTCGAGCGGCTATGCCGAGGTGCACTTCCGTACCGCGCGCGGCGGATTTCTCTCGTTCGGCGAAACGTACTATGGCTCGAACAACTCGTTGTTCCTACCGGCGTTCTTCATCGCGAACGCGAACGCGCGGCTGCCGATCGGCACGCACGGCATCGCGTTCAACGTGAACGTCGACAACCTGTTCAACACGTACGGCAACTCGTACGTCAGCGAGTACCAGGGCATCTTCCAGCCCTTCGTCAACGGCGCCGTGACGACGGGCGGCTCGCCGCTGGCCGGTTTCCAGCTCAATGCGAACACCTACGGCCCTCGCGACGTCCGGTTGTCGTTGAGCTACAAGCTCGGCAGCTGACCGGCGCTCTGCGCGAGCGGGAATCGAAAAGGGCCGCGTCCGATGGGCGCGGCCCTTTTTTCGCGCCGTCAGCCGGCTACGAGCGCAGTTGGATCGTCGGCGTGACGCCTTTGCTCGCGAACGCGGTCTCGAGCAGCTTGGTGAGCTCGCCGCTCTGCGCCATCGGCCCCAGAATGTCGGTATCGCCGTAGAACTGACCGTCGATGAAGACCTTGGGCAGCGTCTGCCAGTCGGTCAGCTCGGCGAGCGCCTGGCGCTTGGGCATGTTCTCGAGCACGTCGATCACCTCGAACGGGTAGCCGAACGCGCTGAAGAACTCGATCGTCTCGAGGGTGAAGCCGCATAGCGGCGCGTCTTTGGTCCCTTTTCCGTACACGAGGATCGTGTTGTCGGCGATCTCGCGCTTGATCTCGTCTTGCAGGTCAGCCATTGGTGTCCTCGGGGGTGGCGGTGCGAATCTGAAGGGCGTGGATGCGTCCGTCGGCGCGGGCGGGGGCGAGGGCTCGTTCGACCATCCGGTGACGGTCGAGCGGCGAGACGCCCGCGAACGCCTTCGAGCGTACGAACACTTCGAGATGGTCCATGGTGCCGGTCATGTCGAATACTCGGACCTGGGCGTCGGGCATCGTCTCCCGCAGCAGCGCGGCTATTGCTTCATCGATCACGAGCGACCCGTCTACGACTCGCGGCTGTGGTGCACCCGCCCAGCCGAGCAGCCGATAATGCATCTACAGCCGGGTAGAATACGTTGGGAACGAGCATGCGGCAGTTGGATCGAGCGCGAGGAGCCGCGCTGACGGTTCTCGCCGCGGTGGCCGGCACGGCTTCCGTGGGCATTGCCGCGCTCGCCCGCGAGGGCGTGTGCTTGCACCGCCTCGGGCTGTTCGGGCTACGTCCGCCGGCTGAGCCTATGGCCGGCATGGCCGGGATGACGGCAGCGGCCCCGGCCCCCTGTCCGATTCTGGTCGGCGCCGGGTTGGCGGCCGGTGCACTGCTACCTGGTCGCCTTGGTCGCGATCCTGATCCTACGGCCGCGCCCGGCGGAGCTGGCCCTGGCCTCGGCCCGGCTGGTGCTGGGCGTCCGCTTCGCCCCGATGGCCGTCGCGCTGTCCGCGATCGGGGCGGTCCCGCTCGGCGCGGCCCTCGTCATGGACGGCGCCGCCGGTGCGACACCCTACGTCGCGGGAGTCTTCCTCGTCGCTTGTGCCGCGCTCTGCGCCGCGACGCTGATCGGCGTCGCCAAGCTGATCGTGGCGCTGGCCCGCCGGCTGGTCGGTGCGCTCCTGGCGGCACCCCGCCGGCTTGCACCGGGCGCCGGCGCCCCATGGCTCGACCGCCGGGCCCTGGTTCCGATCCCGGCCGGGGTCCGCCTCGCTCGGCCGCCGGCCCTCGCGCGCACCTCCGCTCCGGTAAGGCTAGCGCGCGCGTTTTCACGCGCCTTTCACGCGTTTCGACCATTCTCTGACACGGCCGGCAGGCCGGACGTTCGTCGGAGCATCGTCCCTTCCGACCGGAGATTCTTGTGGTTCACTCCCTTCGCGCGGCGCTCGTGGCCGCCGCGTTCGCCGGGCTCGCGCTCGGCTCGACGTCCGCGCCGGCTCGCGCCGACGTCGTCGGCAGCGTTCGCGGTACCGTCACCGGCGCCGACCGCCAGCCGATCGCTCGAGCGCCTCGTCACGCTGACCGGCGATCGCACGTCGCTCTCGACCACGACCGGCGCCGACGGCCGCTTCGCCTTCGCCCGCGTCCCCTTCGGACATTACGCGCTCGTCGCCGCAACGCCCAAGGGCACGGCTTCCGCGAGCATCGACGTCGCCAGCGACGCCGTCGTCACCGTGGCGCTCGTCGCGACGCCGGTCATCGGCCGGACCTCGGCTTCGTCGACGACCGTTCGCGGGACGCCCGTCTCCGAGAACGCGTTCAGCGCGCGCCGGCTCGCGGCGCTCCCGCGTAACGACAAGCTCGACGCGATCGTCGAACAGGTCCCCGGGATCGTGCAGTTCTCCTATGACGAGCCCGTCGCGCACGGCTTCCACGGATTGACCTACGAGCTCGACGGCGCGCCGCTGCCGCAGTCGACCAGCTCGAACTTCGCGCAGCTGATCGATCCCGCGCAACGCGTCGGCGGTCGAGATCTTCACCGGCGCCTTTCCGGCCGAGTTCGGCGGCTCGCGCCAGGGCGCGGTCGTCAACGTCGTGAGCGGCGGCACCGAGCTGACCGGCGGCAACGGCGGCGCGCTGACCCTCGGCGCGGGCGAGCAGGGGAGCACCGACGCGCGGCTGATCGAGCACTTCAGCGCCGGCCGCGCGCAGTTCGCGCTTGCGCTCAACGGCTCGCGCAGCGACCGCGGGCTCGACACGCCGACGCTCGACGCGCAGCACGACGCCTCGTCGAGCGTCGATCAGTTCCTGCGCATCGCGCTGCCGATGGGCGAACGCGACCTGCTGGCGTTCGACCTCTCGAACCAGTACGCCGCGTTCCAGATACCGATCAACACGAGCGCCGGCGATGCGAGCTCGCCGCTGGTCGCGGTCCCCGGAACCGACGACGTCCAACAGGAGTACGACCGCTTCGCCAGCCTGTCGTTCACGCACACCTCGAAAGACGGCAACGGATACGTGCGGGTCGTTCCGTGGATGCGCTGGGACCGCATCGCCTACGACGGCGACCTCGGCCGCGACGTCCAAGCGTTCGTCGTCAACGACGACGGTTCGACGACGCCGCAGAACGGGCTGCGGCAGGACCGCGTCGCCGCGTACGCCGGACTGCGCCTCTCGGCCTTCCGCACCAGCGACCGGCACTCGCTCAAGTTCGGCATCGACTTGCAGCAGGAAAACCTGCGCTCGAGCGACCTCATCCGGATGGCGGGCGCGCCGGACTTCGTCGACGACGCCGGCGGCGCGTGGAACGCAGACCGGAATCTACGTCGAGGACAAGTGGACCGCGACGCAGCGCATCTCGCTCAACGCGGGGCTGCGCTACGACCATAGCACGGGCTACGTCGGCGGCGCGCAGCTCAGCCCGCGGCTGGAGATCAACGACGAGATCGCTCGCGGGCACGGTGCTGCACGCGTACTACGGGCGGCTGTACGCCGCGCCGGGACTCGAGGACGTGCGGCGCGACGCCGTCATCACGCAGACCTCGCCGACGCGCCGCGCCGGTCTACGATCTGCAGCCCGAGCGCGACACGTACGTCGAGCTGGGCCTCGCGCATACGTTCGCGCCGGGGTTGCGCGCGTACGTCAACGCCTTCGACCGCACGGCGATCAACGTGCTCGACACGACGCAGCTCGACAACACGCCGCTGTTCGCGGTGTTCAACAACGCGGTCGGCCGCGTGCGCGGCTTGGAGTTTCGGCTCGACGCGAGCTCGGCGCGCGTCGACAGCGGCGTCTCGCTGACCAACTCGCACGCCGAGGCCGGCGGCGTCTCGGGCGGAACGTTCCTGTTCCCGCCCGGCGCCGCCGGCGACATCACGCTGCAGCCCGAGGATCACGACCAGACCTGGACCGGCAACGCGTTCTACACGCGCCGGTTCGGCCCCGATCTGCGGACGTTCGCGACGCTGCAGACCGAGTACGGCACCGGCTTTCCGGTCGAGTTCGAGAACGGCGACGGCCGGTTGCCGGCGCATTGGGTCGTCGATGCCGTCGGTCGGGCGCGCCGCCGATCCGGTGCACAAGCGTTTCGGCTACACGCTCTCGGTCGACAACCTCTTCGACCACCGGTACCTGATCAAGGTCAACAACGGCTTCAACACGACGCAGTGGAACGCGCCGCGCCGGATCGTCTTCCGGCTGACCGCGCCCTGGTGATGCCGCGTCAGGCGTTGAGCGGCGCTGCTCCGCGCGGTCGCTCCGGGCGGCGTCGACCAGCTTCGCCGTTTCGCGGATGACCTCGGCCAGCGACGGCGCCGCCGCGACCAGCGCGCGGACGGTGCCGGCGGCAATGACGATCGCGCTCGCGCCGAGCAGGATCGCGGGGACGCCGCGGGCGCGGAACTTGCCGTAGCGCAGGCTCGAGGCGCGCAGGACGCGGGCGGGATCGAAGGGCGGCATACGGGCGGGTGCGCCGGGGCAGGATGCGAATCCTCGGGCATGACCGACGCAGCCGGCCCGGCGGGGCGTTCAAGTTGGAAGTTCCACCTGAGTTCAACTTCGCGCGCGACGTCGTCGACGCGTTGGCGCGCGAGGACCGGCGCGCGCTCTTGTTCGTCGACGCCGCGGGAGTTCGGCACGATTACACGTTCGCCGCAGATCGCCGACGGCACGCGCCGCTGGGCGGCGGTGCTGCGCGACGCGGGAGTCCGCAAGGGCGACCGCATCGTCGTCGTGCTGCCCAAGGTCCCCGACTGGCTGTTCTGCATGGTCGCCGCGTTGCGCATCGGCGCGGTCGCCGTGCCGAGCGCCGAGCAGCTGCGCGCGAAGGATCTGCTGTACCGCGCGAACCATAGCGGCGCGACGACCGTCGTCGCGTACGCGGGCAACGCGGCGGAGTTCGACGCGATGCGCGACGACGCGACGACGGTCCGCACGTGGCTGCTCGCCGGCGGCGAGCGCGACGGTTGGACGGCGGTCGATCCGCTCGTCGAGCGAGCGACGCCGTGGGACGGTGAGCCGACGCGCGCCGACGATCCCGCCTACATCGTCTACACCAGCGGAACGACCAAAGATCCCAAGGGCGTCGTGCACGCCGTCGTCCTGGACGTGGGCGATCCGGATGCAAGCGGACGAGCTGGTTCGACGTCAAACGCGACGATCTGTGTGGTGCACGGCCGGCACCGGCTGGGCGAAGTCGCTGTGGAACGTGCTGCTCGGCCCGTGGTCGTGCGGCGCGCCGATCGTGCTGCACGAAGGGCGCGTTCGTCCCCGAGCAGCGGATGGACATGATTCGCGATCTCGGCGTGACGGTGCTGTGCCAAGCGCCGACGGAGTACCGCATCGAGGCGAAGCTGCCCGAATCTCGGCGAGCGCTGGAAGCTGCCGCGGCTGCGCCACTGCGTGAGCGCCGGCGAGCCGCTCAACCCCGAGGTGATCGAGGTCTGGCGGCGAGCGTTCGGGATGACGATCCTCGACGGCTACGGTCAGACCGAGAACACGCTGATCGTCGCCAATTTGGTCCGGGCAGCTCGTTCGTCCCGGATCGATGGGCAAGCCGACGCCCGGACACGAGGTCGCGGTCCTCGACGAGAACGGCAACGTCTGCGCGCCCGGCGAGGTCGGCGACATCGCGCTGCGTGCCGATCGCGCCGTCGCTCTACAACGGCTACTACAAGAACGACGGGGAGACGCAGGCGACCCGGCGCGGACCGTGGTACATCACCGGCGATCGCGCGCAGGTCGACGACGACGGCTACTACTGGTTCGTCGGACGCGCCGACGACGTGATCTCGTCGGGCGCGTACCGCATCGGTCCGTTCGAGGTGGAGAGCGCGCTGCTCGAGCATCCGGCCGTGCTCGAGTCGGCCGTCGTCGGATCGCCCGACGCCGACCGCGGCAACATCGTCAAAGCGTTCGTCGTGCTGCGTCCCGGCCACGAAGCCGAGCGACGCGCTGGTGAAGGAGCTGCAGGAGCACTGCAAGCGCGTCACCGCGCCGTACAAGTATCCGCGTGAAATCGAGTTCGTCGCCGAGTTGCCCAAGACGCGGTCGGGCAAGATCCGCCGCGTCGAGCTGCGCCAGGCCGAGCTGCGCAAGAAGGGCGCGACCGCCGCCAGCGGCTTCGTTTAGACCCGGCGGTGAAACGATGACCGGCGTCGGACGGTAGGTCGTGCAAATGGACTTCCCGCCAGACGATGCCGACATGCAGCCACCGCCGCCGCCCCAGGACGACCTCGAAGCGACCGTCGCGATGCCGCGGGTGACCCCGCCGCCGCCGCCGCCCGGCCCGCGCAAGATCGGCGATGCGGTCGTCGACCGGCCCGAGCCGCCGCGGCCGCGCCGTCCCGCCGACGCCGACGAGCGGCCCGCCGGCCGGTGGCACCGTCATCCGCCGCCCACAGTCACGGTCGTCCCCGCGCCGCACGCCGACGTCGGCAACCCGTTCGGCTACGTCTGCGCGCGCTTCTTCGCGTTCGTGCTCGATATCGCGCTCGTCACCTGCGTCGTCACGTCGCTCGCGTACTCGCTGATCGCGATCAATCCGATCACCGGGCTGCCGACCAACACGCAGCGCGGCTTCGATTGCGACGCTGGCGATCGGCCTCGCGATCGCGCTCGTCTACGTGTGGCTCGCCGAGGCGTTCTTCGGCACGACGATCTGGAAGCTGGCGTTCGGCTTGCACGTGTACGCGGTGCGCGGACGTTTCGTCGGGCTGGGGCGCGCGTTCTTGCGCAGCTTGCTGCGACCGATCGACGTGCTTGATCGTGGGCGGCGTCATGGCGCTGCTGCCCGGTCACCGCCGGCTCGGCGATCTGGCCGGCGGCACGGTCGTCGCGCGCAGCCCGCTGCGCGCGTTCGCGCCGCTCATCGGCTGGGTCTTGATCCTGGTGATCGTGCGGGATGCCGTTCATCCTGGCCGGCACGGAACGGACGCTGGCGTCGATCTTCGCGTTCGGCGAGTTCGTGCCCGGGCTGTTCGCGCGCATCTGGCTCGACGTGCAGCGGCCTCGTTACGCCTCCTCGGCCGTCCGCACTAACGCCGCGCGCTGAGGTATTGCCGTCGCGGCGGCCGCGCGTGATAGCAATGCGTGAGCCGATGTCGATACACGAGATCGTTCTGCCGAAGACCGAAGCCCGAGACCGAATGGATCCTCGGTCGCGCCGTGCGGAAAGTGAGCCCGTTCCGGACGCACGCGCGCTTGCAGCGCGACGCTTGGCGCGGCGCTGGCCGCGTGGGCAGAGGGCCGCGGCGAGGTCGGTACGGAGTGGCGATTCCGCGTCGCCCCGCCGGGCGAGATCCGCCGTCCGCTCGTGCCCGATATCTCGCTACGTTTCGAACGAACGGTCTGCGCGACTTGGAGGGCTACGATCTCGAAGCTGCCGCCGTTCGCGCCCGACGTCGCGGTCGAGATTCTCTCGCCCGACTGGCGGCGCGCGCCACCTCGAGCACAAGATCGCCGTCTATCTCGCCGGCGGC
This sequence comes from Vulcanimicrobiota bacterium, assembly GCA_963723445.1. GTDB lineage: Bacteria > Vulcanimicrobiota > Vulcanimicrobiia > Vulcanimicrobiales > Vulcanimicrobiaceae > Vulcanimicrobium. The sequence goes on from CAVRQP010000006.1 coordinate 69,452, forward strand.
GCGGTGCTGGTGATCGTCGTCGATCCGCGCCGAACGCTCGGTGCGTCTGCACGATGCGGCACGGCGAGCGCGTCGTGCGCGGCGGCGACGCGCGTCGGGCACGCCGCGCTGCCCGGATTTTCGCTGGCGCTTACCGGCCCTTTTCGGCGTCCTCGACCGGCCGCGCTGAGGGCAAGGTAGGCGGACTCCCGCCGTCCGCGGCGTAGGCGAACACCAGGAGGATCCGCGCAATGATCGCTACCGGCGACGCGCTCAAGACCAAGCACGCGCGCTACGTGCTCACCCCGTGGATGGCGCAGGGCGAACCTGCAGCCGCCGGTGATCGTGCGCGGCGAGGGGATCTACCTCTACGATGCCGACGGGAACCGCTACGCCGACCTGACCTCGGGGCTCATCGCGGTGAACCTCGGCCACGGGCACCCCGCCGTGCGCGCCGCGATGCACGAGCAGATCGACCGGTTGTGCTTCAGCCCGCCGAGCTGGTTCAACGACGTGCGCGCCGAGCTCGGCGAAGCGCTCGTGCAGCTGGCGCCGTGGGGCGAGCGAGGGCGGGCGCGTGTTCTTCACGACCTCCGGCGCGTGCGGCGAACGAGGACGCGGTCAAGTTCGCGCGCGTCGTCACCGGCCGCAGAAAGTGCTGGCCGGCTACCGCTCGTTCCACGGTTCGGGCGCGGGCTCGGCGACGCTGACCGGCGAGAACCGCCGCTGGTTCAACGAGCCGGCCAACGTGATGGGCGGCGTCGTGCACTTCTGGGCGCGCGTATCCGTATCGCAGCCCGTTCTTCGCGACGCGATCCGGCCGAGGAGACGCGCCGCGCGCTGGCGCACGTCGCCGACGTCGTCGAGGCGGAGAACCCGGAGTCGGTCGCCGCGATCCTCATCGAGCCGGTGATCGGCTCGAACGGCGTCATCGTCTTTCCGCCCGGGTATCTGGCCGGCTTGCGCGCGCTGTGCGACGCGCACGGCATCCTGTTGATCTTCGACGAGGTGATGACCGGGTTCGGTCGCACCGGCGCCGCGTTCGGCGGCGAGCGCTTCGGCGTCGTCCCCGATATGATCACGTTCGCCAAGGGCGTGACGTCGGGCTACGTTCCGCTCGGCGGCGTGATCGTGCGCGAGCGGCTGGCGCGCGCGTTCGACGACAAACCGCTGCCGGCCGGGCACACCTACTCGGGCCATCCGCTCGCGATGGCGACCGGCGTCGCGACGCTGCAGGCATACCGCGACGGAGACCTGTACGCGCGCACGAAGGACGGCATCGAGCCGCGGCTGCGCGCCGGGCTCGAGCGCGTGCGCGACAAGCACGAGATCGTCGGCGAGGTGCGCGGCATCGGCGCGTTCTTCGCGCTCGAGTTCGTGAGCGATCGCAAGACGCGCACGCCGCTCGTCCCGTGGCAAGGAAAGTCGCTCGGCCCGATGCCGGCGCTGTTCGCCGCGCTCAAGAAGCGCGGCGCGTACATGTTCGGCCGCTACAACGTGCTGCACATCGCCCCGCCGCTGACCATCACCGACGAGCAGATCGACGAAGCCGTGTCCACGATCGACGCGGCGGTCGGCGACTTGGCCGACGCGTACGCCGCCGCGAAGTCGCCGTAGCTTCGAGAGCCTCGGGTTACGATGTCGTTCAGCGGGGCGCGGGTTCGCCGAATCTGGCCAAGCCGTGCGCAGACTGCTCGACCTCGGTGATCGCTTCGTACTCGGTTTCGCTGAGCCGCGAGCCGTCGGTGCGCATGAACGCCGCATAGGCGAGGGCGGCGACGATGATGCTGAAGAGCCAGCCGCCGGACCACAGGAAGTGCAGCGGCGGCGTACCACAGGCCGATCAGCGGCGGAATCCAGCCGACGACGAGCGCGCCGATCGCGCGCAGGTTCCAGCCGCCGGCGTAGTCGTAGCGGCTGCCGGGCGAGTAGAGCTCGAACAGATCGAGCCGCAGCTCGCGCACCAGCCAGTAGTCGGCGATCGCGATCCCGTCGAACGGGCCGAGCAGCGTGCCGTACGTGCCGAGCCAGGTGAACACGTACGTTGCGAAGCGTCGACAGCACGTACCACGGCTGCATCAGCAGCGAGAGCAGTCCGGTGAGGACGGCGCCGCCGGCGAAGGTGATCGTCTTCGGCCAGAGGTTCTCGAACGCGCGCGCCGGCGCCATGACGTTCGCGCCGACGTTGATCGTGATCGACGAGAGGATGACCACGATGCCGCCGATCAGCACGACGACGGTCGGGAACTTCACCATCAGGTCGACCGGGTTCCAGAGCGCTTTGCCGTAGATCGCGACCGTCGCCGACGTCACCGCGATCCCGACGAACGCGAAGATCGCCATCACGAACGGCATCACGAGCTGCCCGCGCAGCTGCGCGCGCTGCGAAACGGCGTAGCGCGAGTAGTCGGGGATGTTGAGCGCGAGCGTCGCCCAGAACGCGACGACGCCGATCACCGACGGGAAGAACGCGGCCCAGAACGCGCCGCCGTGCAGCGTCGCCGGCGCGGCGAGCATCGGCCCGACGCCGCCCGCCGCGCGTCAGACCCCAGGCGAACAGCGCGACCGCCGCGAGGCCGAGCGTCGGCGCCGCGAACGCGGCGAGCCGCCCGATCGCCTGCGGTCCGCGCATCGCGACGCCGACGTTGAGCAGCCAGAACGCGCCGAACGCGACGAACAGGTGCGGTCCGAAGCCGCTCCAAGCGCGGTGCCAAGCGCGCGACGATCGCATCGAGCGCCAAGCCGCCGAACCACGAGTTGATGCCGAACCATCCGGCGCCGATGATCGCGCGCGCCAGCGCCGGGACGTGCGCGCCGCGCGTGCCGAACCACAGCCGCGCGAACACCGGGTACGGGATGCCGTAGCGCGTTCCCGCGTGCGCGACGAGCAGGATCGGGAACCAGCACGACGCCGCTGCCGGCGAAGATCGTCAGCACCGCTTCCCACCAGTTCATCCCGAGCGAGATCATCCCGCTGGCGAGCGAGTACGTCGGGATGCACAAGCACATCCCGATCCACAAGCTCGCGAAGCGCGACGCGCGCCCAAGAGTGCTCGGCGCGCGTGCACGGGCGCAGGTCGTCGTTCCACAGATCCCAGTTCTGCGAAGCCGTGCGCGCCGCGTCGTCCGTCAGCGTGACGATGCCGTCGCGCTCGACCTGCGTGGTCGTCACCGCGAACTCACGAACTTCGACCATCGCGCCGTACGTCTCCGGACGGCGGTCGCGGTAGAACTGCCAGGTGTTGCGGACCTCTTCGATCACCCGGCGGTCCATGTCGCCGATGACGACCTCGTCCTTGTCGCGCGAGCCGACCGCGACGAACTGTCCGCGCGGATCGACCAGGTACGACTGGCCGTAGAACTCGCCCATGTTCCAGGGCGTCTCGAAGCCGACGCGATTGATGGCGCCGACGTAGTAGCCGTTGGCGACCGCGTGCGCGGGCTGCTCGAGCTTCCAGAGATATTCCGAGAGCCCGGCGACCGTCGCCGACGGGTTGAACACGATCTCGGCGCCGTTGAGGCCGAGCAGCCGCGCGCCTTCGGGGAAGTGGCGGTCGTAGCAGATGTACACGCCGATCCGCGCGAACCTCGTCTGGAACGTCGGGTACCCCGCGTTGCCGGGCTTGAAGTAGTACTTCTCCCAGAAGCCGCACGGCGCCGGTCCGGCGGCGACCTGCGGCAGATGGTGCTTGCGGTAGATGCCGAGGAACGACCCGTCGGCGTCGATCACCGCGGCGGTGTTGTAGTAGACGCCGCTGATCGTGCGCTCGTAGATCGGCACGACCAGCGCGATCCCCAGCTCGCGCGCGAGATCCTGCATCAGCCGCGTCGTCGGGCCGTCGGGGACGTGTTCGGTCGCCTCGTACCACTTGGGGCTCTGCTCGGTGCAGAAGTACGGCCCGTAGAACAGCTCCTGCAGGCAGACGATCTGCGCGCCGCGCTGCGCCGCTTCGCGGATCAGCCGCTCGTGCTTGCGGATTGCCTCGCGCTTGTGCACGGCGACCGGCTCGGCACCGTCGGTGTCGTGGTGCGCTTGGACCAAGCCGATGCGGACGATGTCGCTATCGCTCACGGCGAGCTCCTCATAAATTGACGGGGCGGAAGGGCGCGGACTTCTGGTGGATCCCCTGGCCGGGCGCGCCGGTGAACGTTTCGCCGTCCGCGACCTTGCGGCCGCGCGAGAAGACGTAGCGCGGCCGGCCGCGCACCGTCATCCCCTCGAAGATGTTGTTGTCGGCCTTCATGTGATGCGTCTTGGCCGAGATCGTGCGCTGCGCGGCGGGATCCCAGACGACGACGTCGGCGTCGCTGCCGACCGCGATCGTGCCCTTGCGCGGGAACAGGCCGAACAGCTTGGCCGGATTGGTCGAGGCGAGCGCGACGAACTGGTTGAGCCCGATCACGCCCTTGTTCACGCCGTGCTCGTACAGGATCGCGACGCGGTCCTCGATCGTCGGCGCGCCGTTGGGGATCTTCGAGAAGTCGTCCTTGCCGAGCTCCTTCTGCCCGCAGTTGTTGAACGAGCAGTGGTCGGAACCGAAAGCGTGCAGCTCGCCGTTCTTGAGCTTGCGCAGCAGCACGGCCTGATCGCGCTTCTCGCGCAGCGGCGGCGACATCACGTAGTTCGCGCCGGCGAAGTCCGGGCGATCGTAGTCGCTCGCATCGCAAACGAGATACTGCGGGCACGTCTCGCCGTAGATCGGGAGACCGCGCTTGCGCCCGTCGCTGATCGCGTCGGCGGCCATCGCGCTCGAGACGTGCACGACGTAGAGCGGCGCGCCGGCGACCTCGGCCAGCCGGATCGCGCGCGACGTCGCCTCGGCTTCGAGCTCGACCGGACGGGTCAGCCCGTGGTACTTCGGCGCGGTGTTGCCCGCCGCGAGCGCTTCCTTCACGGTGACCTCGATGACGTCGCCGTTCTCGGCGTGCACCTGCACCAGCCCGCCGTACTGGGCTGCCGCCTTGAGGACCTTGAAGATCGTCTCGTCGTCGACTTGCAGCACGTGCTTGTAGGCCATGAAGACCTTGAACGAGTTCACGCCCTCGCGCTCGATCATCCGCGGGATCTCTTCGATCGTCTCGGGCCGCCCGTCGGCGATGGTGAGGTGGAACGCGTAGTCGATCGCCGCCTTGCCGCCGGCTTTGCCGTGCCAGGTCTTGAGCGCGTTCGCCAGCGAGTCGCCCTTGGTGTGCAGCGCGAAGTCGACGATCGTCGTCGTCCCGCCCAGCGCGGCCGCGACCGTGCCGCTGGCGAAGTCGTCGACCGTCGTCGTGCCGCCGAACGGCATGTCCAAGTGCGTGTGCGGGTCGATGAAGCCCGGGAACACGTAGGCGCCCGATGCGTCGACCGTTTCGTGCCCGGTGTCCGGGATCGAGCGCGCGATCGCGGCGATCGTCGCCGTTCTCGATGAGGATGTCGGCGGGAAACAGGTCGGTCGCGGTGACGACCGTCCCGCCTCGAATTACGGTACCGATGTCAGCTTCTCTCTCCAAGTGTGGACGGTGTCGCCGGCATCGACGCGCACCATCTCGATGCAGTCGACGACCGGGCAGACCATCTGGCAAAGGTTACAGCCCACGCAGTGCTCTTCGTCGACGACCGGCGCGAGGCGCGGGTCGGCCGGGCGGTCGATGCACTGGTGCGCCGCGTCCTCGCAGGCGATGTAGCATTTGTTGCAGCGGATGCAACTCTCGGGATCGATCCGCGCAACGATCTTGTAATCGAGATTGAGGTCGTTCCAGTCGACGAAACGCGGAACCGTCCGGCCGACGATCTCGCGCACCGAGGCGATCCCGCGCGCGTCGAGGTAGTTGTTCAGGCCGTCGATCATGTCGGCCACGATGCGAAAGCCGTGATGCATCACCGCGGTGCACACCTGCACGCTGGTCGAGCCCATCAGCATGAACTCGACCGCGTCGCGCCAGTCGGCGATCCCGCCGATCCCCGAGATCGGGATCCCGACCTGGTCGTCCTTGGCGCAGGCGCCGACCATGTTGAGCGCGATCGGCTTGACCGACGGGCCGCAGAACCCGCCGTGCGACGACTTGCCGTCGACGTGCGGGATCGGCAGCCAGCTGTCGAGGTCGACGCCCATGAGCGAGTTGATCGTGTTGATCAGGCTGATCGCGTCCGCGCCGCCCTTGGCCGCGGCGCGCGCCGTGTAGCGCACGTCGGTGATGTTCGGGGTGAGCTTGACGATCACGGGGACGTGGGAGGCTTCCTTGACCCAGCGGGTGATCAGCTCGACCAGCTCGGGATCCTGGCCGACCGCCGCGCCTTGGCCGCGCTCCGACATCCCGTGCGGGCAGCCGAAGTTCAGCTCGAAGCCGTCGACCGGCACGGTCTCGCAGCGGCGCACGAGCTCGTGCCAGCTCTCGCGCGTGCACTCGGTCATCAGCGAGACGACGATCGCGCGATCGGGATACGCGGCTTTGCACTCGGCGATCTCGCGCAGGTTCTCATCGAGCGGACGATCCGTGATGAGCTCGATGTTGTTCATCCCGGCCATGCGATACGCGCCGATGTTCTGGCCGGCGAAGCGCGAGGTGACGTTGACGATCGGTTCGAGCGCCAGCGTTTTCCACACCGCGCCGCCCCAACCGGCGGCGAACGCGCGCATCACCTGATAGCCGGAGTTCGTCGGCGGAGCCGAGGCGAGCCAGAACGGGTTCGGGCTGCGAATGCCGGCGACGTCGATCGACAGGTCGGCCATCAGCGTACCTCCGCGCGCAGCAGCAGATCGATGCTGCGGGCCGCGACCTTGCCGCGCTGCGCCGCCTCGACCACCATCGCGTCGATCCCGCCCGGCTGGAACGTACAGTCGCCGGCGGCAAAGACGCGCGGGACGTTGGTGCGCATCGTCTCGTCGACGGTCGCGATCCCGTTCACGTCGTGCGACACGCCGAAGGCGTCGAGCAGCGCGACGTGGCGCTGCTGTCCGATCGCCAAGATCACCGTATCGGCGGGGACCACGCACTCGGTTCCGGGGAGCGGGCGCGCGCTGCCGTCCGGATCGGTCGAGAGCAGCTCGAGGCCGGTAACCCGCCCGTTCTCGACGACGATCCGCTTGGGGACCACGTACGTCCGGAACTCGACGCCTTCGACCCGCGCGAACTCGATCTCGAAGTCGTACGCGGTCATCCGCTCGGCACCGCGCCGATAGTACATCGTCACCGACGGCGCGTGGGCAGGCGTCGCGAGCACGTCGCCGCGTCGATCGCGGTGTTGCCGCCGCCGATGATCGCGACGCGCTCACCCAACGGCCCGACGTCGCCGCCGCACTTCGCGATGCGAATGAAGTCGAGCGCGTCCCACACGCCGGCGGCGTCCTCACCCTCGATGCCCAGCCGCGGCACGGCGCCCATCCCGACCGCGATCATCACCGCGTCGTACTCGGCCAGCAGCGTGCCGGCGGCGACGTCCCGGCCGACCGCGACGCCGGTGCGGATCTCGACGCCGAGCGCGCGTACCTGCTCGGCTTCCCACAGCGCGATCTCGGCCGGCAACCGGAACGGGACGATCCCGTAGGTGTCCAGCCCGCCGGGCGCCGGATCGCGCTCGTAGATGGTTACGGCGTGGCCGGCTCGCGCCAGCTCCCGGGCCGCGGCGAGGCCGGCGGGCCCCGAACCGATCACCGCGACGCGCTTCCCCGTCGGCGCTGCCGGCCGAGAAGAGCACGGCGTTCTCGCGGATCGCCCAGTCGGTCGCGTAACGCTGCAGGTCGCCGATCCGGATCGGGTTCTCGTCGGCATTGTAGACGCAGGCTCCCTCGCACAGCTGGTCGGTCGGGCAGACGCGCGCGCAACTCGCTCCGACCGGGTTGGCATCCATGATCGTGCGGGCGCTGCCGGCCAGGTCGCCGGTCGCGATGCGGCCGATGAACCGCGGGACGTCGATCGCGGTCGGACACGCCCGCGTGCACGGCGCGTCGTAGCAGTTGAGACAGCGGTTCGCCTCGATCTGAACGTCGAGCGGCGACAACCGTTTGGCGATCGGTGGCCCCAAGCTCACTGACGGAAAGTCCAAATCCCCTCCAACCGCCCTTCCCTTTCACGATCTTCGGTAGGCGCTCCCGGTGCGTGACGCGTACCCCAGCCGGATGCGCGCCGTCCGACTCCACGAGATCGACCGTGAGAACGGTCCCCAGCACTTCCGCGTCGAGAACGTCGACGATCCGGCTCCCGGGCCGCGGGAGACGCTGGTCAAGATCGCGCGCGCGGCGTTCAACCGGCGCGACGTCTTCATCAGCCAGGGTCTGTATCCGGGGATCCAGCTGCCGTGCATTCCCGGCTCCGACGGCGTGGGGACCGTGGCCGCGCACGGCGTGGGCGCCCAGGGCCCGGCGATCGGGACGCGCGTCGTGATCGATCCGACGCTGGGCTGGGGCCCCGACCAGCGCATTTGGCTGCGCAGCGCGCAGGTGCTGGGGATGCCGCACCAAGGGACGTTCGCGGAGTACATCGCGGTGCCGGCCGAAAACGTCCATCCCGCTCCGGCGTCGTTGACCGACGACGAGGCCGCCGCGATCCCGCTCGCCGGCGTGACGGCGTACCGCGCGCTCGTCTCGCGCGGCGGCTGCACCAAGGACGACGTCGTGTTGATTCCGGGCGTGGGCAGCGGCGTGCAAACGTTCGTGCTGCTGTTCGCCGAAGAAGATCGGCGCAAAGGTGATCGTCACGTCGTCGAGCGACGAGAAGCTCGAGCGCGCAAAGCAGCTCGGCGCGGACGTCGCGATCAACTACATGACGAGCGAGAAGTGGGAGAAGGACGTCGCCGCGGTCGACGGCGGCCCGAGCCTGGTCGTCGACTCCGCCGGCGGCGACACGTTCTTTCGCGCCGTGAACGCGACCAGATACGGCGGCCGGGTCGTGGTGTACGGCGGCACGACCGGGGACGCGAAGCTCCGCCCGTTCTCGTTGTTCTGGAAGCAGCTCGACATCATGGGATCGTCGATGGGCTCGCCGCGCGATTTCGCCGCGATGCTCGCGATGTTCGACCCTGCGCCGGGCTCAGGGCAGGCCGCGCTCAAACCCGCCGTCGACCGCGTGTACGCGATGGACGACGTCGTCGACGCGGCGACCTCCGTCGACCAGGGCGCGCAGTTCGGCAAGGTGCTGCTGGCGATCTCCTGATCGCGACCCAGCCGCGAACAAAGGCGTGTTTGCGCTGCGAGTCCGTCGTGTCGCCACGAACCGTCGTCGCCCTTCGACGAGCTCAGGGTGACGGGTGGGCGAGGAGGTAGCGCAGCAGCGGCTCGGCGGTGCCATAGCCGAGCTCGGCTCGGATGACGTCGGCACCGAGGTTGTCGTCGAGACGGGACAGGTCGGGGTTGAGCAGCGCGGCTTCAGCCGGCGTCGGCTCGCGTCGGACGGGCTCGGTGCGAACGCCGGCCTTCGCGCTCGAGCGCGATGAGGTGCGCGAGCACTTGCCGTCCCGCCGCGGGCCACAGGCGCCGGTCGACGGCGGCGTAGACGCTTGCGACGATCTCGGGGATGGTCGCGCCGCCGGGTTCGAGTGCTGCGACGATTGCGCGTTCGCGGGCTTCGCGGTGGGCGATGTACTCGTCGAGCTTGGCGCGGACGTCGCGGACTCGGGGCCGTGGCCGCCGTAGATCGCGTGCGCGTCGCCGTATTCGTCGCGCAAACGGTGGAGGGTGCGCTGGTACGTGCGCATGTCGCCGCCCGGCGGCGCGACGACGACGGTGCCGGTGCCGAGCACGACGTCGCCGGTGAACAGCGCGCGCTCGTCCGTCGAGCACGAACACGAGATGGTCCGGCGCGTGTCCCGGTGCGTGCAGCACCGTCAGCTCAGCGTCCGCGTACTCGAGCCGCTCGCCGTCAGCGAGCGCGCGATCGTGGGCGAAGCGCGCCCCCGGGTGCGCGTATACCGGCGCGCCGGTCGCGGCGGCCAGCGGCGCGGCGCCGGGATAGTGGTCGGGATGACCGTGCGTGACCAGAATCGCGGCGTACGTCGCATCGGCTTCGCGGGCGGCGGCGAGAAAGGCGTCGCGCTGGCGGTCGTCGACCGGACCGGGATCGATCGCGACGAGCGAGCGCGGTCCGACGCGCACGGCGTAGCCGTTCGTTCCGTCGAGCGTCAGCGGCGACGGGTTGTTCGCGCGCAGCCGGCCGATGCGTGAGCTCAGCTTCACCATGCGTTCTCGAGCTCGGGGATCATGACGAACAAGGGCCCGGGCTGGACCTCGGGCGTTACCGTCACGATCGTCTTCGTGCCGGCGAACGCGAGCAAGTCGCCGACGGTGCGGTACGGCGCGATGCGCTCGAGGTGCTTGATCGTCGGAAAGATCAGGTTGATCTCACCGCACGCGTGCGCCGCCAGAGCCTTCGGACGGTGCGATCCAGCGCCCGTCGCTGACCTCGGTCGCGTCGGCTTCGGCGACTTGATCGGCGGGTGCGCGCGCGACGAAGAAGCGCGTGTCGAAGCGGCGCGTCGCGATCTCGGCCTTCGGGGTGATCCAGCGCGAGAAGTATCGCAGTTGCGACGCATCGACCGACGTGCCTAGCCGTTCGAGGACCTGGCCGAACGAGAGCGTGCCCGCGTGCATCTCGCGCCGCAGCTCGGGGAGCCGGCCGGGGTCGAGGGCGTCGCAGGCGAACAGCAGACCGACCTCTTCGAACGTCTCGCGCGCGGCCGTCATCGCGTACGCGGCGTCGAGATCGCCGGATGAGCCGAGGATCCGGCGTTCCGCTTCGTCACGATCGGCGTCGTCGACGCGCCCGCCCGGAAAGACGTAGCGGTCGGGCAAGAACGCGGCGCCGGCATTGCGCCGCACCATGTAGACCTGCAAGCCCTCGCTCGTATCGCGCCCGACGATCACGGTCGCGGCGTCGCGGACCTCCTCTCGGGTCGGTCACCGGAACCCTACCAGCTTCGCGCCACGTTGATCTCGTGCAATGCGTCTGCCTTTGATCGTCACGTCGGGCCTCGTTCTCGCTCTCGCCGCCACGACATTCGCGGGCGCCCAATCGACCCCGGCCCCGGTGCCGACGCCGATTCCCGTCGCGACGCTGCCGCCGGCCGGCCCCAACGACCAGCTCATTCGGGACGTCATCGGGGTCGGCGTGCAGATCCTGCAGCGCAACGCAGCCAACGCGCGCAACAACGCGCACGGCACGGTCTCCTACTTCCGGCGCTTCGACATGCAGGTCCAGTGCGGTCCAAACTGCTTCCGCGACGTCCGGCTGCATCCGGGCACCATCATCAACCCGCGCGGCGCGACGCCGGGGTTGGGAACGTCGGTTGACGTCAACGGCCGGACCGACCCCGACGGGACCCTCGAAGCGGACAACATCACCGTCCGGCAGTAGTTCCCGCGCGATGCGACTGCGCGATCGGTGCCGGTTGTGCGCCCAGGAAGGCGGCCGGGCCCCGCCTCGATCCGGCCGACCGCCATCGGTCGAAAAGCTCGAAACGCGCAATCCGGGCTAACCTCCGGGTCGTTTACTTCGCGTACTCGATCCCCGGAGGAAAATTCTTGATCAAACGACTCTCGGCCGTAGTGGCCGGCGCGGCGTTCGTCGCGCTCTCGCTCACCCCCGCGCTTGCCGATCCGATGGCATCGCCGATGCCGATGCACGGCTCGATGTCGGGCGGCATGATGTCCGGCTCGATGGAGCACGGTATGCCGATCGGCAAAGCCGGCGGCGACGGCGTGACCTATAAGGGCTCGCCCGACTTGCAGGCGACCATCTCACTCGTTACCGCCGGCGGCGCGCCCGGCAACTTCTCGATCGTCAAAGCGATCACCGCGCTAGCCGGCGCGAAGACGGCGAACGCGGAAGTCGCCAAGCTCACCAAGCAGTACGGCGCCGGAAAGGTGGCCTCGTACGTCGCCGTGCAGAACTTCGCCGTCAACGACGCGGTCAAGATCGCGACCGCAGCCGGCGTGAAGTTCCCGTCGCCGATGCTTCATGGCGGCGTGCTCGCGAAGCGCGTGGTCGGCCTGGGCTTGGTCGACGGCACGTACTACGAAGGAACCCAGCTGGACCATCTGCTGACGAACACGATTCACGAAAAAGTGATGAACGACATCGACCAGAAGTTCGGTGCTGCGGCGGACGGCAACTATCACCGCATCTCCGATCAGGCGCACTACGACCTCGCGCAGGCGCTCGGTGTGACCAGCGTCAAACTGGCCGCCTACCACTAGAGAGCAAAACCGTACGCAAGAACGAAAAGGGCCACGCCGATCGGCGTGGCCCTTCGTTTTTTCGATTTTCAGGTCCGTCGTCGTAACCGGCCAATCGGCCCTTACGACACCTTGTCCTTCGGTGGATCTTCGGTCATCGAGCTGATGCCGCCCTCCTGTCCTTGGATCGTTCGCTTGCGCGGTGGTAATCGTTGTCGTCTCGTCACCAACCGGCGCGCAGTCAGCCGGTTGGTGCCTTGGACCCGGGTGGATCTTGCGACGTCAAGCCGCCCTCCCGTACGCTTCGAAAAGTACCTCGAGGTCTCGTCATCCTACTCCTGGGCGCGGGAACGGTCAACCCCGGATTAGGCGGAGGCGAACAGCCTCAGTCCGCAAAGAACCCTCAAAGGTGAGTTCCCGCATCGGACGAGTGCTGCGCCGCTTGGAGGCGGTCGCCATCCTGGTGGCTTCATTTGCGCTCGCGGCGTTCGTGGTGTCGCACCGGCCGTGGGTCGAGCACGCGCTCGGTCAGCTCGGCATCTTCGCGATGCCGCTGGCGGTGCTGGTGTTCGCGGTCGTCGCGTCGGCGCCGTTCTCGGTCACCGACGCCCTGGCGATCATGAACGGTGTGCTGTTCGGACCGGTCGCGGGCTCGATCGTCAACGCGGTCGGGCTGGTACTGGCCGCGATCATCGGTTACGTCGTCGCATTGCGCACCTCGTCGGCGTTCGACGTGCGCAAGAACGTCGAACGGCTGCCGGGCTGGGCCAGACATTTCCGCATCGGCTCGCCGATGTTCCTCATCGCGGTGCGAATCATCCCCGGCCTGGGCGGGACGATCGCAACGCAGACCGCGGCCGCACTGCGCGTCCCGATTTTCGTGCAGGTCTACACCATGTGCGCGGTCGCCATCCCGATCTGCACGCTCTTGGCGGTGTTCGGCGACGCCGCGTCGGACTATTTTCAGGACCATGTCGTCGCGCCCGTGCAAGCATCCATGGAGAGACATCACATTCATTTCCCGCACCGGCGGCCCCGGCCGCACGTCACGTTCAACCCGCTCAACCCGTTTCCGACGCGGAATCCTGATCGGCCGGTGAGACCGTGAACCCGGCCCATTCCGCCCGCCCGACGGTCACGCTGGTCGACACGCCCGAAAGTCTCGGGCTGACGTGCGAACGGATCGGGCGCGCGACGCGCGTCGGCCTCGACACGGAGTTTCACACCGAGAAATCATACACGCCGCATTTGATGGTGGTGCAACTGCTGTTCGAGGACGGTGTGGCGCTGGTCGACCCGCTCGCCTGCCGCGATCTGCAGCCGCTGGTGGACGCGCTGAGCGGAGCGCGCGTCGTCGGACACGCGCTCTCGTCCGACCTGCGCATCTTGGCCGACGCGTTCGGCACGCTGCCGCGCGTCATCTTCGATACGCAGGTCGCGGCGGCGTTCGTCGGCTGCGGGCTGTCGATCTCGCTGCTCGACCTCGTGCGTGACGTGTGCGGGGTGACGCTGCGCAAGTCCCAAACGGTCAGCGATTGGAGCACGCGTCCGTTCACGCAAAAGCAAGTCGAGTACCTGGTGGACGACGTGCTCCATCTGTTCGACTTGGAAGACCGCCTGCGCGCGCGGCTCGCCGCGCGCGGCCGCGAGGAGTGGGCCGAGCAGGAGATGCCCGCCCTTTCCGAGTTGCGCACCTACCGCAACGATCCGCGTCGCCTGTACCTGCGCGTCTCCGGGAACGCCCGGATGAACCGGCGCGAGCTGGGCATTCTCAACGAGCTGGCCAACTTGCGCGACCGCTACGCCCGCGAGCGCAATATCCCGCTGAAATACGTGCTGCCCGACGACGTGATGACCGGCATCGTCCAATTGCGGCCGAAGTCCGTCGACGAGCTCTCGCAGCTGCGCCGCATCGATGCCGGGACGCGCCGCAACTTGGGCGAGCGCATCATCGAGGCCGTCCGCCGCGGTGAGGAGCTGGCCGAAGACGAACTGCCGCCGCGCGCTCCCAAACCACTGGGTCCGCAGCGTGAAGCGCTCGTTTCGACGATGGCCGTGCTGATCAGCGCGCTCGCCGCCGAGAACGACCTTCCCACGACGCTGTTGCTGCCGCGCGCGGCGCTCGAGCGGATCGCCCGCGATGCCCCGCAAACGACCGAAGCGCTCGGAGACGTGGTGAACCTGACGTCGTGGCGCCGCGAGTTGGTGGTCCCGCCGCTGTGGGATCTGTTGACCGGGGATTCGGGGCTGCGGGTGCGGGGCTACCTCACCGGCGACCCCCGCACGGCGTTCGAGCGACTCGAAACCGAACCAGTTTAGTGTGTTTGCGCAAACGGCGCGAACACACTAATGCGTGCGGGGCGGGGCGGGGACGTAGTAGTGGCTGCGGTGGTGGACGCCGTTCTCTACGAACTGTACTTGGCCGCCCGAGCGCGCGATCTGGAGCGCCAGGATCGCGGGTTGGGCGGCGCCGTCCGGCGGCTGACAGGTCAGCGCGTAATCGACCACGACCACCGGCAGCGTCCCGGGCGCGGTGGCGGGGACGAACTGGTGCACGTCCTGCGCCGTTGACGTACACTGTTGGTTGGTTTTCCGCGAGACCGCGAAGAGCAGCATGTTCGACCGGAAGAACTTCGGGTCGAGGTTCGCCGGCGGACCGGCCGTGCCGAAGTCAAACATCTTGTTCAGATCGTCGATGCTCCCGATCGCGGCGAACGTGTCGTAATCGACGGTCTTGGCGAACGGGTCGTTCGTCGAGAGCGCGTCGGGGTTGAAACCCGCGCGCACCGGATACGGCCACACCACGGCGGTATAGGCGAGCGGCGACGTCGGTCCCGCGGGCGCATTCGCCGCGTCGCGGTAATCCTTGGCCAGCGCCTCGTTGGCGGTGAGTTGGGTCGCGCAGTTCTTGGCGACGTTGTCGGGCATGCGGCCCAGCGTCGTCGCGCAGCGTGTCAGGAGCTCGTCGGCGTCGTGAAAGCTGCGGTCCCAACCGGCGATGTCGAGGTCGTGTTCCGCTTCGGCTTTGAGCGAGAGCAGGTAGGCCTGCGTGACCAACCGCATCGGCGGGGACTGGCAGTGCTCGTCGGCGGCGAGCCCGTCGTTGATGTCCTTGTACGCGATCTGGGAACGGGCCTGATCGATCGTCGCGCCGCTCAGCGCGTCGGACGCGGCGGTCTCGTCTTGCTGCGCTTTGAAGCACGGGTCGTTACCGCGCGGCTCGCGGGCGAAGGCGATGTTGAAGGAGCGCTGGTTTTGGCACCGCGAGCTGACGTGTTCCTTGATCAGCTCGGGCGACGCGACGCACCGCGCGAGCAAGCCGTCCGCCGTGTCGAGGCTGCGCCGCCAGTTGGGACTGCCGAGAAGCTGCTCGTCCTCGGCCAGCAGCGACCAGAGAAAGGCGTCGGTGGCGAGGTGCATCGACGCCATCGGGCTGAGCGTCGCGCTGCAGCGGCGGTTGACGTTGAGCGCGTTGATGATGGCCTGGTGGGCGGAGGCCAAGCCGGACGAGCCGGCGCGGATTCGCGGCCGCACGGTTTCCTCCGCGCGCAGGGCCTGATAGCACGGCGCCATCAGTCGCGCGACGTTCGGATCCTCATCCGCCGCATTGGCGGACGTCATCCCGGCGACGCCGGTCAGCAAGGCCACGGCAGCGACGACGCCGCTCACAAACGAAAGACGAGTGCGGTCGATCACAATAGGTTGCTTACTCCGTCAGCGGGCGACGTACCTTGGGCGTTACGATTCCCAATTGGCGGCGGCATCACCGCAAGAGTGCCAAGAACCGCCCGATTCGAGAGGGGTCGTACGACGCGTCGGCCGCGAGCTCGCGCCGGGTCCAGGCTGCAAATGCGTCGAGGTCGACCTCACCGGCGCGCGCCCGGGCGACCGCCAGGGCGACATCCAGGGCGGTGCGATCGCCCCACGCCCAGTAGTGCAAGAACCGGTCTCTCACCACGTCCGTCGGAGTGTAGACGTGCAACAGCAGGTCGGCGCGCCGGTCGGTGCGCCAGCTGGCGACGAACTCCCGGCCGATCGCCAGCGGCCCGATCGGAAACGCCAAGGCGTAGGGCAGGGTCGCATGGCGGTAATGGCCTTCGGCAACGCGGGCATAGCCCAGCGTCGCCAGCGCGCGGTCGACGACGTGCGGCGCCGCGCCGACCTCGACGACGAAGTCGACGTCGAGCGACTGGTAGAGGTCGGGGACGTAGTAGGCGGCCGCGCTGCCGCCGCACAGCACTGCCGTCTCGCCGGCGCGCGCGAGCACGGTGCAGGCCGCGAACGCGACGTCGACCAGGCCGGCGCCGGCGCCCAAGATCACGGCTTGCCGATCCGCCGTGGGCGCTCGCGGAAGCTGCGCGCCCGCGCGTCGACCTCGGGGTAGGCGGCCGCCAGCCGCTCGAGCAGCGCCCGGAGCTCGACGGCGCCGTACCAGCGCCGGTTCAAGAGCACGATCCGCGTCGTGCCGACCGGGCGCGAGACGACCACGCCGGCGCGCTCGAGCGCGATCACGACGCGGTGCACCGCGTTCGGGCTGGTCTGAATCTGGCGCGCCATCTCCCGGACGTGAAGACCGTTCTCGGACAGGGCCAGCCGGATCAAGACCCGGTCGCGCGTCGCGGTGCCGAACACCGCCGGGCGCAAATCGTCGCGGCGCACGCCCAGACTGTCCCAAACAACGATACGTCTGTCAACAATATGGGGACAATCGGCGGGAGCACGGCGAGCCTTCTTCGCCGAACGCCATCCATCGTGATGACGCATCCGGACAGCTTCTCCGCCCGCGACACGCTGCACGTGGCCGGCCGGGAGTACGCCTACTTCCGGCTGAGCGCGCTCGGCCGCGACGACCTGTCGACGCTCCCGTACTCGCTCAAGATCCTGCTGGAGAACCTGCTGCGCTTCGAAGACGGACGCTCGGTCCGGCGCGACGACATCGAGGCGCTCGCAGCGTGGCAGCCCGGCACGCCGTCGTCGAAAGAGATCGCCTACCGTCCCGCGCGCGTGCTGCTGCAAGATTTCACCGGCGTCCCGTGCGTGGTCGATCTGGCAGCGATGCGCGACGCGATCGCGACGTTCGGCGGCGATCCCCGGCGGATCAACCCGCTGCAGCCGGTCGAGTTGGTGATCGACCACTCCGTGCAGGTCGACGCGTGGGCGTCGCCCGACGCGTTCGAGAAGAACGCCGACCTCGAGTTCGCGCGCAACGGCGAGCGTTATGCGTTCCTCAAGTGGGGTCAGTCGTCGCTCGACGGTTTCCGCGCGGTGCCGCCCGACACCGGCATCGTCCATCAGGTCAACATCGAGTTTCTCGCGCGGGTGATCTTCGGAGCCGGCGGCGCTGGCGAGCCTCACCCCGACGGTGCCGCGATCGCCTTTCCCGACACCGTCGTCGGAACCGACTCGCACACGACGATGGCGAACGGTTTGGGGGTGCTGGCCTGGGGCGTCGGCGGGATCGAAGCCGAGGCCGCGATGCTCGGCCAGCCGGTGACGATGCTGATCCCCGACGTGATCGGATTCAAGCTCACCGGCAAGCTCAACGAAGGCGTCACCGCCACCGATCTCGCGCTGCAGATCACGCAGATGCTGCGCCACAAAGGCGTGGTCGGAAAGTTCGTCGAGTTCTACGGCGCCGGGCTCTCGTCGCTGCAGGTCGCGGATCGCACCGTGATCGGCAACATGTCGCCGGAATACGGTTCGACCGTCGCGATCTTTCCGATCGACGCGCTCACGCTGGCCTACTTGCGCCTGACCGGGCGCTCGGCCGAGCAGATCGCGCTGGTCGAGGCGTACGCCAAAACACAAGGGATGTTCCGCACCGACGACTCGCCCGAGCCGCGTTTCAGCGATACGCTCGCGCTCGACCTGAGCGAGGTCGAGCCGAATCTGGCGGGCCCGCGGCGTCCGCAGGATCGCGTCCCGCTGTCGCAGGTGAAAAGCACCTTCGCGGTCGCGCTCGATGAATGGCAGAGCGCGCGCAACGGTTCGGCCAAGCAGATCGAGCGGTTCGAGGGCGAAGGCGGCGGCACCGCGGTCGCGGCCCAGCCGCGCACGCGGGTCTCGGACGGCGCCGTGGTGATCGCCGCGATCACGTCGTGCACGAACACCTCCAACCCGGCGTTGCTGATCGGCGCGGGGCTGCTCGCCAAGAAAGCGGTCGAGAAAGGTCTGTCGACCGCGCCCTGGGTGAAGACGTCGCTGGCGCCGGGCTCGAAGGTGGTCACCGACTATCTGCTGCGCGCGGGGCTCACGCCGTATCTCGACCAGCTCGGCTTCAATCTCGTCGGGTACGGCTGCACGACGTGCATCGGCAACAGCGGACCGCTCGGCGAAGACGTCGCGCACGCGGTCGCCGAGCACGATCTCATCGTCGCCGCGGTCCTGTCCGGCAATCGCAATTTCGAAGGCCGCATCCATCCGCAGGTGCGCGCGAACTATTTGGCCTCGCCGCCGCTGGTGGTGGCCTACGCGCTGGCCGGGCGCATGGACGTCGATCTGACGACCGAACCGCTCGGCCGCACGGCCACGGGCGAGGACGTCTACCTGCGCGACGTATGGCCGAGCAACGCCGAGATCAACGCGGCGATGACGGCCGCCGTCTCCGAGGAACTGTTTCGCACGCGCTACGCCGACGTGTTCCACGGCGACCGGCGCTGGTCGTCGATGGACGTGCCGGCCGGCGAGCGCTACGCCTGGGACGAGAAGTCCGAGTACGTGAAGCGGCCGCCGTACTTCGACGGGATGCCGAAGGAACCGCGTCCCCTGAGCGACATCACCGGCGCGCGCGCGCTGGCGGTGCTCGGCGACTCGGTGACGACCGATCACATCTCGCCGGCCGGGAACATCGCGCGCAGCTCGCCGGCTGCGAAGTACCTCATGAGCAAGGGCGTCGAGCCGGCCGACTTCAACTCCTACGGTGCGCGGCGCGGCAACCACGAGGTGATGGTGCGCGGCACCTTCGCGAACATCCGCCTGCGCAACTTGCTCGTCCCCGGCGTCGAAGGCGGCGTGACGCGCTATCTGCCCACCGGCGAAGCAGATGTCGATCTTCGACGCGTCGGAACGCTACCGCGCCGACGGCACGCCGCTCATCGTGCTGGCCGGCAAGGAGTACGGCTCCGGCTCGTCGCGCGATTGGGCGGCAAAGGGACCGTATCTGCTCGGCATCAAGGCCGCCATCGCGGAGTCGTTCGAGCGCATCCATCGTTCGAACCTCATTGGAATGGGGATTCTGCCGCTGCAGTACACCGGCGGCGCGACGCGCGAGTCGCTAGGCCTCACCGGCGAAGAAACGTATGCGATCGAAGGCGTCGCCGCGAAACTCGAGCCCGGGATGATCGTCAACGTCACGGCCGCCGGTCCGAACGGCGGCTGGAGGTCGTTCGACGCGCTGGTGCGCATCGACACGCCCGACGAAGCCGAGTACTACCGCCACGGCGGCATCTTGCAGTACGTCCTGCGCCAGCTCGCCGCGGGCTGAGCGCTCGTGGTTACGTCATGGCGGCAAGAGCCACATGCGGCCTCGGCGATAATCGAAAATCGTGACGAAGCGATCCAATGCCGTCGCGCCGACGTTGCCGAAGACGGTCGGGTCGGCCTGACCACCGGCCTGCATCGAGCTCAACGCCATCCGCACGTTGCCGATCGACGTCGTGCCGAGCTCAAGCGATTGCGCGGTCGCGAAATACCCGGTTGAAGGCCCGCCGATGCCGCCGCCGGTCGGCTCCAGCGGCCCGGTCGCATAACGCCCCAGCAGCCCATAGTGCCGCACGGCCGGTCCGTAGACGTCCAGCGCAAGCCAGCTCCCGGTGTCGATGGTGAAATGGCCGTGAAGTCCGTCGAGAACGCCGTCGACTTCCGGCGTGCAGCCGCTGAGGCGCAGCGGAATCGCCGGCGCGCCGACGGCGAAATGCTCGACGTCGAGGGTCAGCTCGACTGTCCGGTGAACGAAATCGAACCGTGTCGCGAGCCGTTGCAGAACCTCGCAACCGATCGCGCCGTCGACGCTCGGCCCGAACGAATCGTCGTCGATGACCGAGAAGGGCTGATCGCGCAGTTCGGCGCTCCCGATGCGCAGTTCCCGGACAGTGGTGAAGCGCTCGCGTGCGGTACCGGCACCCATACCTCCGGTCAGATTGTTGCCGACGAGATGCAGTCTCGCTTCTTGCGCGGCGCGCGGCTTGAGGTAGTTCGAAGCTCCCGAATCGAGGAGCACGTGCAGCTCGGGCCCGCCGTCGATGTGTATCGGAACGACCGGCACGCCGTCGATGACCTGCATCGGGATCGTCGTGACGCCGTCGAGCAGCACGTCGTGCGGTTCGGCCGGCGGCGAGAACGACTTCGCGGGCAGAGCGTCGGGATACTCGACGGCGCGGACGCGCTCGTGTACGGGCCCGTATCGATCCGTCGTGTCGATCCGAAAGGGGACGACGGTGTCGCCGATTCGCCGGTACTCCGAGTAGCGCGCCGTCGTGACGTCCAGGCCGCTGCGGTCCACGATCTCGGTCAGGCGCCCCGTCGCTCGCTCGAACGTCACGTCAATCGGTCCCGACAGCGTCGGGTACGCTACGCGAACGGTGACGGCGCGGCCGCCGTCGTGGAGCACGCGAATGGCGGGGCGCTCCGGTCCCGTCCGCCCGAAGAAGTGCGCCATCGCGAACGCGTCGAGCCGGCTGTCGGCGTTGCCTTCGATCAGCGGCATACCCGTCGAGTCGGCGCTCCAGACGGCGGTGCCATCGAAACCGTCGCTACCGGAAAGCGGTCCGGCCGAGACGCGGTCGCTGGCGCGTCCGGTCGCGAGGTCGATGACGCTGATTTCCGTGCCCCACACGCCGGCCAATTCAATATCGAGCGTGAAGGCGAACGTAGCGGCGGTGGGGGTTCGTGCTGCGCACGATACGCAATGCCGCATCCGATACGGTGGGTTGCACGGGACTGCTCGCGGCGAGCGCGGCGGCAAGCAGCGAAGCCGAACACGGCCTACGCGCCGCTCAGGGGCGCGGGTACGCCGCCGCCACGGCGTCGTAAGCGATTTTGATCTTCGCCATCTCGGCGACCTCGGGCGCGTTGGGCACCTGCAACGACGACGACGCGATGCGGGCGAGCTGGTCGAGGATGCGTTCGCGGATCTGCGCTTCGCCGCTGAGATCTTCGACGTTCGCCGGATCGTAGGTCAACCGCGCCTCGAACGCGCGCAGCATGCGCGTGCGCGCCGTTGAAGCATGTTTGAGCTCGGTGTCGATGTGATTGAGCATCGTGTCGACGCCGCTCAGTTCGGCGTTGAGCTGCGCGAGCGCATCGTGGCGCTGCTGCATCTCGGCCGGCGTCGCGGGATCACGCGGGTCGGCGTGAACGATCAGCGGACGCTCACGGCTCGTTCCGTCGACGATGAGCCGAACGGTGTAGGTGCCCGGCACCACTTCGGCGCCCGTCTCCGGGCCGCGATTCTGTTCGAACGTGCCGTTCCAGCGCACCGGCCCGTCCTCGGTGAGGTCCCACGCGACGCGCGCGAAACCGGCCCGCGCCGGGAGCTTCTTGCCGGTAAGGCGCTTTACGATGCGGGCCGAGCCGTCGACGATGTTGATCTCGACGTGTTTCGCGCGCGCCGGCAAGCGATACGTCAGCAACGCCCCATAGGGGACGTTCTCGCCGACGAAATCGTTCGCCGGAAGCTTGGGCTTCGTGAAGGTGTTCACCGGCGACCATTGCCACATCCGGTACGCGTCGCGCGGCGCTATCAAGGTGATCTCCGTCGCCGCGGCGCGCGCCGCGCGCACCGCGCCGAGATCGTCGAGGATCCACACGCCCCGGCCGTGCGACGCGACGACCAAGTCGTCGGCGCGCGGCTGGATCGCGAGGTCGAAGATCGCGGTCGCCGGCATGTTCAGGCGCAGCGAACGCCAGTGCGCGCCGGCGTCGAACGAGACGAACACACCGCGCGACGTACCGGCATACAGCATCGTGCGGTCCTTGGTGTCTTCGCGCACGACGCGCACGGAGACGTTCCGCGGCAGGTCGCCGGCGATCGAGTGCCAGGTGGCGCCGAAGTCGGTGGTCGCGAACGCGTACGGCGCATCGTCGCCGGTCATGTGGCGATCCGCCGCGACGTATGCGGTGCCGGCGGCGAAATGGCCGGGATCGACCGCCGGAACGCGCGCCCAGGCGGGCATCGCCCGTGGCGTCGACGTTACTCCAGTGCGCGCCGCCGTCGCGGGTGAGCTGCACCAGGCCGTCGTCGGTCGTGACCCAGATGAGCCCGCGGTCGAGCGGCGTCGACGCGACGTAGAGGATCGTGTCCGACATCTCGGCGCCCGAGCCGTCGTGCGACACGGGGCCACCGGGGCGCTGCTGATGCGACGGTTCGTTGCGGGTGAGGTCGGGGCTGATCGCTTGCCAGGTCTTGCCGTGGTCGGCGCTGCGGAACACGACGTTACCGGCGGTGAGCGCGGCGCCGTCGGCGTCGAACGCGATCGGGTTGTCCCAGTTGAAGCGGTACGCGTCGCCGGCGGGCGTGTTGAGCCCGTTGAGCTCGGCATCGGGCGAGAGCTCCGACGCCTGATTCGTGCGCAGATCGGTCAGATAGACTTGGCCGTTGTCGAGATTGCGCTCGGTCGACCAGATCAGGTTCGGGTCCTTCGGATCGAAGACCGACCACATGCCGTCGCCGGGCGCGATCTGCGCCCAGTCGCGGTTCAGCACGCCGACGCCGTTGTCGCTCGTCGACGGACCGCACCACGAGCTGTTGTCCTGCAATCCGACGCACACGTGATAGTGGGGAAGCGCGTCGTCCAAACCGATGTGGTACGGCTGCGAGAACGGCAGGGCGTAGGGTTGCCAGGTGTGCGCGCCGCCGTCGGCGGAAATCGTCACGCCTTCGTCGCCGCCTTCGAGCACGCGATTCCCGTCGCCCGACCACCAGACGCTGTGGTAGTCCCAGCCGGCGTTCGTCGCGATCGCGTGGAAGCTCTTGCCGCCGTCGGTGCTCATCGACAGGATCAGCGCGACGGCGACGAGCCGGTTCGCGTTCGCGGGGTCGACGAAGACGTGGGTGAAGTAGAACGGCCGCGCGCCCAGGTACGGGCTGTGCGGCATCGCGCGCCACGTCGTGCCGCCGTCGTCGGAGCGCCACAACTCGCCGTGCTTGGTCTCGATCTCGGCGTAGACGCGCCCGCCGCGGCCGGCCGCGAGACCGACCTTGCCGACGACGCCGCTCGGCAGGCCACGCGTGAGCTTGCGCCACGTCGCGCCGTTGTCGTCGGACCGGTAGACGCCGTCTTCGGGGCCGCCGCTGCTGAACGTCCACGGCTGCCGGCGGAAGCGCCACATCCCCGCGAACAGCGTCGACGGCCGGTCCGCGATCTGCGCGCGAGATCCGAGGCGCCGGTCGCGAGACCTAGGAACAGCGTGCGCTTCCAATGCGCGCCGCCGTCGGCGGTGACGAACACGCCGCGCGCCGCGCTGTCGCGGAAGATGTGGCCGAGGACGCCGACCGCGACGCGCTGCGGGTCGCGCGGGTCGATCGAGATCGCCGAGATCGTTCCGGCGTCGTCGAGCCCCGCGTGCGTCCAATGCTTGCCGCCGTCGGTGGAGTGCCAGACGCCCGCGCCTTCCTCGACCTCGTTGCGCGGGTTCGACTCGCCGGTTCCGACCCAGACGTCGTTCGGATTTCGCCGCGCGACGGCGATCGCGCCGATCGGAGCGACCGGCTCGCGGTCGAAGACGGGTGCCCACGACGCGCCGCCGTCGGTGCTTTTGTAGACGCCGCCGCCCGCGCCGCCCGCGTAGTACACGCGCGCGTCGGCGTCGCTTCCGGCGACGGCGGTGACGCGCCCGCCCGAGATCGCCGGCCCGATCGCGCGGTACGCGAGCGAACCGAACGCATCGGTTGCGGCTTGCGCCCGGACGCCGGCCAGGACGAGCGTCGCCGAGCAGCAGAGCAAGAGCGCGCGGCGGATAGACGTGCGGAGCATCGTGCCTGCATACGAGCCGTCGCCGTAATATCTTTCCGCCGGCGGCATTCCGGCCGCGCCCGCGGAGTGGCCCGCGTGGGAGAGCCAAGTGGCACTTCTCCGCCGAGCGCGCGCGTGTCATGCTGGCGCACGACATGACCACGATCGCCGCGCCGCTCGGCCTGACGCTCGAAGAGATCGACGGTGCCGCCGCACTGATTCGCGACATCGTTCCCCCGACGCCGGCGTACCGCTGGGCACTGCTGTGCGAGCGACTCGGCGTCGACCTGACGCTCAAGCACGAGAACCACACGCCGCTGGGCGCGTTCAAGGTGCGCGGCGGTCTGACGTACGTCGACGCGCTGCAGCGGCGCGCGCCGCACGTGAAGCGGCTGATCAGCGCAACGCGCGGGAATCACGGGCAGAGCATCGCTTTCGCCGCGGCGCGAGCCGGCCTGCGCGCGACGATCGTCGTGCCGGAAGGCAACTCGCCCGAGAAGAACGCCGCGATGCGCGCGCTCGGCGCCGAGCTGATCGTGTTCGGTGAGGACTACGAGGCGGCACGCACGCACGCAGCGCAGCTCGTCGCCTCGGATCCGAACGCGGAGTTCGTCCCGTCGTACCATCGCGATCTGGTGCTGGGTGTCGCGACCTATGCGCGCGAGCTGTTCGCGGCGGGTGCGTTCGACGTCGTGTACGTTCCGATCGGACAAGGTTCGGGGATCAGCGGCGCGATCGCGCTGCGCGACCTGCTCGGACTGGCAACCGAGATCGTCGCGGTGGTGCCGGAGCGCTTTCCCGTCTGGGCGCGCGCGTTCGCGACGCGCGCCGCCGCGGAGGCTGCGCCTTCTTCTTCGATCGCCGACGGGATGGCGTGCCGCATCACCGATCCGACCGCGTTGCCGATCGTTCTGGGCGGGACGGCACGCGTGGTCATGGTTTCCGAGGGTGCAATCGAGGACGCGATGCGCTGGCTCTTCACCGACACGCACAACGTGGCCGAAGGCGCCGGTGCCGCTTCGGTGGCAGCGGTAGCCGCCGAGCGCGAGCGGCTGCGCGGAAAGCGCGTCGCGGCGATCCTGTCGGGCGGCAACGTTGACGCGGCGATCTTCGGCCCGCTGCTGGGCGCTCGGCAAGAGGGCGCGGTCGCGCGCTGAAGGGTCCGTTCATGCTCGCCCTCTCGCCCCTGACGTCCGCCGTCCTCGCCGCGGTGATCGCGACCGGCCCCGCCGGATCCGCCTTCTATGCACCGCCCAGCCCGTTACCCGCGGGAAATCACGGTGCCGTCATCTGGACGCGTCCGCTTACCACGGCGGCGGCGCTCCCCTCGGCCGCGAGCAACACGCTCGTCCTGTATCACACGACCGCGCTCGACGGCGCGGACCGTGCCGTCTCCGGCACGGTCGCGATTCCGAAGGGGACCCCGCCGCGCGGCGGCTGGCCGGTCATCAGTTGGGCCCACGGAACGACCGGCGATGCGCCGGCCTGCACGCCGTCGCTCGATGCGGCCGGCGCGCCCGAGCACGAATATCTCGGCCCGATCGAGCCGGTGCTCGACCAGCTGGTCGCCGCCGGCTATGCCGTCGTCCAGACGGACTACGAGGGCCAAGGCACGCCGGGGGTCCACCCGTACCTCATCGGCACCGCCGAAGCCCGCGATACGATCGACATGGTGCGCGCGGCGCGGCAACTCGAGCCGCGGCTGTCGACGCGCTGGGTCGTGATGGGGCACTCGCAGGGTGGGCACGCGGTGCTGTTCACGCTCGCGACGGCCGCAGCGTGGGCGCCCGAGCTGCAGCTTCTCGGCGGCGTCGCCGAAGCGCCGGGCGCGTACATCTCGCCGTTCATCCAATCGATGACGAAGGCTACCGCGCCGACGCCCGCCTTCGCTTTCGCGGCGCTCTTCATGGAGGCCGCCGCATCGGTCGATCCCAACGTCAAGCTCGATCGCGTGCTGACGCCGGCGGCGTTGGCGCTGCTGCCGCAGGTGCAGACCCGCTGCTCCACCGCACTCTACCACGCCGACTCGTTCGGCGGGCTCGTCCCCGCGGCGTCGTTTCGCGGCGATGCCGATCTGGCACCGCTCATGCACGTCGCCGCGGCGAACGATGCCGCGCAGCTGCACCTGACGTTGCCGCTGCTGATCGTGCAAGGCACGGCGGACACGACCGTGCCGCAACCCTCGAGCGATGCGCTCGACCACGCGCTGTGCGCGAGCGGCGCGACGGTCGAGTACGACGTCTATGCCGGGCGCACGCACCGCCAAGTCGTGCCCGCCGCGGCGAACGACGCGCTGACCTGGGTCGGAGCGCGCTTCGCCGGGACTGCCGCGCCGTCGAACTGCGGCAGCGCGCCGGCGTCGCACGGATGATCCCGCGTCACGTCGCCATCCTCTCGTTCGAGGGGCCGGATCGCTACGCGTCGATCGGTGGGCTCGCGACGCGCGTCACCCAACTCGCGCGCGCGCTGGGCGCGGCCGGTCACGAGGTCGAGCTGTTCTTCGTCGGCGACCCCCACGCCGAACCGATCGAACCGTCCGACCCCGGCGTGACCCTGCGGCGCTGGTCGCAGTGGATCTCGACCCAGCACCCGCGCAACGCGTACGACGGCGAGGCCGCCAAGATCCACGACTGGGAGTTCAGCCTTCCGGCGTGGATCGTCGACCGGCTGGTCGCGCCTGCCCACGCGCGCGGCGAGCGCGTGCTGGTCATCTGCGAGGAGTGGCAGACCGCCAACGTCGCGATCGCGATCGACCGCACGGCGCGCGAGCGCGGGCTGCGCGGCGCGGTCACGCTGATGTGGAACGCGAACAACACGTACGGCTTCGAGAAGATTCACTGGCCGACGCTCACCCGCGCGGCGGCGGTGACCGCGGTCAGCAAGTACATGAAGTTCGAGCTGTCGCAATGGGGCGTGCACGCGCTGGTCATCCCGAACGGGATCGACCAGGCGCTGCTCGAGGGTGCCGACGCCGAACGCACGGCGGCGCTGCGCGCCGCCTTCGGGACGCGCCCGACCTACGTGAAAGTCGGGCGCTTCGATCCCGACAAGAACTGGCTGCAGGCGATCGACGCGCTGGCCGAGGTGCGCGCCGGCGGGATCGACGCCCGACTGATCGCGCGCGGCGGCAAAGAGCCGTACGGTGACGTCGTGTTCGGTCGCGCGCGCGACCGTCAGCTCGAGGTGTGCCGGCTCGACTACGAGGGGAGCGATTGGCGCGAGCTGGCCGAGCGGCTGTCGGTCATCGACTCGGCGGTCGTGCACGTGCGCGCATTCCTCGACGAGGCGACGCTCTACGCGCTGTATGCGGCCGCCGACGTCGTTCTGGCGAACAGCGGCAAAGAGCCGTTCGGTTTGGTCGGGCTCGAGGTGATGGCGGCCGGCGGAATCGTCGTCTGCGGCGCGACCGGCGAAGAGTATGCCGAGCCGTTCGTCAACGCGATCGTCTGCGACACCGGCGACGGCCGCGAGCTCGCAACGTATTTGCGCGCGCTGTCCGAGGACGGTCACCTGGCCGACGAGCTGCGCGCGAACGGGACGCAAACCGCGGCGCGCTACACCTGGGCCAACGCGCTCGAATCCTTGTCGCGCAAGATCGCCTACGTCGAAGCGATCGCGAAGTAGCGCGTGCCCCCGATCCTGTTGGTCACCGGCGGCAGCCGCGGAATCGGTGCCGCAGTCGCATTGCACGCCGCGGCGGGCGGTTACGACGTCGCGCTCACCTACGCCGACGACAGCGCGGCGGCGCGATCGGTCGTCGACCAGATCGAAGCGGCCGGCCGCCGCGCGCTGGCGATCCGCTGCGACGTCGCGATCGAAGCGGACGTCGTCGCCGCCTTCGCGACGGTCGACGACGCGTTCGGCGCGCCCGACGCGGTCGTGCTCAACGCCGGGATCACCGGCGGGTTCAACCGCGTCGACGAGCTCGACGTCGCGATGCTCGAGCGCGTGCTCTCGGTCAACGTCACCGGCGCGTTCGTGTGCGCGCGCGAGGCGGTGCGCCGCATGTCGACCACGCACGGCGGTCGCGGCGGGGCGATCGCGATCGTCTCGTCGCGCGCGGCTAGCCTTAGGCTCACCCGGCGAGTACGTGCACTACGCGGCCTCGAAAGGGGCCGTCAACACGCTCACGATCGGGCTGGCGAAAGAGGTCGCCCGCGAGGGCGTGCGGGTCAACGCGATCTCGCCCGGGTTGATCGCGACCGAGATCCACGCGCGCGCCGGACAGCCCGGCCGCGTCGAACGGGTCGCGCCGGCGATCCCGATGGGCCGCGCCGGCACGGCCGAGGAGGTTGCGGCGGCGATTCTGTGGATCGTCTCGCCGGCCGCGTCATACGTCACCGGCGCCATCCTTGACGTCGGCGGCGGCCGCTGACCGGGTCTGCCGGAACCTGAGGGATGCTGCCGCGTTGAGGAACCGTTCGCTTGGGAAGTGCCCCTTCACGATAGGGCGCCTGCTAGTGGCTCCGACCATTCCGGCTTCGCGGTGCTTTCTTGTCGTGGTATACTGACCTGTCACCTCGTGTGACGTCTACCTAGCGCGATCTTTCGAAATGCCGACGATCGACCTCGCGCCTCGCTTTCGAAAGAATCGATGCAACCAAGTTTTGACACGCTGGGCCTGAGCCCGGCGTCCCTTCGTGCCGTGCGTGAGCTCGGCTTCAGCGTTCCGACCCCCGTCCAAGCCGCCGCGATTCCGCCGGCGCTGGCGGGCCAGGACGTCCTCGCCAGCGCCCAAACCGGGACCGGCAAGACGGCGGCGTTCGCGCTGCCGATCCTCGAGCGCCTCGTCTCGCTGCCGCGCAAGAAGACCCGTGCCCTCGTCCTGGCGCCGACGCGCGAGCTGGCGGCACAGATCGCCGCGCACTTCGTCGCCTTCGCCAAAGGCACCGACATCCGCGTCGCCGCGATCTTCGGCGGCGTCGGATTCGGCGGCCAGGTCGCCGCGTTCGCGCGCGGCACCGAGATCATCGTCGCGACGCCGGGCCGCCTGATGGACCTCATGGGCCAGGGCGCCGCGCGGCTCGACGACGTCTCCATCCTCGTGCTCGACGAGGCCGATCGGATGCTGGACATGGGCTTCCTGCCCGCCGTGAAACGCATCGTCGGCAAGCTTCCGGCGCGCAAGCAGACGCTGTTCTTCTCGGCGACGATCGCACCCGACGTCCTCAAGCTGACGCGCGATCTGCTCCACGATCCGGTGCGCGTCGAGATCACTCCGCACAGCAACGCCACGACCGCGGCGGGGATCACGCACACCGCGTACACGGTCCCGCAGCAGAGCAAGACCGATCTGCTCGTCGAGCTGCTCAAGGACAACAACATCTTCAGCGCGATCGCGTTCACGCGAACCAAGGCGCGCGCCAACCGGCTCGCGCTCGCGCTCGAGAAGCACAAGGTTCCGGCCGAACGGATCCACGGCGATCGCTCCCAGGCGCAGCGGACCCGAGCGCTGGCCGACTTCAAGCGCGGCAAGCTGCGCGTCCTCGTCGCGACCGATCTCGCCGCGCGCGGGATCGACATCGTGGATCTCGGACACGTGGTGAACTTCGACGTGCCGATGGTCCCCGAAGACTACGTCCACCGCGTCGGCCGTACGGCGCGCGCCGAGCAGACCGGCGACGCGATCACCTTCGTCTCGCACGAGGAAGAGCGCCTGTTCCGCGACATCGAGAAGGCGGTCGGGCGCCGCATCGACCGTTCGAAGCTGCCCGTCCTGCCCGAGCCCGTGGCGGCTCCCGCGCACGCGTTCGCCGGCCAAACGGCGCTGCAGCGCCGCTTTTCGCCCCCGCGCAACGCGCACGGGTCGGCGAACCCCGGCAGTTTCAACGGCGGCGCGCGGAGCGGCAACCGGCGGGGACGCTGACCCTTTTCGGTCGCGTCGCCGGGGTGTCGGCGCGTTCTTATGGCGCGGGTGCGGCGCGGGCGCGCATCATGAGTCGTACCCACCCCAGGAATCCGAACGCGGTGATCGCGCCGGCCACGATCAACCCTACCCCTACGCGGATATCGCGCGTATAGGCCCTTTCGCCGTCGGGACTAAGGGTGACGTCGATCGTCTTCCCGATGTCGTCGGTGTCCGCGCCTTCGATCGTCCCCACGACGACGTGTCCGCCTTCGAGCAGCGGTCCGCCCAGAACCCAGGTGCCCGTGCAGTGCACGTAGCGGTTCTGGTAGCCCGTGTAGGAGACTTCGCAGTCGTCGACCTTCACCTTCATGCGGACGCCCGTCTCTCGCTGTACGATCAGGAAGATACCGGGCCACGTCATGGCGATCGCAACGATCAGTAGCGCTACCGCGACGAGCACCGGGGGCACCCCCGACTGCGCGAGTGCGCGTCGCGCTTTCGCGTTCGCGGCGGCCGAACGATCGTCCATCATCGCGCCCCCGTCACGTCGTCGCCGGTCGCAATTCCTGCTTGCCGGCCGCCGCGAGGACGTCGAGCGCGGTCGGCAAAAGAGTCCGGCGTGACGGTCTTCGGGCCGTCACGGCCGCGCCTCGCACACTCCGCTTCACCACCGCACGCGAGCGCGGTCCCTCGCCGTCCGCCCGAACTCGTCGAAGACGACGACGGGGCGGTATATCGCGCGGGTACAACCACTCTATGATCGCCCAGCTTGCTCTCGTGGCGTCACTTGCGGGCGTTCCGGTGGTTCGGCCGGCGGGCGAGGCCGGCTCAGCGCCCCGCTACGTCCGCCTGAACGGCGACGTCACGGTGTACGGCGTCACGGGGCGCGGCGAGATCATCGTCGACCGCACGACCGGCGCGTTCGTCCGCCGATTCGATGCGGGGCCGGTCTCCGAGCGTGAAGGCTGGGATGGTGTCCACGCGTGGCGCGCCGATGCGACCGGGATGGCTCGCGTCGAAGGCAACGTCGACGAGCGCGGCGCGATCATCGCGTGGTCGCGCCTGCTGGCGCCGGCCAAAGAGGATGCGCCGTGCTCGTGCGGCTCGCGTCTGCCCGAGACGACCGTCACGCCCGGCAGCGGTCTGGTCGCGGCGGTCGTGCGCCACATCGGCGAACAAATCGAGCGCACGACCTTCGCCGACTATCGCCGTGACGGCGGCTTCGTCGTGCCGCACACGCTCGTCGACACCTCGGAGAACGGAACGTGGCAGCTGCGCGTCCGAGCGGTCGAGACGGCGCCGGCGGTTCCAGCCGGCACGTTCGCACCGCCCCCCGCGCCGCACGATGCGAGCATCGACGGCCTGGGGGCGGGTGACCTCATCGGGCCCCTGCCGATTCCGGTGCTGGCCGTTACGGTGAACGGCGGTGCACCGCTGCGCTTCGTGCTCGACACCGGCGGCCAGAACGTGATCTCGCCCGACGCGGCGCGGCGGCTGGGGATGCAGATCGTCGGCAACGGCACGGTCGGCGGCGCCGGCGCCGGGTTGGTGAAAATCCAATACGCCTGGGCACGCACCGTCGCGGTCGGCAACGCACAGTTGCGCGATCAGCCGTTCATCGTGCTCGACCTGGGCAAGAACATCCCCTTCGACGGGATCATCGGGTACGAGCTGCTCGCGCGCTTCGCCGTGCGGCTCGACTTCGCGCACGAGCGTTTCGAGATCGCCGCCGACGGCCGGGCCTTCGACGCGCCGGGGATCGACGTTCCGATGACGCTCGACGACCGGCAGCCGCAAGTCGACGGTTCGCTCGACGGGATCCCCGGCACGATGACGATCGACACCGGCAGCGAGAGCGCACTCGACGTCAACGCACCGTTCGTGCTGGCGCACGACCTGCGCGCGAAGTATCATGCGGTCGATTCGGGGTTCCCGATCGCCGGCGTCGGCGGCCAAGTGCACGCGTACGTGGGGCGCGCGGAGGAGCTGCGGCTCGGCGCGGTGCGTTTCACCGACGTGCCGCTGCTGCTGACCGACGCGGCCGCGGGCGCCGAAGCGAACCCGACCGTCGCAGCGAACGTCGGCGATCGCGTGTTGCGCCGCTACAACCTCATGCTCGACTACCGCCGCAACAACATCCGGTTCGAGCCGCCGGCGCACTAAGCGCGGAGTTCGAACCCAACACCCGCTGCTGACCGATCAGCGCATCGGCAGCGGCGCCGGCGAGCTGTTCGGAGGCCAGGCCAGTGCGAACGCCGGATCGCCGAGCTGCCACAGGAGAAACGCGTCCTGATCGGTGGCGAGGGCTTGGGCTTGCGCGCGCGAGCTGCCCAGGTAGCCGTGCCCCGCGTCGTAATCGACCCGCAGCAGCACCGGCTTCCCGCTCGACGTGGCGGCTTGCAGCCGGGCGGCGAACTTCGCGACGATCCACGGCGCGACGCGCGGGTCGTTCGCGCCGGTCACCGCGAGCATCGCGGGGTACGCGACGCCGTCTTTGATGTGGACGTACGGGTCGGTCGAGTACAGCGCGTTCCAGCCGACCTGGTTCGTGATGGTTCCGAACTCGGGGATGTTGGCCGGACCGCCTTCGGCAAACTCGTCGCGCACCGGATTCGTGTCGCCGACGTTGTCGAGCGCGGCGGCGAACAGCTCCGGATGCTGTACGATCGCGTTGCCGATCGTCACGCCGCCCGCGCTGGTCCCCTCGCCGGCGAGCTTCGCCGCGGACGTGTAGTGTTGCGCGATCAGGTACCGCGCGCAGCCGATGAAGTCGTCGACGGTGTGCTGCTTGGTCGCGATGTGCGCCCCGTAGTGCCAGTCCTCGCCGTTCTCGCCGCCGCCGCGCGCGTGACATTCGGCGAAGATCGCACCGCGCTCGAGCCATGCCAGGCGCACCGCGGAGAACGACGGCCGAATGACGATGCCGTACGCGCCGTAGCCGTCGAGCAGCGCCGGATGCGTCCCGTCGAGCACGAGGTTCTTCGGCATCACGATCGAGAGCGGCACCTGCGTTCCGTCGGCGCTCGGCGCCAGCACTTCGCGCGAAGTGATCGCCGAGTAGTCGACCTCGGATTTCTTCCGCAGCCCCGTATCCGTCAGCGGCAAGTTGTCGCCGACGCGGTAGATGCGCGGTGATTCGGTCCACGACTGCAGCCCGAAGGTCGCGCCAGGCACCATGGGATCGGTCGACACGCCGCCGATCGCTCCGGCGAACGGCAGCGCGACATCATTGACCCCACCAGGCGTGCCGTCGCGGTTGAGCGCCAAACGGCGCAGCGTCGAGAGGCCGCCTTCGAGGTCGTGCAGGTAGAGGCCGTCGCCGGCAAGCGAGACGTCCTCGATCACGTGGCTCGACTCGGGGACGACCACCCGCGCGGTTCGCAGCGAGCCCGTGCGCAGGTCGAACGCGATGATGCGATGCCGCGCGGCACCCTGGTGCGACAGCAGGTACACGGTATCGCCGACGACGTCGCCGCCCAGCACGTTGTTCGCGTACGTGGCGATCCTTCGCCACGGCGCGTGCGGCCCGGTCGCGCTCGCCGCCGGCGCGACGTAGAGCGTGATCTCGTTTTGCACGCCGTGCGCGATCGCCGCCGTCGCCCAGCGGGTGCGCGGCGAGACCGAGACGATCGCCGCGTCCTCCGGCGCGAACGGAATGCGCGGATCGAGGCCGTAGCCGAAGACCGCCGGATCGCGGTCGGGATCGCGGCCAAGCACGTGCAGCCGCGCGACGCCTTTCGTGTCCTTCTCGCTCTGAGGCTGATTGGGCCGCGCCGGCGGCGTTCGGAAGTAGTAGAACGACCGGTCGTCGGCGCGCCATGACGGCGAGATGTAGATCGCGCGATCGATGACGTCGGGCAAGAGGCGTCCGCTGCGCGCGTCGACGACGTGCATCACCGTCTTCTCAGAGCCGCCTTCCGAGACGCCGACCGCGAGGTAACGTCCGGTTTGCGACACGGAGAAGTAGTCGATCGAGTAGTGCTCGTTCTTCGAACGCGCGAAGCGATCCGGATCGAACACCAGCCGCTCGGCGTCGCCGGAGATCGAGCGCGCGTAGATGCGGGTGGTATTCGCCCCAGCCGGCCGCTTCTCGTAGAAGAACGTTCCCCCGACCGGCTGCACGTCGCTGACGGTCTCGACCGCGTTGTCGAGCTGCGCGATGCGTGCGGCGAGCGCGGCCCGGCCCGGTATCGCGTCGAGCACCGAGCGCGCGTACGTGCTCTGCGCTTTGAAGTAGCTCGCGAGTCCCGGGTCCTTGGGGTCTTCGAAGTACCGGTACGGATCGCTGACGGTCACGCCGAAATGCGTCTCGGTCACCGCCCGCACCGCCGGCGGCGCAGGCGCCGCCGGGATCACCGCCGCCGCCAGGAGCGCGACTCCCGCGGTCAGGACGACGAGACGAAGGGCGATCGAACGGCGCATGGCCCGGCCGGTTACGCGCCGGACAACGCATTCCTTCGGAGACGATCGCTCGGGGTTTTTCTTGGTCGCCCTTCGACAAGCTCAGGGTGACAGAGATTGCTTCGACAAGCTCAGGGTGACAGAGGTTGCTTCGACAAGCTCAGGGTGACAGAGATTGCTTCGACAAGCTCAGAGTGACAGAGATTGCTTCGACGAGCTCGGTGACATCGGGATTAGCCGGCGGCGATGGCTCTTACGCGTTCGACGATTTGGTCGGCGTAATGGCTGGCCTCGTCGTCGGATCGCGCTTCGGCCCAGACGTTGACCGAGGCTTCGGTCGCGTCGGGGAGGACGAGCACCCAGCCGTGCTCGCGCGGCAGGCGGATTCCGTCGAGCGTGTCGACTTTGCCGTTGCCGCCGTGGGCGGCCTCGTCGTGCAGCGATCGCATCACCGCGCCCTTGCGGTCCCACGGGCACGGCACGCACGCGTCCGGCGATGTGCCAGTCCGGCAGCATCGCGACGAGCTCGGAGAGCTTGCGGTGTTCGGCGGCCAGCAGCTCCATGATCTTCGCCGTCGCGTAGATCCCGTCGAAAGCCGGCTGGAACTCGGGGAAGATCAACTCGTAGCTCATTCCGCCGGCAAACGCGAGCGCCGTACCTTCCTTTTCGGCCAGCGCCATGAGCGAACGGCGGTCGCTGCGCGTGCGCACGATCGTCGCGCCGTTGTCTTGCGCGATGCGTTCGACGACGGTCGGCACGGTGACCGGCATCCCGATCCGCGCGCCCGGCTTCGAGCGCGCGACGAGCAGCGTCAGCAGCGCCATCAGCCGGTTGCGCCCGACGATCTTGCCCGCGTCGTCGACCAGCGTAAGGGTCTCGCCGTCGGCGTCGATGAGCACCCCGAGGTTCGCTTCGAGCGAGGTGACCACCGAGGTGAGCTGCTGCAGATGGCGCTCGCGGTCTTCGCGGAACGTGCGCACCTTCGCGGCGTCGAAGTACGCGTTGATCGCGATCTGCTCGACGCCCAGCGTGCCCAGGATCTGCGGCAGCACGATCGAGGCGTTGCCGAACGCGTAGTCGATCACGACACGGAAGTTCGCCTCTTTGATCGCGCTCGCGCCCAACGCGTGAATGAACGCGCCGGAGTAGCGTTCGAGCGCGCGCGACGGAAAGTCGAGCCGGCCGACGTCGTCCATCGGCGTGCGCCGGAAGTCTTCGCGGAAGAACAGGTTTTCGATCTTGCGCTCGGCGCCTTTGTCGATCCCGATCCCGGAGTGGTCGAAGAACTCGAACAGGATGGAGTTGGGATCGTCGGACGCGACCCGTACGTGCACGCCGCCGTCGCTGCCGGCACGTACCGCATAGTGCGCGAGCGGGAGCGGGTAGGAGCGCAGGTCGAGCACGTTCACGCCGACGCTGAGCAGTCCCGAGATGATGCAGCGGTTCATCACGCGCGAGGCCGGATGCGTGTCGCGGCTGGTCATCACCGTCTGGCCGGGGCGCAGCCACGTCCCGAACGCCTGACCGAGCTTGAGCGCGAACTCCGGCGTGATCTCGAGGTTCGCCAAGCCGCTGATCCCGCCCGAGCCGAACAGCGAGCCCGGCCATTTCTGACCGTAGATCAGCGACATCGAAACGATCGAGCCGGCCGACACCCACTTGTCGGGCCACAGCTTGAGGTGCGCGTTGACGTTCGCGCCCGCGCCGATCGTGCAGCCGCGGCCGATCACGCTGTTCTCGTTGATCTTGGCGCGCTTCTGGATCGTGTTGCGGTCGGCGACGGTGCAGTCGTTGAGCGCCGCTTCCTCGCCGACGTAGACGTCCTCCCAGGTGACGCTGCGGCACACGGTCGCTCCGCGTTCGACGATCGAGCGGTCACCGATCACGGTCGGACCGACGATCGATGCGCCGGCGTGGATGCGCACGTCGCGCCCCAGCACGACCGGCCCCTCGATCGTCGCGGTCGGGTCGACGCGCGTCCCGGCGCCCGCGTACACGCGCGGCGCGATCTCCTCGCCGGCGAACGCAATCGCGACCTTTCGCTCGACCGCGTCGTAGTTGGCTTGCTGATACTGTTCGAGGTTGCCGATGTCGGTCCAGTAGGCGTCGATCACGTAGCCGCCGAGCTTCGCGCCTTCGCGCAGCATCTCGGGGAAGAGGTCCTTGGAGAAATCGTAGACGCGGCCGCGCTGCATCCGGTCGAGGATGGCGGGCTCGAGCACGTAGATCCCGGTGTTGATCGTGTCGGAGAAGACCTCGCCCCACGACGGCTTCTCGAGAAAGCGCACGATGCGGCCGTGCTCGTCGGTCACGACGACGCCGAACTCGAGCGGGTTGGTCACGCGCTGCAGGGCGATGGTGACGTCGTTGCCCTGTTCTTTGTGATAGCGCACCACCGCCGACAGGTCGAGATCGGTCAACGCGTCGCCGCTGATCACCAGGAACGTCTCGCCGGCGAGCAGGTCGTGCGCCATCTTCACCGCCCCGGCGGTCCCGAGCGGCGTGTCCTCGACGACGTAGTGCATCTTCACGCCCTGAGCTTCGCCCTCGCCGAAGTAGGCCTCGATCTCGTCGGCGAGATAGTGCAGCGTGGCGACGACCTCGGTGAAACCGTGCGTGCGCAGCAGATCGACGATGAGCTCCATCACCGGTTTGCCGGCGACCGGCGCGAGCGGCTTGGGCCGGCGCGAGGTGAGCGGACGAAGACGGGAGCCCTCGCCCCCGGCCATCAGGACTGCTTTCACGGCGTTGCTCCGGGACGGACTTCGTTGAACGCGGTGCACAGCCGGGCGAGCCGTCCGTCGGATGCGAGCGCATCAACGTCCGTCCCCAGCTTCCGGCGCCAATTCGGGTACTGCATCGAGGTTCCCGGGACGTTGACGGGCGTTCGTTCGGCTAGGATATCGTCCAACTGTGCCATGACGATCGCGCACGGCGTCGCGGCGAGGTAGCGGTTCGCTGCGACGACGACCGCCGCGTCGTCGTCCCGCTCGCCGGGCGCGAGGTCGCCGTGCGCGATCAACGTGTCGAGCAGGAGGCTGCGGTCGGCCTCGCGCGCGACGGTCTCCGCGTCGAGCGCGGTCTCCAGCAATCCCAGCCGGTGGCGCAGCCCGACGTCTTCGGCGCGCAGCCATGCGGCGATCGTCGGCAGGTCGTGCGTCCCCGACGTCGCCAGCGCGAGCTCGGGATACTCCTCGGGCGGGATGAACGAGCCGTCGAGCCGGCGTTCGAAGAACAGAATGCGGTACGACAGGATCCCGGTCGCCGCCATGCGCTCGCGAAAGCCGGCTCGGCACCGTGCCGAGATCCTCGCCGATCACGACGCAGCGCTCGCGCACGCTGGCCAGCGCGACGATTCCGCGCAGGTCGTCGAGCGGATACGTCACGTACGTTCCGCTGCGCGGATCGGAGCCGCGCGGAATCCAGTAAAGCCGCGCCAGCGAGAAGGCGTGGTCGATCCGCAGCGCGCCGGCGTCGCGGCAGTTCGACTGCACGACCGCCAGCAACTCGGCATAGCCTTCGCGGTCCAGGCCGCTGGGGTCGAGCGGCGGCAGTCCCCAATCCTGACCCAGCGTGTTGAGCAGGTCGGGCGGCGCGCCGACCGAGACGTCCTCGACGTAGGCCGCGCCGTCGACCCACACGTCGGCGGCGTTCGCGTCGACGCCGACGGCGAGATCGCGGTAGAGCCGGACGCCGTGACGGGCGGCGTCTTCGGCCACCTCCCGCAACTGTTCGGCGGCCAGCCACTGCAGGTACATCGCGAAGCGAATCGTCGGACTCCGCGGTGGCGGCGAACAGGGCGATATCCGGCGAAGACGGCGCGCGAAAGGTCGCCGGCCAACCGCTCAGCTCGCGGCCGAAGCGCTCCACGAGCGCCTCGAAGATCGCGAAATGCCGCAGCGCGATCGCCCTGAGCCGCGCACCATGCGTCGAACGCGTCTCGCCGCGCGGAGTCGTCGTCGAGCGCGGCGGCGCACGCGCGCAACACGTCGTTCTTCAACGCCGCGACGCCGGCGTAGTCGACGACCTCCTTCGCGCGCAGCGCCGTCAGCGCCGCGCCGTGTTCGGGACGCTCCACGATCGCGCGTACCGCCGCGCTCGCGTGCTCGGGGACGTCGTCGAGCGCGATGTAGAGCCAGTTCAGCCACCGGCGCGAGGACGCCGCATACGGGCTGGCCGCTTCGGGGTCGCCGCGAAACGGCGCGTGCAGCGGGTTGATCCCGACGTACGACGCGCCGCGCCCGCCGAGCAGCCGGCAGACCGCGCGCAAGTCGGCGAAGTCGCCGATCCCGTCGTTGCGCGCGCTGCGCAGCGTGTAGAGCTGCACCGCGATCCCCCAGGTGCGCCCCTGCGCCGCATACGCGCGCGACGGGACGACGACGACGATCACGCTCGCGCGGCCGTATGCGGCGACCTCGAGCGCGAGACGATGCGTGCCCAGCGGTTGCGACCCGGCCAGCACGATGCGCCGCGTATCGTACGTCGACTCGGGGCGATGGTCGGCGCGGACCACCTCGGCGTCGCGCAGCGGCAAGCTCCCTTCGATCGGTGCTGCCGTCTTCGCGCTCGAGCGACCACGCCGCGGTTTCGGGCCAGCTTATCGCCGGCAGGGTCACCTCGATCGCCAGCGGTTCGTCCTCGCGCAGGACCCGCGTCGGCGCGACGAAGTGGTGCGCCGCGTCGCCGATCAGAGCTTCGAAGCGCGCGACGGTCTCGGGCGCGTGCGTGCCGCTCCCGTCCCAGCGCATCGACGTACGAACGGGCGACGCGTTCGCTCATCGCTGGTGTCCGCCGAACACCGCCAGCGAACGCGAGATCATCGGATAGACCGTTACCGCCCCGTCGGGAACGTCGCGCGGCGCGCCGCCCTCGATCGCGGTGTCCAGCACGAGCGACCAGGTGACCCGGTCGAGGTCCGGCAAGCTGAAGTCGACGTCGTCGGGCGCGGCGTTCATCGCCACGAACAGCGTCGGGCGAGCGCCCAAAAAGAAGCCGATGGTGCGCCGCTCGGGCACCCAATCGTCGGGTCCCATCTCCTGCCCGTCAGGCCGCATCCAGGCGATGTCCTTGTGACCGTCGGCGTCGATCGGCTCGCCGCGATAGAACCGGTCGCGCTTGAACGCCGGGTGCTCGCGGCGCATGCGCAGCATCATCTTGACGAACTCTTCGAGCGCCAGATCGCGCGGGCTGAGCTCGCTCCAGTCGACCCACGAGATCTCGCTGTCCTGACAGTACGCGTTGTTGTTGCCGCGCTGCGTTCGTCCGTGCTCGTCGCCGGCCGTGATGAGCGGCACGCCCAGCGACAGCAGCAGCGTGGCGAAGAAGTTGCGCTTCTGGCGCTCGCGCAGGTTGACGACCTGGGGATCGTCGGTCGGCCCTTCG
Organism: Vulcanimicrobiota bacterium; assembly: GCA_963723445.1. Lineage (GTDB taxonomy): Bacteria > Vulcanimicrobiota > Vulcanimicrobiia > Vulcanimicrobiales > Vulcanimicrobiaceae > Vulcanimicrobium. Next base: position 109,163 of record CAVRQP010000006.1, read on the forward strand.
ACCCCGCAGTTCCAGCTCAGGTTGTCGTCGGCGCCGTCGCGGTTGTGCTCGTGGTTGGCCTCGTTGTGCTTCTGGTTGTACGACACCAGATCGTTGAGCGTGAATCCGTCGTGCACGGTAACGAAGTTGACGCTGGCCCGCGGGTGGCGGCCGTTGTGCGCGAACATGTCGGACGAGCCGGCCAGCCGCGTCACCAGCTCCGGCAGCACGCCGTGATCGCCGCGCCAGAAGCGGCGGACGGCGTCGCGGTACTTCCCGTTCCACTCCGACCAGCCGGGTGGAAAGTTGCCCAGCTGGTAGCCGCCCAGGCCGACGTCCCACGGTTCGGCGATCATCTTGACGCGCGACAGCACCGGGTCTTGCTGAATCGCTTTGAAGAACGCCGCGTCGCGGCGGTACCCGTTGTCCTCGCGCGCGAGCGCCGGCGCGAGGTCGAAGCGGAAGCCGTCGACGTGCATCTCCTCGACCCAGTACCGCAGCGAGTCGGTCACCATCTGGAGGACGCGCGGATGGCGCAGGTCGAGCGTGTTGCCGGTTCCGGTGGCGTCCTCGTAGTAGCGCTTGTCGTCGGCGAGCCGGTAGTACGAGGCGTTGTCGATCCCCTTGAACGAGAAGGTCGGGCCGAGATGATTCCCCTCGGCGGTATGGTTGTACACGACGTCCAGCACGACTTCGATCCCCGCCTGGTGCAGGTGCTTGACCATCGTCTTGAACTCGTTGGGGTCGCCGGCGAGCAGATAGCGCGGCTCGGGCGCGAAGAAGCCGATCGAGTTGTAGCCCCAGTAGTTGCGCAGCTTCGCTTCGACCAGGTGACGGTCGTCGACGAACGCATGCACGGGCAGCAGCTCGAGCGTGGTCACGCCGAGGTCGCGAACGTAGTCGATCACCACCGGCGAGGCGAGCCCGGAGTACGTGCCGCGCAGCGCCGGCGAGACGCCGGGATGCTGCGTCGTGAACCCTTTGACGTGCAGCTCGTAGAACACGGTCTCGGTCCACGGCACGGACGGCCGATGATCCTCGCCCCAGGTGAACGCGCTTTCCAGCACGACGCACTTGGGCATCGCGGCCGCGTTGTCGCGCCGGTCGAACGACAGGTCCTCGCGATGCGAGCCGATGCGGTAACCGTACTGCGCGTCGGTCCAGCGCAGCTTGCCCGCCAGCGCCTTGGCGTACGGGTCGAGCAGCAGCTTGTGGTGGTTGAAGCGGTGGCCGCGCGCCGGATCGTACGGGCCGTAGACGCGGTATCCGTACAGCGTCCCCGGCCGCGCGTCGGGCAGATAGCCGTGCCACACCTCGTCGGTATACTCGGGCAGCGCGATCCGCGCGAGCTCGCGCCGCCCGCGCGCGTCGAAGACGCACAACTCGACCTTCTCGGCGTTCGCGCTGAACAGCGCGAAGTTCACGCCCTTGCCGTCCCACGTCGCGCCCAGCGGGTACGGCAGGCCCGACTCGATGCGCGGCTTCGCCGCGATCACGGTGTCAGCCAGATCGCCGAGAGCGCCGGGAGGGTGAGGGAAACCGAGAAGGGGCGGCCGTGCGCGGGCTGGTCGGACGCGGTCACGGAGCCCCGGTTACCCAGGTCGGAACCGCCGTATGCGGCGGCGTCGGTATTCAAGACCTCCCGGTAGACCGTCTGGCGCGGAACGCCGATCCGGTAATCCGTGCGGGTTGCGCCGCTGAAGTTCACCACGCAGATCAGGTGACCGTCGCGCTCCGCATCCCAGCGGATGTAGGCGACGACGCCGTTGCGCACGTCGTCGTAGGAGATCCACTCGAACCCGAGCGACTCGCAGTCGCGCTCGTGCAGCGCCGGCGTGGCGCGCGCGATGGAGTTGAGGTCCTTCACCAGCGTTTGCACGCCGCGATGCGCGCCGTGCACGATGTGCCAGTCGAGCGACGCTTGGGAGCGCCACTCGCCGCGCTGGGCGAACTCGCCGCCCGCGAAGAGCAGCTTCTTCCCCGGATGCGCCCACATGTGCGCGTAGAGCAAACGCACGTTGGCGAACTGCGCCGGCTCGCGCGCCCGGCATCCGGCCGAGCAGCGAACGCTTTCCGTGGACGACCTCGTCGTGCGAGAGCGGCAGCACGAAGTTCTCGCTGAATGCGTAGATGAGCCCGAACGAGACCTCGTTGAGGTGGTGACCGCGAAAGAGCGGATCGCGTTCGAGGAAGCGCAGCGTGTCGTGCATCCAGCCCATGTTCCACTTGTAGCCGAAGCCGAGGCCGCCGGCATCGGCCGGCGCGGTGACACCGGGCCAGGCCGTCGACTCCTCGGCGAACGTCGCGATCCCCGGCACCAGGCCGTAGAGCGTCGTGTTGAGCCGCTGCAGGAACGCGACCGCTTCGAGGTTTTCGCGGCCGCCGTAGGCGTTGGGTACCCACTCGCCCTCTTTGCGGCTGTAGTCCCGGTAGAGCAGCGAGGCGACGGCGTCGACCCGCAGGCCGTCGACGTGGAACTCGCGCAGCCAGTAGAGCGCCGACGCGATCAGAAAGTTCGCCACCTCGTTGCGCGCGAGGTTGAAGACGTAGGTGCCCCACTCGCGGTGGTATCCTTCGCGCGGGTCGGCGTGCTCGTAGAGCGGCGTTCCGTCGAAGTTTCCCAGCGCGTGCGCGTCGGTCGGAAAGTGGCCGGGAACCCAATCGAGGATGACGGCGATCCCGGCGGCGTGCGCCGCATCGACGAACGCGCGAAAGTCGTCGGCTTCGCCGAACCGGCTCGTCGGCGCGAACCAGCCGGTCGTCTGATAGCCCCAGCTCTGATCGAACGGGTGCTCGGTGATCGGCAACAGCTCGATGTGCGTGAAGCCGAGCTCGACCACGTACGGGATCAGTTGTTCCGCCAATTCGCGGTAGGTCAGGAAGCGATCGCCCTGCTCGGGGATGCGCCGCCACGATCCCAGGTGCACTTCGTAGATCTGGATCGGCGCGTCGCGGCGCTGCTTCGCGCCGCGCGACTCGAGCCAGGCCGCGTCCTGCCAGACGTAGGTCGACGGCGCCGTCACCACCGAGGCGTTGCCGGGGCGCTTCTCGCTGCGAAACGCGACCGGATCGGCGCGCAGTGGGAGCAACTCGCCGCGCGGTCCCAGCAACTCGTACTTGTAGCGCCGGCCGGCCTCGACGCCGGGGATGAAGAGTTCCCAGACGCCGGCCTCGCGCCGCAGCCGCATCGGGTGGACGCGGCCGTCCCAGGCGTTCCAATCGCCGGCCACGCTGACGCGTCGCGCGTTGGGCGCCCAGACCGCGAAGCGCGTCCCCCGCACGCCGTCGATCGTGGCGGTGTGCGCGCCGAGCACGCGATACAGGTCGAGGTGGTTCCCTTCGGCGAGCAGCCAGGCGTCGAGCTCGCCGAGCAGCGGACCGAACCGGTAGGGGTCGTCGATCGTGCGCGTTCCGGCGGCATCGTCGACGCGCAGGCGATAGCGGGGCGGCATGTTGACCACCAGCGCTTCGAACAGCCCCGCATCGCCGATCGCCGTCGCCGGCGCGAGCGCGTTCCCGTCCTCGCCGACGACGGTGACGGAGCGGGCGCCCGGGACGAATGCGCGCACCACGGTCCCGGTCCCCAGCTCGTGCGGCCCGAGCACGGCGAACGGATCGCCCTCGCGGCCGCTTTCAACGTCCGCGAGCCGGCCGGGATCGGTCACAGCAGCAGCCGGGCCAGCGTCGGGAGCCCTTCGCAGAACGTGGGATGGACGTGGACCGAGCGCTCGAGCACGCGCCAGGTCGAGCCGGCTTCCATATGGGCGAGGATCACGTGGATCAATTCCCCAGCCTCGTACCCGACGAACGTGGCGCCCAAGATCGCGTCCGCCTCGGGCGAGACCAGCAGCCGGAAAAAGCCTTCTTCAAGGCTCCACTCGGGCCCGCGCGCGGTGTCGGCAAGCTGCAGGGTGACCTCGCGATGCGCGATCCCGCGTTCGCGCGCCTGGTCGGCGGACAATCCGACCCGCCCGACCTGCGGCTCGGTGTACATCGCGTAAGCGAGCACACGGTCGTCGCGGGTGCGCGAGCGATCGCCTTCGATAATGGCTTTCAGCCGCCGGAAGTCTTCCCACGACACGTGGGTGAACTGCGGCTGACCCGCAACATCACCCAATGCGTAGTGTCCCGCGACCGAGGTCTGCAGGTGCTCGTCGCAGCGCACGTTCCCGCGTTCGTCGAGCGCGATCCCGGCGCGGTCGACCGTGCCGGCCGGGGATGTTGGGCCGCCGGCCGATCGCGACGAGCAAGCCGTCACTGTCGAGCGTCGAGCCGTCGTCGAGCGTCACGGTGAACGTCGCGCCGTCGTAGGCGACGCTTCGTGGCTCGCCGCTCCAACCGCACCTCGATCCCGTCGCGCGCGAAGGACCGCGTCAGCACGCTGCACACGTCGGCTTCTTCGCGCGCGATTATGCGGTCGTCGGGCGTCACCAGCGTCACCGCGCTGCCCAGCCGCGCCGCACCTTGCCCGAGCTCGAGCCCGATGTAGCCCGACCCCAGCACGACGAGCTTGCGCGGCAGCGTCTCCTGCAGAAAGAAGTTCTCGTTGGTGAGAAACGGCGTCCCAGCGAGGCCGTCGATCGGCGGGACGTTCGCATGGCCGCCGGTGTCGAGCACGACGACCTCGGCCTCGTACGTCTCGCCGCCGGCGCGCAGCACGTGCGGCGCGTCGAACGAGGCCTCGGCGCGCACGAGCTCGGCCGAGCTGCGCTCGAACTTGCGCTCGACCCCGTCGTGCCAGTCGCCGACGATCCCCTGCACCCGCTGCATGACGGCCGGCACGTCGACCCGCACGTCGCAATGCACGTGCACGTCGACCGCGCGCCGGGCGCGGCCGGCGGCGTGCGCCGAGGCCAGAAACGCCTTCGACGGCGTGCAGCCGACGTTGACGCAACACCCGCCGAGCCGCCCCCGCTCGAAGACCACCACCCGTTTCCCGCGCTTGGCGAAATCGATCGCCAGCGGCACGCCGCCCTGCCCCGAACCGATAACCGCAAGATCGTACCGCATCGAAGCCCGAGTTCGTTCCAAGTCCGCATTTCTCCGCGAGACGAGCTCGGCATGAGCCTCGCTCGCGCACCCAAGAGAGGCTCCGTTGTCTCGAGGGTCAGACGCGTAGAGTTGTCGTCGTAACGGTCCTACTCAAAGCTGGCCGCTATTGTCGAGGACGTATGCGGTCTTACATCTTCGGCGCGACCTCGAAGTCCGCGGCGACTTGGGCGTCGGAGCGGGCACCGTACATGGCGAGCTGATCGATCAGCTTGGCGACCAGCGCCGTCCAGCCGGTTTGGTGGGACGCACCCAAACCTTCGCCGGTGTCGCCGTTGAAGTACTCGTGGAACAGCAGATGGTCGCGCCAGTGCGGATCGGTCTGGAACAGAGCGACGTCGCCGTTGAACGGCCGCCGCCCGTTCTCGTCGCGCCGGAACAGACTCACCAGCCGGCGCGAGAGCTCGAGCGAGATCTCCCACAGGCTGAGCATGCGGCCCGAGCCGGTAGGAAACTCGACCGTATAGTCCTCGCCCAGGTAGTAGTGGAATTTCTGCAACGCTTCGACGAGCAGGAAGTTGAGCGGAAACCAGACCGGACCGCGCCAGTTCGAGTTCCCGCCGAACAGGCCGCTGGTCGACTCCGCCGGCTCGTAGTCGCAGCGAAACTCCTCGCCGCCCAAGCGCAGCACGAACGGATGGTCGAGGTGAAAGCGCGAGAGCATCCGCACGCCGTGCGGCGAGAGAAACTCGCGCTCGTCGAAGATCCGGCGCAGGATGTCGCGCAGGCGGCCGGGGTTGCAGATCGCCAATAGTCGCCGGTCGTGCGTCCCGCCGACGTCGATGCGCGCGACGTTCTCGGCCAGCTCAGGCCGGTTGGTCAGGAACCATTCGACGCGCTTCTTGAAATGCGGCAGGCGGTCGAGCATTTCGGCGCTCAAGGTCTCCACCGCGAACAGCGGCACGATGCCCACCACGCTGCGCACCTTGACCGGGATCCGCTCGCCGTCGGCAAGATAGACCTGGTCGTAGTAAAACTGGTCGCCGGGATCCCACAATCCCGAATCGTCCTCGCGCTGCGAGTTCATCGCGTCCGCGATGATGAGAAAGTGCTCGAAAAACTTCGACGCGATGTCTTCGTAGATGTTCTCGACCTTGGCCAGCTCGATCGCGATCGCCAGCATGTTGAGCGCGTACACGGCCATCCACGACGTGCCGTCGCTCTGGGCGAGGTACGCGCCGTCGGGAAGTTTGCTGCCGCGGTCGAACGGCCCGATGTTGTCCAGTCCGAGAAACCCGCCTTGAAAGACGTTGCGACCGGCGATGTCCTTACGGTTGACCCACCAGGTGAAATTCATCAGCAGCTTCTGGAAGATCAACTCGAGGAACCGGAAGTCGCCGATGCCGTCGTTGCGCTTGGCCTCGATGCGATAAAGGCGCAGCGCGGACCAGGCGTGCACGGGCGGGTTCACGTCGTCGAACGCCCACTCATAGGCGGGGAGCTGGCCGCTGGGGTGCATGTACCACTCGCGCGTGAGCAGCGTGATCTGCTTCTTGGCGAAGGACGGGTCGATCAGCCCGAACACGATCACGTGAAACGCGAGGTCCCAGGCCGCGTACCACGGATACTCCCAGGTGTCGGGCATCGACAGCACGTCGTCGTTGTAGACGTGCATCCAGCCGGCGTTGCGGCCGTGCTTGCGCTGGGCCGGCGGTGGAGGCGTGAGCGGGTCGCCGGCGAGCCAATCGCGCACCACGTAGTTGTAGAACTGCTTGGACCAGATCATCCCGGCAAACGCGCGGCGCTGGATCGTCGCCGCTTCCGGGTCCATCCCGGCCGGCGCGAGCGCCGCGTAGAATCGGTCGGCCTCGTCTTCCCGCCGGTCGAACGTCGCGTCGAAGTCCGCGTCGATACCGCCGCAGTGGGCGTCGTCGGTGATGCGCATGCGCACCGTACGCGTCGCGCCCGGTTCGATCAGCCAGCGGTAGTGCAACGCGGCCTTCGACCCGACGTTCCCGGGGTTGATCCCGTCGCGCCCTTCACCGCGCACCGCGCGATCGATTCCGCTCTTGACGTACGGCGTCGGCGACGGCACGTTGAACGCGCGCTCGAAGTCGGTCTCGTTGTCGGTGAACAGCGTCTCGGTCTCGCCGCCGCCGCTGAAGATCCAGCGCACGCCCAGCGTCGCGTGCTCGGCGATCAACGTCGTGTTGGGATCGAGGCGGGACGGGCCCGGCGCTGGGCGGATGGTCGGCTTCGCGATCCCGGCGCGCCACGACCACTCGTTGCGAAACCAGAGTTGCGGCAGAAGGTGGAGCGGCGCGCTCTGTGAGCCCTGGTTCGTCGCGGTGATGCGGATCAGGATGTCGTCGACGTCGCGCTTCGCGTACTCGACGGTGACGTCGAAGAACGCGCCACCGTCGAAGATGCCGGTGTCGACCAGCTCGTACTCGCGCGCGTCGCGGCCGCGGCGCGCGTTCTCCTCCCGCAGCCCGGCATACGGAAAAGCTCGTTGCGGGTAGCGGTACAGCGCCTTGAGGTAGGCGTGCGACGGGACGGCGTCCAGGTACCACCAGTACTCCTTGGCGTCCTCACCGTGGTTGCCCTGAGGGCCGCCGAGGCCATACAGGCGTTCCTTGATGATCTCGTCGCGCTCGTTCCAGAATGCCGGCGCGAAGCACAGCCGCTGGTGGTTGTCGCAGATGCCGAGGATCCCGTCCTCACCCCAGCGATATGCGCGCAGGCGCGCCATCTCGAACGGGAAGTAGTCCCACGCCGCGCCGTCGGCACTATAGTCTTCGCGCACCGTCCCCCACTGGCGGTCGCTCAGGTACGGCCCCCAGCGCGGCCAATGCTCGTCGTGCCGCGCGGCAGCTTCGATCCGCGCGCGCTCGGGGTTTCGGTTCATGCTCGTACCTGTCGCCGCATCGCCGCAAGGTTTCCTGTTCGTCACGCCGCAACTGGGAAGCCGGCGCGGCTTCGATAGGAGAGGTGGTCCATGTCGTACGTCATCATGTCAGGCGCGACGCAGCCGAACGGGCAGCCGCTGGCACTGGCCGCGGCGGGCAACGGTGCGATCACCGTTGCGGATCCCGGCGAGGAGACGCTGAATCTCGTGTGGTCGCTCGTCTACGACATTCAAAGCGGCAATTTCGCGATGGTGAACCAGGGCAGCTTGGGCTCAGGCACGCCGATGGTGCTCGCGTTGACCAACACTGGCGGCGGAACGTCGCCGCTGCAGCTCAGCTCGTTTTCGGGCGGACTGCCGCCCGGCTCGACCTGGGACGTGGCGCCGGGCGGCGCCGCGCTGGCCGTGCGACCGACGTTGAGCACGTCGATCAACCTCAACGTCGAAGGAGCAGGGCCGTACAAGCCCGGCAACCCGGTGATCGCGTACGACGGGTGGGGCGGCGGGCAACCGAATGAAATCTGGACGTTCGAGCCGTCCGGCTACGGCGGCTTTCCGTGGAATTACGCGTTCACGCCGGAATGCAACCAGAAGACCTTCCTCACCGCGAAAGCTGACGACGCCGGCGGGCAGCTCACCATCCAGATCGCGCAGGGCCCCGACGTCACGCCGGCACCGACGCAGCTGTGGTCGGCCGAGTACCGCATCAACGGGATCACGCCGCTGGGCGCGATGTTCATCAACGAAGAGCTCAGCATGGCGCTGCGCACGACGCCCGGCGGCGGCGCGGTGTTCTGCGCCGATCCGTCGGATGTCGACGCATGGTCGGCCTGGACGGTCGGCCCCGGGCCCGACGCCGGCGCATCGGTGGTGTACTCGGCCAGCACGGCGCAACTCGTCCTCAACGTCTCCGGTGGGGGACCTTACAACCCGGGCAACGTGGTGATCACGTATCCGTGGCAGGGCGGCGCCGAGAACGAACAGTGGATCCCGCTGTTCGTGCCGCACGAGGTCACCTGACGGCGCGCTGAAACCTCAGGCTCCGCCGCGTGTATATCGCGGTGAAAGGAGCTCGCGTGGAAAAGACGATGGTATCCGTGCCCTCAGGTTTGCGGCGAATGGCGGCCGGCTTGTTCGCCGCCGGGCTCATGCTCGTCGGCGTCCTGACGCATCACGTCTGACGCCGCGCAGACCGCGCCTTCGCGGCCCAGGTACAGGCGGCGGCGCCGCGCATCGATGAGCATCGCCAGCCGGACCCCGTTGCGCAAATAGGCTTGCAGCTTGCGCCGCGTTGTCGCGATGCGGTCGGATACCGGGAGCAGCCCGAAGGCGGCATCGGAACGGCGTACGCGGGTGAGCTCGGCGTTGTTCGCGCTGCTCTTCCAACCGGCCGGCGGCGCCACCAGCAGAGTGCGACGATCTCGTCGTCGTCGACCCAATGCGGCGGCACGATCTCGGTTGCGCACTCGATGTCGCGCAGGTCGGGCGCGGCGGCCATGGGCGAGCTTCCTCCGCGCCCATCCTTCAGGCGCTTCACCGTTCGTCAATACCGCACCGCCGGCGCGAGCGCCGGACCGTGGGCCGCGGGCGGGGCCGGGCTCAAATGGTAGGGTAACCCCCCATAGGCAGCACGCCGATCCGGTGATACCGTGGGGTCATTCCGGCCGGGTGGCTTCTCGAAATGAGGGTATTTTGTCGCATCCTCGCATCATCGCATTCCTCCTCGCGTGCAGCTCACTGATGGCGGCGGGCACGAGCTCGGCACTGGCAGGGGCGGACTCCGCGCCGAACCATAGCGCTGCCGCCGTCGCTCCCGTCGACGGCGCGCCGGCCGATGGCCCGGTTTCTGTCGCCGACACCGCGCGTGCCGCGCAATTGCTCGGCATGTCGCCGCCGCGGCAAGTCGCCTTCGTCCCGGTGTGCTATTACGTCTACCGGTACGCGTATGTCTGTAGCGGTGGTCGCTGCGCGTATGTCTATCGCTACGTCTACGTCTGTAACTGACGGCTGTGGAGAGAATTGACGTGTACTCGAAAACAGTCGGTCTTCTGCTCGCCCTAGCCCTGATGGGCGCAATCCCCGCGACCGCCGCGCCGGCCGCACCGGCCCCGGGATCCGCCGCCGACCGTGCGGCGAGCTTCAAGTTTCTGCTCGGCACCTGGCACTGCACGCGGTCGATCACCGTCAGCGGTACGGCCAAAGCGGCAACGATGACGGAGACGCAAGTCGTGACCGCGCACGGGCCGCAATGGCTGCACGCTACGCAGACGATCATGCGCGACGGTCAAACCGGCTCTCAGCAGGATCTGTATCTCGCCTACAATGCGCAGCACGCCAACTGGGTGCTCGTCACGCTCGATTCCCGCGGCGCAAGCCAGGTGGAGACGAGCACGTCGCCGGCGCTCAACGGCTCCAAGTGGACGGTCGCGTACCCGAGCACGAGCAACGGTACGAGCATCTTCAAGAAGACGTCCGATAACGGCTATTCGTCGTCCAGCAGCTGGACGTCGTCGAAGAGCGGAAAACCGATGACGTCCCAAGAGGCCTGCACGCGGCAGTAGGCCCGTTCGCCGCTTGCGGAACGTAGACGCGCTGTCATCGCGCGTCACGTTTCGCGGCGGCACCGTCGATTTAGTTTCGCAGGTATTTGTTGAACCAGTCCAGGGTGCGCTGCCAGGCTAACGTCGCCGCCGCCTTGTCGTAGCGCGGCGTCGTGTCGTTGTGAAAACCGTGGTTCGCGCCGGCGTAGATGTACCCGGCGTGCGGCACGTTCGCGGCGGTCAGCTCGGCATCGTAGGCGGGCCACGTCGACGCGAGCCGCGTGTCGAGCTCGGCCTGGTGGACGAGGATCGCCGCCTTGATCTTCGGGACGTCGGCGGCGGCGGGCGGCGCGCCGTAGAACGGCACCGCCGCGGCGAGCTCGGGCAAGCGCACCGCCAGGCTGTTCGCGATGCCGCCGCCGAAGCAGAAGCCGACCGCGCCGAGCCGGCCGGTGGTAAACGGCTGTGCCTCGAGCCACTTCGCGGCGGCGACGAAATCCTCGAGCATCTTCGGCTTGTCGACTTTGGCGAACAGCTCGCCGCCCTTCTCGTCGTCGCCGGGATACCCGCCGACCGACGTCAGCCCGTCGGGTGCGAGCGCGACGAAGTTCGCGGTGCCCAAACGGCGCGCGACGTCCTCGATGTACGGGTTGAGGCCGCGGTTCTCGTGGATCACGACGATCGCCGGATACTTCTTGCTCGCGTCGGCCGGCCGCACCAGGTATCCGTTGATCGAGCCGTTGCCTTGCGGCGACGGTATCGTGACCCGTTCGGTACGGATGCGCGGGTCGTCTTTGGGGATCTGCTGCGCCCACGCGTAGTTCGGTTTGAGCATCTCGAACAAAGCGGCGGCGGTGATCCCGCCGGCCGCGAACTTCGCGGCGCGCTTGAGAAACGTCGTGCGATCGATCTCGGCGTGAACGTAGAGGTGGAAAAGATCGAGCAGTTCTTGCGGGAACTCCGATGCGTTCTTGCGCTCCATGTTGCGACGATCTCCCGGGTCGGGACTCGTGACGGCTCGCTCCAGGCGGGCCGCCGCAGAATTCGCGCGTCCGCGAGGCGCCCCTCCGAACCGCTAGCGCTCCGGCGCCGCTTCATCGCGCGCTTCGCCGCGCAAGGCGACGCCGATGGCGGCCAGGATGACGATCGCACCGGCGGCCGTCGTGGCGCCGAGCCGCTCGCCGAACAGCCAGGCGGCGAGCGCTGCGGCGGTTACGGGTTCGAGCAACGTTGCCGTCGAGACGAACGTCGCGCTGAGCACGCGCACGGCGGCATTGAGCGCGGTGTGACCGAAGAGCTGCGACAGCAGCGCCATCGCGAGGATGCCGCCCCACGCGCCCAGGTCGCCCGGCGGCGGCAAATGGTCGTGCGCAACCACCGCCGCTGCGATTAGCGCGGCCGCCGCATAGCTGTACGTGCGCGACGTGACGGCGAGCGTGTCGTAGCGTGCGTCGGTTGCGCGGACGACGATGAGGTAAGCGGCGATCGCGATTGCGCCGGCGATGGCCAGACCGATGCCGAGCGGCGTGTTGACCCGATCCGGCACGCCGACGACGATCGCCACGCCGGCCAGCGCGCCGAGCACGCTCGTCGCGGCGAACGGGTCGACCCGGCCGCGGCGCAGCACGGCGTACGCTTCGGTCCAAATGGCGGACGAGCAGACCAGCAGCGTCGAGAGCGCGACCGAGGCGAAGTCGAGCGAGGCGATCCAGAACGCGAAGTGCGCCGCCAGGAGGACCCCGGCGACCACAAGGCGCCGCTCGGTCGGGCCGTCAATGGGCCGAAGGCGACCGCGAAACGCCGCCAGGAAGAGCAGCGGCAGCGCGCCGATGGTGAGCCGCGCGGCCGAGACCGCCAGCGGCCCGGACGCGGTCAGCGCGAAGCGCGCAAAGACGGCCGCGGCGCCGATCGCGAGCTGGGCCAGCGCGACCAACAGCAGCGCGCGGTGCATCCTTGACACCCGGCGTCCTTCGGCATAACGTCGTCAGTACGCTACGGGAGCCCGCGAGGGCTGAGAGGGCGGCCATTCGGCCGTCGACCGTTACCACCTGATCCGGGTCATACCGGCGAAGAGGAGTGCAACGATGGCGACCATGCTTCCGCCGTCCAACGACGCGGTCTCGCGCGATCCGTTTCCGGCGTCGACGAAGGTCTATGCTGGGGGCGGCGACCCGACGATTCGGGTGCCGTTCCGCGCCATCGCGCTCAGCGACGGGACCGTCCATACCGTCACCGACACGTCGGGTCCGTTCACCGATCCCGACGTCGGCATCGACTTGCGCGCGGGGATCGCGCAACTGCGCGAACCGTGGATCGCGCGGCGCGCCGACACCGACACGCTGAGCAAGGCGTCGTCGGTCTACCGGCTGGGGCGCGAAGCGATGCGCGAGCTCGACGAGCTGCGTTTCCCGTCGCCCCGCCCGATCCGGCGCGCGCGGCGCGGCGGCAACGTCTCGCAGATGCACTACGCGCGACGCGGCGAGATCACGCCGGAGATGGAGTTCGTCGCGATCCGCGAGAACTGCGAGTCCGAGCTCGTGCGCAGCGAGGTGGCGCGCGGCCGCGCCGTGATCCCGGCCAACGTGAACCACCTCGAGCTCGAGCCGACGATCATCGGCCGCAACTTCCTGGTGAAGATCAACGCCAACATCGGCAACTCGGCGATCGGTTCCTCGATCGAGGAAGAGGTCGAGAAGATGGTCTGGGCGGCGCGCTGGGGCGCCGACACCGTGATGGACCTGTCGACCGGCAAGAACATCCACGAGACGCGCGAGTGGATCGTGCGCAACAGTCCGGTGCCGATCGGCACCGTGCCGATCTACCAGGCGCTCGAAAAGGTCGGCGGCAAGGCCGAAGAGCTGACCTGGGAGATCTACCGCGATACGCTCATCGAGCAGGCGGAACAAGGCGTCGACTACTTCACCGTTCATGCCGGCGTGCTGCTGCGCTACGTCCCGCTCACCGCCAACCGGGTGACCGGAATCGTGTCGCGCGGCGGATCGATTCTGGCGAAATGGTGCCTCTCGCACCACCAGGAGAACTTTCTCTACACGCACTTCGACGAGATCTGCGAGATCATGAAGGCGTACGACGTGACGTTCTCGCTTGGCGACGGACTTCGTCCCGGCTGCACCGCCGACGCCAACGACGAGGCGCAGTTCGGCGAGCTCGAGACGCTCGGCGAGCTGACGCAGATCGCCTGGAAGCACGACGTGCAGGTGATGATCGAAGGGCCCGGCCACGTGCCGATGCACCTGATCAAAGAGAACATGGACCGCCAGCTCGCCGTATGTCACGAGGCGCCGTTCTACACGCTCGGACCGCTCGTTACCGACATCGCGCCGGGCTACGATCACATCACCAGCGGGATCGGCGCGGCGATGATCGGCTGGATGGGCACGGCGATGCTGTGCTACGTCACGCCGAAAGAGCATCTCGGGACTGCCCGACAGGGACGACGTCAAGGTCGGCGTGATCACCTACAAGCTCGCCGCGCACGCGGCGGATCTCGCGAAGGGACATCCCGGCGCGAGCCATCGCGACGACGTGCTGTCGAAGGCGCGCTTCGAGTTCCGCTGGCAGGATCAGTTCAACCTGAGCCTCGATCCCGACACCGCGCAGCAGTTCCACGACGAGACGCTGCCCGCCCAGGGCGCGAAGGTCGCGCACTTCTGCTCGATGTGCGGACCGCATTTCTGCTCGATGAAGATCACCCAGGACGTGCGCGAATACGCCGCCTCCGGCATGGCCGAGAAGTCAGCCGAGTTCCGCGAGAAGGGCGCCGAGATCTACGTCGAGTCCCCGACCGGCTGACGATGACGGGCTCGGCAGCGTTGCCGAGCACTGGCGATGAGGAAGGCGCAACGGAGCGAGGTGGTCCGGCATAGAACCTTTGCGCGATGACCTTCGCGCGCGTTTTCCCAGCAATCGCTGCTTGTATCGTGCTCGGCGCGGCCGGAGCCGCTTGCTCCGGTTCGTTCGGGTCGGGTTCGGGGATGCCCAGCACGATGGCATCGCCCAGCTTCGGCGGTCCGACCACGCCGTCGCCCGTGCCGAGCGCCGCCAGCGTGATCCTGACCTACGGGGAGACGACGGCGTTCCAATCCCTCACCGACGTGGGCGGATACGGCGGCGCGATCGCCTTCCCGAAGGCGCCTGAACCGACCGCTGCGCCGTCTCCGAAGTCCACCGCCAAGAACGCGACGCCGGCGCCCGCACCGACGCCGGTGGCGATCGCGATCGGCGCCACGCTCTCGACGGTCAAGCCGCAAGATGGTCCCGACCTTAATTTCGAGTCGGGCAAGGGCCGCCATCGAAAGACGCGCGAGCTTCCCGCCCGCGCGCTGGCCTACATCGTGCTGCTGCCGACGCACGACGCGACGCTGTCGTCGTACCCGCGCATCACGGTCGACGTCCCGCGTGAGATCGCTTCGCAGTATCGTGACGGCGAATTCGGTCTCGCACTGTGGAACTCGGGTGAGAAGGACAGCAAGTACCGGCTCGCCGTCGCCGAGCTTGACACGGCGTCGACGCCGCCGCCCGTCGCCGTGCGGCCGGCGTCCGTTCCCGTCGCCGGTCCGGGCGCGTCGCTGCGGCCCGGGTCGTCGCCGGCACCGTCGCCGGGCGCGACGGGCATCATGCGCACGCTGGCCAACGGCATAACGCCCGCCCCCGGTGCATCTTCGCTTCCCGGCGCGACCCTCGGTCCGACGGCTGCGCCGACGTTGCCGCCGGCACGCCTGTTGTTCGCCGGCACCGCAACCACGCTCAAGCTGGTCGCGAATCGGCCTGCCGTCTTCGCGCTGTACGCGCTGCCGCATCCGTCGATGTCGCCGGGGCCCAAGGCCTCAGGCGCAGCCTCGAGCGTCACGCGCACGTCCGGTGGTTCAACTGTGACGAGCGCACCGGCCACCGGGGCACCCGCAACGGCGGTTCCGGCCGCACCCGGCAAGACACCCTAGCGTGTTCGCGCAAAGTGCGCGAACACTCGCGTTCGGCCTGCGGCCGCCGCCGTCGTCCGTCCGTCGGCCAAGTCCGACGGAGTCAGAGCGTACATTCTTCGGCGAAGGCGCGGCTATGCGGTAAGCGAGCGAGTTTGCAGGGTTGCGTCGTGGGAAAAAGAGCGCCGCCATGAAACAACAAGACGCGATCGCTTTGCTCAAAGCCGACCACAAAAAGGTCAAAGAACTTTTCAAAGAGACCGAAGACACGTCAGATCGCGCGACGGCGCACTTGCAAAAGCTCGGCGAGCGGATCTGCCAAGAGCTCAAGGTGCACACGCAGATCGAAGAAGAGATTCTGTATCCGGCGATTCAAGAACGCACCAAGCGCGGCCACAAAGAAGAGAAAGATCTCGTGCTCGAGTCGTACGAGGAGCATGCCGCGGCGAAGTCGGTCATCGCCGACATCGAGGCGACCGAATCGAGCGACGAGTCGTTCAAGCCGAAGATCAAGACCCTCAGCGAGATGATCGATCATCACGTCAAGGAAGAGGAAGGCGAGCTATTCCCCGGCATGAAGGAGCTGTTCGACGAAGCCGAGCTGGTCGAGATGGGTGAGCGTTTGGCGGCGCGCAAGGAGCAACTGCAGCCTGCCGCCGCGTAGAACGGGCTAGGCGACCTTTTCGACGACGTCTTCGGTGGCGTCGACGACGAGGATGATCTTGCCGAGGATGTGACCGTGCTCCAGCCGGCGGTGCGCCTCGCCGGCGCCCGTCAAACCGAAGGTCGCCCCGATCGGGATCTCGATCGGGGCGAGGTCGAGCGTCGCGCTCAACCGAGCGAACGCCGCCGGGTTGGGAACGCCGTCGAACGCGATCGCGCCGGTGCCGGGCGGGACGTCGACCCCGTTCGGGTGGGCGATCGCCGCGCCGTCGCGGAGCGCGGCGATCGCGCGCTCGAGGTCGGGCCCGGCCGCCAGCGCGAGCAGCGCATCGATCCCTTCGGGCGCGAAGCGCCGTGCCGCGGCGACGATGTCGTCGTGCTCGGTGTCGATCGTTTCGTCGACGTGCAGCGCGCGCAGGAGCTCGCGTGCGTCGCGGCCCTTCGCGGTGGCGAGCACCCGCGCGCCGCGGTATCTGGCAAACTGGACGGCCAGCACGCCGACCCCGCCGCTCGCGCCGTGGATCAGTACCGTTTGTCCGGGACGCAACGCGAGCGCGTCGTCGATCCCGGCGAGCGCGGTGAGCCCGGTTACCGGTACCGCGCCGGCCTCGCGAAAGTCGAGCGAGGCGGGAAACGGCGCGACATGGGCGGCCGCGAGCGCGACGTACTCGGCGTAGAAGCCGCCCTTCGTGTCGCCGGATCCGTAGCCGTAGACCGCGTCGCCCAAGTGCAGCCCTTGGACGGCGTCGCCGAGCGCGGCGATCGTCCCCGAGCCTTCAGCGCCCAGAACCATCGGAAAGCGGTCGTGCCCACTGGCCCAGACGCCTCGCCGCGCCTTGGCGTCCCAGATCCCGACTCCGGCGGTGTCGACGCGAAGCAGGACCTCATCGTCGCCGACCGAGGGAACCGGAACCTCTCGTACGGTGAGCCGCTCGGGCCCGCCGAACGCGTCGATCACCATGGCCTGCATCGTGGCCGGGACCGCGCCGTCCGCCCTCATGCGCGCCGTGACCGGGCGCGGAAGGTCGCCGGTTGCGGGCGAGGAGCCTAGTAGCGGTCGGGTGCGGAGCCGGGGGCAGGGGCGGCCGGCTCCGCGGTCGTTCCCGTCTGGGCGACCGAGTCCGCCGAGAGCGCCGGGTTGGGGACGGTTTCGACCGCCGCAGCGGTCGCGGGCAGCACTTCGTTGACGCTGCTCAGCCACTGCTTCTCGTCAGGAAGCATATGCGGGTGCACCGCGAGCGTCGCGGCGCCCGGAGCGAACGCGCGGCCGACGCGCCCGTTGAGCTGCTTCCAAACGTGCAGCACACGCACGACGTAGTTTCTCGTCTCCGTGTACGGCGGCACGCCGTGATAACGCTCGACGGCCTTCGGTCCGGCATTGTAACCGGCGATCGCCAACTTCGTGGCGTTCGGCTTTCCGTGGAAGTGATCCATCAATGATTTGAGGTACGACGACGTTCCGCGCAAGTTCTCGGCCGGATTCCACGCGTTCACGCCGAGCAGCGCGGCGGTGTGCGGCATCAGCTGGCCGAGCCCGCGCGCGCCGACGCGTGAGATCGCGTTCGAGCGCCAGGCTGACTCAACGGTGACGATCGACATGATGAAGCGCGGATCGAGGTGCGTGCGCCACGCATCGGCCATCACCGAGCGCGCGTACGCTCGCGCTTTCTCCAACGGCAGTTTCGGATTGATCGTGCGCAGGACGGCGGCGTATGCCGACTCGGTCGGCACGGCGGCGGGGATCGTGCCGCCGGCGCTCGCCGGTGCGGCTCCGAGTCCGCAAACGATAAAGCTGAACAGCGCCGCTACGAGACGCAGCGAGTGAATCGGGGCCATCACAGCCCCCGTTCGCACCTTCGGCTGACGGGTCCCTCCCGTTCGTGCCGAGTCCTGACCGAAATCTGTCCGGGAATTTACGCCCGATGGATGTCGTCGATCCAGCGAACGTGCTCGGGCTCGGCGGCGACCGGAATATCGAGATTGACGACGACAGGCTCTTGCCCGCTCCGGACCAGGACGCACTCGAGCGGCTCCTGCTCGGCGGCGTTGATCTCTTGGTGCGGAACGTACGGCGGGACGAAGATGAAGTCGCCTGGACCGGCCTCGGCGACGAACTCGAGCCGGTCGCCCCAGCGCATCCGGGCCCGTCCCCGCACCACGTAGATCACGCTCTCGAGCTCGCCGTGATGATGCGCCCCGGTCCGCGCGTCGGCATCGATTCGTACCGTCCCGGCCCACAGCTTTTGGGCGCCGGCCGTCGCCGTGGTGATCGCGGCGGCGCGATTCATCCCCGGCGTCTGCGGCGTGTTCGGATCGAGCTCGCACGCGGCCACGACGCGGACGCCGTCAAACTTCCAGCGCGGTTCCTGTCCCATGCGCGCGTTTTTCTGCCGGGCGGCAATGCCACCCGCTTGGCACGGGACTCGCGTATCGTCGTCGTATGTCCTCGCCGATGGTGAAGCGTGCGCCTCGTTGACGGCCGGGTCGTCTATGCGGCCTCCGATCTCAACGACTACCTCGCCTGCCCGCACCGGGTGGCGCTGAACCGCCGTGTCCTGCTCCGCCGCGAGCGGCCGCCCGACGACGATCCCACGCTGGCGATCATCGCGCGCAAAGGCGTCGAGCACGAGCGGCGCGTGCTGGAACGGCTCGTTGCCGATGGGATCCACGTCGTGCGCGTTCCTGAAGGCGACAATACGGCCGCCGACCTGCTGCATGCGGTCGATGCGACGCGGGCGGCGATGCGAAGCGGCGCCGAGGCGATCTATCAGGGCTCGTTCCTCGACGGCGCGTGGACCGGCCGCGCCGATTTCTTGCTGCGCGTCGATGCTCCCAGCGAGTTGGGGCCGTGGTCGTACGACGTCCAAGACACCAAGCTCGCGATTCGCGAAAAGCCGCAATTCCTCGTTCAGCTCTGTACCTATGCGCTGCTCGTCGCCGCGGTGCAAGGGGTCCTGCCGCGCAGCGTCCGGGCGGTGTTCGGCGACCGGAGCGAGACGGCGTACGACCCGGCGCGTTACGTTGCGTACGTGCGCGAGGCCCAGCGGCGGTTCGTCGAGGTGGTCGATGCGTTGGACCCGGTCGCCGTCCCGGAGCACGTGCCGGCGTGCAGCGAATGCGCCTGGCTGGAAAACTGCGACCAGGTGCGCCGTGCGGTCGATCACCTGTCGCTGATCGCCGGCATGCGTCGCGACCAGGTGAGACGGCTCAGCGGCGCCGGGATCGCGACGCTGGAGCGGTTGGCGACGTCCGGCGACGACGCCCGCCCGCCGAACATGGTCGTTCAGACGTTTACCACGCTGCGGCGACAAGCGGCGCTCCAGCTGCACCAGCGCACGACGGGTTTGCGTCGCTACGAGTTTCTGCCGCCGCGCGACCTCCACGGATTCGGCGCCCTCCCGTCACCCGATGACGGCGACGTGTATTTCGATATGGAAGGCGATCCGCTCTACGAAGCGGGCCGCGGTTTGGAGTACCTCTTCGGCGCGTTCGTGCCCAGCGATTCCGAGCGCGCGTATCACGAGTTTTGGGGCGAGACGCCGCACAAAGAGAAACTCGCCTTCGAGCGATTCATCGATTGGCTCGTCGAACATCGCACGCGTTATCCGCACGCGCACGTGTACCACTACGCGGCCTACGAGAAGACGGCGCTCCGCAAGCTCGCCATGCGCCACGGGACGCGCGAAGAAGCGGTCGACGACCTGTTGCGCGGCGAGATCCTGGTCGACCTGTACGCGGTCGTGAAAGCGGCCCTCGCCCAATCGCAGGACGGCTACTCGATCAAAAAGCTCGAGGCGTTCTACGGTTTTGCCCGCGCGGCGGACGTGCGAAAGGGCGATCAATCGATCATCGCCTTCGAGGAGTACCTGGCCGACCCCGAACGTTCCGCCGCGATCAAAGACGATATCATCCGCTACAACGAGGAAGACTGCCTTTCGACGCGCCGTCTGCACGAGTGGCTGCTCGTCCTGCGCGACGAAGCGCGCGTCCAGTACGGCGTCGACCTGCCGTTTCGCGCGCAACGCGATCCGCGTGCGCGCACGGAAGAAGAGATCAAGCTCGAAGCCGAGCGCGACGACCAGCAGCGCGCGCTGCTCGACGGCGCGGCGGAGGGCTCGCCCCGCGCGCTGCTGGCGCACCTGCTGGCGTACCATCGGCGCGAGGACAAGCCGGTCTGGTGGGCGCTGTTCGACCGTTACGAACGCGACTCGGACTTCATCGACGACGACACCGACGCGCTGGGCGGCCTCGTCCTGGCGGACGACGTCGCGCCGTACAAAGCCGGCGAGCGCGACAAGAATCTCGTGTACACGTATCGCTTTCCCCCGCAGCAGCACAAGCTCGGCAAGACCAAGCCGCACGATCCGCACGCCCGCCGGTCGCTGCAGGGCGAGCTGAGCGGGCCGGTCGATGACGACGCGCTCGTCGTCCGGATCAAGCGCGCGCCGGGGTCACCCCACCCGCGCGCGTTGATCCCGGGCGATCCGATCCAGAAGAACGAGCAGAAACAGGCGTTGCGCCGCCTCGCCGATGCCGTGCTCGACGGCAGCGCCGCCTCGCGCTACTCGGCCGCGTGGGACATCTTGCGCCGGGCGCGGCCGCGCATCAGCGGACTGCACGACGGAGGAGTGGTCCAGCCGGAGATTCGACCCGGCAACGAGGCGATCGCCCCGTCCGACGTGGCGGACCTTGCACGGCGACTCGACCGCAGCGCGCTGATGGTGCAGGGACCGCCTGGGACCGGGAAGACGTTCATCGGCGCGCACGTCATCGCGACGCTGCTCGACGAAGGCAAACGCGTCGGCGTCACTTCGACCAGCCACAAAGCGATCAACAACCTGCTGCACGCCGTCGAAGCGGTCGCCGCGGAGCAAGGGCGGACGATCCGCGGCGTCAAGAAGTGCGATCCGAACAACGACGACAGCCCGTTTGTCTCTAAGCTCGCCGTCACGTTAATCGAGAACGCCGAGAAGAGCGCGTCGTTCGCCGATTTCTCGCTCGTCGCCGGGACGGCGTGGCTGTTCTCGCGCGACGGCCTGGCGGAGGTCGATTATCTCGTCGTCGATGAGGCCGGTCAAGTCGCGTTGGCGGACGTCCTGGCGATGGCAACCAACGCCCGCAATGTCATCCTGCTCGGCGATCCGCTGCAGCTCGCGCACGTCTCGTTGGGGACGCATCCCGCCGGCGTGGGAGCGTCGGTGCTCGAGCACCTGCTGACCGAAAGCGAGACCGTGCGGCACGATACGGTCCCGCCGGATCGCGGCGTCTTTCTCGATCGGACGTTTCGCATGCATCCGGCCCTGTGCGATTTTCTCTCGACGATGGTGTACGAGAAGCGGCTGCACTCGGCAGGCTCGTGCTCGCTGCAGCGGATCGACGCGCCATGGTTCGCGGGTGCCGGGCTGCGCTACGTGCCGCTCGATCACGAAGGCAACGCGCAGTCCTCGGAAGAGGAGGCGTCGGAAGTCGAGCGGATCGTCGCCGGACTCGCCAGCGGAACGTTCACCGACCGCTGCGGGGTCCGGCGCGTGCTCGGCGTCGCCGACGTGCTCGTCGTCTCGCCGTACAACGCGCAGGTCCGGCTGCTCAAGCGACGGTTGCGCGTACGTTTCGGCGACCAGATCCGGGTCGGCACCGTCGACAAGTTCCAAGGGCAAGAGGCGCCGGCCGTGATCTACTCGCTGGCGACCTCGTGCGCCGACGACGCCCCGCGCGGTGCGGACTTTTTGTTCGAAGAGAACCGGTTCAACGTGGCGCTCTCGCGCGGCCGGGCTCTGGCGGTCCTCGTGTGCTCGCGGGCGCTCCTCGCGACGCGTTGCTCGACGGTCGAGCAATTGCGCGCGGTTGCGGGGTTCTGCTCGTTCAAAGAGGCCGCGGAGGTCCGTGCTTAGCGAGCGCTCCCGGCCCAAGCGAATGCGCCAAGTCGCTCACTTCATGCCAACGCTCCCGCCCGCCGTGAACGCTTGGGCGAATGGACCAAGTCCTTACAAATCGGCAATAGTCTGCAAAAGGTTAGGTCGTTAGGCACCCCCAATAATGGGGGACAAGACATTCATCACCCTCGGGCGGCGACAGGATGTCGCTTTCGGCCGCCGTGTTCTTCAGGAGGAAGCTTTGCCGTACGATCTCCCGGACGTTGGACGTCCCTTACCGCCCTTCGACCGTCCGCCGGAACCGCGCAAGGGTCCAAGAGGCAGCGTGAAGATGCTCTTCCTCGGGCTGGCGGCCGCGGTCATCGCCGGTTGCAGTGCGGCGGGCGGCTCTCTCACGCCGTCGCTGAGTCAGGGCGCTCCTCGCGGCGGGTCGAACATCTCGCGCGCGCTTCCTGCCGCTTCGCCGACGCCTGCGCCGGCTGACCAAGCCGCCTGCGCACCGGGTCCGGCCGGCGGTGCGGCTTGCAACGTCAAGAAGAACCCGAACCATCCCGCCAGCAAAACCCCGTCGGGTGGCTTGTCGCCCGCGCAGCTTCGCACAGCCTACGGCTTGCCGGCCGCCATGTCGGCGGCGACGCCGGCCGGCCCGACAATAGCCATCGTCGTCGCGTTCAATAACCCGCAGGCCGAGAAAGACCTTGGCACCTACCGCTCTCAGTTCGGATTGCCGGATTGCACGAGCAAGAACGGTTGCTTCCAGGTCGTTCAAGTCAAGCCGACGCCGGGAGCACCGCCGCCGCCGCCGCCGCCGCCAGGTAACAATTCGGACGCGACCACGTGGGCCGACGAGCGGGCGCTCGATCTCGCGATGGCTTCCGCCGCATGCCCGAACTGCCGCCTGCTGCTAGTTGAGGCGCCCGGCCAGGATCTCGACAGCCTGGCGAACGCGGTGAACGTCGCCGCATCCTATCACCCCGCCGCGATCAGCAACAGCTGGGGCGTGCCCGAAGGCGGCGGCAACGTCGCGGGCATCGACTATCAGGCCCAGTCCGCGTTCTTCCATCCGGGGATCGCGATTACGGCCAGCGCCGGCGACCTCGGCAGCGGCGTGGTGCAGTTTCCCGCCTCGTCACCCTTCGTGACCACCGTCGGCGGTACGACGCTGAGTGCCGACGGGTCCGCCCGCGGCTGGGCCGAGACCGAATGGAACGGTTCCGGCGACGGCTGCAGCGCCATGACCCAAGCGCCGCCGTGGCAGGCGAGATCCGGTCAGTGCAACGGCGCTCGTTCCGTGCCCGACGTCGTGATGCTGGCCGATTCCAACCTCGGCGTCTCGGTCTACAGCGACGCGGAGAAGGGTTGGGTCGTGCTCGGCGGGACGAGCGTCGGCGCACCGTTCGTGGCCGGCCTCTATGCCGCGGCCGCGGACTACGGTTCCTTCTCGATCGGGGCTCAGAAGCTGTATTCGAACCTGGGCCAACTCAACACCGTAGCCGGCACCAACGGCAGCCCCAACGGGCTCGCCGGCTTCTGAGGGTCATCGTCGCGCCGTGAGCGTTCCGAGGCGCCCACGGCGCGGCGAACCTGCCGCCGGCACGTTCCATCTCGACCGGCTTCACGCGCGCATCGGTCAGTCGATGCGCGCGCCGATCACCCTCATCGTCGCCGGTGAGGGCTTGGGCAAGAGCACCTTGATTCGCGACCATCTCGCATTGCGCGAGACGGCGCACCTTCGGTTCAGCGCCGGGGCCGAGCACGCGACGCCCGGCGAACTGCTCCGCGGACTCAGCGCCACGTTCCGCGACGTCTGTCCGACGATGGGGCGATCGACCCGCGCCGCTGCGTTGCAGCTCGAGCGCGGCGAGGGCGAAGGCGTCGCGACCGCGTGGGCCTGCGAACACCTCGCGGACGTCACGGCGACGGTCGTGCTCGACGATCTGCACAACGTCATGTCGGAGCCGCGTTGCGCGGCGTTTCTGAGCGCGTTGATCCAAGCCACCGTACCGCGGATGCGCTGGGTCGTGGCGGTGCGCGACGCCGCGTCGCTGCCCGTGCCGCGCTGGCTCTCTTCGGGGCTCTGCGACCTGCCGATCGAGTCCGACGAGTTTCGCGTCCAGCCGCACGAGATCGTGACGGCGTTCGCCGCCGCGGGAGCCGCGCTTTCGGCTGCTGACGCAGCCGCGCTCTTCGACGCGACCGAAGGCTGGGCGCTTGGCCTGCGCGTCGTGCTCGCCGGCGGACTGCGGCCCGGGAAGCTCACCCGCGACGACGTGTACGACGGTTTGGTCGAAGCAGCCCTGCTCCGCTTCACCGAGGACGAGCGCGCGCGCGTGTACGAAGCCGCGTGCGCCGGCCGTTTCGACGCCGGGCTCCTGGCCGCGTTCGAGTCTGATTCGCGCCTCGGTCCGGCGTTGAGCGACGCGGAGCTCGTTCGCGAGCTCGACGCCGGCACGTACGCTTTCTACGAACCGTGTCGCGACCGTCTGCTGCAACGCGTCGACGAGCTGAGCGCCGAACGCCGGACCGCCGTCCTCGACCGGGCCGCCTCCGGCCTCGCGCGCGTCGACCGCTGGCCCGAGGCGATTGCGTTGCGCATCCGGGCCTGCGACGAGGAACGCCTCGCCGCAGCCGTCGACCGGCGCGGGTTCAAGGCGCTCGACCACGGCGACGTCGCCGTAGCCGCGGCGGCACTCGCCGCGCTGAGCGACGCGACGCTGGCGCGGCATCCGACCGCGCTCGCCATCAAAGCCGCGCTGGCGTCGCTCGACGAAAGCTTCGACGTCTCCGAAGCCTGGTTCCGGCTGGCCATCGAAACGGCACACGACGACGAACGGCGCGAGATCGTCCTGCGCTATGCGATGGACCTGGTGCGGCGCGGGCGCCCCGACGCGATCGAGCTGCTCGGCGTCGAGGCGGCCAGGGAAACGCGAGCGCCGGCCGACGCCGATGCCGCGCTCTGGGCGCTGCTCGGCACCGCCTACGTCGCGGAACACCGGCTCGCCGAAGCGCGCGAAGCGGTCCGGCACGCGCTCGTACGTCTGCCGGGCGTAACCGACGACGCGCTGCGCGCTCGCATCCTGCATCAGGCGTCATATGTCGCGCTCAATGACGGCGACTACCGCGGCGCGAAGTCGCTGGCCGAACGCGCGTTGGCGCGGGCGGACGAGACGTTCCTCTACGACCTCGCCGCACGTGCGCTCAGCGTGCTGTTCAACGTCGCAATGCTGCACGAAGACGACGTTCCGGCGGCGCGCGCCGCGCTCCGCCGCCTCGAGGAAGCCGGGCGAAAAGCCGGCAGCGACGGATTGCGCCTCTACGCGATTCTCAACGCGTACTCCATCGAGGTCGATGCGGGCGACGTCGCCGCACTCGAGCGGCTGCACGCGCAACTCGGCGAGATGCAAGTGCTGCTGACGCCGATGGTCAGCGAAGGGCTGCTGCCGGCACAAGCGTTGCGCGCGGCGTGGGACGGGCGCTTCGAGCATGCCTACGAAATGCTCGCGCCGGGCGCGGAGAAGCTGTTCGACGACGATCGCATCGCCTACCGGTGGGCCGAAGTCGCGGTCTACGGTGCGGCCGCCGGTAAGAGCGACGCCGCCCGCGTCGCGATCGGCCACTCGCGGGAAAGCCTCGGCCGGCTGGCCGTGGATCAGCCGCTGGCCGTACGCACCGCGGCCTATCTCGCGCTGGCCGAGATGCTGTTGGGCGACGACGACGCTGCCGTGCAAGCGCTGACCGCCGCGCACTTTGCCGCAGCGAGCGCGCACGGACGGGTTCGAACCCTGGTCGAAGCGATCGCGGCGTTTCACGGGTGTCGCGCCGGCGGCGTCGCCGCCGTTTTATTGCTGGGCGACCGGCTCGACGAGCTCGAGCGATGTGAGCTCGGTGGGGTCGCGCGGTTCATCGGCCGGCTTCCGACGAGCAGCGTCGAGCCGCATGCCGCCCGCCGCACGAAAAGCGCCGCGGTTTCCGCCGGTGCGCTGCGATGAGCGCGATGCGAGCAGCTCGCGGCTATGACGGCGAGGGCCTCGCCGCGGCGGTTCAACGGCAGGCAGGCGACATTGTCGTCACGGCGCTGGACCGATTGCGGCCGGCGGATCGTACGGTCGCCGCCAAGATTCTGGCTGCCCGGTTCGTCGACCGCTGCGCCGCGTCGGCCGGCGCCGCGGACTGGGAGATCGCCGCAACCTGGATCGATGCCGCTTGCGACCGGTATGCCGGGATCGTCCCGACGCAGGACGTGATCGGTGCCGCGCTCGACGGCGTTGGAAGAACGCTGGCGACGGACACGGAAGCCGGACGCGCCTTCACGCGCGTGCGCGAGCGGCTGACGTCAGCTTCCATTGCGGCCAAGCAGCGAGCGGTGGCGGAGTCGAATCATCACGAAGCGGTCGACGAGATCGACATCGTCCTCGACGGCCTGTTGACCCGGCTCGATTTGAGCGACGTGCTCACCGCGGAGCATTCGCGTGCCGTCGGATCGTGGTGCGCGCGGCTGGCGAAGCGTCTCGGGGCCTCGAAGGAGGAGATCGTGCATTTGACCCGCGCCGGGCTCGTGCACGACATCGGCAAAGTGATGACCCCGCGCGAGATTCTCACCGCGCCGCGTCGCCTCGACGACGAAGAGATGGCGATCATGCGCCGGCATGCCGAGGAGGGCGAGCGGATCGTGCTCCAGGTCTCGCACGTCGCCTACTTGGCTCCTGCCGTCCGGAACCATCACGAGCGCTTCGACGGCAAGGGCTATCCGGATTGTCTCAAGTTCGAGGCCATACCGCACGTCGCGCGCATCGTCGCGGTCGCCGACGCGTTCAACGCGATGATCGGCCGCCGCCCCTACCGCCCGCCGATGGCGCCTTCGCTGGCGCTCGATCAGCTCGTCCAGGGCCGCGGCGAGCAGTTCGACCCGGATGTCGTCGACGCGATGATCGACGTCGTGACGAACCGGGCCTGACCCGGTCTCTAACTAAAGTTTTAGTTGACTCTGAAACACGCCGGAGGTATGCTGCGTACATCGAGTACCTAGTGAATTAGTTGAAAGGACGCTCCCGTCGTGATCCGCTCGTTTTTGGCCTACGCCGCCGTCATCGCCGGCATCCTCACCCTCGGCGCCGATCTCGCCCAGACGGCCTACCAGGCCGATCACACCGCCCGCGTCGTCGTGCTCGCGCGCAGCAACTGAGACGCGCCGTCACCCGCGGTCACCAGCCGGAGTAGGGCCGCGGTCGTCACCCCGGTCTCGAACGACGCTTCAATGTGGGCGCGGGACCGCGCCCCGGACAGGCGTCGCTCAGCCGGGCCGGTCAGCATCGTCTCGATCGCTCGCGCCAGCGCAGTGGGATCGCGCTGCGGAACCAACAGCCCCTCGCCGGGCCCGACCAGCTCGGGAAGGCTGCCCGTCGTCGTCGAGACGACCGGGACGCAGGCAGCCATCGCCTCCATCGCGGCGACCGGGATCCCTTCGTGCTCGCCTTCGCGCTCGGTGCTCGCCAACACGAACACGTCGTAGTCGCTGCGCGCGAGCGCGCCCACGACCTCCGCGTGCGGGACGTTGCCGAGCATCCTCACGCGGTCGCCCAGCGCGAGCCGCTCGACGATCGCCGTAACCTCGGCGCGTAACTCACCGTCGCCGGCCAGGTCGCACTCGAATGCGACGCCGCGCTCGCGCAGTTGCGGCCAAGGCCTCGAGCAGGTAGCGGTGACCTTTCCACTCGCAGAGCCTCGCCGCGCAGAGAAGGCGCGGCGTGCGCGCCGGCGGCGGCGGCGGAAGCGGCGGGACCTCGACGCCGAGGTGCAGCGTAACGCAGCGCTCCGCCAACGCGGGATGCAACCGTTCGATCAGCTTCTGCCGGTTGCGTTCCGAGATGACGCGCGTGAAGCATGCCTCGTTCACCTTCGACTCGAGCAGGTTGCCGGAGAAGATGTCGTGCTGGTGCGCGGTGATGCTGAACGGAATGCCGGTGACGCGGTGGACGACCCAGGCAATCGTCGCCGGCGTCGTCAACCACGCCGCGTGCACGTGGTCGACGTGCAGCCGGCGCACTTCATGCGCGACCGCCAGCGCTTTCGGAAACGTCATCAGGTTCACCACGCGCGCGCGCAGGCTGCTCGGGCCGAAAGCGATCTGCGTGAATGCGGCCAGCGCGCGCCCTGGCGTCCTCACCGCTTGACGCGCCGCCAGCGCCGCCACGCGAACGTCGAACAGCGGCATGCGCGAGCACTCCGGCGCCGAGATCGTCATAGCACACGGTCGACGAAGGCGGACGCGTCGGGATCAGAACGACCTCCAACTGTCGCGCGATCGAGCGCACTTCGGCTTCGAAGAACTGCTCGGCCGGTGCGCACGGAAACAGCGCGGTTACGTAGGCCAGCTTCACCCGCGGCGGCCTCGTACCAGCGTCTCGTAGAGCGCGACGTGTGCGCGTACCATCGCGCCGACGTCGAACATCGCGCGCGCGGCGGCTTGCGCCCGTTGCGCGACCGCGGCGCGCGCCGCGTCGCCGGCATAGGCGCGTAAGATCGTCGCCGCCAGCGGGGCTGGGTCGAAGCCGTCGGCCACGAATCCCGTCTCGCCGTCGCGCACGAAGTCGCCGTAGCCGTCCCAGGGCGCGATCGCGGGCGCCAGGCCGGCCATCATCGCTTCGCCCAGCGCGAGCGGCATGCGCTCGCGCAGCGACGGCAGCACGAACAGATCCATCGCCGCGGCGAGCGCCGGCGCGTCGCGCCGGTACCCCAGAAAGTCGACTTGCTCGCGCAGGCCGAGTCCGCCGGCGAATGCGCGCAGGTCGGCGGCCAGCGGGCCGTCACCGGCGAGCACCAAGCGAAGGCGGCCGGCGCCCTCGGCACGCGCAAGCGCCACCGCCTCGATGGCGGCGCGTTGGTTCTTCTCGGGTGCCAGCCGTCCGGCCGAGTAGAGCGCGAACGCGCCGGCCTCGAGCTTCAGTCCGGCACGCAGCTCCTCGCGCGGCGCGGACGGTGCGGGCACCGCGACGCCGTTGGGGATCACCGCGATCCGCGCGGCCGCAACGCCGTCCTCGGCCGCGAAGCGCCGCCGTTGCGCTTCGGTGAAGACCACGAATCGCGCCGTTCCGGCATGCAGCAACCGATCGGCGGCCCACCGCACCGGGCCGCCCGGCTCGTCGCCGTGGAGGGTGAGGACCACGGCCGGGACGCGGGCGAGCAATGCCGCGGCACGGCCTCCGTATTGGCCGGTATGCAGGTGGGCGTGCACGACGTCGGGATGCAGCCGGCGCAACGTGCCGACCAATCGGCGGAAGTAGCCGCGGTCGCCGCGACCCCGCCGGCCCAGGTCAACGACCGGCACGCCGAGGCGCTCCAGCTCGGCCGCATCGAGGCCGGTGGGATACACCGAAACGATCGTGAGGTCGATCCCGGCGCCGGCGAGCCCCGCGCTCAGCGTGCGAACGGCGGCCTCGGCGCCTCCGCCGACGAGATTCGGAACCAGTTGGACGACCCGCAAACCGTACTTCCTTGTCGCTGCATGCGACGTTACGCACGCTCCCTTAGGGTACACTGGAACCCATGTACCCGGGAGCCTCCGTCTGCCTCGTCATGCCCTTCCACAACGAGGCGGCGCATCTCCCGGCGGTGCTGGAGAGCCTCGCCGCGCAGACCGACGGCGGCGGCCGGCCGCTGCGCCTGACCCTGATCGCGGTCGACGACCGTTCGACCGACGGCGGCGCGGCGATCGTGGCGCGGTGGCTCGGCGAGGCCGGCTGGGCCGGCGAAGTCGTCGCGGTCGACGCGCGTAACATCGCGTCAGCGCTCAATCGCGGCCTCACCCGCGTCCCGGCGGACGCGTACGTGATCCGCGTCGACGCGCACACGCTCTACGCGTCGGACTATGTCGGGACCATCATGAACGCGTTCGCGACCTTACCGGACGGCGTCTGGTGCGTCGGCGGAAATCACGAGCTCAGCCCGCCGACGACGTTCGGCCGAGCGCTGCACGCGGCGTTATTCTCGAGCCCGATGGGTTTCGGGCCGGCGGATTACCGCCATTTCGAGGAGATCCGGCCGGTGAGCAGCGTGTATCTCGGCGCGTGGCGGCCCGGCGTGCTGCGCAAGCTCCACGGTTACGACGAGCGCTGGCGCGCGAACGAGGACGCCGAGCTGGCCGAACGGATCCGCGAGGCCGGCGGCAGCGTGGTGCGCGTCCCCGCGCACAGCCGCAAGATCCTCACCCGCGGGGCGCGCGCGGCGCTCAAACAGTGGACGCGCTACGGGTACTGGCGCGCGCAGACGATCGCCCATCATCCGCGCAGCGTGCGGTTGCGCCACGTGGTGCCGCCGGTCGCGCTGTTGGTCGCGCTCGGCCTCGCCGTCAGCCCCGCCCGGATCGCCCTCGTGCCGCTCGCGGCGGCGTACGCCGTGCTGACCGTGGTACTGCGGCCGGCGGGTCAGCCGGCCGCCGTCACCGCCGCGTCGTGCGCGTATTTTCCGCTGGTGCACGCCGGATACGCCTGCGGGATGCTGGCCGGCGCCTTCGCGAGCCTCGTCTCGCGGGGACGGCCGGCGCCGGCGGCGCAACCATCATGAGACTCGCCGGCACCGCCTTCGGAGGTCGCGTTATGTCTCGCAGCGCCGTTCGCACGACCGTCATGATGCTCGCGCTGTTCGTCCTACCGGCCGGCGCCGTGGCGGCGTCGTTCACCGGAACCTGGCACGGAGCATTTACGATAAACCGGCAGCGCTGCACGATCGAGGTCGTCCTCAGCGCGAACGGCAGCTACGCCCAGGAGGCCCGGTGCGGCGCGCTGATGACGCAGCAATCGGGCACGTACCGGATTTATCCGAACGGCGAGATCGGGTTCAGCGTCGTCGACTGGTCGCCCAAGCAGCGGTACGTCGTCGGAACGCGCGTCGGCTCGGGGCACTTCGAGAACAACGCGAAACCGCCGGGCGGCGCGTTCAAGTATACCTTCACCAGCGCCAACGCCATGGTGTGGCGCGACGTCGACTACGGCGGCACGATAACGCTCCTGCGCGGTTAACAGCTCACCGCCTTAGCGACGTTCGGCGGGGCGAGCGCGCAGCCGGTAACCGACCGGCATCAGATGGATGCCGAAGCGGTCGGTCAAAGTTCCCCAGATACCGCGCGGCAGAAACAGTGAGAACAGCAGCGCGGAGGCGCCCAGCCCGACCAGATACCACACGCCGCCGGCGCCGAAGATCGTCTCGATCAAGAAGAAGATGATCGCGCCCAGGATCGGGCCTTCGAACGTGCCCAGGCCGCCGACGAGCGTCATGAAGATCATGTACGCGGTCCACTGCACGCTGAAGTACGTCTTGGGCTGGAAGCTGATCAGCGTGGAGAGCGTGAGCGACCCCGCGGCGGCGCAGCCGGCGGCGGCCAGCACGAAGATCAGCCGTTTGGTGGCGAAGACCCGCACGCCGACGGATGCCGCGGCTTGCTCGTCGTCGCGGATCGCTTGGATCGCGGCTCCCGTGCGGCTGCGCAGCAACCCGAACACCAGCCCGACCAGCAGCGTCATGAGCACCAGGGCGACCCAGTAGTTGCACGCCCGCCGCACGTCGGGCGCATACGTGGATATGGCGATGAGCGACGTGCCGGTCTCGCCTTGCACAAGGCCGTCGAGGTTGACGAGCAAGTGCGCCAGCTCGGCGAAGACCCACATCCCGATGGCGAACTCACCGCCGCGCAGCCGCAGCGCGAGCGCCGAGAGCGGAAGCGACGCCGCACCAACCAATAGCGGCGCGATCACGAGCGCGAGATAGACGTTGATCCCGGCGTTCGACAGCCGGATCGCGGCGTAGGCGCCCAGGCCGAAGAACGCCTGTTGTCCGACCGAGACCAATCCCGCGTATCCGGCGAGCGCGTTCCACATGGCGGCCAGGATCACGTAGATGAACAGCGTCGTGATCCGGTCGGTCAAGTTCGGCCCGAGATATGCGGGACCGAACGCGAGCACCACGAGCAGGGCCGCCAGGCTCACGACCGCGGCGATCGAGAGCACGTTCCAGCGTTGTACCACCATCGGCTGCGCTTGCGTCACGGCGACGTTCTCAACAGCGCGCGCACGATCGAGCGCGGGTTGCGGCCGGCGATGAAGAAACGCGCCGCCAGCACCGCGAAGAACACCACGTGCCCGCCGATCAGAAAGCCTTGCGGGTTGATCTGCGAGCCGAGGTTCTGCGCGACGCCTAGCACGATGCCGCCGGCCAGCGTGCCCCACAGCGATCCGGTGCCGCCGATCACGATCGCCTCGAACGCGAAGATGAGCTGCGTCGATCCGGCGTACGGATCGAAGGTCGCGCGCATAGCCAGGAAGGTTCCGGCGATGGCGACGGTGACCATCGAGATCGCCGTCGCCGCCGCGTATACTTTGCGCGGCGTCGATCCCCACCAGCTCGGCCGTGTCGGGATCTTCGGCGGTCGCGCGGATCGCCCGACCGAGCGGCGTGCGCGCCAAGAAGAGTTGCAGGCCGCCGAGCAGCGCGACCGCGACGACCGCGGTGAGCAGGGCGAGCTGGCCGATCGTCACGCCCCCGCTGAGGTTCCAACTGTTGAACGCGAGGTCGCCGATGTTGGGCGCCATCGAGCGCGTGTCGGCGCCGAACTTACTGAACAACAGGTTGTCGATGACGATCGCCAGCCCGAACGTGCTCAGCAGCGGCGTCAAGGCGCCCGACCGCAAGCTGCGTTCGAGCACCGTGCGCTGCAGCAGCCAGCCGGCCGCGGCCATGACCGGCATGACCGCCACGAGCGCGACGAACGGCGAGACGTTCCAGCGTTCCGCGATCGTCCACACCACGAAGGCGGCCAGCACCGCGATGCTGCCGTGGGCGAGGTTGATGATGCGCAGCACGCCGAACATGAACGACAAGCCGCAGGCGATGAGCGCATAGTAACAGCCGAGCAGAATGCCCTGGACGAGCTCGTTGGCCATTACGGCGCTTCGCCCGCACGGGCCGAACGGCGCAAACCGAAGTACGCCTCGGTGACGGCCTCGCGCGTCATCTCCGCCGCGCGGCCCTCGAGCACGATGCGGCCCTCGAGCATGCAGGCGACGCGTGTCGCGACCCGCAGCGCGCGGCCGAGATCCTGCTCGACCAGCACGATCGTCGCGCCCGATGCGATGACGGCACGCAACGATTCGTAGACCTGCTCGACCGCGACCGGCGAAAGCCCCAGCGAGACTTCGTCGACCAGCAGGACGCGCGGGTTGCTCATCAGCGAGCGGCCGATCGCGGTCGCCTGCTGCTGCCCGCCGGAGAGTTCGCCGGCACGCTGCTTCAGCAGCGGTCGCAGCATCGGAAACGCTTCGAGCACGGTCTCGACGTTCCACCGGCCGCGGCGCCCGCTGGTCGCACCGACCATCAGGTTCTCTTCCACCGTCAGGCCGGCGAACAACCGCCGCCCTTCGGGGACGAGCGTGATGCCCAGGCTGACGCGCCGATTGGCGCGCGTCGAGCTCACCTCGCGCCCGTCGAACACGATGCGGCCGCCCGCGATGCGGTGCGCGCCCGCAACCGCGCGCAACAGGGTGGTCTTTCCTGCGCCGTTGGCACCGATGAGCGCGAAGATCTCGCCCTCGTCGAGCGCGAACGAGACGTCACGAACGGCTTGGAGCTGTCCGTGGCGGGCGTCGAGGTGCTCGACGGCGAGCAGGCTCACGTCACGCCGCTCCCGAGGTACGCCTCGATGACGGCCGGGTTCGCCAGCACGACGTCCGGCGCGCCTTCGGCGATGATCGCGCCGGCGTCCATGCACACCAGCCGTTCGACGATCTGAAGCAGCACGTGCAGGATGTGCTCGATCCACACGATCGCGATTCCCCGTTCGCGCAAGCCGCGGATGATCGCGACGAGCTCGCCGGCTTCCGCGTCGGTCAGAGCCGGCGCCGATCTCGTCGAGCAGCAGCGCCTTTGGATGCGTCGCGAGTGCCCGCGCGAGCTCGAGCCGTTTGCGGTCGAGCAAACCCAGCGTCTCGGCGCGCCGGTTGCCGAGGTCGAGCATCCCGCACAGCGTGAGCGACGCGATCCCGGCGTCGTAGGCGCGCGGACGGGTGAGCTCGCCGCCCATCGACGCGGCGACGAAGACGTTCTCGAACACCGTCATGTTCGCGAAGGGCCGAGGAACTTGGTGCGTGCGGGCGATGCCGCGGCGGCAGCGAGCAGCCGCGTCCAAACCCGAAACGTCGGCGCCGTCGAAACGCACCGTCCCGGCGGACGGTGCGTAGGTTCCGGCGAGCACGTTGAGCAGGGTGGTCTTGCCGGCGCCGTTGGGGCCGACGATGCCGACGGCTTCGTCGTTGCCCAAGCGGAAATCGACGTCGGCGACGGCGACGAAGGCGTTGAAGCGCTTGACGATCCCGGTCGCTACCAGGACGTCAGGCTCGGCCACGTCAGCTAAACGGCCGCAGCTTCGCGCCGACGGGAACCTTCGGGTCGTTCTCGTGCTCGGTGATGACCAGGTCCAGCGGGTGCTTCGCACCGGCCGGTGCCTTGATCCATTGCGTCCCGATGATGATCGCGGTCGCGACGTTGGGCACCGGGCCATGGGTGAAGTCGACTAGGCCCACGGCGGTCGTCGTCTTGAGGCGGCTCAGCGCTTTTGCCACCGCCGCCTTGGTTTTCGGCGCGCCGCTGTCCTTGAGCGCTTGGAAGCCGGCGTCGAACAACGACATCGACGCGCCGATCTGCTGGTTCCACTGCTTGCCGGTGGTGCGCTCGTAGCCGTCGGCCAGCTCGCGCGAGCTGATCCCGGTCAACGACGAAGGATACGGAAAGTTGCGGTGCCAGTAGCACGCGCTCGCGAGGTTGTAGGCGAGCGATCCGAGCGCTTCCATCGTCGACGGGAACAATCCGGTCTTGGCGATCTGCGAGATCTTCACCATCTTCGTGTAACCTTGTTGCGCGGCCTGACGCCAGAACGTCGCGAAATCGGGCGGGATCGGAAAGGTGTTGAAGATCTCGCAGTTCTCGGCCTTGTACTTGGCGATCTGTGCCGAGTAGTCGGTTGTGCCGTCCTCGTATCCGCCGGGATCGACCACGGTGAAGCCGGCCTTCTGCAAATCCGGGATGAGGTGCTCGCGGATCGCGTTGCCGTCTGCGTCGTTCGGATAGAGTACGCCGACTTTCTTGTTGGTCGGCAGCTCGTGCCACTGCGAAACGTAGCAATCGAAGAAGTTCTTGACGCCGAAACTGAAATGATACGTCCACTTGAACGGCGACGGCGCACCGGGCTTGGCGCCGCGGCCGAAGTACCACGATTCCCACGGCATGACGGTGGACAAGCACGGGACGCCCGCCGCCTCGCACGCATCGGAGACGGGATTGACCACCTCCGGCGTCGAGGTGACGAGCATGAAGTCGATCCCGTTGCTGTTGATCAGCTCCTTCGCCAGTTGCCCGGCGCGCGCGGGATCGGACTGGCTGTCGCGATCGACGATCTCGACCGCGTAGGTTTTCCCGCCGGCGGTCAGGCCCTTCGCGAGCGACTTCCGGGCGAGCGAGATAACGTAGGGGTCGCATTCGCCGAAGCTCCCCAGCGGGCCGGTGCGCGGGCTGATGAAGCCGACCTTGAGGACCTCCGCCGCACCCGCCGGTTCCCACAGAGCGGGAACTCCGGCCAACGCCGCGCCGCCGGCGACCGCACTCGCGCGCTTGACGAACTCGCGCCGCGAACTGTTGTTAGCCATTCGAAGTCCTCCTCACGACCAGGTGGGTGCCGCCGGCCGGCCCATAGGCGGGAGTGATCGTCTGATAACGACCTGCGCACTCGCGGTACCGCCGCCTCGCCGTTGCCATTCGGCCGGCCGCCCTCTACACCCTCACGACTTGCGCTGCCCACGGACGATGGGTAGAAACGTCCCATGAACGTCGCCGCACCGGACCTCAGCACGACTCCGCCCCGCAGCGGGCGGGAGATGCTCGGCCGCTATTCGTGGCTCGCGCGGCTGGCCGACAAAGTCCGCGGCGACCATGCCGGCACCGCGGGAGAGTACATCGCGTACTGCCCGCTCTCGACGGGCTTCCTGCTGCGCGCGGGCGTGCCGGTCGATGACTTCGACAAGCTGATCCGCGACGGCGCCGGCGACGCGGAGCTCGTCGCATACTTCGACGCGCACGTCTCGGATGCGCAACGCGAATCGGCGAACCGCTTCGTGCTGCACGACATGAAATCGCACCTCGACGAGCAGGACGCCGAAGAAGGCCGCTAGCAGGGCTGCCCAACGACATCGATCGATTCTGTAACACCGGAACTGCTAGTCGTCGCGATGATGCGGGCGACGTTCGGTGAGGTTACTCTCGAAGGACCGGCGATTACATCGGAATTGGGACTCGCAAAGGATTGTGACTCGCAGTCGACCGTGCTCGCCTCGTAGTGCAATAAGAGCAGCAGTAGAAGTGTCCGTGATGCCTGGCGAAGATGACTACGTAAATGATATACGCGTGGATCTTGATGCCGAGGATGCTGGAGACGAGGAGCTCGCGAATCAGGTCCGTCACGATGCCGAGAACGATCGAACCATTGCCGAACGTCGTCGCCAATTACCGAAAACTCTGTACGACAAGGCCAAGTTATACGCACGGCTAGATCCAGCCGCCGAGCTTGCCGACCTCAACATCGTCGGCGTTCGCCAGGGACTGGTCCGCGTTATCCCAGACGTGCAAATCGCCATGGCGCGCGCAAAGTTGCTGCAACTCGACAAATCCGTCATGCTGTCGCAGCATCTCGATATTACCCGGGCGATCTCCGGGTTTTTGATGCGCATGGAATTTGAAGGACGTCGACACAGCGGGCTGTGCTGCGATAGTCGGCACAATGGGATCAACTACATTCTCTTTCAAGACCAGTTCCGAGTCGTCGAACATTCCGAGCCAGTCCGTTTATCGCCAGAAGACAGGGACGTGCGAGCGGTGGCAGCCGAACTCGGTTGGGGATCCTTAACGGCGAATTTTAAGTGACCAAGGCGTGAACATTCCCGATTGGGAAACGAAGAACCGCGTCGTGACTCGGTGTTCTGAGGATTGCTTGGTAGCCCCAACGGGAGTTGAACCGTTGACGCCCAGTAGCCGTTTGTTTTGTACCGTCGGGATTGCCGATGGAGCGACGATCGCGTTTGGGTGTGTGAGCAGGCCCGGCCGTTACGCGGAGCGGTAGGGAGGCCCCCCATGCTGCGGCCCGGCGATCGAGGATAGCATGTTCCCGAGCCTTCATGCCGGGGAGTCCGTTGTTGTATGCCCGGCGGACTCAGAAAAGGATTCGCGATGAGGAAGTTTCTGTTCGGGCTGATCGCGTTGACCCTGGCCGCGACCGGCGTCGTTTTTGCGTCCGATGTCGGGCCGAAGGCGGACGTGGCGGCCGTGCGAGCCGCGTTGGTCCGCGACAACCATGGCAACAAGGTTCGAGACGTGCACGTGGCCGGCGACTACGCGTTGCTCACGTGGTATATGCTTCCCGAAGGCAGCGGCAGCGCCGCGTACAAGCGAATCTCGGGGCGACGCTGGAAGCAGCTATTCTTCAGCGGCGGCGCCGGAGCTTCGTTTGCACTCGCGCAAAACGGCGTGCCGCCGTCCGTGATAAAGCAGCTCTGCGGTACGAACGCCTCATGGTTCTCGTCGCCCTGCTAAGCTGAAGAGTCCCTTTCGAACGAGTGCGCCTGACGAATCTAACGCTCGCCTCATGAACCGAGCGACGCCTTTGTCGTTTGTGACGTCAGAACGCATTTTTCTCGAAAGGAGCTCAGCGATGCGCTCGTTCTTCCTCGTGGCGTTGACGAGCGCCGCGCTGTTCAGCAACGCCCTGCCCGCGCAAGCCGATCCCGGCTTCGCGGCGGTCAATGCTGCGATCGCCGGCGTCGCACGGCGCGATCAGGCACCCGGCCTGCAATTTGCCGCGGAACGTAACGGCCGCGTGGTGGACCTGGACGCGGTGGGATACGCCGACGTCGGAGCGAAGGCCGACGTTACCGCAGACAACATCTTTGCCCTGGCGGATTGTTCCAAGCCGTTCACCGCAATGGCGATCATGCAACTCGTCGATGCGCGCAAGCTCGCGCTCTCGACGCGCGCTTTCCCGTATCTCGGCTTGCGGCCGGCGCACGATCCCCAGATCTCCGAGATCACCGTCCAGGAGCTGCTGAACCACTCCTCCGGACTCCCGCGGACGATCACCGACGAGAGCGCCTTCACCCTCGCGGTCGCCCGGAAAGCGGCGGCGGTAAACCACCTGTTGTTCCGCCCCGGGACGCGCGTCGCGTACTCCGATGCCGGCTACGACGTGCTTGGCGCCGTCATCCAGAAGGCCAGCGGCCAGGACTATCAGGACTACGTCATCGCGCACATCTTTACGCCCGCCGGCTCCGCGGATGACGTCGGGTACCTCGGCAACATGGACCTGCCGCACGCCGCACTCGGATACGCTCGTGGGCAGGTCGTCGAGAACACGCGCCGCGGGTCGTCGACCCCGTCGGGCGGCTGGGCGATGTCCGCGACCGACGCGGTGCGCATCCTGGCCGCCTACGACGCGGGCAAGATCGTCTCGCCGGCCGCGCGCAGAGCGATGCTCGCTCCGCAGAACGTGGCACTGGGCAAGAACCCGATGGGCGGCTACTACGGGCTCGGCTGGGATCTCGTCGGCTTCAAGAACGGCGGCTACTTTTATGCGAAGAACGGCGACATGCCGGGCTTCGGCGCCTGGATCGAACATCGCACCGACGGTACGGCCTTCGTGGTGCTGCGGAACAGCCAGAGCGGGACGTCGACGCGCCCGAGCGGACTCGCCGTGGTAGAGGCGGCGCTCGATCGAGTGCATCGAACCTGAGCTGGGTGCCCGCACGGCTGGGGGTCCTGCCGTGCGGCTAGCCCCGCGCCGGTGGTTCCTTCTGCAGGCGCGCTCGGAGTGCCGCGAGATACGCCCTGATGACGGGTTCGGGGTGCGGCTGAGGTATGAGCTGCGATAATGCCTCGTCGCTGCTGAGCGCGGCATCGACGGCGGCCGCAAACTCCTCGCGGGTGGCGCCCATTGCCTGCCGGTCGACGACGACTTCGATCGCGCGATCCAGCCCGTCGATCGGATCCCGTTCGAATTGAACCGGATAGATGAGCCCGGAAATCAGGCCCTTCTGGGCATTACTGAACGTCGGCATGGGCATCAG
Organism: Vulcanimicrobiota bacterium; assembly: GCA_963723445.1. GTDB lineage: Bacteria > Vulcanimicrobiota > Vulcanimicrobiia > Vulcanimicrobiales > Vulcanimicrobiaceae > Vulcanimicrobium. Next base: position 148,202 of record CAVRQP010000006.1, read on the forward strand.
TCGCGTGACGCAGCGTGATACGTTCCCGGGCGCGCGACTCCGAGACGACGGCGGTCAGGCGCTCCAACCGGCGGTCGACGAGCAGATCGCGCCGCGCCTGCGAGGCCTTGATCGCATTGAGCTGCGCGCGGAGCGCCGCATTCTCGGCGTGCAGAGCTTTGATCGCCGCCAGCGCGACGCCGTCCTCGTCGACCGACGTGATGTGCTTGTCGTCTTCGCCGACGCCGAACGCGGCATAGAAGTCCTGGGCCATCGGCCCGACGTGACGCACGCCGCGCTCGGACTTGTAGCTCCAGCGCTCGATCGGCAGCGTTGCGACCTTATCGAGAACGGCCGCGTCATCGATGCGCGCGACGTCGGTCTTGAGGTTCCGATCGCTCGCCGAGGCCCAGGTGCCCGAACCGGGAGCGAGGGTGGCGCCGACCGTGCTGGCCGCGTTGGTCCAGAAGGTGACGCCGCCCGAGGCACGCGCCAGAAACTGATAAGCACGCGTCGAGGTGAGGATCGCGTCGCCATCCGACCCGTCACTCCACACGAATGTCCCCGTCTGCGCCGCGCTGGCGCGCGCGCCGGCGGCGAAGCTGTATGTCCCTGCAGCTGAGTTCACGTAGCCGCCCGGAATCGTCGCGAACGCTCCGGCTGCTGTGCTCCTGAAGCCGCCGTCGACGACGGCGCCTTCGCCCGACGCGGTATTGTAGCCGCCGGCCGCGACGTAGCCGCCCTCGCCCGAGACCGTATTACTGATACCGGCGGCGATCGCGCCGTAGAGCGCGGAAAGCGTGTTCCCGTTACCGCCGCCCAGAAAGCCCTGGGCGCCGCCCGACGTGACGCTGTTGTTCTCGCCGGCCCCGAGCATGGCGTACGTCCCGGCGTTCGTGTTTTGAAGACCGCCGACCAATGCGGAGACCTGTCCGGTCAGCACGTTTTGGTCTCCCGCGCCGATGAAGCTGGCCTCACCGGCGCCGCTTATCACGTTGAACTCTCCGCCACCGATGAACGAATCGTCAGCTGTTTCAGCGCCCCCGGAGCCAATGCGGTTCTGTTGGCCGCCGCCTACGGAGGACAAGTCGTCGCACGTCTGGTTCGACGAGCCTCCCAGAACCGCAGCGTCATGCGCGCCGGCGACATTAGCATCCATTCCGCCGACGAACGAGTTGGTTCCCGACCCGCTGCACGTTGGGACGGACTGCGTCCGCCGTAGACCGCCGAGCGGAGCGCGGCCGGCGGCCTGCAACCCGGTTGCGGGAAGTGCCCCCGCCGCGGCATGGGTCGCGCTCGAGCCGCCGCCGGCGCATCCCACGAAGAATGCGCCGCACAGGCATGCCGATGCGAGTGTACCAAGGGTCGAGTTCTTCATGCTGCCAAGGTTAGCGTAGCGCGGCATCGTTCCTAGGTGCGTCTTGGCGCGAACCGTTATCCAACCGGGAGCGCTACAACGCATACTCCGTAAAGCTTCCGCCCGTGGTCAGGCGGCCGATTTTATTCCCGTTGAATTCCGTGAACCACAGCGCGCCGTCGGGACCCGCGGTGATGTACTGAGGTCCGCTGCTCGCTGTGGGCACCGCAAAGGTCGACATCGTTCCGCCGGTCGTGATGCGATCGATGGTATTCCCGTTTGCATCCGTGAACCACAGCGCGCCGTCGGAGCCCGGAGCGATGCCAAGCGGCGCTCCCGTCGAACCGGGCGATCCGACCCGATACTCGGTGATTGCTTCGCTGGTCGTGATGCGGGCGATTGCACCGCCGCAATTCGGGATGCACAGCTCGGTCAACCACATCGCGCCGTCGGGGCCTGCTGTGATGAACCAGGGGTCGCCGTAAGAACTCGCTCCCGGATATTCGTGGGCACTGCCCGCGGTCGTCATGCGCCCGATGTCGTTCGTTCCGATTTCGGTGAACCACAGCGCGCCGTCCGGGCCGGTAGCGATGCCGAACGGCTGGGCACCGGCAGCCGGGGTTGGGTAGAGCGTCGCGCTCGTGCTTGCAGTGATTCGTCCGATGTTGTTGCCGACTCCGGCGGCACAGACTCCTGGAGGGCAGGCTTGCGCGAACCATACAGCGCCGTCGGGGCCGGCCGCAATGCCTTTCAAATTCCCGGGTTGTGGGAGCGAGTACTCGGTGAACGCACCCGTCACGGTGATGCGCCCGATCTTGTCGGCGCCCCCTTCGGTGAACCATAACGCGCCGTCCGCCCCGGCAGCAATGAACTGGGGCTGGCTATTTGCCGTCGGAATTTTGTATTCGGTAACCTTTCCGGTCGTGCTGATGCGGCCGATTTGGTTGACCGTAAATTCGGTGAACCAGAGCGCCCCGTCCGGACCCGCGGTGATTCCGTTCGGCCCTCTCGCGACTGAGGGCGCGAGCGTCGGAGACGCGACCGGCGTGGGCGTCGGGCTCGGAGTGGCAGTCGGGCTCGGGGTCGCCGAGGGGCGGGGAGTCGCGGAAGGCGTCGCGGTCGGAGACGCAGTCGGCGTCGCGGTAGGGCGGGGCGTCGCGGTCGGAGACGTAGACGGCGCCGCAGTCGGACTCGCGGAAGGGCGCGGAGTCGCGGAGGGCGTCGCCGTCGGAGACGCGGATGCCGCCGCAGTCGGAGTCGTCGTAGGCGCACCGGTAGCGGTCCCGATGGGCGTCGGAGGGACCGTATTCGCCGTCCCGCCCGAACCGCTGCAGCCTGCGATCGCGACGAGCGAGGCCAGCAGCACGGAGCCCGCAGCGACGGAAGAATGCACGATACGCCCTCAGCGAGTTCTGCGCGAATGCGCGGACGTGGTCGAATTGGTCGGAGCGTTGACTGGCGCGTTGATCGTTCCGGTGACGCCGCCTGTTACGTTTTCGTCGTTCGATTCAAAGATATGCCCGGGAGACGAAGCGCCGACGTTCGAGACGGTGACCGCGTACGTGGTCGGATCCATCTGGAAGATCAAGAGGCCGTCGCCGGGCGAGGACGGGCTGCTGAACGCTCCGGTCGCGTTCCAAGAGGCATCCTCGCAGGGGCCCGAGCCGTCGTCCACACACGTTCCGGCAAACGGAGCGTCGTAGCCGATACCCGGGCAGAAGAAATTTGCCGCGCCGGACTGCTGCGCGGGTCCCTGCATCCCGTTATTGCACGTCGCGGGTTGACCGATTACCGGACCAAGATCGAAGCTGTTCGAGAACGGCGGCAGCGCCACGGCCATCGTTCCCGCCGTCGGACTGAGACCGAACGTCGCCGTGTGCTTTCCGTCGCTGGTCGTAAACGAGCCGGTGATCGAGGTGACCTGTGCCGACGAGTTGCTCTCGACTCCGTTGAAGGCGAAGTTCTGCGGAACGGGATCGGTGTCGATGACCTGCACCGTCGGATGCACGTCGGCGCGAAAATTGACCGTGAAGCTGGTGAGGATCTGGCCGCCACCCGTTCCTCCTTGCCCGCCGACGGACCCAAACGTTGCGGTTTGCGTGCCGGCCAAGCTGCCCGACCACTGCGTGATCGGAACGGAATTGCTCGCGACGCCCGTGTCGCTGAGGGCTTGGACTTGGCCGAACGCCGGGCCGTTCGCCGCCAGCGTCGCGGTGATCTGGGTCGGCTGCCAGCTTGTCACCGGGAGATCGTGCGCACCGGCGGCATCGGTCATCTGCACGGTGCCTTGCCCCGGCGAAAAGCTGCCCGTAATCGTAAGCGTCGCCGCCGGTTGTTCCTTGATCGCGATGTAGGCGATCGACGGCAGCGCGTAGGCGATCGGCGCACCGGCGACGCCCTCCGCGCCGAAATCGGCGAAGTCGAATCGCGCGGCGGTGCCGTCGGCCAATGGTGGGAGGGCTGCGTTTGGTGCAAATCCGACGTCCGAGGTCCCGAACGCTTCGGTTCGCGTGCCGAATTCAGGGCTGTTGCGCGATTCGTCGTTCATCGCCGGATAGATTTTGTCCAGCGGGAACGGACGCTGTGCCGGGACGCGCTGCGTCGCAACCGCGTCGAGTTTGGTCACGCTCGGACTCTGCTCGCCGAGCAGGCGGTCGAAGAGAAACGAGAGCGACTCGTAGTCGTCGTTGATACCGACGGCTTTCGTCCATCCGTAGTAGCGCGCCGACGCCGGCGGCGTGCAGCGTGTTGGCGACATCCGTCTTGATCAGCGGATTCGCGCCGAAGCACGCTGCGAAGCTCACCACCGCGCCGGGGTTGAACTGCAGGTGCGAAGTAAGAAACGCCGGCGAGAACGCGAACGTCGGCTGAGCCTGCAACGCGCCGCCGGCGCTGGTGACGAACATCGCGTAGACGACGCGTTTCGCGACTAGATCGGCTTTGTATGTTTGCTGCGAACCGGCATCGACATTCGTTGTCGAGAGGAGGAAATAGGTATTCGGGATCGTCGGCGTGGTTCCAATCATGCCGTGCGTGGTGAGGTTGAGGAAGTCGATCGGGTGGCCTCCGCTTCCGAGCGCGAGAACGTTCGCGAGCGAAAGCCCTCCCGTCGTGACGCCGTACTGAGCATTCGCGTTACCGGTCTGCGGGTTCTTGAAGGCCGAGCCGGTGAACGCGGCGGCCCAAGCCTGATCGAAGGTCTCGTTGAAGCTCGGATCCGAATCGTTGTAGAGAAAGGCGTACTCGTGACTCGACGGATTGCTGAGCGCCAGCGGAGCCGCGGGTTGCCGCGGAGCTCACCGAGGAGGCGTGTTGAGAACGAGCGGCCGTTCCTTTGACGCCAACCTCTTCCGGGACGTCGGCAAACACGAGCGCGAGCGATCCGTCGGGCAGCGTCGCGGTAATCCCGCCCGGAGTGGCGGCCGCTGTGCTAAACGCCCCGGACGCCACCATTGACGCCGCGAGCGCGCTGATGTCGGAGACGGGGTTCGTATGCGGCAGCGTCGCATATGTCGTCGCCACGCCTGCGAGCGCGCTGTTCACCTGCACTGCGCTGAGGCTGCCCGCCCCGGTCGGCACCGGTGACGGCGTTGCCGGAAGCCCGCCGTGCGGCGTGAAGTGCGCCGCGCTTCCGCCGCCACACGCGCTCAGCGCACACCCGGCGACGACGGTCGCGCAGAAGACCGCGATCAGACGAAGCATCGCTCGTGATCCCTCCGAACGGCCGTGCGGCGCACTGCGCACCGCTCCGGCGCGCCCCCAGCGTATCGGAGTCGGAGCGGAGGCGGCATGGGGGGTCACCCTACCCTCGCCGGTAATGCTCCTTAAGGAGTACCGCCTCGTACCCGATAGTGCACGTGGATTACTCCGGTGTCGAAACGGCGCGTCTCAAGCAGTTCGAGATTTCGTCGTAAGGCGGCTCGGAATGCCGGCTTTCCGCCGCCGACGATCACCGGGTGGAGAAACAGGTGACATTCGTCGACGAGATCGGCTTCGAGCGCAATCCCCGCAAGGCCGGCGCCGCCGATATTGATGTCGTGCTCCGAATCCCGCTTGAGCTTCCGAATCGCGTCGAGGTCGAACTCCCGCTCGACACGCGTGTTACGTGTCGTAGCGCCTGTCAACGTCCGTGAAAAGACGATCTTCCCGGCCCTCTGCCAGACCCGTGCGAAGTCACGGTGTTCGGGTGGATAGCTCTCGATCACCGCCGCATCGAAGTAGGCCATCGTTTCATAGAGCCGCCGCCCATAAAGGTAGGTTCCGATCGGCCGCACCAAATCAGTGATGAATGCGTGTACCTGATCGGAATTAACCCAATCGAAGGCACCCGTTCGGTCCTCCACGTAACCGTCGAGCGACGCATTGGTGATGTAGATCAACTTCGACATACGACCATAACCGAGAAAAAGGTCTTGGGTTGCTGAGCCGATGCACGTCGCAAGCCCTTCTGGTGATCGTGTACATTTCCCGGGCCATCCTTCGCATAGGTGAGGTCGGTCCCCGGGCGCGCCGACGAGCATAATTGGGACAGTGTCACGGCGCTCATGCGAATTTCACGGCGCGTGCAGTGCCGACTGGGGTTTTCGGGACCTTGGGGGCGGCCTCAGGTCACGAGCGGCGCGCTGTAGCGCTTTATGTTGAGGTGGGACTTCGGCCGGCTCGGAGAAAGGTAGCGCAGCTTTTCCTCGGCTCGGGCCGCAATTGTCATCCGCTCAACTTCAAGAAAGCTGGCTACGAATGAACGGCGATCCGACCAATTTGGTCGTAGGCCTTGCTTGGCCCGTACTCGCCCTTCTGGCCGGTCTAATTTTCTCGCGGCCGATACGCAGAGCTCTGACGGCCCTTGCGGCGAACATCGAGAAAGGAGCTCCATTTGTGGGCCCCGGCGGAGTGAGTGTCGGTTCACCCCCGCTCGATCAGTCAAAAGTGAACCAAACACTGACCGATGCTTATGAGCGAGAGCGAGCCAAAAACTTAACCGCACGGGGCTCGACAGCAACGGCATCCGACAATGCCTTGCTCAGCGAGGCCTACATTGCACTCTTCAGTACGTCCTTCTTGCGCCCGGATAAGAGCGCGGAACGCGGTCAGAAGATGTGGCAAATCGAGGTGATCGTTTTGGGACCAGATGCGGCGCTCGATCAAATCGAAAGCGTGCGATACGTTCTCGACCCATCTTATCCGAGGGGCGAGTACGTGATCGGTGTCGACAAACGGCGTGAAAAGTTCAAATTCAAAGAACTTGCGAATGGTTACTCTATTGTGCGAGCTGAACTTCGATTCAAGGGACAGCAAGAGCCTCTTCATCTGAACCGCTTCATCAACCTCACGGACGACGGGCCGCGCATATAGCGCGCGTCCTGGTACGAAGGCTGATGGGAGTTCCTAGTACCCAAAAAAGGAAGAACCCGCGACCTTCTACGGGCGCGGGTCCTAACGTGGTGGAGGTGAGCGGACTCGAACCGCTGACCCCTTACATGCGAAGCAAGAAGCACCGTGGGGCGTACTTGGCGCGGAAGCGCAAAACTGCGCTCAAATGACCGACATTTGTGCTGTTCGCGTTTGTGCCCCCAGGCTCAAGTTTCCGTGGGATTCCACTGATGTCCGCGGCTTTGGGGGTCACTTTGGGGTCAGGGTCGTCCGCGGCGTCGCGTGGACTGCCCGAACCTACTTGCCCGCATGCCGGCCAAACTTTCACCGTGCCTATTGAGCGGCGCTGCCGGACGCGTCGGGCGGCATCGTAGACGAGTTAAGGCGAGCGGCGATGCGGCCTTTGGAGCGCGCCGCCGTCCCAGTGACTCCTGGTCCGCCAATAGTTCGGAGGTCGCCGACTCGCTATCGACGACATCGATGGAAGTCGCCGAACATTTTGTTGACTTGGCAGGACGTCAGTTCAATGGCCTAGAGTGCGGGAGCCGGATATATATGTGGTGGACGGGGGACAGCTGGCAGACCTTCCCCGCCAAGTATTTGTTTCGTGATCACAGCTTACTCGTAAGCATGCTACGCGATGGAAAGGCAGAGTTGCGACACTGGCAAGCGCAAGGATGGAATCGCACGCACCCCAACGAGTTTCAAGGCGGCATTGACGGCTTCCATCGACTTCAGATGATTGCCAAACTCGAGGGAGTGGACGCGTCTGGCGCACCGGCAAGGCGAGCTACTAAGGCGTCCGCGGCGAAGAAACACGCAAACGTAGTCGACTGCCAGTTCCCCCAAGCCCGCTCAAGGCCTTACTTGCGCGCATCGCCCTAACGTCCCCGCTTCCACGATACGCGCAGCTGAGCCGAATACGCCGCCACTTGCGCAACAGCAGGGAATCTCTGGGACGGTTCCTCATCTCGCTCGATACCGACGGGAAAGTCACTTCGGCTCGGTCCAGAGTTCGCCCAGCCCGATTCTCAATGACGCCGCAATCGCAGCGGCGCAGCGCTCACAATTTACGCCCGAGATTCGCAACTGCAGGCCTATTGCTCGGGGATACATTTTCTCAGTAGAGTTTAATTCGCAATGAACCCGCTCACCCAGCCGCAGTTGAGCGTAGCAGCCTTTCGGTTACCGATAGCGGCAACTCGTAATTGGGATTACGAGTGACGGCCCTACGACAGCTTTTCGCCGCACCCTAAGTCGCTCGGGAATGGCTGGCCCGGAATAGCGAAGCCGTCTGTGGTTTGGAAGCTGGACTTACGGACAGCGTCTGTGCGACTGGGTGCTCTACGCGAGACTACTTGATCCTGAACCGATCCGATCACGCAACGTCGGCGTCGGGATGATCGAACGGCCTCCACACGTCGACGAGCGGCGGTCGCTTCAAGCCGTCCGTGAAAATGCTCTTCTTCGGACGCGCCTCGAGCTGCTCGGCACGCGCGAAGAGGTAGTCGAGGTGCTGGATCGCTTCGCTGTCGCGCTGGCGGCGCAAAATCGCGAGCACCGGTGAGAGCGTCTGCCAGCTGATCAGCACGGCCGGGCGATAGAACTTCAAAAACGATTCGTCCAGCAGGCGCTCCTCGAGCAGCAGGCCGAGGTGCGCGTTCCAATCGATCATCACCATCTCGCGGTGGATGCTACGGTCGATCGGGCCGTATTCGAGCTCTCGCCGATAGGCAGCGTCCTTCATCTTCTCGGGAAGCTCCGTCTTGATGTAATTGTACGGCCCCTGGATCGTCTCGGAGTTCCACATCTCGAGGATCGTCAGCTGCGCCGCGAGCCAATTTCCGCGCCGCAGATGCCTCAGCTGCACGAGTGCCGCGAGCGCCGTCGTCGCGATGACGAGAAACGTCCCGACGGCTGCAACGGTGTTTAGCGTCTCCAGGCTCATCGCCGCTAGTACGTCCACCTCGTCCCAGACCCCTGGACGTGTGTGATTCGCGCCTTCGTACGTTGCACGCGGCGGGCCGGCAGGCATCGGAGCGAACTCCGGAAACGCATCGAATCGACCGGTCCGACGACGGCCAACCGATCAACGCTCCTCGTCAGCGCCGCCGACAACCTGCACAATGCGCGAGCGGCACTTCGCGATTTACATCAGCACGGCCCAAAAGTCTGGGGACGCTTCAGCGCGACCCCTCAAGACACGCTCGACAACTATCGCAATCTGATCGGTGCGTACGAGCGTGCTCAAGCTGATCCCCGCCGCGTGCCAATCGTGAGCGGCTGCGGGACATTGTCGAGCAGATGAGCGCCTTCGTGACAGAGCCATCCGTTTCACGCGTTGCGCGCGACCACCACTAACGCTGAAGCAGCAAAGAATAATTGGGGTCGCCATCGAGTATCGACAGATTAGGCGCGTCATCGAACGGGGCGTGAAACTGCATCACCGAGCTAAATCGCGGTATCCATGCATTACCGAATGACCGGGCCACGACGGCCCCGGGGTCACCCACCGGAAACTCAACGTTGATGCCGACGATGACGGCCCAAGTACTATCGACGTCGTCCGTAGCATCCATTTCGACCATCTGCTCCATCGTGCGTTCGCCCGTTTCCCATTTGAGCTTTGCATTGCCGGCTACGTCCTTTCTGACGAACTCAAACAGCGAATGTGCTGCCTTACCTATACGGCTAAGGTACTCCGAGAGGTACGCCTCGTCTAAGCCGGGCATCGCGTAGAATCCGATGACGGAAACCGCGCAGATGTCCTTCCACGAAGGAGCCGCCGCCGGTTTCAAAATCACGCACTGCTCACGTGGGTGTGTAGTCATATTGATCGTGCCTAAGACGTGGTGCGACAGCGGAAAAGTGCGCGAAAAGCGCCGCGCACATCCGCCGGTTCAATTGAAAGGTCGGCTAACCTGCCACGACGTCCCCGAGAAAGAACCGTCGGCGGAATGGAGTCGAAGTTTCACTTTGATCCCTTTCAACCGTACCTCACGAAAACGTCGACAATCATCGCGCGCGTCGGCTTGAATTCGGACTGTATGGCGTGAGTGCGATGCGAATGGCCGACCCATGCCAGAAACTTTTGGATCGGAGGCAATATCCTCGCAGGCGCACACGGCCATCGATGGCACTTTGCCGACGAGCGCGCCGCCTTTTGGCGTGCGATTATCGTTTATAGCAACGGAACGGAAGCTTGTAGGCCGGCGGAGACTAAGCGCAGTCGTTTGTACAGGCAGTGCTCCGAACACGACTCCTCCGTATCAAGCGCCACAATCTTGCGGGACTTCTACCCCGCAACAGCATCGGGAGTGGGATTTGAAGCAGTGTCATCGTTTCCGATAAAGTGGCCGACTGCATTCATGCCGACGACTCGCGTAACCCATGAATCGAACGCACCGCCAACAACTCCGCCGACCAATGGCACGGACTTGCCAAGATTGACGAGCCCGGTGGATCCGGCCTTTGTAATCAGCCCTGCCCTGCGAGCTGGTTCACGCGTGTAAGGACGCGGCCTGGAACGCTGTTAATCGCCTTTCTTGCAAACGCCCGGGCGACTCCAGTTGCGCCTCGGCGAACAGGAGCAATTGCGGAATCGCCAATTAGCAGCGCATAAACCCTGGCCTTTACTGCATCGCTTTTAAGTTCGTGGCCACCAAGGTGAGCAACGGCCGCTATCATGACAACCTGAAAGTAGAGTGCGGCCGTGATCGAAATTGGGATCGTGACTACGCCGCCAAGCCCAGTCGCAAACCCGGACGTTGCACGGCGATCCCCGCGCCGCGCGCGCCGCGGGTCGTTCGACGGATTCTATCATTGGCTGAAGCGCGACAGCTGCTTCAAGTCGCTCGGCGTGAGGGCAGGGACTATGCGCTCTACGCGCTGGCGCTCATGACGGGCATGCGCCAGGGCGAGATCTTGGGCCTCACGTGGGAGTACGTCGACCTGGACGCAGCCCGCGTCCCGCGTCGAGCAGACGCTGACAGAAGATGTGAATGGTGCCCTTGTAGCCACATCCCCGAAGACCGCATCGAGCCGGTGGACGATCGATCTCCCGTCTGCTGCGGTGGAAGCGCTCCGTGAACTGACCCCGGTCCCAGGTGCGCGCAACGCCGGCTGGGTTTTTCCTGACAGAGACGGAGGCCCCCGGCGCAAGAGCAACCTGATCCGTCGCTCGTACAAGCCGCTGTTGAAAGCCGCGGGCTTGCCCGCCGTATCGTTTCACTCTCTCCGCCACGTTGCCAACAGCGTGCTCTTGGCGGCGGGCGAGGGCCCCAAGGTCGCCGCCGAGCGCCTCGGTCACTCAACGACGCGCATGACGATGGAGATCTACGCCCATGTGCTGCCGACGACGCAGCGTTCGGCAGTGACGCGTCTCGATAATGCATTCAGCGACATTGGGGGTCACCCTGGGGGTCAGGACGCACACCAGGCTCGCCGGTGTGGCCAGTTAGCAAGGGCAAAGAAAAAGCCCGCCAGATCAACGATCGACGGGCTTCCGGTCGTGGTGGAGGTGAGCGGACTCGAACCGCTGACCCCTTACATGCGAAGCAAGTGCTCTACCAGCTGAGCTACACCCCCCACGGGCCGAACGGGATTCTACCCCGGGTAGGTCACGCCTGTCAAAGGACCGTCCCGTCGCTGCGGCGAGAGTCACGGCGATGCCCTCTCCCCGCCGGGCGGCCTGGGCGCTCGCGTTGCTCGTGCTCGCCGGCTGCGCGCATGCGTCGTCCGAACGCCGTGCCGGTCCGCTGCGAATCGTCGCCACCACCTCGACGCTCGCTTCGCTTGCGCGGGGGGCGGCGGGTCCCGGCGCCGACGTCCGTTCGCTCGTCCCGGTCGGCGTCTCGCCGGAGGACTTTCAGCCTTCGCCCGACGCGATCGGGGCGTTGCGCGACGCGGACGTGCTGGTGCAGAACGGCGTGGGGCTCGAGGGGTGGCTCGGACCGACGATCCGCAACTCCGGCAACCCGCACCTGCGCATCGTCGTCTGCGGTGACGGGATGCCGGTCTCGGGCGGCAATCCGCACCTTTGGATGGACCCGGTCTTCGCGCGCGTTTACGTCGGCAAGATCCGGCGACGCGTTGATCGCCGTCGACGCGGGGCGCGCGGACGTCTATCGACGCGCCGCGACCGCGTATCAGGCGCAGCTCGACGCGCTGCGTGCGCGTACTGCAAGCAAGATCGCCGGCATTCCGGCGGCACAGCGGACGATGATCGTGTTCCACAACGCCTTCGACTACTACGCGCGGCGCTTCGGGCTGCGGATCGTCGGCGCGATCGAGCCGATTCCCGGCGCCGACCCGAATCCGGCGCACTTCGCCGATCTCGTGCGCCTCGCGCGAGCGCAGCACGTCCGTGCGGTCTTCGCCGAGCACGAGTACAGCGACAAGCTCGCGCTCACCCTCGCTGCCAGCGCGGGTGGGCTGAAAGTCGCGTTCCTGTACGATGACTCCCTCGGTACCGAGGCGGCGGTGAACACCTACATCGGGATGATCGACACCGACACCGACACGATCGTGAGCGCGCTGCGATGAATGCGGTCGAGGTACGCGGTCTGCACGTCCGCTACGAACGAGTCGAAGCGCTGCAAGGTCTCGACTTTGACGTGCCGCGCGGGACGGCGCTGGGGATCGTCGGGCCGAACGGTTCCGGAAAGTCGACGCTGCTCAAGGCCGTCGCCGGACTCTTGCGGCCGTCGGCCGGCAGCGTGCGCGTGCAGGGCCGCCCGCCGCGCGAGCTGCCGCCGGGGACGATCGGCTACGTGCCGCAGATCGAGGACGTCGATTGGCGGTTCCCGGTCAGCGTGCGCGACGTCATCGCGATGGGCCGCTATCCGCGGCTCGGCCCGTTCCGCCCGTTCTCCGCCCACGATCGCAGCGCGGTCGCGCGGGCGATCGAGGCGCTCGATCTCGGCGCGCTCGCCGACCGTCACATCAGCGCGCTCTCGGGCGGCCAGCAGCAGCGCACGTTCGTCGCGCGCGCGATCGCGCAGGAGCCGCTGCTGCTGCTGCTCGACGAGCCGACGACCGGCGTCGACGCGGCGACCGAGAACTCGCTGCTCCATTTGGTGCGCGGACTGGTCGCCGACGGGCTGCCGGTGCTGATGACCACGCACGATCTCGACCGCGCGGCGGAATGGTTCGACCGGCTGATCGTCGTCGACCGCAAGATCCTCGCCGACGGCACCCCCGATGCCGTGCTCGAGTCGGGCGCCTACGCCGGGATCCGCGAGCACACGCACACGCACGGACACCGGCGCGAAGAATGATCGATCTCGCGCCCTTTCAGGACGACTTCATGCAGCGCGCGTTCGTCGCGGCGTTGGTCGTCGGCGTGCTGTGCTCGGCGCTGGGGACCTACGTCGTGCTGCGCAAGCTCTCGTTCATCGGCGACGGGCTCGCGCACGCTTCGTTCGCCGGGATCGTCATCGCGTATCTGCGCGGTGCGAGCTTTTACGGCGGCGCCGCGGTCGCCACGATCGTCACGGCGCTGGCGATCGGCTTCGTGCACCGCCGCGGCCGGGTCTCGCTCGACACGTCGATCGGCGTGCTGTTCACCGCGGCGTTCGCGCTGGGCATCTTCTTGATGTCGCGCTCGCAACGCGCGACGGTCGACCTGCAGAGCTATCTGTTCGGCAACATCCTGGGCGTCTCGTCGACCGACGTCGCGGTCGTCGTCGGCGTCGGCGTCGCGATCGCGATCGTCGTCGGCGCGCTGTGGCGTCCGCTGCTCTACACCTCGTTCGACCCAATCGTCGCGCAGGCGGCGGGCGTTCGGGCAGGGTTCATCGACTACGCGCTGCTGGTGATCTTGGCGCTGACGATCATCGTCTCGGTGCAGTTGGTCGGGATCGTGCTCGTCGCTGCGCTGCTGGTCACTCCGGCGGCCGCCGCGGCGCAGCTCACCCAGCGATTCGTGCCGATGATGGCGCTCTCGTGCGCGTTCGGCATCGTCTCGGCGATCGGCGGCCTCTACGCCTCGTACGAGTTGCACGCATCGTCGGGCGCGACGATCGTGCTGCTCGCGACACTGATCTTCTTCGGCGCGATGACGCTCAGCGCAGTGCGTCGACCGCGGCGCGCTCTTTGATCGAGCCGATTCCGGTCACGGCGTCGAAGCCGGTCGTCACGGTGCAGCCGTCGGGCTGCTGATCGGTGCAGCCCTTCACCTGCGGCGGCGGTGAGGGCAGGATGCCCTTGAAGTTCTTGGGCAGCGGGTTGCGCCGAGGCCGCAGCGTGTTGTCCTTCCAGCCGCGGTCGTTCTCGCGCGAGACGTCGCGAAACGCCGCCGGCGACGTGCGCGCCAGCGCGTAGAGGTCCGCCGCGGTGAGCAGCCGGCGCCCTGGGCGCAACTAAGCTGTTGATCGCGGCCAGCTCCGCACCGACGAGCGAGGCGCTCTCGCTCGTTCCGCCGACGCCGCCCAAACCGTAGCCGTGCCAATACACGCGCAAGTGACCCGACGCGTCGGCCGCGACGTCGGGGACGATCCGGTTGTGCACGTAGCGCGTCGAGAACAGGAAGTCGCCGGGCGCATCCTGCCAGCTCGGGCGGGGCTCGTTGGAGATGCCGCCGCCGCCGGCGTGCGCGAGATCGTTCCACGGCCCCTCGTCGGCGACGCCGTCGCGGTCGCCGAGCTGCGTGCCGCCGGCGCAGATCACGTAGGTCGACACGCACGGCCAGGCCACGCGCGGGCGCTCGATCCCGTTTTCCTTGAAGCCGTATGCGCCGTCGTCGCCGGCCGGCACGATCATGGGAATGCCGCGCACCATCGCTTCGAGCTGCGGCAGCGGCGTGAGGCCGTAGCGCGCCGCGATGGTGGTGTCGACCGGTCCGACGACGATCGGGAACACGAGCACGGTCGGATCGAGATCGAGCGCGCGCGCCAGCGCGAGCGTGCCGTCGTTGCCGCCGCCGCACACGTCGTCGTAGTCGGCGATGACCTCGGCCAGCGGCGCCATCGTGACCGCGGCGCTCACGTCGAGTCCCGCCTCTTGTCCGCGGTCGTCGCGGCCGCATTCGGTCGACGCGTTCTTGAACATGAAGCTGCGCTCGCTGATGCGCGCCATGTCGGCTCCCGGCGGTGCACCCTCCGAGGCCAGGAACTTGCGAATGTCGTTCACTTCGAATTGATCCGACGCGTCCTCGACCAGCACGATGCGCTGGCCGCCGCCGCCGTTGTCGATCGCGTCGGTCATCGAACGGAAGCGGGCCGGCTCGTACCAGTCGCCGCGAAAGTAGGTGAACGACGGCCGCGTGTCGGCCAGGCGCGGGCTCGTCGCGACGACGGCGCCGCGCACGTCGCGCACGCCGGCGATCGGCACGTTGAGCGGCCCGCTGGGGGCGACCACGGTGCGCGTGCCGTCCGTCCACTTCTCCCAGTGCACGCCGAACAGCCGCTCGGCTTCGGAGATGCGCAGCAGCGCGCCCGAAATCAGCCCGTCGCCGGCGACTTCCACGTCGGTCCCGCCGCGCGCTCGCAGCAGCGTGCCGACGGCGCGGTCGTCTTGAACGCGGGCAAACCGGTCCAGGAACGCCTGGAGCGAGAGCGGATGGCGGTGCGCGGGGCTCGCCGGGGTCGCTCATTTCGGCGGCGAGCCCGTCCAAGTCGGCCTTGGGCTGCAGCTCGATCGCCAGGTGCAGCACCGTTTTGGGATCGGCCGGTCCTGCGTCGCGCAGTCCGGTCAGGGCGCCGAGGGGAACGGGCACGCGCGAGCCCGCGGCGCCCGCATTCTGGGAAGACGCCGAGAGGGTCAGCGCGAGCACCGCGCAACCGAAGACCAGGCGAAAGCGTTTCTTGGTCAACCGCGTCCTTTCCGAGGGGATCCCTGGAGTGCAACGCACCGCGTTCATCCGCAGTCTCATCGCCGGCATCGGCGCCGTCGAGTTGACGCACATCGCCCCGGCCCGAGCCGGGATCGACGAGGCGTCGGTCGGTCACGAGGTCTTCGCGCAACTCCGCGAGGACGGCGAGCTGCTGTTCGATTCAGAGTACTACGAACACCTCAACGAGATCGGGTCGGTGATCGCCCAGACGGTCGCTTCGCGATATCCCTATCCGATCCGCTACTATATCGTACGCGGCGACTCCGCCAACGCATTCTCGGTTCCGGGCGGAAACATCTACGTCAACGAGCCCCTGCTCCGGCTGGCGAAGAACCGCGACGAGCTGGCCGGCGTGCTGGCGCACGAGACGGGCCACATGGTGCTGCATCACGTCGCCCAGCACATGAGCGCGCTGCAAAAGAAGAGCACCGCGGCGCAGATCGGTTCGATCTTGGCGCAAGTCGTGCTCGGACCGTTGGCGGGCGCTGCCGTCGACTACGGTTCGCAATACGCGGTGGCCGGCAGCGACGCGGCGCAATCACGCCACATCGAAGCGCAAGCCGACGAAGAGGGCGCGCGCATCATGGCGGCGACCGGCCAGTTCAATCCGTGGGGCATGGTCTGGTTCTTCCAGATCATGACCGAGACGTACGGTCCGGGTCAGAATTTCTGGCTGCGCGATCATCCGCTCGACCAAAACCGCATCACCGACCTGGCCAACGAGTTCCGCAACAACCCGGCCGTCTTCGGCAAGTACAAGGACACCCAGCAAAAAGACGTCGCGTACTGGTAGGCTGACCGGCCTATTGGGGCCGCACGCTAATCCGGGCGGTACCCTCGGGGTCGATGGTGATTCGCAGCGCGGCGTTGCCGGGCCGGCCCGCGTCGTCCCAGCCCGCGACCGCGTTTTGCAGCCGTTCGGTGAGACTCGCGCCGCTGCCGAAGCGGCGCAGCATCACGTCGCCCGGTCCGCGCGCCGCCAGCAGCACCAGCTCGCCCGCGCTGCCCAGCCCGAACGTCGAGGCGACCCCGTAGGGTGACGCGCCGCCCGGCACGAGGTTCGGGACCTGACCGGCAGCCGCGCTCGCACCTTGCGCGCTCAACCGGCAGAACGCATCATCGTGCAGCGCCAGCCACATCGTGAAACCGTTCCAAGCGTCGCGCACGTCGAGGTGCCGAATCGGATGCGTGTCGTGGATGCGCCCGTGCAGCGCGCGGAACATCGCGGCGGCGTCGATCGAGGCAGCGTTCGAGGCGAGCACGTGCAGCGTCGTCGCGGGATCGCCGAGGGCGACGGTGCGAACGGAGTGCGCCGCCGACGGCCCGCGCAGCATGATGAAACCGGCGTCGAGGACCGCGCTGCTCTCCAAGCCGTGGATCGTGCGTTCGAACGAGACGACTTTTTGCATCGAGCGCATCGTCAGCGGCGCGACCAAACGTCCACCCGGGCGGAGCTGATCGATCCAGGCCGGCGGGATCCGCTCGACGCCGACCGTCGCCACGACCGCGTCGAACGGAGCGCCTTCCGGATCGCCGGCTGCACCGTCGGCGGCAATCGTGCGCACCTGCGCGTAGCCCGCGTCGTCGAGGCGGCGCCGGGCCTCGGCGACCAGCTCAACGTCGATGTCGATCGTCGTTACCGTGCCTTGCGGTCCGACCAGCTCGGCGAGCAGCGCGGCGTTGTAACCACTGCCGGTGCCGATCTCGAGCACTCGCTCGCCCCCGCGCAGCCCGAGCATCTCGAGCATGTGTGCCATGATCGCCGGCTGGGACGACGAGCTGATCGGCACGCCGTCGTCGAGCTTGATGGTGATCGAGCGATCGGTATAGACGTCGGCCGGTGCAACGCCGGGGACGAAGACGTGGCGCGGAACGCGTCCGAAAGCCGTGGCGACCTGCGCCGTGCGGACGTCACCGCGCGCGCGCAGCTCGCCGACCAGCCGCCCGCGCAGCTCCGCCAGCTCGTGATCGGTCATCGGCCCAGGTCCGGAACGATCACCGCCGCGCCGTCGACCGCGTCGCCGCGAACCGCCGCCAGCGCGTCGCCGGCGCGTGCGAGCGGAAAGGCGGTCGCGTGCGGTCGCAAGCCGATAGCCGCGGCGAGCGCGAGGAAATCGCGCGCGTCGCCGCGCGTCATGTTCGCGACCGATCGCAGTTGGCGTTCGCCCCACAGGAGCGTGTCGTAATCGAATTGCGGGATGCGATCGAGGTGGATCGCGTTGATCGCGACGACGCCGCCTTTGCGGACCGCACCGAGCGCCGCGATGACGACGTCGCCGGACGGGGCGAACGTGACGGCTCGGTCGAGTGCGACCGGCGGCCGGTCCATCGCGTCGCCCACCCAGTCCACGCCAAGCGATCGAGCGAACGCGCGATGCCCATCGCCGCGCGTGGCGACGTACACGCTGCAGCCCCACGCGCGCAGGACGGCCACCATGAGGTGCGCGGATGCGCCGAAACCGTACAGGCCCACCCGCTCGCCGCGTTCGACGCCCGCCACGCGCAGCGCGCGAAAGCCGATGATCCCCGCGCACAGCAGCGGCGCGGCGTGGGTGTCGTCGAGTGCATCGGGCAGCGGATACGTGAACGCGGCGCGCGCGACGGCGTACTCCGCATATCCCCCGTCGACGTCGTAGCCGGTGAACCGCAGGGCATCGCAGAGATTCTCGGCGCGTCGGCGGCAGAACGGACACGTTCCGTCGGTCGACGCGATCCACGAGACGCCCACGCGCATCCCGGCGGAACGGTCGGCCGTCGCCCCGCCGACGACCTCGCCGACGATCTGGTGGCCGGGGACGATCGGGTCGGCGTGCGCGGGCAAGTCGCCGTCGACGATGTGCAGATCCGTCCGGCACACGCCGCACGCGCGCACGCGCAGCAGCACCTCGCCGGCGCCCGGCACCGGCAACGGCCGCTCGACGACGCGCAGCG
Source organism: Vulcanimicrobiota bacterium (assembly GCA_963723445.1). Lineage (GTDB taxonomy): Bacteria > Vulcanimicrobiota > Vulcanimicrobiia > Vulcanimicrobiales > Vulcanimicrobiaceae > Vulcanimicrobium. The sequence continues at coordinate 166,672 of CAVRQP010000006.1, forward strand.
CGCCCGAGGAGCGCTCGAGCACCGCGGCCTGCATCGACGACGGCAGCGCTGGCATCGGCTAGCCGGGGACGCGCAGCACGCGATAGAGGTCGCCGTCACGGCCGAGAAAACCGCCGCCGGCGAGCGCGTCGAGCACCTCGATCGTCACCGCGCGTTCGTTCTTGTTCGGCATCCCGGCCCACTGCAGCGCGACCTCGTTCGGATCGAGCACGGCGCCCGCGCGCAACAGGTCGCGCACGAAGCCGACGCGCAAGCTGACGCGTTCCATGCGTCGTCGCACCGGTTCGAGCGCGGCGTCGAAGCGTCTGCCGGTACCGCCGCGGGTGCGGCGTGCCGCGGGCGGAGCCGCCGGCACGGGGCTGCGGGCGCGGCGCCGGGGGCGCGGGCACGCCGAGCTGCGGCGGGCTAGCGGCTTGCGATGCCGATCAACCCCGGGTTGCGTGCGAGCAGCGTCTCGGTGATCCCCGGAAACGTCTCGGCGAGCGCGACGAAGGCGGTTTGCCACGGAACCGCGTTGAGCACCGGCGGCCGCGTGCCGACGGCGACGAGAATCTTGCGCGCGACGTCCTCCGGCGCGGCGAGCAGCGCGGCCGGCGCGCCGGGCAACCCGGCGCGCGACATGAACGCGGTATCGACGGCGCCGGGATCGACGTAGGTGACGGCGATCCCCTCGGCCCCCCAGCTCGCGGCGCAGCACCGCGGTCGCCGAGCGCAGTCGCCGCCTTGGCCGGCGGGTACGCGCCCAGCCCGCCGACCGGGACGCGCGCGACGCCGCTGCCGAGCATGAACACGTGGCCGCGCGACGCGCGCAGCAGCGGCAGCGCCTCGCGCACCAGCGCGAGCGGGCCGATCACGTGGACGCCGAACTGCGCGCGCAGCGCGTCGTCGCTCTGCTGCGAGATCGGGCCGACCGCGACGTGGCCGGCATTGTTGACCAGCACGTCGATCGCCGCCGAAGCTGCGTTGCGCGAGCTCGACGATCGCCGGCGCGTTCGCCGGATCGGCGACGTCGTACACCGCGGTGACGATCCGGCCGCGTTCGCGCTGCACCTGCGTCGGCGACGCGCGTCGAGCGCGGCGCGGTTGCGCGCGATCGCGACGACGTCGTAGCCGGCCCGTGCGGCACGCAGCGCGAGCGCGCGTCCGATCCCGCTCGACGCGCCGGTGACGATGATGACGCTCAATGCGCGAGGCCGTCCCGCGCGTCGTCGAGCGCGCGCTTCGCCGCGGCGGTCATGAAGTTGACGTCGCCGGAGATCCCGACGAAGTTGTAGCCGAGCCGGTCGACCTCGAGTGCCATCTTCGCGTCGCGCGCGAGAAAGCCGGCGCATTTTCCGGCCTTGCGCGCGGCGGCCGCGACGCGACGCACCAGCGTCATGTACGCTTCGTCGCCCGTCCACGCGTCGGGCCAGCGCTTCCCGCCCGACGCTGCCAGGTCGTTCGGGCCGACGAAGACGCCGTCGATCCCCTCGACGGCGAGTACCTCGTCGACGTTCTGCGACGGCGAGCTCGGTCTCGATCTGCACCAAGACCAGCACTTCGTCGTTGGCGCGCTCGAAATACGTCATCGCGTCGGTCGCGAAGGCGAGGTTCGTGCGCACGCCGCCGCGGCTGCGCTCGCCCAGCGGCGGGAAGCGCGCGTCGCGCACGACGCGGCGCGCGTCCTCGGCGGCGTTGATCACCGGAACCAGGATCCCCGCGCAGCCGAGATCGAGCGCTCGCTGGATCTGCGACGACTCGTTCCAGGCGGCGCGGACGAAGCCGGTCACGCCGGTCGTGCGCAGCGCGGTCAGCATCGCGGCGGCCTCGTTGAGCGCGGCCGGCCCGTGCTCCATGTCGATGAGCAGCCAATCCCAGCCGAGGTGCGCCATCGCCTCGGCGGCGAGCGCGTCGGGGAGCGACAACCACGAACCCAGGACGGTTTCGCCGGCCTGCATCCGGCGCTTCAACGAGTTTTCGCGCATCGCTTCGGCTTACCCCGCACCGGCGCGGCGTTCCTCGACGGAGCCGGTGAAGGCGTCGTACAGCGTCAGCGTGCTCTGCGGCAGGGTGCGATAGTAGTAGACCTCGGCGATCAGCGGCATGTCGCGCGGGGCCACGACGGTGCGCTGCTGGCGCGCGAAGGCGCCGAGCGCCGCCGCGACCGGCTTGGCGCTGCCGTCGCTGCGAACGATGCCGAAGCTGAGCTCGTGCGGCGCGCGATCGAACGGCGGCTCGTCGCGCAGCGCGTCGGCGTAGTCGGCCCAGCACCACCAGTACGCGCCCAGCCGGCCGTCGGCGTGGAGCCGTTCGAGCACGTTCGTGCAGTACGACGGCATCTCGTCCTCGGTCGAGCACGCATAGGTCGCGAGCACCGGATCGTCGGGCGAGATCGTCGGGGTTGGGCGGCTCGTCCGGCAGCGCGACCCGCTCGTACGGCGAGAACTTTCCCGGTGGACACGTCGGGTTGCCGAACTCGCTGAACAGCACCGGCTTGTGCGCGAACGTTGCCGTCAGCAGCGAGAGGAACGGGACGACCTCGGGGTCGACGCGGCTGCGCGAGAACCCGCTGTACACCGGATACCCGTGCATCGTCGCGAACGCGAACGGCGCGCAGAGCGACGACAGGCGCAGCTTGCGGTTGCGGGTGAGATCCTCGCCGTGCGTCCCGGCCGTCACCGGAATTCCGGAACGCTCGCTGCAGCGCGGCGGTGAGCCGCCGGCTCCATTCCGCCGCGTCCTGCTCGCTCGCAGGTTCGCGCATGTTGCTGAACTCGTTGCCGAGGTCCCAAGCGAACACGGCCGGGTGCTCGTGCAATCGCTCGCCGGCGGCGCGGGCGAAGAGCAGTTGCGCGTCGAGCAGCGCGCCGGTATAGAAGTCGCCGATCCCGTACGGCGATTCGCGCTCGCCGGAGATCGTGCGAAAGCGGCCGTGCGGCATCGCCCGGTCGAGCGCCCACGCCGGGAGCCAGTTGACCCCGCTCATATGTCCGCAAAAGAGCGTCGGCATCGTGCGCAAGCCGGCCTCGGCGGCAATGTCGACGACCGCTTCGAGCCGCGCCGAGCATGGCCGCATCGATCGTGTCGGGTTGGGGCTGAAAGTCGTCCCAGCGCAGAAAGAATCGCACGGCGTCCAAGCCGAGCTCGGCGATGCGCGCGAAGTCCTCGCGGATCTCGCCCGGATCGAAGCGCCGCCACATCGCCATGGCGGAGCGGCGGGGCCAATAGTTGATCCCCAGCGAGAACCGCATAACGCAGAATACCCCGGCGGCTCACCGCCTAAGCTTGCGCGCGCTCGACCAGCATGGCGCGTACGGCGTCGGCGACGCGCGCCAGCGCGGCGCGCCGGTAGTCCCAGCGCTCGTCCTCGTCGACGGGGGTGATCACCATCGTGGCGTTCGCTTCGAAGACGACGATCCGGCCCTGCCGGTCGAGCGCGAAATCGACGCCGCCGTAGTCGAGCTCGAGCACGTCGGCGATGCGCCCCAGCGCGGTCCATCGCGGGCGCGCCGAGCGTCGCCGGCATGTCTTCGAGAAACGCCCGCTCCTCTTCGCGGTAGTCGGCGCGCTCCGCCATCGCGGCGGAGAAGTAGTGGACCTTCCAGTGCGTCGAGATCGCGAGGTGCAACGGGTAGGGGCGCCCGTCGACGAACATCACGCGATACTTGCGCCACGTGCCGTCGGCGCGGCGCGTGTCGACGTAGGAGATCGCGAGCAGGTCCGGACCGGGGAGCGCTTCGGCGATGGCGCGCACCTGGCCGGCGTCCTCGACCAGCGCGAAGTGTTCGCCGGTATGAAAACCCGGGCTGCGCAGCAGCACGGGCCAAGCGAAATCCAACGCCGCCAGCAGCGCGGCCCCGTCGGGCGCCATCAGCTCGCGCCGCGTGACGCGCACGATCGACGGCGTCACCACGCCCGGGATCGCGGCGAGTCGCCGAGCGTTCGCGGCGCGGCCGGTGGCGCGTACCGCCGCGGGACGGTTCACGATCGCCGCTTCGCCGCGTCCGAGCGCCGCTTCGATGATGCCGAGCGCGCGTTCGCAGCGATCCGCTTCACCGATCGCGTTGAGCACGACGCCGTGCGGAGGCAGCGCCGTGGCGCCGGGATACGATTCGGCGATGAGGGTGGCGACTTCGAAGACGCGGTCGTCGAGCAAATGCTTGATCGGGATGTTGCCGCCGGTCGCCGAGGTGAGCAGCAGCACGCGCACCGGCGCCGTCGCGCCGCGGTAGGGCGAGATCTCGATGGAGCCGTCGGGGAACGCCTTGCGCCAGGCGCGCTCGGCCGCCTCGCGATGCCCGCTCCGCTCGAGCGACGTCGCGAGCCCGCGGTGCGCTTCGCGCAGGTCGGGATCGAGCCGCAGCGCGTCCTCGAAGCAGCCGCCGGCAGCCGCGATCTCGTCGTCCTCGAGCATCATCTCGCCGAGCCGAACGTGCGCGGCCGCGTGCCGGGGATGCCGCAGGGCCGCCTCCGCGAAGAAGATGCGGGCCGTCTTCGCGTCGCCCGTCGCGACCAGCAGACCGCCGAGCGACATCATCGCCTCGCAGTGCGTGCGGTCGCGCGCGAGCACGTCGAAGTACGCGCGCTTGGCGTCGTCGCGCAACCCGAGCGCCTCGAGCAGCCGGGCGCGCTCGAACCAGAGCCCGATCTCCGCGTCCTCGTCGGTTTCGAGCTGCGCGTCGATGGCCCGCAAACGCTCCGTCTGAGCCAGCCACCGCGATCCCCAAGGGCCGACGGTCCGCGCGTTCTCCACGAGGTCGGATCGTACGGGCGCCGTCTGACAACCCGCTGGGACCGTCGACTCCAGGGCGAGAGCGCGGACGGCCCGAACGCGGGGCTGCGATGAACGCCACGCCCCGGGTCGGGATCATCATGGGCTCGGCCTCCGACCTCGAGACGATGCGCGCAGCCGCCGCCACGCTGCAAGAGCTGGGCGTACCCTTCGAGCTGCGCGTCGTCTCGGCGCACCGGACGCCCGACTTGATGTTTCGCTATGCGAGCGAAGCGGCGTCGCGCGGCATCGAGGTGATTATCGCCGGCGCCGGCGGCGCCGCGCACCTCCCCGGGATGGTGGCGAGCAAGACCAACCTGCCGGTCATCGGCGTACCGGTGACGTCCAAAGCGCTCAACGGGCTCGATTCGCTGCTCTCGATCGCGCAGATGCCCGCCGGCGTCCCGGTCGCAACGATGGCGATCGGCGGCGCGGCGAATGCGGCACTCTTCGCCGCACGCATCCTGGCGCTGCGGGACGATGCGTTGGCCCGGCAGCTCGGGGAGCGCGTCGCGCGCATCGCCGGCGAGGTCGAAGCGATCGAGCTATGATTCGCACGATCGGGATTTTGGGCGGCGGGCAGCTCGGGCGGATGCTTACCCTCGAGGCGCGGCGCATGGGTTTTCGGGTCGTCACCCTGGAGCCGTTGCCCGACTCACCGTGCGGTCAAGTGGCTGACGTGCAGATCGTCGCCGCGTACGACGATCTGCGCGCGATCGGCGAGCTCGGCGCACGCACCGACGTCGTCACCTACGAGTTCGAGAACATCCCGCTCGCCTCGGTGCTCGCGCTCGAGTCCGACCGCCGCATCGTGCACCCCGGTTCGACGGCGCTGCGCACCACGCAAGACCGGATCCTCGAGAAGACGTTCGTGCGCGACTGCGGGATCCCGACGGCGGACTTCGCCGCGGTCCGCTCGGCGGCCGAGCTCGACGACGCCGAACGCGCGATCGGCTATCCGGGCGTCGTCAAGACGACGCTCGGCGGCTACGACGGCAAGAGCCAGTGGGTCGTGCGGTCGCGCGACGATGCGCAAGCCGCGCTGGCCCAAGCCAAGGGCGCGGCCCTGATCTGGGAGCGCTGGATTCCGTTCGATCGCGAGCTGTCCATCATCGCGGCGCGCAACGCGCACGGCGAGATCGTCGCGTTCCCCACCTCGGAGAACCAGCACGATCACGGCGTCCTCGCGACGACGATCGTCCCCGGCCGGACACCGTCCGGCGTCGCCGAGCGCGCCCGCCGATTCGCGACCACGATCGCCGAGCGGCTCGCGATCATCGGGACGTTCTGCGTGGAGTTCTTTCAAACGGGCGACGCGCTGCTGGTGAACGAGATCGCGCCGCGCGTGCACAACAGCGGGCACTATTCGCTCGACGCGACGCAGATCAGCCAGTACGAGCTGCACGTGCGCGCGATCTGCGGGTTGCCGCTGGTCGAGCCGCGCCAGTTCCGCCCGGCGGTGATGGCGAACATCCTGGGCGACGGCGGCGGCGATACGCTGGGCGGGGTCGACGAGCTGTTGCGTGAGCGCGATCTCAAGCTGCACGTCTACGGCAAGGCGCACGCCGCGCTGCGCCGCAAGATGGGGCATTTCACCGTACTCGGCGACAGCATCGACGACGCGCTGGAAAAGGCCGAACGCGGGCGCCGCGTGCTGCACTGGATCGACGACCGCGCGGCGGCCGTGCGATGACGATCGAGCCGGGCGACCGCCGCCGTTGCCGATAGGAAACGAGCCCCGGCCGCGGTGAACGTTGGTGCATGCGATCGGGGTACGCTGGTCTTGCTTTCTTAGCTTTCGCCTGCTCGTTCGGGCCGGCGTCGGCTGCCGATCCGGGTTTCTCCGACGTGATTTGCCCGGAGGCGACGCAGTACATGATCGCGGTCGGCAAAGTGCACCGCGACGATCCGCCGCAGCGCGTTTACGAGGTGGCGCAGGCCGCGACCGATTCCTACGAGCGCTGCTCCAAAGAGAAGCTCGCCTACGGATTCCGCGAGGCGCAGCACTACGCCGACACGCGCGCAGCGGGGCTTGCGGTCGTAGCGGCGCGCGCGCTCGTGGCGATGGGCCGGTTCGACGAAGCGAAGACCGAGCTGGAGCATTGGCGCTTCCTGGCGCAGCAAGTCGTCGACTGGCAGAGCGAGACGACGGCGTTCCAGTCGGCCGACCCGAACGGCAGCGCGACGACGTCGGCGAGCGACCATCGACCGTCGATGTATCGTCCGGCAGCCAAAGAGATCGTCGCAGCCGTGGACGCCGAACTCACCGTGATCGCGCAGCACTCGCACGACGTCTCGCGCCCGCAAGCGACGCAACCTTCACCGCAGCCCTCACCGTAACGGGCCTGCCCAATCGAGGTCGAGGGCGTGATGCGGCCTAGGCGGGATGTCGGTGAACGCCATCGGACGATCCCACCAGTCGTGGCGGCGCCAGCGTAGCTGTTCTGCCGTCGGCGGCGGCGGCGTGCCGCATTGCAGCGCTAGGTCGTACGCGGCGACGTAACGCTCGACCATGCGGTCGAGCGAGAAGGTCGTCTCGACGCGCGCGCGGCAGGCGGCGCGCGACAGCGTGCTCAAGCGCGGCACGGCGGTGACCGCGGCGGCGACATCGTCGCACAAGAATCCCGTCTCGCCGTCGAGGACGATCTCCGGGATCGAGCCCATCCGCGCGCCGAGCACCGGCGTTCCGCAGGCCATCGCCTCGATCAAGGTCAGCCCAAAACGTTCCGGACGCGTCGTCATGTGCACCAGCGCCAGCGCGCCGCCGGCGAGCGCGTCGCGCGCCGGGCCTTGCACGTGGCCGAGGAACTGCACCGCGTCACCGTCGATGTGCGGCGCGACCTGCTCGTCGAAGTAGGCTTTGTCGTGCGGGATTCCGGCGAGCTTGAGGCGCACGCCGGCGCGGCGGGCGACCTCGATCGCGACGTGCGCGCCCTTCTCCGGATGGAACCGGCCCAGGAAGAGCAGATAGTCGCCGGGCGTGTCGCGGTAGGTCCACTCAGCGGGATCGATGCCGTTGTAGGTCGTCGCGAGATATGCCAGGCCGGGGTCGCGGTCGGAGTCGCTGATAGAGCAGTAGAACGAGCGCGAAGCGCCGGCGTAGTACGCGCCCAGCACGGGCGGCGAAGAGAACCCGTGAATGGTCGTCAGCACCGGCGGTTTTGCCGTCGCGAGCGCGTACAGCAACGGCTTCCAATCGAGGTTGTTGTGGATCAGGTCGAACTCGCCCGCGCGCGCGAAGCACGAAGCTACGTGCAGCTCGGTGCACAGCTCGGCGTTCAGCGCCGGATCGTCGTTCAGCCCGACCGGCACGACGGCCGCCAGTTTTCCGGGACTCGACGAGTCGCCGGTCGCGAACAGCGTGACGTCGGCGCCGCGCTGCACGAGACCGCGCGCGATGTTGTAGGCGACCTGCTCCCACGGACCGTAACCCGGCGGCGGCATGCGCCACGAGATCGCCCCGAGCACCGCGATCCGCAGACCGCGCAGGTCGATCAAGCGCGCTCGTGCGCGACGGCGCCGCCCTTGACGACGACGCGCGGCTCGCGCAACGCGCGCACGTCGGCGCCGGCGTCGCGGTCGAGCAGCAGCAGGTCGGCGGGCCGGCCCGCCGCCAGCACGCCGGCGTCGACGCCGAGCAATTCGCGCGGCGGTCGCCGTGGCAGCGGTCAGCGCCTGCTGCGGCGTCATCCCGAGCACGGTCGACATCAGCTCGACCTCGTACGCGTAGTCCTGGTGCCGGTTGTACGGCGTACCGGCATCGGAACCCCCGGCGATCGTCACGCCGGCCTTCCAAGCCTTGGTGATGTTCGCGCCGGCGTGCTCGTAGATCTCGCTGGCCTTACGCACGACGTAGTCGGGTTGCGCGCCGCCGGCGATGTTCTCGTAGATCCGCCACACCGCGGCCAAGGTCGGCACCAGATACGCGTTGCGCTCCTTGAACAGCGCGATCGCTTCGTCGTCGAGCAGGTGGCCGTGCTCGATCGAGGTGACGCCGGCCCGCAACGCGTTCTTGATGCCGTTGGTGCCGATCGCGTGCGCGGCGACGCGCATGCCGTGCGTGCGCGCCTCGTCGATCGCCGCACGCATCTCCTCTTCGCTGAGCTGGTCCTGCCCCGGCACGGCGCCCTTGGTGAGCACGCCGCCGGTCGCGATCAGCTTGATGCACGCGGCACCGGCCTTGCGCTGCTCGCGCACGGCCTTGCGCGCATCCCAGGGTCCGTCGGCCTCGCGGCCCACAAAGAAACCGTGGCCCCCGGTCATGCAGATCGCGCGACCGGCCGGGACGATCGTCGGACCGGCGTGCTCACCGCGCGCGATGCCGTCGCGCAGCGCCATCGCGTTCGACTCCGCGCCGCCCAGATCGCGCACCGTCGTGACGCCGGCTTCGAGCGAAAGGCGCGCGTTGAGCGCCGCGTCGAGGGTGCGTTCGGTCGGCGTGCGGATGAGAAAGAACGTCTGCGTATCGGGCTCGCCGTTCATTTCGAGGTGAACGTGGCTATTGATCAGCCCGGGGACGACGCACGCCGCTTCGTACGTCCGCTCGGCTTCGACGGGCCCGTCGTTCGCCGCCACCTGCGTGACCCGGCCGTCGTCAGCCACGACGGTGACGTTGCGCCGCGGCGCGGCGGCTGTGCCGTCGTAAAAGTGACCGGTTCGAATCGCGAGTCGCATCGTCGTCAGCTACGCAGCCGGGATGCGGGCCGCCTTCAACCGGCGAGACGGTGTTGCGGATCGTCTGCGGCGACGGTCCCGGCGGCGCCGCGATCTCGCCCGTCGATACGTATCGCTAGCGGTACGGCCCGCTCTACGATACCGTAGAGCGATGATTCACCATTCGCCCATGCTCCATCGCGTCGCGTGGGCGCTGGGCGGGCTGACCCTAGCGGCGTGCTCGGGCGCCGGCGGAAGCGGCCCGGCACCGGCGCCTCCTCACGTGTGCCCGGCGATCGTCGGGCTGAGGAGCGCAACGCTCGTCCAGCCCGCGAACGGCGCCGTGGGAATCTCGACGACGATCGGTAGCGTCATGGCGACGTCGGACACCGGCCTGGCGGGAGCGCAAGTCATCCTCATGCCGTCCGGCGGCGCAAGAGCCGACGGTGGTATCTTCACCGCGGCGTCGAGCACGTCGGTTTCGGCGACCGTCCCGCTTCTGGCGGCGCACACCAGCTATACGGTGAGCGGGTCGTCGGTTGGCGAGTGCCCCGGAACGACGGCGTGGTCGATCGGATCGTTCACGACCCAGTAGCGAGCTGCTCTCCGCGCAGAAACCGCGCGCCCAGCTCCACTGCTCGCGGCCAAACCTCGTCGTCGTGCTTGAATTGGCGAAAGAGCGTGGCGAAGATGTTTTGCACGCCGCCGAGGTTCAAATGGTTCGCCGCGTCGCTGTCGATGGTCGTGACCGGCATCGCGCCGTCGAGCGTCGCCGACTCGATCATCACGACGCCGTCGCTCTGCAGCTTATATTTCGGCATGCGGCCGACGACGTGCAGCAACCGATGCTCGGCGGGTTTCACCCACGGCTCGCCGTCGAGCTTCCAGCGTTCTTTCTTGGGGTTGTCGGGGTCGGGGATCCAATGGCCCGACGTTTGGTTGAGCCACGTCATGAACGGCGCAGCGACGTCCATGTCCCGCAGCACTTTCGTCGGCGTCCGGGCGAGCCGCAGCGTGCCGGTCGCGTAGTTCGTGATGAGGCCGCCGTTGGGTGCGGCGATCTGCACCGTCGCCGCGATCTCGTCGACGCGTTCGGGGTACGCGCGCAGGAAGCCGCGGTTGATCAAACCGCCGGCGCTGTAGCCGAGCGTCGCGATCGGAAACGCTTCGGGCTCGCGCGTCTTGAGCCGATCGAGGAAGCGTGCGAAAGCGGTCGATCTGGTCGCGCAGCGGTTCGTCGCCGCTCGGAAAGATCGTGCAGTCGAAGCCGTACGCCGCCAGCCCGTCGATGCCGTTGCGGCCGTCGGCGAAGACGCGCATCAACTTCGCCTGCTCGTTCCAGCCGGGGACGAGAACCACGCGCACTAGGCGGGCCCGATCGTCACGAGGGTCGCTCCGCCCGCGACGAGCTCGCCGGGCTTGACGCGCACCTCACGGACGGTGCCGGCGACGGGTGCCTCAATGCGGTGCTCCATCTTCATCGCCTCGAGGACGACCAGCGGCGCACGTTCTTCGACCGCGGCTCCGGCGACGACCGCGACGCTGACGATCTTGCCGGGCATCGGCGCGGTGACGTCGCCCGAGGCGGCGCCGTGCGCGGCGTGCTCGGCATCGGCGCTCGGCGGCGGCGGAAAACGTCCATCGCACGAGGCTGCCGTCGAGGTCGACCGTTCCGCCGGTCGCGTCGAACGTCGCGCCGGTCGCATCCGCTGCGAACTCTCCGGCGATGCCGCCGGACAGCGTCCAACCCGTCTTGCGGCGGCGGTCGCATGCGCGTGCACCGTGGTGCCGTCCACGACGAACGCGACCGGAACGCCGACCCGCCCGAGCCGCCAACCGCCGCCGCGCGCGAGGATCGCCGCCGCGACGCGACGCTTCTCCGCGTCGCCGAGGGTCCGCGGCCGAGCGCGAACAGCGGCGCGCGTTCTTCGAGGAAGCGCGTCGTCGTGTCGCCCGCCGCGTAGGCGGCATCGTCGACGATCGCGCGCAGCAGCGGCAGGTTCGTAGCGATCCCGGACACCGTCGTGGCGCGCAGCGTTTCGCGCATGCGCGCGATCGCGGCTCCGCGGTCGGCGCCCCACACGATGATCTTCGCCAGCATCGAGTCGTAGTACACCGGAGACCTCGCTACCCGCTTCGACGCCGGCATCGAGCCGGACACCGGGCGCGCGCGGCACGTCGAACGCCGCGATCGTGCCGGACTGCGGAAGGTAGTCGTGCGTCGGGTCTTCGGCGTTCAAGCGCGCTTCGATCGCCCAACCACGCGCAGCGAGCGCGTCTTGGTTCCAGCGCAACGGTTCGCCGCCGGCGATGCGCAATTGCTCGTGCACCAGGTCGACGTCGTAGACGAGCTCGGTCACCGGGTGCTCGACCTGCAGCCGGGCGTTCATCTCGAGGAAATAGAACCCGCCATCCTCGTCGAGCATGAACTCGACGGTGCCGGCGTTCGTGTACCCGACGCTGCGCGCGGCGTCGACGGCCGCCCGTCCCATGCGCGCGCGCAGGTCGGGATCGAGCGCAACACTGGGCGCTTCTTCGATCACCTTCTGATGGCGGCGCTGGATCGAGCATTCGCGCTCGCCGAGCTGCAGCGTCGTGCCGTGCGCATCGGCCAAGATCTGGAACTCGATGTGGCGCGGCCGGCGCAGGTAGCGCTCGAGCAGCACGGCTTCGTCGCCGAACGCGGCGGTCGCCTCGCGCTTCGCGCTGGCCAGCGACTCCTCGAACGCCGCCAGGTCGTCGACGACGCGCATCCCGCGACCGCCGCCGCCGGCGCTGGCCTTAATCAGCAGGGGCGTCCCGATCTGTCTCCGCCTCGGCTCGCAGGCGCTCGACGCTCTGATCGTCGCCGTCGTATCCCGGCACGACGGGAACGCCGAACGTGCGCACGCGGCGCTTGGCCTCGATCTTCGATCCCATCGCCGCGATCGCATCGGGCGTCGGGCCGACGAACGTCAAACCCGCGTCGGCGGCGAGCTGCGCGAACGGCGCGCGCTCGGACAAGAAGCCGTAGCCTGGATGGATCGCGTCGGCGCCGAGCGTCTTGGCCGCCGCGACGATCCGTTCACCATCGAGATACGACTCCGTCGCCGGGCCCGGCCCGATGCGCACCGACGCATCCATCGCGCGCCGAAACAGCGCATGCTCATCGGCATCTGAATACACGCCGACCGGCGAGATCCCCAGCTCGCGCGCCCCCCGCGCTATCCGAACCGCGATCTCTCCCCGGTTCGCGATCAAGAGCCTTCGAATCATTCGCGCCGCGCCGACGGCCGCTGGTCTCGAATCCCGAACGATCGTCGCATCAACGGCGCGTCCAGGCTGCGGGGCGCCGATCGAGGAAGGCGCGCAGGCCCTCTTGCGCTTCGGGCGTGACGCGTTGACGCGCGATCGCGCGCGCGGTGAGCTCGCCCGAGTCGTCGTACGACGCCGCGCGCACGGCCGGGAGCAATGCCTTGGCCGCGGCGATCGCGCTGGGGCCGGCGTCGTCGAACTCGGCGGCGATCGCGTCGACGGTTCCGTCGAGCGCGTCGGCATTCGCGACCTCGTGCACCAGACCGATCGCCTGAGCGCGTAACGCATCGAAGCGCTCGCCGGTCAGGAACAGCCGCCTGGCATGCGACGCGCCGATCTTGGCCAGCACGAACGGTGAGATGACCGCCGGGATCAGCCCGAGCTTGGTCTCGGTAAAGCCGAAGATCGTTTCCTCGCCGGCAACCACGGCGTCGGCGACCGCGCACAGACCGGCGCCGCCGCCCAGCGCCGCGCCGTGGACGCGCGCGATGACGGGTTTGGGGCAGCGGTCGATCGCGCGCAGCATGTCCGACATCGCCGCGGCGTCGCGGACGTTGTCGTCCTCCGAAAGGTCGAGCGAGCCGCGCATCCAGTTCACGTCGGCTCCGCCGCAGAACGCTTTCCCGTCGCCCTGCAGGATCACGACCCCGACCTTCGGGTCGGTACCGAGCGCGACGAACGCTTCGTGGAGACGGGCAATCAGCTCGGCGTTGAACGCATTGCGGACGGCCGGGCGGGCGAGGACGACACGAGCGCGCGCTCCCTCACGCTCGATCCGAAGGACGGGGTCGGGCACGGCCACCGTCGTTCAACGGTGCGACCGGGCCTACCCGCGGCTTGGTTCCTAGGTGTCGCGACGGCCCGGCGGGAAACTCCGTATTCATGCGTTTTCGCCAGCTTCTGTGTGCCGCGGTCGCCGCGGCCTTTCTTCTGCCCCTTGCGCCGGCCCGCGCGCAGAGCCCGGCGATCCATACCGTGGACGTGACCCGCGCGACCCTTCCCGACGGAATGCAGGTCGTGGTCCTGCGCGATACGCTCGCGCCGGTCGTCTCGACTTGGATGAACTACCTCACCGGTTCGGACGAAGAGCCGATCACCGGAACGGCGCACGCGCAGGAGCACATGCTGTTCCGCGGCAGCCGCACGCTGAGCGCGTCGCAGTTCGCCGATACGACGGCGATCACCGGCGGGACGTTCAACGCCGATACGCAGGGCCAGCTCACCCAATATTTCTTCGAGATGCCGTCACAGGATCTGGACATCGCGCTGAACCTCGAGCGTTCGCGTGCCTCGGGCGTGCTGGACTCGCAGAAACTGTGGGATCAAGAGCGCGGCGCGATCACGCAAGAGGTCACCAGCGACAACTCCAACGCGACGTACCGTCTGTTCGCGAAGGCGATCGAACACGTCTTCGCCGGCACACCGTATGCCGACGCCGGCCTGGGTACGGTGGCGAGCTTCAAACGGATCCAAGCGCCTGATCTCATCGCGTTCTACAAGAAGTGGTACCACCCGAACAACGCGATCTACGTGATCGCCGGTAACGTCGATCCAAAGGCGACGATCGCCAAGGTGCAGGCGCTCTACGCGAACCTGCCGGCGGCGAAGTTGCCGGCGCGCCGTCCGGTCAAGCTCGGCCCGCTCGTCCCGATTACGCTGCGCGACAACAGCTCGGCTCCGATCACGATCGACTTCTTGGCCTACCGCGTGCCCGGTTACAACAGCCCCGACTACTTCGCGACCGAGATCCTCAACGACGTGCTCAACAGCCAGCGCGGCGCGCTCTACGAGTTACAAGCGTCCGGCAAGGCGCTGGGCACCTTCGCGCAGGCCGTCACGTATCCCGAAGCCGGAATGACGCTGATCGGGTCGGCAGTTCCGGTCACAACCACCGGCGACGCGGCCGTCAACGACATCAAGACGGTGATCGAAGGCTACAAGAAGACCGGCTTGCCCGCCGAGCTGGTCGATGTCGCCAAGCAGCGCGAGGTCGCGGAGGCGCAGTTCGCGCTCAACTCGATCAGCGGCCTGGCCTCGACCTGGAGCGAGACGCTCGCGGTCGAGCACCGCACGCCCGACCAGGACCTCGCGGGCCTGGAGAAGGTGACCGTCGACGACGTCAACCGCGTGCTGCGCACCTACCTGGACAACTCGACGGTGACCGTCGCGATCGCGACACCGAAGGAAGCCGCCGGCTCGGCCTTCGGCGCGCGCCAAGGCGAGGACAACACCGTCGTCCCGACCGAGCACAAACCGCTTCCCGCATTCGCGCGCAACGTGCTCAAGAACATGCAGGTTCCCGAAGAAACCGTACATCCGGTCGAGCAGACGCTCCCGAACGGGATCAAGCTGGTGGTCGTCCCGTCGCAGGTCTCCAAAACCGTCGTCGTGCGCGGCGACATCTTGTCCAACGCCGGCCTCGAGGACCCGCCGGGCAAAGATGGGATCGACGGAATCGTCGACGGTCTGTTCTCGTTCGGAACGGCGACCTACGACCGGATCGCGTATCAGACCGAGCTCGACAAGATCGCCGCCACCGTGAACGCCGGACGGTCGTTCTCGCTCGACGTCCTGTCGAGCGACTTCGATCGCGGCGTGACGCTGCTCGCCGACGACGAACTGCACCCGGCCTTTCCGGCACAGGCGTTCCAGATCGTCAAGCAGCAGACCGTCGGTGCGCTGACCGGAACGGTGAAGAGTCCGGGTTACAAGTTCAGCCGCGCCGTCGCGGAAGCGCTCTACCCGCCGGGTGATCCCGCGCGGCGAAGCGCCACGCCCGAAACCGCGGGCACCGTGACGCTCGACGACGTGAAGAGCTACTACGCGTCGACCTACCGGCCCGACCTGACCACGATCGTGGTGATCGGCGACGTGACGCCCGAGCACGCGCGCAGCGCGATCGAGAGCGCATTCGGCGGCTGGAAGGACGATGGCCCGATGCCGAACGTGTTCCCGCCGGCGGTTCCACCGAACAAGGCGTCGGAAGTCATGATCCCGGCGACCGGCCGCATCCAAGCCGAGGTCGACCTCACCGAAACGATTCCGCTGACGTACAAAGATCCCGACTATCCGCTGCTGCGGCTGGCGGATACGGTCCTGAGCGGCGGCTTCTATGCGTCGCTCCTGTTCCACGACCTGCGCGAGCTGCACGGCTACGTCTACAGCGTGGGGTCGACCCTGAACGCGGGCCGGAATCGCAGCACGTTCACCGTCAACTACGGTGCCGACCCGCAGAACGTCGCCCGCGCGCAACGGCTCGTGATCGACGATCTGAGCTCGCTCCAGGTCAAGCCGCTGGCCGTCGACCGGTTGACGCGCGCCAAGGCGCTCGTGATCGGAGAGCTGCCGGTACGGAAGGAGTCCTACGACGGATTGGCCTCCGAGTTGCTGAACTACGCCTCGACCGGCCGCCCGCTCGACCAGGATGCGATCGAGGCGCGCGCGCAGCTCGCGGCGACCCCCGAGCAGGTCCGGGCCGCCGTGGCCAAGTGGATCCGGCCGAAGGATCTCGGCCCGGATCGTGCAAGGGCCGGCCGGGAAGTAGCCGGGTAAGAGCGCTTACGCCCGGATGCCGCCGCGTCGTGGTAGCATTCGGGGGTGAGCGGCCTGGGATCGGCGATCGAGCAGTTCGCGGCGATGCGCATGGAGCACACTGCCGGTGACGACGCCAACAAGGTCTGGTACCTGCGTCAGAACCGGCTGTTCGCCGAGGCGACCGAGGACGAGGTAGCGACAGCCAAGGCATCTTCACGATGTGCGAGATGCCGCGCGGCACGCGCGTGTTCGATCTGGGTGATACGACGCGCGTCGTGTACCTCGTGAAGCGCGGCGCGGTGCGCATCGCGCGCGAGACGCCCGACGGTAAGGACGTCACCGTCGCGCTGCTCTGCGCCGGCGACCTGTTCGGCGAGGAGACGCTGTTCGACGGCGCGCCGCGAGCCACCGTCGCGGTCGTCATGGAGGACGCGCTGCTCTGCACGGCCCGCGCCGAAGACCTGTTCGCGTTGCTGTCGCGCGACCCCGCGCTCGCGCTCAACGTCGCCAAGCTGTTGAGCGGACGCCTCGACGACGCCCGCGCGACGATGGAAGACCTGGCCTACGCGCGCGTCGGCGACCGCATCGTGCACCTGTACCGCAAGCTGGCCCTCGAGCACGGTGTCGCGGTGGCAGGCGGCACGCGGGTCGATCTGCGGCTCACCCATGCCGACGTCGCGTCGCTGGTGGGAAGCACCCGCGAGACGGTGAGCGTCGAGATCGCGAAGCTGGTCGACGCCGGCCGGTTGCGGCACGACGGGCGCGCGATCGTCGTTCCGGCCGAGGATCCCGCATGATCGCCACGATCCTGCTCGCCGCCGCGACGTCGCTCGCGCCGGTGCTCGGCGCGACGCCGTGGGCGAACGCGGCCGGCCCGCCGCCGACCGCCGGGCGGGTCACGGTCGTCGACGTCTTCACCTTCGACTGCATCAACTGCAAGCACGTGACGCCCGAGCTGCGCCGCTTGCGCGCCGCGTACACGACGCGCGACCTCGCCATCGTCGGCGTGCACGCGCCCGAGCTGCCTGAGGAACACGTCCACGGCAACGTCGTGCAGGCGCTGCGCGATCAAGATATCACCTGGCCGGTCGTCTACGACGACGACTTTCGCGTCTGGAACGCCTATGGCGTGAACGCGTGGCCGACCCAGTTGGTCTTCGACCGCCGCGGCAAGCTGCGCGCGACGTACGTCGGCGAAGGGTACGACGCGCAGATCGAGCGGACGGTGCGTTCCCTCGTCGCGGAGAGCCGGTGACGTCCGGAGCATCCGTCGAAACGTTCTCCGGTGGGAGGGCAGACGTGACGCGGTGAGCGGGTCTATCGGCACGACGTGGTCGCGCGCACGACGCATTGGCTGTGGGCGCTCGCGCTGCTGGTGCTGGTGATGAGCGGGCTGCAGATCTTCGACGCGGCCCCGTATCTGGACGCGTCCGACAAGAGCAACCCGACCCGGCGCGTGCTCGCCTTCGACGCGCAGAAAGTCGACGGCCGGCCGGTCGGGACGACGACGATCTTCGGCCACGCCTTCACCACCACGCACCTGTTCGGCTATACCGACGACGGGATGGGCGAGGAGGACGCGCGCGCTTTTCCGGCCTGGGCGACGCTGCCCGGACCGCAGGATCTCGCCGACGGCCGCCGCTGGCATCTGCTCTTCGCCTGGGCGCTGTTCGTCGCGTGGGCCGGTTACCTGATCTCGGCGGCGCTACGCGGGAAGCTGCGTGAGCTGGTGATGCGGCCGGTCCGACTTCGCGAAGCTCTTGCCGATGCAGCTGTACTACCTGCGGCTGCGCAAAGAGCCGCCGCCGCACGGCACCTACAACCCGCTGCAGAAGCTGACCTACAACGTCGTGCTGTTCGTGATGTTTCCGCTGATCATCATCACCGGGTTGGCGCTCTCTCCGGGCGTCGACTCGGCGTTGCCGTGGCTGACCGCGATCCTGGGCGGGCGGCAGTTCGCGCGCACCTGGCACTTCACGCTGATGGCGCTGCTGATCGGCTACTTCTTGACCCATCTCATGCTGGTCGTCACGACCGGGATGTGGAACAACATGCGCTCGATGATCACCGGCTGGTTCGTGCTCGGCGAGCACGATGGGGTGGGACCGTGAAGCGCCGGCTCTTCATCGCGTCGTCGTTGTCGGCGCTCGGGTTGACCGCGTGCGGGCCGGTGAAGGAGTCGTTGACCAACGGCCCGTTCCGCAGCGTGCTGCTGGCGACCGAGAACCTCAACCACGGGGTAATCGGGACGCACGGTCTGGCCCGCGAATACCGCGACTCCGACGTCGACCGCACCTTCCGCGTCAACGGGTTGGATACGCCGAGCGACGCGACGTACGCGTCGCTGGTGAAGGATACATTCCGCGACTACCGCCTCGTCGTCGACGGGTTGGCCGACCGCCCGCAAAAACTCTCGCTCGCCGAGCTGCGCGCCGCCGGGGACCGCACGCAGATCACGCGGCACGACTGCGTCGAAGGGTGGAGCGCGATCGGGAAGTGGCGCGGCGTCCCGCTCGCGACGGTCATCGCGATGGCGCAGCCCAAGGCGAACGTGCGGTATTGCGTCTTCCACTGCTTCGACGTCGACCAGAGCGGCCAGCACTACTACGAGTCGCTGGACTTGCACGAAGCGGCGCACCCGCAAACGGTGCTCGCGCTCGACCTCAACGACAAGCCGCTCGACCCCGACCACGGCGCGCCGGTGCGCTTGAAGATCCCGACCCAGCTCGGCTACAAGAGCGCGAAGTGGGTGCAGCGAATCGAGCTCGTCGCCGACCTCAAGCCGATCGCCGGCGGCGGCGGCGGCTATTGGGAAGATCAGGGCTACGAGTGGTACGCCGGCATCTAGCACGCTGCTAGTGCCAACAATGTGCCGCGCGGCGGTGAGGGCGACGTTCGGTGCCCGAAGCAGCGAGGATGCGAAGACGAGCGACGATCGCGGTTCGCCCTCACCGTCACGCTGGGCGCAGCGCTGGCTCCGCCCGGCAGCACGCCGTCGTTCGCGGCGGTGCCGCAGCCATGCCGCGACGATCGATCGTTTCACGCCCTCGACTTCTGGGTCGGCGATTGGATCGTGCGCAATCGCGCCGGCAACGAGGTCGGGCGCAGTCACATCGAGTCGATCCTCGGCGGCTGCGCGGTGCGTGAGGTCTGGACGGCGTCCTCCGGCGGGAGCGGTCAGAGCCTGACGTCCTACGATCCGGTCACCAAGAGTTGGCGCCAGCATTGGATCGACGCTACCGGCTCGCAATCGGACTATATCGGGGACGTGGACGGGAAGGACGTCGTGATGACGGCCCATGCCGTTGACGTGGCCGGCAAAGCGGTGTTGTACCGAATGCGGTTCACACCGCTGCCCGACGGGCGCCTGCGACAGTTCATCGATCAGTCGCAGGACGGCGGATCGTCGTGGACGGCCACCTTCGAGGGCTTCTACTCGAAGCGCTAACCTGCGCCCAGGGCCTGGCCGAGGTCGGCGATGAGGTCGCCTGCGTCTTCGAGTCCGATCGCGAGGCGCAACAAGTCGTCCGGCGTCCGCGTCGCCGCATCCTCGACCGAGACGCGATGTTCGACCAGGCTCTCCGGGCCCGCCGAAGCTCGTCGCCCGGCGAAAGAGGCGCAGGTTTGCGGCGACGCGCAGCGCTTCTTCCCGGCCGCCGCGCAACCGGAAGGACAACAGGCCACCCGAACCCGTCGACTGCTTCGTCGCGATCGCGTGCTGCGGATGCGACGGCAGATCGGGGAACAGAACCTCCGTCACTTGGCGCTGCTCGGACAGGTAGCGCGCGACCGCGAGCGCGCTTTCGTTCTGCCGGCGCACGCGCGGTACCAGCGAGGTGATGCCGCGCAGCGTCAGCCAGGAGGCGAACGGCGACGGAATCGCCCCGCACAACCGCTGCTGGGTGCGGACCCGGACCACAGCTCGTCAGCGCGCGCGGCGACGATCGCGCCGCCCATCGTATCGTGGTTGCCGGCGAGGTACTTGGTCGTCGCGTGGATGACGAGGTCGGCGCCGTGCTCGAGCGGCCGCTGCAGGACCGGGGTCGGCAGCGTGTTGTCGCAGACCAGGTGCGCGCCGGCGGCGTGCGCGAGCGCCGCCGCGCCGGCGATATCGGTGACGCGCATCATCGGATTCGACGGCGTTTCGATGAAGACCACGCGCGTCGACGGGCGCAGCGCCGACGCGAGTACGCCCAGCTCCGAGCAGTCCGCGTACGTCACCGTGAGACCCCAGGGAACGAACACCTCGTCGAGCATCTTGCGAATGCTGTAGTACGAGTCGTGCGCGGCGACCACGTGGTCGCCCGGCCGCAGTGCTTGGAACACCGTCATCGCGGCGGCGCTGCCGCTGGCGAAGGCGGCCGCCTCGACGCCGCCCTCGAGCTCGGCCAGCACGCGCTCGAGGCCTGACCGGTTCGGGTTCTCGTAGCGCGAGTACATGAACCCGCCCGAATACTCACCGCCGGCGTCACGTTCGAAGGTCGTCGACAGGTCGATCGGCGGTGCGATCGAGCGCGCTTCGCCGTGCGGCCCGCCGCCGGCGTGGGCGGCGAGCGTCGCGATCGACGGCAGGTTCGGTTCGCGGTCCATCCCGCAGGTTGCGACGTGCTTCGCCACCGGCCATGCCGGAACGGGAGCCCCGGAAATGCGTAGAACGGTGACAGCATGACCAACCCGCCGGCGGGCCTGCCCCGGATCCTGCCTCACCTCATCTACGACGACGTCGCCGCGGCCGTCGAGTGGCTGTCGGCAGCGTTCGGATTCCGCGAGCGCACGTTCGCGCGGCACACCCAGCCCGACGGAACGATCACCCGCACACAGTTGCAGGTCGAGGACAGCGTCGTCACGCTGGGCATCCCCTCCGTGCACGGCGAGAGTCCGCGCCGGGGCGTCAGCGCGATGCTCTACGTCTACGTCGAGGACGTCGACGCGCACCATCGCCGGGCGGTCGCGGCGGGTGCGAACGTCGTCCTCGACCTCGCCGACATGCCGTGGGGAGACCGCCGCTACCAGGCGACCGACCTCGAAGGCCATCAATGGAGCTTCGCCCGGCACCTGGCCGATGTCGAGGCGTGAAGCCCGCCGCCTCGGACGTCGCGATCCGGCGGGCGAACGCGGCCGACGATGCCGTAGCGCGGGAGATCGTCGAGGAATACAATCGTGCCGCCGGCGTGTTGGTCCGCGACCAAGGCGCCGGACTTCACCGCGTACCTGTCCGGCCCGGGCGCGATGTGGTTGGCGCACGCCGGCGGGGAGATCGCGGGCTGCGTCGTCCTGCGTCCGCTCGCGGCAATCCCGGACGCATGCGAGGTGAAGCGGCTCTACGTCCGTCCGGCGCACCGTGGGCGCCGCGATCGCCGGCGCGCTCATGGATGCGCTCGAGTCGTACGCGCGGAGCGCCGGCTACGACGCGGTCTATCTCGACTCGAAAGACGATCTTGCAACCGCGATTCGCTTCTACCGCGAGCGCCGCTATGAAGAGATCGAACGCTACAACGACAACCCGCAAGCCACCATCTTCATGCGCCGTTTGCTCCGGTAGGGCGAGCTGGGTATCAGGCCGAGGGATTGCTCGACGCCTGGAGGATCGAGAATGCGGCGTGTCACGTGGTTCGGTCGGCTTGCTCTCGCTCGCGGCCGGTCTCGTCATGGCCGGATGCGGAGGCGGCGGGGTGAGCAATCAGAGTACCCCGTTCGCGCCCGTCGCGCCCGGCAGCGGCGCGCGTAGCGTCGAGGCGCTGAGGGCTCCGCGGGCGTTCGACGGTTACCGAGTTATCGGATCGACCCGGCCAAAGTGTTCGTCGCCGGCATCTCTTCGGGCGGTTTCTTCGGGGTGCAGATGCACGTCGCGCACTCGCAGACGTTCAAAGGTGCGGCGATCTACGCCGGCGGCGTCTACCATTGCGCGCTCGACAGCGTCGTGCTGGCGCTCACCGACTGCGGTGGCGAGGGGCTGTATCAAAGCACGCTCGCCGAGTCGGAAGGCCTACCTGGATCAGCAGTCCGCGGCCGGAACGATCGACGATGAACGGAACCTGCGCCGCCAGCCGATCTACCTGTGGTCGGGAACGCAGGACACGCTGGTCAAGCAGCAAGAGATGAACGATCTCGAAACCGAGTACCGGCACTATGGCGCGGACGTCGTCAAGTACGACAACGCCTTTCCGGCCGAACACGGATGGGAGTCGCCCGACGGTGAGCTGGCCTGCGGTACGCTCGGCAGCCCGTACATGATCTCGTGTCCGGAGGGTGCTCGCCCGTACGATTCCGAGCAGACGTGGTTATCGGCGTTCTTCGGCCGGCTCCGGCCGCGCAATGACGGACGGCTCGAGGGCCGGCTGGTCAACTTCGATCAAACCGAGTTCGGCGCGTCCGCCGCCAACTCGATGGACACGAACGGGTACTACTTCGTGCCGGAACGCTGTTCCGAGCAGCGTCCTTGCGGTTTGGTCGTCGCCCTCCACGGCTGCCTTCAGACGCAGGCCGACATCGGAACGAAGTTCGTCACCGAGTCGGGCATCGACCAATGGGCCGACAGCAACGACATCATCGTGCTCTACCCGTACGCCGTGAAGTCGTCGACGGTACCGTATAACCCGCAGGGGTGCTGGGATTGGTGGGGCTACGACGATCCGAACTACGCTTTGCGCAGCGGCACGCAGATCACCATCGTCTACAAGATGGTCCGGCGTTTGATGGACCATTAGCGAAGCGGCGACTAGCGCAAGACGACGTCGAGGCTGACGTCCACGGTGCCCCCGATGGTGGGATCGAGCCGCGTGACCGACATGCCGAACGCGTGCCGGTCGATGTGCCCGACCGCATGATAGGCAGGGTGGGCGGCGTCGCCGTGCACGACCACGTCGAGATGCTCCGGTTGTGCGACGCCGTGAATCGTCAGAATTCCGTCCATCCCGAACCCCGTGCCCTGTGGCGTGATCCTCGTGCTGACGAACGACCACGTCGGATACCGCTTGGTGTCGAAGAAGTCCGGACCTTGGAGTGACGCGTCGCGGTCCGGCTCGCCGCTCGCGATCTTGGTCGCGTCGAGCACGGCCGTCGCGCTTTCCGGGATGACCGACCCTGGAGCACGCAGCACCGAACCGCTCAGGATGGGTAGCGTGCCGGTGACGTGCTCGACGAAGATGTGCTGCACGGTGAACGCGGCCTTGGACTTGACGACGTCGATTGCGTCCGGCTCGCCCGCGGCGATCGCCCCGCGTGTTGCGACGGCGAGCAAGCCGGCGAAGACGGCAACGCGCAGGAGCGTGCGCATCAGTAGGCGACGGTGAACTGGATGTTCAGCGTGTTCATCGTTTGCGGGACGTGCCCGATCACGTCTTCGATCGTGATGCGCGAGCGTTCCGTCGGAGCAAAGCCCAGCAGCAACACGCCGTCGCGCGTGAAACCGCCGGTCGAATCGCTCGTGCCCTCGTACCGCGCGCCCGCATACAGCCTGCGGTTGAACGCATAGCGCAGTTGCGTGAAGCCGCCGCTCGACCCGCAACCGGCGCTGCCCGGAACGATTCCACAGTTCGAATCCCAACCGGTCTGCAGGACGTTCTCCACTGAAAAGCGTCCCCATTGGTCGAAGACCGCGCTGTAGCCGGTACGCTCGAAGCGATCCAGCGAGCCGTTCACCGGACGCTCTCCCGCGTAGTGGTACACGCCGAGCGCGAGTGGTCCCATCGTGTCCTGCACGAACGCCATGGCGTCGGTTCCGGTCGACGGAGATTCCACTTTGCCGATCGTGTCCGGGGCCCGCGAAGAGTTGGACGTTCAAGCCGCGCAGCGGATCGCCGGCACCCAGCCGTGCGCCGATCTTCGGATCGAAGAAGTTGAACGGGTTCGCGCCGACGGTTTGCTCGGCCAGGCGTGTACCCCTGATAGCTGTCGCGGAACGTCTCGGGATCGACCGGAAGGGGCAGGGTGAACTGCCCGGCCTGAAGGTAGAGCGGGATCCGCGCGGTCCAGGGGTTGAGGCGGTCGTTCACCCACGCGTCGCGCAGCAGCCCACGCTCGCCGCCGTCAACGGCGTACTGCTCGACCAAATAACTCCCGCGCGAACCGATCGCTCCGGCGGTGAACAGCTCGACCTCGTCGACGATCGCCTTCGGCAAGCCGGCCCCGTTCGGTCCGTCACCCTGGTTCTCGCTCGAGTCGACCAGGTTGGCCTTGACGGAGATCGGGAACGCCGGGCCGGGCTTCACGCCCGGGATACGGTAGCCGTAGGCCACGAAGGCGGCGCCGAAGGCATTGAGGTGCGGGATGACCGAGTGGCATTTCTCGCACGTGACGCCGTACTGCCGGGCGAAGAGGGGGATGGCGAGCGCCGCCTCAGGCCGCCACGCGGCTGCTGCCAGGATTAACGCGAGGGTCGCAAGGGAGCGCTTGAGCACGCCTAAGTCTTTCCGAGGAAGCTAGCTAGGAGCCCCTAACGATGCTGTTAGGAAGGCCTAAGTAGTCCTCGGAGTACCGTTTCCCTGCCACCCCGGCCGAGACCCGGTTACATACGGAAGGCGCTCAACGCCAGCGGCCGCCGATGCGAGCGAAGCAGCAGCCGCCGATGCGCACGCCGATGCCGACGCCGAACGATGGCCCGTACCAGCGCGGATAGCCGTATCCGTAGACCGGATAGCCGTACGCAGGATACGGGATAGACCGGGTAACCGTATACGCCGTATGCGTAACCGGGATAGCGGTATGCCGGCCGGCGCCAATGGTGACGGACCGGAGCAACGGCAACCGCCTTAGCATACGGGAACGGATCGCGCGCGAAGGGGTGCGCATAGGACGGCATTCGGGCCGGGGGCGCCGCAGATTGCGCCGAAACGGCGAGCGGCGCGGTCAGCCCGGCGACCGCCGCGAGGGTCGCCGCAAGGGTGCGGTTCTTATGGATCATCGTCGGTCGGCTCCGAAAAGAACGGCGTTTCCACCATGATAGAGTTTTCGCGCCCGCTTCGCCTTGTACCGGGATGAGAAGCGGATGAGATGACTGCCGTACGAAGCGCCGCGCCTCACATTCGAAAGACGCCGAACTTGGTCTCTTTCGGTGCCTTGTAGCGGGCCGCGCGCAGGCCGATCGCGAGGACGGCGCGGGTGTCGAACGGATCGATGATCCCGTCGTCCCAAATACGCGCCGTCGAGTAGTACGGGTTGCCCTCGGTCTCGTACTTGTCGAGGATCGGCTGCTTGAACGCGGCCTGCTCGTCGGCCGATAGCGCGGCATGGCGCTTCTCGGCGTCGGCGTTCATGCGCACCGTGAGCAGCGTCGAAGCGGCCTGTTGACCGCCCATCACGCTGATGCGCGCATTGGGCCACATCCACAACTGACGCGGCGCGTACGCGCGCCCGCTCATCCCGTAGTTTCCGGCACCGAAGCTGCCGCCGATCACGACGGTGAACTTCGGAACTTCCGCGCAGGCCACGGCAGTCACCAGCTTGGCGCCGTCCTTGGCGATGCCGCGATGCTCGTATTCCCGACCGATCATGAAGCCGGTGATGTTCTGCAGGAACAGCAGCGGAATGCCGCGCTGGCAGCACAGCTCGATGAAGTGCGCGCCTTTGAGCGCCGACTCGCTGAACAGGATGCCGTTGTTCGCCAGGATGCCGATCGGATGGCCTTCCAGGTGCGCGAACCCGCAGACCAGCGTGTTGCCATAACGCGCCTTGAACTCGGCGAAGTCCGATTCGTCGACGATCCGCGCGATCACCTCGCGCACGTCGTAGGATTGGCGCGCGTCTGCCGGGATGATGCCGTAGAGCTCGTTGGGGTCGCGCAGCGGCGGCCGCGGTTCGCGCACCGGCCACGCATCGAACGGACGGCGGTCGAGGTGCTCGACGACTTGGCGCACGATGCCCAGCGCGTGCTCGTCGTCGACGGCGTAATGATCGGCGACGCCGCTGATGCGCGTATGCACGTCGGCGCCGCCGAGCTCTTCGGCGCTGACCACCTCGCCCGTCGCCGCCTGCACCAGCGGTGGCCCGCCTAGAAAGATCGTCCCTTGCTCGCGCACGATGATCGACTCGTCGGCCATCGCCGGCACGTACGCGCCGCCGGCGGTGGACGACCCCAGCACGGCGGCGATCTGCGGGATGCCTTGCGCCGACATGCGCGCCTGGTTGTAGAAGATGCGGCCGAAGTGATCGCGGTCGGGGAACACGTCGGCCTGCAGAGGCAAGAACGCGCCGCCGGAATCGACCAAATAGATGCACGCCAATCCATTCTGCTCCGCGATCTCCTGCGCGCGCAGATGCTTCTTGACCGTCATCGGATAGTACGTGCCGCCCTTGACCGTCGCGTCGTTGGCGACAACCATGCAGTCGGTCCCTGCCACCGTCGCGATCCCGGTCACGATCCCGGCCGCCGGGGCGTCGTCGCGGTACATGCCGTTGGCGGCCAGCGCCGACAGCTCGAGAAACGGCGTCCCGGGATCGATGAGCCGATCGACGCGGTCGCGCGCGGTGAGCTTACCGCGCTTGCGGTGCCGCTCGACGGCAACCGGTCCGCCGCCGCCACGCGCGCGCTCGAGCTGTTCGCGCAGGCCGGCGGCCAAAGCGGCCATCGCATCGGCATTGTGCCGGAAGCCGTCGGCGCGATGATCGACCCGGGTGGCGAGTAGGCTCACGGCCATACGTTTTAAGCCCGTGTGAGAATATCCATCCCTGAGAGCGGGCCGAGCCATTTCGCGCTATCATCGTAACGTGGCTGCAAGTACGACCGCTCCAACTTCTTACCGCCCGGCCGGAACGCTCGAGGCGTCGACGGCACTGCTGCCGTACGCCGGCCCCTGGAACCGCCGCGTCGCGGCGCATCTCTTGCGCCGTGCCGGGTTCGGCGGCTCGCCCGCCGAGGTCGACCGCTTCGCCTCAATGTCGGCACGCGAAGCCGTCGACTCGCTGATCCGTTTTACCGACACGAGCGCGCTGCCGGCCCGGCCGCCGCTGGAGGATCCGCCGGTCCCGCCGGCCGGGCTGCGGCGCTTCCAAGCCGCCGGAATGGCCGCCGACCCGGCAATGGCCGAAACGCGCAAGGCGTTCCAGATGCAGAACAACCAGATCCGGCGCCGCAACCTGATCGCTATGCAGACCTGGTGGCTCGAGCGCATGATCGGCACGCCCGCGCCGCTCCAAGAGAAGATGACGCTCTTCTGGCACGGCCACTTCACCAGCTCGCCGGAGAAGGGCACGACCGCGCAAGAGCTGCTGATGCAGAACCAGCTCTTCCGCGAGTACGCGCTCGGCAACGTGCGCGACCTCACGCTCCACGTCGCGCAGGATCCGGCGATGCTGCGGTACCTCGACAACAACGTCAACGTCAAAGCGCACCCCAACGAGAACTTCGCCCGCGAGCTGATGGAGCTCTTCACGCTGGGCATCGGCAACTACAGCGAGCAAGACATTCGCGAGTCGGCTCGTGCCTTCACCGGCTGGACCTTCCGGCGCAACGCGGACGGCACGGGATACTTCGTCGACAACGATCGCCAGCACGACGGCGGCGTCAAGACGTTTCTCGGCCAGACCGGGAACTTCAGCGGCGCCGATATCGTCAACACGATCTTCCAGCAGCCGGCATCGGCGCGTTTCTTCGCGACCAAGCTCCTGGCGTTCTTCGTCTACGAGGATCCCGAGCCGCAACTGGTCGATCAGGTTGCGGCCCTGCTGCGCAAGAACAACTTCGAAGTGCGGCCGGTCATGTCGACGTTGCTGCGCAGCAACGTGTTCTTCAGCGATCGCGCCTACCGCGCGCTGGTGAAGTCGCCGGTCGAGTTCGTGGTCGGGACGCACCAGTTGTTCGGCGTCCCGCAAGTCGTGCCGATCGAGCTCGCCACCTTGCGCCAGATGGGACAAGTGCTCTTCTACCCGCCCAACGTCAAGGGCTGGGACGGCGGCGCGGCGTGGCTGAGCAGTCAGACGATCCTGACCCGCGAGAACTTTGCCAACGGCGTGGCGCAGAACCCGAAGGTGATGGACAGCGCGACCTGGATCGCGCCCGCGATGCGCACGATGGATCCGCGCCAGCTCGCCTTCACGCTGACCGACACGATGCTGCAGAGCGACGTCTCGCCGGCCGCGATCGCGCAATTCGTCGCCTATCTCGGCGGCAGCGGACAAGCCGCGCTTCCACAACTCTCGCCCGAGAACGTCGACCAGCGCGTGCGCAGCGCCGCCTACCTCACGATGGCGATGCCCGCCTACCAACTAGCATAGGACACACAGAAATGAAACGCACAGGATTTTTGCTCGGCGCGGTCTCCGGACTCGCGGTCGTCGCCAACACCGATACGGTCTTCTCGCAGGCGCTCGCGCAGACGCCGCTGCCCGGACTACCGGGCGGGAACGACCGCGTGCTGCTGGTGATCAACTTCCAGGGCGGCAACGACGGGCTCAACACCGTGGTCCCGTACGGCCTGGCCGACTACTACCGATTCCGCCCGTCGCTGGGGATCCCGCAGTCGGACGTCCTGCGCATCGACAACGTCGTCGGCCTCAACCCGATGCTCGGCCCGTTCAAGAAGATGTACGACGCCGGCAAGGTCGCTATCGTGCAGGGCGTCGGCTATCCCGATCCGGACCACTCGCACTTCCGGTCGACCGAGATCTGGCAGACCGCGCAGCCCAAGGGCTACGAGTCGACCGGCTGGCTCGGACGCTACCTCGACACGGCCGGGTTGCCGAAAGAGAATCTGTTCAACGCGGTCGCGCTCAACAACATCCTGCCCGAGCTGCTGATCTCGAGGACGACCGACGTTCCGGCGGTCGACGCGTTGCGCGGCTACGGCCTGCGCAGCGATAGTTCGGCGACCAACCGTGAAGCGTTCCACGAGTTCGTGCGCGACACGACGGTGCCGTTCCGTTCGCCGTTCCTGGCCCAGGTCGCCGAGATCGAGGACCACGCGCAGCGCGGCGCGGAGGAGCTGCCGAAGCTCGTCGCCGGCTACAAGTCGCAAGCCACCTATCCGGCGACCGCGCTCGGCCGCAGCCTCGCGCTGGCCGCGCAGATCGTCGGATCGAAGCTCGGCACGCGCGTGCTCTACATCCAGCACGGTTCGTTCGACACGCACGTGACGCAGAAGCAAACCCAAGATCGGCTGCTCGGCGACTTCGCCAATGCCGATCGACGCGTTCTACACCGATCTCGCCGCGCACGGCA
The DNA here is from genome assembly GCA_963723445.1 of Vulcanimicrobiota bacterium. GTDB lineage: Bacteria > Vulcanimicrobiota > Vulcanimicrobiia > Vulcanimicrobiales > Vulcanimicrobiaceae > Vulcanimicrobium. The sequence continues at coordinate 196,056 of CAVRQP010000006.1, forward strand.
ACGACAACCGCGTGCTGACGATGACGTTCAGCGAGTTCGGCCGGCGCGTCGCCGAGAACGCCAGCCGCGGCACCGATCACGGCGAAGCGGCACCGGTGTTCCTCATCGGCGGCGGCGTGAAAGGCGGGCTATACGGACAGCAGCCCGATCTCGCGCAGCTCAACATGGGCAACCTGCCGTTCTCGACCGATTTCCGCAGCGTCTACGCCACCGTCATCGAACGCTGGCTCGGGCGCCCCTCCGCCGCCATCGTCGGCGGCACGTTCTCGCCCCTCACCGCACTGGCTTAGCTCCGCATCGCGCGAAGCCCCAACGGATTCGATTCCCGTTCGGCGGTGCTCTCATCGTCTTTGCCGTCCTTGACAACCCAGGCGCTTGGGTTTATTCAAGGCCGCGCGCGAAAACGGCAAGCGCGGTGGCCGACCGGAGAGTGCAGGCAAGAAAGCCGCATCGAAACGCCGCAAGCCTCCCGTCGCGGCTTAGGGCGAGCATAGCACCAACCGGCCATGGATAGCCGTCGGAACTAATGGCTGCGATGAAACGCGGCGCGCTGCGTCGTATGGTACTGCAAATCCGGCCGGTTCGGAGACATAGCCATGCGTGTTCTTCTTGTCCTTGCTACGTTTTCGGTCGTGCTGGCCGGCTGCGCCGGCGGCGGTAGCGCCGTCCCTGCGCCGACGTCGCGCACGCCGCTTGATCTGATCGCGTAACATGCACCTCTTTATCGCCTTCGATGGAAGTGATGACGGCTACGACGCCTTGCGGATACTGTTGGGCGAATTCGATCGCGGTCAGCCGCGGCGCGTCACTGCCGCGGTGATCGCGTGGCCGATCCGGGAAAGCCCGCTCTGGGAAAAGGCCCTCGCTCATCAAATCGAGGTCGACGACCTGCATCGATCGATGGCCGAGGTCGCAAGCCACGAGGCGGCCCGTCTCGCGGCGCTGTTCGCTAAAAACGTCGAGGTCAAGACGGTTGTCGCGGACGGCGATCCGGTCGAAGCGATCCTGGACCTCACCCAGCGTGACCCGCCGGACATCGTGCTGGTCGGCATCACCGGCGGGCGCCATCGCCATGCCGTCGTTTCGATCCTCAACGAGGTCATGCTGCGAATGTCGCGCGTTGTCGTGGTCGCGAACGGCAAGAGCCGAACCGTGCCGGCAGTACGGCCGGTTAGCTGAACGGTTCGCACGCCAATGCGAGCGCGCTTACCGCTTCTGCGTTCGCGCCCCGAAGGCGGCACCCAGCGCGACGCCGATCGCGAGGCCTAGGCCGATATTGTGAAAGACAGCGCCGAGAGCTATACCGAGCGCCACGCCAATCCCTATCGAGACACCCATCGGTCCGCCACGCGTCATGAGCGCAGGATAGCACAACCGCTGGTGGATCGCACCATCTGATGTCCCGGCGATCCCCGCTAGCGCTTCACGAAGATCGCGACGCTCTTGATCTCGACTTTGAGCCGCACGTCACCGCACCCGAACGACGCCTTTGCCGACCAGACGCCGCTCGTGCAGATCGGCGACCGCCTGTGGCGCGTCGGCGAAGGCATAGGTCGCGTCGACGCGTGGGTGGAGCTTGCCGGCGGCCATGAGCGCGAACATCGCGTCGAAGTTGGCGCGGTTTCGCACCGGGTTGCGCGACGCCCAATCGCCCCAGTAGACGCCCAGCACGTCGAGCTCTTTGAGCAGGATCCGATTGGCCGGGATCTGCGGGATCGTGCCGCCGGCGAAGCCGACCACCAGCAGCCGCGCATCGCGGCGCGCGGCGCGCAGCGCGGCGTCGAACTGCTCGCCGCCGACGTTGTCGAGCGCGACGTCGACGCCGCCATGCGTCGCGGCTTTGATCTCATCGACCAGCGCCGGTGAAGCGGCATCGAGCACGACGTCGGCGCCGGACTTGCGCGCGGCGTCGCGCTTGGCGTCGGAACTGGCGCCTGCGATCACATTCGCGCCCAGCGCTTTGGCGAGATCGACCGCCGCGGTGCCGACGCCACCACCGGCGCCGCTGACGTACAGCCACTCGCCCGCGCGCAGCGCGGCGCGATCGACGAGTGCGTGATAGACCGTCCCGTAGGTCAGGATCATCCCCGCGGCCGTGACGAAGTCGATCGCGTCGGGGAGCGGGATCGCCGTGCCGGCCTGCGCGACGGCGCGCTCCGCGAAGCCGCCCATGACGCCGCTCGCGACCCGGTCGCCGACGCGCGGTTCCAGCACGCCCTCGCCGACCGCGACGACGACGCCCGCCGCCTCGACCCCCGGACTGAACGGCAGCGGCGGCTTGACCTGATAGAGCCCCTGCACCAGGAGGACGTCGGGAAAGTTCACGCCGGCCGCATGGACGTCGACGAGGATCTGCCCGGGGCCCGGCGTGGGCTCGGGTGCATCGGCGAGCACCAGGTCTTTGGGAAGCCCGTAGGCGCGCAACACGATCGCTTGCATGCGGCCGTCCTTGCGAAGCGGGACGCGGCGTTCCTCGTCGCGCACAGGAAAAGGGTGGAGCGAGCCGTTTTTTCAAGCGTCGCCGATCTCGAGAGCGCGCGCGGAGAGTGCGTCGGAACGAGCGCATGGCTGACCGTCACGCAGGAGCTGATCGACGACTTCGCGCGCGTGACCGGCGACCACCAATGGATTCACGTCGACCGCGAGCGCGCGCGGCGTGAATCGCCGCTCGGCACGACGATCGCGCACGGTTTCCTCACGCTGAGCCTCCTGTCGAAGTTCATCGGTGAGTGCGTGCGCATGGAAGGCGCCGTGATGAGCCTCAACTACGGCTTCGACCGCGTGCGCTTCGTTTCGCCGGTTCCGGCGAACGCGCAGATCCGCGCGACGTTCTTCGTCGAGGACGTTCGCCCGACCGAGGGCGGCGGGGCCCAGGTGACCTGGCGTGCCGATGTCGAGCTGCGCGATGCTCCCAAGCCGGCCCTGGCGGCGCTGTGGCTATCGCGGGTCGTCTTCACGGCGCCGGCCGAAACGTAAGAATGCGGAGGCGCAATGCGGGCGGCTGCGAATCGGGCCCGGATGCACGCTCGCGGCTTTCTCACCGTAGCATCGCTGGCTGCGCTGCTCGGATCGGCTCTGCCGGTCTCGACCGGCGCCGCCGACGCGGTAGTAACCTCTCCGCCGTCCTTCGGAGAGCCGTCGGTCTCGCCCGATCACGGGGAGATCGCCTTCGTCTCCGGCGGCGACGTCTGGAGCGTCCCCTCGACCGGTGGTACCGCGCGGCTCTTGGCCGCGGTCGGCGGTAGCGCGCACCGGCCGCTATTTTCGCCCGACGGCAAGCAGCTCGCGTTCGTCGACACCGCACCGGGAGCGGGCGGCATCTACGTGCTAACGCTGGACGGCGGATCGCTGCGGCGGGTCACGCACGATGATCAGGTCGGCGACGTCAGCGCCTGGTCGAGCGACGGGCGGTATCTCTACTTCGCGACCGCGTCGCACAACATCGGCTACTTCAACGACGTCGATCGCGTCGCCGTCGACGGCGGCACGCCGATGCAAGTGCTCCACGAAGATTACGTCAACGAGTTCGAAGCCGCGCCGTCGGCCGACGGGTCGTCGATCGCGTTCGTGCGCAACGGGTTCATCCAGTGGTGGCGGCGCGGCCACAGTCACATGGACCAGAGCGAGATCGTCGTCGCGCATCCCGCGACGCAGCGCTTCGAGACGATTACGACCGGCGACGCCAAAGACCAATGGCCGATGTGGTCGCCCGATGCGCGGACGCTGTACTACGTCTCCGATCGCAGCGGCAGCGGACGAGCTGTGGGCGCATGAATCCGACGGGCGCTCGCGGCAACTGACCTCACTGCGCGGCGGACGCGTGCTGTGGCCCAGCGTGTCGCACGACGGGCGGCTGATCGCCTTCGAGCGCGGTATGAAGATCTGGACGTACGACGTCGCCGCGGGCACGACGCGCGAGCTGTCGATCGTCCCGCGCGGCCTGCCCGACGTCGTGACGCCGCATCATCTCACTCTGACCAATCGCTTCACCGGGCTCAGCCTCTCGCCCGACGGCAAGAAGATCGCCTTCGTCGGTCGCGGGCGCATCTTCGCCGCCGGCGCCGCCGATGGCGGCAACGCGCAAGCTCGTGACGACGCGCGACGATGCGGCCTACGACGTGCCCGTGTGGGCTCCGAACAGCCGGCGAATCGCCTACGTCGTCGACCGCGGCCTCGAGCAGGGCATCGCGACGTACGACTTTCCCGACGGTCCGCAGCAGACCATCACCCCCGCCGGGCATCACGACGACTACCCGCGCTGGTCGCCCGACGGCAAGTCGCTGGCGTTCGTCCGCGACGGACAGGAACTGCATTTGTGGGACGTCGCGACCCATGCCGATCGCGTGCTGGCGCATGGAAGCCTGGATCGGCGCCCGTTCGGCGATCCCGCCGACGTGGCGTTCTCACCGGCCGGCGACTGGATCGCCTATGTCGACTCCGACCGCGCCGGCTTCTCCAACGCGATGGTCGTGCGCACGAGCGGCGGCACGCCGCGGGCGCTGACGTTCTTGCCGAACGCCAACGCCGGGCCGCTGGCGTGGTCGCCCGACGGCACGCGGTTGTTCCTCAATACGGGGCAGCGCACCGAGAACGGAGAGATCGCGCAAGTCGACCTCACCCCGCGCGCCCCGCATTTTCGCGAGGACGCATTTCGCAAGCTGTTCCAGGAAGAGCCTGCGCGCCCGGAGCTTCCGTCGCGCACGATCCCGACCCCGGCACCCAGCGGATCGCCGGCACCGCGGCCGTCGGCGTCACCGGCGGCCGCGCCGGTTCGGCCGCGCAGCACCGAGATCGACTTTGCCGGGATCCGCGACCGGCTGACGTTCTTGCCGACCGGTTTGAATGTCGGACGCGTCACCGTTACCCCGGACTCCAAGACGCTCGTCTTCGTCGCGAACGCGGCCGGTCAGACGAACCTGTACGCGTTCTCGATCGACGAGACGTCGCCCGAGGCGCAAGTCGCCCGCCAACTCACCAGCACGCCGGGCTTCAAGACCGACGTCGCGGTTGCGCCCGACGGGCGCAGCGCCGTCTATCTCGATTCCGGCCGGGTCTGGACCGTCGACTTGACGGGGAAGGGCACGAAGGCGCTGCCGTTGACGGCCGAGGTCGACGCCGACTTCGCGCACGACAAGCGCGTCGCATTCGCGCAGGCCTGGTCGCTGCTCGACCGCTGGTACGCCGATCCGGGTTTTCACGGCGCCGATTGGAACGCGATGCGGGCGGAGTACGAACCCTACGCCGTGGCCGCGCGCACGCCGCAAGAGTTCGTCCGGGTCGTCTCGCTGATGATCGGCGAGCTGAACTCCTCGCACAGCGGCTTCAGCGGGCCACGACCGGCAGGAGCGCCGTTCACGACCGGCCGGATCGGGGTCGACTGGGACGCGCAAGCGTACGAACGGACGGGACGGCTGCGCGTCGCGCGGATCGTGCCGTTGGGTCCGGCGGCGATCGCCGGTCACATCGCGCCGGGCGACGAGGTGCTGGCAATCGACGGCAACGCGGTCGATCGCACCACCGACGTCGACGCGCTGCTCGCGAACACGATCGGCAAGCGGACCGAGTTGCGCATCGCGCCGCACGGAGACGCCGCTGCGGCGCGCACCGTGCCGGTGCTGCCGGTCGACCGGGGAACCGAGGAGCACCTGCGCTATCTCGCCTGGGTCGCTTCGCGTCGCGCCTACGTGGAGCGGGTCAGCGGCGGCCGCGTCGGCTACGTTCACCTCTACGACATGGGGCCGGCGTCGCTGGCGAAGTTCTATACCGACCTCGACGTTCAGAATCGGGAACGGGCCGCGGTCATCATCGACGTGCGCAACAACGAAGGCGGCTTCGTCGATCCGTACGCGGTCGACGTCGTGACCCGGCGCGAGTACCTCAGCTTCAGGCCGCGTTTCGGCTTCGAGCCGCCCGAGCGCACGTCGCTCGGCCAGCGCGTGCTCGACCGGCCGACCGCACTGGTCACCAACGAGCACAGCCTGTCGGATTCCGAAAACTTCGCCGAAGCATACCGCGGGCTGCATGCCGGTCCGATCGTCGGCGAGCCGACCGCCGGCTGGATCATCTTCACCAGCAACGTGAGCCTGTTCGACGGATCGACGCTGCGGTTCCCGAGCATCCGGGTGATCGCCCACGACGGCGTCGACATGGAACTGCATCCGCGCCCAGTCGACGTGCGCGTCGACAATCCGCCCGGGGCGGCGGAGCGCGGCGACGATCCGCAGCTCGAGGCCGCCGTCCGCGAGTTGCTCAAACGCGCCGGTGGCCGCCGGTAGGGCCATGGTCTCGCTGCGGTTTCTGGGCACCGGCGGCGCGCGCTGGGTCGTCGCCAAACAGATCCGCTCGTCGGGCGGCTTCTGGCTGCAGGCCGACGGGACCAACGTTCAGGTCGATCCCGGTCCGGGGGCGCTCGTGCGCGCACTCACCCAGCTGCCGCCGTGCGACCCCGCCACGCTCGACGCGATCGTGCTTTCCCACAAACACCTCGACCACTCAGGCGACGTGAACGCGATGATCGAGGCGATGTGCCAGGGCGGCTGGCGCCCGCGCGGCGCGTTGTGCGCTCCGCGTGACGCGCTCGACAACGCGCAGCAGCCGGTCGTGCTGCCCTACGCGCGCCGCTTCGTCCCGCGCGAGTGGATCGTCGAAGCGCATGCCGGCCCGTTCGCCATCGGCTCCGTCGAGCTGCGCGCGTCGCTGCGGCTGCAGCACCCGGTCGAGGCCTACGGGCTGCACTTCCGCACCGCCGCCGCACGCGTCTCGTATCTGCCCTGCACGCGCTACTTCGACGCGATCGTCGACGACTACAAGCAGCACGCGCCCGACGTGCTCGTGATGAACATTCTACGTTACCGTGATTCGATGGACGTCGATCATCTCACCATCGACGACGCGCGCACGCTGATCGACGGGATCCGCCCGGGGGTCGCGATCATGTCGCATTTCGGGACGCGCATGCTCGAGCGCGATCCGGCGCGGCTCGCGTACGAGCTCGAGGACGCGACCGGCATCAAGACCTTGGCGGCATACGACGGCTGGATCTACGATGTCGCTTGAGATCGAGTCGGCGGCGCCGGGCGCGGCCGACGCGTTCTGGACGCGGTACGACCGCGAATGGCGCAGCGATCTCTGGAATTTTCGCGTCGTCTGGCACGAGCAGATGCACGACGTCGTAGCGCGCTCGGAAGGCGAGATCGCCGGCGCCCTCCGGTTGCGCATCGCGGCGTCGCTGGCGCACGTCGAGGCGCTCTACGTGGTGCCGGAGCGCCGGCGCCAGGGGATCGGACGGCTCCTGGTCTCGCGAGCCGAAGAACGTGCGAACTACTACAATTGCCACAAGGTCAGCGTCGCGGTGTTCCACGACGGCGAAGCACAGCGCTTCTTCGTCGCCGCCGGCTACGTCGTGGAAGCGGTGGTCCCGCAGCACACCTTCAAGCTCGACGTCGCGCTGCTGCGAAAGTTTTTGTTATAGCGCCGACGCCTTCGCAGCAGCGCTCCCATCGCCTCCGCTTCGCTACGCTGATCGCCTCCGCTTCGCTACGGCGAGAAGGTTGGTTGAATGCTCGCCGTCGCTTTGCGCCGGCGAGTCGCCCTTCGGGCGAGTCTCCGCGTGGAATTCCTCGCGGAATTCCACGTGGAGACACGCCGTAGCGAAGCGAAGGCGTTGGCGCCGCAGCGCAGCGAAGGCGCCACATCATTTCTACCTTCTCGCCGTAGCGAAGCGGAGGCGATAGCGTAGCGAAGCGGAGGCGACTAGCGCTTTGGCACTCGATGGGTGAACAACTGGTGGACCGGGCGCCACTCGGGCGCGACCGCGCGCCGGCTCGCCATCGTCCCATCGTACAGGAAAATGTTGCCGTGCGTGCTGAGCGCGTTCACCAGCGGTCCGCCGTTCCCGACGCTCGCCGTCGCATCTCCCTCGCCGTGCTGATCGACGTTCGCTCCGCCGCGCTGGTCGAACATCGTGTAGACATGGCCCGTATCGGAGCGGCCCATGAGCTGCGCCGGCGAGGTGACGCCCAGCGCGACGTTGCCGTTCTGCGACTCGAAGCGCGCGAGCCCGGGATCGAACGAACCGCCATCGTACACGATCGTGCCGTTGATGCTGGTGGCCTCGATCTGCTTGGTGCGGCAGCGCTCGAACACGTCGTGCGCGCCGATGCCGCGCACGCGGATGCGTTCGAACGAACCGGCGACGGCGTAGAACGCGCCGTAGTTCAGTTGCACGAAGGCGGTCGTCGACGCGCCGTTGAGCTGGACGCGTCCGGTTCCTTGCAGCACGTAGAGGTTCGCTCCGCGATAACCGTCGATCGTCGTCTGGCCGCCGCCGACGCGCAGATCGAGTAGCCCCGTCGAGGCCGGGATCGTCACGATGAGGTGCGAGCCGGGCGGCGCAATGACGCGCACCGTATCGTGAACGCCCGGCCGGAAGCCCTGGTATGGAAACTCCTCGGGCGGGAGGCTTTGCCCGATGCCGGCCAGGCTGGTCGCATCGTTGGCGCTGTAGAGTTGGGCGGGGACCTGCTGCGAGAGCGGATTGCGCAGGGTGCCGAACGGCACGATGGAGCGTTCGATGATCGGCGGGGCGTACTGAGCGTAATCGATCACGACCGTCGGCCGGTCCCAGACGCGCACTTCGACGGTGTTTCCCTTGCCTCGCATGAAGACCCGGACGACGGCTTGGTCGCCTACGTCCCATGACGACGTCCCGGCCACCGCCGGCGCGGCGGGCGCCAGCAGGCACACGAGAAACACTCCCAGCCCCGCGGTTATCCCCCGCAGGGCTCGAGCTAGGAGGACGTCCACGGCCGTATCGTACGCCCGGGGTCGTCGCACCGTCATGAACCCGTGGTGAAGGATTCAGGCTCCGCGGGCAATCGCACGCTGAAAATCGAGCCTCCTTCGGGGCGCGCGTGCGCCGAAACCGTGCCGCCGTGGACGCGAGCGATGCTGCGGACGATCGCCAGTCCCAACCCGGTGCCTTCGGATGCGCGCGCGTGCGCGGGGTCGCCGCGAAAGAAGCGGTCGAACAAATGGTCCGCGTCGCGTTCGTCGATGCCCTGACCCGTGTCGGTGACGTCGACCACCGCCGTGTCTCCGTCCCGCCATACGGTGACGTCGACCCGCCCCCTCGGGGTGAACTTGATCGCATTGTCGACGAGGTTGCCGATCAACTGGCGCAAGAGGCCGGCGTCCCCGATCACGATCGTGCTGGCATCGTCGTCGTGATGCGCGATCAGCTCGAGCCCCTCGGCCGCCGCCCGCTCGTGCCCGTGAGCGACCACGTCGTCGGCCAGGCGTTCGAGCACCAGCGGCTCCTTGGGGATTGCGTCGCCGGCCTCGGCCTTCGACAGGGTCAGCATCCCCGAGACCATCCCGGCGAGCCGCCCGCTCTCCTCGGTGATCGCCTCTAGCGACGTCTTCATCACCTCGGGGTCGCGATCGCCCCAGCGCTGCAGCATCTGCGCGTTCGCGTTGATGATCGTCAGCGGCGTGCGCAACTCGTGCGATGCATCGCTGATGAACTGCCGCTCGCGCGCGAACGCCGATTGCAGCCGGTCGAGCATGGCGTCGAATGCGTTCGCGAGCCGGCCGACCTCATCGCGGCGGCGCCAGCGCAGGCGACGGTCGAGCCGTTCGGAGCCGATCTGAGCGACGGCATTCGTCAGCCGTTCGATCGGATCGATCGCCCACGCCGCGATGACGTACGATGCGATCACGATGACGATCATGGCGGCGGCGGTGATCCAGAGCAGGATCGCGCGCGCCTTCGCGATGAGCTGGTCGACGTTGTCGAGCCGCTGCCCGACGTGCACGATCGCGATCGGCCGCCCGTTCTCGTCCGCCAGGACGCGGTTCAGGACCAGGACCGTTCCGGCGCGATTTCCCGTGACGTGCAGTGCCGTATACGACCGGTCGCGCCCGTTCGGCTCCCACGGGGCAAACGTGAGACCGCCCAGATTCGTGCTTTTCCCGAGGATCTGCCCCGAGATCGTGTCGAGCTGGACATACTCGTTCGCCGATGCCCAGTGGTCGAGCGTCGATTGTCTCGAGAGGCCTAGCGTCACCGGCACCTCGCTGCCCAGCCCGAACGTCGAGGCGTCCTCCGCGTAGTGCTCGATCTGTTCGGCGGTAACGTCGAGGCTCAGCCGCGCCTGGTCGATCAGCAGCGATTGGAACGCAAAGTCGATCGCGAAGGCGCCCAGCGCGATGACGACGACGATCAGCGCGGCGTACAGCAGCGCGATCCTCGTCCGCAGCGACGTCACGCCTCAGGCCTCAGCGCGCGTACGGACCGCCCCTCATTCCTTGAGCGCGTAACCGACGCCGCGCACCGTTTGAATGAGCTTGTCCTCGAACGGGTCGTCGATCTTCCCGCGCAGGTAGCGGATGTAGACGTCGATGAGGTTCGAGTCGCCCAGGAAGTCGCTGCCCCAGACGCCGTTAAAGAGCTCGTCGCGCGAATGCACCTTGTTGCGGTGCAGCAGCAGATACTCGAGCAGGGCATACTCTTTGGCGGTGAGGTGGATCGCTCGGCCGGCGCGCGAGACCTCGTGACGATCCCGATCCATCACCAAGTCTTTTGCCGTCAGCAGGTTCTCGTGCGGATCGCGCTCGCGCAGCCGCGCACGAATGCGCGCCAACAGCTCTTCGATCGAGAACGGCTTGACGACGTAGTCGTCGGCGCCCCGGTCGAGCCCGGCGACCCGGTCGGGAATGCGGTCCTTCGCGGTGAGCATGATGATCGGGACGCGCGACTTGGCGCGCACGCGCGCGCACACTTCGAGCCCGTCGAGCTTGGGCAGCATCAGGTCGAGCACGACCAGATCAGGTTCTTTGAGCGCCTTCTCGAGGCCGGACAGGCCGTCGGCGGCGGTCTCGACTTCGTAGCCTTCGTGTTCGAGCTCGAGTCGCAGGACGCGCGTGATCTGCGGATCGTCCTCGACCAACAGAACCTTGTACTTGCGGCGATCGTCGGAGAGCGGCGGTGTCGCGCTCACCGGGCCTCGATCCGCTTGCGGCGCGGCGCGGGGAAGTTCAGCTGCGAGATCCACCAGGCCGTCGATGCGCCCACCGCCAGCCACAGCAGCGTGTAGTCCGACATGAGCCCCGCGCTCGCCACCCAACCGTTGACCGCATCGACGAGCCGGCCGCCGGCCTGCGGCGCGCTCGCGACGAACCACACCAGCCACGCTCCGAAGGCCACCAGGGTGCCGAGAAGCCACACCTCCCAGGTGCGGATCGTCGGTTCGGCCCGGTAGACGGTGGCGGCCATGACGCGCGCATGGAAGCCGGCGGGCGGCTCCTCCAACGGGAGCGCCGCGAGGGCCCGGTCCAGGTCGTCGAATTCGTCGTGCGTCATGGGGTCAGTACCTTCCGGAGGTGTTCCTTTGCTCGAAATAGATGCGTTTTCACCGTCCCTAGCGGAAGGTTTAACACGCTTGCAATCTCTTCGTACTGCATCCCTTGCAGGTGGTACAGCGTGATGACTGTCCGATACTTCTCGGGCAGGCCGTCGATCGCCGCCCGCAGGCGCAGCGACTCGTCGTTTCTCTCGGCGAGCGTCTCCGGCCCGGCGGACAGGTCGGCGCGATCGGGGAGCTCGTCGGGCGAGAGGCGCTTGCGTTTGGCGAGCCGGTCGCAGCACCCGCGGTAGCAGATCGTGAAGATCCAGGTCGAAAACTTGGCTCCCGGGCGAAACGTCGCCAGTGCCCGATACGCCTTGAAAAAAGCCTCCTGAGCGGCATCCTCGGCCTCGGTGCGGTCGCGGAGCGTCCGCAGGGCGAGGTTGTAGACGGCCCGCTCGTAGCGGGTGACCAGCTCGCCGAAGGCCTCTCCGTGCCCCTGCAGGGCGGCAGCGATCAGCGCCTGGTCCTCGAGGACCGGCGCCGCTACCGGCGGTTCCACCGCGAGGGCAAGTCCCATCGTGCCCGCATGTACGTCCCAACGGCCCGCGGGTTTCGCCCGAAACAGGCGGAGCTCGCCGGCCCCGGCAGGCGAAACACCGCTGCGGCCGGATCGTACATGGGGCATGATTTCCCGCACGACCCTCATCGGCGCCTTGGTCGTTGTCGAGCTCGCCATCGTCGGGATGTGCGGGCAGGCCATCGCCGGCGGCCCTTCGACGCATTGGAACTTCCGTCCGAACTGGTCCCACCGGGGGTTCTCGAACACGGTGACGGCGGGGCTCGATAAGACGTTCGAAACCGGCGCCGCGCCGCGCGTCGTGCTGGACGTCGACAACGCCGACGTCACCGTTCAAGCCGGGGCCGCGACGAGCGTACACGTCACCGGGACGATGCGCGTCGTCGGCCATCATTCAGGGGTTCAACCCGCACTCACCGCGATCCGCACCTCCGACGGCGTGCGCGTCGCCGTGGAGTCCGGTCTCGTCCACGGACGGATCGAGCGCGAAGTGCGGATCACGGTGCCGCCGGATGCGCAAGTCGAGATCGCCAGCGCCGCGGGCGTCGCTACGAACGGGCTGCGCGGGAAGCTCGTCGCCCGCCTCCACGACGGTGACGTTCGGATCGCCGACCACCGCGGCGACATGGACGTCACGACGTCCTCGGGCGACATCGACGTGGTCGATGCGCAAGGGGGAACGTTCGCGCTTCGCACCGACGACGGCGCGCTCAAGCTGACTTCGTCCGGAGCGGACCACCTCGACGCGCGCACCGGATCCGGTGCGATTACCGCCGTCGGTCTGCGCGCCGTCGACGGAGCCCTCCAGACCGACAACGGCGGCATCGACGTCAACTTCGCAGCGACAAGCGATGCCACGGTGAATCTTCACGCCGGCGACGGGCGTATCAACGATGCCGGTGCGACGGCGTCGGACGGGGATTCGACCTCCAGCCGCTCGCTGCGGCTCGGGCCGGGTCGCGGCCAGTTCACCATCTCGACTGCAGACGGTTCGATCGCCGTAGCTCATGGAGCCAGCGTCTAAATCATGTCAGAACAAATCATTCCACTTGTCGCAATCATCGTCACGATCGGTTTACCGATCGCCGCGTGGATCATCGCGATCGTATTCCGGCACCACGAGCGCATGGAGATGCTGCGCCGCGGCATCGTTCCGCCGCCGCTCGACCGTCAGGCCTATCGTGCTTGGCGCCGCGGCTACTCGGCCGGACCACCGCCGGGCGGACCCGCCGGTGCGCCGCAAGCCCCGGGTCCGTGGGTGCAACCGCAGCCGGCCTGGACGCCGCCCGAGGACGACCCGCAACGCGCGCTCTTCAAGGGGATCCGGGTAGCGCTGATCGGTTTTGCGATCACCGTCGGGGTGGGGATTGCGTTCGGCGGCTACCGGGGGAATCCAATCATCTTGGGCGGCCTGATCCCGATGTTCGTCGGAATCGCGCAGATCATCATCGCGCTGCTGTCGGGCGCGCAGTTGCCGGGGATGCAGCCGCAGGTCACGTTCATACCGCCCCCGCCGCAAGCGCCGCCCGGCCCCGGGGTGCCGCCGCCGTCCCGGCTACGGTGCGCCGACGCCGCCGCCGTGGGCGCAGCAACCCGGGCCGCGCGCACTTCGAAGAGCTCTCGAAGCCGGTCCAGCCGCCCGATCTGCGCTAACGCAGCTTACCGAAGCTGGGGAATGAAGAGAGGGACGGGTCGCCTGGGCGAGCCGTCCCTCTTCTCTTCCGTTTGCGTCGTTCGCTAGGGAAACATTACCTCTGAGACACGATAGCCATGGCCCAGCCGGCAGCGGTCCGTGTGCGGACGAGGTAGCCGTGATCGGTGCGGTCGTAGACGTAGTAGCCCGCTCTGAGCGCGTCGGCCAGCGTCTTGAAAACCATGATTCCAGGCATCTCGTTCTCCTTTCCGTCGCCGTTGCCGGCGTCCGTATATCTATAACGTTCGGCAACTCCGCGATGTTCTTCTAGCAGAATGAACGAAGCATTACAAGTCATGCCGACTCCCAGGCTGGTCGTAGCTCTCGACGTGCCCGATCCGGCTCAGCGCCGTTTCCCTCGTCGAAAGGCTGGCCCCGCTCGGGGTGCTCTTCAAGGTCGGCTACGAGGCGTTTTACGGCTACGGCGACGTGATACGCGAAGCGCTCGCCGCCCATGGGGCGTCGTACGCGCTCGATTTGAAGTTCAACGACATCCCGCGAACCGTCCACGCGGCGGTCCGCAGCGTGCTGCGGCCCGGCGTGGAGCTCCTGACGGTGCATGCGCTGGGCGGGGCGCAGATGCTCGATGCTGCGGTCGCCGCGGCGCACGAGCGCGCGGCAGAGATCGGCATTCCGGCACCGGACGTCTATGCGGTAACCATCCTGACCAGCATCGGCGGCGAAGACTCGGCGAGCTCGGGTTGATCGGCGGTCCCGGTGAGAACGCGACTCGGCTGGCCGCGCTGGCCCGCGACGCTCGTTGCGCGGGCGTCGTTTGCAGCGTTCGCGAGGTCGCCGATCTGCGGGCGTTCTTCGGCTCGGAGTTCGGCACGTTCTGTCCGGGGATTCGCCCCGCCGGCACCGCGCACGGCGATCAGAAGCGTGCTGCGACGCCGCGCGAGGCGCGCGAGGCCGGTGCCGCTTTCGCGGTCGTCGGCCGTCCGATCGTCGACGACGCGGACCCGGTCGGTGCGGCGCGCGCGATCCTCTTGGAGCTGGAAGGCTGAATTGCATGGATTACGGTAAGCTCGTTCGGCCCCAAATCGCTTCGATGAAGCCGTACACGCCCGGCACGACGGTGTCGCAGGCGAAGAAGAAGTACGGCCTCGATACGTTCGTGAAGCTGTCGTCGAACGAGAACCCGCTCGGGACGTCGCCCAAAGCCACGGCGGCACTGGCCGCCATGGGCGATCTGCAGGTCTACGTCGACGACGACCACGAGGAGTTGCGCCGGCGGCTGGCCGCGCCGCACGGCCTGGGCATCGAGAACGTCCTGGTCGGGCACGGCTCCAACGACGTCGTGCGTACGCTGTTCAGCGCTTTCCTGCGCGGCGGCGACGAGGTCGTGCTGGCCGATCCAACGTTCTCGCTGTTCCCCAAAGACGCGGTCCTGTTCGACGCCGTTCCGGTGAAAGTGCCGCTGCGCGACGGCATCCACGACCTCGACGCGATGCTCGCAGCGGTAACGGCATCGACCAAGATCGTCGTCGTCGTCGACCCGAACAATCCGACCTCGACGCGCGTCGACCCCGCCGCATTCGACCGCTTCGCCCGCGCCCTGCCGCCCGGCGTGATCCTGCTGATCGATCAGGCGTATCGCGAGTACATGCCGCCGGATTCGCTCGAGGGAATCGACTACGTCACGTCGCGCCCGGGGACGATCGTGCTGCGCACGCACTCCAAGCTCTATGGGCTCGCCTCGCTGCGCTTCGGCTATGGGCTCGGCGACGGCGAGCTGATCGGATACGCGCAGCGCGTGCGCCTGCCGTTTAACGTGTCGCGCCCGGCGGCGGTGGCGGCGCTCGCCGCGCTGGACGATCATGAGTTCGTCAGGCGGTCGCTCGACACGAACGAAGCCGGCAAGGCGTACTTGGTGCCGGCGTTGGAAAAGCTGGGGTTGCACGTCTACCCGACGGCCGCGAACTTCGTTTCGGTCGCCGTTCCGGGCAGCGCGACGGAGGCGTACGAAGCGCTGCTCGCGCGCGGGATCGTGACCCGCAGCGGCGACGCGTTGGGGATGCCCGGCCGGCTGCGCATCACGATCGGGACGCCGGAGCAGAACGCGCTGCTCATCGACGCGTTTAGCGCGCTCGCGCCGGCGCACGCATGAACGCCTCGGCGACGGTGCGCCATGGCGTTCTCGGCGACCGCCATTTCATCCGGGACCTCGCGCACCGCAGTGCGGAGAGCAGTGTCTCGGCGGTCCGGGAAGCGGACCGCGACGACGTGCTCGAGTCGTTCGACCGGCTGGCGGAGTTCGTGTACGGACGGCGCCACGAGGCGCTCATCGCCGAGTGGCGCGGCGAACGCGTCGGCTTTCTCTTGCTGCTCTACGACGTTCCCGACGAGGTGACGCTGACCCGGCAGGCGTTCGTCGCGTACACCGCCGTCGAGCCGCATGCGCGCGGCCGCGGAATCGGCCATGCGCTGCTGCTCGCGGCTGAGGAGCACGCGCGCGAGGCGGGCCTGCATTACGTGTCGTTGATGGTGACCGACGACAACGCCCCGGCCCGTGCGCTCTACGATCGGGCCGGTTTCGTCACGGAGCGGCGGATGCTCACCAAAGTGCTATGACCCCCTCGATGCTGCGCCGGACGCTGATCGTCGTCGCGGTCGCGATCGTCGTCATCGCGGCGCTGCTCTTCGCGGCGCGCATTCCGCGCACGATCTCGATCTTCCTGATCGCGGCGTTCGTGGCTTTCGGCGCGCACCCGCTGGTGAAAACGCTCGAGACGCGGATGCCCCGCCCGGCCGCCATCGCGCTCGTCTACACGGGCTTGCTCAGCGCGCTGGTCGTGCTCGCGCTGGTCATCGTCCCGGTTGCGTACGGTCAGGTCTTGCTGCTCGTCGGTCACGCGCCGCAGTACGTCGCCGCCTCGCAGGACGCGGTCGCGCACGCCGAGAGCACGATGCGCGATTTGCTTGGGAACCGCCTTCCGCTGCCCTCGTACGCCGACGTCCAGGTCGAGGTCGGCAACCGCGTCTCGGCGTTTCTGGCGGCCGCCGTCGCGAGCGTGGGGACGATCGTCGTGGGTGCCGTCACCGCGCTGATCGTCGGCACGTCGGCGCTGATCCTGTCGGTGTTCTTCCTGCTGCACGGGCGCGATGTCGGCGACAGCATCTTGACCTTCATCCCGCCGGCCCGGCGCCCCGGCGTCAGCGCGATGATGCACGAGCTGGTCGAGGTGTTCGGCCACTTCGTCGCGGGACAGGCGCTGCTGTGCGCGATCGTCGGGGCGGCCGTGTGGGTGCTGCTGTTTCCGAGCCACTTCGCATTCGCGTTGCTGGTCGCGGTCATCTGCGCGCTCGGCTATGCCGTCCCGTTCGTCGGGATGCTCGTCGCGCAGGTGGTGGCCGCGCTGCTCGCGATTCCACAAGGCGCCGGGATGGTGATCTGGGTGACGGTCGCGATCTTCGTCGTTTCGCGCGTCGCCGACAGCCTGCTGGTGCCCAAGATCATGGCCCAGTCGGTCGGCGTCTCGCCGATCACCGTCATGTTCGCGGTCTTCGCGGGCGGCGAGCTGTTCGGGTTGCCGGGCCTCATTCTCGGCATCCCTGCCGCCGCGCTGCTCAAGGTCGTGCTGGGCTACTTCGTTCGCCCCTACATCGTCCGCATGCAATCCGAAGAGGCCGCCGCAGTCGCCGTCCACGTCGAGGTCACCGCCAATCGTCCAGGCGGAGGCCGCACATCGCTCCGAAGAAACGTCTGATGTCATCCTGAGCCTGTCGAAGGACGAACAATCTCGGCGTGAGACGATCGAATCCATGATTCGTCACCCAACTCGACATCATCCTGAGCGCGGCGAAGGATGACCGCAGCGATCCGTGACGTGCGCCGCATATCAACGTCAAAGCTGATTCTCGCGCATTTTGCCGGCAGACAAGAAGAACTACACCGCGCAGGTAGACGGTTGGACACCGCGGCTAGACCCATGGAAGCGGTAAAGGCAGGGGTTAAGCGCGGACTATGCGCGCAAGTGCCGCGGCCTCGCGTTCGGGAGTGAGGCCGGCGGCAAGGGGTGCCGCTCCGCGCTCTTGCTGAGCCCAGCGCAGCGTATCGGTGGCGGTTTCGGTGAGCGGCCGGTAGTGGAGTCCCATCGCGAGCGCGCGCGATGGGTCGATGTCCCGCATCCCGTCGTGACCGCTGCCGGGCCCGACCCAAGCCGGCAGGTCGCTCCATTCCTCGATGCCGAGCTCGCGCAGCTTCGCGAGATCGACCGGGACGATACGGCTCGCGACGGCGCTTGCGGAGGCACACGCGTCGAACAGCGCGCGCAACGTCATGGAAGGTAGGCCGGCAGTGTTGACGACGCCGTCGGCCGGCTTCGAGCGCGTCGACGATGAAGGCAGCGAGGTCGCGCACGTCGATCATCGGCGATTGCGCGTCGAGATCGTCGGGGACGAGCACGTCGCCGCCGCGCGCGAAGCGCAGCGGCCAGTACGTGAACCGGTCGGTCGGGTCGTACGGCCCGACGATCAACCCCGGGCGCACGATCAGGGTCCGATCCGCGCCGAACGCCGCGCTGACCTCGCGCTCGCACAGCAGCTTCAACGGCCCGTAGGTGTCGGGGGTCATCACCTCGCGCGACGCAGCGGCGGGGAGTTCGGGCGTCGCGCTCGACTCGGTCATCGGTGCCGCCGACAGATCGTAGACCGAGATGCTCGAGATGAACGCGTAGCGGTCGACGCGTTCGCGCAGCGCCGCGGCACTCGCCGCAGCGACGGCCGGTACGTAAGCGGAGGTATCGACCACCGCGTCCCAGGTCGATCCGTCGGGCTGCCGGCCCAGGCCGGCAGGTCGCTCCGATTCCTCGATGCCGAGTTCGCGCAGCTTCGCGAGAGCGACCGGGACGATGCGGCTCGGGACGGTGCTTGCAGCGGCACACGCGTCGAACAGCGCGCGCAACGTCATCGAAGGCAGGCCGGCGGTGTTGACGACGCCGTGGCGGCCGGCTTCGATCGCGTTGGCGACGAAGGCGGCGAGGTCGCGCACGTCGATCGTCGGCGATTGCGCGTCGAGATCGTCCGGGACGAGCACGTCGCCGCCACGCGCGAAGCGCAGCGGCCAGTACGTGAACCGGTCGGTCGGATCGTGCGGCCCGACGATCAACGCCGGGCGCACGATCAGCGTCCGATCCGCGCCGAACGCCGCGCTGACCTCGCGCTCGCACAGCAGCTTCAACGGCCCGTAGGTTTCGGGGACCATCACGTCGCGCGGCGCATCGGCCGGCGAGCTCGGGCGTCGGGCTCGACTCGTGTCAGCGGTGCCCCCGACAGATCGTAGACCGAGATGCTCGAGATGAACGCGTAGCGGTCGACGCGTTCGCGCAATGCCGCGGCGCTCGGCCGCGGCGACGGCCGGTACGTAGGCGGACGTATCGACCACCGCGTCCCAGTCGCTCCGGCGGGCAGCCGGTCGAGGTCGGTCGCGCGGTCGCCCAGCACCCGCTCGACGCCGGGGAACAGCTCGCGACCGCGCTTGCCGCGGTGGAACAGGGTGACGTCGTGACCGCGCGCGAGCAGCGCTTCGACGACGTGCCGGCCCAGGAAGACCGTGCCGCCCAGGATCAGAACGCGCAACGCTACATCGACTCCGGCGCGCTCACGCCGCACAGCGCGAGGGTCGCCGCCAGCACCGTCCTGGTGGCGATCGCCAAGCCGAGCCGCGCCGTCGTGACGGCCGAATCCTCACCCAGCACCCGGCAAGCATCGTAGAATTGATGAAAGTCGGCAGCGACGTCGCGGGCGTACTTCGTCAGCCGGTGGGGAGCGCGCGCTCGCGCGACGCCCGCCACCGTCGGCCCGAATTCGGCCAGCCGTCGTGCCAACGCGAGCTCCTCCGGCGCCGTCAGCGCGGCGAGTCCTTCGCCGCGCTCGGCGGCGGCGAGCTGGCCGGCGTGCGACTCGCTCGCCTTGCGCAGCACCGACGCGATGCGCGCATGGCCGTACTGCACGTAAAAGACGGGGTTGTCGCTGGACTGCTTCTTGGCCAGCTCGAGGTCGAAGGTCAACGGTTGATCGGTCGAGAGCATCACGAAGAAGAAGCGCGCGGCGTCGACGCCGACTTCGTCGATCACCTCGGCCAGGGTGACCAGCTGGCCGGCGCGTTTGGACATCGAGAGGATCTCGTCGCCGCGCTTGAGCGTGATCTGCTGGACGATGACGACCTCGAACGCGCCGGGCTTGCCATAGGCGTTCGCCAGCGTGTCGAGCCGCTTGACGTACCCGTGATGATCGGGCCCCAAGAAGTCGAGCACGTGGTCGGCGCGCTGCAGCTTTTCATAGTGGTAGGCGATGTCGTTCGCGAAGTACGTCGGCCGGCCGTCGCTGCGTATGACGACGCGGTCTTCGTCGTCACCGGCGTCGGTCGTGCGCAACCAGGTCGCGCCGTCTTTTTCGTACAGCAGGCCCAGTTCGCGCAGGCGCCGGATCCCGCGCTCGATCGTGCCCGCGTCGTGCAGCTCGCGCTCGGACTGCCACAGATCGTACTCGACTCCGAACCGGCGCGCGACGGCTTGCTGCTCGGCGACGATCGCGTCGCGCGCGAAGCGCGCGAGACGCTCCGACCGCTTCGAGCTCGGGAACGTGAAGCCACCGATCGCCGTCGCGCGCGCGCAGGCTCTCGGCGATCGGGATCAGGTAGTCTCCCGGATAGCCGTCTTCAGGAAGCGGATACGCCGGCTCGAACAGTTGACGGTAGCGCGCGTACACCGAGCGGCCCAGCGCGCCGATCTGCGAGCCCGCGTCGTTGATGATCCACTCGGTGAACACGTCGTAACCGGCGTGCCGCATCGCGCGGGCGAGCGTGTCGCCGATCGAGAGCGTGCGTCCCTGCACGACGACCAGCGGGCCGGTCGGGTTCGCGCTGCCGAACTCGAGCGAGACGCGCTCGCCGCTCGCCGGACCGCGCCCGTAGGCTTCGCCCTCGCGCAGGACGTCCGCGACGACGCGCTGCCAGAAGGCGGGCCGCAGCGTGAGGTTGATGAACCCGGCGCTCGCGGCGGCCTGCGCGACGGTCGCGCGCACGCCTTCGTCCTCCATCGCGCGGGCGATGATCTCGCCGCCGATGTCTTGTGGCTTCTTGCGCGCGACGCGCGCCAGACCGAACGCGACGTTGGTCGCAACGTCGCCGAACTCGGCCCGTCGCGCCGGTTCGAACTGCACCACCGTCTCGGCGTCGGGCCACAACGCATGCGCCGCCGCACCGAACCGCGCGGCGAGCTCGTCGAGGGACAGCAACGCCGACTCCTCAGTGGTGATAGGGTTCATCTCGCGCGATCTTCGCCGCGCGGTACAGTTGCTCCACCGCGAGCACGCGGGCCCACTCGTGCAGGAAGGTCAACGGTGAGAGCGACCAGCGCAGGTTGGCGCGCGCGAGGAGCTGCTCGGACGCGCCGAACGTCCCCGCGACGACCAGATTGAGCCGAGCGATCCCCTCGTGCGGCAGGCGTTCGATGCGGCCGGCGACCTCCGCGCTGGTCAGAAGCTCACCGGAGCGCTCGAGCAGCCAGACATGATCGCTCGGTTCGAGGAGCTTGAGGATCGCCTCACCCTCGCTGCGCACCGCGCGCGCCGGTTCGCTGCCGTCGGCGGCGCGCACCTCGATCTCTTCGAGCCGATGATACGGCCGCAAGCGCGCGCGAAAGTCGGCCAGGGCCTCGGCGATGTAGCGCTCCCGCATCTTCCCGACCGCGATCAAGCGCACGTGCATCGGACGCTCTTCGCGGCCGGCCGCGCCACCCGTGCTTTCATCGCCGCGCGAGCGCGTAGCCGTCGGGGCCGCCGGCGATGCGACCGGCGAGCTCGAGCTCGGTGAGCAGCGCGAGAATGCGCCGCGGCTCGGCGGCGAGCGTGTCGGCGAGCGAGCCCGCATCCCGCGCCCGGTCGGCGAGGGCCTCCAGAATCAGCCGGACCTCGGGCGGGTCGCCGGCCTGGACAGCGCCGTGGCGGCGCCCGGCGCCCCGGCGCCGGCGCGAGGCACCTCGGCAACGCCGCCAGCACGTCGTCGGCGTCGCGGACCAGCGTCGCGCCGTCGCGGATCAGCGCGTTGCAGCCGGCCGCCTTGGGCCGGTCGACGTCGCCGGGAAATGCCAGGACGGGAATTCCGCGCTCGCCGGCGTGGCCGGCGGTGTTGAGGGCGCCGCTGCGGGCCGCCGCCTCGACGACCACGACCGCGTCGGCGAGCGCGGCGATCACCGCGTTGCGGGCCAGGAACTGCCAGGGCTCAGGATGGTTGTCGGGCTCGAACGGCGAGACGACGGCGCCGCCGCCGGCGGCGATGCGGCCGCCAGCTCGCGGTGCCGCGGCGGAAAGAAGTGGTCGTGACCGCCGCCCAGCACGCCGATCGTCGGCGCGCCGGCGGCGAGCGCGCCCTCGTGCGCGGCGCCGTCGATCCCGAGCGCCAGGCCGGAGACGACGCACACGCCGCGTCGCGCCAGGGTCTCGGCGAGCCGCCGGGCGCGCCGGAAACCCTCGTCGGAGGGGACCCGCGTTCCGACCACGGCCACGCAGGGCGCTCGCAGCCCGTCGAGCTCGCCGGCGACCCATAGCCCGGTCAGGAGGGCGTCCCGCAGCCGCTCGCCGCACAGCTCGTCGATCGCCGCGCGGGCCACCCAGCGGCGCTCGCGGCAATCCTCAGGCGGGCGAAGGGGCTGCATGCCCCTCCTTCACGCGGGAGGCCCGGCGGCAAGAGGCCGGGCACCTTCAAGGATTCCCGGTGCGCCCCCCGTAACGGGCCGAGCGATCACCGCCCGCCGTGAGGGCGGCACCGTACCACAGGGAGAGAGCGAGCAACCACCATGGCAGCCGAAGCCTACTGCGTGAAGTGCAAGACCAAGCGCGAGATCAAAGACGCCCAGCAGATCCAGATGAAAAACGGCCGTCCGGCCACCGAAGGCAAGTGCCCGGTGTGCGGGACCAAGATGTTCAAGATCGGGGCTGCGTCCTAGGGACGCAGCTCCTCGCTTTGTAGTTTGGGGCGAAATCGGGCTATACTGGACGGGCACCACAACATATAGGGGTGGCTCCCCCTGGAGAGGACCTACCCGACCTGCTCTGCCCGCACTGTCGCAAGAACGAGACTCGCGTCGTCGATTCGCGCGACGACGACAATTCCGTCCGACGGCGGCGCGAGTGTCTTGGCTGCAAGCATCGCTTTACGACGTACGAGCGAATGGAAGCCCCGCGCCTGTTCGTCGTCAAGAAAGACGGCCGCCGGGAGCAGTACAATCGGGACAAGGTGCTCAGCGGGCTGCGCCGAGCCTGCGAGAAGCGGCCGGTTTCCGAAGCGCAGATGGAAGAGGTCGTCGCGGCGATCGAGCGCGAGCTGTTCGCGCGCGGCGAGAGCGAGGTCGCCGGAACGCTGATCGGCGAGAAGCTGATGGAAGCGCTCAAGAGCGTCGACGAGGTGGCCTACGTACGGTTCGCCAGCGTCTATCGCGATTTTCGCGACGTCGCCAGCTTCCGCGCCGAGCTCGAGGGGCTGCTCGCGAAGTGACGCCCGAGGTCACGGTCGTGCGCCTCCCCGCGGGCGACGGGATTGCCGCTGCCGGCGTACATGACGCACGGGGCCGCCGGCGCCGACGTCGTCGCCGCCGTCGAAGGCGACCTCGTGCTCGCGCCCGGTCAGCGCGCGGTCGTGCCGACCGGTTTCGCGCTCGAGGTGCCGCCCGGCTACGAAGTCCAGATTCGCCCGCGCAGCGGTCTGGCGGCCAAGCACGGCGTCACCTGCCTCAACAGTCCCGGGACGATCGACAGCGACTACCGCGGCGCGGTGGGCGTCGTGCTGGTGAACTTGGGCCGAGAGCCGTTCGTGGTGCGGCGCGGCGAGCGCATCGCCCAATTGATCGTCGCGCCGGTCGTGCGGGCCGCGTTCCGCGAGGTCGAGGCGCTGGCCGTCACCACGCGCGGCCAAGGCGGCTTCGGCAGCACCGGCACGTAAGACCAGCGCCGTGCGAGTTTATGTCGTCGGCGCCGGTGCGGTCGGGACGTATCTCGGCGAGCTGCTGCGCGGGATCGGGAACGACGGTCGTCTACGCGCCGCGGGAGCTCGACGCGGTCGAGCCGGTCGACGCCGAGCTGGCGCTGGTCACGGTCAAGTCGTACGACACGGCGGCAGCGATCGACACGCTGCGCCGCGCCTTGCGCGATTCGAGCGCGACGACGATCGTGACGCCGCAGAACGGTGTCGGCAACGAGGAGCAGTTGTCGGCCGCGTTCGGTGCCGACAACGTCGTCGCGGCCGCGCTCACCGTTCCGGTCGACCGCGACGCGCGGGGCAAGGGCGTCGCGTCCAAAGGCGGCGGCATCGCGTTCGCGCCGCTGGGCTCGTCGAGCTCGCACAACTGGTTGCTGGCGGCCTTCGGCGCGACCGCGCTGCCGACGGTCGCCGTGACCGACTATCGCGCGCTGAAATGGTCGAAGCTCGCGCTCAACGTCGTGGCGAACGCGTCGTGCGCGATCCTCGACGTGCTGCCCGAGCGGCTCGTGCATTGGGACGCCGATCTTCCGGCTCGAGATCCACGCGATTCGGGAGGTTCGCGCGACGATGAAGGCGCTGGGCGTCGTTCCGATCGACCTGCCGCGCTATCCGGTGCGCACGTTGCAGCGGGTCGCATCGCTGCCGAGCGCCGTCGCGCGCGCCGTTGCTCGCGTCGCGCATCGCCGGCCGCGCGCGGAGAGAAGCCACCGTCGCTGCTGCTCGACCTGCGCGGCGCCAAGCATCGCACCGAGGTGGAGTTCCTCAACGGCGCCGTCGCACGCGCGGCGCGGGAGGCTGGGCGTGGCGGCGCCCGTGAACACCGCGTTTGCGCGCATCGTGAGCGACATCGCACACATGCCGCAGCTGTGGGCGAAGTATCGGGAGCGCCCGGCCGCGCTCCTCGCCGAGGTAGGTCCGAACGCATGAGACATCCGAACGTTCCTGAATCGCTCGACGGCTGGGCGATCCTGCACCGCATGTTCCGGTTCGACCGGCGCGCGTATGGCGGCCTGGACGCGACGCGACAAGCGACGATCGAACGGGAGGCCGGCGCGTTGTTCGCCGAGCTCGCCCGCGACGCCGATGCGGACCTCGGGCTGGCTCAGTTGCTCGGCCACAAAGGCGACCTGATGCTGACCCACTACGCGCGCACGTTCGACGCGCTGGGTGAGTCGCAGGCGCGGGTCGACAAGCTCGCGCTCTGCGATTATCTGGAGCCGCGCGGTTCGTACGTCTCGGTCCTCGAGCTCGGCCTGTACGAGCATACCGCGAAGATCCACGCCGAGCTGCGCGATCGCGGCCTCAAACCGCACTCGACTGAATGGAACGACGCGTTCGACGTGATGCTCGGCGAGGCGGCAGCCGAACCGCGCAACGCGGGCCGGCTGTGGGCGCGGATCCCGCGCCGGCGCTACGCGTGCTTCTATCCGATGAACAAGAAGCGTGAAGGGAACGACAACTGGTACTCCGCGCCGTACGCGGAGCGCGCGCGAGCATGATGCTCGAGCACGGCAAGATCGGCCGGTCGTTCCACGGCCACGTCACCCAGGTCATCTCGGGCTCGATCGGTTTCGACGACTGGGAGTGGGGCGTCGATCTCTACGCCGACGATCCGATCGTGTTCAAGAAGCTCGTCTACGCGATGCGCTTCGACGAGGCGTCGGCCCGTTTCGCGGAGTTCGGCGAGTTCTGGACCGGGATGCAGTTCTCGGTTTCGCAGCTTGGGGTCTTCCTGGCGGGCGAAGCGTCCCCGGCGCTGTTCGCCGACGAGGCGCTGGCACGCTGATGCCGTTCTTCGGCGTCGATCACGTCGACCTGCGCGTCCCGGTGCTGGGCGTCGTGGAGGCGTTCTACGACCGCTTGTTCGAGCGGCTCGGCTTGACGCGCAAGACCTACGCCCGGGTCGAGTTCGGGGGCGCATCGTGGAACGAGGGCTCGCCCGAAGCGTACAACGCGGTCGAGTATCACGAAGAGGGTGTGAGCGGCCGGCCGGCGCTGTTCTTCGGCGTGATCGAAGAGGCCGGCGCGCAGCCGTCGCGCGGGCGGATCGCGTTCGCCGTGGCGAAGGAGACGCTCGACGACTGGGAGCATGCGCTGCCGGCGCTCGGCGCCCGCGAGATCGAGCGCAGCGACGACAATGAAGCGTATCCGGCCGTCTTCTTCACCGATCCGCTCGGAACGCGCCTGGAGGTCTGCGCGCGCCGCAACGCGGCATGACGGGCACGTTGCGCGCATTGGTCTGCGGCGCGGCGCTCGTCGTCGCCGTCGGCGCGCAGACGCCTCGGCCGCAGGTACGGGCGGTCGAGGACGTGCGCATCGCCTTCGAGACCGAAAACGGCGTAGCGCGTCTCCACCCCTTCGCGGGAGTTCCTTTCACGCTCGACCTGCGAGCGCTGAGCTTCAGCCTGCGTCCCTTCAATGCTTTTCGTCTGGATCCGAGCGCTTCACCGCAACCGATCGCGGTCGAGCTCGGCCGGCCCGTTCCGCAAAATTACCCCGGGCGCTATGAGTACATCATCCCAATCACCGTCCCGGCGCCGGCCGGTCCGGGCATGTACCGGTTGTCGGCCGATGCGCTGCCGGGTTTCGCACGTGACGCCGGCGGCAACGTGTTGCCGTCGCGGCGCTTCCCGAAATCCGGGATCGGCGCGATCGCCGCGTGGTGGCCCGATGAGCGGGGCGGCGACTCGGGCCTCCGCGACGTTCGCACGCGCTTTTCCATGCGTGCCGTTCGCACGTACGGCGGCATAGCGCTGGCATGTCCGAGCTGGGGAACCAGCACGAATCCCCTCGTGGCTATTGGAGTGGGAACCGTGACGCGGGAGGTCGGGCGCGTCGAAGAGCTCGAAACCGGCGCGACATGGGACGCGCAGGATTTCGGGTTCCGGTTCTTGGCGTTCGACCCGCTTGCGTTTCCGGTCGTGGATCCCCACGTTCCCCGCCGCCGCTGCCCAACGTGCAGCCGTGCGATTTCGTGTTGCGATTCGCCGACCCGTGGCGCGTCGATACGTCGCTGACGACCGCGCAGCCACCTCGCGACCTGGCGGGGAAGATCGAACTCGGCATGTCGCGCGACGACGTCATCTGGCGGGCGGGCTTTCCGAACGCGTACGGGACCGTCGCGTCGTTTCGGGCCCGAGACCTCTGGTACTATGACTCTCCCACGCCGTTCTCATGGTGGGTGAGGTTCGCGAACGACCGGGTCGTCGAGTACCACCCGCCCGGCAACCTGCCGTGACGAAGAAGGATGCGCTGCTCGCGGTGTGCTCGCTGGCGTCGCCGGCGGCTTCCGGCGCGTGCGCGTGGTGTGCCGGCCCTCTCCCGGCACGCCGTCGAGCGTGGTGCAGCGATCGCTGCGGCGAGCTGTTCTGGGCGAATCACTGGTGGTCGGTCGCGCGGCGCACGGTGAAGCGCCGGGATCGCTATCGCTGCCGGCGCTGCGGCGCCGACGGCCCGAAGCGTCCGGCCCGCACGGCGCATCGGACGCGCACCGCGTATCTTGCGGCGATGCGCGCCTGGCGAGCGGCGAAGAAGATCGCGCGCCTCGAAGTCAATCACATCGTGCCGTGCGCCGGACAGCACGGGCAGCTGTCGTGCGCGCACCACCTCGACAACCTCGAGACGCTGTGTTTGCCGTGCCACAAAGAACACACCAGCGGATTGCGGTCGCGTGTCTCGGCTTAGCGATGCGCTTCGCCTCGCGCTGCTCGGGCCGGCGATCGTCGTCGCGACGAGCTCGCAGTCGCCGCGTCCTCTTCCAAACCGGTTGCAGCATGCGTTCATGCCGGCACCTGGTGGATCGCGGAGTCAGAGCGCGTCGTGGCCCGTGCCCAGACCGCGAACGTCGCCCTCGACGCGCAGGACGGCGCGTTCCTGGTGATCGTCGAGAGCTTCGGCAAGAAGTTCAGCGTCGATGCGGCCAAGCTGCGCTTCACGGTGCACGCCGCGAATGCGCGGGGAGCGAGCACGCCGTTAGCCGCCGACGTCGGAGAGCCGGTGCTCGACCGTACCGTCGATCAGGGAAAGGGCGGCGCGGTTCGCTGGTATCACGTGCCGATCGCGTTTCCGTCGCATCCGTCCACGCCGGGGATGTACGACGTTGCGCTGGTGACCGCGCCGGGTTTCGTGCGAGCCGACGACGGCTCGTCCGTCCGTCTCGAAGGTCCACCGCACGCCAACGTGTACTGGCCCGACGAGGGCGGCGACGACGCCGGCTTGCGCGCTGCGCGCGGCGCGATCGACGGCCGTACCGTGTACGGCTACGGCGGCATCGTGCTGAGCTGCGGCGACGCGTCGTTCAAGTCGTATCTCGCCGACGTGGGCGTTGCCGTGAACGAGGTCGAGCGACGGCGCGGTAAGGTCCAGCGGTTGTGGACCGGTGCGATGACGAGCTGGGGTAACGACGCGGCGTACTCCTTCTTCGCCGTCGATCCGCTCGCCGTGCGGGCGAGCTACCCGTCCGCGCCGACCTTCGGCACGGGCGGCTCGTCCCTGCCCGCCGGCGACGCGCCATGCCCCGGCTTTTTCGTAGCCGATCCTTGGCATCTCGAAGTGACGCTGACGACGGCGAAGCCGCCGCCGCTGCCGGCGGGCTACGACCAGTTCAAGATCGCGGTCGGCATGACGCGCGCCGACGTCGCTCGCCGGCGCGGCTACCCGCAGGGATACTACACCGCCCGCGCGCTGAACGTGATGCCGGTATGGTCGTACTACGACGGACCGGGCGACGCATACACCGTGAGGTTCCGCGAAGGCCGCGTCGCCGCGTTCACCGTCCCGCTCGGACTGCCTTGATCGCCAAGGTGGGTACATGCCGGCCATGAGCACGACGGCTGAACGCGCGGCGTCGATCGAGACGCGCAACCCCGCCAACGGTGAGGTCATTCGAAGCTACGAACCGCACGACGAGGCGGCGCTCGAAACCAAGCTTGCTGCTGCGGTCGCGGCTGCCGCGCGGTGGCGCGAGACGGCTTTCGACGAACGCGCCGAGCGGTTGCGCGCGGCGGCGCGTTACCTGCGCGAGCACAAGAGCGAGCTCGCCGAGCTGGCGACGCGCGAGATGGGCAAGCCGATCGCCGAGTCGGAGGCCGAGGTCGACAAGTGCGCGACGAGCTGCGAGTGGTTCGCGGCCAACGGCGAGCGGCTGTTGGCACAAGAAGAGACGGCGTCGAACGCGACGCGCAGCTACGTCGCGTTTCGCCCGCTGGGCGTGCTGCTCGCGATCATGCCGTGGAACTTTCCGTACTGGCAGGTCTTCCGTGCGGCGTCGCCCGCGCTCATGGCCGGCAACGTCGTCGTGCTCAAGCACGCCGCCAACGTCAGCGGCACGCTCGCTCAAGATCGAGGAGATCTTCCGGGCGAGCGGGTTTCCGCCGGGCGCGTTCACCACGCTGCTGATCGGCAGCCGCGGAGATGGAGCCCATCGTCGGCGACGACCGCATCGCCGCGGTCACGCTGACCGGCAGCGAGGCCGCGGGCGCGTGCGGTCGGCGCCATCGCCGGCAAGGCGATCAAGAAGACGGTGCTCGAGCTCGGCGGCTCGGACTACTTCATCGTGCTGGCCGATGCCGATCTCGACGCGGCCGCGACGATCGGCGTAAAGGCACGTTTCCAGAACACCGGCCAGAGCTGCATCGCCGCGAAGCGGTTCATCATCGAGGACTCGGTCTACGAGCGATACGTCGAGTTGTTCGTGCAGAAAACGCGCGAGCTGAAGGTCGGTGACCCGATGCAGCGCGACACGCAGGTCGGTCCGCTCGCCCGCGCCGACTTGCGCGACGCGCTGGCCGAGCAAGTGCGCGAGACCGTCGCCGCAGGTGCGAAGCTCTTGCTCGGCGGCAAGCCGGTCGACGGATCGGGCGCGTTCTACGAGCCGACCGTCGTCGGCGACGTCACGCCGTCGATGCGGATGGCGACCGAGGAGACGTTCGGACCCGCGGCTGCAATGATGCGCGCTCGCGATGCGGCGCATGCCGTGGAACTCGCGAACGCGTCTCGGTACGGGCTGGGCGGCAACCTCTGGACGCGCGATCTCACGCGGGCGGAGCGAACTGGCGGCGCAACTGCAGTCGGGGAACTGCTTCATCAACGGGATGACCGCGTCCGATCCGCGCCTGCCGTTCGGCGGTGTGAAGAAGAGCGGGATCGGGCGCGAGCTGTCGCAGTTCGGGATTCGCGAGTTCGTCAACGTGCAGACCGTCTGGATCGGCCCGGACACCGGCGCGGCGGCCGGAGGGCGCCCGGCGGAGTAACCCCAGGGAGTTCGCGGAGGCGCCGCCAAGGGGGCACGACTGCTCGGCAGTGAGTGAAGGGCGCGAACGATGAGCGAGACAATCCGCAAGCTGTCCGTGGTTGACTCAGCGTTCCTGTTCGCCGAGACCGCGGAGTGCCCGATGCACGTCGGCAGCTTGACGATCGTGACGCTGCAGGACGGTTACGCCGGCGACTTCTACGAGGATTTCAAAGCGCGCATCGCGTCGCGCCTGCACCTCGCGCCGAGCCTGCGCTGGAAGCTCGCCCAGACGCCGTTCGACATCGATCGCCCCAGTTGGATCGAAGACGAGCAGTTCGATCTCAACCGTCACGTCCTTCGCGGCGCGTTGCCGGCGCCGCACGATCTGCCGACTGCCGAACGTCTGGCCGGCTGGCTCCACGCCAAGACGCTCAACCGCGCGCGGCCGCTGTGGGAGCTATACGTCTTCGACGGGATGCCCGACAATCAGGCCGCGATCTATTCGAAGATGCACCACGCGCTCATCGACGGCGGCGCGGGAGCGGCGTTGACCGAAATCTTATACGAAACCTCGGCGACGCCCGAAACCGGTGCCGCACCGCCGCCGGCACCGTCTGCCGCGTCAAAACGTCAGGACCAACGCGACGTCGCGTCATCCATGTTCGCCGCGTACGCCGAGCTGTGGCGCGCGCCGTACCAGCCCGGTCAGCTGGGCAAGCTGGAGTTGCCGCGCAGCGGCGGCACCGATCTTGCTTCGGTGTTGCTCGACGCCGCGATCCATCAAGTCGAATGGCCGTTGCGGGTGAGCGCGAACCTCGGCGAGATCGCGACGGCGTACTCGGCCGCGCTCTCGAACGCGTTCAAGCCGGAGTCCATGAAAGCCCTCGACCTGCTCTCCGCACCGTCGACGCCCCTCAATGCGGCCATCTCGTCCGAGCGCAGCTTCGCCGGCGTGACCGTTTCGATGGCGCGGGTGAAGGCAATTGCGGCGAAGGCCGGCGGAAAAGTCAACGACGTCGTGCTCGAGCTGTCCAGCGGGATGCTGCGGCGTTATCTCGACGACGCCGGCGCCTTGCCGAAGAAGTCGTTGACGGCGTTCGTGCCGATCTCAGCGCGCGAGAAGGGCGACGCCGAGCTCAAGAACCAGGTGTTCGGCATGGTCGTTCCGCTGGCGACCGACGTGGCGGACCCGAAGGCGCGGCTCGAAGCGATCGTCGCCGGTGCGGCGAAGTCGAAGGAGCTAGCGAACCCGTTCCGGTCGCTCATCCCGCATTTCGCGGACATCCCGACCTTCGGTACGCCGATGTTGCTGCAACTGCTGACCGTCTTCTACGGGCGCTCGGGGTTGGCGAACAGCGTCCCGCCGCCGATGAACGTCGTCGTCTCGAACATCTTCTTTTCGCGCACGCCGATCTACATCGCGGGGGCGCAAATCGAGCACGTCTACCCGATGTCGATCCCGGTGCACGGTCAAGCGCTGAACATTACCGTTAACGGTTACGTCGACGGGCTGGACTTCGGTTTGATGGCAGCCGCCAACGTGGTTCCCGACGTGCAGCGGCTGGCGGTGATGCTGACCGACGAGCTCGACGAGCTCGAACGCGCGTACGGCTCGGCCGCCTGAGACCAGCCGGTCGAAGATGATCCCCGGAAAAGCCGTCGCGCCGATCCCGAGCCCGCCCAAGAAGCCGGTGCTCGGGAACATGCTCGACGTCAGCGCCGTGCGGCCGGTGCAGGATCTGGTCGCGCTGGCCCGCGAGCTGGGCCCGATCTTTCAGCTCGACATGATGGGCAAACCCATCACGGTCGTCTCGGGCTACGCGCTCGCCGACGAGCTGTTCGACGAGTCGCGCTTCGACAAGTCGGTGCGGGGCGCGCTGCATCGCGTGCGCACGATCTCCGGCGACGGCCTGTTCACGGCCTACACGACCGAACCCAACTGGTCGCGCGCGCACAACATCCTGCTGCCCAACTTCGGCGACCGCGCGATGCAGGGCTATCACCCGATGATGCTCGACGTCGCCGAGCAGATGATGCTCAAGTGGGATCGCCTCAACGCCGACGAAGAGATCGACGTCGTTCACGACATGACGGCGCTCACGCTCGACACGATCGGGCTGTGCGGCTTCGGTTACCGATTCAACTCGTTCTATCGCGAGGACAACCACCCGTTCGTCGACGCCATGGTCGATGCGCTCGAGATCGCGATGAGCCAGCGCGGACTGCCGTTCGAGGAGATGTTCACCCGCCCGCGGCAAGCCCGCCTCGCTGCCGACGCGAAGTTTCTCAACGGCGTCGTCGACCGGATCGTGCGGGAGCGCAAGGAGCAGCGTGACGGTGCCTCGACCGACGCGCCGAAGAGCGACATGCTCGACTACATGCTCGCCGGGGTCGATCGCAAGTCGGGCGAGCGTCTCGACGATACGAACATCCGCTATCAGATCATCACCTTTCTCATCGCGGGGCACGAGACGACCAGCGGACTGCTCTCGTTCGCGACGTATTTTCTGCTGACCAATCCCGACGTGCTCGCGCGCGCGACCGAGGAAGTCGACCGCGTGCTGGGGACCGACGTCTCGGTCAAGCCGACGATGCGCCAGGTCAACGCGTTGAGCCTACGTCCAGCAGGTGCTCAAGGAGTCGCTGCGCCTGTGGCCGACCGCGCCGGCCTTCGCGCTGCTCCCGTACAAGGACGAGGTGATCGGCGGCAAGTTCGCGCTCAAGGCGCGCGCGCAGGTCGTGGTGCTGCTGCCGTCGCTCCATCGCGATCCCAGCGTGTGGGGCGAACGTGCCGAGATCTTCGACCCGGAGAACTTTTCCTCCGAGCGGGAGCGGGCACGGCCGAACAATGCGTACAAACCGTTCGGCAACGGCCAGCGGGCGTGCATCGGGCGGCAGTTCGCGACGCAGGAGGCGACGCTGGTGATCGCGATGATGTTGCAGCGCTTCCGGCTGATCGACCACCAGCGTTACGTCGCTCAAGATCAAAGAGACGCTGACCATCAAGCCCGAGGGCCTCAAGATCAGGGTGCGTCCGCGCGTCCACAAGACCGTCGTCGCGGTAGCCGTCGCGCCCGATGCGGCGCGGCGCAACGGCGCTGCACCGGTCGCGGTCCTGCCCACCCCGCTTCCCGCGCACGGGACCCCGCTGCTCGTGCTGTTCGGCTCGAACTTGGGGACGTCGGAAGACGCGGCGCGCCGAGTCGCCGATCTGGCAAGCGCGCAAGGCTTTGCGGTCCGCGTCGCGTGGCTCGACGACTTCGTCGGGAAGCTGCCGGCCGAAGGCGGCGTGCTCATCGTCTGCGCGTCGTACAACGGTGCGCCGCCCGACAATGCCGCCGCCTTCTACCAATGGCTGGCCGACGGACTCGCACCCGATGCGCTCGCGGGCGTGCATTACGCGGTGTTCGGCTGCGGCAATCGCAACTGGGCGTCGACCTATCAGGCCGTTCCGCGCTTCATCGACGAGCGGCTGGCCGCCTACGGTGCGACGAGGCTGTTCGAGCGCGGCGAGGGCGACGCGCAGGAGGACCTCGACGGACAGTTTCGCGCCTGGCGTCTTGCGCTGTGGCAGTCGGTAGCAAAAGACCTCGGCATCTCGTTCGACGCGCAGGCCGAGACCGGCTCGCGACCGCGTTACGCCGTCGAGGTCGTCGCGGGGCCGCAGGCCAATCCGCTAGCCGCGGTCCACGGCGCCGGCGCGATGCAGATTCTGGTGAACCGTGAGCTGCAGACTTCGGGCGGGCGCTCGACGCGACACATCGAGGTCGCGCTTCCCGCCGGCACGACGTACGGCATCGGCGATCACCTCGGCGTCGTCGCCGAAAACCCGCCGAGCCGTCGTCGCACGCGTGTTGCGAGCGTTTCGGCTTCGCCGGCGACACCTACGTGCGGCTGCGCGCCGTCTCGCCGCTGTCGTCGACGCTCCCAGCCGATACGCCGATCGCGTCGGAGCGGCTTCTGGCGCACCATGTCGAACTCCAGCACACCGCGACGCGCAAGCAGATCGCCACGATGGCCGAGCACACGCAGTGCCCGAACACGAAGCCGCGGCTGCTGGCGCTTGCGGCCGGCGACGAGGAGATCGGCGCATACCGAACCGAGGTGAAGCGTAAACGGCGGTCGGTACTGGAACTGCTCGAGGAGAACCCGGCCTGCGAGCTGCCATTCGAAGCGTACCTGGACATGCTGCCGCAAATGACGCCGCGCTACTATTCGATCTCGTCGTCGCCGCTCGCCGCGCCCGGCCGCTGCAGCATCACGGTCGGCGTCGTGCGCGAAGCGGCGTGGTCCGGGAACGGCACCTTCGAGGGCGTGTGCTCGACGTATCTGTCGCGCCACGGCGGCGAAGCGACGATCGATGCGTTCGTGAAGGACTCGAAGAGCGGTTTCCACCTGCCGGACGATCCGGCGGTGCCGGTCATCATGATCGGTCCGGGCACCGGCCTCGCTCCGTTCCGCGGATTTCTCCAGGAACGCGCCGCACAACGGAGCGAGGGAAAGGCGCTCGGCCGCGCGCTGCTGTTCTTCGGTTGCCGTCATCCCGATCAGGACTACCTGTACCGCGAAGAGCTCGAGCAGTTCGCCGCCGACGGGATCGTCGAGCTGCACGTTGCCTTCTCGCGGGTCGGCCCCGAGAAGATGTACGTCCAGCAGCGCATCGTGGAGCAGGCCGACGCCGTCTGGTCGATGCTCGAAGCCGGCGGCGTGATGTACGTGTGCGGCGACGGCAGCCGCATGGAGCCGGGCGTGCGCACCGTGCTCGGCGGAATCCATCGCCTTCGGACGGGCGGTGACGCCGCGTCCGCCAATGCTTGGATCGATGCCTTAGCCTGCGAACAAACGCTACAACCTTGACGTCTGGGGCTCGACCTGAGCGCGCGCCCTCGGAGGAACGATGCACGAGACGAACCCGCACGAGATCGTGAGCTCGCTTTTCGACCAGGTCGGCGACGCTTGGAAGAACGGCGACGGCGCCGCGTTTGCGGCGCTGTGCACGGAAGATTGCGACTTCATCAACCTGCTCGGAATGTACTCGCACGGAAGGCCGACCATCGCCGAGCTTCACCGCCGGATATTCGCCGGACCCTACGCGGGAAGCACGGTCACGTTTACGCCCGAGCGAGCCGAGTGGCTCGCCGACGGCATCATCCTCACCCAGGCGCCGAACGAGGTGCAGGTGCCGTCAGGACCCGTCCAGGGAGTGGTGCGCTGCATCGCCACGGTCGTGGTCGCACGTGACGGCACCAGTTGGCGGATGCGCAGCTTTCACAACACCAGGCGCGAGGCGACGCAGGCGCAGCATTCGGCAATCATGCTCGACGCCGTCACGCGCGGCGACCGATGACCGGGGTCGGCGGATGCCGCGCCGACTCGCACGCCTGGGGCTCGACCTAGCGTCGGCGTGAGCGACGAATAGCGGATCGGAAATAGACCGAGGTTGGGTCGTGACGGTGGCCGAACGCGCGAAGCTCGAAGCACAATAGCCGCTTGGGATTGACCCGACACGAACTCGATAAACTGGCTAAAGAAGGGGTGCAGATCGCCGCCTACGTCCCGACCGGCGTGGCCGCCGCTGAAGCGTGCTTGTCTGGGAAATCTGTCGTGACGTATGCCCCGCGCAGCCCCGTGGCGCAAGGGTACCGGGCTTTGGCTCGGACCCTTATCGCAGCAATGAACGCACGTAAAATCGACGTCGCGTCCTAAGCAGTAAACAGTTTAAGATGGTACTCCGCATGGTCGAGTCTGAACTCAAGAAACGCGAAAGGGTCCTGACCCTATATTTTAACGGTTGGGCATTCGAGGGGTTCGAAGACGCCAAAATCGCATTGATGGACTCGATCATCAGCGAACTTGCGCGTAATCGCACTTCATTTGAAAAGGCCAAAAGCGCTTTAGCCAAACTCGCAAAGTGTGTGCGGTGGTTTAAAGTGGCACGGAAATTAGCCGGCGTTGCCATCACACTTAGCACGGGCGTTCCAGATCTTGCGAACCTCGCAGACCTGGCGCTTGCAACCGGCGAAAAGAAAGATAAGGATGATGACGGTTGGCTTAAGGAGGCTGAGGACGACGCAGCTTACCGCCATATACATGAGTTCCGCGAAGAATTTGCAAACTTTCTTGAATTAGCGGACATCGACCGGCTGGTAATCTTTGTCGACGACCTCGATCGTTGCTTACCGGAAGACGCGATCTCGACGCTGGAGGCGATTCGCCTCTTCTTGTCCGTTAAGGGGTCGACATTCGTTATCGGCGCGGACGAGTCTATGCGGCGTTGCCGCATCGCTGCGCGATAGCCCGCTGAGTAACTGAAGGTCGACGCTTCTTGTGACGGATCGTCTGAGACGGAGCGCTGTGCAGTGTTATGGCAAGTTCTCACGCGTTTCCGGCGCCGTACCGGCCCTGTAACGTGTAGCGTGGAATCGTTGGCTCGTTGCCGGCGTAAAGCTCGACGCTGCTGCCTTCGCGAAGCCGATCGGGAAAAATCACCAGATTCGTTCTGGCATCAACGCGAGCGGATGGCACGAGCAACCCTTCGATGTCGACCGCGCGTGCGGCAGCGCCGATTCGCTGCGTTAGCACTGGACGGTTCTTCGCCTGCGCGAGTTTCCACGGTTGCTTAAGATCGTCGATCGTAAGGTCGAGACTCTTGAGAATGAGCGGTTCACGCAAATCCACAACGTGCTGTAAAGCGTAGTCAAGTGAAAGCATGACGCGAGGCGGCTGCCGCACACCGACGACAACGCCGGCGGCCTTAAAGATTGCCTCTGTTTCGTAGAGCGCAGTGTCCTGTGTATCCGCGATATAAAACGCCTCGAAGTCGTCCTTACGATTATAGCGACCACCGCGAAGGCGTGAACCAATCGCGGACAGCGGTGTACCTTGTAGCAGCCACTTAAGGTCGATGGAACGAAAAAAAGTCCCTCGCTGAGTGCTGCCGGCGAGGGACGAGAGAAGGCGCTCGAGCCTGCGCTCACTAATCATCCAGGCGTGCCGGAGATCAGATCATGCACGAGACCTTCGACAGCCTCAAATCGCTTACCATAGAGTAACTCGAGAGGGCTGTGGCCTTCGAGCTCGGGATGCGGCGTACGTAGCCAGATCAGCGCCGCTTTGCGGTTCCCAAGTAATCGCGTCATTTCAGACAGCACGCCGACAAAGCGGCGCGCCGATGGCTGGGCCCGCTCCGACGTCGGATTCTTTCGCAGCGCGCCCGGCGTAAGCGGCGTCATCTGGGCCAACCGACCTATCGGCTCGCCGGTCATATCCGAAACGGCCGCCATGTCGACCCGGCCCTGCTCATCGTAAAGCTTCTCAAGTACCGCGCTCATGGATCTGAGTATAGCGTATCTGTCGTCTTATTGTCACGTGTTCGTAGTGTTCTAATCGCCTATTCCTCGCCCGATTCCTGGCGTCACTGAGCCAGCGCTGGCGCGCTGGGCCGCTCATCCGAGGGCCACGGTCGGTCCGTTAACCTGGGCCGGTCAGCCTATCTTGTGGCCCAGAGCGAACGGGACCCAACATCTAGCAGGCGAACAGTGTCCCCTAATGGACACGATCTTCCCTCAAGGGATCGTTGTCGGGACCGGAGGACGCAGTGACCCCTCTGAGGCAAGGGTCGAGCATCCTGGTCAGCGCGTGGACGGCGCGGTCGTTCCAACGGCTCTCCTGGACGATTTTCGTCTCACGCCGGCGGCGATGCGCTACTACGCAGCCGCCATGCGCGAGCCAGAGCTCGAGCTGGGCGCGATCGGAAGCGTCGCGAGCGCGAACGAACTCGTGGATTGCGTCGGCCGGAAATCCCACGGCCTAGATCAAGCCCGCCTCTTTCAAGTCGCGCCCGAGCGCGTCGCTCAACGCCTTGCCGCGCGCCAATCGGCCACCCTCCCGCTCGGCAATGATATTGCTATCGCGCTCATTCTCGATCAGGCGTAGCGCTTGCTCGTATCGCTCATTTTGCGAGGTGAGCTCGCGCCACGCGCTTGGCGAGAGGAGGACGCCGATAACTTCGCCGCGCCGTTGGAGCCGAAGCTTCCCGACCTCAGACAAGCGAGGTGCCCATGACTCGACCTTTCGCAAGTCGCTCACGCTCAGATCGTCGTCGAGGTCGAACTTCAGCTCGGTCATGGCGGTTTATTGTAGACGAACTGCCGATGTACGATCAATACGATGGCAGATTGACGTGCGGCGGGCCTTTCATTCACCACGTATCGATCGACGGGCGCTTCTTTCCCGTGCGTGGTGACGGCGCCGGTACGACGCGCAGGCCGCGGGCGATCCAGTCGCGCGTGTCGCGCGGGTCGATCACCGAGTCGAGCTCGACCACCGTTGCGACATTGAGGGCTTTGCCGCGCGCGTACGACTCGGCGACCATTGCGTCGAACGCGGCTTGTTTCTCGGCCGGATCGTCGATCGCGGCGAGCTCTTTACGATACCCGAGGCGTACTGCTCCTTCGAGTCCCATCGGTCCGAACTCACCGGTCGGCCACGACACCGAGAAGAACGGTTCGTGCAGGCTGCCGGCCGCCATCGCTTGCGCACCCAGGCCGTACGCCTTGCGCAGGGCGACGAAGAACACCGGAACCGTCATGCTCGCGGCGGTGACGAACATGCGGCTGACGCGCCGCACTTGGCCGGTGCGTTCGACCTCCGGTCCGACGAGGAAACCGGGTGTGTCGCACAGCGAGACGATCGGCACATCGAACGCATCGCAGAGCTGCATGAACCGCGACGCTTTGTCGGCGCCCGCTCCATCGATCGCGCCGCCGAGGTGAATCGGGTTGTTCGCGATCAGACCGAACGGCCGGCCTTCGATGCGGATGAGCGCGGTCACCATGCCGCGCGCGTAGGCTGCTCGTCAACTCGAGCACCGAGCCGGTGTCGGCCAACGTCGAGATGACGTCGCGTACGTCGTATACGCGCACCCGATTGTCGGGCACGACGCGGCGCAGCTCGCGCTGATCGGCGCACTGCCAATCGCCAACGGCGCCCTGAAAATACGATAGGTACCGCCGCGCCACGTCGACGGCCTCGGCATCGTCGTCCACGATGACGTCGATCACGCCGCTCGGCGCCTGATCGGCGACCGGGCCGATCTCCTCGGGCGCGAACGTGCCGAGCCCGCCGCCTTCGATCATCGCCGGGCCGCCCATCCCGATGTTGGCGTCGCGCGTCGCGATGATGACGTCGGAGCAGCCCAAGAACGCGGCGTTCCCGGCGAAGCAGAAGCCGGAGACGACGCCGACGATCGGGACCAGGCCGCTCAGCCTCGCGTAGCTCGCGAACGTCGGGACAGCGAGGCCCGACGCCCAGGTGACGTCGCTGTCACCTGGGCGGCCGCCGCCGCCCTCGGCGAACATCACCAGCGGAACGCGCCACGTTTGGGCGAGGTGGAGCATACGATCGGTCTTGAGGTGGTTGGCATAGCCCTGCGTTCCGGCGAAGACGGTATAGTCGTACGCCATCGCGATGCAGCGCGCGCGTTCTGCGTCGAAGCGGTCACCGTTGACCGACCCGACGCCGGCGATGAGCCCGTCGGCGGGACTCATCCGCTGGAGCTCCGCGGGCTCGCGGCGGCGGCGCTGCGCGGCCAGCGCGAACTCGCCGTATTCGAGAAAGTCGCCGCCGTCAAACAGTCCGCCGACGCGCTCGCGAGCGCTGAGCTTTCCTTGGCCGCGACGTTTTTCGAGCACGCCGGCCCGCGCGTCGTCGCCGATCGCGCGACGTCGTTCGAGCACCTCGGCCAAGTCCGGTCGTATCGTATTGGGGTCTCCGGCCGCATCGGTGCCGGTGCCTGGGACGACGACCTCGGCCGGCTCGACGAAAAGCACCACGTCGCCCCCGGCCAAAATCTGGCCGGGCCGGGCGACGATCGCGCGCACGATCCCCGACAGGTCCGCGGTGAGCGCGTACTCCATCTTCATCGCCTCGACCATCGCGAAGCGCTGTCCCAGCGCGAGGCGCGACCCGACCTCGACATCGACCGAGATCAGACCGCCCGGCCGACGGGGTGCGCAGTGCGGTGGTGTTCGCGGGCCCGACGGTGCTCACGCGGCAGAGGTGCTGTATGCGAGCGCCTCGTCCCTCGGAGCCGTGAAGGCTTGCTTGCTTCTGGCAGCGACCTTGAGTGCCTGCGACACAAGTCGCTTGACAGAGATAGCGCTGTGCTTGATATACTTAGCACGAAAATTTCACGCCGCGCTACCGCGCCGAAGGAGCACCCCCATGAACGAGACCTACATCGACACCATCGAGAAGTTCCAGGCCCAAGGCCTCGAGGCCATCAAGCAAGTCCAGGCCGCGCAGATCAACGCCGTCAGCTCTTTCCGCGAGATGTTCAGCAACGCCACGAGCAAGCTGCCCAACGCCCAGACCCTCAGCCAAATCCCGACCGTCGTGTCGAAGATCAGCGAGCTCAACTCGACCTTCGCGGTCAAGCTCATCGAGCAGCAGAACGACTACGTGAACCAGCTCCTGGCCGTGTTCAAGTCCACCTCGGCCGAGGCCGCGGAAACGGTCGCCTCGAAGAACTAACCCGATGGCGTTTGCAGGCGTGAGCGTGAAACGCGCGCGCCTGCGGCGCATGAAGACGATTGCCACGGCGCTGCTCGGCGTGATGGCGGTCGTCTTTGTCGTTTCGGCGTGGCTGCGGCCGCGGTATCCGCTGCTGGCGTGGCTCGAAGCGTTCAGCGAAGCCGCGTTGATCGGGGGCCTCGCCGACTGGTTCGCCGTCGTCGCGCTGTTCCGCCACCCCGGCGGGATTCCGCTGCCGCACACGGCGATCGTTCCGCAGAACAAGGATCGCATCGGCGAGCAGCTCGGCATCTTCGTCGAACAGAATTTCCTCACGCCGGCGCTCATCGCGTCGAAGCTGCGCGAGCTCGATCTGGCCGGCCATGCGCTGCGCTGGCTCGCGATCCCGTCCAACTGCCGTGCGTTGTTGGCCGGAGCGCGCGAACTCGTGCCGCGCCTGTTCGACGCCGTCGACGACGCCGAGATCCAACCCGTCGTGCGGCGAATCCTGGCTCAGGAGATCGAGCGGCTCGACCTCTCGCAGGTCGCCGGTTCGGTGCTGGCCATCGTGACGGCGGGCGACGCACACCAGCGCGTTCTCGCGCGCGTTCTTCCGGTCGTCGCCGGGTGGCTGAACGGCCGGCGCGCCGAGATCAAGCGCCGCTTCGCGAAGCGCTCGCTGCTCACGCCGGGCTTCGTCGACGCCTACATCGTGAACCGGTTCGTCGACGGGATGATCGACCTGGTCGACGAGGTCGCGGACGATCCCGCACACCCGATGCGCCGCGAGTTCGATGCATACGTCCAGCAGTTCGTCGCGCGCCTGAACGAGGACGCGGAGATGCAGGCGCAGGCCGAGCGGGTCAAGATTGCGATCCTGCACGGTTCGGAGCTCGATCAGCTCGTCGCGGCAGCGTGGAGCGCGCTCAAGACGCGTCTGGAGCGACCGCCGAAGACAACCTCATCCCCACCGGCGGGCGTGCGCTTCGCCGACATCGCCGCGCGAATCGCGCTCAACATGCTCGACGAGCCGGCCGTCGTCGAGCGCCTCAACGTCCGGCTGTGCGACGCGGCGGAATCGGTGCTGACGCGCTTTCAGCAGCAGTTCTCGGCGCTCATCACCGAGATCGTGCGGCGTTGGGACGCCGACGTCATCAGCGAGAAGATCGAGACCGAGCTCGGCCCCGATCTGCAGTTCATCCGGCTGAACGGCAGCCTGGTCGGCGGCGCGGCCGGCCTGGTGCTGCACGCCGCGCTGGTGTTGGGCGGCGCCGCCTAACCGAACGTCCTCAGCGCCGGGCCGCTAACGGCCCGAGCCGTAGGCGATCGCGAACGGGCCTCCGCGCGCGAACGGCGCGAACGCTCCCTCACGCTGCGCGAGGCGATCGGCGACCGCCCACAAGACCGCGGCGTTGGCGCCCAAACCGATGTGGCTCGCGCCGATCACTTCGATGTTCTCGGCGTGCGCATTCGCTTTGAGGACCGAGGAGCGCCAACTGACGATCCCGTCGACTTTCGACCAGATCGAAGAAGACGGCATCGGCAGATCGCCGGCGATCGCGTCGAACTCGTGCGCGATGCGTTCGCCGTTGTCCCACGGGCCTTCGCCGCTGACGAACTCGTAGACGTCGCTGATGTTGCTCGCGTTCGGATTGCGCGAGAACGGGCTGCCCAGCGTGATCACGGAGCGCACGGCGCCGGGCATGGCGAGCGCGAGGTCGCGCGCGTACACGCCGCCCAGGCTCCAACCGACGATGCTGACTTTACGGCGGCCGGTGTCCGAGATCTGCGTCAGGCGCTCGCGCAACTTGGTGCGCATGCGGGCGATCCCGCCGAAATTGCGTCCCAACTCCCAGCCGTGCGTCTCGTAACCGAGCGCTTTGAGGTAGTTCCGCAGCAGCGTCGTCGACAGATCGCTGACGAGAAATCCCGGCAGCACGAGCACGGGGTGCCCGTCGCCGCGAGGCGCACCGAGCAGCAGCGGCGACGCGGTCAGCGCGAAGCCGGCTTCCCACAGCGCGCGGTATTCCGCCAGCCACAAGAGTTTCGACGGAGGCCGCAGCCTTCGTTCGTCGCCGGCTCCCGTACCGGACCAAGCCCAACCGGCGGTCGTCATGTAAAAAGCCGTCCTCCTTCGCGTGGTATTCCCCACACGATGGGCTGCGAACCGCAGTTCGCTGTATGCGGCGTTCGCCAAGCGGGCGGGCAATACTTGCCTACGACTGCTCGCCCTCCAGGCCGTAAGCGGCGGCGCGCGCTCGGAAGTGATTGACGTCGAGGCTCAAGATCACCAAGTCGTGCTTGGCGCCGCCGGCGTCGCGGACGTGGTCGCGCAGCAGCGCCTCGGCGCGGAAGCCCATCGTCTCGAACACGGTCACGGCCCCGATTTGATCGGGCGTCATGTGCGCGACCAGCTTCTCGACGCCGTTCGCGACGGCCAGCTCGCCGGCGCGCGTGCTCAGCGCCCGGCCGAGGCCCTTCCCGCGCTCGCTCGCCGCGACCACGATGCGAAGCTCGGCGACGTGCGGCGACCACGAGAGCGGATCGCGCGCGATCGTCGCGCAGCCGGCGACCTCGGCATCGCGAAATGCCAGCAACGTCGTCAGCGCGCCGCGTTCGAGCTCGTGCACCCACGCGGCGAGCACCTTGGGATGCGAGATATCGCGCGGCAAGAAGAGCAGATCGTGCACGGGCAGCTCGCGCGCGAACGCTGCCACCGCCGCTTCGTCGCCGGCGCGCATGAAGCGCAGCTCGAGTCGTTCACTCCCGAGGTCGATCGTCCGCGGATAGGCTTCCGGCGTCGCCGGCCGCGCCAGCGCTCATACCGAGCGCGGTCCGAGCCACGCGTCGAGCCGCGGCCACAGGCGTTTGACGGCGTTGGGCCCGGCGACCAGGCTGACGTGACCGCCCTTGAGGACGATCTCTTCCTTGTCGGTCGAGCCGACGTGATCGATCAGCGGTTTGGCGGCGTCGTACGGAACGATGTGATCGTGCTCGGCCATCGCGTGCAGCATCGGCGCGCTGATCGCGCCGAGGTCGACCCGCCGGCCGTCGATCGTCAGGGTCTTGTTGTGCAGCGCGTTCTCCCAGATCAGCTCTTTGATCGTCTCGCGGAAGTACTCGCCGGCGAGCGGCAACGTGTCGGTCGACCAGCGCTCGAAGGCCCGGTACGAGCGCACGAAGCTCTCGTCCCACATGTTCTCCCACAGCTGAATCTGACCCACGATGCGCGTGGCGGGCCGCAGCATGTCGAACCCGGTGAAGATCAGCTCCGCCGGGACGTTGCCGGTCGAATCGACCAGCCGGTCGACGTCGAAGTAGCGCTTGTCCGACCACTTCGCAAACAGCTCCATCTTGGAGAAGTCGATCGGGGTGGTGAAACAGACGAGGTTGGTGAGCCCGTCGCCGGGGTGCAGCCCCGCGTACATCACCGATAGCACGCCGCCCATGCAGTAACCGATGACGGTGACGTCGTTCTCGCCGCTGTCGTCGCGCACGCGCTGCACGCACTCCGGGATGAAGCGCAAGGTATAGTCGGCGAAGCGCAGGCCGCGATCGCTCGCAACCGGCGCGCTCCAGTCGATAAGGTACACGTCGTACCCCCGGCGCAGCAGGTACTCGACGAAGCTCTGGCCGGGCGCGAGGTCGAGGATGTAGCCGCGATTGCTCGTCGCCATCACGATCAGGATCGGGACGCGATAGACCTCGGCCGCTTGCGGGTGATAGTGATACAGGTTCAGCGTGCCCTGTTCGTAGATGACGTCCTTGGGCGTGTGCCCGACGACGGGCGCCGGGGAGGCGAAATACTCGAGCCCTTTGATGCTGCGCTGAATCGTACGCTCGACCTCGGCCGCGATGCGGTCGGCGGTCGAGTTCACGCCGGCCGCTCGGCGCTCGGCGGTCTCTTCGTGCGCGGCGGGCGCGCGCGCGGCGGTGCGGCCGGCGTTTCCGGCGCGGCCGTCGCACCCGACGGCGCCGTGGCGATGCGCTCGAGCAATGACGTGATGCGGTCGAGGCGCGCTTCGACGCCGCCCAGTCGTTCGGCGATCCCGAGCACCTCGGCACGGCTCGGCAGGTTCGCCGTGGCGAGATACGTTGCCATGAACTGACGCATCGTTTCCTGCAGCTTGAGCGTCGCGCCCATCGCGCCGTTCATCGAGCTGCTGTACTCGTCCGAGCCCATCGTCCGGTTGGCGATCGCGTTGACGTTCTGCTCCCACTGGGAGAGGAGGTCGCGCCAGGCGCTCAGCGGATCGTTGTCCTTGGGATCCGGCATCGTCAGACCTCCGCGGTCGCCGCGCTTCGCCGCTGCGCCTCTTCCTCGTAGAGCGCCGTCTTGAGGATCTTGC
Source organism: Vulcanimicrobiota bacterium (assembly GCA_963723445.1). Taxonomy (GTDB): domain Bacteria; phylum Vulcanimicrobiota; class Vulcanimicrobiia; order Vulcanimicrobiales; family Vulcanimicrobiaceae; genus Vulcanimicrobium. Next base: position 240,746 of record CAVRQP010000006.1, read on the forward strand.
CGACCGCCGTCTTCGGCAGCGTTTCGCGGAACTCGATGACCGCGACCATCTCGTGCTTGCCGAGCCGGTCCTTGAGGAACGATTTGAGCTCGTCGATGTGGAATTCGGCTTCGCCGCGCTTGAGCGCGATGAACGCTTTGGGCGACTGGCCGCGGTATTCGTCGGGGATGCCGATCACGCACACCTCGGCGACGGACGGGTGCGCGTAGATCGCCTCTTCGATGTTCCGCGGATACACGTTGTAGCCGCCGCACAGCAGCATGTCCTTGATGCGATCGACGATGAAGACGAAGCCGTCGTCGTCCATATAGGCGACGTCGCCGGTGCGCATGAAGCCGTCGGCGGTCATCACGTCGGCCGTCGCCTCAGGGTTCTTCCAGTAGCCCTTCATCACGTTGGGGCCCTGGATGCAGATCTCGCCGCGTTCGCCCAGCGTCACGTAGGTGGCCGGGTCGGTGACGCCGGCGAACTTGAGGGTCACCCCGGGGACGGGGATGCCGCACGAGCCCGCCTTGCGCATCCCGCGCATTGGGGTGAACGTGCCGGACGGCGACGTCTCGGTCATCCCCCAGCCTTCGTTGACGTTGCAGCCGGTCACGGCCAGGAACCGTTCCTGGATCTCCAGCGGCAGCGGCGCGCCGCCGGAGCCGGTGTATTTGATCGACGGTGAGATCGAGCTCGCCGAGTCCCGGATAGGCGAGCAGCGCGGCGAACATCGTCGGCACGCCCATGAAAATGCTGACCTTCTTGGCGGCAAGGTCGGTGACGACGGCTTCGAGATCGAAGCGCGGATGCAAGATCATCTCAGCGCCGAGCCGGACGCAGAGCAGCATGACCGCGGTGAGCGCGTAGATGTGAAAGAGCGGGAGCACGAGCAGCGTGCGTTCCTCGCCCGGAACGAGCACCGGCGGATCGAGCCTCGTCGTCTCCATGTATTGGCTCGTGGCCGCCGTCAGGTTGCCGTGCGTCAGGATGGCGCCCTTCGGCAAACCGGTCGTTCCGCCGGTGTACTGCAGCACGGCGATCGCCTCGCTCGGATCGCCGATCGGATGCGGTCGATACGCGCCGTCGTTCGCCAGGAGGCTGCGGAAGGGGACGCGACCTTGGTGCGCGGCGGCGACCGCTTCGCCGGCGTCCGCGTACTCCGGAAAACCCGCCAGATCGCCGAGCCCGCCGACGACGAGCGTCGTGAAGCGGCCGGTGCCCAAGAGCGCTTCCATCTGCGGCAACAGCGCCGGAACGTCGAGCGTGACGAGGATCGAGGTCTCGCTGTCCTCGATCTTATGGGCGAGCACTTGCGCGGCGTCGAGCGGCGAGTAGTTCACGATGGTGCCGCCCGCTTTGAGCACGCCGAAGAACGCGACGAGATAGTGCGGCGTATTGGGCAGGTACAGGCCGACGTGCACGCCCGGTCCGACGCCCAGCTGCTGGAAGCCCTTCGCGGCGCGGTTCGCCAGCGCGTGGAGCTGCGCGTACGTCGCGCGCTTCCCCATGAACTCGACGGCGGGCCGGTCGCCGAAGCGCTCGGCCGCCTCGTCGAGGATCGCCTGCACCGGACCCAGCGCCAGCGGCGCATCCCAGCGCGCCGGCGCGGGATACGAGTTGATCCACGGGGTTTGCGTCATCGGTCTCTCTCCGTTCGCGCGACGGCTCGTCCCTTACGCTCCGGGCCGCGCAGCGTGACGAGCGATCGCGTCGATGATGGTTGGCCACACTTCTCGGGGAAACGAGTGTCCCATTCCTTCGATCAGGAGGAGTTGTGCGCCGGGGATCACTGCGGCCGTGTCGCGGCCGGCGGCGACCGGGATGAGCGGATCGGCGGTGCCGTGGATCACCAGCGTGGGGACGCGCAGCGCGCGCAGCGCTTTCGTCCGGTTCCCCGAAGCGATGATCGCCAGCATCTGACGCGCGACGCCGGGCGGATTGATCCCGCGGTCGTACCCGGCCGCACCCTGCCGCGCTGTGCGGTCGGCGTCGAACGGGAAATGATCGCCGGCGAGCACCGACCAGGTGACGACGTACTCGCGCACGTAGCCGGCCCGGTCGAGCGGGACCTTTTTGCCAGCCGCGCGAGCGCTTTGGGCTGCGGCCCGGGAAGTTTCGGGTCGCCGGTACTGGACATGATCGAGGTGAGCGACCGAACCCGATCCGGATACTCGATCGCGAGCTCTTGCGCGATCGCTCCGCCCATCGACGCACCGACGACATGCGCGCTGCCGGCACCGAGGGCGTCGAGCAGGCCGACGGTATCGGCCGCCATGTCGTGCAGCGTATACGGCGCTCGAAATCGCAGCCCGGTCACGTGAGCGAGCATCAGCTCCGGCAACTTCGGTGCACGTTCGTTCGGAAAGCGCGTTGATTCGCCGATGTCGCGGTTGTCGAACCGAATCACCCAGAACCCTCGCGCCGCGAGCAGCGCGCAGAACGCATCGTCCCAAACGATCATCTGCGTCGCTAGGCCCATGATCAAAATCATCGGCGGGTTCGCGCGGTCGCCGAACGTCTCGTGACAGATGCGAATGCCGTTCGCCGCCGCGAAGGCGCGCGCGCTCATCGGTTTCGCGGCGTCGCCGGCGGGCTCGAGCGCGAGCACCCAGCGAAATGCCGCGCCGTCGGCCCGCTCGACGTGAAAGCCGGCGTGCTTCGCCAAGCGCTCGAACGGGTGGTTCTCGCGAAGGGCACTCGCGATGAGGTGACGCACGCTGCGCTCGCGCAGGCGAGCGATCAGCGCGTCCATCAGCGCCGTGCCGACGCCGCGCCGGCGCGCGTCGCGCGCGACGACGACCGCCAGCTCGGCCGAGTCGTCGTCGATCAAGGCGGCGTGTGCGGCTCCAAGTGCCGTCGCACCGTCGAAGGCGATCATGCCGATCATGTCGGGCCGCGTCTCGACGAATCGGTGCACTTCCTCCGGATCGAAGTGGTCGACGATATGAAAGAAACGGCAGTAGCGGTCCTCCGCGCTCGTCCCTTCGAGGATCGCGCGGTACGCGGCTTCATCGGCCGGTACGATAGATCGCACGAGCATGGCGGCGCCCATCACCGCGTGTAGCGCGCGATCAGCGGTGCGAGATGCGGGTACGCCGCCGTCAGCATCGAGCGCGTCGTCAGGTGGAACTCCGAGAACTCGAAGCCCGGTGCGACGTCGCAGCCCACGAACGCGTAGCCGTCCGGCGCGTCGACGTGGGCGGCGAAGTGCGCGCCGGCGACGATCGTCGTTTGCCGCGCCGATTCCGGCTCGAGAACGCGCGATTCGTAGCGCGCCGCTGGCATCGATGATCTCGATCGTCACCGGATCCCCGCGGTAGAAGTGCCACGTCTCGTCGGACGAGAGGCGGTGGAACGCCGAGAACGTCTGCGCCGTGAGCAGGAAGTAGATCGACGTCGTCGCGCTGCGCACCGAACCGCGCGAGGTCGTGACGCGCTCCGCGCTGCGGAACGTCTCGCGGAACCAGCCGCCCTCGGGGTGCGACTGCAGCCGGTATTCCGCGATCAGCCGCTGCGCTTCAGGGTGCATTGCCCGGTCGGATGGATGAGTTTGGGCGGCGCGTCGTAGGAAAGTGCCGCTCGATCCCAGCCGGCGTCCGAGATGCAGTGCGCGTAGACCGCGTCGAGGAACGCGCGCAGTTCGGCGCTGGGGTCGGCGGCGGTGCGAACCGCATCGTAGGGCAGCACCCACTCCTTGAGCGTGTCCGACCAGGTGACGCCCGGCGGCGCCATCGCGAAGGTCTCCGGGCCGGCCGGCTGCTGGGAAGATATAGCCGTAAAAGAACGGCGGCGTTTTCTCGTCGCCGTAGTACAAGCCGACGTTCATCAGCTCGGCGTCGAGGTCGTACTTCATCAAGTATCCGCGATCGAGCGGCGCGGCGGCGTGCCGGCCGTTGAACAGGACGACCGCGAGGTCGAACGCGCCCCACCACAGTTGCACGCCGGAGCGACCGAAGAAGTGTTCCCGCCACCGGTCGAAAACGCCGGCCGCCGCCGTCGTTGCGCGGAACCAGTGCCGAACCGCCGCGGATCGTACGCTGCCGGGCGCGTGTCCTCATCGAATGGTGTGGTGTCGGGGATCTCTTGCGGGATCGGCCACAACCTGCACGCGACGCCCAGGTCCGCGAGCGCGGTGAGGAGCGCGGCGTAGACGTCGGCAACCGTCCGCGGCGGGATCAACGCGATACGCCGCTCGTCGCCGGTGCTACGGCGGACGATGATCTCCGAGGAAAATGCGTCGAGCAGTCCTTCGACCGACGTTCCGTCGTACGGCATCGCGCCGGTGGTTATCCCGCGCGCATCGAGGTGCAGCAGCGTGAACATCCAGTTCGGTTGCCGCGGCGAAAGCTCGACCCGCAGCTTGCCGAGCATCTGCGCGTACAGGTGCAAGCTGCGTTTCGTCGGTGCCCAGCCGAGCACGCTGATGTCCGGCCAGCCGTGGAATCGTCGCTGGTCGTGGAACTCATCGTAGTCGTTACGGGAACTTCCCTGCAATGAGACGGCGCCAAACGCGCTTCCCGCGCGTCAGTGCGACCCGGGCATCACCGGCACGAATCGAATGTACGGCGTCGTCGGTTCGCCACCGGGCGGAACGTCGGCGGGCGTCATCGTTCCCGCCGGCCCGAGGCTATGCAGGTAGGCATAGATCGCCAACTGGTCGCCTTGCGAGAGCGACTGCAAAGCAGGCCACGGCATCGGCGGTTTCCCCAACGGCCCGGGGTTCGCGATCAGGGCGGTGAACTGCGCGGACGTCATCGTCGAAACCGCCAAGCGCAAGTTCGGAGGATACGAAACCCCCCAAGGCCCCATGAAGCCGACCGCGCTTCCTTCGAGCCGTCCCGATTCCGGCGGAAGCGGCTGCCCTTCGAGCTGTCCGCTGGTGTGGCAGTCGTTGCAGCCGCCGTAGTTCACCAGGAACCGGCCCGCCGAGATCGGGTCGTCGGCGGCGACGTGCGGCGTCGTGGCGGCTCCGGCGCCGGTCAGCAGAAGTCCGGTGACCGCTGCGGAGATAACGAGCGCGCCGGCACCGGCGCGAAGCGCATTATTCATGGAGTCGCCTTCGCAACGCGCCGAATCGTCTCCTCGCATTGAATAGCGAGGAAAGCGCGCATCGTCCGGTCGTCGGCCCGACCCCGGCGACCATTCACTGCCAGGGCTTGAGCGTCTTCAAGAACGCGACCAGGGCTTCGCCCATCACCGCGCGGCCGTGCATCGAGAAGTGCTCGGAATCTTGCGTGCCGAAAAGCGCTGCGTGGTCGGGCGATAGCGTTTCTTCGCGAAAGACCGCCCAACCGTCGAGGTACGGTATGCCCGTGGCTTTGATCGCCGCGTTCATCGCGTCGCCGACCTCGCTGGGCGGCGTGGGTTGGCTCGGGCCTACGCCCTTCAGCAGCGCGTTCCACGCGCCCTCGGCCGGCGACAAATCCTCCGCGAGCGGAGACGAGATGACGACCAGCTTCGCGCCGTGCTCGCGCAGCGTCGCGCGCACGTCATCGAGTTGCCGGATCAGCGCCCGCGACCGCTGAGAAGCGGCGGTCTGATCCACCGGGGGTACGGCGTGGTTTTCGATGTAGTTCACGGCGACCGGGTTGAGGTCGAAGACCACGAGGTCGGCGGCTCCGGTCTGCGCGAGGATCTCGGTGATGTACGAAACGTCCGCACTCAAGTCGGGGCCGGGCAAATCCATCGAGCTGACCTCCAGCCTGCGCGACGCGTGGCGAAGGTCGTCGGCCAAGCCGCTTTCGACGATCCCCGGCAGCGAATCGTTCCAGCGAAGGTAGGTCCAGACGTTGGAGTCGCCGATGAACACGACCCGATATTCACGCGGGTTCGGCGGTGACGGCGTCGGCAGGACGTTGACAATGCCGACCTCGTGTTTCTGGTCGAGATGGTCGATGGTGCGAATCCGGCGGCTGCCCGAGTCGGCGACGACGATCGTTCCCGACCGCCCGATCGCGATGCCCATCGGTTCATCGAAGCGCGCGACGTCCCCACGGCCGTCCCGGTAACCGGCGCCGGACGCGGCGCCGTCGACGACATCGATGCCGGCGAGCACCTGCGGCGCCGCGGCGTACCAATCGAGGTAGCGCACCGCGCTGCCGCGCACGTCGGTGTACGCGACGCTGTTGTCGTCGAGCGCCGCGACCGCGAACGGATAGCCCAGGGTCGAGGCCCTGCAGCAGACGCGTCCCGCGGGCGTACGCTTCGGGCACCGCATAACGCTCGAGGGCGTGGTTCGGGCTCCAACGGACCAGGCCGAGCAGATCGGCGACGAAGAGGTCCACCCCGTGCGGCGTGTCGACCGCGGTCACGCCGTAGGGCGTTCCCCCGCCGAGCTCCGATATTCTGCCGACGTGTCCGTCCGGGGAAATCGTGCGCAGACCGCTGGCCGGATCGGCGACGTACAGCACGCCGTGGTCGTCGAAGGCCAGCCCGACGGGCCGGATGAACGACGCCTCCGCAAGCGCACCGTCCTGCAGACCGACGCGCTGCGGCGAACCCGCGAACGTCGTCACGAGCCCGTTCGGCAAGACCTTTCGGATGCAATGGTTGTTCGTATCCGCCACGTAGAGCGCACCGCCGTACCACGCGATTCCGGCAGGCCGGTCGAATCGCGCGTCGCCGCCTGTCCCGTCGCGATAGGCGCCCGCGACCCACAGGCCGTTGGCAATGAGGCTTCCGCCGCCCGCGATCGTCCGTACCCTGCCGGAAGGATCGACCGCGCGAATGCGCTGCGCCCCCGCATCGCTGACGTACAAGGTTCCATCAGGGCTGTATGCCAGTCCGAACGGCATGACGAACGACGCGTGCAGCGCGTCGCCGTCGGCGAACCCCACCGCGCCCGATCCGGCCAACGTTCGCACCACGACGTCCGGGTTCGTCGGCATCGCGCCGCACGGAGCGCTGAGGGCGATACAGGCGAGCACGGCCAACACCGCTCGGCGCGCGACACATTCATCGCTCTACAGTCGGCTGTCCTCCGGCGCTGCCGGGCACGACGGCGGCAAGGAGCGCGAACCCGACGATCTTCCGGAGCATCTGCGCGCGTTCAGGCTCGTCGTTGCCGAATCCCGCGTCGACGGCCTCTATCGAAGATCCTCGAACGTACCGGATCGCGCGCGACGAAGGGTCACATTTGCGGTTGCGCCGTCGAGCCGGCCGGGTTTCCCGATCGTCACCTCCGCACCGAGAACGCGCTCGTCCTCGAATGCGACGCGCACTATCTCGGCCGCGAGGCGCTCGAGCAGATCGTACGAATGCCGTTCGACGACCTCGACGACGCGCCGATGGATGGCGGCGTAGTCGATCGTATCGCCGAGGGCGTCGGATCGTGACGCGCGCTCGAGGTTCGCGTGCAGCCGCACCAAGAGGTCGAACGATTGCGGCGTGTCCCTCTCGCCGGCGTACGCGCCGTGCCGCCCGAGCACGTGAACGTCGCGGATCTCGATCGTATCCATGCCGCGGACCGGCTTCGTCGGACGTCACGACGGTTACCTGGGCGGCCGCCGAACGCGATCGGCTGGTTTCAAGGCCGCCTTTGTGTCATCCGCTTGGAGCGGCGCGCCGCTGGGGTTACAATTGGGAGCGATGACATGCTGGGTTGCGGCGGTAGCGACGGCGCTCTTATGGGCGTTCTGCACGCCGGCGGCCGCGCAGGTGCCGTCCCCGACCTCGGCTGCCGTGTGGGATGCGATTCAACGGTTCGCACCAGCGCGTGCCAAGGTGGTGTCGGAACTCGGGCCGGACGACGCCGTCGCATTCCAACGGCGCTTGTTCGCCGATCTCGATCGGCCCCACGACCCGGCGCCCGACGGCTATACTCCCGCCGCGTGGGCCGAGACCGCAGCCGCCGTCGCGGGTCTGGACATCGAGGCGGTCGATCAGCTCGTCACCGGCAAGCCGGCGCCGTTACGCGCCGCCGTCGGGCTGCACGAGTATCTCGTGCCGTCGCACATCGACCATACCTGGCAGCTCGTCGCCATGTACGTGCCCGCCAACGCGCCGGCGATACGCGCGCCGCTGGCCATCGTGCTGCACGGCAATCCCCAAACCGAGTCGGAGCTGCTCGGCCAGCCCGCGCTGCGACGGCTCGCCGACAATAGCGGGGCGATCTTGGTAGCGCCGTTCGGCCGCGGCATCTACGACTTCGCCGAACCTGCGGCGACCGACGTCTACGATTTGCTGCCGGCGTTACAGGACGCGTTGCCGGTCGACCGTGGTCGCACCTACTTGGCCGGTTATTCCATGGGCGGGTTCAGCGTCTTCAAGATCGGGCCGCGCGGCGGCTACCGGTGGAAGGCCGTGCTCTGCATCTCGGGCGCGATCCTCAACAGCGGCGTGCGCGCGGTGAACCTCGCCTGGCACGACATGCCGCTCTACGTCGTCACCGGTGCGCACGACGACAGCATCCCGACGAAGTACGGTGAGCAGACCGCGGGCTACCTCGCGAGCATCGGCCTCCCGGTCAGCTTCTACGAGGAGCCGAACGGCTCTCACGCGCTGCGCACGCTGATGCCGTCGCTGCAACGCGCCTGGACCGACATGCTTGCCGGTACCGAACGCCCCGAGAGCATTCCGATCGCGCACAATGGTTTCGCATTGCCGCCGAGCGCTCCGGCTCCGGTGCTGAGGCCTTAGCCGCCGGCTCAGGCGGGCCGCGAAGCTCGATCGGCGGCTCGGTAGACCAGGGCCTCGGCGACGTGGTCGCGGGCGATCTCGGCGGCGCCCGCGAGGTCGGCGATGGTGCGCGCGACGCGCGCGATCCGGTCGAAGGCGCGGGCGCTGATCGCTCCGCGGCTGACCGCGCCCTCGAGCAATGCGAGCGAATCGGCGGCAAGCGGGCAGAGGCGGCGCAAGTCGGCGGCTGCGATCGCCGCGTTCGTCGCGGCGCCCGTGCCGCGGAGTCGCGCTAACTGCCGCGCGCGCGCTGTTTCGACGCGGGCGCGAATCGTCGCCGACGTCTCGGCTGGACCGCGCTGCACGAGCTCGTCGAAGGAGACGCGCGAGACGGTCACGTGGAGGTCGATCCGGTCGAGTAACGGCCCGGACAGCTTGCCGAGATACTTCTGGACGGTCGCATCGTCGCAGCGGCAGTCGCTTCCGCGCACGCCGCGGAAGCCGCACGGACACGGGTTCATGGACGCGACGAGCGTGAAGCGCGCCGGAAACGTCAGCGTCCCGGCCGCCCGCGCAATCGTGACGCTGCCTTCCTCGAGCGGCTGGCGCAGCACTTCGAGCGCGGAGCGCGGGAACTCGCCGAGCTCGTCCAGATAGAGCACGCCGTTCTGCGCGAGGGAGATCTCACCCGGGCGCGGTTGAGCGCCGCCGCCGACGAGGGAGATGCGGCTCGCGGTGTGGTGCGGCGCGCGAAACGGCCTGGCCGCCACCACGCGCGGACGTGGCCCGAGTAACCCAGCGACGCTGTAGACCTTGGTGACGTCGAGCGCCTCGGCCGCGGTCATCGCGGGCAAAATCGACGGGACGCGCCGAGCGAGCATCGTCTTGCCGCAGCCGGGCGGTCCGACGAGGACGACGTTGTGTCCGCCGGCGGCGGCGATCTCGAGCGCGCGCTTCGCGACGACTTGACCGCGCACGTCGGCGAAGTCGCCTGACTCGTTACGATCGCCGGCATCGAGCACGGTGGCGCCGTGACGGCGGAACTTCGCGCCGTGTCCGAGCATGACCGCCACCGCGTCGGCCAGCGCGGGCACGGCATACACGTCGATCCCGCCGACGAGTGCGGCCTCGTCGAGGTTCGGCTCGGGAACGACGATACGCTCGAAGCCCGCCTGTTTGGCGGCCAGCGTCATCGCCAGCACGCCGGGCACGGCACGCAAGCTACCGTCGAGCGCGAGCTCGCCGCACGTGACGTAGTCGCGCAGCGGCTCGGGTGCGAGCTGCTCGTCGGTGGCCAGCAGCGCCAGCGCGATCGCCAAGTCGAACCCGACGCCCGACTTGCGCATGTCGGCCGGCGCGAGGTTCACCAGCAGCCGCCCGGGCGGAAAGCCGAACCCCGAATTGACGATCGCCGCCCGGACGCGTTCACGGGACTCGTTGAGCGCGCGATCCGCCAGCCCGACGATGGTGAAGTTCGGGAGGCCGGCCGCTGAATCGGTCTCGACCCGCACGACGTGCGCATCGATTCCGGCGATCGCGGCGGAAAAGGCCAGCGCGAGCATGCACGCTGCCTTCACGCGCTCGTCCCGCCGCGTCAAGGCCCCGACGATGAATTCGCGGTTTAACACGGAAGCCTCGGACATCCGCTTGGCATCGACCCGTTGGAGGGATCGCACATGAGCCTTGTCCGCCGCTTCGGTCACGTCATCGCGGTGACCGCGTTGCTCTTCGGCGCTGCCGGAACTCACCCGGCGTCGGCTGCACCCGTCATGGCCCTTCCGGATTGCCAGGGCAAGCCGCAAGTCCGCCCGGCCACGGTCCTTTTTGCGTGCGCGGACGGGAACTTCTCGGCGGAAAAGCTGGCGTGGTCAGGTTGGGGGAAGAGCACGACGACCGCGACCGGCGTAGCGCAGTCCAACGATTGTACGCCGAACTGCGCCGCGGGCCACATGCACAGCTATCGCATTCGGGTGATCGTCAGCGGAAAAGAGTCGTGCCCGGGCGGACGTCCCGCGTATTCGACGGTCACGTTCGCGTGGCTCGGCGCCAACCCGGGCGGCTCACCGTATTCGATGAAGTACCCCTGCGGATCGCGCTGACTCCGGCCCCTTCGGTGCGAGGGCTAGCCGCGAGCGTGCAGGAAGGTACACGTCATCGCTCTCTTCACGTTCAAGGAGTTTTCCTGTGAAGCATTTCCTCACGGGCTTGGTTGCGCTTGCCGTCACGGCGATCGCGTCCGCGCCGGCATCGGCGATCACGTGTCCGCCCGGCACGCACCTCACGGTCGTCAAGAACAAAAGCGGTTCGCATATGGTCTGCGCCCAGACGATGGCCCAGAAGAAAAAGGCCGCGACGCCGAAGCCCATTCCAAAGCACACGTAGGAGAAAGAAGCCGCCGGGCACGTCCCGGCGGCTTCGCTACTCATTCGCGGAAAGAAATAGTCTCGATCGGAACCGTCATACTTGCCGCTCCGCATGCAGCACTTCTTGAAACCGGCGCCCGGAGCCGCAGATACAGGGATCGTTCCGGCCGAGCTTCTCGATCAGCTCCTTGTCGCCGTGCACCACACGGTGGCCGCGTTTGACCTGCGTCTCGGACGGATAGCCGGCGCGGCGTTTGCTAGAGCGCGTAAAAGCTAGGCAGTTCGTCGTAGTCGATATCGTCTCGCATAGCAGACCTCCTTGCGGGCGCCGCCGATGGTTATACGACCTGGGAGCGGCTTCGTCAAGCGAAAGCGTTCGATTCTGAATTGATTTTCGTGAACCGGAAGCGTAGCATGCGTGGTGTCAGGCCTTGCTTGGAGGGAGGGCTATCATGCGCGTTCCAGCCGACGTCGTCTCCGCACTCATCGTAGCGTCGGCGAGCCTTTCGCTCGCCCCCCGAACGGCGGCCGCCCGCGAACACGTCGTCCTCCTCACCGCCGCGGGCTTCACCCCGCCCTGGATCACGATGAACCTCGGTGACGCGGGTGCGCTGCACGGTGCGCGACCAGCGAGCGCGCCAGATCGCGAAGTCCGGCGGCCCGACCTCGGGAGACGTCGGGGCGAACGTCCTGTCCGGTCAGGGCGACAGCGTGACGTTGAGACCCGGCGAACCCGGGACGTACACGTACGTGGACCGCTTGAATCCGCACCTGCCGGGTCTCAGGCTCACCGTCCGAGGCCGGCGCTAGCGGCGGCGACGCGCGGGCGCGTTAAATTTCGGCAATGTCTGCTCGCCTTCGCGGCCGATCGGAGCCGGGGCGGCAGGGCCGAAAATTTCGTCCTTTTGGGGTGTCCACATGGTACACAGCTGTGACGCGCGATACTGTGGATAAGCACGGTGCGTCCCCGGCGGCGGGCTTCCCGCTAGGCGTGCGAATAGTCGTTTTTGGCGCTTTTTTGCCGCATTGTAGCCCGGGATCAGCGTTCTATTCGGAGCGCCCCGGCGGACGGCAGAAACGTAAAAACGGTGCTAAATTCGCCAAACAGGAGTTCCTCGCCGACCGTTTGCGGGGCTTGCGTCGCCCGGCGGTGCGCGGCGCGGGGTCGCGCGCCGCGCTCCGAGGAGAAGGAGGGCATCCAATTGAGAGTCGCTCTCAACTACGAGACATTTAGGACGGGGATAGCGCTCGCAGGGGTTCGCGGGGCACCTCCCGCATCCGGTCCGACGGTATGAAGAAGCCGCTCGTTCTCGCATGCGCGCTCGCGATCACCTTGGCGGGTTGCGCGAAATCTGCCGATACTTCCAGCTCGACGACCACCACGACCGCCGGCGCTGCAAGCCCGACGGCCGCTGCGGCCGTGTCCGGGGGAAAGACGATCGGGGTGTCGCTGCAGAACCTCGAGGCCCCGTTCTATCAGGATATGGCCGCCGGGATGAAGTCCGAGGGCGCCAAGTACGGTTACACCGTCAACGTCGTCGACGCGGCCCGCGACAGTTCCAAGCAGCAGAGTCAGGTCGAGGATTTCATCTCGCAGAAAGTCAGCGCCGTCGTGCTGACCCCGTACGACTCGCACGCGATCGGGGCGGCGATCGTCGAGGCCAACAAGGCGGGGATCCCGGTCTTCACGGCCGACATCGCGAACGCGTCCAAGGACGGCAAGGTCGTCTCCCACATCGCCAGCGACAACGTCCAGGGTGGCGCCCAGGCCGGGAAGCTGATGTGCGCGGGCCTACCGGGGCACGTCGGCTCGATCGCGATCATCGACGAGCCCGAGGTGACGTCGGTGCTCGACCGCGTCAAAGGGTTCAAGCAATCGATCGCGGCCTGCCCCGGCGTGACGGTCGTCGCCGACATCGACGGCGGCGGCGAACGGGCCAAGGCCTCCTCGTCGATGGAAGACATCCTCCAGTCGCACAAGGACCTCAAGGGCGTCTTCGGGATCAACGACGACTCGGCGCTGGGCGCGGTCAAAGCGATCCAAGCCGCCGGCAAGCAAGGGAAGATCGTCGTCGTCGGCTACGACGCGAACCCGGAGGCACGGACCGCCATCGGCAACGGCGCGATGTACGGCGACGCGATCCAGCATCCGGATCAGATCGGCGCCAAGACCATCGACGCGATCCACGATTCGTTCAACGGCAAGACGCCGCCGGCGACCATAGCGGTCGCGGTCGGCGTGTACACCAAGGCCGACGCCGGCAAGTAGAACGGCCGCTGCGGCGTGATGGACCTGGCCATCATCCGCGAACGGCTTCGCGCATATCACGGGACACAATCCCGCTCTCGGTGGCGCGATTCGCGGCCTGGCTCGCCGGTGATCCGACGCATGTGGAACTGCTCTCGAGCGCCGCGGACTTGATGCCGGCGTGGGATCTCTCCATCGCCGACGGCACCGCACCCCTGCCGGTTCGTCCATCGCTCCTCTACGCCCGCCAGCCACCTGAGTTCATTGCGATCGCCACGACCGGTACCGACGGTGAGATGATTGGAGTGCTCGAGCTTGCCCCCGAGCTCGAACGCGACGCGTTGCCGTTCGTGACGTTCTTTCCGATGGCGTTCGGTGACGAGGTTTGCGAGCTCGGGTCGGATTTTGCGGCCGCGCTTGCGATGTATCTCGCGTATCCGAGCGCCGAGGGGCCGCGGGCGCTGCGGCTTCCGGGGCTCGCGGATGCGCCGGGGCGCCTTCCGAGTCCTTCCGCGCAGACGCGTCGTCGCACGTGACGGCGCTCGACCGGCGCGCGCTCGACCGCGCCGCCGATGGCGCGGAGCGCGCCTTGCGCGACGGTTATCCGGGAACCGCGATTGCCGTTGCTCGCAACGTGCGCTACGCCTGCGCAGGCTATCACGAGGCGTTGGATCGTGCCTGTACGGTGTGGGCTACCGCGGCGTTGCAACTCGGGCGGCCGTGGCACGCTCGGATGGTCGCTGAAGCTCGGCAGAGTTGCGCGCCGCCAGAGACGACGGTCTATTCGGAATCAGCCGTCGTCTGGGACTACGAACGGTGACCGCCGCGGCGCTCGACGCGCCGTTGCTCAGCATGCGCGGCATCGTGAAAACGTTCCCGGGCGTGCGGGCGCTCGACGGTGTCTCGTTCGACGTGCGCGCCGGCGAAGTCCACGCGCTCGTCGGCGAGAACGGCGCGGGCAAATCGACGCTCATGAAGATTTTCGCCGGCGCACAGCCGGCCGACGCCGGCGAGATCGACGTCGACGGCAAGCGCGGTCGTCATCGACGGCCCTAAGCGGGCCGAGCAGCTCGGGATCGGGATGATCTATCAGGAGTTCAACCTGGTCCCCGACCTGGGCGTGATCGAGAACATCGTTCTGGGCGTCGAGCCGCGGCGCGGTTTCTTTCTCGACCGGGCGGGCGCCGCGAGCGAGGCCAGTAAAGTGCTCGGCGAGCTGGGGATCGCGCTGCCGCTCGACCGGCGCGCACGCCGCCTGTCGGTCGCCGAGCAGCAACTGACCGAGATCGCGAAGTGCTTGGTGCGCCACGCACGGTTGATCGTCATGGACGAACCGACGGCGGCGCTGACCGACCGCGAGATCGCTGCGCTGTTTGCCCTCATCGCGAAACTCAAAGCTCAGAACGTCGGCTTCGTGTATATCTCGCATCGGCTCGAGGAGTTGCCGCAGGTCGCCGACCGCGTCACCGTGTTGCGCGACGGAAAGGCGATCGAGACCAGACCGATCGCCCAGATGCCGCAAGACGATCTCATCCGGCTCATGGTCGGCCGCCCGCTCGAAAGTCACTTCCCCGATCTGCCCCCGGTCGAGCCCGGCGCGCCGGTCGTGCTCGACGTGCGCGGCTTGAGCTCGTCGAGCGGCGTGCCGGTACAGGACGTCGCGTTCCAAGTGCGACGCGGCGAGGTCGTCGGTCTGGCGGGGCTGGTCGGCGCGGGACGCACCGAGATCGTGCGCGCGATCGCGGGCGCCGACATCCCCACCGCCGGGGAGATTCACATCGACGGAACGCGCGTCGTGATCCACTCGCCGCACAGTGCGATCCGCGCCGGGATCGCGTTCATCACCGAGGATCGCAAGGCGCAGGGGCTCGTGCTCGGGATGACGGTCCGCGAGAACACGACGCTGGCGCACCTGAACCACTTCGTGCGCGGTCTGTTCGTCGACAAGCCGGCCGAGACGCAAACCACGAATACCGAGATCGCCGAGCTGCGCATTCGCACGCCGTCGAGCGAGCAGACCGTGCGCAACCTGTCCGGCGGCAACCAGCAAAAGGTCGTGCTCGCGAAATGGCTGATCGGCCAAGCGCGCGTGTTCTTGTTCGACGAACCGACGCGCGGCATCGACGTGGGCGCGAAGGCCGAGATCTACACGCTCATGGTCGAGCTCCTGCGCCACGGCGCGGCGATCGTCATGGTGTCGAGCGAGCTGCCCGAGGTGCTGGGGATGTCGCACCGCGTGCTGGTCGTTCGGGCTGGGCGGATCCAGGCCGAGTTTCCGCGCAGCGACGCCACGCCCGACAAGGTCATTGCCGCCGCGACCGGGGTCGATCTCCGCGCCTCCGAGGACGGCCGCTGATGGCGGATACAGACGTCAAAGCCGTCATGGACGCGCGCGCCGACGACGCCGTCGCCAAGCGCCGGCGGGCCGCGACGATCCGAACGGTCGCGCTCGCCGCCGGGTTCCTCGCCCTGGTCGTCGTCGTCAACGTCCTGGCGCACGGAAACTTCCTCGAGCCCGGCAACCTCACCAACGTTCTGCGCCAGATCACGGTCAACGCGATCTTGGCGGTCGGGCAGACGTTCGTCATCATCACCGCGGGCATCGATCTTTCGGTCGGCTCGCTGATCGGTCTGTGCGGCGTCGTGATGGCGTTGGTCGCCAACACGCTCCACCTCGGGGGACCCGGGACGTTCCTGGTGACGCTGTGCGTGGGCATCGCGGTCGGCTGCGCCGCCGGCTGGATCAATGCGCAGCCGGTGGTGCGCCTGAACTTGCCGCCCTTCATCACGACGCTCGCGATGATGCAGGTAGCACGCGGCTTGGCGTTCATCCTCGCGCACGGGCAGCCGATCCCGCTCGCCGACAGCACACCGTTCGACTGGCTCGGTACCGGTTACATCTTCGCCGGAATCCCCGGGTTCCCGGGGATTCCTTGGGTGGTGCTGGTCATGGCCGTCGTGGCGATCGTCTTCGCGATCATCCTGGGGCGCACGGCGTACGGCCGCTACGTCCTGGCGGTGGGCGGCAACGAAGAGGCGGCCCGGCTGGCGGGTATCGACACGCGCAAGGTCAAGACGCTCGTCTACGTGATCTCCGGCGGCTGCGCGGCCGTGGGCGGCCTGCTGCTCATGGCGCGGTTCTCGTCGGGTGCACCGCAGAACGGCACCGGCGCGGAGCTGCAGTGCATCGCGGCGGTCGTGGTCGGCGGGACGTCGTTGATGGGTGGCCGAGGCACGATCGTCGGAACCTTCTTCGGCGCGCTGCTCATCGGCGTGCTCAACAACGTGATGAACTTGCTCAACATCGAGTCGTACACGCAGCAGATCGTTCTCGGCGCCGTCATCCTGCTCGCGGTCGTGCTGGACGAGCTCCGCAAGCGTTACGTCGCCGCGCGTTGAAAGGGCCGCACATGCAGCCGCTCGACCTTCACTTTCGCCCGCCGCGCGGACCGCGCGAGAAGCTCGCCGGCCTGTACTTCATGCCGCGCACGATCGACAAGCTGCGCGCCGAGATGCCCGGCGGCAACATCGGCGCGTACCTGAACCCTGATTTCGGCGTCAGCAACTACATGTGCAAACGGATCGGCATCGGCATGGAGGAGTTGCGGCTCGTCGTCGTCGCGGCCAACGACGAGGACGAGGTCGCGGCCTGGCTGGACGAACGGCTCGATCCGGCCGTCGTCGAGGAGGCGAACCGCAAGCTCGAGGCGCTGACCATCGAGCGCCTGTCGCCTGAGAACCTCGCGATGATCAAGGAATACCATCCGATCATGGAGCGGCGGCCCGACCTCGTGACCTACTTCGACATCTTCGAAGCCGACGACGCAGAGACGTATCCCGACCCCTGAGCACAGTTGACGGCGCCTCTCCTCGTTGTTCAGGGTGACAGCGTTGGCTTCGACGAGCGCGGAGTGACCTGCTATTGGGGCGCGCTGGTAACTAGGAGCGAACCGTGCGGCGCTGCCAGTCGCCGCCGTTGAGCCGGGCGGTCGTGATGGCGCTGCGCACGACCCAGCCGATCGTCCAGCCGAAGGGCACGGCCCACAGCCCGAAATGCCACAGGCGAATCCCCGCTGCGATCGCGGCCAGCGCGACGCCGGTGGTGACGATTCCCATCACCATGACGAAGCGCGTATCACCCGCGCCGCGAATCGGCGCGAGAACCGTCATCGCATAGCCCTTGAGCGGCAGGGTCACGCCGACGTGGAGCGCGAGCGGAGCGGCGGCCAGCGAGGCCAGCGCGGGGCTGAGGGTGCAGATCGCCGCCAGCGGCCAGGCCAGACACGCCACCACCGCGCCGACCGCGAAGCAAACGATCACGGCGAACCGCGTCGCCGCGCGCTGAAACGCCGACGCGCCCGCGTAATCGCGCGCGCCGATCCGCTGACCGAGGATGACCTCGGAGGCGTCGCCTAGCGCGCCGGGCAGCGACCAGGTGAGGTCGCTGACGAGCGACAGCGCACGAAATGCCGCGACCGATTCGGTGCCGTACGGTGCGAGCATCGCGATCGTCACCGGCTCGGGAGCGATCTGCAGCGTGAGAAACACGAACTCCGGCCAGCTGATCGAGGCCGTCAACCCGACCAGCGCGCGGTCGACGGCGCGCGAGGCGAAGATGCCGAGCTCCGGCCGGCGCTTCGTCTCGCGTATCATGTACGCGAGACCGGCCAACTCGGCGATCAGTGACGACGCGCCGGCGCCGGTGAGCCCGAATCCGTGATGCGTCCCGAGGCCCAGCGCAAGCACGAACACCAGCGGCACGTGCACCGCGTTGATGACCAGCAACAAGCGCAGCGTCGGCTTCGTGTCGCCGGCGGTGGCGAACGCGACGGCGAGCATCCCGCTGCACACCATCGGGATCAGGCAGAAGCAGCGCAGAATGAGATAGTGCGCCGCCGCGGCGAGCGGCGCGCCGTGGGGTAAAATCGCGTGCATCAGCGGCCGCGCGACCGGCAGGGAGGCCAGCGCGGCGGCGATCGCGATGCCGAGCGGGACGACGATCGCCGCGCGCACGATCGCGCCGAAGCGCTCGCTCTGACCGGCGCCGATCGCTTGCGCGCCGACGATGCGCACTCCGCTGCCGAACGCGAACAGACCGATGCCGAGCACCATGAAGACGCCGACCGCGCCGGTGATCCCCGCGAGCGCTGCCGTGCCGAGCACGCCGATCGCGATCGTGTCGACGATCCCCAGCAGTTGATCGCCGACAAGCGCCAGGGCGTTGGGCGTCGCCAAGCGGCGCAGCGCCGCACCGGCATCGCGGTGCTCGATCGCGTCGATCGTGCTCACCGGTTAGGTGTTCTGTTTGGCGGCGCCGGTACCCGACAGCGTGTGCTCGACCGTCAGCATGCGGCCGTGCGGGCCGGGGACGCCGATCAGCACGTCGCACTGCGCGCCGGACGCGATCGCCTCGATCGCGCGGCCGAGCGGAGCGCCGGTGTACTTTCCCTCGCGATACGAGCCGAGCACGATGAGGTTCGAGCCTTCGCGCTTCGCCAAGTCGACGATCGCGGGTCCGACTTGGCGGGTGTGCATGAGCTCGGTGCGGATGTTCACGCCGTTGTGCTGTGCGATGACCTCCGCGGTCGCCAGCGCGTCGTAGCCGCGGCGGTCCTCATCGGGCATCTGCGCGTTTTGCGGGAGGATCAGCGGGACCTCGACGACGTACACGGCGAGCAGCTCCGCGCGCTCGCGCCGAGCCAGCCGCGCCGCGAGCACCATCATGTGCTCGGAGTGGATCTCTTCGGCGAACACGACGATGATGCTGCCGACCATCTCCTCGAGCGCCTGTTCCGCGCGTTCGGCGACGACGTCGGCGCGCGAGGCCGGCGGGTGCAGCATCCAGTAGAACGTCGCAATGATCACGGCGACGATCACGATAGCGATCAGCGCGCCGACCGGATGGACCGGAATCACCGTCACGGCGGCGGCGCGCGGCGCGCCCGCACGTACTGGCCGATGCGCACGCCGCCCAGTGCGATCATCGCGGCGGCGAGCAAAAAGCCGGGCGTCTTGTTCCCCGGCCCGGGCGCGACCACGACGCGATAGGCGATTACCGCACCGAATGCGATGAAACCGAGGCCGAACACGGCCCGGTACAGGAATACGCTGCGAGGAGTGATACGCATCAGACGGTCTCCGGCGCCGGCGGCAGCTTGCCGCGCGCCCGCAGCTTCTCGATCAACTCGTCCATCAGCTCCAGCTCGCCGGACTCCTTGAGGATGGTGATCTGCTGCTGCCACCAGTCGACCGGGCGCGAGCCGACCATCGGTAGGCCTTTGCGCCGCCGGTAGACGAGGTAGATCGCGACGCCCGCGACCAGCCACAGCGGGCCGGCGATGCGTCCGATCGGATGGGTGAGCATGGTGAAGACGAGGATCGAAAAGATCCCCGCGAAGCCGACGACGCCGACGATCGGGAAGTCGGCGCGCTCGCCGCGGAAGCGCACCGGAATGTTGAGCGGAATGCGAAACTTGCGCGGGCTCAGCGGATCCTTCAGGCGCAGCGCGATGAGCGCGACGAACACGAACGAGTAGCTCGTCGCCGCGCCGAAAGCGTACAGGTCGGCCAGCACGTCCAGACCGGCCTCGCCGTGGAAGAACCGGTTGTAGATCGCGAACGCGGCGTGATCGAGCGACGGCATCGCCGCGAAGATCAGCACCGCCAGCGCGACGCCGCAGAACGAAAGGATCGAGACGACCGGCGTGCGGTAGCGCACGCTGACCCGCTCGAACGCCGAAGGCAGCAACCGCGAGCGGCTCATCGCGTAGGCGATGCGCGACGCGCCGAAGACACCCGAGTTCGACGAGATCAGCAGCAGGATCGCGCCCAGGACGGGGACGTACAGCGCCGCGACCGCGCCGAAGTACGGGACGTTGGCGGCGAGCACCGCCACCGCCGAACCCTGGTTCTCGGTACTGCCCAGGAACTGGAAGAACGTCTGCGCGTGACCTTGCGGGTCGAGCGGTACCGGGTGCGCGGGGGTCATGCCCAGCGCGAGGTTCGCATACGAGAGCGCGTAGACCAGGATGGTGAGGATCAAGCCGATCGACGTGCGCGGGATGATCGAGGCCGGACGCTGCGTCTCTTGTGCGGCTTGCGAGATCGACTCGAGGCCGACGAACGAGATGATCGCGAGCGAGACGCCGAGCAGCAAGTGGTCGTTCGTCGGCCAGTACACGGTCACCGCGTGGATCAAAAGATCCGGATTGAACGCGAACAGGAACCCGAAGAACAGGATCGAGGTCTCGCTCACGACGTCGATCGCGGAGACGACTCCGTTGAACGTCGTCGATTCGCGCACGCCGATCACGTTGAGCGTGCACAACCCGGCGATCAAGCCGAACGCCACCAGAAAATGCACCCACGGATGCTGCGTGAGGGCCAGCCACGGCACCAACTGGCCGAGATAGTCGACGCACGACCAGGCGAACAGGGTGATGTCGATGGTGAAGTCGAGCAGTACGGCCCAGCCGGCGATGAAACCGAACACGTCGCCGAGCCCGCGCATGACGAAGTACTGGCCGCCTCCGGCAACCGGATAGGTCGAGGCGAGCTCGGTATAGGCCAGGCCGATGCAAACGTACACGATCCCGGCGAACAAGAACGCCACGCTGGATCCGCCGCCTGCCGCGCCCAGCACCAAACCCAAACCGACGAAGATGTCCGCGCCGACGTCGCTGTAGCCCCATGAGAACGAGCCCCACGGCGTGACCGACCGCCGGAGCGTCGGTTTAGGCGGCATCGCGTCAGCGTATCCGGATCAGCGTTCGCTGGAGCGCGTAGAGGAGGCGTTCGGCCTCCTCGAGTTCCTTCAGCATGGCGCGCCCTCGAAACGTCGGGATGGCGTCGGTGAGGATGTCCACGGCATCGGCAAGCTCGCGCCGGTCGATCCGCGTGCCGTGGGCCTCGGCCTCACTGACCTTTTGCAGTTCCATCGTGGCGTACTTGAGCGCCGTCTTCGCGTACTCGAGCTCGTTGCTCGCTTCGGCGAAGCCCTTGAGCGCGGCGCGGTACGCGCGAACCGCCTCGGGGTAGTCGCGCTTGCGGGTGGCGAGCATGCCGGCCAGCGTCTCGGAGTAGGCGGCCTCGACCCGCTTGGACCGGCCGAACGTGCGCGCCAGCACCTCGCGCGTCTCGGCTTCGACCGATTCTTGCTCGGGCGTGCGTGGTTTGGTGCCCTTCGGCGCCGGCGGCTCCTCGAGCGCGGGATCCGGGCTCTCGACCGGGCCGGTCACCAGCGCACGCAGCTCGGCGGCGACCTCGTGAGCCGTTTGGTAGCGGCGGTCGGGCTCTTTTTCGATCAGCTTGAGGATGATGCGCTCGATCTGCGCGGGCACGGCTCGATTGATCGAACGCGGTGCCGGCGGCTGATCGTTGACGTGACCGAAGATCACCGCCACCAAGTCCTCGGAGTCGCTCTTGAACGGGAGCGTACCGGTGAACGTCTCGTACAGCATCACGCCGACCGAATACAGATCGCTGCGCGCGTCGGCCGCTTTACCCAAGAACCGTTCCGGCGGCAGGTAGGCGATCGTCCCGACGATCTCGCCGGCGATCGAGGCGCTCGACATGTCGCTGGTCCGGCGCGCGAGCCCGAAGTCCATCACCTTGACCGCCCCGCTCGGGAGCAGCATCACGTTGGCCGGCTTCACGTCCCGATGCACGACCCCGTTTTCGTGCGCGAACGCAAGTGCTTCGAGAATCTCGACGTAATGCCGTATCGCGGCGTGCACGGTAAGCTCGTGCGCGGGAACCGAGCCGAGCGTTCGGCCGTCGACGAGCTCCATCACGATGTACGACCAGCCGGCGTCGCGGCCCGCGTCGTATACCGCCACGATGTTGCGGTGGTTGAGCCGCGCCATCGAACGCGCCTCGCGCAGGAAGCGATCGCGTTCGCCGTCATCGCGTTCGGTCAACACCTTGATCGCGACCGCGCGATCGAGCACCACGTCGGCGCCGCGATAGACGTCGGCCATCCCGCCGCGCCCGATCAGCGCATCGACGCGGTAGCGTTCCGCGAAGGTTTTCCCGGCGAGCGTCGTCACGCGAAGGCGCCGCGATGCAGCTGCGGCCGGCCGCGATCGAAGGTGACGACATCGAACCGCGCGCGCGCACGCGGCGCGGCGATCTGGAGCCAATCGCCGGCGACCCGGCGCAGGGTCGCGCGTTTGCGCGCGTCGACGGCGGCGACCGCGTTCCCGAAGGAACTCGACGCGCGCGACTTCACCTCGACGAAGACGATGGTGTCGCCGTCGCGCGCGATGATGTCGATCTCACCGCCCGGCAAGCGGACGTTACGCGCCACGATATGGTACCCGGCCGGCCTCGAGCAGGGCGGCAGCCGCGTCCTCGCCCACGCGTCCGCGCTGCGTGTGGTTCACGGTGCGACCGCCTCGGGCTCGCAGCTCTCGGCCGCGGCGGCGGCTTCGTCGGCCACGAACTGGTCCATTCCGGGTAGCGCATCCCACGCGGCGCGAACGCGCCAGAACGCGCGCCGGTGCTCCGCGCACGGACCGTGCTGGTTCAGCGCGGCGATGTGTTGCGGCGACGCGTAGCCCTTGTGCTGGGCGAAACCATACAGCGGATAGCTCTCGTGCAGCGCGACGAGCAGGGCGTCGCGGTGGACCTTGGCGACGATCGAGGCGGCGGCGACCGTCGCGCACTTCGCGTCGCCCTTGATGACCGGTTCCTGCGCGCCGCTCCACGACTTGATCCGCACCGCATCGGTCAGCAGGTAGTCCGGCGCGACGTGCAGCGCGGCCAGCGCGCGTTCCATCGCCAGGATGCTGGCCCAGTAGATGTTGAGCCGGTCGATCTCCTCGACGGTCGCCTCGCCGACAGCCCAGGCGACGCAGGTCGCCTTGATCTCGACCGCGAGCGACTGGCGCAGCTCCGGCAGGACCTGCTTGGAGTCGTTGAGCCCACGCAATCGCAGCGGCCCGTCCGCGACGACGCATGCGGCAACCACCGGCCCGGCCAGCGGGCCGCGGCCGACCTCGTCGATTCCGCCGACGAGCCGGAACCCCGACGCGTGCGCGCGCTCCTCGTACAGGTGCAGGCGGAAGAGCCGGCGGCGTTCGCGTTGGATCGCGTTGCGCTTTTTGCGCCGCGCGTCTTCGACGGTGGCCATCAGTCGGGCTCCGGCCGCTCGAACGTGATGCGACCGAACTTCGCCTCGCCGAACTCCTTGAGATAAGTGCCTGCGGCGTTGTGCAGATCGACCTCGCCACCGCGGCGTGCCGACCCGCGCGCACGGGCGAACGTCTCGAGATCGGGGATGTCCAGCGCCGGGCGCTCGGCTCGCGCCCAGGCGGCGAAGCGCGTCACGACGTCTTCCGGATCGAAGCGCTCACGCGGTAGCGCACCGGTCAAAGCGAGCTGCCATTGAGCCTCCGGCGTTGCGATTTTCGGCACCAGGATCCCCGGCGTGTCCATCACTTCGAGTTTCGGTTGAACGCGGAACCATTGCAAGGAGCGGGTGACCCCGGCCTTGTCCTCGGCCCGGGCCGCCGTGCGGCGGATCAGACCGTTGATGATCGAGGATTTGCCGGTGTTCGGGATGCCGACCACCATCGCCCGCGTCACCCCGCTGCCCGCCAGTGCGCCGAGCTCCGCCGCGACGCGCTTCACCGACGTCTGGTCTTTGCCGTTCACAGCGACGACGGTGCGGCCGTGGCGTCGATACCACGCCAGCCATTCCCGCGTCGCGTGGGGATCGGCAAGGTCTTCGCGACCGAGGACGACGACCCGCGGCTTGTGCCCGGCGAGCTTGTCGAGGGCCGGGTTCGCGCTGGATCGCGGGACCCGCGCGTCGAGCACCTCGACGAGGACGTCGACGATGCTCAGCCGCTCGCCCAGCTTGCGCATCGCCTGCGCCATGTGGCCGGGATACCATTGGATGGTCGCTTCGTCGCCCATCAGAGCGTCCGCGGCGGCCAGACACCGACGAGCGCCTTGCCGGCGACGTCCTGCTCCTGGAGGACGCCCCAATTCCGCGAGTCGTCGCTCTCGGCGCGATTATCGCCCAGCACGTAGTACGCGTGCGGGGGAACGACGACCGTCGGCGCGCTGCGGCGGTCGCGAAAGCGAACGTACGGTTCGGACAGCGTGCGCCCGTCGATGCTCACGACGCCGTCGCGCACGGCGACGCGCTCGCCCGGCAGCCCGACGACGCGCTTGATGTACGTCTCGGGGTTTGGTGCGTCGTGCCGGAAGGCGACGACGTCGCCCCGCTGGATGTGGCCGAAGCGATAGGCCAGCGTGTTGATCAGGACGACCTCACCGGCATGGACACGCGGTTCCATCGACAACCCGTCGACCGGCGACGTTCGCATGAAGAACGCCGCCGCGATGAGTGCCAATACAACGACCTGCGCGGAGAGCGAGACGACGGTTCGCGCCTTCGCCATTGCCACGCTGTTCCATCAGCGTGGCTGCTGATCCCGCCCCTTACTTTATGATGCGGATCCGGGTGAAAGGCCAGAAGATCCAGAACGCATGGCCGGTGAACGAGGCTTTCTGGCCTTTCACTTGGCCGCTTTGGAACACTCCACCGGTTTGCGCGAAGCCCCACACGTGCGAGTCCTCGGACAGGTTGCGGTTATCGCCGAACATCAGGTAGAAGCCGTTGGGGATGCGATCGGGGGCGCTCCACATCGACCGCGGCGGGATGTTGGCGAAGTTCGGATCGAGCGGAGTGCCGTCGACGTAAATCCCGTAGTCGCGAATCTGAAGCTCGTAGTTCGGCTTCTCGGCGATGTACGGCTCTTCCAGGGCGACGCCGTTGCGATAGACGACGCCGTCGTGCACGCGTATTTGGTCGCCCGGGAGCCCGATCGTGCGCTTGATGAATTCGTCCTTGGTGATCACCGGCGGCGGGAAGACCACGACGTCACCCTCGTGCGGTTTGGTGAAGCGGTATTCGAACTCGTTGACCAGCAGCACGTCGTGGATCTGCAGGGTCGGTTCCATCGATCCGCTCGGGATATAGAAGGTCCGCACGACGAACGTGATCAGGAACAGCGCGATGAGGCCGGCGACGATGAACGCGTCGAGGTACTCGCGCAACACGGTGCGCGCCGACGGCCGGCTCGTCGCCTGGCCGGTGCCGCTCCCGATCGGCACTTCGGGACGAATGCCGATCGCGACCCGCACGATCGCGAAGACAGCGATGAGACCCATGAGGCCGATCGGCGTCACAAACACACGCTACTTCAGGATCCCCACGCGGTTCGGCGGCCAGAAGAGCAGGAACGCGTGTCCGGTGAACGAGGCTTTCTGACCTTTGACCTGGCCGCTCTGGAACACCCCGCCGGTCTGCGCGAAGCCCCACACGTGCGAGTCCTCGGAGTTGTTGCGGTTGTCGCCGAACATCAGGTAGAAGCCGTCGGGGATGCGATCGGGGGCGCTCCACATCGACCGGGCCGGGATGTTCGCGATGCTCGGATCGAGAGCACTCCCGTCGACGTAGATTCCGTAGTCGCGAACCTGCAGCTCGTAGTTGGGTTTTTCGGAGATGTACGGCTCGTTCAGTGCCACGCCGTTGCGGTAGACCACGCCGTTGTGCACGCGAATTTGATCGCCCGGGAGTCCCACCGCGCGTTTGATGAAATCGTTGGAGCTGACCAGCGGAGGCGGAAACACGACGATGTCGCCTTCGTGCGGCTTCATGAAGCGGTACTCGAACTCGTTGACCAGCAGCACGTCGTGGATCTGGAGCGTCGGTTCCATCGATCCGCTCGGGATGAAGAACGTTCGCACGACGAACGTGATCAGGAACAGCGCGACGAGGCCGGCGACGATGAACGCGTCGAGATACTCGCGCAGCACCGTGCGCGCCGAGGGCCGGGCGGCCGTCCCACCGGCGCCGGCGGCGACCGGCGCTTCGGGCCGAATGCTGATCGCCACACGCACGATCGCGAAGACCGCGATGAGCCCGAGCAGTTCGAGCGGTGTCACCGGGAGACCGCCTTACTTGGCGGTCTTGCGCTCAGACTTGACGACCTTGCGCTCTTTGATGCGCGCGGCCTTGCCGATCTTGTCGCTCAGATAGTACAGGCGCGAACGGCGGACGATACCGCGCTTGGAGACTTCGACGCGGTCGACGCGCGGGCTGTGCAGCAGAAACGTGCGCTCGACGCCGACGCCGTGGGCAACCCGGCGAACCGTGATCGCTTCGCCCAGGCCGCCGCCGCGGCGGACCGTCACGACCCCCTCGAACATCTGGATGCGTTCTTTGCCGCCCTCGACGACCTTGGAGTAGACCTTGACGGTGTCGCCCGGGCGGAACGCGGGGACCGACGGCTTTTCCTGTTCCTTCTGGATCAGGTCGAGTACGTTCATGACAGCTCTCTGACGCAGCGAAAATGCCTCACGGGGGCCGCAGGCAACCCCGGTAGTGTACCACGGACCCCCTACGCCGACAAGGCGGTTCGGTGTCAGTGTCGGAGCCAAGTAGAAGTGTCCCGCCAAGTCAAGTAGAGACGGCCCCCAGCGGGCTAGCCAAGCAGGCACCTTTAGGGACCCCGCGACCAAGCGAGTGCTAGAGATCGAGGATCGCTCGCATCCCTGGAGCGATCTTTTTGGCCGTTAGTTCGAGCCCGGGTGTTTGCGGGCGGCGGCGCGGGCTCGAGACTGCTCGCGGCGCCATTCGGCGATCTTGGCGTGGTCGCCGCTGAGCAAGACCGGCGGGACGTCGACGCCGCGAAAGGTGGGTGGCCGGGTGTAGGCCGGGTGGTCGAGCTCGCCGCCGGTCCACGACTCGGTTGCGGCGGACTCGGCGTCGATGACTCCGGGAACGAGGCGCACGGTCGCATCGAGCAGCGCCATCGCGGCGATCTCGCCGCCGGTCAACACGAACTCGCCGAGCGAGATCTCCTCGACTGGATAGAGCGCCGCGCAGCCGCTCGTCGACGCCCTCGTAGTGGCCGCAGATGAGGACCAGGCGGTCCAGCCCGACCATGCTTGGGCGTCCGGCTGGCCGAACACCGGTCCGCTCGCCGACGTCAGCACGATGCGGCGCCGTTCGCCGGGGCCGGCCGCGCGCAGGATCGCGTCGAGCGTCCGCGCCAGCGGCTCGATCCGCAGGACCATCCCCGGGCCGCCGCCGTACGGCCGCGCGTCCGCCCGCTCGCCGGCTTCGAGCGCGTCGAGCAGATTGTGTATGCGCACGCCACGAGCCCGCGCTCAATGGCCCGGCCGACGATCGACAGCCCGATGACCGGCGCGAACATCTCCGGGAAGAGCGAGATGACGTCGACGTGCAAGTGCCCCACGTGGCGTTCTTCGACCGTCTGCGTCGCCTGGTCCCGGGCCGGCCGTCCTCGGAGCCGTTCGTCGTCGGAACGCGTGAGCTCGCGCGCGGGCGGCTCGACGCGGCCGAGACCGCCTTCACCGCCGCGCTCGGGATGTCCGCGACCGCCGCGCAGGCAGCGGCGGCGCGCAACAAGCTCGCCGTCGTCGCCATTCACCGGCTCGACCGCGACGGTGCGATCGACCAACTGGTTCTGGCGTTCGAGGCCGACCCGCGCTCGCCGGCGGCGATGACGACCGTCGGGAACCTGTTCCTCGAGGACGGCGACGTCGACGAAGCGATCGTGCACTACGAGTACGCGCTGCTCATCGACGACGGCTACGCGCCGGCCTACCACAACCTCGGCGTCGCGCTGCACCGCAAGGGCCGCCGCGGGGAAGCCGTCCGGATGCTGCGGAAGGCGACGCGCCTCGAAGGGCGCATCAAACGCACGTAATGGACAGGGATCAGCTTCGTCTCGAGGCCGACCTGATCGACGTGATGCGCACCGGCGTGACGAGTGCGGTCGAATGCGGTGCGGAGTTCGTCGCTCCGGCGCACGTCATGCTGGGGTTGCTCGCCGATCCGCGCATCGGCCCGGCTATCGCGCCGCTGATCCCGCGCGACCGAGTGCTCCAAGCCGCTAACGACGCGTTGCAGAAGCTCCCGGACGTCGGGGAGATCCCGGAAGGCCCGCTTGCCGACGGCGAACGCACACCGTTCGTACGCCGCGACACGATCGCGTTTCGGTCGCGCGACGGCGAGCATACGCTGTATCTCGACGCAGATGCGTTTCGCGTCTTTCTCGAAGGGGCGCGCCGCGCCGGCGAAGTGTACCGCGCAAAGCACCTGGTGTTCGCGTTCACCGCCGAAGCCGTCAAGGAACGCGAGCTCCTCAATCTGGTCGGACGAGATCCGCAAGCCGTGACGAAAGCCGTCGACGCATTGGGCTAACGCGCCAAAGGTGTCGAAGGGTCGCGGCCGCGCTTTGCGAGAGCGTCAATCGTTAGGAACGATGGTGTCGATCCTTCGCCTTCGCTCAGGATCGACACGGCACGGCACGGCCGTCCTTCGACAAGCTCAGGATGACATGCGACGAGCTCAGGATGACAGCCCAATGGGTGCGTTAAAGGGTTTTGGTCGAGATGATGTCGGCGGTCGTGATGTCTTCGAGGTATTCGAACAACTGGGGTAACGTGATCTTCTCCAGCGCGCCGCGCTCCTTGATGCCGTCGCCGTCTTCGCCCTCGTCGCGCAGATAACAGCGCGACTCGACGCCGCCCGCGCCCTCGCTCAGGAACGACACGGCAAAGCCTTTGCCCAGCGTGTCGTCGTAGATGCGCATCGCGGCGGGGTTGAGGATCTCGATCGAGTGCGACGCGTTGTTGGCGTCGAAGATCGTGATCGTGAGGTAGTCACGGTTGACGATCTCGATCGAGCCCACCACGAAGGTGTTCTTGGCAGAGAAGAACTCGTGCCCTCGCTTATTGCGCGAGCTCACTTCGTAGAACACGCGGTGCGCGACGAATCGGTTGAGAATCTTGCGGAGCGTCGCGATCGACGCCAGGGTCTCGGTCCGGTTGCCGCGAGTGTAGATGATCTTCAGGGCGAGGGGGCCGGCCTTCGGTTGATCTCCGCCCCTTCGACAAGCTCAGCTCCGGCGGCTTTCAAAAGGCGGGCATGACGCGTTGCACGGGACCGGGAAGAAACCCTCCGTGCTCTCGATCCCTGACATGGCCATGCTCGGCGCCGCCGCCCTTTTACTGTTCGGCCCCGAACAGCTTCCTCGCGTCGCCCGCAAGGCGGGCAGCGTCATGCGGGACATCCAGAACACGTCCCAGTCGTTCATCCGCGAGATGGAGCGGGCGGCCGACCTTCAGGACGTCGCGACGGTGAAGGCCGAGCCGCCGCCGTACGAGCCGGCCGCCTACGATCCCGTGCCGTACGATGCGACCCCCTACGACCACGTCGCCGAAGATGCGGCGCCCTACGAGCCGGAACCGTACGACGTCAAGCCGCAGTCCGCGCCGGTAGCCTACGAGCCGCCCGCGCCGGACCCCGAAGCACCCCTGCGGCGCAGCGCGGTTCACGTCGCCGAGAAGCTGGCCGACCCGCGCCCGGCACTCGGCCTGGCCGAGCCGTCAGTCCCCGCAGAGGCGCCGCCACAAACGAATCACTCGGCGCACCTCTAGGCGCGTCTCCGCGTACGGCGGCACGCCGTGATACCGGTCGACGGCGCCCGTTCCGGCGTTGTATGCCGCGATCGCCCGCACGTAGGACTCCGGAGCGGGCAGGCCCGCATACCGGTCGAGGAGCGCGGCGAGGTGCACGACGGTCCCATGCAGGTTCGCCTCAGCGTCGTCGGGATCCACGCCCAGACCGGCCGCCGTCGCGGGCATGAGCTGACCGAGTCCCCGTGCTCCGGCCGGCGACACGGCGTGCGGATCCCACGACGACTCCACCGCGACCAGCGCGACGACGAGCCGCGCGTCGAGGCGCGCCGCATCGGCTTCCGCGACGACGCGGGCTGCGAGCCGCACGGCCTGCGGGCCGTCGAGCGCAGGGTCGAACGCTCGGAGCGCTGCCGCGTACGCCAGCAGCGCCGAAGCAAGGAAGGGTACCACGCCCCCGGCGGTGCCCGTCCGTGCCGGCGCCTAGTCGAGTGCTATAGGTTGAAGTTGTTCCGCAACTCGTTGATGCGCGACTCGACCAAGCCGCGGACCTGCCGGTGAAGGCGATCTTTTTGCTCGTCGGGCAGCCGCTGGTATACCAAGTAGCCGGCGGCCGAGATGATTCCGCCGAGCACGCCCACGAGGACCGTACGGCCCGCATCGGTGTTCGCGGCGCTCGATTGGGTGTGGTCGGGCTGGATCTCGCCGTTGAGGGGTTTGCTCGCGTCGGTCATCGTGGGTTTCCCTTCGACGCGGGTGTACCCCGAATCTCCCGCTCGGTTACGACGGCTCGTGTTCGGCTTCGCGGACGTAGCGGACGAAGCCGCGATACTGTTTGGCCAGTTGCTCGATCGCCAGCTCGGCCGTCGCGACGATGGCGTGCACGTCGTCCCGGTCCCGCGTCTCTTCGGGCCAGCGCATGAGAAAGTCGCCCTTGCGCCGGTGCCCACCGACCGGTATGTGCGCGACGTCGGTCAGGCCGGCCCAGGCGGCTTGCAGCAGTGCCGAAGCGGCCCCGCAAACGACGTCCTCCATCGGCTCGCCGTGCTCGGCGTGACCGCTGGAGAAAACAGAAGACAGCCGGTCACGGCTGTCTCTGCGAAAACGAACCTCGAGCATCCTTACGACACGCTCAGGATGACATGTTAGGTCAGCGAGATCTTGTCGATCCGAACCTCGGCGAACCGCTGGCGGTGCCCGTTGAGCTTGCGGACGCGCTTCTTCGGCTTGTATTTGAAGACCAGGATCTTCTTATCTTTCGCCTGGCGAAGCACCGTGCCCGTCACCGTCGCGCCGCTGACGAGCGGAGCGCCGATCGAAACATCATCGCCGTCGGCGGCCAGAACCACCCGGTCGAACGTCACCGACGAACCGACCTCGGTCTCGATGAGATCGGTGCGAATGACGTCGCCTTCGGACACACGAAACTGCTTGCCGCCGGTCTCGACGATCGCGTACATAACTTGGGAACCTTATCATGCGCCAGGGAGATCGTCAACGCGGGATGTCGTGCTCCCGGGGTGGTAGGAGCCTCCTCCGCACCGCCCGTCGAGGTCTTCCATCGTGCCGACAACCCAGCGACCGCCCGCCCCCGGCCGGACCGCGTTCCCCCTCACCTTCACGCTCAACGGACGGGAGGTGACCTTTCGGGTCGAGCCGGCGGTGACGCTGCTCGACCTGCTGCGCGAACGCGCCGGTCTGAGCGGGACGAAGAAAGGCTGCGACCGCGGCCAATGCGGCGCTTGCACCGTGCTGGTGAACGGGCGGCGGATGCTGTCGTGCCTCGCGCTGGCGCTGGCACATGCGGGCGACCAGATCACGACCGTCGAGGGAATTGCCGGCGATGATGGGCTGCACCCGGTGCAGCGCGCCTTCATCGAGCACGACGCGTTCCAGTGCGGCTTCTGCACGCCGGGCCAGATACTTTCGGCCGTCGCGCTGCTCGCCGAGGGCCGAGCGCGCACCGACGACGAGATCCGCGAAGCCATGAGCGGCAACCTATGCCGGTGCGGCGCCTATCCGAATATCGTCGCGGCGATCGCGGCCGCGCGGGACGCCGGCTGATGCGCGGGTTCGATTTCGTCGTCGCCGACTCGGCTGCGGCGGCACGCGCGCTGGTGCGCGAGGTTCCGGGCGCGCGCTTCTACGCCGGCGGGACCACCTTGGTCGACCTGATGAAGGCCGACGTGGAACGCCCGGTCCGCGTCGTCGACATCTCACGGCTTCCGTTGAGCGGAATCGAGCGGCGCGGCGACATCGTGCGCGTCGGCGCGCTGGCGCGCAACAGCGACGTCGCGTATGCGCCGCTGATCGAGACCAACTTTCCGGCCGTCGCGCAAGCGCTGCTGAGCGGTGCGTCGGGGCAGATCCGCAACGCCGCGACGATCGGCGGAAATCTGCTGCAGCGCACGCGTTGCTCGTACTTCCGCGAGACGCGCTGGCGCTGCAACAAGCGCGAGCCGGGGAGCGGCTGCGACGCGCTCGACGGTTTCAACCGCGGTCACGCCGTGCTCGGAACGAGCGACGCGTGCATCGCGACCTATCCGGGCGATCTGGCCGTCGCGCTCACCGCGCTCGAGGCGCAGGTCGTGATCGAAGGCGTTCGCGGCGAGCGCACGATTCCGCTGAGCGAGCTCTATCGGCTGCCCGGCGATCGCCCGCAGAATGAAACCTCGCTGGAGGAGGGTGACCTCATCACGGCGGTCGAGCTGCGCGTCGACCCCCTGTACGCGAGCTCGCACTATCTCAAGGTGCGGGATCGCGCGTCGTACGAGTTCGCGCTGGTCTCGGTCGCCTGCGCGCTCCGCGTCGATGCCGGAGCGATCGCGGGCGCGCGGCTAGGCTTGGGCGGCGTCGGAACGGTTCCGTGGCGCGCGCAGGCGGCCGAGCTGACGCTGATCGGAAAGGCGCCCGGTGACGCCGCCTACCGCGCCGCCGCCGAGACCGCCCTCGACGGCGCGCGACCGCGCGCGCACAACGCCTTCAAAGTCGAGCTCGCCCGGCGGGCGATCGTCCGCGCGCTGCGCATGTTGGCCGGAGGTGCGGAATGAGCACGATCCTCGAGCGCCCACCCACCAAGGAGTGGGTCGGCAGTCCGGTCGACCGCGTCGACGGCTACGCGAAGGTGACGGGTGCGGCGCCCTATGCCGCCGATACCGCGATCGAGTCGCCGCTGCACGCGGTGCTCGTCCAGTCGACGATCGCGCGCGGGCGGATCGTTGCGATCGACGAGACCGCGACCCGCGCGGTCCCCGGCGTGGTGGAAGTACTGACCCATGCCAACGCGCCGCGCGTGCCGGCATTGCCGTTCGAGTTCACCATGCCGATGAGCGAGCAGCTTGCGCCCCTGCAAGGAACCGACGTCCACTACGACGGCCAGCACGTCGCGGCGGTGATCGCCACGACGTTCGAGGCGGCGCGCGAAGGCGCATTGCTGCTGGGCATATCGTACGAGCCGGGTCACCCGCCGGAGCTCGCCGCCGAGTCGGCCCTCGACGTCGAGTTACCCGAGCAGTTTTTCGGTAGCCCGGCGCAAGTGCGCCGCGGCGAGCCCGAGGCAGCTTTTGACGCCAGCGACGTCCGGCTCGACGTCACGTACGTGACGCCGAACGAGAACCACAACCCGATCGAGCCGTCGGTCACCGTCGCGCAGTGGCGCGACGGCGAGCTGATCGTGCACGACTCGACGCAGTGGGTTCGCGGCACGCGTACGGTGCTGGCGCGCTGCTTCGATCTGCCTGAGGAGAAGGTGCACGTGATCGCGCCGTTCCTCGGCGGCGGGTTCGGCTGTAAGGGCTTCGTGTGGCCGCACTCACTGATCGCCGCGATGGCGGCGAAGGTCACCGCCAAGCCCGTAAAACTCGTGCTCACCCGCGAGCAGATGTTCACCTCGTGCGGCCACCGGTCGCAGACGCACCAGCGGTTGCGCGTCGGAGCGTCGCGTGACGGGCGGCTGCGGTCGGTGCTCCACGACGTGCGCGGCGAGTCGTCGCGCGTGAGCACGTTCGTCGAAGCGGCCGGCGGGGTTACGCCGATGCTGTTCGACATCCCGAACGTCGCCGTCTCGCACAGTCTGGCGCGACTCGACGTGCCGAGCTCGACGGCGATGCGCGCGCCCGGCGAAGCGCCGGGCACCTACGCGCTGGGCTGCGCGCTCGACGAGCTCGCCTACGCGTGCGGCCTCGATCCGCTCGACGTGCTGCGGCGCAACCACGCGACGGTCGACGGCGAGAGCGGCTTGCCGTTCTCTTCGAAGCATTTGCTGGCATGTTACGAACGCGGTGCGGAAGCGTTCGGCTGGAACCGGCGCACGCACGCGCCACGCTCGATGCGCGACGGCGGGGAGCTCGTCGGCTGGGGCGTCGCGACGGCGACGTACCCGGCGATGCGCTCTCCGGCCGAGGCGCGCGTGACGATCGGCGCCGGCGGGACGATCGAGGTCGTCAGCGCGACGCACGATCTCGGCACCGGGATGTACACGATTCTGGCCCAGGTCGCGGCCGACGCATTCGGTGTCGAGCCGCACGAGATCGTCGTGCGCATCGGCGACTCGTCGTTCCCGAACGCGCCCGTCGCCGGCGGCTCGATGAGCTCGGCGAGCGTCGCTCCCGCCGTGGCCGACGCCGCGCAGCGCGTGCTGCGCGGCGCGATCACGCTCGTCACCTCGACCGACGCGTCGCCGCTCTACGGACGAGCGGAAGCCGGGATCGAGGTGCGCGACGGCACGTTGCGCGCGAGCGATGACCCTTCACGCGCGGTTACGTTTGCCGACGTCGCCCGCTGGGCGCCGGGCGGCTCGCTCACCGCAACCGGCAACGCATCGCCTGGCGACGAAGGCCAGCGCGCGTCGTTCCACTCCTTCGGCGCGCAGTTCGTCGAGGTGCGCTACGACGAGGAGCTGGCGCGGCTGCGGATCTCGCGCGCGTTGGGCGCGTTCGACTGCGGTCGCATCCTCAACCCGAAGACGGCGCGCTCGCAGATGCTCGGCGGGATCACCTGGGGGATCGGGATGGCGCTGCTCGAGGAGACCGTGCGCGACCCGCGCGCGGGTGCCGTCGTCACCAACAACCTCGCCGACTACCACGTTCCGGTCAACGCCGACGTGCACGCGATCGACGTCCTGTTCGTGGAAGAACCGGATTTCGCGTTCAACTCGCTCGGCATTCGCGGGATCGGCGAGATCGGGATCACCGGCGTGGCAGCCGCAATCGCCAACGCCGTGTACCACGCGACCGGAATTCGCGTGCGCGACCTGCCGATCGTGCCCGAGAAGCTCCTGCTCGGCGAGTCGACCGCCGCCTAGCATCGTAGCGTGGAGCTCGCGCGCGTGCGGACGGTCATCCTCGGTGGCGGCCGCTCGCAGCGCATGGGGTTCGACAAGCTGACCGCGCGCTTTAACGGCGCACCGTTCGCACGCCGCGTCGCGCTCGGCTTGCGCGACCTCGAGCCGGTCTTCGTGACGACGCCGGAGGTCGCCGAAGCGATCGGCGACGTGCCGGGGGTGCGCGTCATCGTGACCTCGCCGACCGCCGGGCCGAGCGCCACGCTCGCCATCGCCAACGCCGCCATCGATCCGGATCTGCACGTTGCGGTGCTGGCGGGCGATCTGCCGTTCTTGGACGCGGACCGCGTTCGAGCGTTCGTCGCGCGTGTTCCCGACGATGCGGACATGGCATGGCCGGTGGTCGGTGGGACGCCGGGTCATCCGGTGCTGTGGTCCCCCAAGGCGCGCGCGCGCATCCGCGCCTTGCGCGCCGACGAAGCGCCGTCGCGCGTGCGTTCGCACGGCGATCTGCGCGCCGTGCCGCTCGACGAACTCGACGACGCGTACGTGACCGACGTCGACACGCCCGCCGCGTGGGCGGCGGCCGAAGTGCGCGCGACGCGCAGCGCCGCCGGTCACCGGGATCATCATCGGTTTGATTAGCGGTCGCTGCAAGGAAGCGCGGCGGTCCCCAGAGGATTCCTCGCGAAGCCGTGGACAATCGGTTTTTCACTCGTCCGATCCTGAATTCGCCGTACTCCGTGCCGCACGAGCACTGGGAACTCGACGACGACGGGCTGCCGACGCAGCAGGTCCTGGCGGGGCGCCGGCCCGTGCGTTTTGTCACGCCGATTCCCAAGCCGAAGAAGCAGAGCAGCAAGCAAATCGCGCTGACGCTGCACGAGCTCTCGACTGAGAAACAGCAGCTCGAGCTCGGCGGCCGGATTGAAGAGTTGCGCCGCGAGCTCGACAAATGGCGGACGCGCTCGGATCCGAAGACGTGGCAGGTCTCGCCGGAGACCGCGCGGCTCTTGCAGCACTGGCGGACGCACGACTTCCAGGGACCGCGGCCGTTCTTTTGCCAAATCGAAGCCGTCGAAACCGTCATCTGGCTGACCGAGGTCGCACCTAACGCTCGCGAGGGAAGACGATTCCTCGACTACCTCCAGACCGCGCGCGAGGCCGGGCACTCGCCGCTCTCGCGGCTCGCGCTGAAGCTTGCGACCGGCGCAGGGAAAACGACCGTCATGGCAATGATCGTTGCGTGGCAGACGGTCAACGCCATCCGGCACCCGCAGAGTAAGCGGTTCACGCGAGCGTTCTTGATCGTGACGCCGGGCATCACGATCAGGGACCGGCTGCGCGTGCTGATGCCGAACGATCCGGAAAATCTCTATGCGACGCGCGAGCTCGTCCCGCCGGACTTGCTGATCGATCTTCAGCGTGCGAAGATCGTCGTGACCAACTACCACGCCTTGAAGCTGCGCGAGCGGATCGAGCTCTCGAAGGGCGGGCGCGCACTCTTGCAGGGGCACGGTCCCGAGCTGCAGACGCTGGAAACCGAAGGCCAGATGCTGCAGCGCGTGATGCCCGAGTTGATGAACCACAGGAACGTCCTGGTGCTCAACGACGAGGCGCACCACTGCTACCGCGAACGGCCCGGCGCTGAAGACGAAGACGAAACGCTCAAGGGCGACGAAAAGAAAGAGGCCAAGGAAAACATCGAGGCCGCGCGGCTGTGGATCGGCGGTCTCGAAACCGTCGAACGAAAGCTCGGCGTCGCGCGCGTTATCGATTTGTCGGCCACGCCGTTCTTTCTGGCGGGCTCCGGTTATCCCGAAGGGACGCTCTTTCCCTGGACGATGAGCGACTTCTCGCTGATGGACGCGATCGAGTGCGGAATAGTGAAGCTCCCGCGAGTCCCGGTGGCCGACAACATCCCGGGCGGTGACATGCCGATGTACCGCAACCTCTGGGAGCACATCCGCACGAAACTACCAAGGACAGGCGCTAGGGCGGCGGGGTCACTGGATCCGGCGGCGCTTCCGGCGCAGTTGCAGACGGCGCTCGAAGCGCTCTACGGCCACTACGTCAAGATCTTCGAATCGTGGGCGGCGGCGGGGATCAGCTACCCGCCGTGCTTCATCGTCGTATGCAACAACACCGCGACTTCGAAGCTCGTGTACGACTTTATCTCGGGGTACGCGCGCGAACACACCGACGGCACGGAGACGCGAATACCCGGGCGGTTGGAACTCTTTCGAAACTTCGACCAACACGGCAATCCCTTCGGGCGCCCGAACACGATCCTCGTCGACAGTCGCCAACTCGAGTCGGGCGAGCTGCTTGATCCGAATTTCCGCAAGCTTGCGGCGGACGAGATCGAGCGTTTCAAGCGTGAGGCCCTGGAGCGCGGCGGAGCCCTTGCAGACTTGCTACGGGCCGGCGGCGAGCTTGACGATGCGACGCTTCTTCGCGAGGTTATGAACACGGTCGGCAAACCCGATACGCTCGGCGGTCAAATCCGCTGCGTCGTTTCGGTGTCGATGCTGACGGAAGGCTGGGATACCAACACCGTCACGCACGTGCTCGGCGTACGCGCCTTCGGGACGCAGCTGCTGTGCGAGCAGGTCGTAGGGCGAGCGCTCCGTCGTCAGTCCTACGACCTCAACGAAGCGGGGCTGTTCAACACCGAGTACGCCGACGTGCTCGGCATCCCGTTCGATTTCACAGCCGAGCCGGTCGTCGCCATCCCCGCGCCGCCGCGCGAGACGGTCCTCGTCAAAGCTGTGCGGCCGGAGCGCGACTCGGCCGAGATCCGGTTCCCACGAGTCGAGGGCTATCGCGTCGAATTGCCGCGCGAAAACGTCACCGCAGCATTCAACGAGAACTCGCGGTTGCGCTTGACGCCCGATCTGATCGGCGCAACGGTCACGCAAAACGCGGGCATCATCGGCGAATCGGTCGACCTCACGCTCGAACACACGAAGGACATGCGCTACTCCTCGCTCGTCTACGAGCTCACGGCGTATCTTACCCGGCGTTGGCGTCAGGACGATACTGCGCGACCGCACCTTTTCAACGAACTCAAGGGCGTCGTACGCGAGTGGCTTGCTACCTACCTCACCTGCGAAGGCGGAACGTACCCCGCGCAGCTCGCGTACAAGACCCTTGCCGACACCGCCTGCGAGCGCATCATCGCGGGCGTCAACCTCAAGCTGCAGGGTGAGAAGCCGATTTTGGCGGTGCTCGATCCCTATACGCCGGCGGGAACGACAGCGTCGGTGAGCTTCACGACGTCGAAGAGGCGTTGGCAAACGGATCCTCGCAAGTCTCACCTCAACTACGCGGTTCTCGACAGTGATTGGGAAGGCGAATTCTGCCGCGTCGCGGAGGCCCATCCGCGCGTCCGAGCGTACGTCAAGAATCAAGGCCTTGGCTTCGAGGTGCCGTACCGTTGCGGATCGATCGCGCGCCGCTACCGGCCCGACTTCATCGTGCGCGTCGACGACGGGCACGGCGCGGACGACCTGCTTAATCTCGTCGTCGAGATCAAAGGCTATCGCAATGAGGACGCCAAGGACAAGAAGCTGACGATGGACGCGTATTGGGTGCCGGGTGTCAACAACCTGAGAACGTATGGCCGCTGGGCGTTCACCGAGTTACGCGAAGTGTATCAGATCGAGAGCGGATTCGGCGAGAAGGTTGAGGAGCAATTCGGCGCGATGATTGACGCCCTGAAGGCTGAGCGGTCGTTGGAACCTGCGTAACGTGGCGACGAAGAAGCCGGCGACAGCGAAGGCCGTCAAGTCGCTCACCCACGAAGAGGCGAAACGTCGAAACATTCCGACCGCGGAGTACGAGTCGGTTGTCGAACCGGCCGACAAGTCGTCGATTCGCGTCGCATACGAGCGGCGTAATCGCGACCTCGACCCGCAGCTCGTATGGCGGGGAAAGGACGAGCAGGACGCGAGCGACCTCGTCGTCCAGGGCCCGCCCCTCTACATTCAGGAGAAGGTTCATCCGAAGGCGCTGATCGACGACCTCCGCCGCGACACGCGCGAGCGCGCCCACGAGGCGGGCGAGATGATGCCGGACCTGTTCGCGGACTTCAATGGACTACCGAAGGACGTCGACAAGACCGAGTTTTACCGGCACGATCAAAACTGGTCGAACCGGATGATCCTCGGCGACAGCTTGCAGGTGATGGCGAGCCTCGCCGAACGCGAAGGCCTGCGCGGGAAGGTGCAGTGCATTTACGTCGATCCTCCGTACGGCATCCGGTTCAATTCGAACTTTCAGTGGTCGACGACGAGCCGGGACGTCAAGGATGGAAACCTTGCCCAGATCACGCGCGAGCCGGAACAGGTGAAGGCCTTTCGCGATACCTGGCGCGACGGCATCCATAGCTACTTAGGCTATCTGCGAGACCGTTTATTGGCCGCGCGTGACCTGCTCACGGAATCCGGGTCGATCTTCGTGCAGATCGGCGACGAAAACGTTCACCGGGTGCGAGCCGTGATGGACGAGGTGTTCGGAGCCGACAACTTCGTCGCGGAAGTCTACTTCACGAAGACGACGGGTCTGGGAACGAAAGGGTTGCCGGCTCGCTGCGACATCGTTCTGTGGTACGCAAGATCGGCGGACTATCGATATCACCAACTCTTTAAGGAGAAGGTTTCGGGTGATGCGGGAGCGTCTCAATACGATTGGACGCTTAATGCGGCAGGCGTGCCGCGAAAGCTCGGCCCGCGCGAGTCAGTCAGCAATGGCGAGCGGCCCTTTCACATTGGTGACGCCTCGGCGATGTTCACGACGCCACATCTCGCGCTGCCGATCGATCATAACGGCCGGCAAGTGTCGCCACCGAAGAACCGGCAGTGGCAGACCACGGCGGTCGGCATGGAACGGCTTGGGAAGGCCGGCCGGTTGCTATTGGTCGGCGTCAGCATGCGCTACATCCGCCTGCTCGAGGATTTTCCGGTTTATCCGATCGACTCGCTTTGGGCGGATACGGGCGTTAGCGGATTTGGCGAATCGAAGATATACGTCGTCCAGACGAACAAGAAGGTCGTCGAACGTTGCGTGCTCATGGCGACCAATCCCGGGGACCTTGTGCTCGATCCGACGTGCGGCTCCGGCACAACTGCCGTCGTCGCCGAGCAGTGGGGGAGGCGTTGGATAACGATCGATACCTCGCGCGTGGCCCTCGCCCTCGCGCGCGCAAGGATCATGGGCGCGCGTTATCCGTATTATGTGCTCGCCGATTCGCGCGAAGGCCAATTCAAGGATGCGGAAGTCACCGGTAGCGCTCAGAGCCTGAAGGCGACGCACGGTGATATTCGCCAAGGCTTCGTCTACGAGCGGGTTCCCCACGTTACGTTGAAGTCGATCGCAAGCAACTCCGAGCTCGACGTCGTTTGGGAGCGGTGGCAAGCGGTCCTCGAGCCGCTCCGTGAATCCCTGAATGCCGTGCTCTCAGAGACTTGGCAAGAGTGGGAGGTTCCGCGTGAGGTCAACCGCACGTGGCCGGAGCCCGCGAAGGCCGCGCATGCACAGTGGTGGGAAGCACGGATCGCGCGTCAGCGCGAGATCGATGCGTCGATCGCGGCCCGGGCCGAGTTTGAGTATCTATACGACAAGCCGTACGAGGCCAAAGGCGCTCTTCGCGTGGCCGGCCCATTCACCGTCGAGAGCTTGAGCCCGCACCGCGAGCTGGGCCTCGACGAAAATGATCGGCCGATCGACCCATTCGAGTCTGCGCAGGCTGAGAAAACTTTTTCCGAAATTATCCTCGACAACCTGAAGACGGCGGGCGTCCAGCAGGCGCATAAAGAGGACAAGGTCGCGTTCACCGCGGTCGTTCCGTGGCCAGGCGACTACGTCTGCGCCGAGGGCCGCTATCTCGAGGGCGGCAACGGCTCCGGCACGGAGAAGCGAGCCGGCAT
Organism: Vulcanimicrobiota bacterium; assembly: GCA_963723445.1. Lineage (GTDB taxonomy): Bacteria > Vulcanimicrobiota > Vulcanimicrobiia > Vulcanimicrobiales > Vulcanimicrobiaceae > Vulcanimicrobium. Next base: position 281,633 of record CAVRQP010000006.1, read on the forward strand.
CTTCATCGGCCCGGAGTTCGGAACGATTACACGGCAGGATCTCGTTTTGGCGGCGCGCGAGGCAAGCGATGCCGGATTCGACGTTCTGATCTCCTGCGGCTTCAACTATGAAGCTCATACGACTGAGTTCAACAAGCTCGGCCGGCTACCGGTGCTCAAAGCGCGCATGAACGCCGACCTGCATATGTCGAGCGACTTCGCAAAGACCGACAAGGCGAATCTCTTCGTCGTCTTCGGCGAGCCGGACATCACCCTGCTGCACGAAGCGAGTGGCAACCTTCGCGTCAAGATCAACGGTGTCGACGTCTACCGCCCGAGCACCGGAGAAGTTACGAGCTCCGGCCCTGAGCAAATCGCCTGTTGGTTCATCGACACCGACTACAACGAGGAAAGCTTCTTCGTCCGGCATGCCTACTTTCTCGGCGCCAACGATCCTTACGATGCCCTCAAACGAACGTTGAAAGCCGAGATCGACGCCGACGCCTGGGCATCGCTGAACAGTGACGTCTCCCGTGCTTTTTCTAAACCGAGATCTGGTCGTATCGCGGTAAAGGTCATCAACCACCTCGGCGATGAGGTCATGAAGGTATTCAAGGTGTCATGACGCCGAGGACGGTCAGGCCGTCGCGACCGACAGGGCGGCGGCGGGTCCGTCGTCGAGCCGGAGGGTGAGGGACTTGGCCGAGCCGCCGGCCTTGTGGAACTCCGACAGGTCCGTGCAGAATACGCCGTAGCCGATCGCCTGTAGGCGTTCGCGCAGTCCGCGCGAGCAGCCGTGCATCACGATCGCGTCGCGCACTTCGACCGCGTTGCATGCGAAGCGCAGGGCGTCGTCGACCGAGACTTCGATCAGGTAGCCGGGGTCGATCGCCCGCCGCAGCATCGTCTGGGCATGCGGGCTGAACGCGTCCATGTAGGCGAGCACGTGTCCGGTCGAAAGCGGGCACAGGGCGGTATCGAGATGATAGAAGCGCTCGTCGACGAGCAGCAGCGGCAGCACGCGGCAGCCGACGATCTCCTGCAGTTGCAAGGTCGCGCCGCGTTCGGTTCGCCAGCCGTAACCGGCGTAGAGCAGCGGGCGAACCCGATCGAACATCGCGTCGCCGGCGCCTTCGAAGTACGTCTGGCGCAGGAAGGTCGTGGCGTAGCCCGCGCGCGCGAGCGCGGCGCGGTAGACGGGCTGCTCGCGGCGCCGTTCGGCGTGGCGGAAGCTCGACACGATCGCGAGGTTCCCGATCATGAGTGCGGCGTTGGCGGTGAACACCAAATCGGGCATCGGCGACTGCGACTCGAGCGGGACGAGCTCCACGTCGGCGATACAGCCCATGAGCTCGGCGAAGCGATCCCATTGGCGAACGGCGTCGGGCGTCGGGCTGCCGATATGGGGCGTCATCCACGGGTTGATCGCGTACCGGACGCCGTAGTGACCGGGCGGGCTGACCAGAAATCTCGTCGCCATGATGTGCCGATCCTAACCCGCCGGCGGTCTGCGCGTCGTTCGACAAACGGTGCGCCTAGCCGGGGTGGCATGCGCCGGTGGTGGGTACGCCTGGAGCATGGAACGCGACACGGAAGCCGAGCGCGGAGGCGACTACAAGAACGCGCTGCCACGCGAGGTGACGGACCATCCCGACTCGGGGATGCCGCGCCAGCTGCGGACGCAAGCCGACGACGAGCAGCCGCTCAGCCGAGCCGAAGCAGATGCCGCGGGGATCTCACCGACCCCGGAGGTCGTCTACGGCGACACTGACGAGGACCCCAATCGGGACGACCAGCGCGACGTCAACCGCGCCGGGCCCGACGAGCACGTCTGAGCCGCCGGCTACAGGTCGACGAGGACGTCGTCCCCGTCCGTCCGGACGGGATACGTCTCCAGCGGAACGACCGCCGGCAGCGTGACCGCGGCGCCGCTGGGGACGTCGAAGATCGCGCCGTGGCGCGGACACATGATCTGACATCCCTGGAGAAAGCCCTGATCGAGCGGGCCGCCGTCGTGCGTGCACACGTCTTCGATCGCATAGAACGTGCCGTCGACGTTGCAGACCAGGAGCGCGGTACCGTCGACTACGACGCGTTTGGTCGACCCCGGGGGGATATCGTCGCGCTTTGCAACTGCATGTGCCACCCCCGCTCGTTCGTCGGCCGGGGGACGCCGCCTCGTTCGCGAAGGGCTGCCGGCATGAAGCGTTCCGTTCCGTTCGTGCTCGCGCTGTTGCTCGCCGCGCCCCTGCCCGTCGTTGCTGCCACCAGCTCGGCCTACAAGACGAGCGCGATGAAGACCAGCGCGGCGAAGACCGTCACCTTGCCCGACGGCTTGCAATACACCGACCTCAAAGTCGGCAAAGGCGCGATGCCGAAGGCGGGGCAGACGGCGATCGTGCACTACACCGGGACGTTTCCCAACGGCAAGAAGTTCGACAGCTCGCGCGACCGCGGCCAGCCTTTCGAGTTTGCTGTCGGCCAACACCAGGTGATCTCGTGCTGGGACGAAGGCGTCTCGACGATGCGCGTCGGCGGCCGCCGCAAGCTCGTCTGCCCGCCGGCGCTGGCGTACGGCGAACGCGGCGCCCAGGGCGTGATCCCGCCCAATGCGACGCTCAACTTCGACGTGGAATTGCTCGGCGTAAAATAGCGAACTAACAGACCGGGCCGCGCTCGAGGTTGTCGACCGCGATCACGCTGAACACGAAACCCGGCCCCAGCGTGATGTTGCGGCCCCAGCGCACCGAGTTGACGCCGCTCATGATGATCCCGGGGATCGGCAGGGCGTTCGTCGCGGCCCTGAGCAGCGGCACGTTGGGCGTCCAGACGACGGGCAGCGTCGGGTTCATCGTCACCTGAACGCGCATGAAGCCGCCCTTCGGTTTGGGCACGACGAGGTAGCGCGGCTCCAGCGCGATCAGTCCGTCGTGGTTGCCGCGCGAAGCGGCGCTTGCCTCGCTGATGATGCCGTAACCGATCGTCCCCTCCGGCACCGGCGTGCCGTCGTCGAGCACCGAGTCCTGCGAGACCTTGAAGCGAAACGGCTGCCCGGCGCGCGCGGTGCCGGAGAAGACCTTGTCGGCCATCGCCGCAGGTACGGCGAACGCGCAGATCTTCGTCGCGCCCGCTCGACACGGCGCCAGGAACGTGACGGCAAGCAAACCCGCCAAGACGAGCGTCGGTCGAACGCGCACGGGTTCAATCTTCCCCAGAAACTCCGGTGTCATCCTGAAGCAACGGTTGTCACGCCGGCAGCTACGCGGTCATGCCCACCGCCGTCCTTCGACGAGCTCAGGATGACGTGGGGGCGGCGTTAGCCGACGGAGCCTTCCATTTCGAGCTTGATCAGGCGGTTGAGCTCGACGGCGTATTCCATCGGGAGCTCCTTGACGAAGAAGTCGAAGAAGCCGTTGACGATCATCGCCGTCGCGTCGGCCTCGCTCAGACCGCGGCTCATCGCGTAGAACAACTGTTCCTCGCCGATCTTCGAGACCGATGCCTCGTGCTCGACCGTCGAGCGCTGCTCGTCGATCTTCATGGTCGGCTTGGTGTCGGAGGCGGACTTGTCGTCCATGATCAGCGCGTCGCACTTCACGCGCGTCTTCGCGCCGACGGCGCCGGAGTGGATCTCGACCAAGCCGCGGTAGGTCGTCTTGCCGCCGTGGGCCACGACCGACTTGTTCGTGACGACCGACGTCGTGTTCGGCGCCGCGTGGATAACCTTCGCGCCCGCGTCCTGGTGCTGGCCTTCGCCGGCGAACGCCGCGGACAGGATCTCGCCGCGCGCGCCTTCACCCATCAGGTAGATCGCCGGGTACTTCATGGTCAGCCGCGAGCCGATGTTGCCGTCGACCCACTCGACCGTCGCGTTCTTGTACGCGACGGCGCGCTTGGTGACCAAATTGTAGATGTTGCGATACCAGTTCTGGATCGTCGTGTAGCGGATCGACGCGCCTTCCATGGCGATCAGCTCGACCACGGCCGAGTGCAGCGACGACGTCGAGAACTGCGGTGCCGTGCAACCCTCGATGTAGTGGACCTTCGAGCCCTCGTCGGCGATGATCAGCGTGCGCTCGAACTGGCCCATGTTCTCGGTGTTGATCCGGAAGTAGGCCTGGAGCGGCATCTTGACTTCGACGCCCTTGGGCACGTACACGAACGAGCCGCCCGACCACACCGCCGAGTTGAGCGCGGCGAACTTGTTGTCTTGGATCGGGATGACGGTCGAGAGGTACTTCTGGACGATCTCGGGATGCTCGCGCAGCGCGGTGTCCATGTCGCAGAAGAGCACGCCGTCTTTCTCGAGCTCCTCGATGACGGAGTGGTAGACGACCTCCGACTCGTACTGCGCCGAAACGCCCGACAAGAACTTGCGTTCGGCCTCGGGGATCCCGAGCCGGTCGAAGGTGCGCTTGATGTCGTCGGGGACGTCGTCCCAGTTCTGCTCGGTCCGCTCGCCGGCTTTGACGAAGTACCGGATGTTGTCGAAGTCGATGTCGTTGAGGGCTTCGGTATCGCCCCACGCCGGCATCGGCTTGGACCGGAAGACGTCGTACGCGCGCAGGCGGAAATCGAGCATCCAGGCGGGCTCGTTCTTCATCGACGAGATGCGCTCGACGATCTCGCGGTTCAGGCCCTTGTCGGACTTGAACGCGTAGTTTTCCTCGGAATCGTGGAATCCGTGGCGGTATTCCTCGATCAGGGTGTCGGTCGTAGCGGCCATCAGTCTCCCAGCGTATCGGCTCCGCGCCGGTTCAGTCAAGATAGTGCAGAGGTATCTGTACTTTCTAACCCGCCAGATTCCTCGGTCGTGGCGCTTGAGAGGCCAAGGACTCCGCTGCGGCAGTACTTCGGGCTTGAATTGCCCTATTTAATTGACAATATTGTACCATATTAGGTATAATTCTGATATCACCGAGTACTAGCCGCGTCGATGCGGCGAGGGAGAGGAATGGCGACCGACACTTCTCACCTGCAGCGGGTATCCGCGCTGGAGTCCCTCCGCATCAATGTCATCGTCGAGCGGGCACGGGCCCGCATTTCGCAAGGCGAGCTCGCGGAGCGGGCGGGCATCTCCCGTCAGACCGTCTCGCGGATCGAGCGCGCCTCGACCGACGTCGGCCTCTCGGTCGTCGAGCGGATTGCGTCTGCGCTCGGTACGACCGTCACCGTGCTCGTCGAGCCGTACGTCCCTGATAACCCCGACGAGGCAGAGCTCGCGCGTCGCATCAACGCGCCGACCGAAGAGTTCATCGACGCCGAGGCGTTCATTGCCACTATGGACGAAGCGCACGGTATCGGCCGAAGCGTCCGCCGCTTCAGCCGCGCAGGAAGACCGCCTCTATCAGGTCAGAGTGCACCCGCGCGCTCTTAAGCGGATAACGGAGTACGGTGGCTTCTGGTCTGAGGTGTTCCGACCGCACGTCGGGGCATTGATCGACGAACTCAAGCGCGATCCGAAGCGGCATCCGAAAAAGAGCGGCGACTTGGGGTGCGCTCGATCTGCTCGGCTACAATTTGCAGACGGGATCGCGTGGCGTGCCGTTTACACGGTCGACGAGGAGTCCACGAACGGTACTGATCGTGAGTCTCGGACCGCACGATATCGCATATGCGGAAGCAAAGCGGCGACTCTGACCGAGCGGAAAGAGGGAGACGACCGTCGCGAATCAGCTCGGGTTGATCGCGATGTAGCGAAGCCGAAGGCGGCTAAACGACGACAACAGTGATTCCGCGGCAGCGCGCTGGCTCGCTGCGGCCGTCAACTCTACCATGACGGCCGCAACGATCGCTGTTCGGTCGATTCGGCGGAGGGTTAGTTCGACGAGCGCCGATTGGAGCGCGGGGAGACTGGGATTGTAGGCCGCGCTCTCCGCGTAGCGACCGGTGACCATTGTGCCGTCGGCGGTCTGGAGCGCGATTCCGGCGTGGGCGTTCGTGTACGGAGCGTACGATGCGCAGGCTGCGCCGAGCGCGGCTTGGCCTAGAACGTCACCGCTGTTGATCGACGCCGTCAGCGGTGCCTGCGCGTGGTCCAACAACGCCGCGACCGCGCCCAGATCGCGCGGGCCGAATGCCGACGGCAACAGATCGCCGAGCGTGCTCGCCTGACGGCCGGCGGCAGAGATCGCCAACCGCTCCGGCGGCCCGAGCTCCATGAGAAACTGCCGGCAGTGCCCACACGGAACCGCCGTCGCGGCGATGGCGGCGATCTCGCGTTCCCCGTGCGACCATGCGTTCACCACCGCTGCCTGTTCGGCGTGGACGCTCGCGCTCAGCGGCATGCCGGCGAACTCGATGTTTGCGCCGGCGTACAACGCGCCCGATCCGCCGTACGCGATCGCGCCGACGAGGAAGTTCGAGATCGGCGCGTCGGCAAACGCCGCCGCCCACGGCAGCAGCGCGAGCATGAGCTGCTCGGCACTTTGCCCGGGCTCGAGACGAGCCGCGACCTCGGCCGGCGTGAGTCGCGCCCCGCTCGGCTGCGTCACGCGGGCGGCTCGGGCGTCAGCATGCGTCCGGCCGTGCGCACGGCCATCAACAGGATGTCGAGGTCGAGCTCCTCGGTGCGGTGATTGACAATGCACGCGCGCAGCGCGAGGCGCCCGCCGATTCGCGTCGTGCTCGTCACGGCTAGGCCGCTCTCCTGGACGGCGATCGCAATCGCTGCGTTCAGCTCGTCGAGCCCGGCTTCGTCGAGGCCGGGCCGAACGTAGCGAAAGCAGACGACGTTCAACGTCACCGGCGCGAGCAGCTCGAGGTCGGCGGCGCGTTCGACATGTTCACCCAGCGTCGCGGCGAGCGCGCAGGTTCGAGCGATCGACGCGCCCAGCCGGTCGATCCCGAAGTGCCGCAGCGTGAACCAGACCTTGAGCGCGCGGAACTCGCGCGACAGCTCGAGCCCGTAGTCGGCGAACCACGGCGCGCCGGCGGCCGCGCCGCGGTCGGCGCGCGCCAGGTACGCGGGATCGGACGCGAACGCCGTGCGGTGGACGCGCTCCTCGCGGAACAGGACGCAGCCGACGGCGTATGGCGCGTTCAACCACTTGTGAGCATCGAAGGCCAGCGATGCGGCGCGTTCGATCCCGGCGACGAGGTGCGCGTGCGCGGGGCTCGTCGCGGCCAGCGCGCCGAACGCGCCGTCGACGTGCAGCCACAGCCCTTCGGCGTCGCACACGTCGGCCAGCGCTCCCAGCGGGTCGAACGCGCCCGCGTCGACGCTGCCGGCGGTGGCGACGACCAGGAACGGCGCGGTCCCCTCGGCCCGGTCGGCAGCGATCCGCCGGCGCAGTTTATCGACGTCCATTGCCAACCGGTCGTCGACCGGTATCAGCCGCAGCGCGTTCTCACCCAGCCCCGCGGTGCGCATCGCTTTGGCGACCGAGTCGTGCACGCCGAGAGCCGCATAGGCCGTCAGCCGCGACCCGCGCAAACCCAATGCGCGCGCGTTGCTGCCGAGCATGGCGTCGCGCGCCGCGACGACCGCCAGCAGGTTGCCCATCGAGGTCCCGCTGGTGAGGATTCCGCTCGCGTCCGCCGGGAAGCCGAACAGCTCGGCGAACCACGCGAGCACCTCGCGCTCGACGTAGACCGCGGCGTGCTCGCGCCCGCCGACGTTGGAGTTCATCGCGGCGGCGAGCAGCTCGGCCAGCACGCCGGCCGGCGTTCCGGCGCCGTGGACCCAGCCGAAGAAGCGCGGATGGCGGTTGCCGGTCGGATACGGCGCGATCAGCTCCGCGAACCGGGCGTAGGTCGACTCGAGCGGCTCGCCGGCCCGCGGAAGGGGCTCGCGCAGCGCGGCTTTCACGGCGTCGGGGACCGGCTTCCATACGGGCCGGTCGCGCAGGGTCGCGAGCTCGTCGACGATCCCGTCGACCGCCTCGTGCAACAAGCGCCGAAACGCCTCCCAGTCGGCCGGATCCAGCGATTCGTTCACTACGCCGCACCCTGCGCGATGCGGCCGCGAACCAGCGCGTCGAGCGCGGCATAGATCCGCGGAACGTACCGGTGCTTGTACGGATACATCACGGGATCGTCGAGCAGGTGGACGATCAGCGCGTTGTCGGCCTCGAAGATCAGCAGCTTGCCGTCGCGGTCGATCGCCGCGTCGATGCCGACGTAGTCGAGCGCGAGCAGCTGCGCGGTCTCGCGCAGCGCGGCGGCCAGATCGCCCGAGAACAGGTCGTCCATGCGCGCCATAAAGGCATGCTCCTCGTCGCGCATCCACGCATGCTCGGCCATCGGTGAATTGTAGTAATGCACCATCCAGTGCGGCGAGATCGCCAGGTGACACGGCAGCGGCTTGCCGTCGACGAACACGATCCGGTACTTGCGGAACAGACCGTCGGGGCTGCGGTAGTCGACGAACGGGGCGACGTATAGCTCCGCGGCCGGGTGGGCCGCGAGATACGCGTCACGTTGGGCGTCGCCGTCGATGCGTTCCAGCCCGTGCCCGCCGTGTGAGCCGACGGGGCGCACGATGTGCGGGTACGCGAAGCCGCCGGCGGCGTACCGCTCGCGGGCCACGCGCGTCGTCGATACGACCCGGGTGTGCCGTGCCGCCGCGAAGGTCTCGGCCAGCGGCACGCGCGCCAACCGGGCGATCCGCTCGGGGCGGTTGAGGACCGGGCGCCGTACGCCGTCGAGCAGGCGCCCGGCGGCGGCCAGGTGGGTGCGCGACTTGTCCGACTCACCGATCGCGACGAACACGGCGTCGTGGTGCGGCAGCGGCGGAGCCGCACCCTCCGGATCGACGTACCACCGGTGGAGGGTCACATACCGGGGGTCGAACAGCAGATCGACCGGCGTGTTCGCCTCGTAGAGACCGGGCGCGCTGGGCACCAGCAGCGCGTAGTCCTCGCGCTCGGCGGCCGGCGTCGAATGGATCGGCGCCAGGGCGATCGCGGCGCGCTGGTGCGCCAGCGCGAGGTCGGGCCGGCGCAGAATTTGGGCGACCTCGTAGATCCCGAGGTGCGCGTCGAGCGCCGTGCCGTCCGCCGCGACGGCGTCCAGGAAGACGGCGAGCGCCTCGTCGAGGCGGCCGGAGCGCGCCAGGTCGCGACCGCGCGTCGCCGTGGCTGAGGGCTGCATCTCATCCCTTGCTTCGGCCGCGGGCCGCGGCTTTCCGTACCTGCGGACCGAGGCTATTTACAAGCCGACCCCTAGGGGGTACCATCTGCGTCGGACTTCACGGACCCCATGCGCGTTAGAGCGTGGGGTCACGGCAGTCGGTTTAGGGGAGGCGCGCCCTACGCGCCGTCGCAGCGGAACGTCCGTTCGGTCCAGGAGGCCGTGCCGGCAAGAGTCTGCTGATAGGTCGACAGCGAGACGGTGTACCGCACACGCTGGACGACGCGCCTGGAGGTGGGATTCTCCCAACCGAAAGCTCTCGAGGAGTCAGAAAAGAATTGAAAGCACTCGGTACGCACATCGTCTGCGAGCTGTCGGGCTGTGACGCAGCCAAGCTCACCGACGTCGACGTGGTCCGCGAGATGATGCAGAACGCCGCGCGAGCGGCCAACGCGACGATCATCGAGACGGCCTTCCACCGCTTCCAGCCTCACGGGGTGAGCGGGGTGGTGGTGATCCAAGAGTCGCACTTGTCGATCCATACGTGGCCGGAGACCGGTTACGCCGCGATGGATTTCTACACGTGCGGCGACCACACCGATCCCTGGGCCGCCTGCGAGTACGCCGCAGAGGCGATGGGCGCCACGACCATGCTGACCACGGAAGTGAAACGCGGAGTCGAAGCCGGGCACAACCGCTTCACCCACGTCGTCACGACCGAGCACGACATTCGCGAGCTGCTGCTGGCGACTGCCTAGCGCTCCTCCTCGAAGCGAGGGAGAATCGAAGCCCGCCGTTTGTGACGGCGGGCTTCTTCGTGTCCGGCGGCGGCTCGCGAAAGGGCATCGCGTGCATCCGCCCAACCGGACCGACGCCATGCCCAAGACCGAGCACTATCAATGGTATACCGAGCAGTTCGCGCCGACCGAGCTGCACGCGCACGCGATCGAAGAGACGTACTACACGGGGCGCACGCCGTTTCAGTCGGTCGCGGTGCTGCGAACGGCGATGTTCGGCAAGATGCTCGTCCTCGACGGCGACACGCAGTCTTCGCAGGCCGACGAGCGCATCTACCACGAGTCGCTCGTGCACCCGGCGATGGCGTCGGCCGGCGACCGGAGCGAGGTGCTGATTCTGGGCGGCGGCGAGGGCGCGACGCTGCGCGAGGTGTTGCGCGATCCGTCGGTGCGGCGCTGTACCATGGTCGACATCGACGGCGAGGTCGTCGATCTCGCGAAGCGGTATCTCCCCGAGTGGTCGGACGGCGCGTTCGACGACCCGCGCGCGCGGGTCGTCATCGGCGACGCGCTGCGCTTTCTCAAGCAGGACGAAGGCCGCTACGGCGTCGTCGTCAGCGACCTGACGGAGCCCCTCCCCGATTCGCCGTCGTTCCCGCTGTTCAACGGCGAGGTGTTTCGCGACATCAAGGCGCGACTCGCCCCGGGCGGCGTCTACGTACTCCAGGCGTCGACCGCCGGCTTGCACAACATGGCGCTGCACGCCAAGATGGCGCGCTCGTTGCGCGCGCACTTCCACCGCGTGCGCAGCTTCTACACGCACGTACCCGCGTTCGACAACGACTGGGCGTTCATCGCCTGCAGCGACGACGTCGACGTTGCCGCGACGCCCGGCGAGCGGATCGACGCGTACGTCGCGTCCCTGCGGGGCGAGAACGCGTTCTACGACGCCGAGACGCACCGCCGGCTGTTCGCGCTCCCGCTATATCTGCGCCGCGAGCTGGCCAAGGACGGCGACGTCTTCACATAGGAGCTCGCGCGCGCTCCGTAGCACCGAACGAAACGATGACGACCGACGCTTCCGGCGCTTTGCGCACGACCGCGCTGCACGATGCCCACTTGGCGCTTGGCGCTCGCATGGTGCCGTTCGGCGGCTTCGAGATGCCGGTGCAATATGCCGGCGTGCTCAAGGAGCACGACGCGGTGCGCAAGCGAGCAGGGCTGTTCGACCTCTCGCACATGGCCCAGTTCGCGATCGCCGGCAACGACGTCGGGGCGTGGGCGGAGACGCTCACGGTCAACAAGGTCGCAAACATGAAGGCCGGTCAGGCACGCTACAACATCTTCACCAACGAACGTGGCGGCGCGCACGACGACGTGATCTTCTATCGCCTGGCCGAGGACCGCTGGCTGCTGGTCGTCAACGCGGGCAACGCCGGCAAGATGTGGGAGCTGGTGAACGCCGAGCGGTCCGGCGACGTCGAGCTGCGTGAACATGCACGGCGAACGCGCGCTGATCGCGATGCAAGGCCCGCGGTCCGTCGAATGGCTGCAGCCGTACGTCGCGGCGGATCTCGCGGCGATGAAGTATTACTCGTGCGCGCAGACGCGCGTCAACGGTGCCGCGCGAGCCCGTCACCATCGCGCGCACGGGCTACACCGGCGAGGACGGCTTCGAGTTGTTTCTTCCCTCCGAAGAGGCGGCCGGCGTGTGGGATCTGTTGCTCGGCGAAAACCGCGCTCGCGGGCTCGAGCCGTGCGGCCTGGGCGCGCGCGACGTGTTGCGGCTCGAAGCCGGCATGCCGCTCTACGGTCACGAACTCACCGAAGAGATCACCCCGCTTCAGGCCGGGCTCGCGTGGGCGATCAAGTTCGACAAGGAGACGTTTCGCGGTAAGGCCGCGCTGTTGGCGCAACGGGACGCCGGCGACTACGCGCGCATCGCGGGCGTGACGATGGAGGGCCGCGTTCCGGCGCGCGCCGGTTATCCGGTCTTCGCGAACGGCGAGCGGGCCGGCGAGATCCGCAGCGGTTCGTTCGCACCGTCGGTCGGCAAGAGCATCGCGACAGCGTTGGTCGCGCCCGCGGACGCAGCCGAAGGGACGCGAATCGAGGTCGAGGTTCGCGGGGCGCTCCACCCGGCCGCGGTCACGCCCATGCCGTTTTACAAGCGCCCGAAAGCCTGATCGAACATCCCTTCGGGCGGATCGGCCGCAGGCTGAACGCCAGGACTTGCGCGGCCCGATCCGTAGCTTAGGAAACGACATGTCGAACGTACCGGCTGGGTTGCTCTACAGCAAAGAACACGAATGGGTAAAGCTCGACGGTGACGTCGCGACGGTGGGAATCACCGACTACGCTCAGGCCTCGCTGGGCGATATCGTCTACGTCGAGCTGCCGCGTGTCGGCGCGAGCCTCGCGCAGTCGACCAGCATCGGGGTGGTGGAATCGGTCAAGGCCGTCTCCGATGTCTACACGCCGGTCGGCGGCGAGGTCGTCGGCACCAACACGGCGATCGACGCCGACCCCGCCGCGGTCAACCGCGATCCGTACGGTGAGGGCTGGTTTTTCAACGTGAAGCTCGACGACGTGAGTCAGACGAGCGAGCTCCTCTCGCCCGAGCAGTACGAACAGCTCATCAAAGAAGCCTAGTGTACACGCCCCACACCGCCCAGGACATCGAGGCGATGCTGCGCGTGATCGGCGTCGACGCGGTGGACGATCTGGTCCGCGTCCCCGGCGCCGTCGCACTGCGCGCGCCGGTCGAAGTCACGCCGCAGATGAGCGAGATCGAGATCGCCGAACGCTTTCGCCGCGCACGCCGAGCGCACGACCGCCGGGAGCTATACCGCGTTTCTGGGCGCGGGCGCATACCGGCACTACATTCCGCCCGTCGTCGGCGCGATCGCGATGCGCGGCGAGTTCCTGACTTCGTACACGCCTTATCAAGCCGAGGTCTCACAAGGCTATCTCCAGGCGATTTACGAGTGGCAGACCTACATCGCGCTGTTGACCGGGCTCGACGTCGCGAACGCGTCGGTCTATGATGGTGCGACCGCGCTCGCCGAAGGCGTGATCATGGCGGTCAACGCCACCGGCCGCAAGGCGGTGCTCGTCTCGCGCGCCGTGCACCCCAACTACCGCGCCGTGCTGCGCACCTACGCCGAAGGGCTCGAGCTCACCATCGACGAGCTGCCGTACGCCGCGGACGGTCGCACCGATCTCAGCTCGCTCGACGCCGTGCTCGCCGAACAGCGCTACGCCGCGGTCGTCGTTCAGTCGCCGAACTTCTTCGGCGCGATCGATGCGCTGCCGCCGGGCGCCGCCGAGCGCATTCGTGCGACCAAGACCGTGGCGATCGGCGTCGTCGCCGAAGCGATGTCGCTGGCGGCGCTCGCAACGCCGGCGTCGTGGGGCGTCGAGATCTGCGTCGGCGAGGCGCAGTCCTTCGGGAACGCGATCGCGTACGGCGGTCCGCACGTCGGTTTCATCGCGGCGAGCGAGGCCCATCTGCGCCGCATTCCCGGGCGGCTGGCGGGCAAGTCTGTTGACGGCGCCGGACGCACGGCGTACGTGCTCACGCTGCAGGCGCGGGAGCAGCACATTCGGCGCGAAAAGGCGACCTCGAACATCTGCACCAACCAAGCCCACTGCGCGCTGTGCGCAACGGTCTATCTCGCCGCGATGGGCAAGACCGGGCTGCGCAACTGCGCGGCCCTCAACGTCGCGCGGACCAACGAGCTGGGTCGAAAGGTCGCCGCGCTCGACGGTTACGCGCGGCGCTTCGACGCGCCGACCTTCAACGAGGTCGCGATCCGCGTGCCCGGTCGCGCCGCCGACGTGCTGAGCGCGCTCGAGCGAAACCGCATTCTTGGCGGGCTCGATCTCGGACGCTTCTATCCTGAGCTCGCCGACTGCATTCTGATGACGGCGACCGAGCTCACCTCGAGTGCCGACATCGATCGCCTCGCCGCCGCCCTCTCGGAGATTCCGGCCCGTGCCGCTGCCCGCGTTTGACACCCCGCTGATTTTCGAAACCGGCCAGGAGGGCCGGGCGAACCGTTATCTTCCCGACGGTGCGCCGCTGGCCTCGCTGCTGCCCGCGCCGGCGCTGCGCGACGATCTACCGCTGCCCGACAACACGGAGCTCGACGTCGTACGCCACTTCACCCGGCTTTCACAGAAGACGTTCGGGATCGACACCGCGTTCTATCCGCTCGGCTCGTGCACGATGAAGTACAACCCGCGGATCAACGACGCGATGGCCAATATCCCGGCGTTGCGCGATCTGCACCCGTTCGCCCCGGACTCAACGGCGCAGGGCGCGCTGGCGGTGATGTGGGAACTCGAGCGCGCGCTGGCCTCGCTGTTCGGGATGGCGGCGTTTTCGCTCAATCCCGCCGCCGGCGCGCACGCGGAGCTCGCCGCGCTGCTAATCGCCAAGGCTTATTTCAAGCAGAAGGGCGAGCCGCAGCGCAACGTCGTCGTCGTCCCGGACACCGCACACGGGACGAATCCGGCCTCGGCTGCAATGGTCGGCTTCAAGGTGCTCTCGCTGAAATCCGACACGCGCGGCCGCGTCGATCCCGACGCGATGCGCAAGGTCGTCGGGCCGGAGACCGCGGTCTGCATGATGACCAACCCGAACACGTTGGGTCTCTTCGAGCCGCGCATCCACGAAGTCTCCGACGTCGTGCACGCGGCGGGCGGCCTCATGTACTACGACGGCGCCAACGCGAACGCCCTGATGGGCAACACGCGGCCGGGCGACATGGGGTTTGATCTCATGCACCTCAACCTGCACAAGACGTTCACGATTCCGCACGGCGGCGGCGGTGCGGGCGCCGGGCCGGTCGGCGTCGCGGCGCACCTCACGAAGTTTCTGCCGAATCCCGTCGTGCGTGCGTTCGACGGCGCCGGAGCGCCGGTCGACGCGAGCGGCTGGCGCGAAACGGACGACCTCACCTTCGCGCTCGACTTCGAACGGCCCGGCGCGATCGGCACGATGCGCTCGTTCTGGTCGAACTTCGCCCACATGGTGCGCGCCCTGGCCTACACGTATGCCAACGGTGCCGATGGGCTCACCGCCGTCTCCAAGCTCGCCGTGCTCAATGCGAACTACATCCGCGCGTCGATTCGCGACGTGATCGACGTGCCGTACGACGAGATCAACCGGCACGAGTTCGTCGCTTCGGCACAGTCGCTCAAGCGCGACACCGGCGTGCGCGCGCTCGATCTCGCCAAGGCGTTGCTCGACCGCGGCTACCATGCGCCGACGGTCTACTTTCCCCTCATCGTACCGGAGTGCTTGATGATCGAGCCGACCGAGACGGAGTCGAAGGAGACGCTCGACGAGTTCATCGCCGCCTTCCGCGAGATCGTCGCGGCGGCATACGCGGATCCTGAGCGGGTTCTCGAGACGCCGATCAATACGCCGGTCGGGCGGGTCGACGAGACGCGCGCGGCGCGCAAGCCCGACCTTCGGTGGCGCCCTCCGTCAGCTTAGGCCGAACATGCCTAAGTACACCCGTGGGCGATCGGGAGGAACGTTTTGGCGGCTTCGTTCTCGCCGCCGCGCACGAAGCGCTCGAGGCTCGAGGTCCAAGCGCGAATCGTCTCTTTGTCACCCAGCGCGTTTCCGCTGAGCAACGGCATCCCTGGCAGATCGTTTGTCGCCGGCAGCGGCGTGCCGGGAAGAGCGTTCACGTTCGGGCCGGCGGGCGCGATCCTTCCAACGAAGGCACCCGAGTCTTCCATGCCGTGACGGGCCGTCACGACGTGCTCGCGCAACGCGAGCTCGGCGAGCAGCGCGGCTCGCACTTGTTGTGCCTTATAGAGCTTCTCCAGCGCGTCGCGCTCCGCGACGACCTGCGGATCGGCCTTGTTCGCGAGACGCGGATCGCCCAGCGCTTTGTTCAGCACCAACGCCTCCTGCTGCAGGTTCGAGGCGTCCGCATCGAGCCGCATGATCATCGCCTGTCGCTGCGCGCTGGTGGAGTCGCTCGGATCGTCCATGACGTCGACGTAGCGCGGAAGCTGCTTGCTCGTCTCGATGAAGCGCACGTCCGCGCGCCGCGCTGCGGCGAACGACGGGATGACCAGATCGTGCATGACCGCGCAGGGCGGCGACGCCGCGCGCACGTGGCCGATCTCCGGGAGTTCCGGCCCCGGTGACGCCGAGGGCGCCGGCGACACGGCTTGCGCGACGAGCGCCGCCACAAGCAAGGCGATCACGTCACCGGCAGCTCTGCGCGATCGGAAGGAACGTCTTGGCGGCGCGGTTCTCGCTGTATGCGACGGCAGCGGTCAAGTCGGCTCCCCATTGGCTGATCTGCTGGCGGTCGGCGAGATCGTTGCCGTTGAGCAGCGGCATTCCGGGCGGGGCGGTGAGCGTCGGGTCGGGCATCGGCGGCGCCGTCAGCGGCGCCTGCGGCTGTTGCATATTGGAATTCCGGGTTCCGAACGCTTGGTTCGTAGTATCGATGCCGTTCGTGGCGATCGCCACCTTCTGACGGATCACGAACTCGGTGAGGAGGTTCGCGCGAACTTTCTCCGTGTCGTAGAGCTCTTGCAGCGCTTTTCGTTCCGCCATGACCTGCGGATCCTTCGAGTCGGCCGAGATGCGCGGATCGCCGAGTGCCTTGTTGATGATGAGCGTTTCCTTCAACAGCGCGTCGGCGTCGGAATCGATCCTCGCCAGCGCCGACTCGCGGTAGATGTCGGTGCGGTGCTCCGGATCGTCGACGAGCGCGGCATACTGCGGCAGCTTGGGGCGCGTCAGCGCAAAGCGCGCATCGGCACGGCGCGCCGCGGCGAACGACGGAATGATCAGGTCCCGCATCACCGCGCACGCCGGCGTGGCCGATCGGACGTGGCCGATCTCGGGCAGCGAAAACGCCGGCGCCGGGGTCGGCGCGCCGAACGGGGCCAGCGTGCCGATCGGAAACGGCGTCGGGGCGGGCGAGGGCGCGGCGGCGAACGACGGCACCGCGGCGAGCGCGATCACCACGGCGAAGGTAGGGGCGAGCACCTGCATCGCACCGATCATACACCCGCGTCCCTGGCACGCACCTGCCGCGAAGGCCGCGCCGAGCGCTGCGGGAACAGCTCGGCATGAATCGTGCGGATCTGCTGAAGGGCGCATCGGTATCCGCCGCGCTCGTCCTCTCCGACGGGGCAACAGCCACGGCAGCCGAGCCCGCCGGTGCGCCGCCGACCGCTGCGGACGCCGAGCTCGACGCGTTCCTCGCGGCGGAGTGGCGCGCGTACCACCGTCGCCACCCGGAGGCCGCGTCGTACGACGGCGACCGCTCGGGCGACGAGCGCTGGGACGACCCGTCCGAAGCGGCGGCGGCCGCCGAAGCGGCCCACCAGCGCGAGATTCTCGCCCGCCTCAACGGTTTCGACCGGGCACGCCTGTCGGAAACCGGTCGCACCAACGCCGAGCTGTACGCGCAGCAACTGCGCGATGCGATCCAAGGCTTCGAGCTGCGGACGTACCTGTTCGCACTCAACCAGCGCGGCGGCGTGCAGACCGACGTGTCGATCGTCGACGTGCTGCCGTTCGCGACGCCCACCGACTACGAGCGTTGGACGGTGCGGATCGACCGGTGGCCGGCGAAGGTCGACGCGACGATCGTCGCTGTTGCGCGAAGCGATCGCGCGCCGCCGGCTGTGGCCGCGCGTCGTGATGGAGCGTGTCCCGGCCCAGCTCGACCGCCAGCTGACCGCGCCCGAGCAGCATCCGTTCTTCGCCCCGTTCGCACGCGTGCCGCAAAGCGTCGCGGCATGCCGCGGTGGCGCCGTTGCGCGAGCGTGCGCGCGCGTCGATCGCCGGCGGCGTGCTGCCCGCCTTACGACGATTGCGCGCGTTTCTTGTCGACGAGTATTTGCCCGCCGCTCCCGCCGAGGTCGGGCTCGCGCACGTGCCGGGCGGCGCCGATCTCTACGCATATTTCGTGCGCGTCAATACGACGACGGCGATGGCGCCCAAAGCGATTCACGAGCTCGGGCTTCGCGAGGTCGCGCGCATCCGCGAAGCGATGACGAGCGTCGCGCCGCGCACCGGCTACACCGGCTCGCTCGGTGAGGTCTTCGCGCAGATGCGCGCCGATCCGGCCAACTATCACCGCGGCGCCGACGAGCTGCTGATCGCGTATCGCGCGCTCGCCAAGCGCATCGATCCCGAATTGGTCCGCTTCTTTCGCGTGCTGCCGCGATTGCCGTACGGGGTCGGCCCGATCCCTCCGTCGATCGCGCCGGATGCGACCACGGCGTATTATCAGCCCGGCGCGATCGACGGGACGCGCGCCGGCACGTACTGCGTGAACTTGTATCGTCCCGATCAGCGTCCCATCTACGAGATGCCGGTGCTCACGCTGCACGAATCGGTGCCCGGCCACCATCTGCAGTTCGCGCTGGCGGGCGAGCTGGGCTCGCTGCCCGAGTTTCGCCGCGCCGCGTATTACGTCGGCTATTCCGAAGGCTGGGGACTCTACGCCGAATCGCTCGGCGACGAAATCGGCGTTTACGACGACGCGAAAGCGAAACTCGGCGCGCTCAGCTACGAGATGTGGCGCGCCGTGCGGCTCGTCGTCGACACCGGTATGCACGCCTTCGGCTGGTCGCGCGAGCGCGCGATCGCGTACTTCTTCGACAACGCGGCGAAGACGAAGCTCGACGTCACCAACGAGATCGACCGCTACATCAGCGATCCCGGTCAGGCGGTCGCGTACAAGATCGGTCAGCTCAAGATTCTCGAGTTGCGCGACCGGGCCCGCGCGCGATTGGGTGCGCGCTTCGACCTGCGCGATTTCCACGCCGTGGTGCTGGGCGCGGGCTCGTTGCCGCTCGACCTGCTGGAGCACCGCGTCGACGCCTGGCTGGCTCGGGCCGCCGCCTGATCCCGGCCGGGAAAAGCTCGTCCGAAAACCTCGCGGAGAATACGGAGTCGGCGTCGTATCAAGCCGATATGGCCAGGCGACCCACGCCGACCCTTACCGAGGCGGAATACCGTCTCATGAATATCCTTTGGGAGCTCGGCAGTGCGACCGTGGCGGAAGTTCACGCGCGCCTGCAGGACCGGCCCATCGCCTACACCACGGTCCTCTCGACGCTGACGATCCTCGAGCGGAAGGCCTACGTCCGCCATACGATGCGCGGCAAGGCCAACGTGTACAAGCCGCGCGTCGAGCGAGATGCCGCGCGCCGCACCGTCGTGGAGAACGTGCTCGCGACGTTCTTCGAGGGTTCGCCACGCGCGCTGATGCTCAATCTGCTCGACTCCGAGCGGCTGAACCCCGAGGAGGAGCGGCGTTTGCGCACGCTCCTCGAGGACGAAACCTGAGCGCCACCGTCGCGGCCCTGGCGGTGCTCGCCGCAGTCGCCGCAAGCCTTCCGCTCGCCGCCGCCACGCTGATCGCCGCGCAGCCCTTCGCTCGCGCCGCGGTCCGCTACCAGATCGCGGGTGCCGGATTTGCCCTGATCGCCGCCGTCGGTCCGCTGTGCGCCGTGGCGGCGGTTTGGCGCAGCGCTCCCGCTCCCGCTGCCTCGCCGGCTGCCGCCGCGGTCGACGCATCGGCGCTGCCGCTGCTCGCGGGTGTCGCCGCGGTGGGCTGCGCCTTGCTGCTGGGTCTGGTGCGCGACGTCATCCGGCTGCGCCGAATCAAGCGCCGCGCCGAGCCCTTGGGCATTCTCGCCGTCCGCGGCGCGCGGCTGGGCACGTCGCCCAAGGTTGCCACGCCGACCGCCATCGGCTACCTGCATCCCGCCGTCGTCGTCCCGGCGGGATTCAGCGCTCGGGTCGACGCGGCCGAGTGGGCGGCCGTCGTCGCCCATGAATGCGCGCACCTCAGCCGCGGGGACGACTGGGTCAAGGCGGTGCAGAGCGCGGTCCTGCGGGCCGGCTGGTGGCTGCCCGGGCTCTGGATATTCTCCCGCGCGCTCGACCTCGAGCGCGAGCTTGCCAGCGACGAGCGGGCGGCGACGGCCGGCGGCGCCCGGCGCTACGCCGCCTGCCTGCTGCGGCTCGCGACCGATCGCTGGACCGATGCCGTCGCGCCGGGGTTGTGGAGCCGCCGCTCGCACGTCGCGATCCGAGTCGAGCGCCTGCTGCGGCCGGTGAACGGCGCCGCGCCGCTGGTTCGTGCCGTCAGCCTGGGGGCGGGGACGGCCGGGGCTTTGGCAGTCGTCGCGACCGCCGTGCTCGCGGTTCCCGGCAGCGCCCACTCCCGCTTGCCTTCGCGCCGCCGCGCGGCGCACGTCGCGCCTCCCGCCGCTCGCCGCTCCGCCCGCGTGGCGATTCACCGGCACCGTCCGGCGGCGCCGAGCGCGGTGCCGCGCGTCAGTTGGGTCGAGGGCGCTCCCGCGGCCGAGCCCGCGCCGGCCCCGTGAGATCGTCCCGTCAGCGACCCGACCGAGCGTCGCGTTGCGCCGCGGCGCCGATCCACCGCGCGCCGCGCCGCCGCACGCCGCCGGGCACCGATGCCGCGGCGCCGACCGTTATCGCCTTCGTCTCCCGGCCGCCCCGCTGCGCGACGTGCTTCGGGCCGTTGCATTCCGCCGACGACCCGGTCGCCTCGCCCGAGCCCGGCGCCGTTCGGCGACGAAGCCCGTCCCGGCGGCGATCACGGCCCCGGATCCGACCTCCGGTCCGGTCGACCTCGGCTCCGGGATGGCCTGGTATCGTCTGCCCTCGCGCGGGTTTGCCGCCCCCTAAGACAGCCGATCGCGTGCCGCGTCCTTCTTGGGCCGTCGCGATATACTAGAGAAAACCAGCCCGAACCGTCGGGCTGGAACCGTCTTGGCGGGAAGCGCGATGCGGATCAAATACGAGGTTTCTGCCGGCGGGCTCGTCCTGCGGCGGAACGGCAACTCCTTGGAGGCCCTGCTCATCGGGCGGGGCGAGCCGCGCGTTTGGTCGCTGCCCAAGGGGCACGTCGAGGCACGCGAGACGCACGAGCAGGCCGCGCTCCGGGAAGTGCGTGAAGAGACCGGCTGCTGGGCCGAGATCCTGTCCAAGCTGTCGGACATCTCGTACTGGTTTTACCTGAACCGCACCAAGCACAAGAAGTCCGTGCACTTCTACCTGATGCGCTATCTCTCGGGCGATACGGCCAACCACGACCACGAAGTGGACGAGGCGCGCTGGTTCGAGATCAAGGCTGCCAAGAAATCGCTCAAGTACGTCAACGAGAAGCGCTTGGTCGACCTCGGCTTGGAGTGGCTCGAGCAGGAAGGCAGCGGCATCTTCGAGCCCGAGACGGTTACCGCGGGCCAGTCCGTAGGGGATTCAAGCGCCTAAGTGGGTTCGCTGCGGCGAACCCTTCGCGGTCCACGCTTCGCTCCGGTCCGCCCTCATAGGCTCCTTTACTCGTAAATGACGATCCCTGATTCTGCCACTACCGACGAGCGTGCGCTGCGGGTGTCCGTCGACGTGTTCGATGGGCCGCTCGACCTGCTCTTGAGCTTGGTCAAAGAGCGTCAGCTCGACATCGCCACGGTACCCCTGGCGACCATCGCCGACCAGTACCTGGCCTACATTCAGGCGATGGAGGCGCTCGACGTCGAGCTCGCCGCCGACTATCTCGTCGTCGCCGCGACCCTGGTCTTTCTCAAGTCGAAGGCGCTGCTGCCGCCGATCCCGCTCGAGTTCGCCGGCGACCCCGAAGAGTCGGCCGAGGCGGTCGAGGCGCGACTGCGCCGGCGCCTGATCGCCTATTCGAAATACCGCGACGCCGGTCAGGACCTCAAGGCGCGGGCTGCGGAGGCAGCGGCCTTCTACGTGCCGCCCGGACGGCGGCGACCCCGACCGCCGACTTCGTGCAGCGTTACCGGATCGATGCCGCCAAGCTGGCCGGCGCGCTGGCGGCGGCACTGCGCGCCGCGAAGCCCGAGAAGCGGACGATCGTCCGCGAGCGGGTCTCGCTGGTCGAGCAGATGGACGCCGTCGTCCGCGCGGTTCGCCGCGCCGGGCGGGCCTCGTTCCTGGACCTGTGCAGCGGACTCGACCGCGTCGCGATCATCGTCACGTTCCTCGCCGTCCTCGAGCTGGTCCGCCGCGAGCGCATCCGCGTCGCGCAAGACCAGGCCTTCGGAGACATCGAGCTCCTCGCCGTCCCGGAAGAAGACCGTGCAGCCTGAACTGGTCGATACCGGCAAGCTGCAGCGCGACCTCGAAGCGCTGTTGTTCGTCGCCTCCGAAGCGCTCTCGATCAAGGAGCTGGCTCGCATCACCGGCGCCGAGCAGAGCGAGGTCAGCGTGGCGCTGCAGAAGATCGACCAGGAGTTCTCCCACCGGGGGGTCGTGCTGCGCGAGATCGCGGGCGGCTATCGCTTCGCCAGCTCTCCGGCGGCGCGCGAAGCGGTTGAAGCCTACCTGCTCCCGGCCAAGACCAACCTTTCCCCGGCGGCGCTCGAGACGCTGGCCATCGCGGCCTACATGCAGCCGGTCACCAAGGGTGAAATCGAGGGGATTCGCGGGGTGAGCGCCGACTCGGTGATCGCTACCCTGCTCGACCGGCGCTTCTTGACCGAGTCGGGGCGCAAGGACGTGCCGGGCCGGCCGATCATCTACAAGACGACCGCGGAGTTCCTGGAAGCGTTCGGGCTGCGCTCGCTCGACGAGTTGCCGGCGATCGATGTCGACGGGACGGCGCCGGTCGAGCTGGCGCTGCCGATCCCACCCTTCTGCTTGGCCGGGAAGGCGAGGCGACCGTCGCGGCAACCACGGCCGGCGTAGATGTGGTCGAGCGTACCGAGATTATCGCAGAACAAGAAACGGAGCCTGAGCCATCAGCGGTCTAGCCGCACCCGAACTCGTTCCCGCCGACGTGTGGGAGACGATCGACCGAAACTGCCAGCGCGTGGCGCTGGCCCACGAGCTCATCCAGCCGGGCGAGACCTTCCAGCTCACCGGCGACCAGCGCAAAGCAGTCGACGCGATCACCGCCGGCCTCGACGGCGGCGATTTCGAGTTTCTGCTCAAGGCGCCGACCGGTTCGGGCAAGACCGAGGTGATGCTGCGCGTCGCCGTCGACACGATCTTGGCGACCGGCGGCTACGTCGTCATCCTCGCGCCGACGCGCGACTTGATCCGCCAGCACGTCACCTACTTCTCCGACCGCCTCGAAGGCACCGGAATCGGCGTCGGCCAGATCCACGGCGGCGCCGCGCCCGGCGATCGCCGCGCGGTCGAAGCGGGGATCGAGAACGGAACGATCCACGTCGTGGTCGGCTCGGCGATGATGCTGACGATCGACCGCCACTGGGAGATCATCGACAAGAGCGATCTGCTGTTCGTCGACGACGTCAACGCGTTCGACGAACGCGAACACCTGCGGCTGCTCGAAGACCTCGATTGCCCGATGCTGTTCGCCTCCGCGACGCCCGACGAGCTGCGGCGTTTCCTCGACCGCATCGGCGCGCTCGACAACGTCATCTCGATGAAGAAGATGCCGTTCGACGTGCTGCCTACCAAGATCCACAAGGTCGAGGGCGTGTGGGGCGAACCGCCGGCCGAGCAGCTCTCGCGCGCCGACGCGCTGATCAAGGAGCATCTCACCCGCGGATCGCGGATCTTCGTGATCGGGCGGACGCGCGGCGACGTCCCGCGCCTCGCCGAACGGCTCGCGCACACCTACGGCATCGAGGTCGAGCAACTGCGCGGCGACATGGCCGACACCAGCGAGCAGAGCAAACGCTATCGGCGCAAAGGCGTGCGCGTCAACGAGGTCGGCACGCGCATCGAGATGATGAACAGCTTCCGCGAGAAGGCGCCGGCCGTGCTCGCCGCGACGAACTTGATCGGCAGCGGGATCGACATTCCGGCGGCCGATTTGATCGTCATCACCGACTCCGACGCGTTCGGCGAGTCCGAGATCGAGCAGTTGATCGGGCGCGTCGGGCGTCGCGAGCGGCCGTCGGACGCGGTGCTCCTCACCGGAACGACCTTCGAGAAGAATCCGTCGCGCGCGATGCCGACCGGCCGGGCGAAGACCTTCATGCCGACCGGAATGCGCGCGCGCCAGTTCAACTTCGGCCGCCGCCGCTAGCAACGACCTGCCAGTGATGCGGATCGGCGCTCACGTGCGGGTCGGCGGCGGCTACGATGCCGCGGTCGAGTATGCGTCCAAGCTCGGCTTACGACGCGCTGCAGTTCTTCGCGGGCAACCCGAAGACGTATCGCGTCGGCGCGATCGACGTGCCGGCGTTGGAGCGGTTCGCCCGGACGCGCGCGGCGGCCGGGATCGCGCCGGCCGTCATCCACACGTCGTATCTGATCAACCTCGCCAGCGAAGATCCGAAGACCGTCGCCGGCTCGCTGCGCCTGCTCAAGAACGATCTCAAGGTCGCCGCCGCCGGCGACATCGCGTACGTCAACACGCATCTGGGCTCGTACGGGACGCGCGATCGCCGCGACGGCTTCGCGTCGGTCGTGGCGGCGCTCGAGGACGCGCTCGCCGGGATCGCGCCGGACGTCGCGCTGGTGATGGAGAACAGCGCCGGCGCGGGCCAGCTGTGCGGCGGGACGATGGAAGAGCTCGGCGCGTTCGTGCGCGCGATCGGCCATCCCAACTTGCGCGTCTGCCTCGACACGGCCCACACCTGGGCGGCGGGCTACGCGCTCGACACCCGCGACGCCGTCGAGCGTTTCTTCGAGCTCGTCGAGCGCGAGCTGGGGCTCGACCGGGTGGTGATGTTCCACTTCAACGACACGCAGATCGAGCTGGGCGGCCACCGCGATCGCCACTGGCACATCGGGGAGGGACGCATCGGGATCGAGGGTTTTCGCGCCATCGTCGATCACCCGGGCGTGCGGGGCAAGGTCGCGATCCTCGAGACGCCCGGCGAAGAGGACGACGACGCGCGCAACCTCGCCGCGCTGCGCACGGTGCTCGAGGGGCTCGGAACCGCCCTCGGGGTATTGTAGACACGGAGGGATCCACGTGAGCGAAACGCCAGAGCGCCGGAATGCAAAACGCATCGAGATCCGGTTGCCCGATCGTCTATCGCGGCCCGGATGGGACCGCCGTCCGCGGGACGACCGAGAACGTCTCGCGCCGCGGGATGCTGCTGGTCGTCAAGCAATCGCCGGCCCAGGGCAGCCGCGTTCGCGTCGCGGTCACCGGAGCCGACGGCCGCGAGCACGAGGTGACCGGCGAAGTCGTCCGCTCGACCACCGAAGGAAAGATCGCCGTCGCGTTCCCCGAGAGCGACGCCGCGACGCTCGACGAGATCGTCGACGCGGAGGAGCGCGCCGCCGGCCCCGTAGCCCGGCGACGCCCGGCGCCCGATGATCGCGCACTTCGATCTCGACGCGTTCTATGCGTCCGTGGCGCAACGCGACGACCCGTCGCTGCGCGGCAAGCCGCTGGCGATCTCGGGCTCGTCGCGACGCGCCGTCGTGCTGACGGCGTCGTACGAGGCGCGGCCGTTCGGCGTGCGATCGGCGATGCCGCTCTACCACGCGCTGGATCTGTGCCCGGGGCTGGTCGTCGTTCCGCCGAACTTCGCGGCGTATCGCGAGGCCTCGCAGCGCGTGTTCGCGATCTTCGAGGACGGCGCGCGCGCGGTTGAGGGGCTCTCGCTCGACGAGGCGTTCGTCGCGCTCCCGCGATCCGAGGGTGAGGACACGGCCGAAGAGCTCGCGACCGCGGTCGCCTTCGCGCGTCGCGTGCGGGCGCGGGTTCGCGACGAGGTCGGGTTGACGGTGAGCGCCGGGGTCGCGCGCGGCAAGATGGTCGCCAAGATCGCCAGCGACGCGAACAAGCCCGACGGCCTGACCGTCGTCGAACCGGGGACGGAGGCGGCGTACCTCGCGCCGTTGCCGATCGGGCGGCTGTGGGGGATCGGCCCCAAGACGCGCCCGCGGCTCGAAGCCGCCGGCCTGCGGACGATCGGCGACGTCGCGCTGCTCGGCGACGCGCGGCTGTACGAGCTGTTCGGGCGCTCGGGGCCGTTCTATCGCGACTTGGCGCGCGGGATCGACGAGCGCGAAGTCGACGGCTCGCGCAAGCGCAACGTCGATCTCGACCGAGGAGACGTTCGAGTACGACGAGCGCGACGAAGCGCGCATTCTGGCGCTGCTGCGCGTGCAGGCCGACGAGCTCGTCCCGCGACCTCGTCGCAAGGCAATTGCGCGGCTCGACGGTCGGGGTCAAGATCAAGCGCTTCGACCACACGATCACCGGGCGCCAGACGTCGCTGGCGGTCCCGACCAACGACGCCGACGCGATCCACGACGCGGCCGCTCTGGTGCTGGCAGCGGGCCGAGCTGCGCGGCGTGCCGATCCGGCTGCTCGGCACGCGCGTCGCCTCGCTGACCGAAGAAGAAGCCCGCGAGCTGCGCTTGTTCTGAGCGTCTCCCTAGATATGGTCGGTGTTCCAGCCCGGGTCGGCGGGTTCGCGGCGCGCGGCGGTCGTGCGCGCGCAGCGCGGCCCGGAACGCCGCGCTGAGCGGTAAGAATCATCGCGATCGCGATCGAGCGAGCGCGGACGGCGCCGCGCGGCAGCGCTTCGCGCGCGACGGCGGGCGGGAGCCAGCCGCGAACCGTGCGCAGATCGCCGGCGGCGGCGCGCAGGAGCGGCGCGACGTAGCGCGCGTCGTCTTCGCGCGCGAAGCGCGAACTCTTCGAGAACGAACGCGTCCGCGGCGGGCATGCGGCGGCCCGTCACGTACGCGGCCAGCGAGCGTCCGCGGCGCACGCCGAGCCGAGTGAGCGGCGCCGGATGCTCGCGCGACGATGCGCGCAGCCGCTGCCATTCCCATTCCAGCGGCCGGCGCACGAACGCGAACGGGCGGCGCGCGTCGAGCGCGTCGAAGACGCGCCGCACGGCGCCGTCGTCGGCGGCCGTCAGCACGGCGACCTCGACGCGGTCGGCGGGCAGCAGGTCGGCGCGCAACGCAATGGTGCGTGACGGCAGCGCGACGAACCCGAGCCGCGCGTAGAACGCGGGGTGCAGGTCGCTGAACAGGTACACGAAGTCGGTTCCGGCCGCGCGCTCCGCGTCGAGAAACGCGGCGATCAACGCCGTGGCGTAACCGCGGCCGCGCAGCGCCTCGGGCGTGAAGACGGCGCCGATTCCGGCGGCGCGGTACGTGCGCTCGCCGCAGCGCAGCTCGCGCGCGTAGCGCTTGCACGACGCGACGAGCGCGCCGCCGACGCGCAGTCCAACGGCCCGGAACCGGCGTTTACCCCAACCGCTCGCGGCGGTCGCGCGAAACTCGGCGACGTACTCGTCGAACGTGCGCGCGCCCGCCCAGAGTTCGCTGGTGTGCGGCAGAACCTCGCGCACGTACGTCTCGGGCGCGACGGCGTCGAGCCGCACATCGTCCGGCGGGCGAGCAACGGTCAGAGCGGCTCCTGATGCGGCGCCAGCAGCGCCGCCACTTCGGCGGCCAACTCGGGCGCCGCGATGCCGCGCGTCGGGCGGCCGCCGGCCGACACCGTGACGCAAACGTCCGCGCGGCCGAGCGCGGCGGCGAACAGGCGGCGCTGCTCGCGCACATAGGCGGCGCGCGGTTTGACGTGATGCTCGTACCAGGTGAACTTCGCGGTGCGGGCGGCGACGGTGTCGCCGGCGCTGTCCTTCGGAATCATGCCGTACGTCGGGCTGAACAGGAAGGCGTCGGGGACGTAGTAGGGCGGAAACGCTCCAGCTCGCGCGTCGACCACGAACACGTGGTCGAAACGGCGGGCCAAGACTTCGTCGACCGACGCGACGACGACCGCGTCGTCGCGTACGTCGACCGCGTGCGGTCCGCTTTCACCCGGCGCCAGTCGTTCGCAGTACGCCAACGTCGCCGCGAGGCCGGCAAACGGATGACGCGCCGCGTAGGAACCGATCAGCGCCAGCAGCCGGCCGATCAGCGCGGCGCGAAGCCGCGCGCGCGCGGCCGTCTCGTTCGGACGATCCAGCAACAAGCCGCCGTCTTCGACGATCGCCCGGGCCGCCGTCTCGACGTCGCTCGAGCGCAACCAACCGCACCAGCGCTCGCGCCGCGCGCGAAACGCGACCAGCCGCTCGCGCGCCGTCGCGGACAGGTCCGCGTCGCGCTCGCCGCGCAGGAGGTTGGTTCCCAGCCGCAGATCGCGCTTGCGATCCCAGCGCCGGTCGGTCTCCGGCTCTCGTCCGGCAACGTGAACAGCGCGGGCTGCGGATCGGCGGGCTCGCCGCACAGCGTCGCGATCGACGCATCCGACAGGCGCAGCATCGGCGTCTGCAGCGCGCGCAGCGTCCACACGTGGTGAAACGGGTCGACCGCGATCCAGAGCAGCGCGAGCGCGTCGAGCACGTCGCCGCGCGACAGCAGCGCCGGATCGCCGGCCAAGGCGATCGGCACGTCGCGCGCGACCAGCGCATCCTCGTATCCCGCCAGCGTGCGCAGCGTCCGGTGGACGACCGCGATGCGGCCGGGCGGCGTTCCCGCCCGGATCAGCGCCGCGATGCGTTCGGCAACCTCGTTCGCTTCGTCGGCGCGATCGGCCGCGCGCAGCACCCGCACCGCATCGCCCGGCGGAACGCGCCGTGCCGGATCGGCGTCGATGACGGCTCGCATGACGGCCGCGATTTGCGGGTGCAGCGTGCGCGCGACGAGCGCGACGGTCGTCGCCGCGCGCCCGAAGATCCGTTCGGGCCGCGCGCCGGCGAACGTCTGCGTCGCCGCGTCGGGTTCGCCCGCGACGGTGACGCCGTCGAGCGCGTCGCCGAACAGCGTGCGCAAAAAGCGCAGCGCGGCGGGCGAGAGATCCTGCGCATCGTCGACGAATGCCACCCGCAGGCGGCGGCGCAGCGTGCGCGTGATCGCCGGGTGATGCTCGAGCAGCCGGGTGGCTTCGATCAGCGCATCGCTCGCCGTAAGGCAGCCGCGCCGGACCAGCTCGTCGACGTACGCGGCGTAGAGCCGGGCGAGGATCTTCGCCAGGTCGAGTTCGCGCCGTCGCTGACGCTCGAGCTCGGAGGCGCCGACGGCGAGCGAGGCGCGGTGTTCGTCTTTGGTGGCGGAGAGGAGCGCCGGCGAGGCGAGGTTGGGCGGGTTCGCGTAGAACGTCGTCGCCCCGCGCATCGCGGTCGCCAGAAAAGCGTCGTCGGCGATTCCGGCGTCGCGCAGCTTGCGGATGAGCCGCAGCGCCGCGCCGGCGAAGCGCACCGGCGTGCGCAGCCCGGCGATCTCCGGATCGACGTCGGTCCCCAGCCAGTCGCTCCATTCGGCCGAGAACAGCGGCTCGGCCGCACGCTCGAAGATCTCTTCGGCGTCGAGCGGATCGACCAGCTCGAGGTCGAGCGCGAGTCCGGTATCGAACGGGTGCGCGCGCAGCAGCTCGAGCGCCAGCGCGTCGAGCGTCGCGCCGCGAACCGCGATCCCGGTGGCCTGTGCGATGCGCGCCGCGAGCGCCTGCGCGCCGTCGTCGCGGGCGGCGGTGACGATCGCCGCCCCGGCCAACGCCGGATCGGCCGCGGCCAGCGCGGCGAACCGGCGCACGAGCGCATCGGTCTTCCCGCTCGTCGGCGGGCCGGTAAATGCGATTAGCCCGTGTTCGGGAGGCAGCGCGAGCGCTCGTTCGAGAGCGAGAACCGTAACCTCGAGCGGCTTCATCGTCCGAAGCGCTCCTCGAGCGCGAGCGGCCGTTCGCGACAAGCCTCGGCGTACGCGCAGTAGCGGCACGCCTCGGGGTCGTCGGTCGCCGGAAACGCGGCCAGCGTCCCCGCCGCGATCTCGGAGGCGAGCGCGATCATACGGTCGCGCGCCCGCTCGAGCTCGGCGACCGCGATCTCGCCGGCCTGTCCTGACCTTGTCGAAGGGCCCCGGCCGCGGTAGCCGCGCCCTTCGTTCGCGTCGGGCCGGACGCGCGTCACCACTTCGAGCTCGACCGGTGCGACGTCGAGCAGCGCGTCCTTGAGCGGGACGAGCGCGAGCCGGCTGACGACGTCGCCTGCCGCCGTGCGAGCCCAATAGTAGAACGGCAGTTGGAACTCGCGAAACGCGCGCACCTCGGCCAAGTACTCCTCGGCGCTGGTCGCGATCGATCCCGTCTTGTAGTCGACGACCGTCACGGTGCCGGTGCGGTCGTCACGGTCGAGCCGGTCGATGAAGCCGACGAAGCGGTGCGACCCAGCTCGATATCCGTCGCGGTCTCGCAGCCGATCACCTCGAACGGCGCGCGCCGCGCCCGTTCGAGCAGCCACGCGAGGTACTTCTTCGCCGTGCGTCGGGCTCGCCGCTTCTGCAGCTCGAACTCGACCGGCGCGTCGAAACGCGTGCGATGGCGGTCGAACGCCGCCGCGACGCAGTAGTCGAGGAACGACGCCAGCGCAACCGGGTCGGCTCCGTCAAAGCGCGCGTGCACCGAGTGGAAGTCCTCGAGCGCGGCATGAAACGCGATCCCGTAGAACGAGGCCGACGATCCGCGGTCCTCCACCGCGGCGCAGGCGTAGCGAAACCACCATTTGCGCGCGCACTCCGCGTACGCGTTGAGCGACGAGGCGCTGAACGACAGCTTGCGCATCGCGACCGGCGCCGGCGGTTCGTCGGCGACCGGCAAAGCCGGTTCGATACACGCGATCGATCCGGAGCGCGGCAGCGCGGCCGCCAACTCGGCGTCGATCTCGGCGATCAGGTCCGGCGCCTCCCACGGTTCGGCGAATGCACGCGCGCGGTCGAAGTCGCGTGCGATGCGCTCGAGCGCCGCGCTCGCGGCGACGTCGTCCAACCCGAACGCGCCGGCGATCGCGGCCAGTACGCTCTGAGCCGAGGCGTCGGGGGCTTTGTACGCCGCGGTGACGACGCCCAGCCGGTGCGCGAACCGATTCGCGTCGGCAAGGGTACCTTTGGCGATCACCTCGAGCAATGCGGCGCGTTCCCCGGCCGTGGCGAGCAGCGTGCGCGCATCGTCGGTGCGGACGCCGCTGATCGGCGCGAGCAGGGCGCGGCGCGCGTCGGCGTCGGTCTGCGAGCCGGCGTACCGCAGCAACGCGATGACGCCGTCGATCGCTCCGACATCCATCGGCGGCGTTCGGGGCGGCCCGAGCTCGACCGGTTCGAAGGTCAAACCTGCTTCGGCGGCGAGGCGCCGCCACGCGCAATCGATGCCACTGACCAGAAGCTCAACGAGAAGATCCTGGCGAAGCTCCGGACCTCGGAGACGGTCGGGCCGGGGGGCAAGAACATCAAGCAGGGGCAGTACGAGATGTACACCGCCATGCTGGCGCGGAAGCGCGAGAGGATCGGCGAACTCCAGCAGCAGTCGCTGCTGTCGCAGGCCGCGGCGGGACGGGTGGGGTTCGGCGAGGCGTCGGCCCGCGAGGCCGAGATCGAGAAGCTTGAGGAGGCCCGAGCGACGATCGCGGGCAGGATGCAGCACCTGAGGAGGACGGCCCGCTTCTTCGACAACGACCCGTCGGTCCTGGCCCAGGCCGCGAGGCTCCGCCAGGTGATGGACAAGCTCACGCGGCTGCGGTCGATCCCCGAGAAGGCCCAGGCGGCCGACCCGTACGAGGTGCTGATGGAGGCGACCCGCGCCGAGATCCAGGCCGACGAGCGCGCCGCCAAGACGCTCGCTGGCCCAGCTCCAGGCGTCGATGCCCGAGCACCAGGAATTCCTCGACATGCTCGACGAGCAGAGGCAGAAGGTCGAGCGGATCGCGACGATGCAGACGAAGCTGTCGGACTTCGAGTTCGTGTCGCGGTCGATGAAGAACCCGGTCACGATCCCGCCGAGCGTCGCCGAGCCGACGGCGCCGGTCCGCCCGAGGCGGGCCCTGTACCTGGCGGCCGTGATCGTCCTGAGCTTCGGGCTGGGGATCGGCCTGGTCTGCCTGCTGGAGCACGTCGACCACTCGGTCAAGGTGCCCGAGCACCTGACGGCGGGCCTGGCGCTGCCCCTGTTCGGCGTCGTCCCGCGGATGCGGCGGACGGCGGCCCTGCACCGGGGCGGCCACCTCTGGACGCCGGGCGCGCCCGGGTCGATCGAGGCCGACGCCTACCGCAACCTCCGCGCCAGCCTGCTGGGGGCCTCCGACCGGCGCGGGCCGATCGTGACCCTGCTGGTCACCAGCGCCAAGGCGGGCGAGGGCAAGAGCACGACCGCGCTGAACCTGGCCGCCACCTGCGCCCGGGCCGGCGAGCGGACCCTCCTGATGGACGTCGACCTCCGCCGCCCCAGCCTGGCCGACGTCTTCCACGGCCCGGCGACGACGAGGACAGGCCCCGGCTCGGCCTGGTCGACGTCCTCCGCGGCGAGCTCCCCTGGCAGCGCACCGTCGTCGCGGACCGACATCCCCAACCTCGACTTCCTGCCGACCGGCGACACCCGCGACGTCCCGATCGAGGTCCTCGGCACGCTCGAGCTGCGGCAACTGCTGATCGCCCTGTCGAGCCACTACGACCGCGTGATCCTCGACGGCCCGGCGGTCCTCGGCCTGGCCGACTGCCGGATGCTCGGCCGGGTGGTCGACGCGGCGCTGCTGGTCGTGCGGTCGGGGTCGCAGGAGCTGCGGCCGCTGCAGCACGCCAAGGCGATGCTCGAGCAGTCGCACGTCCGCATCGCGGGCGTCGTCTTCAACGGCCTCTACGAGGACCTCAAGAACTGGTCGAGCTACGGCCCGCTCTCGCCGCAGGGCTACGGCGGGACCGCCCTCGCCACGCCCCGGCTGGCGGGTTCCTCCATGGCGGGTGCCGGACGCCGGACCGCGGATGGAGGATGGCAGATGACGGATGGCAGATGACGGATGGCAGAAGGCGGATGGCGGATGGCAGACGACGGATGGCAGACGGGCGACCGCGATTCGGGTGCTCTGGGATTCTGACGTCCGGCATCGACCATCTGTCAGCTCGGTTTCGGAAGCCGGAGACTCCCCCCTTGGACCTGCGACAGCGACTCCTGGCCATCACCGACCGCATCCTGGCGGTCCTCCTGGCCGCCTTGCTGGCCGGCACGGCGCTGGCGTTCGGCGGCGCGGTCGTGGTGGGCCGCGCCGGCGATCGCCGGCGCTGACGGCGGCGTCGTCCTGGCCTGCCTGGTGCGGGTCGTGCTGCGCGGGCGGATGCCGGTCCTGAAGAGCCCGCTGACGTTCGCTGGGCCTGCTGGCGCTGGGGCTGGCGGCCGTGCAGCTCGCGCCGCTGCCGGGCCGGTGGCGGCGCGGATCTCGCCGCGGTCGCGCGAGGTCTACGCGCTGGGCGCGCTGCCCCGACCGGTCCTGGCCGCCGACCCGACGATCGCGCTGCCCGAGCCGGCGGGCGTCCGCTCGCCGGTGACGGTGGACCGCTCGGCGACCCTCCGCTGGCTGGCCGGGGCGACGGCCTGCCTGGCGCTGTTCTGGGGGGTCTCGCAGTTCGCCGACCGCCTCGGGCGGCTCTACGTGGTCTGGGGGAGCGTCGTCGCGGCGTTCTTCCTCAACACGGCGATCGCCGTGGTGCAGCTGGTCGGCGGGTCGGGCGGCCTGTACGGCTTCATCGAGCCGGGCAAGGGCCCGTCGTGGGCGCCGACGGCCCACGACCTGCTGACGACCCCGAACGCGGCGGCCCTGCGGACGGTCGCCGAGGCGGGCGGCGACCACCCGGCGTGGGCGGCGCTGCGTGCCCGACCGGCCGTTCCTGATCGGCAGCCTGATGGGGGGCCCGGGCGCCTACCTGGCGCTGGGCTCGATCGGGCTTGCCGCTGGCGCTGGCGCTTGCTGCTGCAACTGATCGCGCCCCGGGGGAGCCGCGAGGGGTCTGGGCCCGGCTGGGCGACTCGGGGCAGGGGGGGCTGGTCGTCCTGCTGGCGGCGCTGCTCGCGACGGGGCCGTGCTGGTCGGGCTGCTCGCCGGGCCGGTCCTGGCCGTGCCGTTCGCGATCGCCCTGATGCTGGTGGGGCTGCCCCGGCCTGGCCGTCGGGCCTGCGCTGGTCGGGCCTGGCGCTGACCGGCCTGGCCTTGGCCGCGCTGGCCTCGGGGTGGCGCTGGGGGCCCTGCTGTCGCGGATGCCCGGCGCCTCGGGCCTGCCGATCGCCGCCGAGGGGCTGGGCGCGGCGGCGCGGGTCTGGGCCGACGCCCGCGCGATCGTCCGCGACTTCCCCGTGCTCGGCACCGGCCTGGGGAGCTTCGCCGCGATCTACCCCTCGTACAAGGCGACCGACGCGGCACCCGACGACGGCGATGAGCAGCCTGGTGCAGTGGTGGGTCGAGGCGGGCGCGGTCGGGCGCTGGCGCTGCTGATGGCCGCGGCGGCGTGGTGCCTGGTGCGGCTCCCGGGGGCGGTCCGGCGGGTCGGGACGGCCGACCGGCGCGCTCGCCTTCGGCTTGATCGGCGCGGCGGCGGGGTTTAGTCTGTTCTCGGCCGTCCACTGGACGGTCGAGCTCGCCGCCGTCGCCCTGGCCGCCAGCGCCCTGGGAGGGACCTGCGAACCGCTGGCTGGCCGGCGGGACCGACCTGTTCGTGGAGCGTGGGTAGGCCGTCGTCCGTCGTCGGATCGACGCGCTTCAAGGAGGAGTGATCCCACGATGCCGGAGACCGCCTGCCTCCACATCCAGGCCCGCGACACGGACCCGATCCGGGTCGTCGAGCTGCCGGGCGCCTCGGTCCGGATCGGCCGGCGCCTCGTACTGCGAGGTCCGCCTGTCCGAGCCCGAGCTGGCCGAGGAGGAGTGCCGGCTCCGCCGTCGGGGAGGGGCGTGGCAACTGGTCCCGGCGCGTCGCGACGGCGGCTCGGTCTGGGTCGACGGCCAGGCGGTCGAGCAGCCCTGCCCGATCCCGTTCGACGTGCCGTTCCGGGTCGGCGACCACTGGCTGACCCTCCGCCCGACCAGCACCGCCGATCCGGACTGGGCCTCAACCTACCGCCCGCCGCCCCCGATGGAGCTGCCCCCGTCCCCCCGGGCCTCGCTCGAAGACCTCCGGGCCGGGCCCCCTCGGAGGACGTCCCCGGATCGGGCCGGGCCGACCGCCCCTTCTCCGAGACCGAGACGGACCACCTGTCGCGCTGGCAGGCGCGCGCCCTCGTCGCGACGGCGGGGCCGGGGCGGGCCGCGCAGAAGCTGTGGGAGGAGCGCTGGAAGGCGGCCGGCGAGCGGCTCCGGGCCCCGGCGGGGGGCGATGCCCCCTATCGGGCCACCACCCAGCCCCCGTCCTACGAGCCGATGGCCGCACGGTTGCCGGAGGCCGCCGGTCCCGAGACCGGGCCTGCGGGAGCGATCGTCCGCCTCCTTCGAGGCGCCCCCGCCGCCGGTCGTGCCGCCGGCCGCCCCGCCGCCGTCGGCGACGGTCGCCCCGCCGCGCATCAGCCCGACCGACGCGACGGGACCCGTCCCCTACGAGCCGCCCCGTCCGAAGCGGGATCGCCCCGCCGCCCCCTGGCAGGAGGCCCCGCTCCAGCCCCGCCCGCAGCCCGAGGCGTGGCCGGACCCTCCCGTGACGCACCGGATCTCGCCCCAGCCGCCGCAGGCGCGAGCCGTCCCGACGATACCGCTCCTGTCTCCGGTCGGCCTCCCGGCCGAAGGGGATTCGGCCGCCGTCGAGGCGGACGCCGTTGTCATCGGCCCATTCGCGGACGAGCCCGGCCCGGTGAAGGGCCGACAGGGCGGGATGCATCTCCGGGAACCGATGCACCGCAGATGACCAATCCCGCCCTCACCGCGGGGGAGGGGGGACCGGATCAGGATCTCCCGATCTCGCCGGGAGAGGGCCGGGGTGAGAGTGCCCCCGACGTGATCGGCCGGGTGGGCGGGGTCGTACCGCAATCCCAGCCGGCCGACAAGGAAGAGACCGTGGGGGATGAGCCACCCGCGGCGCCCGCTCCCGCCTTCACCCTGACATTCACGCCGAAAGACAGAGGGACCGATCAGGATCTCCCCCCCCCATCGGGAGAGGATCGGCGCGAGGACGCCGACGACCTCGGGGCCTGGGCCTATCGGACCCTCTTCGCCCCGGAAGCGAGCCCGACGGAGCCGCATGCCCCGGCCCTCGCGCCCGAGCCGACGCCGATTGGCGGCGGCGTCGAGGCGCCTCGCCGTCCGCGACGGTCGTCGGGCCGTGCTCGGAGGGGAGCAACGCCGCGGCCCGCGAGGCACGAGGCCGGGCCTGGAAGGGCGCCGACGCCCGAGGGGGCCGGGCCGGCGGGCGTTGCGGACGGGCCGATCCCCGGGGCGGGCGCGAGTGGCCCTCGGCGCGGGACATCTTCGCCGCGAACCGGGCCCGCCCCGAGCGGGAAACAGCGTCCGCGGTCGGCCGTCGCGCGACGCAGCCGGTCCCGACCGAGGCCCGCGAACCCGAGCACTGGGCCGTGCCGCTCTGGCTGGGCTGGCCCGCCGCGATGGCGGCCGCGGTCGTCGTCGGCGCCGTCGGCGTCATCCTGTCCTGGACGTGGTCGCGCGATGCCTTCGCCGCGGGGCAGGTCGCCAACCGCCTGGCGGCCGGAGGGACGCCCCTGGCGCCGCTCCCGGAGACGATCGCCCGGCCCGACGGGGCCTGGTGGAAGACCACGGCGGCGGGTCTCGTCCACTGGGCCTTCTACCTCGACCGCGCCGAGGCCGGCAAGCCCGGCACGGCCGAGGAGGTCGAGGCGCTGCTGGAGACCGCCTCGCGGGCGTCGCCCGTCGAGCCGCAGGCCCTCTTCGCCCGGGCCCGACCGGCCGGCGGCGCCGGCCGCGAGGTGACCCTGTTCCGAGAGTTGGGGCTGAGCCGAGACGTGGTGGCGCTGGCCTGGGCGGGGCACCAGCTCCTCGCGGCCGGCAAGGAGGAGCCGGCGCTGCGGGTGTATCGCGAGGCGCTCGAGATGGCCGGCCGCGCCGAGCTGTCGCGGCTGGGCGCGCCGGCCTTCGACGACGACCCGCAGGTCCGCCGCTACGCGCTGCCGCACGAGGCCCTGATCGGCGCGGTCGTGCGCGACATGGCCGAGGCGGATCGGTGGACCTTCTCGGAATGGTCGCGGGCGCTGCCGCCCTTCGCGGTCGCGCCCCTGGTCGCGGCCCGTCTGCTCCGCGAGAAGGGCCGGCCCGACGACGCCGACCGGGTGCTCGACACTATCTTGGCGACGGCCGAACCGGCCCCGCCCGCCGGCCCGTCGGCCGCCGTCCACCTGGCGGCGCAGGCCGAGGCGCTCGCCCTGAAGTCGCGCTGGGACGAGGCCGAGGATCGCTACCGCCGGGCCATCGAGCTGATGCCGGATGACGCGACCCGACGCGCCTGGTGGATCAACCTGGCCGAGATCGCGCAGAGGCTCAACGACGAGGCGAAGCGGCAGAAGGCGCTGGAGATGGCGCGGGGGCGGGACGCGGGGGACGAGGTCGCCCGGCGCGCCGTCGAGATGCTGAAATACTCTGGGGCCCGCGAGCCGAGGGGGAGGCCCTGAGGGCCTCGATCTCCGGGCGCCATCGCCTGGTCGGAACGTCGTGCATCTGGATTAAGAATCTGAAATTTGAAATTTCAAATATGAGATTTTGTGATTTGTTTGTGAGCGCAACGGGAACCCCGGCGATGCGGGCCGGGAGGCATGGCGAGTCGGGGCGGCCGGAGGATGCGGCGCCCTCGCGACCGACAATCTGGCAAGGAAGGTCATGATGGCAACGTCACCCCTGGCCCCGACCCGATCGTCCGCGACGGCCGAATCCCCCCCGTGCGGCCTGTTCGCCTGCCTGCGGCGCCCCGTGGGGGGGACGCGAGGGGCGGGCCATGATCGCGGGCGCGGCGGGCTGCTTCGGGCTGCTCGGGCTGACGTTCTGGGCGAGCCTGCGGCACTTCGTCTACGCCTGGACGACCGACGAGAACTACAGCCACGGGTTCCTCGTGCCCCTGATCAGCCTGTACTTCGCCAACCAGGCCGCCCGGCGGGGGCCGGTGGCGGTGCGGTCGGGGGCGGCGCTGGGCGTCGCGCTGCTGGCGGTCGCGCTGGCGGGGCGGCTGGTCACGGTCCCTTTGCCGGTGCCGTTCCTGGGCGACCTGGCCTTCCTGGTCGGCCTGGCGGGGGTCTGCTCGCTGCTGTGCGGGGTCGAGGCGCTGCGGCGGTTCTGGTTCGCGATCGCGTTCCTGGTCTTCATGGTCCCGCTGCCGATCGCGCTCTATGCCAAGTTCGCCTCGCCGCTCCAGATGCTCGCCAGCCGGATCGCCGCCGACGCGATGAACGCCACCGGCGTGCCCGTGCTCCGCGAGGGGAACATGATGACGCTGCCCGGCAACGTGCAGATGTTCGTCGCCGAGGCGTGCAGCGGGATGCGGCAACTGACCGGCTTCCTGGCCCTGACGGCGGCCGTGGCGTACCTGTCGAGGCGGCCGGCGTGGTATCGCGCGGCGGTGGTGGCCTCGGCCATCCCGATCGCGCTGACGGCCAACGTGGCGCGGGTGATCCTGACCGGCTACGTCATGTATTTCGTCAACCCGCACTACGCCTCGGGGGCGTACCACACGGCCGAGGGGCTGCTGATGATGGCCTTCGGGCTGTCCCTGCTGCGGGCCGAGTGCTGGGTGCTCGACCAGGCCCGTTCCGCGGTCGCGGCCCCCTCGGCCGGCCCGGCGGCCCGCGCCTGATCGCGACCGGCATGGCGGATGGACCATGCCGGACGGCAGGACTCCGTGACCTCTCCGATCCGACATCCGGCCCGGTCCATCCGCCGCGCCGGGAGCCGAGCAGCAAGGACCTCAGATGCCCCCTCTCCGTCGCCTGGCCCTGTGCGGCTTCATCCTGGCGTCCGGCTACGCGGCGCAGGCCGGCGCTGGAGCACTGGAGCGGGATCGAGAGGCCGCCGCTGCGGGCGCCGTTGTCGACGATCCCGCTGGAGCTGGGCGACTGGGTCGGGCAGGACGTGGGGATCGACCCCAGGATCGTCGAGGAGTCGCAGGCGACCGAGTACCTCAATCGCGACTACGAGTGTCGCAGCCGCCCGGGCGCCGGCTCCGGCTCTGGATCAACTACTCGAGGCTGGGCCTGAACTTGCGGCATTCGCCCAAGATCTGCCTGCCGTCGGGGGGCTGGACCAAGGTCGAGTCGCTCTGCAAGGTGCTGCCGATCCGCCACGCGGGGGGCGAGATCCCGGTCACGCGGCTGGCCTACTCGCAAGGTGAACTGGTCCAGGGGGTCGGGTTTTGGTACTACATCTTCGGGGAAGGTCGGCTGGAGCGCTACGTCCGCGGCCTGCCGATCACCAGCCGGAGCAGCCACGGCCGGACCACCCGGGGGTCGGGGATGACCGTCGAGGTGTTCTGCCCGGGCGAGATCGACCCCGACGGCGAGGCGCTCCGCGACTTCGCCTCGGCGCTGCTGGGGGCCCTGGAGCCGATCCTGCCCGAAGACCGGGCCGAATATCACATCCCGTGAGCGTCGTCGGCGGAGCCGCGACCGCGCGGCGGGCCCGGCTCGATGCCGCGCCCGGGCATCTCGTTGAAGGGGACCATCGCATGAAACGCGCGCTCGTCACGGGGATCACGGGCCAGGACGGGTCCTATCTCGCCGAATACCTGCTGGGCAAGCCGGACTACGAGGTGCACGGCCTGGTCCGGCGCTCGAGCAGCCTGAATCGCCAGCGGATCGACCACCTGTTCGCCCGCGACCCCGACCTCCACGACCGCTTCCAGCTGCATTACGCCGACCTGGCCGACGCCTCGAGCCTGTCGATGCTGATGGAGCAGGTGCGGCCCGACGAGGTGTACAACCTGGGGGCGCAGAGCCACGTCCGCGTCTCGTTCGACCAGCCGCTCTACACCGCCGACGTGGTCGGGCTGGGGACGCTCCGCCTGCTCGAGGCGGTCCGCCAGCTCAACCGCAGCCAGGAGGTGAAGTTCTACCAGGCGTCGAGCTCCGAGATGTTCGGCTCGGCGCCTCCGCCGCAGGGGCTGGACACGCCGTTCCACCCGCGCAGCCCGTACGCCTGCGCCAAGCTCTACGCGCACTGGCAGGCGGTCAACTACCGCGAGGCGTACAACCTGTTCGCCTGCTCGGGCATCCTGTTCAACCACGAGAGCCCCCGCCGCGGCGAGTCGTTCGTGACCCGCAAGGTCACGCTCGGCGCCACCCGGATCAAGGAGGGCCTGCAGCGCAAGCTCGTCATGGGCAACCTCGACGCGAAGCGCGACTGGGGGTTCGCCGGCGACTACGTCCGCGCCATGTGGATGATGCTCCAGCAGGAGAAGCCCGACGACTACATCGTCGCCACCGGCGAGACGCACTCGGTCCGCGAGTTCCTCGAGCTGGCCTTCTCGATGCTCGACCTCGACTATCGCGACTTCGTCGAGTTCGACCCCAGGTACACCCGCCCCTCCGAGGTCGACGTGCTCCTGGGCGACGCGACCAAGGCCCGAGAGGTCCTCGGCTGGAAGCCGGATGTCGACTTCCCCAGCCTCGTCCGGATGATGGTCGAGCACGACTGGGAGCTGGCCGGCGCCGCGAGAAGTACGCGCTGGGCTACCAGACGGCCTGACGCGCGGCCCCGGGCCCGGCGGCCGGCGAGGCCCCGCGGAATCCAAAATTTGAGATTTCAAATTTGAAAATCTCAAATTCGATCTCAAATTTGAAATTTCAAATTTGAGATCGGATCATTCCGATCCCCGCGGCACGCGCGGAATCTAAGGAGGGGCGGACGCATGTCCCACGATCGGGCGACGAAGGTGGTGGTGATCGGCCTCGACTGCGCCGAGCCGAGCCTGGTCTTCGGCCGGTTCGCCGGCCGCCTGCCCAACCTGTCGCGGCTCCGCGACCGAGGGGCCTGGGGCACGCTGCGGAGCTGCGACCCGCCGATCACGGTGCCGGCGTGGATGTCGATGATGTCGAGCAAGGACCCGGGCACGCTCGGGTACTACGGCTTCCGCAACCGCGCCGATCGGTCGTACGAGAAGATGACGACGGCCACCTCGCTGGCCGTCCGCGAGCCGTTGCTCTGGGACTACCTCGGCGCCGCCGGCCGGCGGGTGATCCTGATCGGCGTCCCGCAGACGTACCCGCCGCGGCCGGTCAACGGCCTGATGGTGACCGACTTCCTCACGCCGTCGATCGCGTCGAACTACACGCACCCACCCGGCCTGAAGGACGAGATCGCCGGCTGGCCCGACGTCCACCCCTACGAGTTCGACGTCAGCGACTTCCGGACCCCCGACAAGGGGAAGATCCGCGACGCCCTGGTGCGGATGACCGACAAGCGGTTCGCCCTGGCGCGCCGCCTGATGCGGTCGAAGCCGTGGGACTTCTTCATGATGGTCGAGATGGGCACCGACCGCGTCCATCACGCCTTCTGGCAGTACATGGACCCGGCGCACCACCGCTACGAGCCGGCCAACCCGTTCGAGACGGTCATCGCCGACTACTACGAGCACGTCGACCGCAAGGTCGGCGAGCTGCTCGAGGTGGTCCCCGACGACGCGCACGTCCTCGTCGTGTCCGACCACGGGGCGCAGTGCATGGAGGGGGGGATCGCGCTCAACGAATGGCTGATCCAGCAGGGCTACCTCGTCCTCAAGGAGCCGCCGACGGCCCCCTCGCGCCTGGAGGGGCTGAAGGTCGACTGGGCGCGGACGACCGCCTGGGGCTCGGGAGGCTACTACGGCCGCCTCTTCCTCAACGTGAAGGGGCGCGAGCCGCAAGGGCTGATCGAGCCCGGGGACTATGAGGCGACCCGCGACCGCCTGGCCGCCGAGCTGGAGGCGCTGGGGGACCCGCAGGGGCGGCCGATCGGGACCCGGGCGCTGAAGCCCGAGTCCCTGTACCGGACGGTCCGGGCGCGGCGCCGCCCGACCTGTTCGTCTACTTCGGCGACCTCCGCTGGCGGTCGGTCGGGACCGTCGGCACGGGCGAGGTCCACACCTTCGAGAACGACACCGGCCCCGACGACGCGAACCACGCCCCCGACGGCCTGCTGATCGCCTCCGGCCCCGGCATCGAGCCGCGGGGGCCCGTCGCCGGGATGCAGCTGATGGACGTGACCCCGACGGTGCTCCGCCTGTTCGGCCTGGACGTCCCCGCCGACCTCCAGGGCCGCGTCATCGAGGCCGTGGCCGGGGGCGTCGCGGCCGCGCGATGGGCGGGCGGCCGCGACGACCTCCTGGAAATCCCGAATTTGAAATATCAAATTTGAGATTTCGAATTTCAAATATCCCGAATTTGAAAATATCAAATTTGAGATTTCGAATTTCAAATATCCGATTGGGAATTGCAGATTTTGAAACCGTTCCGGGGACGGCCGGGGAGCCGTCGCCTCACGAGAGCGCGAGCAGCACCGCGCTGCGGGCCAGGATCTTGGCGCCGATGGCCAGGGCGGCTCGTCGATGTCGAAGAGGGACGAGTGCAGCGCGCAGCGAGGCCCCTCGGGGGGGGCGACGCCCAGGCGGAGCATGCAGCCGCGGGCGTGGTCGAGGTAGCCGGAGAAGTCCTCGCCCCCCATGCTCGGCAGCGCGAGGAACTCGACCTGGTCGTCGCCGACGACCTCGCCGGCCGCCTCGGCGCAGATGTCGCTGACGCGCAGGTCGTTGACGACCGAATCGGTCCCGGAGCCGAACGCGAGGACGATCTCGGCGCGGCTCGCCTCGGCGATCCCGCGCGCGACCTGCTCGAGGCGCTCGCGGACCTTCTGCGCCGTCGCCCGTCCCAGGGTGCGGAGCGTGCCCCGCAGCGCCACGCGGTCGGGGATCACGTTCGCGTTGCTCCCCCCCGCGATCGCCCCGAACGAGACGACCGTCGGCTCGCGCGAGTCGAACGCCCTCGGCATCGCGTGGTAGACGGCCGTGATGAATTGCGCCGCGGCGGCGATCGGGTCGACCGTCAGGTGCGGCCTGGCCGCGTGCCCCCCCTCGCCGCGGATGGTCACGTCGATCTCCTGGCAGAACGCCGTCGCGAACCCGCGACGCAGCGCCACGCGGCCGACCACGAACTCGGGGGCGACGTGCAGCGCGACGATCGAGTCGACCCCCTCGACGGCCCCCGCCGCGACCATCTCGGCGGCCCCCTCGCCGACCTCCTCGGCCGGCTGGAAGATCGCGCCCAGGCGACCGGGGCGGGGAGCGCGTCGCCGCAGCGGTGCAGCGCCAGGGCGGCGCCGAGGGCCATCGCCGTGTG
The DNA here is from genome assembly GCA_963723445.1 of Vulcanimicrobiota bacterium. Lineage (GTDB taxonomy): Bacteria > Vulcanimicrobiota > Vulcanimicrobiia > Vulcanimicrobiales > Vulcanimicrobiaceae > Vulcanimicrobium. The sequence goes on from CAVRQP010000006.1 coordinate 324,429, forward strand.
GGCGTCGTGTCCGCAGGCGTGCATCACGCCGTCTCGGGTCGAGCGGTACTCGACCTCCTTGGCGTCGACCAGGCGGAGGGCGTCCATGTCGGCCCTCAGCGCGACGCGGGGGCCCTGGGCCGCCACCCCCTCCGGCCCGGCGACGATGCCGCGGCCCGAGGGGACGACGCGATGCGCGATCCCCTCCCGGCGGAGCCGGTCGGACACGTATCGCGTCGTCTCGAACTCCTCGCGGCTCGGCTCGGGGTGGGCGTGCAGGTGTCTCCGGACCTCGCGCAGCTCGTCGGTGAGCGCGTCGACCTGCCGGTCAATGGCTTCGCGCCAGTCGTTCATCGGGTGTCGCGGGCTCCGCGTCGTCGCGCCGGCCGGGGATTGCCTCGGCCTCCATCATAGCCGCGCGGCCCCGCGCAGGCTATCGGTCGGTCCGGCGAGGACGGCGTCCGTGGCAAAAAGCTCGACGACCAGGGAACCGCGGGGGTTCGTCGCCCACGGTGACCGCCCCGTACGCCTTCGCCGCGACGCCGTGCTCCGCCGAGTAGTCGACGACCCGGGGGAATCCGGCCTCCGTCGCGAAGGCGGCGAGTATCTCGAAGGTGTAGGCGTACTTGTGCTGGCCGTCGCAGAACAGGTAGTTGACGGCCTGCGAGATCGGGTCGGAGAACGGGCGGGGCCAGTCCTCCACGTCCGAGCCGCGGGCGACCTCCAGGGCATACTCCATGCTCGGCACCGCGACCCGCGCCACCCCGCCGATGGCCAGCACGCGACGGATCTCGCGCAGGAGCGCGATCGCCTCGTGCGGGAACATGTGCTCGAGCGTGTGCGAGGAGTAGACCAACCGGCAGCTCCGTCGGGGAACGGCAGACGGTTCCGCAGGTCGTGCCAGAGGTCGATCTTGCGGAAGATGTTGCCGTCGGTGTTGATCAGACCGTCGAGGTACTTGAAGCCGCAGCCGAGGTGCAGGTAATGGCCCTCGGGACGGCGGGGGCCGAGCAGTCCGTACCGGAGCCTCGCGGCGAGCGAGGCTCGGCAGCGAGAGGTATCGGACCAGGTGGAAATACACGTCCTTGATGCTCTGTCGGATCATGGCGGGCCCATCCGTGGTCGGTACGAGCGATCGGGCCCCCGGGGACGGGGGCCGGGAAAGATCGCGCGACATCATGCCATCATCACACGATCCTGTCCAGCCCGCGCGAATGGACCGCCCGATCGCCGCTTGACGAGGTCCCGGGCCCGAGGCTAGGATGCCCGCCGAAGGATTCGACCCCTTGTCCGGCTCCCACGGATGATCGAGCCATCCCCATGACGAACCCTCCCGGCGCCGACCGAGTCCTCGTCGCCTGCCCCGACGCCCGTCCTCCGGCCTATCAGGCGGTGGTCGGCCTGGCCAGGGCGGACCTCCTCGATCGCTTCGTCACGGCGTTCTACTACGGCGGCGACGGGCCCGTCTCGGCCCTGGGTCGCCGGATCGCCCCCGACCGCTTCGACCGCTGGCAGCGCGTCCTGCGACGGCGGCACGACCCGGAGATCCCCCGCGACCGGGTCCGATCGGCCTGGGGCTACGACGTTGCCTTGCAGGTCGAGGGCCGCCTGGGTGCGCACCGGCACCGGGCCCGTCGGGGCGTGTCGCGGTGGCGGACGCGGACCTTCGACCGCCGCCTGGCCCGCGTCCTGTCGCGCCGGGGACCCCGCGCGGCGCTGGTCTTCAGCGACGTCGGCTCGGAGTTCACGCTGCCGCTCTGCCGAGAGCTGGGCATCCCCGCGATCCTGAGCATGGTGCACGGCGACGTCCGCGAGGAACGTCTCGTGCTCGAGCGCGAGGCCGAGGCCGCGCCCGACTTCTTCCCGATCTACCTCGGCGACGGCTCGTCTCGACCGCGACGAGCTCGACTGGCTCCACGACCGGAGGCTCCGCGACCTGGAGCTGGCCGACCGGATCCTCGTCCCCTCCGAGCACATCGCCGAGGCCCTCGCCCGCCACGGCACGCCCCGCGACCGGATCGCGCGTGATCCCCTACGCGGCCGATACGCGACGGTTCCGACCCGACCCCGCGAAGCGGCCCGGCGCGTCGTGTACGTTCCTGTTCGCGGGCGGGATCACCCAGCGCAAGGGGATCAAGTACCTCCTGGAAGCCTGGCGACGGGTCCGGCGGCCGGGCTGGCGGCTCCAGCTCCTCGGCCCCCTGCCGCGCGAGCTCGGCCCCCTGGCGGGCTACCTCGACGAGGTCGAGCACCTGGGCCGCGTCTCGCACGCCGAGATGCCGGCGCGGATGGCCGCGGCCGACGTGTTCGTCTTCCCCTCGCTGTTCGAAGGCTCGGCCGTCGTCACCTACGAGGCGCTGGCCTGCGGCCTGCCGTGCGTGGTCACCCGGAGGCGGGCTCGGTCGTCCGCGACGGGATCGAGGGGTTCGTCGTCCCCGCCCGCGACGTCGAGGCGCTGGCCGCGCGGATGGAGCGGCTCGGCGACGATCCCGGCCTCCGCGCCGCGATGTCCCGCGCCGCCCGCTCCCGCGCCGAGGCGTTCGACTGGGCCCGCTACCAGGACGCCCTGAATGACGCGATCCGCGACGCGATCGGTTCCCCCGGCGCCGGTCGCCCCTGATCGCGACCGCCGACGGCCCTCATGAACGAGGCCGTCGCGACTCGCCCACACCTCACGGAGGAGCGATGCGACGGATACCCGAACTCGACGCCCTGCGCGGCCTGGCGGCGCTGGCGATCGTCGTCTATCACCTCTGGGTGCCTCAGGTCACGCTCCTCGGGACGGCGGTCGACCTGTTCTTCGTCCTGTCGGGCTACCTGATCACGTCGATCATCCTCGGACAGGTGGATCAGCCCGGCTTCCTCGGCCGCTTCTACGCCCGGCGGGCGCTGCGGATCTGGCCGATCTACTACCTCAGCCTGCTGGCGCTCGTCGCGCTGTCGCCGCTCCTGCCCGGCCCGTCTCGGCTGGACGGCCTGCCCTATTACCTGACCTACACCCAGCGCATCCCGGACTACTGGTTCGGCGACGTCCCCCCGTTCCTGCACCGCGTTCCGGCACACCTGGACCCTCGCGATCGAGGAGCAGTTCTACCTGGTCTGGCCGCTCCTGATCGCCCTGCTGGGCCGGAGGTCGGTCGTCCCCCTGGCGCATGGGGGTCGCCTCGACCGCCGTCGTCGCCCGGCTGGCGGGGTTCACCCCCTGGATCCTCCTGACCCACGGCGACGGCCTGGCGCTGGGCGGCTTGCTCGCGGTCATCCTGGGCGGTGAACGGGCGGGCTCGCCGTCGCGGGCGACGCGGTGGGCTTTGGCCCTCGCCTTCGCCGGCCCGGCCGCCTACCTGGCCCTCGGCGATCCCGCGATCCGCCTGCTCGGGATGGCGCGGACCGTCCGGGACCCGATCGGCCGCGGAGCTGAGCCTGCGGATGCTCGCGATCAACCTGGCGTATTTCGGCGCCGTCGGCCTGGTCGTCGTCCACGCCGGCCGCGGCGCGCTCGCCCCGCTCCGCGACCGACGGCTCTGCTACCTGGGCCAGATCAGCTACGGCATCTACCTCTATCACCACATCATCTTCATGACCGCCGATCAGATCGGGTTCGGGGGACGGCCCGGCGGCCGACGCGGCGAAGCTGGCGGCGAGCTTCGCGGTGGCGGTGCTCTCGTGGGAGTGCGTCGAGCGGCCGATCCTCGCGCTGAAGGACCGGTTCAGCTACGGCCCCGCGCACGGGGCGAGTCGGTCGGCGGTGCCCGAGATGGCCCGGCTCGGGGCCGAGGTGGGGTGAGCGTCATGGACGACCGGATGTACGTCTACGCGACGGCGGCCCTGATCGTCGGCCTGGTCCTCTCGCAGGTCATGCGACGGTCGTTCGACCCGTTCGCGCCGATCTGGCTGTTCCTGGTCGGCTACGTCCAGGTCTACGTGATCCAGGCGATCTCGTACCGCGAGTGGGCGATCCGCGTCCGGGGCGACGAGCTGGTCACGACGGCCAACGCGCGGGCGCTCTGGGCCCTGGCCTGGTTCCTGGTCGGTCTACTACTGCGGGATCGGCCGGTGGATCGCGGCGTGCCTGCCCCGGCCGCCGGTGCGCTGGTCGTCGTCGCTGATCACCGGGTCGTCGCCGGCCCTGATCGCTCTGGGGCCTGCTCTGCACGGGGCTCGTCGGGGGCTCGGACGACTCGACGAGATGTCGGCCGAGGAGAGCCTGCTCCGCTCGTTCCCGATCGTGATGCTCGTCGGCGGCATCCTCCTGATCGTGACCGGCCGGCACGGCGGGCGGCCGCGGCCGGCGCTACACCTGGGCGGGGCTGGGCGTCGTCGGCCGCTCTACGTGCTGATCTGGATGTTCAACGGCAAGCGGTCGCACTCGCTGATCGGCGTGCTGACGACGGTCTGCGCCTTCTACACGTCGAGGGGCAAGCGGCCGTCGAAGCCGGTCCTGGCTCGCGACGGCCTTCGCCGGCGCCCTGGTCGTCTCGCTCGCGATCGGCTGGCGGAACGACCGCGACTACGACCGGTCGTTCTCCGGCTTCGTCGAGTACCTCGCCGACTTCGACCCCTCGTCGATCCTCGCCGACCTCAACCTGAAGGAGCGGACGAGGAGCGCCGATCCAGAAGCCCGAGCTGGCCAGCAACGAGACCGAGGAGTACGGCGGCTTCCTGCTGATGATGGACACGGTGCCCGACAAGTCCGGACTACGACTACGGCGCGTCGTACCTGCGGATCTTCTCGACCTTCATCCCCCGGATCGTCTGGCACGACAAGCCGATCTACGGCCGCGAGCGAGTGGGTGGACGCCTGGATCGCCGGCTCCGAGTTCAAGCGCGAAGCGACGACTTCACCGGGCCCGGCGATCGGCATCCTGGGCGCGACCCAGCTCAACGGCGGGGCGCGCGGCGACGGCGATCGTCCTGGCGGTCCTGGCGCTCCTGCTCCGGACCGGCCTACGAGTATCTTCCGGCGTCTACAGCACGGTCCCGTGGGTCCAGGCCTGGTGGGCCCTGACGTTCTACAACGCCTGGCTCATGACGGTCAACGACGACCCGTTCGTCTGGTTCTACTACATCTACGGCTTCACCACCCTGCCGCCGATGGTGCTGCTCTGGTTCGTGCAACAAGTTCGGGTCGGCCGGCGACCCCGCGACCGAGGCCGGCGTCGTCCCGGCCGGGGGCGAGTCTACGGGGTCGCCGGTGCCTGATCGACGAGCGAAGGAGTCGCTCGATGGACCTGGCCATCTGCTTCACCAACTTCGGCCCCTACCACCTGGCCCGGCTCCGGGCCCTGGCCGCGGCGCTGGGCCGATCGGGGGGACGGCTGATCGCCTACGAGGCCGCCGGGACCGAGCGGCGCTATCCCTGGCAGACCGCCGCGGGCGGACGAGCCGTTCGAGTGGGTCACGCTTCTTCCCCGACCGCGTCCTCGAGACGATCCCCCGCGCCGCCTGCGCGCGGGCGATGCCGCGAGGCGCTCGACCGCGACCGGCCCGACGCGGTGGGGATCGTCGGCTACGCGCGGCCCGAGTCGATGGCCGCGCTCGGCTGGGCCGGCGCGACGGGCGGCCGGCGATCCTGATGTCGGAGAGCCAGGAGATCGACCACCCGCGGGTCTGGTGGAAGGAGGCGGTCAAGCGGCGGCGGGTCCGCCGGTTCTCGGCGGCGCTGGTCGGCGGGCCGAGGCATCGCGACTACCTGGTCGACGCTCGGGATGCCCCGCGACCGGATCGCGCTGGGCTACAACGCGGTCGACAACGACCACTTCGCCGCGCGCGGCCGAGGCCGCCCGGCGCGACCCCGACGGCCGCCGGGGCCTGCCCGACGCCCCGTACTTCCTCGCCGTCAGCCGGTTCGTCCCCGAGAAGAACCTGGTCCGGCTGGTCCGCGCGTTCGCCCGCTATCGCGAGGCCGCGCCGCGGGCGACGGCCTGGGACCTGGTCCTCTGCGGCGGCGGCCCGGCGGCGGCGGAGGTCGAGGCGGCCGTCGCGGCGAGCGGCGTGCGCCGGGTCGATCCACCGGCCGGGCTTCCTCCAGGCCGACGAGCTGGCGCGCTGGTATGCGTACGCCTCGGCGTTCGTCCACCCGAGCCTGATGGAGCCCTGGGGCCTGGTCGTCAACGAGGCGGCGGCGTGCGGCCTGCCGCTGCTGGTCTCCGACCGCGCCGGCTGCGTCGAGACGCTCGTCCCCGACGGCCGCCGGGACGACCGGCCGGCGGTTCGACCCGCGCGACGTCGACGGGCATGGCCGCCGCCCTCGCCTGGATCGCCGGCCTGCCCGAGGCCGAGCGCCGGGCGCTGGGCCGCCGGGCCGCGGAGGTCGTCGCCGACTGGGGGCCCGAGCGGTTCGCCGACGGGGACGATCGAGGCGCTCCAGATCGCGTCGTGGCCGGGCACGTCGCGGAGGCCGCGGTCGCCTGACGCGCGGGCGCAGCTCCGATCGTCGAACTCGAGGTTCGAATCCGAGGATGATCAACCATGGAGGTCGAGCATGAGCGCGACGCCGACGACCGCGGCGAGCGACGCGACGGGCCGGCGCGGGCCGGAGGTTCCGCGAGGGCTGGCTCCACCTCTGCAACGGGCTCGACCCGGTCCGCGACGGCGGGATGGTGCCGAGCATCCTCGGGATGACCGGGGCCCTGGCGGCGCGGGGGGGGACGTCACGATCGTGACGCCCGACGCCGTCGCGGCTCGGCGACGACCGCCGATCCCGCCCCGGCCTGACGCTCCGCGGGCCCGAGGCCGACCTGGAGGCCGTCGGTCCGCGGCGCCGAGGTCGTCCACCTCCACGGGCTCTGGCAGGGGCACACCCGCCGCGGGGCGCGGGCCGCGCGGGCGGCGGGCGTCCCCTACCTGATCGCCGCGCACGGCATGGCCGAGCCCTGGGCGCTGCGGCACAAGGCGCTGGAAGAAGAAGGTCTACACGGCGCTGGTCGAGGGGAAGAACCTCCGCCGGGCCGCCTGCCTGCACGCCCTGTCCCGGCCCGAGGTCGGCCACCTCCGGGCGCTCGCGCCGCGGACGCCCGATCTGCCTCGTCCCCAACGGCGTCGACCTCGCCCCGTTCGACGACCTGCCCGCCGCGGGCCGCGCTCGAGGCCGAGTACCCCGAGCTGGCCGGCAAGTTCGTCCTGCTCTTCTTCGGCCGGCTGCACGTCAAGAAGGGGCTCGACCTGCTGGCCGAGGCCCTGGCGGCCGGTCGCGCGCGACCATCCCGACCTCCACCTCCTCCTGGCCGGCAACGACGACGGGGCGCTCGGCCCGTTCCTCGACCGGATCGAGGCCGAGGGCCTGGCCGTCGCGGGTGACCTGGCGTCGGCCACGTCTCGGGCGAGCGGGCCCGGCAGGTCTGGGCGCGCGGCCGACGCCTTCGTCCTGCCGAGCTACAGCGAGGGGTTCAGCATGGCGATCCTCGAGGCCCTGGCCTGCCGCCTGCCCGGCGCTGATCACCACCGCCTGCCACTTCCCCGAGCTGGCCGCGGCCGACGGCGGGATCGTCGTCGAGCCGACCGCCGACGGCGTGACCGGCGGGCCTCCGCGACCTGCTCGAACGCTCCGCCGCCGAGCGCGCCGAGCTCGGCCGCGCGGCCGGGCGCTGGTCGAGCGCCGATACACCTGGGACCAGCAGGCCCGACGGCTCGCCGCGGTCTACCGCTGGGTCGCCGGCGGCGGGCCCGCGCCGGAGGCGGTCGAGTGCCGAGTGACGATCTGAGATCCGGCCGATGCGAGACGTCGACCGCGAGCACGCCGAGACGGACGACGACCCGACTCAGCCGATCACGATCCCGCACTCGCCCGCAAGGCGCCGGTCAGCGTGATCGTCCCCGTCAAGAACGAGGCCGAGAACCTCCGCCGCTGCCTGCCCGCCCTGGCCTGGGCCGACGAGGTCTTCGTCGTCGACAGCCAGAGCACCGACGAGACGGCCGCGCGTCGCCGCCGAGCACGGCGCGCCGGTCGTCCAGTTCCACTTCAACGGGACCTACCCCAAGAAGAAGAACTGGGCGCTCGACAACCTGCCGTTCCGCAACGAGTGGGTCCTGATCGTCGACGCCGACGAGGTCGTCGTCCCCGAGCTGGCCGAGGAGATCGCCCGGCGGACCGCGGCCGACGAGGCGGACGGCTTCTACCTGAACATGAAGTACTTCTTCCTCGGCCGGCGGATCCGCCATTGCGGCTACGCCGAGGCGTGGAACCTCCGCCTCTTCAAGCACCGCCTCGGCCGCTACGAGAAGATGCCCGTCGCGCCCGGCGCGCGGACCGGCGACAACGAGGCCCACGAGCACGTCGAGCTGCGACGGCCGGGCCCTCCGGCTCGTCCACGAGCTCGACCACCACGCCTACCCGACGATCGCCGCCTGGGTCGAGAAGCACAACCGCTACGCCGTCTGGGAGGCCGAGATGTACGAGCGGTTCCTCCGCGAGCCGATCCCCGCGTCGATCGGGCCGGGCAAGCGGTTCAAGCGGCGGCTCAAGAAGGTCTACCTCCGGCTGCCGATGCGGCCGCTGGTCCGGTTCCTCTACGCCTACGTCGTCCGGCTCGGGTTCCTCGACGGCATGCCGGGCCTGGTCTTCTGCACGCTGCTGGCGTTCTACGACTTCCTCGCCTGGGCGAACGTCTACGAGCGGCCGGGTCGGCGCGAGGCCGCGGGCGGTCGGCCGTCGCGACGGCCGGCGCCGGCTCAGCGGCCGACCGGCGGCCCGGCGGGCCGTCCGGCGCCGGCGTCGGCCGGTCGAGGGCCGCCGCGGTAGACGGCGGCGAGGCCGCGCGGCCTCGCGGTCGGGGTCGAAGTCGCGGCGGATCGGCCGCGCGGCCTCGGTCGCCGAGCGGCGCGGGCGCGGTCGGGGTCGGCCAGGAGGTCGAGGATCGCCGCGGCCAGGGCGGCCGGAGTCGCCGGGCGGGACGCGCAGGCCGGTCTCGCCGTCGGCGACCAGCGACGCGCAGGCCCTCGATGTCGGAGGCGATCGACGGGACGCCGAAGGCCAGCGCCGGCGCGAGGGTCCGGCCGACGGTCGGGACGAGCGAGGTCTGGCAGAAGACGTCGAGGACGTTCCAGAACCGCAGGCCGACGACCGGGATGCTCGGCGAAGGTGACGCCGGTCGGCGATCCGCAGCCGGTCGGCGCGGCGGCGGAGGTCGACCTCGTCCTCGCCCTGGCCGGCGATGACGAACTCGGCGTCGATCCCCGCGTCGAGCGACGCGTCGGGCGGCGTTCAGGAAGGTCGCGAACCCCGAGCCGGCGACCAGCGGGCCCGGCCGTCGCCGATCACCGGGACCGCGGCCCGACCGCGGCGGCGCGGCCGGGCCTCGGCGGGCCGCGATCCCCGGGCGGACCACGCGCGATCGAGCCGGCGGGGACGCCGAGGTCGCGCGATCAGGTCGTCGGCCAGCTCGCGGCTGGTCGCGACCAGCCCGCGGCACCAGCGCCGGCTCAGCCGGAGCCGGCCGTCGCGGCGGGAGGAACTCGTCGATCGTCAGGACGTAGGGGAGCCGCCAGTGCTCGGCGATCGCCAGGCCGACCGTCGGCCATCGCCGCGCCGGAGGACGTGGAGCAGGTCGGGGCGGCTCGAGCCGCTCGCCGAACCGGAGCCCGCGGACGGCCAGGGCGCGCCGCCAGCGGCGGCCCAGGCCCGGGCACTCGACGACCCGGCGGTCGCGTCGCCGCGTCGCCCGCCGGCCGCGACGCAGAGCACCTGCGGCCGAGACCCGAGCCGCTCCAGCCGATCGAGCAGGGCCCGGACCGACCAGCCCTCGTCGCGGGCCGCCCAGCCGGCCGGCCAGGAGCAGGACCGTTCGCGCGGGCTCGGCCATCGGCTCGCCTCCTGGCCCGGATCGCGGTCGCGCGCGGCTCGTCGAGCGGCGACCTCGACCTCGTCGGCCCGCGTCGCACCGTATCACGATCGCGGCCGGATCCGGGGCAGGCGAGATCCGCGCGGCATCGCGACCGGGTCCGGCCGATCGCCGCGGCCGTCGGCGGCCGCGGAGCGCGTTGGAATCGGCGCGGCCGCTCGCTTATACTGGATCGGCTCGCGAGCCGTGCCCGGATCGCGGCGGTACGGTCCGCGTTTCGAAGGACATCGCATGAATTCACCTCAGACGGCCGAGACGTCCGCCTCGGCCGACCTGGACGAGCTGATGTCGCTGCTGAACCGGCTGCTGGACAACGTCGGCTCGGTGGTCCTGGGCAAGCCCGAGGTCATCAAGCTCGCCGTGGTCGCCCTGCTGGCCGAGGGGCACGTCCTGATCGAGGACGTGCCCGGGCGTGGGCAAGACCCTGCTGGCCCGGGCGCTGGCCGCGAGCATCGACTGCTCGTTCCGGCGGATCCAGTTCACGCCCGACCTGCTCCCCTCGGACATCCTCGGCTCGAGCGTCTACAACGCGGCCACGCGGCGAGTTCGTCTTCAAGCCGGGCCCGATCTTCGCCAACGTGATCCTGGCCGACGAGATCAACCGGACCACGCCCCGGACCCAGAGCGCCCTGCTGGAGGCGATGAGCGACGGCCAGGTCTCGGTCGAGGGGAAGACGTACGTCGCTCGAGCCCGCCGTTCATCGTGCTGGCGACGCAGAACCCCTACGAGTTCGAGGGGACCTACGTCCTGCCCGAGAGCCAGCTCGACCGGTTCATGATCCGGCTCCGGATGGGCTACCCGCTCCGCTCCGAGGAGCGCAGGGTCCTGTCGAGCCACCGCGCCGGCGAGCCGGTCGAGTCGCTCCGGCCGGTCCTCATCGGCCGAGGACGTCCTGCAGCTCCAGCGGGCCGTCCGGCAGGTCCGGGTCGACGACGCGATCGCCGACTACCTGCTCGACATCGTCCACGCGACCCGCAAGGGGGAGGACCTGCACGTCGGCGTCAGCACCCGCGGGGCCCTGACGCTCTACCGGGCGGCGCAGAGCCTGGCGCTGGTCTCGGGCCGCGACTACGTGGTCCCCGACGACATCAAGACGCTGGCCGTCCCGGTGCTGGCGCACCGGGTCGTCGGCAAGTCGTTCCTCCAGGCCGGCGAGTTCGGCGCGGCCGAGGCGATCATCCGCGACATCGTCGACCGCCTCCGGGTCCCGTCGTGACGGCCGCGGCGGTCCGGCCGCGATCCGCGACCGATCGCATCGCCGGCGGACCGATCGCGCCGATGGCCGACGCGGCCGCTCGGCCGGTTCGCCCGGCGGGTCGTCGCGGAGCCTCTGGCCGACCCAGCGGCTGCTCTGGACCCGCGAGGGGCTGGTCTACCTCGTCGTCTGGCTCGGCCTGCTGGTCGACGGGCTTGCACCAGCAGATCAACCTGATCCTGCTGGTCGCCGGGCTGGCGGCCGGCCCGATCGTCGGCGTCGATCTTCGTCAGCGCCGCGATGCTCCGGCGGCTCGCGGATCTCGCGGCGGGTGCCGCCCTACGTCTTCTCGGGCGACCCGCTGGCGCTCGACTACACCCTGGAGAACGACCGCCGGTGGACCGCCGCGCTGGCGCTGATCCTCGAGGACGACGCTGGTGCCCGGTCGACCGGACGGTCTCGGGGTCGGCGGGCCTGACGCCGCGGGTCTTCTTCCCCCGGGTCGCCGGGCCGGATCGCGGGCCCGGGTCCGCTGGCAGGGGGTCGCGCCCCGAGCGGGGCAGGTACCGGTTCCGGACGCTCGACCTGGCCACCCGCTCGCCGTTCGGCCTGCTCGAGCGGCGGGTCACGATCGGCGAGCCCGACGCAGCTGATCGTCTACCCGGCGGTCGGCCAGCTCACCCGCCGCTGGCACCTGCGTCCAGCGCGAGGCGAGCGAGACCCGCCGCGGCCAGCGGCACGACCGCTCGGCGCAGCAGCAGGAGTACCACGGCCTGCGCGACTACCGGCCCGGCGACAGCCCGCGCTGGATCCACTGGCGGACCTCGGCCCGGCTCGGCAAGCCGATGGTCAAGGAGTTCGAGCAGCAGAACGAGCAGGACCTGGCGATCCTGCTCGACCCCTGGCTGCCCCGGACCAAGGTCACGGCCGAGCAGCGCGAGGCGCTGGAGCAGGCGATCCAGTTCGCCGCGACGGTCTGCCTGGAGACCTGCCGGCACCGGGCCGCCGGCTCCTCCTGGGCTGGACCGGGCCGACCCCGGGCGTCCGGCAGGGGCCGGCGTCGGTCAAGCTGCTCCACGAGCTGCTCGAGCAGCTCGCCGTGCTCCGCGCCGTCGACCGAGGGGGCGCTCTCGGCCCTGCTCGACGTCCTGCCGCCGGCGACCCTCCGCGAGGCGATCCTGATCGTCGTCTCGACCCGGCCGATCAACCTGATCGAGGAGGCCGAGCGGTCGGCCCGGCTCTCGGCGGCGTCGCTCGCGGGGCCTGCTCGGCCGGGTCATCCTGCTCGACGCCTCGCAGGGCGACCTGGCCGACCTGATCCAGTACGACGGGACCTCGGCGTCGACGCTCGATCGCCGCGACGCCGCGACGGCCGGACCGGTCGCCGGCCGCCGGCCACGGCGGCCGTCGCCGAGGCGGCCGCCGGCCGCGAGCGGCCGGCGAACGGCCGGGGGGCGCGGCCATGAACTTCCTCGAGCCTCTACCGCGCCAGCTTCTACCTGATGCTCTTCTTCGCCACGCTGGTCCTGAGCGTCGACGCGACCGACGAGCAACCGTTCGCGATGCTCTACCCGCCGGCCGTCGGCCGTCGCCGGCGGTCGTCGCCTTCCTGACCGTCGACCGCAACCCGCGGCTGGCGCTGTCCGCGGGCGCTGGCCAACCTGCTGGCGCTGGCCTCGGTCGGCCTCGGCTTCCTCGAGTACGCCGTCGACGACGAACCTGCTGCTGCTCGCGCTGGCGCACTGGCTGGTCTACCTCCAGCTGATCAAGATGTTCCTGCCCAAGACGGTCGAGGACGACTGGTTCCTGTTCCTGCTCGGGCTGGTGCAGGTCCTGGTCGGCGGCGGTGATCAGCCAGAGCGACCGGTCGGGGTCGATGCTGTTCGCCTGGGCGATGCTGGCGCTCTGGGTGCTCGGCCTGTTCTCGCTCCACCGCGAGGCGCTGCGCGGCGCCGGGCTCGCGCCGGCGGCGCCGGCCGGCGGCCGGCGACCGCGGCGAGCCGTACCCCGGCCTGCTCGACCTGCCCGTTCCTGCTCTCGGCGGTCCGGGTCGACGGCGACGACGCTGGCCCTGGGCGGCCTGATCTTCCTGGCGATGCCCCGGCGGCCGACGATGGCGCGGACTCGCAGGGCAGCGACGCCGTCGCGCAAGCACCTGACCGGCTTCGACGACGAGGTCCAGCTCGGCCAGCTCGGCGAGATCCTCGAGAACGACAGCGTCGTGATGAGCGTCGAGCTGTTCGACGAGCACGGACCGGCGGATCGCGCCCGACGGGCGAGCCGCTCTGGCGGGGCGTGACGATGGCCCGCTACGAGCGCGGGCCGCTGGCATCGGCGCAGCGGTCGCGGCGCGACGGCTCTCCCGATCGCCCGACCGACGCTGGCCGAGGCGCAGCGGTCATCCGCCAGAAGATCAAGCTCGAGCCGAACGACTCCGACGTCCTCTTCGGCCTCCGGCCGATCCTCGACGCCGACGGCCGCCCGTCGCGGTCCGAGCCCGAGCTCAACGCGATCGACGGCACGCTCGCCCGGCCCGACGCCCGGCCCGGCTCGCTACGACTACGAGGTCGATCTCCGGCCGCCGACCCGACCTGCCCCAGCCCGGCGAGCGCGTCGCCCGAGGCGTCCGAGCGCGGAGCCATGCTCCTGGCGATCCCCGAGCCGCTCCGAGGCCCGGCTCCGGCGCGATCGCCGAGCGGGTCGTCGAGGCGATCCCGCCCGACGACGACCGCACGCGGCCGGGCCGCGGCCCTGGAGGCGTACCTCCGCGATTCGGGCGAGTTCAGCTACACGCTGCAGATGGACGTCGTCGACCCCGACGCTCGACCCGGTCGAGGACTTCCTGGTCAACCGCAAGGAGGGCCATTGCGAGTACTTCGCCAGCGCCCTGACGCTGCTGCTCCGCTCGATCGACATCCCGGCGCGGATGGTCAACGGCTTCAAGGGGGGCGACTGGAACGACGCTGGCCCGGGTCATGAACGTCCGCCAGAAGCACGCCCATAGCTGGGTCGAGGCCTACCTCGGCGAGCCGGCCACGGCACCGACCCGCCCCGATCTGGCTGACCCTCGACCCGACCCCGCGCGACGAGCGCGAGCGAGTCGGTCGCGCGGGTCGGCGGGTTCCGCGGCAACTTCCGCCAGCTCACCGACCTGATCCGCTACATCTGGGTCTTCTACATCGTCGGCTTCAACGCCGAGCGGCAGAAGCGGCTGCTCTACGAGCCGATCCGCGAGCTGGTCGGCGAGGCCCGGAACGGGTTCGCGATGATGGGCGAGGTGACTCCGCGAGGCCCTGGGCCGGCTGCTCCACTTCCGCGACGTCGCGTCGTTCTTCAGCGTCCGCGGGTTCTTCGTCTCGTTCGTCGGCCTGCTGCTGCTGGCCGGCCTGTCCGGGTCGGCGCCTGGCTGGTCCGGCGCTGCGTCCGCTGGCTGGGCGGGGCCGACCGACGCGACGGCGGCGCTGGCCGCCGGGCGTGGCGTTCTACCGCCGGCTGGCGCAGCTCCTGGCCGAGTTCGGCCTGGACCGCCCCCCGCCGAGACCCAGGGCGAGTTCGCCCGCCGGGCCGCCGTCTTCCTGACCGGGCGCGGGTCGAGCACCGAGACGGTCGCCGACGTCCCCGGCCTGGTCGTCGACGCCTTCTACCGCGTCCGGTTCGGCCACCTCGAGCCTGCCGCCGGGCACGCTCAAGCACCTGGAGGTCCAGCTCGACGCCGCTCGAGGCGCATGCCTCCGCGCGACGCCGGGCCTGATCCCGGGCCGCCCGATGCAAGGAAAGGTCCGTCCATGCGAGTCGGACTGGTCGGGTTCGCCGGGGGCGGCAAGAGCACGCTGTTCCAGCTCCTGACCGGGGCCACGCCCGACCCGGGCAAGGTCCACGCCGGGCAGGTCGGCGTCGCCACGCTGGCCGACCCCCGGCTCGACTTCCTGGCCGCGCTGCACAAGCCCAAGAAGGTCACGCCGGCCACCGTCGAGATGCTCGACACCCCCGGCCTGATGCCCGGCACGCACGGCGACAACCCCCAGCGGCTCGCCCTGATCCGCGAGGGGGACGCCCTCCTGATCGTCCTCGGCGCCTTCGCCGGCGGCGACCCCGCCGCCGACCTCGCCGCCTTCCGCGACGAGATGCTCTTCGCCGACCTCGGCGTCGTCACCAACCGCGCCGAGCGGCTCGAGGCGAGCGTCAAGAAGCCCCGGCCCGACCGCGAGGCCCAGCTCAAGGAGCTCGAGGTCGTCAAGCGCGTCCAGGCCGCGCTCGAGCCGGGCGAGCCGATCGCCTCGCTCGGCCTCACCGACGAGGAGAAGAAGCCGATGCGCTCCTTCGGCCTGCTGACCGACAAGCCGCAGGTCGTCCTCGTCAACGGCGCCCAGGGCGACGACGTCCCCGACTCGCTCCTGGCGCTCGCCCCCGACGCCCTGGCGATCGACGCCAAGCTCGAGCTGGAGCTCGCCCAGCTCGACCCCGACGAGCGGGCCGCGTTCATGGCCGACCTGGGGATCACCGAGCTCGGCCGCGACCGGATCATCCGCAAGGCCTACGACGCGGTCGGGATCATCACCTTCTTCACCGCCGGCGAGCCCGAGGTCCGCGGCTGGAACCTCGAGCGCGGCGGCACCGCCGTCGACGCCGCCGGCAAGATCCACACCGACCTGGCCAAGGGCTTCATCCGCGCCGAGGTCACCGCCTTCGACGACCTCGCCCGCGCTCGGCACGCATGAAGGAGGCCAAGGCCAAGAACCTCCAGCGGCTCGAAGGCAAGGACTACGTCGTCAAGGACGGCGACGTCATCTACTTCCGCAGCGGCCTGTGAGCCGCCGCGCCTCACTGATCCGTCCATCAGGGTGTCCGCAGGAGCATCCCCACCTGGAGGGGTGCTTCGGCCTACCGATCATGTCGCGATTGGCCTGCCAGAGCGTGCGGGCCGCCTCCGGGGCGCCGTAGACGCGGGTCGCGACGTCGGCCAGCGATTCGCCCTCGGCGACCTCGGTGAAGGCCGAGCGCGGCCGGAGGAGGCCGTTCGGTCGGGGTGTGACCTGGGCCTTCGCCGACGCCGCGAAGACGGGTCGCGACGCGGCTTGGTCCGCCGTTTCCCGCACGAGGGGCGGCCGGACGACCGGATCGGGGACGGATGCCGGCGATCGCCCGGGGCCCGTCGCGGGCGACTCATCCGGGGAGGAGCGGGCCACCGAGGGGGGCGGGGCTGTCGGGACGGGCGAATCCTCGGGCTGATACAGGATGATGGCGAAGAACCCGACCACCGAGAAGCTCAGGGTGAAGCTGGCCCCGACGTGCCGATTCATAGGAGGCGATCCCCAGACGATCTCGGAAGTTGCGAATCAAGGTGCCGTATCCTCGGTATCGGCTCGTCGGCGTCGCGACTTGAGGGATTCCCGAAGGGATCGACCCGCTCGTTGCTCCGTCGAAGCAGCTCACTTCCAAGACATAAAGGCACGATGGAAGACCCAAAGACCGACGACCGGGATGATCCTCCGTCCCGACCCCGGCCTCTCCCTTCCCTTTGTGACAGTCGTTGTGTCCTATGTGCCTTGGTGGCGAGATCTTCGACGGAGCACCCGCGCATCAGAAAGGCCACCCGTTCGGGTGGCCTGGGCGTGTATTCATGATGCCTCGCAGGCGGGCCGGATGGGTCCGGCTCAATTCGACGACGGCCTGAGGATGCACTCCCTCAGCTTCCCGCGCTGCTCGGCCGTGAGCCGGCCGCGGCGGTATCGCTCGTCGATGTCTTCGAGGCACTCGTCGAGCAGCATCTCCTTGCCGGGGTAGTAAGGGTGCCGCTTGATCATGTCGATCGTCTGTTCGAGACGTTCGAATTCCGGCAGAAAGCTCGTCATGGTCGGTCCGGGGTTGAGACTTTCGGTATCGTGATGACTGGTCGCCTCGTGCGCTCCGAGCTCGAATGTATTACGTTCTGGACCGTTGCCGGGTTCGGGTCATCACCGATCGACCGAGTGTTGCAAAGGGGATACCAATCGCCTCCAGGATTTCTACTCCCGATCGATACGATCCGTGACATCCGGGATTACCGGACCATGCCGAACCGTCGCGCGGCGCTCTTGGGCACCGCTCCGCCGGTTTGGTAAACTCGGACGTGCGGGCACCGTGGCGGACCTCGTCGGGGGCCGGGGCGGGGCGATCATCCCGCGGTGTCTCCCGCGCAGGGCGCTGCCGGTCGCCCCTCGCGGGGACGGTCGCGTCCCGCTCCATCGATCGTGATCATCATCAGAGAGGCGAGAGTCTCGGGACCGCGGCCCTCGCGGCCGCGCCGACGCTCGGGGGAGGATCGCTCTTGTTCGCCGGACCGATCATCGCCCGGGAGGTGCTGACCGCCCCCCGGCCGCTCCGGTTCTACGTGGCGCGGGCGTCGTACGTCGGGCTGCTGTTCATCCTGATGTGGACCGCCTGGCAGTCGCTGATCGGCTGGCGGATCGTGCGCGAGTTCGGCGTGATCGCCCGGTTCGGGGGGTGCTGTTCTACATGTTCGTCCTGATCCAGCTCACCCTGATCCTCTTCTTCGCCCCGCTGGCCGCGGCGACCGCCGTGGCGCACGAGAAGGACCGGCGGACGTTCGTCCTGCTGCTGATGACCGACCTGAGCGACCTGGAGATCGTCCTCGGCAAGCTGACGGCCAGCCTGCTCCAGATCGGGACGCTGCTGGCGGTGGCGGCGCCGGTGTTCTTCCTGTGCATGCTCCTGGGTGGCGTCGGCGCCGGCCAGATCCTCGACGTCCTCGGCGTGACCGCCGCGGCCGGGCTGGCGGGCGGGGCGCTGGGCCTGGTCGTGGCCCTGTGGCGCGACCGGACCTTCCAGTCGCTGGCGCTGACCGTCCTGCTGGTCGTCCTGGCCCTGATCGGGGTCGAGGCGGTCGGCCTACGCCTTCCCCGGCCTGCGGCTCCTCGGCGTGCCCCTGGCCGAGGCGCTCGACCCGTACCGGGCGGTCCTCGCCGTGATCTACCAGGCCGGCATCGGCGGGGGGCTGCGGCCGAGCCTGGTCTTCATGCTGGTCTCGCTGGTCGTCGCCGTGGCGCTGATCGCCCTGGGCGTCGTCCGGCTCCGGGTCTGGAACCCCGGCCGCAACGAGCCCCGGGAGCAGCGCGAGGCGGAGCAGGACGTCGAGGTCGTCGAGACGCTGGTCGAGGTCGCCGAGGTGCCCGAGCCGGCGCTGTGGCGGTCGCCGCCGACGGGGCGGGGGCGGGCGCGGAGACGAAGCGGCCCGACCCGATCCAGCCGCCGCGTCGGGCTGCCCGGCCCCTGGCCGAGGCGACCGGCCTGCACGTCCCGAGGCGGACCCACCGGCGGGTCGTCAGGGCCGCGCGGCCGTATCGCCGCCCCTGGAGCAACCCGATCCTCTGGCGGGAGCTGAGGACCCGCGCCTACGGCACCAAGCCGCTGATCATCAAGGGGGCCTACGTCCTGGCCTTCGCCCTCGGCGTGGCGATCTTCCGATCGCTGGCCGCGGGATGGAATATCCGCTGCGGACCGGCCTGGCGCTGATCCCGGTGGCGCTGGCGATCCTCAGCCTGATCCTGGTCAACGCCCAGGGGGTCACGGCCCTGACCAGCGAGCGCGACACCGGGGCGCTCGACCTGCTGCTGGTCACCGAGCTGTCGCCCAGCGAGTTCATCTACGGCAAGCTCTACGGCGTGCTCTACAACGCCAAGGAGATGATCGCGCTGCCGGTCGGCCTGGTGATCTGGTTCGCCGTCAGCGGCATCCTGTCGGGCGAGTCGGCCTTCTTCGCGATCGTCGACTTCCTGCTGCTCTGCCACTTCTCGGCGATGCTCGGCCTGCACTCGGCGATCACCTACACCAACAGCCGGACGGCGGTCGCCAACAGCCTGGGGACGATCTTCTTCCTGATGGTCGGCATCCTCGTCTGCGCCTTCCTGATCATCCTGAGCGACCGCGAGTTCGGCCGGCAGTTGCTCAGCTTCCTGATCTTCATCGGGGCCGGCAGCGTCGCCCTGTTCGGCTCGCTCGGGGCCAAGAACCCGTCGCGCGCGATCGCGCTGGTGGCGCTGCTGACGCCGTTCTGGACCTTCTACTGCATCATCAGCCTGCTGCACGGCGACGTCCTCGCCGCGTTCCTCTTCAGCGTCGGCGTCTACGGGTTCGCCCTGCTGGCCATGCTCGTGCCCGCCGTCAGCGACTTCGACATCGCCCTGGGCCGGACCAGCGCGATCCAGGGTTAGTCGGCGAAGGACGACCACGTCCGGAGAATCGGTGCGATGGGCGTGGACCTCTCGGGGGAGGGCGGCGACTTCGGATGGGACACGTTCAGTTGGGCCAGGCTCCTGCGGCTTGCCGAGAGGTATGGCTGGCGGCCTGCCGGCACGCTTATGCCCGCAGATGAGTTGCAGTACTTTACGGATGGCCGGTGGGATGGTGGCTACCTTACCAACGACGACCAGGTCGTCACCGCTGAGGATGCCGGTGGCCTCGCCGATGCTCTCGATGTCGCCGTCCGAGACATCCCGGATGATGATGTCCTGGCGCCGTATCGCGAGGAAGGGGGTGGAATCCGGATCGCACCGGACCCACCGGAGATCGACGATCGGGATTGGTTCTGCGGTTCGGAATCGAAGGAATACATCCGCGCGTTTATCGGGTATTGTTGCGCCGGCGCTTTCCGCATCGGATAGGCCGATGCCCAATCTCGCGATGCAGCGGACCCCGGCCGCCGTCGCGGTTTTCGTAACATCGTAGGTTGCCTCGGCGACCTGGTTCGCTGGGCTTGGCCGATCGCGTGCCGGGCGTCGCTCGGTCCTGGGCGCGGGCCGAGAGGGTTGGTAAAGTCCGGGGAGTACGGGCCTCATGCCTGCCTGATCTTTCTCCCCCGGCCGGACCTCCTTTCGCACACGGAACCAGCCCGCCATGACACTCCGCCCGCTGTCCCTCGCACCTGCCTGGATCGGGGCCGCCCTGACGATCGGCCTGGCCGGCCTGCCCGCCTTCGCCGGGGATGACGACCTCGCCCGCGAACTCCCCCGGATCAAGCCGCTCGACCCGACGCCGCGCTGAAGTCGTTCCAGATCCACGCGGCTTCCGGCTCGTCCCGGTGGCCGTCGAGCCGCTGGTGACCGACCCGGTGGCCCTGTGCTACGACGCCGACGGCGGCTCTACGTCGTCGAGATGCGCGGCTATCCCTATCCCGGAGAACACCCCCACGGGCAACGTCACCCTCCTGGAGGACACCGACGGCGACGGCCGGTTCGACAAGTCGACGATCTTCGTCGACGGCCTGTCGTGGCCGACGGGCGTCGTCCCCTACGACGGCGGCGTGTTCATCGCCGTGGCGCCCGACATCCTCTACGCCAAGGACACCGACGGCGACGGCGTGGCCGACGTCAAGAAGGTGATGTTCACCGGCTTCGGCACGCAGAACGTCCAGGGGCTGCTCAACGGCCTGCTCTGGGGCCCCGACGGCTGGATCTACGGCGTCTCGGGGGGCAACGGCGGCGAGATCCGGAACCTGTCGCGGCCCGACGCCAGGCCCGTCTCGGTCCGCGGCCGCGACTTCCGGTTCAAGCCCGACGGCTCGGCCTTCGAGGCGATCTCGGGCGGCGGCCAGTTCGGCCACGCGCTCGACGACTGGGGCCATCGGTTCGTCTGCAACAACAGCAACCACATCCGCCAGATCGTCCTGCCGGCGCGCTACCTCGACCGCAACCCGGCGCTTCTGGCCTCGTCGGTCATCGCCGACATCGCCGCCGAGGGACCGGCGGGGCCGGTCTACCGGATCAGCCCGCCCGAGCCCTGGCGCGTCGTCCGCACCCGCCAGCGCGCCGCCGACCCCGCGATCGCCAGCCGCCTGCCGCCGACCGAGCTGGTCGCCACCGGCTTCTTCACCTCGGCCACCGGCGTGACGATCTACCGGGGTCCGCCTTCCCGGCCGAGTACCGCGGCAACGCCTTCATCGGCGACGTCGGCGGCAACCTCGTCCATCGCAAGATGCTGACCAAGAACGGCGCGATCTTCCTGGCGACCCGGGCCGACGCGGGGGTCGAGTTCCTCGCCTCGACCGACAACTGGTTCCGGCCCGGTGAACTTCGCCAACACGCCCGACGGCACCCTGCTGATCCTCGACATGTACCGCGAGACGATCGAGCACCCGTCCTCGATCCCCGAGCCGATCAAGAAGCACCTCGACCTGACCAGCGGCAAGGACCGCGGCCGGCTCTACGAGCTCGTCCCCAGGACGGGCGTCACGGCTCCGCATGCCCGCGCTGAGCCGGGCCACGACGGCCGAGCTGGTCGCGCTCCTGGCCGACCCCGACGCCTGGTGGCGCGAGACGGCGCAGCGGCTCCTGATCGAGCGCGACGACGCGGCGGCGATCCCTCTCCTGGAAGACCTGGCCCGCGACCCGCCCGACCGCGCTGGGCCGCGTCCACGCCCTCTGGACCCTCGATGCCCTGGGCGATCTCGACGCCGATCTCATCCTGCCGGCCCTGGATGACCCCGATCCCGGCGTCCGCGAGCAGGCCGCGAAGCTGACCGAGGGCAGGTCTCCGGACATCCCGAGCTGCTCGGCCCCTGCTCGCGCTGGCCCACGACGACGACGCGATGGTCCGGTTCCAGGCGGCGTTCTCGCTCGGCGACGTGCAGGACCCCAGGGCGATCGACGGCCCTGGCCGCGATCGCCGCGCGCGACGCGGGGGACCGCTGGACCCGCCTGGCGATCCTGACGGCCTGTCCCGGGCGGCCCGCGGCCTTGATCGACGCCCTGGCCGCCGTCCCGGGCTTCTTCGAGACGCCGGGGGGCCTGGCCCTCGCTCGACGAGCTGGCCGTCCTGGTCGGGGCGGAGAATCGCCCGGCCGACGTCAAGGCGATGCTCGCGCGGTTCGCCGAGGCCCGAGGTCCCGGACCGCGTGCTGACCGCCGTGCTCCTGGGCCTCGGCCGCGGCCTCCAGCGTCGGGCGGCTCGCTCCGCGAGGCCTTGAAGGATGACGGGATCGGGGCGCCTGGCCCGTCGCTTCGAGGACGCGGCGAAGGTCGCGACCTCCGACGGCCCCGCCGCGACCGGGCCGAGGCGATCCGCTGCTCGGCCTCGGCCCGGTCGACCGGGCGCTCGACGTCCTGCCCGACCTGCTCGACGCCCGCCAGCCGGGCGCGGTCCAGCTCGCGGCGCTCCAGACGCTGGCCGACCTGCCCGACCGCCGCGTCGGCCCGACGCTCATCGCGCACTGGAAGTCGCTCAGCCCGGCGGTCCGGGGCGAGGCGGTCGAGGCCCTCTTCGCCCGCCCCGAGCGGCTCTCCGCGCTGCTCGACGCGATCGAGGCGAAGGCGATCGCCGCCTCCGACCTCGACCCCGGCCGCCGCCAGCAATTGCTCGCGCACCGCGACCCCCGGTCCGACGCCGCGCCGCCGCGCTGTTCGGCGACGAGGCGCGGTCCGACCGCGGCCAGGTGATCGCGTCCTATCGCAAGGCGCTGGAGCTCGACGGCGACCGCGAGAAGGGGCGCGAGGTGTTCCGCAAGACGTGCGCGACCTGCCACCGCGCCGAGGGGCAGGGGACCGACGTCGGGCCCGAACCTGGCGACGGTCACCGGCCGGACCCCCGAGGACCTCTTGATCCACATCCTCGACCCGAACCGCGAGGTCCCGGCGGACTACGTCAACTACAACGTGGCGACCACCGACGGCCGCGTCGTCTCGGGCCTGATCGCCGAGGAGACGGCCAACGCCGTGACCCTGAAGCGGGCCGAGGGGGCCACCGACGTCATCCCGCGCGCCCGGATCGAGTCGATCGCCTCGACCGGGCTGTCGCTGATGCCCGAGGGGCTGGAGAAGGGCCTCGCGCCGCAGGACCTGGCCGACCTGATCGCCTACCTCCGGAGCATCCAGGCCGCCGGCGGCACCCCCTCGCCTCGTCAGTGAGCCGGTCGGCCTGGCGCTTCCCCGAATGGGACGCGGGGCAGCGCTGACCGAGCGGATGGGGGCGGATCAAAACCGCTTTGACCCGCCCGATCCGCGTTGCTCCGCGTCCCATTCTCCCGCGATCCGTGCCGGGCGAAGCCGGCCCTATCGCGCGCCCGGGTTCTCGCGGAGCTGGCGCTCGGCCTCGTACCAGTGTTCGCGGTCCCGGCCGTCGGGCGAGCCCTCCGAGAGCCAGATCGCATAGGCGCGGACCTCGATCTCCTCATGGGTCGGCACGGAGGGGGTTTGGGCCGCCGCCCCCGTCGGCTCGGCCCACGCCGGGACGGCCGCCGGGGGGCTCGTCGGCTTCGGCGGGGTGGCCTTGCTCGTCGCCCCCCTCGGGGGGGCCTGGAATGAAGGCTCCTGGCGGGTAGTCTGCTTGGCCATGGCGGGCTCCTGTCCGGGAACGGCCCCCGACGATCGGCGCGGACGTCGGACCGATGGTACGGGTCGAGGCGCGGTTACGCTCAACAAGCAAGCAAGCCTTGTGCCGCTCGGGGCGGCACGAGGCACCCGTCAATGCGACGGGCGAGGCCGATCGGCCTCGCCCGTCGGGGGAAATCATCGTGATCGGCCGGGCCCGCCGGTCAGCGGTCGACCGCCTGCGCGGGGGCGGTCGCGAGGACCTTCGAGCCGAGGGTGAGGTAGTCGGCCACGATCCGGACGACCTCGTCGTTGTAGAAGTCCGACTCCCAGGCCGGGTGCTCGGCGAACTTCTTTTCTTGTCCTTCTTGGCCCGCCTTGTCGTCGTCCTTCTCGTTGTCCTTGTCCTTGTCGTCGTCGGGGACGAACTCGGCGCGGAACTTCTCCTCGTTGAGCGAGATCGTGTGCCGCGCCTTGCGGTCGGCGATACTTCTTGATCCGCTCGGCCTGCTTCTGGAACTTGGGGTCGGCCTTGCGGCGGTCCCACGAGCGGGTCTCGAGCGGGGCGACGAGGTCGGCGGGCACGCGGTTGTACATCTGCGTGCTGCAGCGGCTCGACCTTGTCGAACTTCAGGGCGTTGTCCATCTTCCCCTCGCCGAAGTCGAGCCTGGTCGCGGAGCGAGGGGATGTGGATGTGCGGGCGTGACGCCCTTGACCTGCGTGCTCTCGCCGTTGGCCCGGAAGAACTGCTGGATCGTCAGCTTCAGGGCGCCGAGGTTGGGGATGTCGCGGCGGCGGAGCTGCTCGTTGATCGGGACGATCTGCTGGACGGTCCCCTTGCCGAAGGTGCTGCTGTCGCCGATGATCAGGCCGCGGCCGTAGTCCTTGATCACGCCGGCGAAGATCTCCGAGGCGCTGGCGCTGCCGTGGTCGATCAGGACGACCAGCGGGCCGTCCCAGGCGGTCCCCCGTCGTCGTCGTCGAGGCGCGGACGCCCGAGGCGTCCTTGACCTGGACGACCGGGCCGTGGTCGATGAACAGGCCCGACAGCGTGATCGCCTCCTGGAGCAGGCCGCCGCCGTTGCCGCGGAGGTCGATCATCACGGCAGTCGACCTTCTTCTCCTTGAACTGCTTGATCAGCTTGCGGCAGTCCTCGGTGGCGCTGACGGCGTCGGGGTCGCCCTTGAGCACGGCCGCGGTGTCGCCGTAGAAGGCCGGCAGGCTGATCACGCCGACCTTGAGCGTCTTGCCGTCCTCGCCCTTGGCGTCGATGACCTGGCCCTTGGCGTGCTGCTCGGTCAGCTCGATCTTCTCGCGGGTCAGCTCGTAGATCTTGCGGTCCTTGGTGCCGGCCGGCTGGACGATCAGGCGGACCTTGGTCCCGCGCGGGCCGCGGATGTAGCGGACGACGTCGCTGAGCTTCTTCTCGACCAGGTCGATCTCCGCGCCGTCCTCCTTCTGGATGCCGACGATCTTGTCCTCGGGCTGGAGCCGGCCGTCCTTGTCGGCCGCCATGCCGGGGACGATCTCCTTGACGACCGCGTAGCCGTCCTCGGTCGAGAGCGAGGCGCCGATGCCCTCGAGCGACAGGTGGAGGCTCTGCTGGAGCATGTCCTCCAGCGTGTTGGCGCTCATGTAGCTCGAGTGCGGGTCGAACGTCCGCGTCAGGCTGGTCAGGTAGACCTCGAGCATCTCGGCCGTGTCGAACTGGTGGAACATCCGGTTGCGGTCCTTGTAGCGGATCGTCAGCCGCTTGACCGCCTCGGCGTCGTCGACCTTCTCGACCACCTTGAGCTGGAGCAGGTCGAGCTTGATCCGCTTCCGCCACCGCTCCTTGGCCTCGGCGGCGTTGGCCGGGTAGTCGATCAGGTCGGGGTCGTCGACGATCGACTCGTCGACCGTGAAGTCGGGCTTGTTCTCGGGCTTGAGCAGCTCGGTGACGGTCGCCAGCCGCTCGTCGTTCCGCTTCAGGAAGCGGTCGAAGACCTGCTTGGCGAAGTCGAGGTTGCCTTCCTTGATCTTGTCGTCGAGCGTGGTGGCCTGGGCCGTGAACTCGTCGACGTCGGGCTTCTCGAAGTAATACTTCTGGGGGTCGAGGTCCTTGAGGAAGTTCTTGCACCACTGGCGGGCGGTCTCGTCGTCGATCTTCGGCTTGGCCATGTGGTTCTGTTCGAGCAGCTGCACGACGACCCGCGCCGTGGCCTGATCGACGGGCGTCGGCGCGGGGCCTGCGCCCCGACGACGGCCGCGATGAGGGCCATGATCGCGACCAGCGTCAGCGGACGTAATGCGAGTCGGGGCATGAGATTGGGTTCCGTGCTTCGGGAAAGGATCGTCGTGCGGGATCGGCCCGTCCACACCCGGCCATGATAGCCGCGGCCGGAATAGGCGACAAGTCCGACCCAGTTGGCAGTAACGGCGATGGACCGGCGGATTACCGCCGCTCTTGGAGCGGGGGTCCCTATCGAATTCTACGCCCTCCGGCCGGCAAAAGTTCACCCTCGCCCCGTGCGGGCGGCGGAAGGACGGCCCCACGCCCGCCGGACCACGGGCCCGACAAGATACTATCGTGATCCCGACCTTCGGCGTTCATTCGGCCGGACCAGAACGTGGCGTGCCTCCTGGGCCGCCGGCCCCTCATGGGGCGAAGTCGTCCTGGGTGACGATCCCTTGCCTCAAGGAGTTCGGGAGCTGCCGACCCGGCCGGGGTGATGATCTTGGCGTAGACGGTGCCGTCGATCGTGGAGCTGAGGAAGCGGACCGCCCCGTCGCAGAAGACGAAGTTGGCCGCCGCCGGGGATGGGCGCTGTTGGCGAAGGGGAACGAGCCCTTCGACAGTCAGGTTCTGGCCGTAGTTGATCTCCTCGAACGTCCCCCGCTGGTTGGCCCGAGCCCAGCCCGGCCCGTCGCGGCCATCCTTGCCGCGGCGAAGTTGACCGCCGAGGCAGTCGGATGGGGAGCGGTCGGAGCGGCAGACGTCGTCGGAGCCGAGGAACATGGCGAAGTTCGGCAGCGGGCAGGCCCAGTTCGTCTCCAGCCCGCCCGCGTAAGGGCTCCCCTGCGAGTAGCCGACCAGGGTGTTCTCGGCGATCAGCAGGGTATTGCTGGCCCCGTCGGTGATGGCGTCGAGCGTGGTCCTCATGTCCCAGGGCTGGTCGCCGGTGTGGGTGCCCAGGAACATCACGCCGAGCTTCTTGCCGACGTCCAGGTTCTCCTTCCAAGTCGCTACCCGGCGTCCACCGGAGCACGTCGCCGTTCTTCGGCGTCGCCATCCTTCGCCCCGCCCGTCCAGCCGACCGGAATGGGATACCAGCGGGCGAAGCCGCCGTTGACGACGTAGCTCAGGTTGCCCTGGCCCGTGCAGCGTACGACGGATCGTCGGGGCATCTCAGGACGCCGAGTCCGGTCTTCGAGAGTCGCCGTTCGGGGGCTGTCCCGCGATCGTCGGACCCGCCTGATCGAATGGGGCCGTCCTGTCCCAGGCGTTGGCCAGGTCTGGCTGATCGAGGTAGGGCAGGATCTCGACGACCCAGTTGTAAAGCCAGGGCTCGGCCCCGGCGGCGGATGGAGTCGGGATCGAGCATCGAACGGTAGATGCTCGACTTGGCCGGGTCGCCGCCGTGAACCGACGGGTCGTCGTAGAATGTCCCGGCGTTGGGGAAGCAATTCTCGGAGGAGCGCGAAGTTGAGCATCGCCAGCCCAAGCTGGCGCATGTTGTTCTGGCACTGACCTCGACGACCATACCCCTCCCGGTTGTCCACCAGCGCAGGCGCGAGAGCCCAAAGGAGAGGGCGACGAGGAAGATGACCACCATCATCTCGATCAATTTCATTCCGCGGCGGGGGCGGGGACGGGGTCTCATGGGTGGTCCTTTCCGCGGCGCCGGTGCCATCATCGTGACGCCCGGCCTACTCCCACACCACCTTCAAGGGGGCGAGCATGGCCTGGGGGCTGGTGGCGGCGCCGACCTGGACGGGCATGCCGACGAAGTGGAACCAGAAGGTGAGGGACTTGGCCCTCCCCGAAGGTACTTCGCCGCCCGGGGCGAATTCTCTCCAGATCCGGACGCGGCCGTCGGCGAGGACCTCGATCCGGTCGCGGGCGCGTCGGCCGAAGTCGGCGACGGCCAGGGCCGTGCAGCGGGTCCTGTCCATGACGTGCGCCCAGCCCTCGGCCGGGGGCGAGTCGGGGGTCGGGGCCTCGGCGAACGGGGTCATCTTGCCGGGAGGTCCCTTGCGGACGACCCAGGTGCGGCCGAGGTCGGGGGCCGACCCCGCGGCGAGACTCCATCGCGTCGTCGCCCCGGATCTGCCCGTAGACGGTCGAGCTGGCGCCGAGGTCCACCAGGGTCGGGGCGCCCTCGACCTTGAGCCGCACGTCGACGCCCAGCGCCGCGACGGTCCCCTCGGGGTCCTCGACCGTCCAGCTCGTCTCGACCCAGCTCTTGGAGTTCGGGAAGGTCATCTCCACGGCCGACCGGACTGCGCGTCCCTCCCCGAGCCGTTGGCGCCCTCGAACCGGAGGCCGACGGCGACCGGCCCCTCGCGGGCGACCGTCGCCCGCATCGGGGCGTCGTCCGTCCCCGGCCCGCCGACCCGGAGGACGGTGCCGTCCTTGAGGCGGAGGACGAGGCCCTCCGAACCCTCCGCGACGAACTCGGTCTTCGCGTTGACGACCCCCTTGAGGAAGCCGAGCAGGTCGCCGGGGACGATGAAGGCCAGGGTTGACCCGTGCGAGACGCGGAAGTCGTCGACGACCCTCTCGACTCGCATGCCCCCCTTCGGCTCGGGGCCCGGCTCGACACCCTGGCCGAATCGGACGGCGTAGTGCTCGGTCTCCAGCGGGCCCGGGGCTGGCGTTGAAGTCGAGCGCGATCGCGGGCCGGCCGTCGGGCCGCACGACCTCGCGGAACTGCGCCGGGACGGGGCGGCCGTCGCGGCGTGAGGCGGAAGCTCGCCCCCGACTTCGCCGACGACCGGGGCAGGACGGCATGCACCGGGAACGAGAACCGCCGCAGGCCCGCCGTCTCGACCAGGCGGAATGGGATCTCGGCCCCCTCGGGCGCGGCCCCCATCGCGGCCGGCAGCGCCAGCGCGGCCAGGCCCGGCCTGCAAGGCTCCGCGACGGGTGATCTCGTCGTATCGCGGCATCGGATGACTCCGGAAAGGCCCGTCTTCGAAGGGCACCGGGGAGGCCACCCGCCCCGGCCGCGAGTGCCCGAGGATACCACCGCCCCGGGGGGCGCGTAAGCCTCGCGTCGTCGATTCCCTTTTCGGCCCCACTGGCGCACAATGGATGGCCACGCGCGACCCCTCCCCGTTGGCCTCTCCCGATCGAGATCGACAGGACTTCATGACCCAGCCCGCCGCCCGCCCCGCCCTCTGGATGATCTGCGGCGCGTTCGCGTTCGCCCTGATGGCCGCCCTGACCCACGCGCTGAAGGATCGGTGCGACTGGCTCGTGACCGCCCTGGTCCGCGCCGTGTTCATGTTCGGCACGGCCGTGCTGCTGGCCCGCGGCGGCGCGGGTGCGCCTGGTCGTGTGGGACCCGCCGACGCTCTGGGTCCGCAGCCTCGCCGGGAGCTTCAGCCTGGTGTGCAACTTCTACGCGATGACCCGCCTGCCGGTGGCCGACGTCCTGACGCTGATCCAACGCCTACCCGCTCTGGATCGTCATCCTCTCGGCGCTCCTGCTGCGGCAGCGCCCCGCCGCGGCCGAGGTGGTCGGCGTCTCCTGCGGGCTGGTCGGCGTCGTGCTGATCCAGCAGCCCTTGCTGGCCGGCGACCGGCTCGCCGTGGCGGTCGCCGTGGTCGGCTCGTTCGCGACGGCCGTCGCGATGCTCGGGCTGCACCGGCTCCGAGGGATCGACACCGTGGCGATCGTCGCGCACTTCTCCGGGGTGGCGAGCCTGATCGCCGCGGCCTGGCTGGCGCTGCGGCACGACGTCGTCACGACCGAGGTGCTCGCCCCGAGGACGCTGCTGATGCTCCTGGCGGTCGGGGTCTCGGGCACCATCGGCCAGTTCTTCCTGACGAAGGCCTATGCCGCCGGCCTCCCGGCCGAGGTGTCGATGGTCGGCCTGACGCAGGTCGTCTTCGGGATGGGGTTCGACGTGGCCTTCTGGGGCCGCTCCATGACCCCCATCGCGCTGGCGGGGACGGCACTCGTCCTCGCGCCGACCGCCTGGCTGGCCGTCGGCGCGGGGCGGAAGCTCCCCGGGGTCTCCGGCCCGATCGAGGCGACCCCCGACGCCGCCCCCGTCGGCACCGCCACGGCCGGGGAATAGCCCGAGCACCATCCTCGGCCGACGGCCCAGGCTTGCGTCCAGGCCTGCAAATCGACGCGACGACGATACCCATATCATCGATGGCCCGGGCCGTCGCGCTCTGGAATTCCGGCAGTGACAATTGGCGCAAGCCGTTTGGCTTCGTTTCGGGAAACGCGCTTCCGCACGCCTGTGAGCGACCCGATTCGATCAGCGTAAACTAGAAATTTCAAATCATTTGGGTCGAAAACAATGGGGTCGGTTAGGACCGGAATCCGGGGGGACGCCCGGTCCATTTGTTGAACAAAAAATGACAATCCACTGGCGCACCGAATCGGGGTGGGGTTGCGGCCCTCTTGCGGGGGTCGGTCTGCTTCGGGGAGGATAGCTCGGAGGGATCTGTGGGACTGGAGAGGGCAGGGTCGTGGCCAACGAGGTCTGGACGATCGGGCACTCGACCCGCGACCTGGAGACGTTCCGGGCCTGCTCGGCGGGCCCGGCGATCGGGCTGGTGGCCGACGTGCGGCGGTTCCCCGGCTCGCGCCGCCATCCCGCACTTCAACCGCGAGGCGCTGGAGGACGAGCTTGGCCGGCTCGGGATCGCCTACCGGCACTTCCGCGACCTGGGCGGACGGCGGGGCGAGCGGTCGCCCGACTCGCCCAACACGGGCTGGCGGGTCGAGGCGTTCAACGCCTTCGCCGACTACATGGCCACGCCCGAGTTCGAGGCCGCCCTGGATCGAGCTGGTCGCCTGCGCCGGCAACGGTCGCGGACCGCGATCATGTGCTCGGAGGCGGTCCCCTGGCGGTGCCATCGCCGGCTGATCGCCGACGCCCTGATCGTCCGCGGCTGGACCGTCCTCGACATCATCGGGCCGGGCAAGGTCGAGCCGCACGCCCTGACCGATTTCGCCCGCGTCACGGGACGACCGGCTGTCCTATCCCGCCGAACCCCTGTTCTCCGAGGCCGAGTCACACCCGGCCCGATGAAAGGAGACGTCACTCGATGGCGGAGCAAGACTCAAGGTCTACACCGACGACGAGGTCGCCGCGAAGATCAGGGAGCACGGCCTGGACCGACTGGTACCTCGAAGACGGCTGGCTGCGGCGCAAGTACAACACCGACGGCTGGCCGACGACGCTGATGCTGGTCAACGCCATCGGCTATCTCTGCGAGGCGGCCTGGCACCACGCCGACCTGGCGGTCACCTGGGGCAAGGTCTGGGTGAAGCTCAAGACCCACTCCGCCGGCGGGATCACCGACAAGGACTTCGCCCTGGCCCGCAAGATCGAGGACACCGTCCTCTGGCGCCCCGAGCCGGGCGGGCCGCTGGAAGGGACGCCCAACAAGTTCGTCAAGGCGTAAGACAGTGGTCGGGCACCTCACGGGGGGCGGAGGCCGTCCCAGACGGTCCCCGACGCCTCGCGAGGGCGAACGACTCGACGAGGTCGGCGTGGCGGCCGCCCGCCAGGCCGTCGGCCAGCAGCGCCGCGCCCTGCGCGGCGTGCTTGACCCAGGCGCCGGGCAGCGAGGGCAGGGGGGCGACCGCGCCGAACCGGGCCAGGGCCTCCGTCGCCGATCGCGGCGATCTCGGGGCAGGGCCGCCGAGGCGCCCGAGAGGTAGATCCGGTCGAAGGGGGTGACGGCCTGCAGGCCCGCGACGTGCTTGATCAGCGACTCGCGGAAGGCCGCCGGGCCCTCGGGGCCGAGGTCGAGCAGGCCGCCGCGGAACAGGTCGTCCTTCGAGAGCGGCGACCGCCAGTAGGCGACCTCGCCGTCCCAGCAGCCCCCCGAGCGGACGCCGATCGGCCCTCGCGTGCCGGCCGAGGCGTCGACGAGCCGACCCCCCGCGACGACCAGCACCGCCGAGAAGCCGAGCCGAGCTCGACGACCGCGAACGACGCCTCGGCCAGACCGCCCGCCGCGCCCTTCGGCGTCGAACGCAAGCCGCCAGCGCGGCGACGGCGAGCTTGTCGGCCGTGCCCAGGTCGATCGTGTTGACCTTGCGGTGCGGCGGGATCGTCGGCAGG
This sequence comes from Vulcanimicrobiota bacterium, assembly GCA_963723445.1. Classification (GTDB taxonomy): domain Bacteria; phylum Vulcanimicrobiota; class Vulcanimicrobiia; order Vulcanimicrobiales; family Vulcanimicrobiaceae; genus Vulcanimicrobium. The sequence goes on from CAVRQP010000006.1 coordinate 356,039, forward strand.
TGGACGCCGCCCGGCAGGAAGACGACGGGCAGGCCGGACGCGACCAGGGCGCGGACCCACGAGCGGAACCCGATCACGCCGAGGTCCGCGCCGCGCTCGTCGGGGCGGACCAGCGACATCTGCTCGACGTGCTCCTCGGTCAGCTCGTCGCCGCGGACCAGCGGCAGGCCGTATCCCGACGGCCCGGCGATCAGGTCGATCGGCCCCCACCGACGCAGCGTCGAGACCAGGGCCGACGGGTCGTCGCGGAGCGCCTCGGGGGTCAGGCGGGCCTGGTCGGCCACCGCGCCGTCGGCCAGCAGGAGCAGGTCGAGGCTGCTCGTCCCCGGGTCGGTGCCGACGACGCGGAGCCACGTCCGGATCACTCCAGGGATCCGGCCGATCGCCAGGACCTCCTCGGCGTCGAGGACCTTGTCGTTGGCCGCGAACAGCTCGCGGATCGCCGTCTTGTGGATCTTCATCTTGGTGCCGCCGACCCCGAGCGCCCCCACGCGCGGACGCCGTCGCGCTCGGCGCCCTTGTCGGTCGGCTTGACCCCCTCGATGCCGGCCGGCGGCACGGCGTTCAGGTCGACGGCGACCTTGAGCCTGGTCAGGCGGCGACGCACCGCCTCGGGCAGCAGCGTCGCGCCCGCGGCCCCGGCCGAGACGACGATCTCGGCGCCTCGAGGCCCTTCGCCAGCCCGTCCGGGTCGGCGGTGGCGAACGGCGGAACTCGCTTCCCCGTCGCCGCACGAGCGGTCGGCCGTCTCCTGGGCGCGGTCGAGCCTGCGGGAGCCGACCGCGACCCGGGCGCCCGCCGCGCGAGCAGCCGCGCGACCCGCTGCCCGACCGGCCCGGTCGCCCCGAGGACGGCGACGCGGCCCCGTCGAGCGTGCCGCCCGGACGCCACGAATTCTCGACCGCCAGCACCGCCGCCGCGGCCGTCGTGTTGCGCCGTTGGCGTCGAGCAGGACCGAGACGCGGAAGCCCGCGAAGAAGGTCGCCTTGACCGCCTCCAGCACCGCCTCGCCCGGCCGAGACGTCCGAGCCGCCGACGAACAGCGCCGTGCGGTGCAGGTCGGCCGGCCCCCTCGTGAACAGGGCCCCGTAGACCAGGTCGCGCACCGCCTCCGGCCTGACCCCGCCGTGCCGGAACAGGTGGTCCACCCCCGCGTCGACGGCCACGACCGCGTCGAAGACGCTCGGCTGCGGTCGGTGTCGAGCTGGACCAGGATGGTCGGCTTGCTGGACATGGCAGTGCTGAGTGCTGAGTGAATGATGAGCTGCGTTGTCGAGTCCACCGAACACATCGGACGGAGGCCGGCTCCGTCGCGGCCGGGTTACTTTCCCTTTGCCGAAGATCGAGCCGAGCAGGCCGCGCGAGATCGCCCGGCCGAGTTGCGTGCCGACCGTCCGGGCTGCGCTCTTGGCCATCGCGTCGACGACGCCTTCGCGGCGACCGCCCCGGGGGCCGGTCGTGCCGAAGAGGAAGTCGTGGAACTGCTGCCAGATGCCGCCGACGCCGGCGCTCGTCGCCGCACCGGCAGGCGGGCCCGAATGCGCCCGCGAGGCTGGTCCGGCCGGCACTCGCGGCGCGGCCGTGAGCTTCTCGTAGGCCGACTCGCGGTCGACGATCTTCTCGTAGTGCCCGGACAGCGCGAAACCGCGATGATCGCCGCCGCTCGTCGGCCGTGATCGGGCCGATCTGCTCGCGGCGGCGAATGTGCGCGCGCTCGACGACGCCGGGAACGCCTTTCTCGTCGAGGAACGAAACCAGCGCCTCGCCGACGCCGAGCTCGGTGATCGACCTCCTCGACGTCGAGCTTCGGGTTGCGCCGCAACGTCTCGGCCGCAGCCTTCACCGCCTTCTGGTCGCGCGGCGTGAACGCCCGCAGCGCGTGCTGTACCCGGTTGCCGAGCTGGCCGAGGACGGTGTCGCGGCACGTCGAGCGGGTTCTGCGTCACGAAGAAGACGCCGACGCCCTTGGAGCGGATCAGCCGCACAACCTGCTCGACCTGCTCGCAGCAGCGGCGCCGGGCGTCGTTGAACAGCAGGTGCGCCTCGTCGAAGAAGAAGACCAGCTTCGGCTTCTCCGGGTCGCCCACCTCCGGCAGCTGCTCGAAGAGCTCGGACAGCAGCCACAGCAGGAACGTCGCGTAGAGCTGCGGCGAGTGCAGCAGCTGGTCGGCCGCGAGGATGTTGACCACGCCGCGTCCGCCCTTCGACCTGCAGCAGGTCGTCGATGTTCAGCACCGGCTCGCCGAAGAACTGGTCTGCTCCCTGTTTCTCGAGCGCGAGCAGGCCGCGCTGGATTGCGCCGACGTCGACGCGCAGAGATGTTGCCGTACTGGGTGTGAAATCCTTGGCTTGTCGCCGACGTGCTGCAGCATCGCCTGCAGGTCCTTCATGTCGAGCAGCAGAAGTCCGTTGTCGTCGGCGATCTTGAAGACCAGCGTCAGCACGCCCGTCTGGGTGTCGTTCAGGTTCAGGATGCGGCCCAGCAGTAGCGGTCCCATGTCGGACACGGTGGCGCGCACCGGATGACCCTGTTCCCGAACACGTCCCAGAACGTGACCGGCAGGCCGTCCAGGCGGCTCGGTGAGCTCGAGGCGGTCGAGCCGTCGCTTCGATCCGCGGCACGGCGCCGGCCTGGCGATGCCGGACAGGTCGCCCTTCACGTCGGCCATGAAGACCGGCACGCCGATCGCCGTGAAGCGCTCGGCCAGGCGTCTGCAGCGTGACGGTCTTGCCGGTGCCGGTGGCGCCGGTGACCAGGCCGTGCCGGTTGGCCACCCGGGCGGAGGACCAGGTCGGTCGTCCCGGCCTTGGCGACGAGCAGAGGCGTAACCATGGGGATGTTCCTGACCGCCCGGCCCGTCTCCTCGTGCCTCGCAGGCCCGGCAGCCCGGGAGAGCCAGCCACGACCCGTGCCGCCCCACCCGAGCGTGCCGGGCTCCCGCGCACCGACCGTCCGTGCTCCACGGACGGGTGCGGGATCGCGACGCGGCGGCGACGCGGACGCAGGTCGCGGTCTAGGCGAACGGGTGCTTGACGGTGTCCTTCTCGCGCGGTGATCTCGCTCACCGTGGGCTGGTTCTTCATCGCCCTCTGGATCGAGAGCTTGGTGGCCTCGTAGTTGAACTTGAGGATCTTGGCGTT
>CAVRQP010000007.1:0-32503 GCA_963723445.1 Vulcanimicrobiota bacterium
GTCACATACATCGACGCGCTAGATTAGACAACCCGCCCCCGCGCCTCCGCAGGCCGCGGAGCGCAGCGCAGCAACGTTCTGACGGTTTCGGTCGATCCAGGAAGTCGGACGGTTTGAGCTCGTCGATGAACTTCTTGAACTTGGTGGAGTCCTCGGGATCGGCGTCCTTGTCCGGGACCGTCCTCGAGTGCGATTTTGTCGCTGACGAAAATCGGCACGTCCATCCTGAGCGCCAGCGCGATCCCGTCGGAAGGCCGCGCGTCGATCTCTTGGACGTCGCCGTTCGTGCGCACGATCAGCTTGGCGAAGAACGTCGAGTCCTTGATGTCGTGAATGATGATCTGCTCGAGCCGCGCCGAGAGCGAGACGAGCAGGTGCGCATGAGGTCGTGCGACAAGGGGCGCGGGACGGCGGTCCCTTCGAGTGCCAAGGCGATCGCGGTCGCCTCGAACGGCCCGATCAGGATCGGAAGGTAGCGCTTGCCTTCGAGGTCCCTCAAGATGACGACCGGGTCGTGCGTGTGGAGATCGATCCCCAGTTTGTCGACCTTCATCTGCCGCATCGGTCGATACTCCGGGGGGTTTTCCGCCAACTCCTTTGGCGGGCGGCAGCGGCCTAGGCGGGTCCAATCCGGCGGCGTCGCGTACGAAGGCGCTCCGTGGCATTGTCGTGCGGCATCGTGGGGCTCCCCAACGTCGGGAAGTCCACCATTTTCAACGCCCTGACGCGCTCGGCTCAGGCGCTCGCCGCGAACTATCCGTTCGCCACGATCGAGCCGAACGTCGGCGAAGTCCCGGTCCCGGACCCTCGCCTCGGCGTCCTGGCCGCGCTGAGCCGGTCCGAAAAGATCGTCCCGGCAACCATGAGATTCGTCGACATCGCCGGCCTCGTGCGCGGCGCGTCGAGCGGTCAAGGACTCGGCAACGCGTTCCTCTCGCACATTCGCGAGACCGACGCGGTGGCGATGGTGGTCCGCTGCTTCGACGACGACAACGTCACCCACGTCGAGGGCAGCGCCGACCCGCTGCGCGACATCGAGATCATCGACATCGAGATGGCGCTGGCCGATCTCGCGTCGCTGCAGAAGCGCCGCGACAAGCTGCAGCGCGAAGTTCGCGCGAACCCCAAGGAGGCAGCCAAGCTCGTCGCGCTCGACCGCCTCATCGCGGCGCTCGAAGCCGGCACGCCCGCGCGTTCGTTCGCGGCCGGATCGCCCGAAGCCGAGATCGCCCGGGATGCGTTCCTGCTCACCGCCAAGCCCATGCTCTACGTCGCGAACGTCGACGAAGCGCAGATCACGAGTTTAGGGCCGATGGCGCAGGCCGTGTTCGAGCATGCCGCGCGCGAGAACAGCCGCGCGATCGCGTTCAACGGCAAGATCGAAGCGGAGTTCGCCGGGATGAGTGATGAGGACGTGGCGATGTTCCGCACCGACTACGGCATCACGTCGGGCGGACTGGACCGCCTGATCGTCGAGGCCTACGATCTGCTGGGACTCATGACGTTTCTGACGACCGGCGAGAAAGAGACGCGCGCCTGGACGATCGAGAAAGGGACCAAAGCACCGCAGGCGGCCGGCAAGATCCACTCCGACATCGAGCGCGGTTTCATTCGCGCCGAAATCATCTCATACGCCGACTACGTCACCTACAAGACGACGGAGGCCCTGCGCGCCGCGGGCAAGCTGCGCTCCGAGGGCAAAGACTACGTGATGCAGGAAGGCGACGTCGTCGAGTTCCGGTTCAACGTCTGACCGCTAGGTGATCGTGGGCGGGGTCGGCGGGCGGCGGGAGTTGCGAACCGTAGGGGCGGCGGCGCCGCGGCGTACCCGGCGCCGGGATAGGTGCGACCGCCGGCTTGCGCGCGCAGCGCGTTCACCTCACGCTGGATCGGCCATTCGGTGAACGCCAGAATGATGAGCATGACGAAGTTCGCCAGCGGGACCAGCATCAGCAGCGAGAGCCACGGATTCATCCCGGTGCGCTTGAAGATCATGAAATAGATCAGGACCGTAAAGACGACCGACACCAGCGCGACGATGGCGATTACGCCGCCCATGGCGCTCAGAGCGGCCAGCGCCTGCGTCGTATCGGGCGGCTGCTGGGAAACCTGCGCGAGGTACTGCATGGTGGGGTATGATGCGAGCCAAGCGAGCATCCCTGCCGCCCTTTGCCTCGGCCAAATAGCGTACCGAATACCCAGGGGTTTCCGCCGAATGTCCTAAAGGAGCCGGACGGCTCAGGAGGCCAGTGCTCTGATGTCCACAGCCGTACCGGGTCCGACCGCGGTTCGCGAGGTCAGCGTCTTCGGCGACGCGATCGCGTACTTCAACGAAGCGGCGGCCCTGCTCAACCTCGACGCCGGGATCAAGGCGATCCTCACCCATCCGTCCCGGCAGATCATCTTCTCGATCCCGTTCCAGCGCGACAACGGCGGGATCGAAGTGTACACCGGCTACCGCGTGCAGTACAACTTCGCGCGCGGGCCGGCTAAGGGTGGGATTCGGTTCCACCCCGGAGTCACGCTCGACGAGGTGACCGCGCTGGCGTTCTGGATGACCTGGAAGTGCGCCGTCGTCGACTTGCCCTTCGGCGGCGGGAAAGGCGGCGTCACCTGCGATCCGTCGACGCTCTCGATGTCGGAGATCGAGCGGATCACGCGCCGCTACGCCGCCGAGCTGGTCGAGGTGATCGGCCCCGACAAAGACGTGCCCGCGCCCGACGTCAACACCACGCCGCAGCACATGGCGTGGATCATGGACACCTACTCGATGCACGTGCGCCAGAACACGCCGGGCGTCGTCACCGGTAAGCCGCTCGAGATCGGCGGGTCGCGCGGGCGCGTCGAAGCGACGGGGCGCGGGGTCTCGATCGTCGCGCTCGACGAGATGGCGCGATTGGGGATCGAACCGAAGGGCGCCCGCGTCATCGTGCAGGGCTTCGGCAACGTCGGTTCGATCGCGGCGCGGATGTTCGCCGACCACGGCTGCAAGATCGTCGGAATCAGCGACGTCACGGGCGCCTACGTCAACGAGAACGGGATCGACCTGGCCGGTGCGATCGCCTACGCGCAGGAACATCACTCGCTCGACGGTTACCGCGGCGGCGAGCGGATGTCGAACATGGCGATGCTCGAGGTGCCGTGCGACGTGCTCGTCCCGGCGGCGCTCGAGAAGGTGCTGACGGTCGACAACGCGGCGCGGATCAAAGCGAAGCTGATCGTCGAAGGTGCGAACGGTCCGACGACGCCCGAAGCGGATCACATCTTCGCCAAGAACGGAATCGTCGTGATCCCCGACATCGTGGCGAACGCCGGCGGCGTGACCGTATCCTACTTCGAGTGGGCGCAGGACCGGCAGGGCTATTTCTGGCGCGAATCCGAGGTGAACGAACGCCTCAAGGACGTGCTGCTCGACAACTTCACGGTGTTGCGCGAGATCGCCGAGACGCGTGGGATCACGTATCGGACGGCGGCCTACATGATCGCGATCGATCGCGTCGTCAAGTCGCTTGAAGCTGCGCGGGGTGTACGCTTAGCGCACAGCGTGCGGACCTGGGTGGCGGGTCGCGGGGCGACACACCACCCGTTAGGGTGGTGTGTCGATGGCGCGCGTTAGTGGGTGTGCGCGGCTTCCTCGCGTTGGATGATTTGCATCGCTTCGGCCAGCTGTTGGCGCGCTTGGTCGAGATACGGGCGCGCGGAGCGGTCGGCTTCGCGCTCGTCGAGGTCGCGCTGCGCGGCGTACATGAACAGGCGCGCGTTTTCACGACGGCTCGAGGACGACGCGGTGGTGTCGGCGCTCGTCTCGGGCTCGACGTGCATCCGGGCGCGATCAAACTGCACGACGCGGACCGTGCCGGCGATGACCTTGTCGATGAGGTTGATCGCTTGCTGGTCGTCCGGGGTCACTCCGTGCCGGCCGCCGCGGGAGAGAAAGTCGCGCGCCATGCGTAGGTCGGTGAGCGCGTGCCCGCTCTGGGATGGGGCGGGGTGCCGTATTGCTGCGCCATTGCGGGCGTCGCTACGGTGGTGAGCAGCGCGGCTGCCAGCAGTTGGGGTACGAGTCTGAATCTCAAGGTCTTGTCCTCTCGGGAATGATTGCTGACCCTGCAAACGCAGTTACTCTACCCAGCGTTCTGCCCAGCTCCCGATCTGTTCGATGATCGTGTCCAGGCTGCGACCGCGTTCGGTGAGCTCGTAGGAAACACGGATGGGGCGGTCGGGCGAGACGGTGCGGGCGACCAAGCCCTCGCCTTCGAGCTCCCGCAGGCGCTCGGTGAGGAGACGGTCGGAGAGGCCGGGGATGGCGGCTAGGATCTCGTTGAAGCGCGAGGGTCCGGCGACGAGCACGCGCACGATTGCGCCGAGCCAGCGGCGGCCGATCAGTTCGATGGCGTATTGAAATCGCGGGCAGAAAGGGCTCACGCCGTCGACGGGGTGCGGCTGGGGTTCGGCGGGGGTCGTACGAAGAGGCATATTTATTCCCGGTAGGCTACTTGACGTAAGTGTACCACAGATGCTAAGATTCGAGCCATCCCTACACTTGGTAAGCTAGCAACGAAAGAATAGATATGGGAATCGCACTTGGCCTCCTCCTCGCTCGGCTCATCGGCCTCGGTTTTGCCACCCATGGGGCGCAAAAGCTCTTCGGCTGGTTCGGCGGCTATGGGCTGGCCGGCACCGGAGGCTTTTTCGAATCGATCGGATTTCGTCCCGGCGGTTCTTCGCGGCCGCCGCCGGCGCGGGCGAGCTGATCGGCGGTTTGCTCATCGCGCTCGGCCTCGGGGGCCGATCGGGCCGATGTTCGTCGTCGCGGTAATGGTGGTCGCGATGTTCGCGGTCCACCTGCCCAACGGCTTCTCAGCGAGCAAGAACGGCTATCGAGCTGCCGCTCCTGTACCTGGCGTACGCGTCCGTTTTCGCCTTCGTCGGCTTCGGTGCGTATAGCCTCGATGCACTGTTCGGCTGGAGCGCGTTCTGGACGCCGCAACTGGCGTGGGCCGCGATCGGCCTGGGCATCGCCGGCGGATTGCTCAACGTCGCGCTGCGGCGCAAGCCGGCACCGCTCCCCGCGGCTTAGATCCGGCGGTCCAGTTCCTGGACGTCTGAGGGCCTCGTCGGGCGGGACCGCCTGCTCGAACGAGGCCTCTTGCGTTTCGCCGTCGGCGGCCTCCCAGGCGGCAAAGCCGCCCTCGAGGCTGCGGACGTCGCCGAACCCGTTCTGCTGGAGTTTCGCGGCGACCTGAGGGGTCAGATCGCCGTCGCCCTGCTCGTCGTAGAGCACGACCGGTTTGTCGGGGGCGATCGGGATCGTGAGGCGATCGGGGGTGAGGAGGTCGTGCGGGCGGTACCGCACCGCACCGCGGATCTCCCGATGTCCCTGGTGCTTGCCCACGTTCAGGATCGTCGCTCCCTGCGCGACGAGCGCGCGAAGGTCGTTCACCGTCGTCTGCATCGCTCGTGCTTCTACCCGCCGGCCGCCGAAGCCGAACGGCGGGCGGGCGGACGGCATAAAAGCGAGCAAGCGTCCAGCACTTCGCCTTAAAAATGGCGCAGAACGGGCGTTTCTCCCGCAGACCGTCGAGGAGTCGGCGACCGCCGCAGCGCACTAGCGGAGACCGGATCACGAATTCTTCATCGGGTTGATGAGTTCTGACGTGGGTACCCCTTCCAAGGAGTCTTTCGGCGCATGGAGTTGTCCGTTGTCGTTCCTGCATACAACGAAGCAGGCGCGATCGCGTCGTGTCTGGCCGAAATCGTGGCCGCCGTCGATCAATTGACGCCCGACTATGAGATCGTCGTCGTCGACGACGGGAGTTCCGACGGAACTGCGCGCTGTGCCCGGTTGTGCGCCGAGCTGTATCCGAAGCGGATACTGGTCATCGAGTCGCCGGTGAACCGCGGTAAGGGGGCTGCGCTCGTGCTCGGCGCGATGTTCGCACGAGGCGAGCGCATCGCGTTTCTCGATGCCGACCTCGACCTGCACCCGGCGCTCCTGCACGGCCTCAACACGAGGATGGACGAGACCGGTTCCGACGCGGTCATCGGCTCGAAGCGGCATCCGCAATCCGACGTTCAAGTCCCCGCCGTGCGCCGCATTTTGAGCGCCGGCTACTTTTTCATCGTCCGGCTCTTGTTCGGACTTCCGCTGCGGGATACGCAGACCGGGATCAAGATCTTCAAGCGCGCGATGCTGCACGCCGTGTTGCCGCGTCTGTGCGTCAAGCGCTTTGCGTTCGACCTCGAGTTGCTCGTCAACATCCATCGCGCAGGCGGTCAGATTACCGACGCGCCGGTCAAGATTCGGTCGCAACGCTTGGCGCAGCGCATCCGCTACAGCGACGTCAAGACGATCTTCATCGACACCTTGGCGGTGTTCTATCGTGCGCGCGTCTTGCACTGGTACGACCGTGCAACGGATAGCCCGCAACCGATGACGACGATCCAACCGGTTATGTCATACGGCCGCGCCGCCGTCCGCGCGTTGCTGACCGACACGACGGTCATCGAAGTGCAGCGCGGTGAAGAACTGCTGTCGGCCGCCGACGAAAGCGCTGCTGCGGTCTAGCGTTCGTCCTTAGGGCCGGTGCGCCGCGCGATCGGATATTGTCCGATCTCGCCGACAAGGTTGCGTCGTTGATGGAGTCGGCGACGATAGCCAGTTAGCGTGTTCGTCGACGTCATCACGTGTGTAATCGATCGTGCGGTCGAATCCTTCGCCGCGATGGTGCGCCTCATCGTAGAGCGAACCGATTTGATCCGCGGCGATGCGCGGATTGACGTATACCAAACCGCATCGGACGCAGCGCACGATCGAGAACGTCCGGTTCCAGAGGTCGCCGCGCTTTTCCATGACGACCCTCGCCTGGTCCGAGCCGCAGAGATCGCAGGCGACGGATTCCACTTGAACCCAAGGTCGAGCTGAAGGACATTCTTGTCTTTGCGCGGAAGGGGGATCAAGACCCCGTCTCGATACGCTCGAGTGCATCGGCGAACGCGTTCGCAAAGACTGCTCGGCCGGCCGCTGAGAGGTGGCCGTCGGCGGTGAGGTAGAGCGCCGGGTGGTCGCCGCCGTTTGCCGCTTCGGCCGCGGAGAATGCGGGCCACAGGTCGACGACGGGAAACCCTGCAGCGCGCGAAGGTAACTCGATGCGTGCGTCCGGGATCGGTCACCAAATCGTTTGACAGGAGCCGCCTGATGCCGTCCTCGCTCGCGCTCACCTCAGCCGAGAGGGGACTGATCACCACCATGAACGGGATTCCCGCGCTGCGGCAGGCCGTTACGACCGGCGTGATCGCGGCGCGGAGCGGCGCGGCCCACACCGCGAGCGCCGCCGGCGACGAGATCGGACCAGTGAAGGAGTACGAGTCGTGAAGCACTCCCGAGTTCAGGTTGACCGCTGCGACGTTGACGAGATGTGCTTCGCAAAGCTCGCCGGCGTACGAGAGTTGCGCGGCAGCGGTCACCGCGGGTGAATTGATGGGAAGGACCTCGACCGGACGCGCGAGGGGCCGCTCGTTCAGGAGCGTTTCGGTGCGGCCTTCTATCGAGGTGCCCCAATCAGTCGCCCACCATACCATCGAGTTGCCGATCAGCGCGATGCGCTTCTTCGACGGATCGGGCGGTGGCGGAAACGCGCGGGCGGCGGAAGGCGAGAATGGGGTCCGGTCGGGATCGAGCTGAAGCACGTCCAGCCGCCGACGTCCGGCGTCGACGATTGCGACGCTGTTGTGGTCCTGGCGAAGATGAATCCCGATCGGTTCGCTCATCACCCTCGGTGCGCCCCCCAACGGCGGCACGACCAGTCTCACGTAGTTGGAATCGATGTCGATGACGCGCACGGCGTTGGTGAAGCGATCCGTGTACACCACGCGATGCGAACCATACGCCGTGAGCGCGAACGGATGACCGATCGGCGTCCCGCCCGCGGTGCCCCGGCCGTTTTTCACCTCGACGTTGTCGAGTGCGTATCGCCCGTACACGCCGTTGGATGCGGCCACGAGCAATCCGGAGATGTCGCTGACGACGTAGACCGTCTGTCGATCTGGAGCGGCGAGAACGGTAATGTCGAACGCCGTGTTCACCGGAAAGGGCAGCGTCGATACGTGGCCCGCGCGCGTGACGCGGCGGATGCCGACCAGGCTGTCGGCGACAAGGAGGTCGCCGTTGACGTCGAGCGCGATCCCGCGGGGAATGCGGAACGTCGCGGTGCTCGCGGGGCCGTCCTCGGAACCCTCGCGCGCAGGATTACCGGCCAGGGTCGACACCTCTCCGCCCGGAGCGATCTTGCGAATGCAGTGGTTGCCGGTATCGGCGACGTAGACGTTCCCCTGCTCGTCGACGACGATACCTTGTGGTGCATTGAACCGCGCTGCGTCACCCTTCCCATTTGCATACCCGCCGGGAACGGAACCGAGCGAGTTCGGCTCGCCTCCGCCGGCGAGCACCGTCGTCGTGCCGTTACTTGCGACGACGAAGATGCGCTGCAGCACAGCGTCGGCCACGACGTAGCCGTCGCGGCCGTACGGTGCGACGTCCGTGGGCAAGATCAGGCCCGGCGTCGGGACATGTGAGACGGCTCTTGCGTTCACGGACGAGCGAACGCAGAGCATAACGCACACGAAGAACGTCGCGGCGACCGATACCATCGAACGACGCGAAGAGAGATCAGAGAACACGAGGCACGCACCCCCGGTAAGCGCAGACGCGGAAAGTTCGCCGAACTGCGTAAGGCCCCCGCCTCGACAAGAGTGTTGCGTTTTGAACACGCCGAAGCGCGCGCGGCAGCATCGAAGCTAGGCGGCGGTTTATCGCTCGACCAATGCGCGCAACAGTACAGTCAGGCGACGCTGGCCTGCTGCGGTCAGGTGAGCGTTATCGAGGAACTCCCCAGTCGGAACCGCTCGATCGAGGTCGACGACGGGGACGCCGCGGCTCTCCAGCAGCCGTTTGAGGAACGTCTCATTCGCGTCGTATTGCCGGTTGTCGATGTAGTCGTGCAATAGCGCGTGGTTCGTCGGCGTCATGAATGCCACAGCGGGGATCCCGGCCAGGCGCAACGCGTCGGCCGTCTTGGCGAGGAAGGCGACGCCGACGTTCTTCGCGGTCAGCGGCGCCAGATCGTAGGTGCCCTCGAACAGGTCCGGCGCGAGCGGTTGGGCCGGCGGGGGCGGCACATCGCCGAAGACCGTCTCGCGGATGTCCGAGCGCATCGCGTACAGCAGCGGACGAGCGACGCTGCCGCGCGCTCGAGCCGGCCCGGTGCCGGCGGGATCGTGAGCAGCGCCCGTTCCTGCGGCGACAGCAGCGGACCGGCGAGCGCCGCTATCGCCGGATGCAGTGTCTGGTATTCGCTGTCCGCCTGGTTGAGAACGGCTTGGTTGACCTCGATCACGACGAGCCGCGGCCGAATCTTGCGCGCGACGAAGAGGCGCACCAAGGCGTAATCGTTCGCCGGGCTCCCGCTTTTGAACGAAAAGTTGGGACACGTGCAGCCTCGCGCGGCGAGCAGGGAGACGGCGATCTGCGAGGCGGGCAGCCGATAACCCCACAGCACCGAATCGCCCAAGAAAACCGTCGCCGGCGGCCCGGCCCCGACGTCGTCGATCTCGCGACTCAGGTACGCGGACGAGAAATCGGTCGTGAAACGCGCGAGGTGCGGAAAGAACGCCGCCAAGGCGACGTTCTCGAGGGCGACGAGGGTCACCGTGACGCACAGTGCGACGAGCGCGCACGCGACGACCGACGAGCGCAACCTGCGGCGCTCGGCGTGGGGCGGCTGGGTCATCAGAAGGCCCGGTAGACGATGTGCGGTGCGGGCGCGTTGAGCACGGCCGTAACCGAGATCGTGAGTACGGCCAGCACGGTGTACCAGGCGGTCTTGAGGTAAAGCGAACCGCCCCACGAGCGCTGCGCTTCACCGCCGGCGAACACCCAGCGGTCGAACAGCGTGGGAAGCGAGAGCAAGACCGTCGCCGCGACCAGGACCAGCGCGAACGCGAGCGTGATCCCCGCGCCGCCGAAGAGCGCGATGAAGTGACCGAGCTGGGCCCACGAAGACCAGAACCATACCGACGAGAAGGCGAACCAGAAAAAGGTCAGGCCGCGCGACGTCGCGCGGTAGAGCGGCTGCGCGCAGAGCGCGCGGTAGCGCGCGCGTCCCAGCCGGCGGATCATCGCGATCTGGAAGAGCTTGTTGACGCTCACGCCGAGGCCGAGCAGGACGCCGAGAAACACGAACATCGACGTCTGCCCGTGCCACACGCCGACCAGGAAGAACGCGACGAAGTACGCGAAAACGCCGAGGATCGGCTCGACGCGAGGCGACGGGAAGCGGCGCATCATCGCGATCACCAGCGGCGAGTAGACGTAGGTCTTCACCCAGTTCGCCAGCGTCATGTGCCAGCGGCCCCAGAAATCGAGAAAGCCCAGCGCGCTGAAAGGCTGGTTGAAGTTCTCGGGGAGGACGAGCCGCAAAAACCGAGCGACGCCGATCACGAAGTCGGTGTAACCGGAGAAGTTGAAGTACAGATACACCGGATACACCGAAAGCAGCAGCGCCGCGGTCACCGCGCGCTCCTCCAAGCCGAGGCTGCCGCCCGTCGCCGTGAGCCGATCGTGCGCCGCGCCGAGCAGCGGCGAGAGTACGCTGACCTTGAAGAACCCCACCAGAATCCGCTCGAGCGCCTCGCCGGCGGTGCGCAGGTCGAGCGCCGGCGGCGTCGCCGACTCGGTGCGGCGATAGTCTTGGTAGAGCTGGATCGGTCCGGCGACGAGCGTCGTGAAGTTGAGCGTGAAGTTCAGGTACGACAGCAGGTCGACGCGATCGGGCAACGCGTCCTGGTAGGCGTCGATGACGAGGTGAACGATGCGAAAGAAGACGTACGACATCCCGACCGTCAGGTACACGTACGGCAGCTCGAAGGCGTGCGGGATGAACGTGTAGCGCTTGAGGATGCAAAAGGCGACCACGATGGCGGCAATCAGCAGGACGAACAGCGCCTTGCGCTTGGAGCGCTCCATGAGCTTCACGCTCGCCGAACCCGAAAGCCAGCAGGCCGGCGAACGGCGCGAGCTGCGCCGGGTCGTGCGAGAGGCTCAGCACGAACGCGAGGTTCGCGACGAGCCACACCGGCCGGCGCCAGCGCGGACTGCGCGAGACGTTGATGACGATCGCAGCCACGGCGGCGAACGCGAGGAACTCGTAGGACGGAACGTTCACGGCGCGTCCGCCGTCACCGCGTCGCGAGCTTCGATTCTATCAGCTCCGCCAGCTCGCCGACGTTCTTGAGACCGGCCATCTGCTGCGCCGAGAAGCTCACGCCGAAGGTCTGCTCGACGGTGAACATCACCCGGAGGTGAGCGAAACTGTCCCAGCCGTCGACCTGGCCGGCGGTGAGGGTCGGCCCCGCGACGATCGTGTCGTCGTCGAAGACCTCACGCAGGATGTCGGTGAGCTTGGCGTAGATCGAATCGAGCGGCGTCATGATGTTCCTTGCGGCGTCAGCGCGGCGGGAGCAGGCCGGTGACCTTGAAGGCGAACCAGGCCGGAACCGGAGCCTTCGCGTCAAGCTCCTTCCACTTGTCACGATCGCCTTGGACGTCGCCGGCAGGGACGGTCAAGGTCGCGTAGCGTTCGATCCCCATGAAGGTCGGCGTCCCGTAGACGGGGCTCACGGCGCCGGTCTTGCTGTAGATCACGCGCACGGTGATCGTCTTGGCGCTCTTGTCGACGTTCGGGGCCATCGTGGCGAGCACGTGCACGGCGTCGCGCTCGAGGAGGTCGTTGGCACCGGCGTCGTCCGTCTTGCTTTTGACGATCGAGGCCACGACCGGGCTGGCATCCCAGATCACCAGCGCATCGCCGCCGGGTTTGGCGAGCACGGCGTGCCCGGGAACCGCGTCGTCGGCCAGGGCCGCGGACGTCACGGTGAAGCAAGCGGCCGCGACCAGGGCGAGCAAAGGGAAGGGTCCTTTCACACAAACCTCCTGAAGTGTGGAACGTCGGCCGAACGCGATTCGGCGCGCGCGCCCGGAGCCTCTTTACGCGGGGGTAGGAACAGCTTCCCGCGACCACGCAAGGCCGATCCATGCCGTGCCCGGGACCCGAGCAGCAGACGATGATCGCCGCCGAGCTCTATCTCGACCTGCTCAAAAAAGTGCTGACCAACACGCTCTTCGCCGAGGAACCGGATGTGAACGCGAGCCAGGCCGCGTTCGTCATGCGCTTCCTGGGCCACTACGTCAACGGTCCCGCGATCTCGATGCTGCCGTTGACCCGCATGGACAACATCCAGGCTTGCGTCAGCGACGTCGTCGCCAAGGGCGTGCCCGGCGATTTGATCGAGACCGGCGTCTGGCGCGGCGGAGCGACGATCTTCATGCGGGGCATTCTCGAAGCGCTCGACGCGCGCGATCGCGTCGTGTGGGTGGCGGACTCGTTCGAGGGCCTGCCCGAACCCGACGCGGTTCGCTTCCCGATCGAGGCAGCGGCGCACCACGGTGCCGTGATGGAAAAAGGTTATCGCCACTTCGCCGCTAGTCTCGAGGACGTGCAGGCGAACTTTGCCGCCTTTGGCTTGCTCGACGACCGCACGCGCTTTCTGAAAGGCTGGTTCAAGGACACGCTGCCGGATGCGCCGATCGAGCGGCTCGCGGTGATGCGCCTCGACGGCGACTACTACGAGTCGACGATGGACGCGCTGACGAACCTTTACGACAAGCTCTCCGTCGGGGGCTATGCGATCATCGACGACTACGGCGAGGACACCTGGACGTACTGCCGCCAGGCCGTCGACGAGTTCCGAGCCGCACGCGGGATCACCGATCCGCTGATCGAGGTCGACCTGCGCTGCTGGTACTGGCAGCGCTCGCGCTAAACGCTGCTCAGACGCGGCTGATCAGCTCGATCAGCACCAGGTTCGGCAGCATGACGAAGCACAGCGGACGCATGCCGAAGCCGATCCCCGGAAGGGGTTCGACGATGCGCTTTCCGCCGACCGCGGCGAGTTGCGCCGTAGCCTGCTCGATGTCGTCGACCTCGTAGGCGACGTGATAGAACTTCACGCCCTTCTTGATCCAGTCGGAGAGCGTGCCGTGTCCCTCCAGATTGCACAGCAGCTCGACGCGGGGGCCGCCGCCGACGAGGAAGCGGGCGCGCACGCCCTGCAGCTCGTCGACGACCTCGTCGCGCTCGCGCACGTAGCCCAATGCGGCGAACAGCGCCTCCTCGGCGTCGAGATCTCGGCAGGCGACGCCGGTGTGGTGAAAGGACGAGGTTTCGATGAACGGCTTCAAGGTGTGACGCGCCATACGCGTCCGGGCGACCCGGTCCTTCGTCCGAGCAGGGAAGCTTTCGGGCCGGGCGGTACGAGAGCGCGATGACCGGCGACGACTTGCTCTCGCTCGCGCTCGATACATTTGCGGATAGCTGGGCGACGTTCGGCATTCCGGATAAAGTGCGCGCCCCGGGTTATGACCGCGAACTCGGCCTGAAGATCTGCAGCCTGATGTTCGAGAAATGCGGGCGCGGCACCGACGCTTACGGGCGCGCGCTCCGCGACTTCATGGCCCTTTCCGAAGAGTTCGTGAAGCTGCAGATGGAGCTCGACCGCGTCGGCCACTACCGCTACGCGAGCTTCGACGAAGTGCGCAAAGCGGTCTACGACAATCCCGACTACATGGACGGGCAGTATCTGAACGGCTTGTTCCTCTCGCAAGCGTTCTGGCTGAACCACACGAAGATGTACGCCTACTTCGTCGAGCGGTTCTGCAGCGGCAACCCAGCGACTGGGACGGTGTTCGAGGTTCCGTCGGGGACGGGCTTCTTCATCGCCGAGTTCGCGCGTCGCAATCCCGGCTGGACGGCGACGGGAATCGATTTGAGCGACAGCTCCGTCGCATTCAGCCGCGCGATGGCGGAGCTCAACGGCAACGGTGCCGTCACGATCGCGAAACAGGACGTCTTCACGCTCCCGGACGACGCGGCATACGACCGCATCATCTGCGGCGAGCTGCTCGAGCACCTCGAAGACCCCGAAGCGCTGCTGGACAAGTTGGTGAAGCTGATCGCGCCCGGCGGCCGGCTGTTCGTGACGACGGCGATCTGGGCGGCCAGCATTGACCACATCTATCTCTACGAGTCGGCGCGGGACGTGCGCGCGATGCTCGAGCGCTACTTCGTGATCGACTCCGAGCTTGCGCTTAACCTCAAGGACAATAAAGGCCCCGAAGACGAGAAGACGCCCATCAACTACGCCTGCGTGCTCGCTCCGAAGTAACCGCGCTTGCTCCGATTCCGCTCGGCCGCCCTTCGGGGTCAGTGCGTAGCGTACGGCACGGAGAAGGCGTAGACGTTGCCTGACTGGTCGACCGCATAGACGCCGCTAGGTACGATGACGGGCGCCGGCGTCGACCGTGCCGGCGGTCGGATACGACCAAAGTTGTAACCCGTTCTGACTGTTCACCGCAATGACCGTCGAGTCGGCTTCGTACACTGCGACCCCGTTGGAAATTGCCGCGTAATCGGCCGGAATCTCGACTTCTGCGGTGCCTCCATAAGCTGGAGCCCGGCGTTATTGAACCCGTTCATCGTCGAATGGTATCCCGGCACCGTGCGTGACGGACGCCGCGTGTGCGATGTGCCAGGCGTCGGACAGAACTCATCGCCGTCGCCAGCCCGTCGCATCGAGGACGCTTTATTCGAGTATTCACCGGTCCCGACGATCGTGACGTTTCCGTCGGTCGATGGCGATGCCCAGAACCCGTAGCCGAAATTCGGATTTACTGTGATCGTGACTGCGAATCGTGCCGTTGCTGCTGGTCGGGGTCGATGGAGTACATGATCCCGTTCTTATTGAGAAACGTCGCGCTCTCACGCGACGTGCCGGCGTTCGTAACCAGCACGCTCCCGCCAGTATCGTAATCCCAAGTCGAGCTTCTGTTCCGCGACTACGCTCCAGAGCAAGTGACCGTTGAGATCGAGCGCGGCCGCGCCGTTTGCCGTCGTGACCGGCGTCTGGCAGGTGTTCCCGGTCCCGAACATCAGTCGCGAGCCATCGAAACCGATGGAACCCCACACGGCGCCGCCCCCGCCTGGATTGGTGACGGAGTTGACGTACCAGGTCCATACGATGCGCCCGTCGCTTCGTTGAGGGCCTGGACGCCGCCGTTGACACAGGCGGGCGGATCGCCTCCTGCGGTCGGGACATAAACCATTCCGTTCGGCGACAACTTCGGCGCCCTTGGTCATATCGTCAACGGTGGTTTCCCATGCGACGGAACCATCAAGAGCCGCAGGGCATAGTAAGGAGATGGCAGCGGCCCGCCGTTGTTTTGATTGCGCGTACCGATGAAGACTAACCCGCCTCGGGGTCGACCGTCGGCGTCTTGGCGGCAGGGTACGCGACTGTGCGCGACCAGAGCAAGGACCCGTCGATAGCCGAGTAGTCGTAGATGACGTTGAAGCCTGTCACGATGACGTGTCCGCCCCAAACGACCGGACTCGCCGTTATCGACCCGTTGGGAACCTTTACTTTCCATCGCAGGGCGAGCTTCGGTGCGGTCGCGGTCGTGAGCCCCGTCGTCTGCGGCTCGTTGCCCGAGCGCTGATAGTCGCGCTGGTACGTTACCCAGTCGTCGTCGGCGACATCAAGCCGATTGAGTGTGGCCGAGGTCGTGCATACGGCCTTGGGCTGCCGGCAGGCGCTGGAGATGGCCGCGGTTTCGTCGGGCGGAAAGTTTGCTTGAAACGTGAGCTGCGTCGTCGCAGCGGCAGTCCCCGAGGCGGTTATCGTCAGTGCCGGATGCTGTGCCGTCGGCGGCGCGACCGTGAAATTTGCGTTGGAGCTCGTTACAGTCCATGTCGGCGAGCCGGCGCCGACGATTGTGGCTCCCGTCGCGTCCAGTGCTTGGGCCGTGTAGTCGACCGTCGATCCGTACAATGTCGTGACGTTCGTCCCCATCGATCGAATCAAGCTCGAAGCAACCGGCGCGACGACAAGCGACTCGGGCACGCCGTAGAGCGTCCAAGGGATTACGGCCGGATTTCCGTTTCCGCCGGACGGAACCGTGAACGGCACATTGTACTGGATCGACAAAACCACACCGTGGCCGCCCGGCGAGGCGTAGCTGTCGACGTTCGCACGATACGATCCCGGCTGAAGATTCAGTGGGATCGAGCAAGTCGTCCCGGTCGACGTCGTCATGCAATTCGGTGAAGTCGCGGTCAAGTTCTGGGTTACGGACGCGATGAGTTGACCGTTCTGGTACACGGCGACGGTCATGGACTGTTGATTCGGCGAAACGTATGAAACGCTCCGCGAGGAGGCGGTAGACATTGTCGATCCCCGACCCAGACTCACGCGAATCACTGCCGTACGGGCCTGCGTCAAAGGGGAGCCGCCGGACGAGCCCGTGCCGACCGTAGCGGGAACGGAGCGTTGCGATCCTCCGCCGCAATCTACCAACAGGCCGACCGCAAGCAGCGCTAGGATTACAGGAACGCCCCGTGCCTTCTGGATCACGAAATCAAACTCTCGAAGTCGTCGGCGCGCCGTAGCGTGCGGGCCAACGCCAAGTAAGTTATCAAAGCGCTTGTCTCTTTCGCGCAAGCCCCCGTTATGGCAACTCTGCCCGCGCGTCGCTCGACGGCACCGGCGTCGTCGAGTACGGCGGCGCGAACGCGTAGACGTTCCCGTTCACGTCGGCGATGTAAATCCCGCTGGGTACGACAGCCGGCGAACAGTCGATCTGGGCGGCGGTCGGATATGACCAGATCGGTATGCCGTTTCCGTTCATTGCGAGAGCGACGACCGCCGAATCGCCTTGGCTTACGACAACGCCGTTGTTGATCGCCGCGTATCCCGCTATGAAGCTCTGCATTCTGAAGGCCCACAAGCTCGCTCCGGACGGATTGAATGCCTCTAGGTACGAGTGATATCCGGGGACGGTGCGAGACGGCCGCCGTGCACCAGTCGGCGTGAATACGTCGGGCTTGATGTGGTTCGTCGTAAGGTCGCGCGCGGTCCGGCGCGCCGTCGAAGACGTCGAGTTCGAGTACGACCCGGTCTGCACTATGACATTGACCCCGTCCGTGGTCGGCGACGTGTAAAAGCCGTAGCCATAATTCGGATTGAACACGATCTGTGACTGTAGAACGGCGCTCGGCGTCGAGCTATTGAGTGCACTCGTGTTGAAGCTATACATCGACGAGTTCTTGTTCACGAACGTCGCCGTCTCGCTCGACGACCCGGCGTGCCGGATCAAGACACTGCTGCCGGTGTCGTAGTCGAGTTGCAGGAAGTTCGGGCCGGCTTGAGCCCAAGCGACGTACGTCCACACTAGATTTCCGTTGAGATCCAGCGCGGTCGCGCCGTCGGCTGTCTGCACGATCCCGGAGCTATTACCGCTGTTCTGACAAACGTTACCCGTGCCGAAGATGAGGTGCGATCCATCGTAACCGATTGCTCCCCACACAGCCCCGCCGCCGCCCGGATTCGTCAAGTTATTGACGTACCACTTCCAGCCGAGTGAGCCGGTGGCTTCATCGACTTGCTGGACGCCGGCATTGAAGCATTGTGGCGGATCGCCGCCGGCGGTCGGGATGTAAACCTTTCCGTTCGCGACGACCTCGGCACCGCGCGTCCAGCCGTTCACGGTCGCTTGCCATGCGATTGAACCGTCGTTGAGGTTAAGCGCATAGAGTTGCGACGGTTCGATCGTCGAGTTCGGACCGATGACGCGGTTGGAGACGAAGACCAGACCATGCGCTCCGCCTAGTGGATCGATCGTTGCCGGCTTCGCGTCGGCACCCCCGATTGATTGCTGCCACAACACCGAGCCGTCGATCGCCGACAGGTCGTACACGACCGTCGGGCTGTTGGTCACAATGATCACGTTGCCATCGTAGGCGACAGGGTTGGCGTAGATACCGGTGGCGTTGGGGACTTGCACCTTCCAACGTAATCCAAGCTTCGGCGCGGTCGAGGTCGAGAGGCCTGTTCGTTGGGTCTCGTCCCCCGTGCGCTGGTAGTCGTGAGCGAATGTCAGCCAGTCATCGGCGGTGACATTGAGTGCGTTCAGCGTTAGGGCCGGAGCGGTACAGTTCGCTCCAACGATCCGGCAAAAGTTGATCGCGCTCTGCGCAAACGACGAAGTCAGGGTGAGTTGCGTCGTGAATGGCCCTCCGCCAGCAGGCGCCACCGAAAACGTATTCGGACTCTGTGCAGTTGGCTGCGTGACCGCGAACGCGGGGTTTGAACTCGCGATTGTCCACGTCGGCAGGCCAGGGCCGACCAGCTGTGCGCCGCCTTGATCGAATGCGGTAACCGTGTACCGAACGGACGAGAGAACTGTAGGCAGTCGTAACCGAACCCGATATCCGGAGGGACGTTGTCGGGATTGGAGACGCGCTAATCGATGCCGGAACCCCCCAAAGTGTCCACGGGGCAGTACTGATGGTTCCATTCGCCTCGATGACGAGCGGGATGTATTCTTGAATCGACAGCACCGGGCCGTGGCCGCTCGTCCCGGTGTAGGTCGCAACGGTGCAATAGTATGTGCCCGGCGCCAAGTTCGTCGTGATGTTGCAGACGGTCCCGGCCGACGTAGTGGAGCAAACCCCAGACGATGGGGTCAAATTCGAGAGCGTCACTACGCCGGCTTGTTGCCCGGTCGATTTGAGATAGAAGAACACGGTCAGCGATTGGGTCGCCGTCGAGAAGTACGAGGGCTTTACTACCGACGACGACGGTGACGACGGAGGCGCCACTGAGATCGGGATAGTTACCGAGATGCTTGGCGGAGCTTTGAAGTTTGCTTTGCTCGGGTGTGACCGATGCGTGTCCACCAACCGCGCATGCGGTGAGCACGATCGCTGCGGTTACGGCGACTACCCCGGCCACAGCGCGTTGAGCCGCGCCGTCGAGCGATGACAACACGTGTCCGATTCCTCCCATGCGCACTAGATGACGTACCGGCCCGGCGGCGGCCTTCAATGCTACCGCGCAATTGCCTCCCAAATAGGTCAACGCCTCATCCACGGTTTATCGAGCTCAAGGCGCTGAGCGATCGACCGCCCCAATATCGTGTTTCCGTAGGTTGTAAAGTGACCGTCGAGCGAGAGATAGAGAGGGCGATGCGACGGCGAGCGCTCGTCCGCGTAAAATGCCGGCCACGTGTCCAGCCAGTTCACGCCCGCTTGTTGGAAGGGGAGCGACACAATCTTTTCGAGCGTCCCGTCGGGAGGTTGCTGCCATGCGATTCCCGGGATCGTAAGCATCGTTTGCGAGTCGAGTCCCATCTCGAAGCTCAGCGGCTGGATGACGAAAAGTACAGGGATTTGTGACTCGTTCATCGATCGCTGAAAGGAACCGACGTCGGCGGCCATTCGCCCTTGCCACTCAGGCGCCTCACTGACGATGGAAGGGAAGTCCACCACCTTATAGGTGTCGATTACGCTGAAGTCCGTGACGACGACAACGATACAGTCGACGAACCTCGCTTCGGCCAACAGGTCGGCATAACTTCGCATCGTGCCGAAGTCGGAACCCATCCTCACCGGCATTACATCGGCCGTCTTGTGAAGGGCGGCAAGTGACGGATCGCTCCGGAGTCTGCGTTGGAGCTCACCGCCGACGGAATCGGTGAACGGTCCATCGCCCCAGATCGTTGAAGCCCCAATCAGCGCGATCCGATAGTCGCTCTTAGCAAAATGGACGTCGGGCAGAGCTCCTGCCCATGGGAAGAACGGCGTCGTGCGGTCGATCGCAGTGATCAAACGGATGCGTTTGTTTCCCGAATCCGCCACGGCGACGGTGCCGTCCGTTCGCGCTGCGATTCCCATCGGAGCGTCGAAGCGAGACGCCGATGTTGGCCCGTCCTGGAACCCGCCGCCGTCCTTCGGTGCGTCGTCGGTCGCCTGACCGCCGATGAGCTGGACATCCAGAGACTCTTGATTCGCGTAGCGAATGGTGTGCTGGACGACGTCGGTGTATACGAGACCGACATCGTTGATCACGGAGATCGCCGAAGGAAATCCGATTGCCCCTGTCCGTCAGCTTGTAACCGTTGAATCCCGGGAACGGGCTGAGGTAGCGGAAATTGAAAACCACCGGATCGAAATCGAGCCACGGCATTCGCCGGGCCGTGCGTGCTCAACGCCGTAAGGTCGATGCGCCACAATCCATCCGCATTCGCGACCCACAACATTGGGGTCGTGTTCGCTGGGGAGACGGCTATCCCGATGGGCGAATCGATAGCGACCGGAAGCGTACTGACGCGACCGTCGAGCGAGATGCGACGAATTCCGGCCGCGGAATCGGCTACGTAGACGACCCCTTGGGGATCGACCGCGACGCCGACCGGGATGCTGAAACCGGCCTGCGCGACAGGCCCGTCCGAGCCCCGAATTGCGCGACGGACTTCCGGCGAACGTAGTCACAGCTCCGTTCGGCGTCACCCTTCGGATGCAATGGTTTCTAGCATCCGCAACAAAGACGTCGTCGTTCGGCCCGACCGCGATGCCCATCGGAGTGTTGAAACGTGCAGCGGCGCCGTTTCCGTCGGCATAACCTCCAGGGACCCAAAGTCCCGTTGACGCCGGTTGTCCGGACCCTGCTACCGTGCGTACCGAACCGTCGGGAAGGACGACCCGAAGGCGTTGCGCGGCTGCGTCGGCGACATAGAGCTGTCCCTTCGTGCCCCAGGCAACGCCAACCGGGAGCATGAACGACGCACTTCGCGCGGGACCGTCGGCGAAACCGGCTTTACCCGAGCCGGCCAGCGTGGTCACAGTCGCGCCTCGTACAGCTTGCGGTAGACCGTAGGCGACAAAGAGCAATGCCAATGAGGCGAATACGAGGCGTCGGCTGATGTATCTGTAGGCGATCAATGGGCGAACCTCCCGCGACAGGCTCAGATCAAACGCGCTCGCTACGTCGAAGACGGTATGCCGCAAACGGGAACCGAACGGAGGCGAGGCGTTCTTGCGTGCACTCAGTTGCACCTTCGCTGACCCTTAACCGTTGCTGTATGAGGCTTTGAGTCGTCCCTCACGTGAGGTTACTTGCGCCAAGGTCGCGTGCTGCTCGAGATAGGTCGCTAGTGCATTCGCCAGAACGGCCCGTCCGTGCGGCGAGAAGTGGATGTCCTGCGTGCCGAAAAGCGCGGAGTGTTGGGCTGAACGAGACTCGGCGTCGAAGACCGACCAGCCGTCGAGAAATGCGACGCCGGACTGTTCGACAGCTCGGTTCATCGCCGCACCGATCTGATAAGACGCGCTCGTTTGACCGTCGTGCGCGAGGAGCCGGTTCCACAGCGACTCGGTGGGTGAGAGGTTTTCCGGTAGCGGCGTCGTCACGATGACGAGCTTGATTCCGTCCTTTCGGAGCGCGGCATCGGCGCTGCGGAGTGATTCTGTGAGGGCTTTGGTCCATGATGGCTCTGCGGCGACGATCTGATCGCTCGTCGCTTGCGCCGACAGACCGGACATTCCGAACAAGTTGCTTGTTGCGACGTTCAGCACGACGAGGTCTGCCGCATGAGTTTCCCCAAGACGGTGTTGGCATAGCCGGCCATCGCGACGATTGGCGAGCCGGGAAAGATGTACGGGGTCACAGCGAACCGGTGTCCCGGCGCGGGTGTCGTGATTTGATTCAGTCGGCGTTCGACGATCCCCGGGATCGACGTACTCCACCGGTCGTACGACCAGAGGAACGAGTTGCCGATGAACGCGATGCGGTACGCGTTCGGATTCGCCGCCGCTATTGGAAGCGCGTCCGCCGGATGCGCGTCCCGGCTGCGGTCCAGGTTTTTGAGCAGTCGGATGCGCCGGCTGCCCGAGTCGGCGATGGCGACCTCCCCTTTCGGCGCAATCGCAAAGCCGGTCGGGCCGTCGAAACGCGTTTGCTCCCCGAGCCGTCATGCCATCCGGCGCTCGATGCGTCACCGTCGTAGACATCGAGCCCGCCCAGGACCTGTTCTGAACCCGCCTCCCAGTTGAGGTAGCGGACAGAGTTCCCGTGGACATCGCCATAGATCACGCGACGCCGAATCGAATGCCGCGAGCGAGAATGGCTGGCCCAGGGGTTCCTCTCCTTGAATGTTGCGCGTCGTCTTCGCGATGGCGGCGGCCACCGCGTATCGCTCGGTCGTGCCGTCGGGCATCCGCCTGACCAAACCGAGTTCATCGGAGACGAAGAGGATGGGACCGGCCGCCGAGTCGACCTCAGCGACTCCGAACGGCGTCTCGGCAAGGTTGGAAAACGTCGTTACGCGACCGTCGTGGATCTCGCGGATGCCGAAGTAGTCGGCGACGTAGAGATGACCTGCGCGATCTTTCGCGAGACCCGTCGGACGGTCGAATGATGCGGTCTCGAGCGGGCCGTCGGCGGTTCCGGGGCGGGTCGGTGAACCGGCGAAGGTCCGCACCGTTCCGTCGGAGTCGACGGTTCGAATACAGTGGTTGTTCGTGTCGGCGACGTACAACTTGCCGCCGAGCCAGACGATGCCCGCCGGGCGGTCGAATTGCGCTTCGTGAGGACCGCCGTCGCGGTATCCGCCGTGAACCCAAAGGCCCGTCGCGTCAACGCTCCCGCTGCCCGCAATCGTTCGGACCCGGCCCTTCGAGTCGACGGCGCGAATGCGCTGCGCGCCTGCGTCGGTCACGTACAGGGTCCCATCGGGTCCGTATGCGAGCCCGAACGGCATCAGAAACGAGCCCGGGGTACCATCGCCGAAGCCGGCGGCGCCGGATCCGGCGAAGGTCGAGATGACGACCTCGGGCGACGTCTCGAGCGCAGCGGTCGGTACGGCTGCCGTCGCCAACGCGACCGACGCGGCACAACCCACGACGAACCTGTATTTGAGCACGACCCTCGCCTTCTTCGAACGCAGTCCGAAAGCGGGGCCTTCGTCCGTACAGGCGCTGCACCTATCTGCCGGCGCCGGCCGTCCAAGGGCGGAGCCGCAGGAGCTCCGCAGCGATCGCGTCGCCGACCAGCTCGCGGCCGCGCCGGCTGAGGTGCGCGTCGTCGGTGCTGAAGATCGGGCGGTGGTCGGGCGAGCGGATGTCGTCGAAGAACGCCGGCCAGAGATCGACCGCGGGCGCGCCGCTCGTTGCGAGCACCGTTCGCCATGCGTCTTCACGCTCGATGTACTGCGGGGTGAGCGCATCATCGAGCAGCTTCGTCCAGGTGTCCGATTCGGGCCCGAGTTCGAGCGGGATCGGATTCGCGACGATCAAGAGAGGAACGTGCGACGACTGCAGCGCTTGATGCGCGCGTCGTAAGGCCGCGACTGCGGGCGGCGTCCAACGCTGCGGCGGTCCCTCGACGACCGTCCCGTCGTTGAGGTGCAGGATCACGGCATCGACGAGGCCCGTGTTCGCGATCTCTTCCAGGTACGAGCCAAATGCACCGACGGACGCTCCTTGCAGGCGAACGGGAACGAAGCGCACGCGCGGCCCGCGCGCCGGAAGCGCGTGGTTCACAGCACGCTCGGCGACGCCGGCAATCGAGTGCGACCAGTCGGTGTCCCACCAAATGATGGAGTTCCCGAGATACAAGATCCGGAAATCGCGCGATCCGTCCCGGGCTGGAGGCAGCGGCACCGTGGAGGCGTTGTTCGGTGGTTGCGCCGCTTGAGCCGGGGTACTCGGCGTTGAAGTGGGCTGAGTCGGCAGGCTCGGTGTCGGGGCCGACGTTGCAGCAAATGTCGGCGGGACGGCAGGGGGCGCGGCTGCGACCGGTTGCGCCTCCACCCAGCGGTCGACGACCTGCCGGCGATCGAAGCCGGCGATGCGCCGGATCCTCCGGTTTCCTCCATCCGCAACGAGCAGCGATCCGTCGGGTGCCGCGAGAATGCCCAGCGGGTCGTCGAACAGTGACGCCCCTGACGGTCCGTCTCGAAAGCCGCCGCCGTCATACGAATCTTCGCGCGCGTCACCGGCGAGCAACATCGACGTGCTGTTGTGCAGGTAACGCACGGTATGCGTCTTGACGTCGGTGAAGACGGCAGTTTCGCCGTCAAGCATGGCGACCTGGTAAGGTGTGCCGATCGGACGGCCGCTTTCGCTCACGTTCGGGACGCGCACGCCGCCGACGCCGCCTGACGAGTAGACGAGCCCCGCCGCATCCGAGGCAACCACGATGGGCGGCTGCGCCGGTGATCCCAGAGCGCGACGCCGAATGGATGCGCCACCGCCATCGGCAGCGCCGAAACCGTACCGTCGGGTGAGATTCGCCGGAGCCCGAGCCGGTGATCCGCGACATAGAGGTTTCCGGTGCGGTCGAATGCCAGCGCGCTCGGCAGCCCGAGAACGGCGAAGGTCGAGACGGTTCCGTCCGGCGCGATGCGGCGAATGCGTCCGTTGTAGGTGTCGGCGACGAAGACCATGCCGTCGGCACCGACGGCAATTCCGCTGGGCGAATTGAAGCGAGCCTGCGCTCCCGGCCCGTCCCGAAATCCGCCCTGGACCCAAAGCCCATGGTCGACCGCCTCGCCGGATCCCGCCAGCGTTCGCACGACGCCGTTGAGCCCGATGACGCGAATGCGCTGAGCCGCCGCATCGGCGACGTATATCTGTCCCGCACGATCCAGCGCGATGGCGGCGGGGAACATGAACTGCGCCTGAAGGCGCGTGCCGTCACGGTAGCCCGGCACACCGGAGCCGGCTACCGTCGTCACCGTCGCCGGCGCATCGAGCGGAGCTGTCGTTCGAGCCCGCCCACCTTCGAGGCTCGATATCGCAAACAGGGTTAACAAGAGAGGAACGAACTGTCCCAAGCACACCGTCCTGCGGGGGAGCGTAGCCTCCAGCCTTGGCCCTGTATATCACATGCGCGCGGCGCGTCTCCTCCGAAAGACTCCGCGGCGGGGTGTGACGAGGTAGACTGCGGCGCCGTCCGAAAGGACGGCGCTCCGGCTCGAGGCAGTCCTCGAGCGACGCACCGACGATGAGTGACGATCTCTACGCGAGCCTCGCATGGCTTCCCAGGGCCCCGGCGGACTTCCGCCAGCGCTGCCGCGCGGTAACCGCGTCGGAAGACGCGGGCCGCGCCGTGGCGGCGCTCGCCCGTTACGCGCTCGACGAAAATCAGCTGCGCCGGCTGGCCGACGCGATCGCTGCGCTGCGTTCGCGCGGCCGTTCACTGGCGCCGCTCACGCCGTTTCGGCTCGGGGTGCTCGGGAACGCGACGCTCGAGCCTGTCGTGCCCGCACTTGTCGCGAGCGCGGCGCGCCACGGCATCGCGTTGGAGTGCGTCGAGGCGGATTTCGGTCAGACCGTGCAGGATGCGCTCTCGCCGGGCTCTCGGGTCAATCTCGCGAGGCCCGACGCCGTGCTTGCTCGCGCTCGATCATCGCGGCGTTCCCCTCGGAGCACCGGTGGGCGACGCCGAAGCGGGCTCGGTTTCCGTCGCGGATGCGGTCGAGTTCGTGCGGAGCTTGCGCACGGCGCTGCGCGCGAATGGTGGCGCTCGATCGATCGTCCAAACGCTCGCGCCACCGGCCGACGCGGTCTTCGGCAGCTTCGATCGCGCCGTATCCGGGACGCCGCGCAGCCTAGCCACCGCGTTCAATGCGGCGCTGATCGCGAGTCTCGGAGAAACCGACGACGTGCTCTTCGACGTGGCGGCGCTCGCCGAAACCGTCGGGCTCGCCAACTGGCACTCGCCCAAACAGTGGAACGTCGCGAAGCTCTCGTTCGACGCGCGCATGCTGCCGCTCTATGCCGACCACGTCGGGCGCATCCTCGGCTCGCTCCGTGGCAAGAGCCGTCGTTGCTTGATCCTCGATCTCGACAATACGGTATGGGGCGGCGTCATCGGCGACGACGGTCTCGAGGGCATCGTGATCGGGCAGGGCGACGCGACCGGCGAGGCCTATCTCGACGTGCAGCGCGCCGCACTCGCGCTGCGCGAGCGCGGCATCGTGCTCGCCGTCTCGTCGAAGAACGACGAGCAGGTCGCGCGCAGCGCGTTCCTCGCGCATCCCGACATGCTGCTGCGCGAGGACCACATCGCGGTCTTCCAGGCGAACTGGAACGACAAGGCGACGAACATCGCTGCGATCGCGCAGGAGCTCGTCGCTCGGACTCGACGCGATGGTGTTCGTCGACGACAACCCGGTCGAGCGCGGCTTGGTTCGCGAGATGCTGCCGCAGGTCGCCGTTCCCGAGCTGCCCGACGACCCCGCCCTCTATGCGCGGACGCTCGCCGCGGCCGGATACTTCGAAGCGATCGGCGTTCTCCGCCGAAGACCGCCAGCGCGCCGACTTTTACCGCGACAACGCGCGGCGCGTCGCGCTGCGCGGACAGGCCGGCGATCTCGACGCGTACCTCGCATCGCTGCAGATGAAGATCGTCTTCCAGCCGTTCGACGCGACCGGCCGCAGCCGCATCGCGCAGCTGATCAACAAGTCCAATCAGTTCAACCTGACGACGCGTCGCTACGACGAGGCCGAGGTGGCGGCATTCGAAGCCGACCCTGCGGCGTTCACGCTGCAGGTGCGGCTGACCGACACGTTCGGCGACAACGGAATGATCAGCGTCATCATCTGCCGCGCGACGGACGCCGCAGCGTCTGGGAGATCGACACCTGGCTGATGAGCTGCCGCGTCCTCGGGCGGGGAGTGGAGCAGATGGTGCTGCGCGAGATCCTGCAGCACGCCCGCGCGCGCGGCGTCCGAAAAGTCGTCGGCGTCTATCGCCCGACCGAGCGCAACGCGCATGGTGCGCGAGCATTATGCCAAGCTCGGATTCCGGCCGCTCGGCGACGATGGATCGGGCGGTACGACGTGGGAGCTCGACGCCGGCGCCGAGATCGAGCCGGCGCCCGATGGAGGTCGATCGCAGCGGCTTCGCTCTCGCGCCCGCATAGCGTGGGGATCGACCGCCCGCGGCGGATGCTGCTGCTCAACTGGCGCGATCCGTGGCATCCGCGCGCCGGCGGCGCCGAGCACCTGACGTGGCGCGTGCTGCAGCGGCTCGCCGCCCGCGGCTGGGACGTCGAGTGGTTTTCGGGCGCGTACCCCGGTGCGGCGGCGGCCGAGATCCGCGAAGGCGTCCGCTTCCTGCGCGCCGGTACGGCGACGACCGTCCACCTCCAGGCGTTTCGGCGTTACGCGCGGCGCAAAGATTTCGATCTGGTCGTCGACGAGATCAATACGATCCCGTTCTTCACACCCTGGTACGCGGCGCGTTCGGTCGCCCTGATCTTTCAGCTTGCGCGCGAGGTTTGGCTGTATGAAGGCGGCGCGCTCGGCCGGTTCGGATACGCCGCCGAACCGTTTTACTTGCGACCCTACCGGACGACGCCGTTGCTGACGATTTCGGAGTCGTCGGCGCAGACGCTGCGCGCGATCGGTTTGCGCGGGCCGCTGCGCATCGTTCCGATCGCGGTCGACGAACCCGCCGACGAGGCGGTGCCGGCCAAGACCGTGCCGCGCGATCTGATCGTCGTCGGCCGGGTAACGCCCTCGAAGCGGATCGAGGAGTCGGTCGAAGCCGCCGCCGTGCTGCGCGACGGCGGCTGGACCGGCCGGCTGCGGATCGTCGGGAGCGGCCCGTCCGCCTACCGCGCCGCGCTCGAGGGGCGCATCGCGGAACTGGGCCTCGGCGATGTCGTGACCTTCACCGGGCGCGTCGACGACGACGCGCGTCGCGAGTTGATGCGTGCGGCTTCGGCTCTCTGGATGACCTCGGCGCGCGAGGGCTGGGGACTCGTCGTGACCGAGGCGGCGCGACACGGCACGCCGGCGGTGGTCTACGACGTTCCCGGGTTGCGCGACGCCGTCGCGGACGGGGTCAGCGGACGCGTCGTCGAGGCTCGTCCGTCGGCGCTCGCTCGCGCGACCGGCGAGATCTTCGCCGGCTTCGACGCGTTCGCCCAGCGCGCGCTCGACCGCGCGCGACCGCTGACCTGGGACGCCACCGCCGACGCGTTCGTCCGCGCGGTCGACGAGCTGGCTCCGGCGTAGCGCGGCAGGCGGGGCGGACCCGTTCGCGAGGCCGGAGAAGGCGCGTCGTATGGACCTGCGTGACGGCGTGGCGCTCGTAACCGGCGCGTCACGCGGGATAGGCGGCGCCATCGCGCTCGAGCTGGCGAGCCGCGGGGCGCACGTCATCGTCAACTACGAACGCGATCGGGAAGGCGCCGCCGCCGTCGTGGCGCGGATCGCCGAGCGAGGCGGCAGCGCGGAGGAAGCGCGGGCCGACGTGCGCGATGTCGAGGCCGTGTACGCGCTCGTCCGAGACGTCGCCGAGCGGCGTGGGCCGATCGACGTGCTGGTGAACAACGCCGGGATTCTGCGCGACAAGACGTTCAAGAAGATGGTACCCGACGATTGGGCGGCGGTGCTCGCGACCAACCTCGTCGGAGTGATCAATTGCAGCCACGCGGTCGTCCCGGCGATGCTCGAGCGTAAGCGCGGGCGGATCGTCAGCATCTCGTCGTTCGTGGGCCAGATCGGCGGGTTCGGACAGACCAACTACGCGGCGGCGAAGGCGGGCATCATCGGCTTCACGCGCAGCCTCGCCCTCGAGCTCGCGTCGGCGGGGATCACCGTGAACGCGATCTGTCCGGGTTTCATCGAGACCGACATGTGGCGCTCGATCCCGCCCGAGGTGCAAAACACGCTGCTGGCGCGCATCCCGCTCCATCGCACCGGGCAGCCCGAGGAAGTGGCGGCGCTGGTGCGCTTTCTGGTCGAAGAGGGCGGCTACATCACCGGTCAGGCGCTCAACCTCAACGGCGGGATCCACTTGGGGGCTGACCGTTCGAGGCCGCTGCGGTAGGAGCAACAACGCGATGCAGGCCACCATGGTCGCCAGCGACAGGGCGAGGCAGGCCAAGACCGGCGCTTCGCCGCCGTAGCGTGCCGCAACGTCGTGGTGGCCGGCGCTCAGGGGCCAGGCCGGGAAACCGAACCAGCGCCGTGGCGCCCCCAGATCGTTTCCGTCCGCGCTGGCGCGCCAACGCGCGTCGAAGCGGACGCGCACGACGAGTAGGCCGGGATGCGCGAGATCGAGGGTTGCTGCCCAGTGCCCTGGTCGCTCGCGGTACGCCGGCGGGCTCGCGAGCGGGGTGCTCGGCGGGGCTGACGCCGGTTGGGGGCGCGCGGCCCAGCCGCCCGCGACGAACAGGTCACCGGCCGAGGCGTTGAGCTCGATCGACGTGCGCCAGGCGCAGGCCGCTTCTCCGTAATGCGCCGCGAGGATCCACGGCCCGCCGGCTCGAGGCCAGGGTTGCTCCGCCGCCGATCACCGAGCCGGGACCGCACGATGCCACCGCCGGTGAATGCCACAGGTACGGGAAGGCCGCGACGATCCAGTCGGCGCGGGGAATGGCTTCGCTGGACGAAGCCGCGAACCGGTTCAGGCTGGGATCGCCGTCGGCCGTCGCGGGCTCGACCGTAATGAGCGGGCGGACGTTGGGCACGCGGTAGACGGTGAACGGGCCGCGGTTTCCGACCCGCACGAGAGCGTCGCCCGGCGGAGTCGCCGCCCGCGGCCGGCCGGACGCGAGGCTCGCCAGATCGTCGCGGACGACCACGTAGCGCACCCCCAGCCAAGCGAACTGCGGGGCGGCGGCGGGCCAGTCGCCGTTGGCGGCCAGCGAGACGGCGTAGCCGTCGATTCCCAGCGGCTGGTATTCGTAGAGCGGCAGATCGGTGCCGAGCGGCGTCCGCGCCAGTGGGTCGATACCGCCTTCGCGGCGCCCGACCGGAGCGATCGGCTGCAAGGAGGGCCACCACACAACGCGTCCCGGCGGCGCGGCGTCACCCGATATGAGCGCCGATACCTCGGTCAACTCAGCCGACGAGGGCGGCGCGGCGAAGTAGACGCTGTAGCCTGCCCAGACCGGTACCAGCGCGACGGCCGCCACCGCCGCGCAGGTCGCCGCGACCAGCGGCGGCAGCCGCTCCATACCGGCGGCCGCCAGCACGGCGACTGGAAACCATACCAGCACGCTCGCGTCGAACAGCTCGCGGTAGAGCGAAGCGGCGGTTACGTTCGTGAAGAGCGCGTCGAGGATCGGCGCGAGCGGCCCGTTGAAGCCGATCACCACCAGCCAGCCGCAGACCGCGATCGTGACCAGCGCGCGGGCCGCCGGCGCCGCTCGCTCGGCGATCGCCCCGCGCAGCGCGAGCACGGGGATGACGGCCAGCAGCATCACCAGACGGGTCGGGTCCAGGCGCGGCACGTACCGCGTGAAGTAGCCCAGGCCGGTCACCGCTGCCCACAGGTCCGAACTCTGCACTCGCTCCCACGCGATGACCGCGCGCTGCTGCGCGAGGATACCGTCGCCGCCATGCGCGTTGAGCGTCGGCCCGAGCAGCGTGGGCAGGAGCAGTGGAACGGACAGCAGGCCCACCCCCAGGACCGCGCGCGGCGCGGCGGCGCCGAAGGCGAGCGCCACCAGCGCGTAGGCGACGTCGAACCCCAGAAACTGCGCCTGCAAGCCCGTGATCCCGGCCGCGAGCGCGCCCGCGGCGCACCAGCGCCGGCTCGCCGCGCCTTCGTGCAGGGCCAAGGCGAACAGCGGGAACGCCGCGTAGGCTTGGAGGTATGGGAGGTGTCCGGCGATCAGCTTGGTGAGGACGAGCGGTCCGGCCAGGTAGATGGCGCCGCACACGTAGGCGCCCCAGGTGAGTCCGAAGGTCCGCCGCGCGTACACGGTCGCCGCCGCAAACGCGCCCGCGAAGGTGACCATCAAGAGCAAACCCAGCTCGACCCGCGGCGCCAGGACCGGCGTGGCCCACGCCATGGCGAGGAAGTACGGGAGCGCGGTCGGGAAGGGATTCGGGCGCCCCAGCCCGTCGTCGAGCCACGGTTCCCAGCCTTGCAGGAGCTGCGCGTGCAGCCCGGCCGCATCTGGAGGCCATGTCCAGTCCTGAATGTAGGCCGGGACACCCGCGCGCAAGACCGGCAGCAACAAGATGATTGCGAGGACGGCGCCGAGCGCGCCCGTGACGGCCGCTTGCCGCGCACGGCGGGGGAGCACCGTGGGCCTATGTTCGTTCTCCCGGTTGCGGTCCTGCGCACCGCAGGGCACATCGTGCGAACATGAAAACTCGCGAGGATGACGCCCCGGCTCGTCTCGGTCATCGTTCCGACGCGAAACAGTGCGGCGTTCTTGGAGCGCTCGCTGGCGAGCATCCGCGCGCAGAACTACGCTCCGGTCGAGATCGTCGTCGCCGACAACGGTTCGCTGGACGGCACCGTCGAGATCGCGCGCCGGTGCGCGGACGTGGTCATCGCCGCCGGACCCGAGCGCTGCGCGCAGTGCAATGCGGCGGTGCGCGCATCGCACGGCGAGTTCGTCTATCGTGTCGATGCGGACTTCGTGCTCGATCCCGAGGTAATCGGCGCCGCCGTCGCCGCGTGTGACGCCGGGGCTGACGCGGTCCAGGTCCACAACGATTCCGATCCGACCGTCGGTTTCTGGGCCAAGGTGCGTAACTTCGAGCGCCGGATGTATCTGTACGACACGGTACATGTCGGCGCGCGGTTCTTCCGGCGCAGCGCGTTCGACGCCGTCGGCGGATTCGACGAGGCCCTCATCGCCGGTGAAGACTACGACATTCACAACCGTCTGCTGGCCGCTGGTTTTCGCATCGGGATGATCGCGCCGTCGGAACGTCATCTCGGGGAACCGCGGACGCTCGGCGAGATCGCGAGCAAATCGTTTTTCTATGGCCGGACGATGCGCCGGTTCCTGGAGCGCGACGGTCGCCGCGGGATGGTGCAGATGAACCCGCTGCGCGCAACGTACTTACGGCATTGGCGCAACTTCGTGGACCAGCGCGGCTTGCCGCCGCCTTTTCCTCATGCAGGCGGTCAAATACACCTGCGGTACCGCTGGGCTGCTCTACGAGGTCATGTGGCCCTCGCGCGAGACGGCGTAGTGCGTTCGCGCGGCGGGCGCGCGCATGCGCGCAAGATGTCGATCAACCGTAGTGCGTTCGCCGTCCCGAAGTGCTCGCGCGCGAAGGCTGCGACCTCGGGGCGCAGCCGGTTCAGATCGTCGCGATGCGCGATCGCTTCGCGGATCGCGAGCCGGATGCCCTCGCGCGTCGGATCGACAGGTGCGCCAGCCGCGGGGCGTCGAGAAACGACTGATCGACGCGCGCGCCGGCGTAGAGCGGGTTCATCGTTACGTTGGAGGTGTAAACCGGCAGGCCCGATGACATCGCTTCGATCGCAACCAAGCCGGGATAGTCGACGTCGACGCTGGCCCAGAACGCGACGTCGGCGGCGGCGTGCAGCGGGGGCAGATCGCCGCGCGCCACCGTCCCGAGTACGCGAACGTTTGGATTCTCTTTCGCCAGCGCGCGCAACTCGGGCGACAGTACGCCGTCGCCGGCGAAGAAGAAGACGGCGCGCGGCTCGTCGAGATCGCGCAAGGCGTCGATCAGTCGGTCCACGTGCTTTGTGTAGTCGAACCGCCCGCCGAAGTAGAACGCGGTCTGATGCGGGCCAACGGCGTATCGCGCGATATTGC
>CAVRQP010000008.1:0-316540 GCA_963723445.1 Vulcanimicrobiota bacterium
AGCAACTGGTTCACGCGCGGCGAGCGGTCGCGCGCGAACACGGTGCTCATCTTCGGGGAACCCGGTGACCGTGTTGTGGGCGTCGATCGTCGTCGGGCTATCTCATCGCGGCGGTCGGCTGGCGCGGGAATGTTCGTCGCCGAAGGGATCCCGTCGATCGTCTGGGCCTTCGTGTGGCTCGCGCTGGCTCAGGAGACGCCCGCCGACGCGCCCTGGCTGCCGGAGGCCGAGCGCGACGCAGTTGCTCGCGCGGCTCGCCGACGAGCAGCGCAGCTGACGCCCGTCCCGAGCTTGGGCGCAGCCCTGCGGCTCCCCAGCGTCGTCATGCTCAGCGCGCAGTATTTCTTCTGGAGCCTGGGCGTCTACGGTTTCGTGCTCTGGCTGCCTTCCATGGTCAAGGCGGGATCGCAGCAGGGCATCGTCGCGACCGGCTGGCTGAGCGCGGTTCCCTATGCCGCCGCCGTCATCGCGATGCTCGTCGTGTCGGCGTATGCGGATCGCAGCGGCCACCGGCGGCTGGTGGTGGCCGCGTCGATGTTCGTCGCCTCCGGCGCGTTCTACGTCTCGTATCTCGCCGGGCCGGACCGCTTCGGCGTCGCCTTCGCCGCGCTCATCGTCGCGGGCGCTGCGATGTACGCGCCGTACGGACCGTTCTTTGCGATGATCACCGACCTGGTGCCGCGCGGCGTCGCCGGCGCGGCGACCGCGATGATCAACAGCTTCGGAGCCTTGGGCGGCTTCGTCGGCGCATATCTGGTGGGCTACCTCAACGCATTGACCGGCGGATCGTCGGCATCGTTCTCACTGATGGCGGCATCGCTGTTGATCGCCGGGATTCTCACGATCGTCGTTCGCGTGAGCCCGCGAAGCCGCGGTCGCCGCCAGACCCATCTAAGCGCCGTCAGACGAGCCGCACTTCACCGTTTTGGACGTGGTGATACCTCGGTACGGTCAAGCGGAAGACCGTGCGGTGCGCGGTCGCCGGATCGAGCGCGACCTGGCCTCCCAAACGGCTGGCCGCACGCGCGACGATCGCCAAGCCCAGGCCCGAACCCGCTTTGCCCGCCGCTTGTTCGCCGCGGAAGAAATGCCGGAACAGCTGCGCGCGATCGGCCTCGCTCACGCCCGGACCGTCGTCGCTGACGCGCACGACGACATCGCCGTTCTGGAGTGCGATCGAGACGTCGACCGGCGTACCGCCGCCGTAGCGCACCGCGTTGTCGACCAGATTCCCGATCGCTTCTTCGAGCGCCCACGGCTCGGCCAGCGCGACAACGTCGGCGCCGAGCTCGTCAACCGCACGTCCCCGCCTTGCACGGTCGTGACGTGCGCGATCGCATCCTCGGCGACCTCGGTGACGTCGATGAGCTCGGCCCGGCTGCGATCGCTGCCCTCCATGCGCGCCAGCGACATGACCCGCTCGACCAGCGCGCGCAGGCGCCGCGTCTCGACGCGGAGCGTCTGCAACGTCTCGGGCGCCAGTACCGCGCCGGGGCCTTCCTGTTCGAGCATCTCGAGGTACGCGCTGATGACGGTGAGCGGCGTGCGCATCTCGTGGCCGGCCTCGCCCAAGATCAGCCGCAGGTGCTGCTCGGTGCGCTCGCGCTCGGAAAACGCGGCGGTGACCTGCGCGGCCGCGCCGTTGTACGCATCGACCAAGTCGCCCAGCTCGCTCTCATCGCGCGTCTGCAGCGTGCTGGGCATGAAGTCGCCGGCGGCGAAACGGCGCAGCTCGCGGGTCACCGCGGTCAGCGGCACGATCGCCTGGCGGGTGATCCAGTCCCGATGCCCCACGAGAGTAGGATGGTGACGGCAGCGAGATGCCCAGCGCCGACGCGCCGATCTCGAGCAGGGTCTCGATCCGGACCGCCGGAGCGATGATCACCTCTCCTGATGCATCCAGATGAACCGGGTGTGCAGCCCGAACAGCGAGCTGAGCGACCGTCCCGGCGGCCCGCCCGGCGGCCGGCGGCCGAGGGGGTGGCCCGACGCCTCCCGGCGGCGACGGCGGCCGCCCGAAGGGACGCTGGCGGTGGGCGACCGAACGCCGGCCTATCGCGGCTGCTGTTCGACCCGCATGATCAGCGCGCGTCGGATTCGTCCCAGTGATCGAAGATCTGCCGCGTCGAGGCCGCGACCTCGTCGATCGAGAGCATCGTCGTGCGGATGTACCGCTGGAGCCCGAGCGCGACCAGCCCGCAGAACAGCAGGATCAGCAGCCCGGCCGTGAACGTCGCGTAGGAAAGGGTGAGCCGAGCCCGCAGCGAGCTCGGCAGAAACCGGTTGGTGCGGCGGCGGCGGGGTCGTCAACGATCGCGCAGGGCGTATCCCACGCCGCGGATCGTCTGCAGGAGCTTCCGCTCGGACGGCGGTCGATCTTCGCGCGCAGATACGAGATGTAGGTCTCGACCGTCGCCGCCGCCACCTCGCGGTCGCTGCCCCACACCAAATCCAGCAATTCGTCGCGGGTGAAGACACGGCGAGGCCGCCGCATCAGCGTCGCCAGCAGGTCGAACTCGCGCGTCGACAGTCGATCTCCGTATCGCCCCGCAGCACCACGCGCTCGTCGAGGTCGAGCTGAGGTCCGCGAAGCGCAAGTTGTTCACCTTGCCGAGCTTCGGCCGGCGCAGCACGGTGTGGATGCGCGCGATGAGCTCGGCGACGTCGAACGGCTTGCAAGATAGTCGTCGGCCCCGGCTTCCAGTCCGGCGACCCGGTCGCGGACGTCGCCTCGCGCGGTCAGCATGATGATCGGCACCTCGGTGAGCCGCCGCAAGAGCGGGATCAGCGCCAAGCCGTCGATCTTCGGCAACATCAGTCGAGCAGGATGCATCGGGCGACCAGTCACGCACCATCGTGAGCGATCGGCGCCATCCATCGCCGTCCTCACGATGAAACCCGCCTGGGTCAGCGCGGCTCGATGACGTCGCGAATGCGCGCTCGTCGTCGACGACAAAACGCGATGCTTGGCCTGGTTGCTCACCGCGGCATTGTACCGGGCGTCCCTGGAAGAAGTCTCCGATCTCTCTGCGGCCGCCTGACGCGATAGAGGACGTGGCTCCGAGGCGATGTCCCGGCGGAACGCGGGGATGATGAAATCGTCGCGTCCTCGGGTGATTCCCAGCCGCTCCATCACTTTTTGGGAGCGCAGGTTGACGGCGGCCGTACGCGACGACTCGTCGCGTCCCAAGTCGCAAACGCGAAAGCCAGCGCCGCACGTGCCCCTTCCGTCGCATATCCCCGGCCCCAGTGTTCGTGCGCCAGCCGCCAACCGATCTCGATGCCGGCGTGAAAGGCGCGTCGAAGGGCACGTCTTGCAGCGCGATCACGCCGGCAAACGGGCGTCACCCTTCACCTCGAGCGCCCACCAGCCGTAGCCGTCCCGCTCGAACCGCTCGCGCATCACCGCGACCCGCTTCTCGGTGTCCGCACGCTCGGACAACGCGGGAAAGAACTCCATGACGCGCGGATCGAGGCCCGTCGCAATCCACGGTTCGACGTCCGCGTCCGTCCAGGGCCGCAGGATCAAACGCGGCGTTTCGATGTCGGTGCCATCGAGTGGTCTTCGCCGGCTCCCGAGCCGCGCTCTTCTCCCGCACAGTCCGAAACCGTCACGCCCGTCTCGACAAGAACGACGCTGCGTGCGAACGCGAATAACGAACGGTGCGACACGCTCTAGCCAGCGTCGCGTAGGAAGCAGAGCTGGGGATTCGAACCCACGAGCCCCGCGAAGGGCCAGCGGTTTTCAAGACCGCCGCATTCAACCGCTCTGCCATCTCTCCGTATCGGGAAGCGTTGCCCGGTCGGGGTTTCTCGACCTCTCGCCTCTCTGTCAGCCGGCCCAAGGTTCGAATTTCCGCCGAACCTCTGCCCTTAGGCTGTCCGAGATGAGTGCCGAACGTCCGCAAAGAGGGGCCGGTGGCGAGGGGTTCCGAATCGCCGACGCATGACCGAGGGCGCGCATTCCGCGCAATACTTTGCTCTCACCAACGAGCAGCGCGTCGAGATGATCGATCGTCTCGTCAAGCAGTGCGCCCTGGACTATCGGAACTGGTCGCGGAGCGCGAAGCGCGGGTATCGTTGGTTGAACGCCGCGACCATCGCCTTTAGCGCAGCGGTTCCCGTCGTCGTCCTGATCGCGCCGCTTCTCAGCCTCAGCACGCAGACACCGTGGGTTCCGGCACTCGCCGGTATCTTCGGCGCATGTGCGACGCTCGCGAAGTCGGTCGACTCGCTGCTCAAGAATCACGAAACATGGCTGCGTAACGATGCCGCGCTCAACAACATCAGCACCGAGCAGACCCTCTTTCGCGTCCGCGCCGGTGTCTACGGCGAGCCGGACGTAGAAAAACGCGTCGCGCTGTACGCGACACGCGTCGAGGCGTTGGTCGGCGCCCAAGTCGCTCAGTGGACCGGCGCGGAGACCGCGGCGCAAGGACACGGCGCCTGATCGTCGCTGTTGGGTGACTCGCTGATTCCTGGGCGGCGGTCCCAGCCGGGTCTCAGGCCGCTCCGTATTCTTTAGGTCAACAGGGGGACCGGGTGCAGGAGGCGCCGATGAACCGCAGACAAGCTCTGTCCGTTGTCGCGCTCCTCGCCGCGTGCGTGTGGGCGCGGCCGGCGTCGGCGCAGGGAATCGTCCGCTTCCACAATGTCACGTTCCCCGGCGGCGTGCTCGTCGAGGTGCGGGTCGGCGCGACGATCGACTCGGCAACGCTCTACGGCACGCAGAAGATCGCGAAGGACGACGTTTGGGAAGTGGATACGGGTGGCGGCCGCGCGTGGTGGCGCCGAGAGATGAATCCCGGCTCGAACGACGGACGGTTCACGGCCTGGCAGAGCGCCGACCCCAGCCAAGACGATCAGCACGTAGAGCTCTGAGGATACGCGGCCTGGGTCGCGTGCTCGCGCACGCCGTCGCCGCGGTGCTGGTCGTCGCGGCCGCGGCGTGTGCGCACGGCGGCGCGACCCCACCCTCACGCGACGTGCTGCGCACCGCGCTCGCAAGCGACCTGCCCGGCTTCAACCCGCTTGTCTTCGACAACGCGGCGGTAACGGAGGTCGCGCCGCTCATCCACGGCTTTCTCATGGACGCGGACGGCTCGGGCCGGCTGGTCCCCGACCTGGCAACCGCCGTCCCGACGCGCGAGAACGGTGGGATCTCGGCCGACGGACGCAGCGTGACCTACCATTTGCGGCGCGGCGTGCGCTGGCACGACGGCGCGCCGTTCGACGCGCGCGACGTCATATTCTCGTTCGCCGCCGCGATGAACCCCAACAATTCGGTACCGGACCGCACGGGCTTCGACCACGTTGCCGCCGTTCGCGCGCTCGATCGCTACACCGTGCGCGTGACGCTGACGCGCCCGTTCTCGCCGTTCGTGCCGTCGTGCTTCACGATGGGCGCGAACGACCCGTATCCGATTCTGCCGGCGCACCTGCTCGCCGGCAAGCACGACATCAACCGCGATGCGTACAACGCGGCGCCGGTTGGCCTGGGGCCGTACAAGCTGGTCACCTGGAACCGCGCCTCGCGCATCGTCCTCGCCGCCGATCCGCACTACTTTCGAGGCAAACCGGCGATCCCGCGCATCGAGATTCAGATCGTTCCCGACCCGAACACCTTGCAGACGCTATGGAAGACGCGCGCGATCGACTACATCGTCGGACGGGTGCAACTGGGCCGGACATTCCTGGACGCACTGCGCACTCGGCCCGACGCGCACATCATCCTCAAACCGCACTACGAGTTCGACTTCGTGCTGCTGAACTCGAGCCGGCCGCCGCTCGACGACGTGCGCGTCCGGCGGGCGATCGCGCTCGGGATCGACCGGATGCGCATCATGCGCGATCTCGACGGGGAGCTGTGGGTGCCGGGCGACAGCGATCGCCTGCCGGGGCAGTTCGCCTACGACCCATCGATCGTGCAGCCGCGCTACGACGTCGCCGCGGCCGCGCGGCTGCTCGATGCCGCCGGCTGGACCGTCGGGTCCGATGGAATGCGGCACAGAGCCGGTCGTCCTCTCGCCCTCGAGTTCGTCGCGACGACCGAATCAAAGTCGACCGGACGTTTCGGCCTCTTAGCGCAGCAAGACTTGGCCAAGCTCGGGATTCGCGTCGATCTCAAATCGTACAACTACAACCAGATCTGGGCGTCGAAGGCCGACCACGGAATCTATCAGTCCGGCCGCTTCGACCTGACGTACTCCGGCTGGCAGCCCAACCTCGTCGCCGACCACTCGTACCTGTTCCGGTGCGATACGCGACCGCCTAACGGCGACAACTTCGGCGGAATCTGCGATCCGGCGATCGAGCGCGCCGCGCGTCAAGAGCTCGACACGATGGACCCGGCCCGCG
Source organism: Vulcanimicrobiota bacterium (assembly GCA_963723445.1). Classification (GTDB taxonomy): domain Bacteria; phylum Vulcanimicrobiota; class Vulcanimicrobiia; order Vulcanimicrobiales; family Vulcanimicrobiaceae; genus Vulcanimicrobium. Next base: position 6,358 of record CAVRQP010000008.1, read on the forward strand.
AAGCGGCCGGCGATCGCGAGATCACGCGCCGCCTAATCGCACAGACGTATCTGATCTTCCTGGGCTTCAACCAGGAGGCGGTCGCCTCCCGGGACGATCTCGAAGGGGTCGTCCCGTCGGTGACGGGCCAGCATCTGTGGAACGCCTGGGCGTGGCACTATGCCGCGCCCAGCAGCGTGGCAACCCCCGCGAGGTAGCCGCGGACCACGACGCGGAAAGGCACCGCGTGCCCACCGCCTCTCTGACCTACGGCTCGTACCTCAAGGTGCCCGAGCTGCTCGCCCTGCAGCAACCGCTCAGCGACCCGCCCCACCACGACGAGCTTCTCTTCATCGAGATCCACCAGATCTACGAGCTGTGGTTCAAGTTGATGCTGCACGAGCTCGACGCCGCCGTCCGCTTTCTCGATGCCGACGACTTGCTCAAAGTCGCCAAAGCCTTCCGGCGCATCCTCGCCATCGGCCGCATCCTGGTGCAACAGGTCGACGTGCTCGAAACGATGACGCCGCAAGACTTCAACGCTTTCCGGTCCGGACTCAACCCGGCCAGCGGATTTCAATCGGCGCAGTTCCGCGAGATCGAGTTCCGCTGCGGGCTGCGCGGTGACGAAAAGGCGATGCGTCATCTCGCGCTCACCGACGACGAGCAGGGCCGCCTGGATCGCCGCCTGCACGAGCCGACCCTTTACGACGCGCTCAAGAGCTACCTCGCGCGCCAAGGCTTCGACGTCTCGGATCACGACGCGCTGCTCGCGACGTTCAAGACGATCTACGAGCACGAGGAGCTGCACTACGCGATCTACCTGATGCTCGAAGAGCTGATCGATTTCGACGAGAGCATTATGCTGTGGCGCAGCCGTCACGTGCTGATGGTCGAGCGCATGATCGGGATGAAGCCCGGCACCGGCGGCTCGCTCGGCGTCGGCTACCTCGAGTCGACGCTGCGCAAACGGTTCTTCCCCGAGCTCTGGCAGGTGCGCACCCTCCTAGGTGCGCCGTGAGCCTCCCGCAGGACGTGCGCGGCCCGTTTCGCCGGCATCGACGCCAATACGTGGCTGGTCTCCCACTCGATGGGCGCACCGCCGCTGGCTGCGCGCGACGCGCTGATGCGCTATCACGCCGAGTGGGCCGACGGCGGGCCGGAAGGCGCATGGCCCAGGTGGCTCGACCAGGCCCGTGCGATCGGCGACGGCATCGGCGCCATCATCGGCGCGCCGGCCGGCTCCGTCGCACTTGCACCCAACGTCAGCGTCCTGCAGTCCGCCCTTGCGTCGTCGCTCGACTTCGCCGCCCCTTCGACGGGCTCAGGGCAGGCTCGCAAGAACGAGATCGTCTACGAGGCGCTGCAGTTTCCGTCGCTGGCCTACGTCTGGACGGCCTGGGAACGGGCCGGCGCAAGACGCGGTGCGCGTTCCGACCGACGACAACCGCACGATCCCCACCGATCGCATCTGCTCGGCGATCACCGAGCGCACCGCCGTGGTCGTGCTCTCGCACGCCTACTATCAAAGCGGCGTCCTGATCGACCTCCCGCCGATCGTCGCACGCGCCCGCGAGGTCGGCGCGCTGGTGGTGCTCGACGCGTACCAGACGACCGGCACGTACCCGTACGACGTACAAGAGCTCGATCTCGACGTCGTCGTCGGCGGCTCGCACAAATGGCTGTGCGGCGGCCCCGGCTGCGGTTGGATCTACGTGCGCCCGGAGCTGGCGCAACAGTTTCGTCCGATGGTCACCGGCTGGTTCGCCCACCGCGCCCCATTCGCGTTCGAACCGCCGCCGATCGACTACGCCCGCGATCAACTGCGCTGGGCCACCGGCACGCCGACGATCCCCGGCTACATCGTCGCGCAACCCGGCCACGACATCATCCGCGAAATCGGCGTCGCGAACATTCGCGCCCACAACGTCCGCCTGACCACCCACCTCACCGAAGCCGCCCTCGAACGCGGCTGGCAAGTCAACACTCCCATCAATCCCGACCAACGCACCGGCTGGGTCGGCATCAATGTCCCCGACGCGGAACACATCCTCCACCAACTCATCGAGCGCCGCATCTACGTCGACTATCGCCCCGGCTGCGGCCTACGCGTAAGCGCCCACCTCTACACGACCGAAGCCGAAATCGACCACTTCCTAGCCACGATGGACGAGCTCGTCCAAAAATAACGATCACGCCGCGCACACGAGCAACCGCCCTTCGCCAAGCCCAGGGCGACGCCACCAGATCCTCCCGGCACGCCCGGTCGCTGCAAGAACTCGATCGTTCATTCTTCGACAAGCTCAGAATGACACTGTCATGAAGTTGGAACGTCGACGTGACCCGACCGGCGTGCGCGTAGGGGCAACTCCGGTGAGGGAGCGACGTTGCTGCGCAGGGGCGTTTCGCAGCGAGCGGAGCCCGGAGGGCGAGAGCGAGCGAAGAACCGAGTTGCGTTCGCGCCACGACGGCGCGAACGCAACGTCCCCGGCGCAGCAACGTCGCTCCCTCACCTCAAGCCACAATCACAACATCAAACCGAGCGCAACAAACCAACCATCTCCCCCTGAACCACCCCGTTAGAAGCCAAAATCGACCCAGCGCCAAGATCCAGCACCCCACCATCGATCGCCCCCGCCACCCCACCAGCCTCCTAGATCAGCAGCGCCCCAGCCGCAACGTCCCAAGCCTTTAGATCCCACTCCCAAAACGCATCAAATCGTCCACCCGCCACAAACGCCAGATCCAGCGCAGCACTCCCATCCCGCCGCACCGCCTGCGCGTGATCCGACAGTTTCGCGAAGTACGCACCGTTGCGCGCGTAGCCGGCCGGGTTGAACCCCGTGCAGACCATCGCGTCCGAGACACGTTCGTACCGTCGAGACGCGCGATCGGCGCCCCGTTACACGTCGCGCCAAGACCGCGCTGCGCCGAATACATCTCGTCCAACACCGGCGCGTACACCGCGCCGGCCTCGAGGACGCCGGCGCGCTCGTAGGCGATCGAGACGCAGAACAGCGGGTACCGGTGGGCATAGTTGGTCGTCCCGTCGAGCGGGTCGACGATGAACCGCTCGTCGCCGGTGCCGGCGTGAACGCCGCTCTCCTCGCCCAGGATCGACGCCGCCGGGAACGCCCGCCGGATCCGCTCGACGATGAGTGCCTCGCTGGCCCGATCGGCGTCGGTCACCAGGTCGCGCGGGCTCTTCTGCGTCACCTCGCGCGGGTCGTCGAACCGCTCGCACAAGAGCGCGCCGGCATCGCGGGCGAGCGCGACGATGAATGCGAGCGGGTCCAACGGTGCCCTCCTCGGAACAGGCGCAAACGATGAGGAATGATTCTTCCGGGCGTCGCGACCGCGTCCTCGCAGCGATCGAGATTCCGGCGCTCGGCATCTGGCTCGGCGCCCTGACGGGTTTTGCCTTCGTGTCCGCACCGTTGGCGTTTCGGCTGATTGCGCCGCTCGACGTGGCGCGCTTTGCGGCGCTGACCGCGCAGTCCCTCGCGGTCCTGACGACGTGGGGCTACGTCCTGGGCGGGATCGCGATCGTCGCCGCCGCGTTTCGCGCGCTGTTTGCGGGCGATCGCGTCTGGGACTTCGTGCGCATCCTGCTGGTCGCGCTCGCGCTGGGCTTGGCGACCTATGAAGAGCGCGCGATCGTCCCGGCGATGGCGGCGACGATCGACGTGCGCAGCTCGGCCTACCACGAGCTGCACAACCGCTCGAGCCAGGTCTACGGCGTCGTCGTGCTGCTCACGCTCGTAGCGCTGGTCCTCGCCGCCGTCCGCCGCGACGATTAGGCCTTATGGGAGCGTGACGTAGAGGTTGTACTGCACGGTCGCCGTGAACAGTCCGGCCGGCTGGGAGTTCGGGACCTTGATGGTGAGGTCGATGCAGTGCTGCTGCGATTGGTTCTTCACGCCCGTCCAGGTCGTCTCGCCCGGCGGGCCCGAGTTGTTGTAAGGCGTCACCTTCGGGCTGAAGTCGGGCACGGTCCACGACAGGTAGCTGACCGTCGGATAGTTCTCAATCGGAAAGTAGGCCGGCGCTCCCGTCTTGAGCGTTCCGTATCCCCAGTCGGTGAGACTGTAGGTGTTCGTGTAGAACGTGAAGATCTCGAACGCGCACGGCAGCACGGTCGTGCCGTAGCCCACCGTGACCGCCGGCGTATGCGGAACGATGTGCAGAAAGGCGGCGCTGGGATCGGCCTTGGCGACGAACTGCACGGGAACGGGCGGCGGCTGTGTCGAGACCTGCGCAACCAGCACGCCGCCGCCGGGCGCGACGTCCCAGGCCGGACCCGCGTAGGCGATGCGTGCCGGACCCGTATAGGGATCGGCCAGCAATCGCGCAACCCGGGCCACCGCGACGGCGGGGAGCGGCGCGTGCGGCGCAACGAAGCCCATCGGCGGCGCCGGGCTCGGCGTCACGGTGATCGTGATGGTCATCTCCTTGAACGCCTTTTGCGCTTGAAGCGCATCGGCTTGCGAGACGACGGTCAGCACCGCCAAAGCGGCGAGCGCGAGCAGCGCGAAGATGTTGCGACTCAATTTCCGATCACCGTATAGACGATGTACACGTTGAACTGACTGATCGGGATCGAGCCCGACAGGCGCAGTTCGTAGTCGTACCCTTGTGAGACGTTCCCGGCACCGGGATTCGTCCAGATCTGCGAAGCCGGCGACGGCGATCCGGCGCCGTAGTTGATGCCGGCCGAACCGTTGGCGCCGAGCGCCGTTCCGGTCGTCTTGTTGAACGCGCTCGCCGGAGAGAACGCCGTGTTTGCGGCGTTGGAGACCAGCCAGAACAAGGTCTGCTGGAGCGGCCAGGTCGACGGCGCGGGGACGGGGTTACTGCCGTTGAGATCGGTCGCGCCCTCGCCGTACACCACGAAACCGGCCGCGTCGTTGGTCTGCACGCTCACCTGCGCGGCGTACTTGTAGAGGTATTCGTACCCGACCACGACGTTGCCGAAGTCGACCGTCCCGCTGCCCAATACGGCGCTGGGCCCGGCGGCGGGGGTCGAACCGCTGCCCAGGCCGCCGGTCGGGCCGAAGCTGCTCTGGTAGTTCGGGACGACCTGCGCCTTGATGCTGGGCAGGATCTTGTAGTTGATCTGTGCCGAGCCTTGACTCGCTGCCGACGCCTCGGCGTGAGGCAATGCGGTCAGCAGCAGTATCGCCGCCGCGGCGGTCCATCTACGCGTCACGTCATGCATCATCATCAGTTCGCGATCAGCGTGTAAGTGAGGGTGACCGTGGTCGTCGCGTTGTTGTTCACCGAAAGCGGGTTGACGGTCACGAGGTAGGACATGATGTTGTCGATGGGCTGTTTGCGCACGGCGCCGGTGAAGCTCGACAGCGCCATCGTCCCCACCGTCGGCACGACCGTGCCCGGCGACACGTGCGGTGCGCTGATCGTGTACGTTCCAACGCCCGGCGCCGACGACGACGCCGGGACCATCCAGGTGCTGAGCTGGCCGCTCGACGTGCCGGGGTTGACGTCGGCAGACACTGAGAGACTCCAGCCATTGGTCGAATCGCTGTAGACCGAGGCGGCGAGTGAATCGCCGACCGTCACCGAACCGTTGATGTTGTTGAGGTTGATGAGCGGGCTTGCGCCGCCGGTCGTGAAGGTGCAGCCGGGGCAGACGATGCTCGGATTGGAAGCACCGAACAGCGCGGGAACGTACGAGTACGGACCGACGCCCGACGGAATCTCGATCGCCAGCCGCGCGTCGACGACGATGCGCATCGTGTTCGACTGGCTGTAGATCGGCAGCGTGTTGATGTTGGCCGCCGTGCGCGGATCGGGCGGGGTTGCGCCGCCCGTCGCGACGGACGCGTTGAAGGCGAAGACCGGATTCGCCAGCGTCGCGTCGTAGGGATCCTGCGCGTAGAAGAAGATATCGAGCTTCTGCCCCGGCGCCACGTTGCAGCCGCTGAGCATCAGCAGCCCTTGGGTCCCCGGCGAACCCGGTGTCGGCTGGGTCAGCGACTGGATGCCGCTGCCGCTGCACGAAGCCCCGCTCGCGCCGGCGCCGTACGTGTCGATCGTCCCGGCGATCACCTTCCAGCCGGCCGGATCGCCGAACTGGCCCGACGTGTTCGACGAGGGGATCGACAGCGAGACGTTGGTGATGTTCGTCGAGCCGTTGTTGTACAGCTCGTAGACGAACGCGTTCCCGTCGGTGAAGTTCGACCACGAGCCGACGACCGGTTGAGAGTTCGCCGGAACGGCTTGGATCGGCGGCACCGGCGGATACGCCGGCGTCGCCGTATAGCCGCCCGCATAGGTGAAGCTGGTTTGCGCGGTCGTGTTCGCGACGGTCAGCGTCGGGTTCTGCGCGCCGGACGCGGCCACGACGGCACCGCCGTTCGCACCGACCACCGTCCAGGTCACCGGGTAGCTCCCGACCGCCGGCGCGACCGCGTACTTGAAGTTGACCGTCAGCGAGCCGCCCGGGGGCAGCGAGTTCGTGTCGGTGTTGCCGGCGCAGGGCGTCGAGACCTGAGTCGCGACGACGGGGGCAGTCGAGACGGCGCACAGATCGATCAGCCATTGTCCGGCCGTGCCCGTCGCGTTGGCGTTGAAAGTTGCTCCGTTCGAAGCGGTCACCGAGGTGATCGTCGGGTAGATGCCCGCGCCGGCGGCGGGAACCGTCAGCAGCATCTGGCTGATGTAGTCCGGATTCGGATCGAGACCGGTCGACGTGTTGAGAAACGAGAACGTCCAGGTCGAGTTCGCCAGGGCGGGCACGACGGCCGGCGCGATATTCGCCGACATCAGCGACGTGTCGAGCGAGAAGACGCCGAGCTCCGTCGAATCGATGTTCTGCGTTCCGGCGACGGCATTGGTCAGCGCGTTCGTCGGCCCGACGTTGTAGGCCGGCGTGCCGCCGTACCCGTGGACGTCGCGATAGTTGCCGGTCGCCCCGATCTCTTGGAACGGGAAGGCTGAGAGCAGGATCGGCATGTTGATGACGAACGTCGCGCTCTTGTTGACCGGGACGCCCGCCGCCTTGGCCGTGGCGACCAGCGCGAAGGCGTTAGGTCCGAGCGTGTTGTCCGCCGTCGCTCCGTTCGTGCCGTTCTGATTGTAGATCTTCCAGTTCGCGTTCTCGTTGACCCCATTGACGGTCGCCGAGACGACCGTCGGCGTCAAAGAGTTCGGATCGACCGTCGGCGGCATGACGAACTCGAGCTCGTACATCGCCGTCGGCGCGCCGTTGTTGTTGACCGTGATCGTCAACGGGTACGTTCCGCCCGACGCCAAGTCCGTGCCCGAGCGGTACAGCATCTGCGTGTAGCGCGGCGTGTTCAGCTGCGCTCCGCTGTAGTTTCCGACCTGCCACGAGTACGAGGCGTAGGTGTTCGTCCCGACCACGCCGTTGCCGTAGACGCTCAGGCCGTTCGAGGCACGATTCGTCATCGTTGCGTCGTACGTGCTCGGCGCCACGCCGTGCAGCGGCGTGATCTGGGTCTGCAGCACGCAGGCGGTCGTGCACTTTCCGGTCGGCACCGCGACCGTCATCGGGATCGGCAGCGTTCCGTTGGGAGGCAGCGACTGGCCGGCGACGGCGGGCGTCAAGGTGATCGTCTGCGCGTTCGGGTTGGTGATGTTCCAGGTCTGTCCCAGCGAGTCGGTCGTCGTGGTGACGCCGCCTTGGCGCCCCAGGCTCACGAAGTTGCCGGAGTCGCTCCTGATCGTCACCGCCGCGATGCCGTCGGCGTTCCACACGCCGTACAGCACGCCCGCGTCGTTGCGGATCGTCGTGGTCACGTTGGTGGGAGCGCCGAGCAAGGCGCCGTTGACGTAGGCGCCGGCCGGGTTGGTCCATTGGAACTGCCCGTCGTACGACAAGATCGTGAACGACTTCGAACCCACCACGGTCGCCGCGGTGACATCGTACAACTGCGCCGTGTAGACGTTGGGGGCGAACGGGATCTGGGTCGCGCCGAACGAGGTGAAGTTCGCGGCGTTGATCGGGAAGGCGAGCTTCTGCGCGCCGGTGTTCGCGCTCGCGGCGGTGAACTGCGCCGGCGCGGAAAACGCTTGCGGCGATCCGAAGGCCGGGTTCGCATCGGTGGTCGTCGAGCTCAGCACGACGCCGTTGGCGTTGCTGATCGTGAGCGCGTATTTGTGGCCGCTGGTCACGCCGTTGACCTGATAGATCAGGCCTTGCACCGATTGCTCTTGGTTGATGTTCGCCCCGCTCGGGGCGCCCAGCAGGCCGTCGGTGGCGAACGTGTCGTTGAGGTTGGTGCCGTTGGTCGCGCCGTTGTAGGGGATCAGCGGGCTCCACACCATCGTCGACGGGTTCACCGAGACCTGCTGGGTCGAGATCAGATCGTTGGTGGTCGCGTCATAGAGCTGCACCGTCTGGGTACCGACGCTGTTGCCGCCGGCCGCGGGCGTCGGGTAGCCGCCGGAAAGCGTCTGGCTCGTCGGCAGAATGCCGACCGCCCCGCTGGTGAAGCAGGTGCCGTTGTTCCAGTTCTGCGCGCCGTTGGGAATCGTGTAGACGCACGGCAGCGCGTTGCCCGACGTGTTGACGAAGCCGAACGAGTAGAAGTGCGCGGGGTTGAGCCCGGCCGCCGAAACGTACACCGTCGAACCGGACGCGAAATCGTTGGACTTCGTCGTGAAGCCGGCGTCCGAGAAGGTCGAGAAATTCAAGGTGCCCAGGACGACCGAGTACGCGACGGCCTCGTATTGCAAGGTGGCCGTATTCTGCACGGCGATCGCCCACACGCCGGAATAGGGATTGTCGTAGGGCGGCCCGGCGGCGCGGGTGGGGCCGATGCCGGTGATCGGATCGGGCGAGGCGGCCAGCGGCGTCTGGAGCGCCAGTTCGGCATACCACGGATACTGCGCACCGCCGCTGGTCTGCATGCAGCGTCCCGTCGCGTCGGTCGTGAACGTCGCGTTGTAGCCGCCGCCGACGTAGTTGCGCGACTGCGCCTTGTAGGCCGTGCCGTCCGGCGGGAAGACCAGATACTGGTACGTCGTCGTCGGCTTGAGGTTTTGGCAGAGCCAATAGACGTTCGCGCCGTACGACAGCGTTTGATCGTCGAGGTACGGGACGGTCGACGTGCCGGTGAGCACGATCGTGCCGCCGCTGGCCGACTGCCGGAAGCGCGCCTTGTGGTGCAGCAGGTCCGACAGCTTGGGGATCGGCGGCCGAGGGCCGCGATACGGAACGAAACGCGTATTGTTGACCGCACGCCGGCCGGCGGGAAGGCGCGCGAACGCGGTCAGCTCGTCGCCGCCGTTGTTCGGGCCGGTGCGACCGGCGCGTACCCAGCGGACGCGACTGATCGCCGAACGGCAGCGGCGGCGGGGTCGGGGCGGTAGCCGCAGCGGGGACGGCCGCGCGAACACCGCCTCCGGAACGCGCGGCCGAGGCCGTCGACGTTTGCGCGAGTGCGGCGAACCCGTCGGCGCCGAACAGTGCGGCGGCGACAATGGCGACAAGCGCCACCGTTCGCGTGAGGTGTGTCATTGAATCTCCGGAATCCGTTCCGTATCGGTGCGCTAGCGCACCGTGAGGTTCGCTTGACCTGCGACCAGATTCGGTCCGCCGTAGTCGACGAGCGCGACCACGGAGTACGAGCCTGGTACCAATTTCTTCCCGACTGCGTCGATCAACCGCTTCCCGGATCGTTCGACGAGCATCCCTTGCGGAAAGGTGACGCGATCGACGACGGTACCGCCTTGTTTCACCTCGACGCGCCCGCTGAGGTAGACGTGCGCGTTGCCGGTATTGCGGAAATCGACCAGATAGTGTTGGCCGTCGGAGAGTGACTGCGTCTTGACGTCGTCGATCTCACCACCGATCCGGGTGGAGTCGGGGATGATCACGTAGATCTTCGACGCGATTCGCTCCACGATCGACAGCCCGCCGCCTTTGCGCGTCGGACGCGTCGTGAAGAAAACCAGGTTGCTGTACTCGCCGGCCGCGCTTGCCGGCACGTCGACCGAGAATCGTACTTGGGTGAACGATCCCGGCTCGATGTCGAACTCGCGCGGATTGATCGAGATGTCCTTCGAGAGCGAAAACGGCGATTTACCTGCCGCCGTGAACGCGTAGTTTCCGGTCGGCCCGACCGCGTAGTCCGAGAGCGACGCCACGATGTGCACCGCGGCGCCGCTCGTGTTTCGGACCGTGATCGGGAAGGTTTCCTGCTTGCCGGGCTGCGTTGTCAGCTCGTACTTCGCAGGCGAGACGTCGACCGAAATGTCCGCCGACGACGGCGTGGTCAGCGCGAGCCCGAGGGCTGCGAGCAGACCGATAACAGTGAGAACACGCGATGTACGCATCACTAGGTATTCTCGGCGTTTCCGTCCGGCGGATTGAGGTGGCGCCCTAGCTCGGGATCAGCGCGATCGTGATGACCTGCGTGTTCGCGCCCGACGGCGCCGCCGGACTCACGTTCATGCTGACGTCCTGACCCATGAAGTTCCACCCCGCGGGCGGAGCCGCGGCCGTGTTGTACAGGGTGAGGCCGCCCGCCGTGTAGGCCGTAGCGGTGGGTGCACCCGCCGTGACGACCGTAGCCGGCGCGCCGGGGTTACCGAGGGCACCGAAGCCGGCACCCGCCGTCACCGCGCCGAGGCCGGTGAGTGCGGTACCCGCGCCGCCGCCGGTGGCAGCCGGACACAGGCCCGAGCCGGCAATCGCCGTCGCGGCCGACTGGGTCGGCTTGTTCTTGGGCGTAGCGTCGATCGGATAGGCGCAGATGACCGTACCGGGCTGCACCGCATCGACGTACTCGACGACCTTGACGCCGGCCGAGTCGTTCGAGTTCACGCCAACCGAGAGCGCGTTCTTGTAGTAGCAGCTGGTGTAGGTGCCTGCGCCGCCGGGCGGCGTGATGCCGCCGAACGTCAGCGTCGCGTTCGACGCTTCGGCAACGCCGGCTGCGCAGTTTCCGGCGGCCGACGCCAGAATCGATGACGCCGCGGCGGGCTGAATCGCGCCGTTGACGTCGTAGTTGACGGCGATCGAAATCGACGCCGTGGCATTCACGGTGTATTTGAGCTGAGCCGATCCATAGACCGTCGGGGCAGCGGAGCTGGGCGCCGCCGTTACGGTCGCGATCCCCAGCATGACCAGAGCAGCAACTGCTCTTTTCACGTTCGAATCCTTTCGAGTGAGGGACGCTAAATGAGAGAGGCGGTCGACGCCCCTAAGCACGTCATCGACCGAAACGATGCGAACGCTTAGCTGCTTGCAGAAGGGTCGAAACTCTTAACGGAGGCTTAGCGGATACTGCTGTCCGCGCTTGGTCACCAGCATCGCTCCGTAGGGCAAGCCTTTGTGCCACAGGCGGATGTCGAACGTGAATACGCGGCCGGCGGGTTTAGGAAGCGTGACCTTGTAGCCGTCCTCGAACAGCAGCGTGTCGCCTTCGTCGACCGATGCGATGGTCTTGAGCATGACGCGCACCGTGTGGCCCGGTTCGGGGTCGCGCGGGCTGAGCCGCACGCTGAGCAGCGGAACGCGCGGATCGACCGGAACGAGCGCGGCGGCGTCGGTGACGTCGCTGCGGTGCGCGGTCACGCTGAAGGCGTAGTCGCCCTTGGCGAGCGGCGGCACGACCACCGAGCCGGTCCAGCGCCCGAGCCGTGCATCGAGGTGCAGCGGGAACGACCCGAACACGTCGCTCTCGACGGCAAGTCCCTTGACGTCCTTCGCCGCGGTGCGCGCGACGATGCGCAGCAGCGCGCCCGGCGGGGCGATCGCCGGATCGGTCGTGACTTGGATCGGAACGCGCTTGCCGTCGCTGAACGTGTACACGACATCCTTCGCGCCGGCGCCGAGCTTGAAGACGATGCCCGACACCGATGTCGCCGCCGCCCACCTCGACCGGCCCGTCCGGACCGGACAACACGGACAAGCCGTCGGGGATCGTGTCGGGATCGACGGTCAGGGTGTACTTGCCGGGCGGCATGTTGTCCATGACGTACGAGCCGTCGTCGTCGGTGATGACGGCGTGCTCGCCCGGCTCGGCGACGACGTAGACATTGTGCAGCCCCACCAGCGAACCGAAGCCGCCGTCGCTCGGGGCCATGACGCTGCCCGCGATCGACCCCAGCGGCGTCGCGGTGAAGTCGAGCGGGGTCGACGTGCCCGCGGACACCGTCACCGTCTTCTTGGTGTCGGACAGGAACGCGACGGTGGACGGAACCGTCGATTGCACGATCTCGATCGTGTGCGCGCCGGGCGTCAGCCGTCCGACCGAATAGTGACCGTCGGGCGCCGTCATCACGCTCTGGACCCCGTCGATCGAGATCCCGATCCCGCCCAGCGGGTGCTTGGCGCCGCTGGAATCGGTCGCCGTGATGCTGCCCGTCACCCCGGCGAAGTTTCCGACCGCGAACTGCACCGTTGCGGTCTGTCCGCCCATCACTTGGACACTCTGGTATTCGCGGTCCGCAATCAAGCCCGGTGCGATCGACGCGGAGTCGAGCCGGATCGTGTGCGTGCCCTGCGCGACGAAGCGAAACTCGAACTCGCCGGCCGAGTCGGTGCGCTGCGAGACGCGTCCGTCCAAGATGACGACGGCGTTGTTGTAGCCGCGGACGCTCGACGCGTTGAACGCCAAACCGTTCGCGGCGCTGGCGAAGGTGACGACGCCGCGAATGACCGCCGGCAGGTTCGGGTTCGACCGGCCCGAGTTCGCGGAGGGCTGGCCGAAGCCGAACGGGCCGATCAGCGACGCGCTGAACGCGGTGCCCTTACCGCCGCCGAGGCCGGTCTGGCGGAACAGCTCGCCGCTGACTTGGACCGCGACGACGCTCGACAGACGCCGCACCAGCGACAGCGTCGTGTCGAACAGCCGGGTCGGCACGCCGTTGTTGGACGACGACTCGATCGTTTGGCTGATCTGCGCGTCGAGCTTGCGCCCGAGCGATCGGCGGTACGACAGCGTCTGCGACAGGCCGTCGCCGCCGCTCGTGCCGCCGCCGGTCGAGGCGCTGCGCGAGAACTGATACGCCGCCACGCCCCCCAACATCGGCCGGCTCATCCCGAGCGCGAGCTGCTGCTGCATGGCGGTGCCGGTGCTGCCGATGACCGAGCTGGCCTGCACGGTCTCGAACAGGGACAGGCTGTGAACGCTCTCGGTCAGCGTCAGCGCCCCGTTGCGTTGGATCGAGCTGGCGTTGACTGAATGCAGCCCGTCGACGCCCAGCACGTATTGGACGCCGAAGCTCGTCCAGCTCTTGCTCCCCGACAGCGTGAGGTGGTCGTCGTGCTGGACGTCGGAGTCGATGCGGTCGTCGCTGTGACCCACGTCCAGGTCGAGATCGCCGAACCGGTCCGAGTGCTTTCGCACCGCCAGGTCGCCGGTGAAGCCGCCTTGGAGCGCGCCGGTCAGCGTCTGGAATCCGGCCGGCGAGAACTGCAGCTGAAGACTGCTGAAGGTCGTCTTGCCCTGCAGATCGGCATGGAAAGCGGCGGCCAGATTCGCTCCGTCGGGGGCGCCGGCGACGCCGTGAATCGACGAGACGGCGAGTTCGGTATCGGTCGACAGCTTCGCCCCGAAGTGATTGAATCCGAAGTCGGTGATCGCCTCGCGGCCGCCGCCCTCTTCGCCCGCGCCCAGGTACTCGGAGGCGGAAAGGAAGCCGCCGAAGGCGTTCCAGTTCCGGCGCACGCCGTAGACGTGGTACGCGATCCCGTCGGTCTGCTGCGCCGTCGAGGTCAGGAACGAAAGGTCGCCGTTGCGCTCCGGGATCGACAGGCTGATGCCCCGCGCGAAGCCGCCGATCTGGAGCTGGCTGTCGCTCGGGCCGGTCACCTGACCGTAGGTGAGGCCGTACTTGGGCGTGCGGTAGCCGATGATGAGCGAGCCCGCGGCGGCGCCGCCGGCACCGTACCCGAAGGCGTTCGACACCGACAGCGCGGTTTGCTCGGTGCGCCGCTCGGCTACGATCGAAAGCGCGGTCGAGTAGTTGTCCAGGCTCTGGCTGAATCCGTTGCGGCTCGAGCGGTTGAGTCCGAGCTGGTAGGTCCCCGTCCCCTTGAGGACGATCGGCCCCTCGCCGAGCAGCGAGCGCCGCCGCGGCTGCGGCGCTGCCGTCGGGACCGGCGACGCTGACGGCGTGGGCGCAGGCCCGTCCAGCGCGAGCACGGGCACCGCGAACGGAAGGTTGAGCCTAACCGCGAGAAGCGGGGCCGCCCGCAGCGCCGTGTCCGACGCCAAGAAGACGGCTGAAACGGTCAGACAAGCGTAGCCCGCCGCCGCTATCAGGCGGCGCGCATGGGGTCGCACCTCCGTACCATCGGCGACGTGCCCGCCGCGGCTGTAGTGCCCCGCTCGAAATGTCGCCAAAGCGCACCAAGGCTAAGCTGCGGCTGTACGGTGCCGATAGGATTCATAGGGGACCTGGGGTCCTCACGGCCACCGGACGCAGTACTTCCATGGAGGGAAGACCGCAAACCAGCATGGACGTCTTAAGCCTCTCCGGGTTCGCGCTGAACGCGAGCTCGAAGACACAAAGCGCGCTGATGACGGAGACGGAACGTCTCTCGTCAGGTTTGCGCGTGAATACGGCAGCGGACGATCCCAGCGGGCTGGCGATCGCGGAGACCCTCCAGTCCAAGGTCGCCGGCCTCGACCAGGGCGTCCACGAGATTCAAAACGCGAACAACGCGCTGACGGTCGCCGAGGGTGCGCTCTCGACGATCTCCGACATCCTCCAGCGCATGCGCTCGCTGGTCGTCGAATCTCGCAGCGGCTTGCAGAGCGCCGGGGATCTCAGCGACACGCAAAACGAGCTCAACCAGCTCACCCTCGAGATCAACCAGATCGCGCAGAGCACGCAGTTCAACGGACGAGCGCTGCTCGACGGCAGCGCGTCGAGCGTTCTCGCGCTGCCGACCCGCTCGCTGCTCGTGCTCAATCCGGCGGCAAGCGGCGGCGGGAACATCATCGACCAGAGCGTCGACCCGCAAGCGCCGTACGTCGCCCCGGATGCGCCCCAGATGGTGCAGCAGGTGTCGGTGGATTCCTACGACCCGGTCGCCGACGCGCTGAACATCACGGTGACGTTGGGAAGTCAGGAGTCGGCGTTCGGGCCCGAGCAGACGTATTCGCTTCCGGTCGCAAACGGCACGAACTTCCCGGTCGGCTTCAGCGCTCCGACCCCGGGCAATCCAACCTTCGTGCAGCAATCGCAGAACGGGGCCGGACCGCAGGTGCTGGCCTTCAACATCGGCACGCTGACCCCGGCGGACGTCGGCGCGGTCGCACTGCTGGTCACCCTCCCGGCGCAGAGCAAGGCCCCGGGCGCGGCGCTCGACGTCAACAGCGGCGACGGCGAAGGGTCGATCGTCAGCGTCGACATCCCGGGCGTCAGCGCGGTCAACCTCGGCGTCAACGAGGTGATCCTCGGCGACGACCTCGAGAACCAAGGTGCCGAATATCGCATCGACAACGCGATCACGACGCTCGGCGGGATTCGCGCGACGGTCGGGGCCCAGATGGTCTCGCTTCAGGAGGCCGCGAGCAACGGCAACGTGGATGCGGTGAACACGCAGTCGTCCGAGAGCGCAATCCGCGATGCCAACATCGGCGCCGAAACGACCGCGTTCACGCGCGACTCGATCCTGAGCTCGTTCCAGGGCAAGATCCTAGCCGGCACCGAGCGGATGGCGGCGATCGTCGCAACCCTGGTCGCCGACTCCATCGTCCGCTAACTTTCACCCACCTACTTCGTCGGGACGCTGTCGCGTTCGGCCGGCGGCGGAATCGGGGCGACGATGCTGTTCTGCTGCGGATCGTAGTGCTCGCCGTTGGCGGCGTTGAGCACCCGGAACACGACGTACTCGTTGCGCTTGGCCGTACCCCGGCCGCCGGCGTCCAGACCCTCGCCGTCATACACGACCAGGTGGAGTTGCCCGTCATCGCCCGTCGCCAGGGCATAACGCAACCGCGCGCGCTCGGCCCGGCGGAACCTTGGCCGCCGTCGCGGCGACCTCTTCACGCTGAGCCGCGTCAAGCGGGACCGCGCCCGGGGCGCCGGCGCGGGCGACCGGCGAGTTCATCGGACCGCGCACGGAGGAAGCTGCGGACGGTGCGGCGCTCGGGCCGCCGCTCGAGCCGGCCGCCTTGGTCCCGGAGCACGCGCAAAGCAACAACGCCGCCGCGGCGACGCCCGCCGCGAGTCGGATCGACATGGCTGGGAGGCTTCACGCTCGCGCCCGCCCCTTCCCGTGTGGGCCGCGAGGCCGCGCTTGACGGCGGAGCGTACACTTGAGGTGGATTTCCTCGTTAGGTGAGGCGTCCACCCGCAGATACGCCGCTGCCCGGAAAGGTCGAGAGACCCCGACGTGGTGACCAGGCTCCGCCGAATCAAGGCGGCGCTTAACGCGGCTGAACCGGAGACGGGACTCCGGCTCGATGGCGTGTGGTGCTGAAGCTCGACGTTGAGGACGTGACTTGGGCGCCGCGGCGCCGCAAGACGCCATCGCGCCGAGCAGCCGGACGGGGACGATCCCGACCGGTTTTTGTTGTCGGCGCGGACGCGGAAGGAGGTGAGAACGACATGGTGAGCATGACCTCTTTCCACGAAGGCTTCGTCTCCGAGCTGGTCGGCAGGCCAGCGTTCGTCGCGCGCAACGGCGATCGTGAGGCCGTCGGGAAGATCGCCGATTTCATCGTCGAGCATCCCGAGGACACGTTTCCACGCATCGACGCGATCATCGTGAAGACGCGTTACGGCGAGCTCGCGGCGCCGATCGGCGAAGTCATCTCGCTCGACCGCGAGGCGCTCGTGCTGTCCGCGCCGCCGAAGATCGTTCGGCCGCCCGACGACGAGGCGCTCTATCTCGTCGAGGATCTGTTCGACAAGCAGATCGTCGACGTCGACGGCCGCAAGGTCGTGCGCATCAACGACATCGAGGTCGCGCGGACCGGCGGAACCCTGCGCGTCGTCGCCGCCGAAATCGGGTTCGGCGGACTTCTCCGAAGGCTCGGTGCGGGCAAGCTGCTGCCGGGACTGCTCGACCGCGTGCCCCGGGCGCTTGATTGCCTGGGACAACGTCGCGCCGCTGCACGATCTCAATCCGACCCAGATCCGCCTTTCCGTCAGCGAGCATCGCCTGGCGCGGCTGCATCCCAGCGAGCTCGCCGACATCATCACCGCTCTTTCGGCCCAGGACGCGGCGCGCGTCGTCGGCTCGCTCGACGACGAGCGCGCGGCCGACGCGCTCGAACACCTCGATTCCGAAGTCCAGCGCTCGATCATCGACGATCTGGGCACCGAGCGCGCCGCCGACATCATCGAGGAAATGGATTCCGACGACGCCGCCGACCTGCTCGGCGACTTGCCGGAAGAACGTCAGGAAGCGCTGCTGCGCGAAATGGACGCCGCGACCGCCGACGACCTGCGCGAGCTGGTCGCCTACGACGACGACACCGCCGGCGGCTTGATGACGACCGACTACTTCTGGATCTATCCGCACCGCACGGTCGCCGCGACGATCGCGAAGATCCGCGAGATCGCGCCCGAAACCGAGTTCATCTATTACCTGTACGTGACGGACCAATCGGAGAAGCTGCTCGGAACGCTTTCGCTGCGCACGCTGCTTCTGTCGACGCCGAACGCGACGATCCACACGATCATGGACACCGACCTGATCACCGTCCGGCCGGATGCGTCGGCGGAGGACGTCACGGCGATGATCGCGCGCTACGACCTGCTCGCGTGCCCGGTCACCGACCAACGCGGCAAGATGCTGGGTATCGTCACCGTCGACGACGCGATCGACGCGATCATCCCCGAGCGGCTGACCAAACAGCTGCCGCGCTTCACCAAGCGCGCGCAGCGCCGTCGCGCCGAAACGGCCGGGTAGCGGGCAGCGTCGGTGCGTCGTAACTGGCGAATTCTGCTCGCCTTCTTCGCCGTGCTCGGCCCCGGCTTCGTCACGGCATCGGCCGGAAACGACGTCGGCGGCATCGCGACGTACTCGGCGGCCGGCGCACGCTTCGGGTATGCGACGCTTTGGACGCTCGTCGCGCTGACGGTCTCGCTGATCGTCGTGCAGGAAATGGCGGGCCGCATGGGCGCCGTCACCGGTCAGGGCCTGGCCGGACTGATCCGCGAGAACTTCGGTTTACGCACGACGCTGCTGGCGATGGCGGCGCTCTTCTTCATCAACACCGGGATCACGGCGACGGAGTTCGCCGGCATCGGCGCGGCTTCTGAGATCTTCGGCGTCTCGCGGTACGTCGCCGTGCCGATCGCGACCGCGATCGTTTTCGCATTCGTGTTACGGCTGCCGAACAAGGTCGTCGAGCGCATCTTCGTCGTCCTCTCGCTGATCTATCTGGGCTACGTCGTATCGGGCATCCTGGCCCATCCCGACTGGGGACAGGTCGCGCGCGGCACGTTCGTCCCGACCATCGAGCGCGATCCGGCGTTTCTCGTCACGGTTGTGGGATTGATCGGCACGACGATCTCGCCGTACATGCAGTTCTTCCTTCAGTCGGCGGTGGTCGACAAGGGCTCGCGCGCGCGCGACCTGCCCGCGATCCGGCTGGACATCGTCATCGGATCGGTGCTCGCCATCGTGCTGGCCGGCTTCATGATCATCGCGAACGGCGCGACGATCTACCAAGCGGCGCTCCACACCGGCCGGCCGCCGCTCAACATCGACACGGCCCAGGCCCAGGACTTCGCCCGTGCTCTGGTGCCGCTCGCCGGCGGCTTTGCCGCGACGCTCTTCGCGCTCGGCATCCTCAACGCCGGAGTGTTCACGGCGACGGTCCTTCCGCTGTCGACCGCCTACATCGTCTGCGAGGCGTTCGGTCTCGAAGCGTCTCTCGACCGGCGCTTTCGCGAGGCACCGGTTTTTTACACGCTATTCGCCGGCGCGGTCCTGCTCGGCGCAGCGCTCGTGCTGCTGGTACCCAAGCAGTCGCTGCTGGAATTGATCTTCTACGCGCAGGTCGTGCAAGGCATTCTCCTGCCGTTCGAGCTCGTTCTGATGCTCATCGTCATCAACCGTCCGCGCGTCATGGGGCGTCACGTGAACTCGATGTTCTTCAATGTGGTCGGTTGGGCGACCGCTATCGTGATCGGCGGGCTCGCGCTGGTGTACGTATGGCAGCAGCTCTTCGCCGCTTAACAGCGTGTAGGATGAACTACAACGCGCCCACGCCGTTGGGCGACCCGTTTCCGGCCGGTGAGCTGTAGCCCGGCGCCTGCTGCGCACAGATAGGTGCCGCACGAACCGTTGCTCCCGGCGGTAATCGGGTTGAGCGCGGCCGCATTCGCGTAGATGTACGCGGCGTTCAACAGCACGCTCTTGCCGTTGCCGGCCAGCGCGATCGCCCCGGCGACGATCGGCGCCGCCGCGCTCGTACCGCCGTACGTGCGCCAACCGGGCGACTGTGACAGGTAGCTGTCGTACACCGCGACGCCGGGGTTCGGATCGGCGAACGCTGCAATGTCGTTCGCGGTGCGGTTCGCGCAGCCGGTGTCGTGCTGCCACGCCGGCTTTGCGACGTACGCGCTGCAACCCCCGCCGCTCGCGCTCCAGACCGTCTCCGACCAGCCGCGCGCGCTGGCGTCGCGAACCAGCGACGTCCCGCCGACGGCGATGACGTGTGAAGACGACGCCGGCCACTCCGCCGCCGCGCCCGCATCGCCGGCGCCGAAGACGAACGGCACGCCGATCGCGTAGGCGGCGTCGTTTTCCGTGCTCGATTCGCTCAAGCTGTAGCTGTCGCTGACGACCGTCGCGCCGTGCGCCACCGCGGTTTTGGCCGCCGCCAGCAGCGCTGCGGCTGAGTCGGAGGTCGCTTCGACCACCACGATCTTGCAGTTCGGGCAGACCGCCGACGCGAGTTGAACGTCCATCGACGACTCTTGCCCCCAACCCTGGTTGCCGTCGAGCAGGGCCCCCAGCAGGCCGGGGCCGACTTTGGTGAAGCAGCCGTTGGCGGTGGTGCATGCGCGGCAGCCCGAACTTGGCGCGATACACCTTGAGATCCGATTCGAGATCGGGATCGTCGTACGCGACGGCGATGCCGATGGTCTGACCGTACCCGGCGGTGGCCGAGGGCAGGCCATAGGCATCCTGGAGGTCGGCGGGATGAAGTCCGGGGAGCGCCGACGCCGCGGTGCCGGCCGGCAAGCCCTGCGGCCCGGTGCCCGGCAGCACGTGGCACGTGATGCCCGCCGTGACGCCGCAGGCCAGGCCGGTCACCACTGAGAGCAGTCCCCCGATCAAGCTCGCCGGGGTCGGCGTCGGCGACGGTTGGATCGGGACGGCCTTCAGCGTTTGGCTCTGCCGCGAGTCACCGCCCGGGACGACGCCGCCGACGACCGTTGGCGCGCATCCGGCCGCCGCAAACGCGGCGACCAGGGTCAGACACGGGATCCCGATCTTCATGAGGTCCTTCCATGGATGTGACGAGCGCGTTGGTGGCTCGCGCTCGCCCACGCCTCCGGCGTGTGACGAGAGTCATACCCCAGGCTAGGTCTTTTGTCCCGCGGTTAACGCAACCATTGCATCGACGATCTCGGGGTCGAACTGCGTGCCGCGGTGCGCCACCAGCTCCTCGAGGGCCCGTGACGGGGCCATCGGCCGGCGGTACGGCCGGCGGCCGATCATGGCGTTGAAGCAATCCCCGACTGCCACCACCCGCGCCATCAAGGGGATCGCCGAGGCCGGCAGCCGATCGGGATAGCCGGCTCCGTCGAGTCGCTCGTGGTGGCTTCGGACGGCCGGGGCGAAGGCCCGCAGCGCCGGGATCCGGCGCACGATCGCCTCGCCGGCGGCCGCGTGAGCGCGCATCATCGTCCACTCGCGCTCGTCGAGCGCGCGGGGAGCATTGAGCACCTCCAACGGCGTGACGACCTTGCCGACGTCGTGCAGGAGCCCGCAGCGTCTGGCGAAGCTCACGCCGGCGTCGTCGAGCCCCAAGCGCCGGCTCAGCCGCGCGCACCAAGCCGCGACGGCACGCGAGTGCTCCGAGGTGAGCGGATCGCGGGCTTCGAGCTTCGCCACGAGGGCATCGATGCGCGCGTCGATTTCGTCGAGCGGCTCGTCGGCCGCGCGCGTCAGCGGTTGCCACGATGCATCGACGACCCGCCGAACATCTTCGGCGAGCCCATCGACCGCCGCCGCCGGCGGCGGAGCGCCGGTGAGGTCGCGGGTCGCTCGCGCGAGTGCGTCGGGAAGCTGCAGCAGGGTCGCGCGCAAGGCCGCGACGTCGCCGTAGGACGCACAAATCTCGGCGAGCCAGTCGAGCATTTCCGCTCGGCCGCGGTCGGACGGTGGCTCGACCAGACGCCGGACGAACGCGTCGACGACCGCGCTCGAAATCGTCGGCGCGCACGAACCGAGCAGCCGGCCACGCACCGCCGCCGAAAGCGGCGCCGCACGGCCGGCAGGCACGCCCCACACGATCATGCCGTCGGCCCCGGCAGCGCGGCGAAGAGCTTCGCCAACCCGGCCAGCTCGTGATCACGCAGGTCGTCGAGCGCGTCGAGCAGCGGTGGTGCGGCGTCGGCTCCACGCCGTCGCGCGACGAGCGCGTCGACCGCTCGCGCCAGCGAACCGAGCCGCCCGGTCGCCGCGCACGGCGACGCGCGGCAGCGCAGGTGGTCCCGCAAGCTCGGCCGCAAGCCGGGCGAGGATCGCCCCGCGCACGGCGCGATCGCTCGCGTCCCGATCGCTCGCGTCCCGGTCCCGTCGGAACGCATCGTCGAATCGCTGCAGCGCGTCGGCCGCGGCGTCGGGCAAGCCGGCCGCAGCCGCGTACAGCGCGATCTCGGCCCAGCGCAACGCCTCGCGCCCGGCAGGCGACTGGTGCGGCCCGCTCGGCACGAGAATCTCGTAGGCCGAGGCGAACGCACCGCGCCACGCTTCGATGAGCGCGCGCGAAGGGATCAGTCCTTCGAGCGCCGCCGATGCGCCGTAGTGCACGTCGAACTCGCGCAGATCGCGTTCGAGCCGCTCGATCGCGGCGAGATCGCCGCGCTCGACCTGCAACTCGTATGCCGCCGCCAGCGCGTAAAGCTGGAAATCGAGGTTGCCCGAGCGAACCGCGCATTCGCCGAGACGGTCCAGGCAGGCGAGACTCTCGGACGGACCGGCGTCCTCATAGGCGATGTTGTAGAGCACGCTGTACGCGCCGAACGCCACGACGTACAGGTTCGCCTGCTCGGCGAGCGCGCCGCCTTCGGTCGCGTACTCGCGCGCCCGTTCGCGGTCACCGCCGTACAGCTCGACGTACGACGCGCGCGTCAGCAGCGAAGCCCGTGCCTTCGCGTCGAGCATGCCGGAGCGCGCGAGCGCGCGTTGGAGCGCCGCGTGCGCGTCGGCGGGCCGTTGCGCGATCATGTACGCTTCGGCGAGCACCGCCAAGATCGCCGAACGCTGCGCCTCGGCCAAGGTGTCGTCGCCGGCGTACGGTTCGAGCAGTTCGACCGCATCGGCTCGGCCGTGACGCACGAGCTCGCGCGCGAGCCGGTACGCTGCCTCCGCCGAGACGGCCCGCGAGTGCGCGCGAGCGATCGCCTGCATGAACCACGCTTCCGACGTATCGGTGCGGCCGAGTCGCGCCTCGCGGGTCGCGCGCAGCACGCAGACGGCGGCGTCATCGAGCTCCTCGGGCAACAGGTCGAGCGCCGCCTCGACGGCATCGGTCTCGCCGCGATCTTCGAGCTCGACTCCGTGCAGCCGCAGGAGGCGATGCACGCGGATTCGCAGCTTCGCCGCACCGGCGAGGTCGAGCGCTTCACGGATGCGCCCGGTGAGCTCGAGCGCGTCGACCGTCCGCTGGGCGACGCGTTCGTACGCCGCGGCATCGGTGCGCAGCGCGGCTTGGGCGCGAATGCGCAGGGCGTCATCGTAACGATAACCTTCGGCGTGCGATCTGACGGCCAAGCCGCCCAGCCGTGAGCCCGCGCCGAGCAGCGGGTGGATCGGGAGCCCGATCGCCGTCAGCACGCGATCGTCGAACGACGGCAGCAAACACGTCTCGAGCACATACGCATGCTCGTCGGGCGTCAGGCTGCGAAACAACGTCTCGCCGGGATCGTCGTCCGACGGGATCGCCCCGGTGCGCAGCGCGTAGAGCACTTCGAACGCTCGGCCCTGCGACGCCTCGACGATCCGTGTAACCGCCGATTCGTCGCCGCCGAAGCCGAGGTCACGAGCAGCGGCGTGCGCCTCCGCCGGAGTCCAGCGCAACGCGTCGGCGTCGATCGGCAGCGCGATCACGTCGCCGGCGAGCCAGCGCGGGATCGGCACATCGGCGTCGTCACGCATACCGAGCACGAGATGCGGCGCCGACGGTCCGGAGGTCGCCAGCGCCTCGGCGAACTCGGCGAAGATGCGGACGTCGTCGCCCAGCCGATCGATCGAGTCGACGACCAGCGTGATCCCGCCGCCATCGAGATGGCGGCCCAAGCCAATGCGCCAGCGATCTGGCGCGGTCGCCGCGTTCCGCAGCTCGCGCGTAGGCGCCCGCGAAGGCCAGCCGCGGGCCGGGTAAGACCGAGCGCAGCGCTTCGCACACGGCGCGGACCGCACCGCGAAACGTCGCGGCGTCGCGCGTAACGTCCACCAACAGCGCGGTTTCGTGCCGGTCCGCGAACGCTCTCAAGAGCGCGCTCTTACCGAACCCGCCGGGTGCGGTGACGACGGCGATCGGATGCCGTGCCGCTTCGCCGAGCCGTACCAAGGCGGGCGACGACATCGCCGGCTGCTTACGCGCGGCGGCTGCGTGCGGATGATTCCGTGCTCCGAGCATCCTGTCTTCCGTCCCTGGTCGTCCCGCTCCATGGTACCCGCTTGCGCGGACACGCGACGCGCTCGCGCTACGACTTAACCCGGCCTTCGCAATCGGTGCGAGGTTACGCTCAGCCGCCGCTCGCGCGGACGGCTCCGTGGCCGATCTCGAACGCGATCAACAGCAGCACCGAGGAGACCGCGGTGACGATGAGGATCGTGCGGCGGCCGGTGTTGCCGCGGGCCATCGAGTTCGCGCCCATGTAGCCGGCCCAGCCCAGAATCGCCAGCCCGTAGTGGTACCACGGCACGCGCAGGTGCTGGACCATCAGGCCGATGCCAATGAGGATCTGCAGCGTCACCACGTACAAGGTGATGCGCCGGCCCGGTCGCTGCCAGACGGCCAGCAGCGCGAGGGCGACGACCAGGATCCCGATCCAAAAGTGCAGCGTCAGGAGGTTTGCGTTCACGCCGGGCGGTTTCGCCGTCCGGGCAAGAGCTGCTCCTTTGTCCGCAGGAGAGGAGCGCCGGCGCGGAAACCTTCGGAACCTTGCACGACGACAGCTCGGTCACCGCCCGGCCGTTACGCCGCGACCGCTCGGAGGCGTTGCTCGCCTATGCCGAAACGTTGGCGCGGGTCGCGGCGAGCGGCGGCGGTGCGCAGGCCTTGGCCGGACACCTCGCCGCGGCGATCGACGCGGCGATCTTGGTCGAGGATGCGCAGTGGCGTCACCTCGCGATCGCCGGTACGGGTGAACGAACGATCCCGCCGTCGGTTCGAGACCTGCTGCCGAAGGACGCCGACGGTGAGGAGAGCGTCCCGCTCGCGTCGCCTGGGATGCCGCGCGCGCGGGCCTACCCGCTGCGTGCCGGGGAGGCGCGGCTCGGGTGGCTGTCGGTATTCCCGACCGGCGCCCGGAACCTCGAAGAACGCTCCGGGCTGATCCGGTTGACCGCCTCGCAGATCGCGATCGAGCTCTCGCGCGAAGCCGGCGGTGGTCGCGGGCGGCGGCGCGGCTTCTGGGACCGCCTGCTGGCGCGCGCCTACGAGGACCCGCTCGAAGCGCGCGAGGACGCGCAGGCGCGCGGTATCGTGCTCGCCCCGGGTTACGTCGCGGTCGCGGTCGAAGGTGAGGGCCTCGACGAGACGGTCGCCGTGCAGAAGAACGCCGAGATCCGGCGCGTCTGTCTGGACACGCTGGGCTCGCGCACCGGCGACGTGGTGGTCGTCGAACGAGGCGGCGGGTTCTTCTTCCTGGTCCCGGCGCCGCTCGAGGTCGACGCCGCCAACGCGCGCACCGCGGCGACGATGATCCCGCGCGGGATGCACCGCGCGGGATTGGACGTCAAAGTCGTCGGCGGGGTGGGACGCCACGCCGAGATGATCGGCGTAGCGCGCAGCGTCGACGAGGCGCGCGAGGCGATGATCATCGCCCGCCGGATGTTCGGCGGCGGTCGCGTCGTGCCGTACGACGATCTCGGCGTGTATCCGCTGCTGCACCGCACCGGTGCGACGCGCGAGGACTGGCGGGCCTTTGCGACGCGCGTGCTCGACCCGCTGCGAGCGTATGACGACAAGCATCAGACCGAGCTGGTGCGCACGCTCAAGCTGTTCTTCGACGTCGGGCAGAACATCAAGGAGGCCGCCGCGCGATTGAACGTGCACCGGCATACGGTATTCTACCGGCTGCGCCAGATCGGCGAGATCGGCCGGCTCGATCTGGATTCGCCGCACGATCAGCTCACCGTTCGCGCCGCGCTCGCGGTCGATGCGCTCGACGGATAGCGGCGCGTGCTGACGACGGTGAAGGACGCGGCTGCCGCGCGGCGTCACGCGCTCGCGACCGCCAAGGAACGCGGTGTGCGCTGGGTGCGCCTCGCGTTCGTCGACGTGCTCGGTATCGAGAAGAGCGTGTCGATCCCGGTCGCCGAGCTCGATCGCGCGCTGGCCGGCAACGTCACCTTCGACGGCGGCTCGATCGACGGCTTCGTGCGCGGCGAAGAGGTCGACATGGTGCTGCGGCCCGACGCCGCGACCTTCACCGTCTTGCCGTGGACGACCGACGGCCAGGTCGAGGCGCGCGTGCTGTGCGATATCGAGATGCCCGACGGAACGCCGTTCGAAGGCGACCCGCGTTCGACGCTCAAGCGCGTGCTCGAAGATGCCGGTGACGTGCTGCAAGCGCTGCGCGCCGGTCTCGAAGTCGAGTTCTACTTGTTCGCCATCGATGCCGACGGCACGCCGTCGACGCGTACGAGCGACGCCGGATCGTACTTCGATTTCTCGGCCAGCGACCGCGGCGAAGAGGCGCGGCTCGCCACCAGCGTCGCGCTCGAAGCGATGGGAATTCCGGTTTCGTCGGCGCACCACGAGCACGGCGCCGGGCAGCACGAGCTCGACCTGGCCGCCGGGACGGTGCTGGCGACGGCGGATCGGCTCGTCACGGTGCGCGGAGTCGTCAAGCGCATCGCCGAACGGCACGGCCTGCACGCGACGTTCATGCCCAAGCCGCTCGAAGCGCAGGCCGGCAGCGGCCTGCACATCTACTTCGAGCTCGGCGAGATCGATGAGGTCGTGCGGCTGCACGCGGTCGCGGGCCTGCTCGAGCACGCGGCCGGCTTTACGGCGATCTGCAACCAGACGGTGAACTCCTACAAACGCTTGGTGGCCGCTTGGGACGCGCCGGTGTACACCGTGTGGTCGCAGCGCAGCGCGAACGCGCTGGTGCGAGTACCGCCGGCGTTCGGCGGCGAACCGCCGTTGCTCGAGGTGCGCAGCCCCGATGCGGCCTGCAATCCGTACTTGGCGATGGCCGTGCTGGTCGAAGCGCTGGCCGACGGGATTCGCACGCGAAGTCTCCCCGGCGATCCGTTCACCGGCTCGACCTACGAGCTCGGCGAACGCTTTCGCGCCGAGCACGGCATCCGCCAGCTCCCCAAGTCCTTGCGTCAAGCGCTCGCGGCGCTCGATGAAGACCTGGTCGATCCGCGGCGCACTGGGCGATCACATCTATCACGCGTTCCGCGATGCCAAGCTCGCCGAATACGAACGCTATCGCCGTGCCGTCCACCCCTGGGAACGCGAAGCCTACCTGCGCACGTTTTAACGTGCCTTAGCGGCAGACGATCTCTAGGCGGTTGCCGTCGGGGTCTTCGAAGAACGCCGCGTAGTACGGGTCGGCGATCTCCGGGCACGGTGCGGGCGGTTCGTAGGCGCGAGCGCCGGCGCGTTGCGCGATCGCGGCGAGCCGATCGACGTCCGTTGGCGACGCTGCGCTGAACGCCAGCCGCGTCGCGTTCGGGCGGTGGCCGGCGTCGGGTATAAGCGCGATCGCCTCGCGCACCGCGCGCGCTTCGAGCCGGTAGTAGAGATGCGCGCCGTCGTCCAGCGCTCTGCCGCGGAATCCGAACGCGCGCAGGAAGGTGTCATAGAACGGCCGGCAGCGCTCGACGTCGGAGACGCGCAGGTCGACGTGATCGAAGACCATGATCGCCTCTCCTCTGCGTCAGCCCGCGGCATTCCTTTCGCCGGTCCGTCGCGCAACGCAATCCCGCGCCCTTTCGCGCACGTGCACAGCCGGTCCACAGCATCGCGCCCAAGTTCCGGAAAACTTTGTAGAACGCCGGCGGCCCCCGCGTTAGGATCGGGGGCAGCGATGCCGCAGTACACCGTCTTTCTCACCAAGGGAACCTACGTTGTCGACGACTCGGATGCCGAGCGGATCCGCTCGGCCGTCGCGTCGCGCACGCCCTTCGTCGAGGTCGGCGTCGACCTGCGGTGCGACGGCGCGGTCGCGCATCGCGCGGAGATCGCGACCGCGCACGTGGTCACGCTCGTGCGCGTCCCCGATAGCGCTCGACGTTCCGGCCGCTGATGCGCCGCCGGCGAACGTGCGCCGGCTCTTCTCAGCCTTCTGAGGCGCTCGGCAGTTCGTCGAAGCGCAGCGCGATCGCGTCGTCGAGCAGCTTCCAGCGCTGCGGATCGGTCGTTTGCGCGGCGAGCAGATCGCCGTCGAAGAACCACGCCGCGTAGCGACGCCGAATGCTCGCCAGCGTCTCGGGCGCGCGCGAACGCTCACCGTCGCACTGCGCGCACACGAGCGCGACGAAGCCGTCGTTGACGAAGGCGCGCAACGCGTCGCTCGCATCCGGCCAATGCCGCGGGCGGTACGACGATCCCGTTCCGGGGTCGCAGCGCCGACTGCTCCCAGGCGAGCGCGACTTCGGCGCGCAGCTGCGGCGTCAGCAGCGGGAACCAGCGCTCCGGGCGCGCGTGCAGCTCGGGGTTCTTGCGAAAGTAGTCGCGCAATTCGGCGGCGAGCCTCGATCGGTGCTCGATGACCCACGCGCGCAGCGCGAGCTGGTCGCCGAACGCCGCGAACGGCGGCGTCTTGCAATCCGCGCAATGCGCGCCGACGTCGTGCCGCTCGTGATCGAGCGTGAGGCGTCGGGCCGGCGAGATCGGCATACGCTCGGCGATTTTGTTCGGCACCCGGCCGGCGCTTCTCGAACACGCGTTCGAGGACCCAGCCGTGGTGGCCGAACACACGTACGGCCCTACATAGCCGTAAAGCTTCGGTAAACCGTCAGCGCTTCGCGGCGCAGCAGGTCCCACGCGAGCGCGACGTCGTCGCGGGTGGTGCGCTCGTTTCCGATCGCGATGCGCAGCACGATCCGCCCGTGCAGGCGGGTCGAGCTCAAGAACACCTCACCCCGTCGCATTGACCGCGTGCATGATCGTGAGGTTGAGCTCGTCGGCCGCGGCCGGTTCGAGCGGCCGCTCGGGCGCGTAACGAAAGCAGACGACCGAGAGCGGATGCGGCGCCGCGACGATCCAGTGCGGTTCGGCGTCGATCCACGACGCGAGCTCTTGGGCGAGCGCGATGTGCCGGCGCAGACGTTCCTGCATTCCGTGCACGCCGTACGCGCGCAGCGCGAACCACAGCTTGAGCGCGCGGAATCGCCGGCCGAGCTGCAGGCCGTAGTCCATGTAGTTGTGCACGCCGCTCTCGTACGTGGCAAGCACGTCCGAGGCCAGACTGAACGTGCGGCGTAACAGCTCGGGATCGCGCACGTAGAGCACGGAGAGGTCGACCGGGACGAACATCCACTTGTGCGGGTTGACCACGATCGAGTCGGCGTCGTGCGCGTGGTCGAGCAGCCAGCGGAACTCCGGCAGGATCGCCGCCGGTCCGCCGTACGCGGCATCGACGTGCAGCCACACTCCGCGCTCGCGCGTCACGGCGCGGATCGCGCCAACCGGATCGGTCGAGGTCGTGGACGTCGTGCCGACCGTCGCGACCGCGCACATCGGCAGCCGTCCGGCGGCGCGGTCGTCGTCGATCGCGCGCGCCAGCGCGTCCGGCAACATCGCGAAGCTCTCGTCGACCGGAATCGTCACGACGTTTTCGCGGCCGATCCCCAGCGCGATCGCGCCCTTCTCGATGTGCGAGTGCGTGTGTTCGGTAAGGTACACGCGCAGGGCCGGCAGATCGGCGCGACCCGACATGCCGCGCGTTCGCACGTCGATATCGAGCGCTTCGCGCGCGGCGGCCAAGGCAGTGAAGCCGCCGATCGACGCGGTGTCGTAGACGACGCCTGCAAAGGTGTCGGGCAACCCGAGCATCAGCCGCAGCCAGGTCAGCGTCACGTCCTCGAGCTCGGTCGCGGCCGGCGACGTCCGCCACAGCATCGCGTTCACGTCGAGCGCCGCGGCGAGCGCTTCCGCCAGCACCGTCACCGGCGCCGCGCTGATCGCGAAGTAAGCGAAGAAGCGCGGATGGTTCCAGTGGGTGATGCCGGGGATGACGAGCCGCTCGAAGTCGTCGAAGATGCGGTCGAACGGCTCACCGTCGAGCGGCGCCTCGGCCGGCAGCGCGCGCACGAGGTCGCCGGGAACGGCCTGCGACAGAACCGGGTAGCGCCGCGTGTCGCGATAGTAGTCCTCAATCCATTCCGCCACGCGAGTGAACGCCTCGCGGAAGCCGGCGTCGGGCGAGAGCGTGGGAGCGTCGATGGGCGAAGACACGGTGCCTGCGATGTTGGTCGGCGGGGCGGCCGTTCCCCGGTCTCGAAACGCTCCCAGGTCATGAAGTACCGCACGCTTCCCAACACCGAGGTCACCGTCAGCGAGGTCGGGTTCGGCCTGTGGACGACGTCGACCGGATGGTGGGGTGAGACGAGCGACGACGAAGCCGTCGCGCTGCTGCACGAAGCGCTCGATCTGGGCGTCACCACGTTCGACGCCGCCGACACCTACGGTAACGGCCGCAGCGAGGAGCAACTCGCGCGCGCCTTCGGCGGACGGCGCGACCGCGTCGTCTACGCCACGAAGTTCGGCTACGACTGGTACAACCACGGCGGGGGACCGCAACGGGCAGAACGAGATCCGGCAGGACTTTTCGCCGTCGTTCGTCCGCTACGCGCTCGAGCAGTCGTTGGCGCGGTTACAGACCGACTACATCGACGTGTACCAGATGCACAACGCGCGCATGGAACAGGTCGTCGACGGCGCGCTCTTCGAGCTGCTCGACGCGTTCAAAGCCGAGGGGAAGATTCGCACCTGGGGCGTCTCGCTTGGGCCGGCGATCGGCTGGCTGTGGGAAGGCGTCGAAGCCGCGCGCCGCAACGCGCCGATGGTTCAGATGATCTGGAACGTTCTCGAGCCGTTCCCGGGCGACCGGATGATCGCGGCGGCGGACGAGGCGGGTACCAGCACGACCTACTTCATCCGCGTCCCGCACAGCTCGGGGATGCTCGAGGGACACTACACGAAGGACACGGTGTTCCCGCCGAGCGATCACCGCAGTCACCGGCCGCGCCAATGGCTGATCAACGGCGTCGACAAAGTCGACGCCTGCGGTTTCTCGAACGGCCGGACCGCACGCTCGGACAGGCTGCGATCCAATGGCTGCTCGCCGAGCCGCGCGTCATGACGGTTCTGCCGAACATCTACGATCGCACGCAGCTGCGCGAGTTCGCCGCCGCACCCGAGTCGGCGGCCCTCACGCCCGGCGAGATGGCGCAGATCGCCGCGCTCGCCAAGGACAACTTCGGCGTCGGCCCCGAGCAGTCGCGCTACAAAGGAACGATGACCGAGCCGAGTTCGACGGACTCAGGACAAGCTGCGGCGGCGGCTCTGGCCGAGCCGACGCGCGCGTGAGCGCGCGCCAAGCACTCCACAGCCCCGCCGCGCCCGAAGCGATCGGACCGTACTCTCAAGCCGTCGCGGCCGGCGCCTACGTCTTCACCTCGGGACAGATCGGACTCGATCCGGCCAGCGGCCGCATCGTCGACGGCGACGCGGCGGCGCAAACCCGTCAAGTGATGGCGAATCTCGCAGCGGTCCTTGCCGCCGCCGGATTGACCTTCGCCGACGTCGTCAAGACGACGATCTTCTTGGCCGACATGAACGACTTCGCCGCCGTGAACGCGGTCTACGGCGAGTCGTTCGAAGGCGCGCCGCCGGCGCGCTCCACCGTCGCCGCCGCCGGCTTGCCGCGCGGCGCGCTCGTCGAGATCGAAACGATCGCGTTAAGGCATTAGCCGTCTAAAACTGGATCGCGCTGAACATGAACTGTGAGTTCGAGCCGGCGGTGAGCGCCGGCCAGCTCGCGGTGACCTTGAAGACCTTGTTGGTGGTGTTGTAGCTCGCCGGGAACACCGCCGAGCTCGTCGCGTTGTAGTAGTACGTGACGGTGGTCGGCGCGGTCCCGGTCGACGAGTACCCCGGCGTGTTCAGGTAACCGCCGTCCTTGGCCCAGGAATTGACGTTGGAGCCGTCGTCGGTCAGCAGCAAGGTGTTGGCGGTCAACGTCGCCGAGGCGGGGGTCGTGCCGTTGGCGGCGACCGCGATGTTGCGCACGTCGATCGTGTACTTGAGCGTCGCGCCGGGGCACCAGGTCCCGGCCGGCACCGAGCCCGAGCAGTTGGTCGCGGTGATCGAGTACGATTTCGTCTGCACGATGTAGCTCGTGTACAGCTCGTCGTGGACCTCGTTGTTGTTGCTCACGTTGCCGGAGTCGATCGCGGCGAGCAGCGCGTCGAAGCGATTGAACGCCTGTAATCCGGTCGGCGCGGCATAGACCGTCCAGACGAAGTAGTTCGCGCCTGCGGCCACCGACTCGGTCGTCGTCGTCTGGTACGTGTTCGAGCTCGCGGTACCGGCGATCTGCACGCCGAGCGCGCCCGCGTTGTCGGTGTAGATGCTCACGGTCCATCCCACCGCGGGCGCCTGAGCGTAGAAGATCACGTTGGACGACGCCCCGCCGTAGTTGTGCAGCTGATGCCGCAGCGCGATGCCGCTGACCGCCGAAGTGTACGCGTTCCCGTTCGGGCTGCCGACGGTCGTGGAGCTGTTGATCGCGTTGAACGCCGGCGGCGCGAACGACTTCTCCACGAAGTCGTCGTTGTTGGTGATCGCGACGTTGCCGTCGTAGCTGCCGGTCGCGTTGGCCACGCCGACCGGTCCGATCAGCAGCCCGCTCGCCGACGACGAACCGCACTCCGCGCCCGACGACGCGCCCGGAATGCTGCTGTAGCCGATCGTGAACGTCTGTCCGGTTCCACCGGCCGCGGCCCCGTAGTGCGCGTCGGGATCGGGGCTGCCGTCGGTGGAGCCCGGCGTCCCGCCGCTGAGCGTCGTCGCGAGGCCGCCGCTCTGCACCACGACGCCACCGCCGCCGCCACCGCCGGGTCCGTGGGCGTTTCCGCCGGCATTGAGCACGTCGGCGTCGGTTCCGTTCGCGCCGTTCGCCGTCGACCGTGATCCCGCTGAGCGTCGCGAGGCCGGTGATCACGATCGTCCCGCCGGCGCCGCCGCCGCCGCCGCCGTCGTTGTCCGGATCGACGCCCATCAAACCGTTGGCGTTGACCGTGAGGGTTCCGGCGACCCCGGCGATGCGCATCATGACGATCGCGCCGCCGCTCCCCCCCGACGACATCGGATCCGCTGCTGTTGTTGCGCGCGCCGGCGCCGCCGCCGCCGCCCATCACGACCTGCGTCGTGGACGGCGCGAACGTGCCGCCGTGGCCGCCGTCGGCGATGTCGGAGCTGTACGACTTTCCGCCGATGCCGCCGGCGCCGCCGTTGCCGCCGCCGCCGCCGCCGGTGTTCTGATCGTTGGCGGAGGCGTGCGCATCGGAACCGCCGCCGCCGGCGTTGCCCGGCGCTCCGCGCCCCTTGTCACCGCCCGTATAACCGTCGGCCGTTCCCGAGCCGGTCTCGGTCGTCGTCACCGAGGAGTACAGGTAGGTCGGCGTTCCGGCCGTGCCTTCGCCTTTTTGACCGTGCGCGTTGATCGTGTTCGAGCTGGCCCAGTCGCCGTTCCCGCGCCGGCATCGCCGCTGAGCTGTCGTGCGCCGCCGCCGCGGAAACCCAGCCCGCTGGCGTTCACCGTCGCACCGCCGGAGGCACCAAGTTCTCCGAGTCGATGACCAGGACGCCGCCGGCGGTGCCGTTCCACGCCAGCGGCGCCAAGCCCGACGCGACCGTCGGCGCGGCGTACTGCGGAACGCGGATCACCTCAAAGTGCGCGTTGCCGCCGGTCGTGTAGGCGTTGATCAGTCCGTTACCGGTGCCGGTGCCCTTGATCGTCACGCTGCCGCCGGTCGTGGCGAGCGCGCTTTGCGCGACGACGTATTCGTACAAGCCGGCGGTGGTCGAGACCGCGCCGCTCCCGCTGCCCGTGCCGTCGCCGTACGACGACGTGTTGGTGGTGTTGATCGTGGCGCCTTGCATCTGGATCACCAGCAGCAGATCGCCGCTCGCGATCGCGACGTTCGCATCACCGGTCGCGTGCGCGCCGACCGTGATCGCCGTCGCGCCGGCGGCGGCGTTCGCGCTGCCGGGAAAATAGGTGTCGACGATGCTGTTGATCGTCGGGCTGCCGTCGCGGCCGGGCGTACCGCATAGGGCGGCGGCGCGCGCCGGCGCGCGCACCGACACGACGAGCATCGCGGTGAGCGCGAACGCGGTCAGCGCGGCGCCGAGGCGACGGATCACCGCCGGCCCCAGCCGAACAACCGGTCGACGACCGTGGTCACCGTCGTGTAGAAACCGCGATGGGTCGGCGTCGTCGCCAGCGACGGGTCTGCCGTCGCGCGCAAGTTGTATCCGACGCCAACCCGGGTGCTGTCGCCCAACCGCACGCCGCCTTCGACGGCGAGGGCGGTCGCGCTTGCGCCGTCGATGCCGCGCACGTCGGCGCGCCGCACCTCGGCCCCGATGTCCAGCCGCGAGCCGACTTTCTGATCGAGCCGCAGCCCGGCCAGCGAGCTGCGCGCGGCGTAGTACGAGTCGCCGTCGACCTTGTACGCATAGCGGGCGACGACCTCGGTGCGTTCGCGCACGCGCAAGACCTGCTCGAGCGAGAGCACGCCGCCCTCGGTGTTGTCCAGCACGGCGGTACCGTCGGTGCGCTCGAACTGCAACAGCGTCACGCCGATGTCGCTGCGTGACGGCCGCCACGCCAAGCCCACCCGTTCGTCGGCTTGATCCGCGCCGGCGGCGCGCGCGTCGTTGACGCTCGCGAACGCCGAGATCTCGGGCGAGAGCGCGCCGGCGGCCGCCATCGAGATCGAGACGCCGGCGCCGTTACCGGTCCGCATCTGCGCCGATCCGCTGGCTCGGAACGTGTTCGCCGGGTTCGCGTAGGAGAGCGACAGCCCGTAGAGATCGAAACCGCCGCCGCCGTTCGTGTCGGCCGCGCCGATCGCCGTTGCGTGCTGCAGGAACGCGTCGCCTTTGAGGCTCCCCAGCGCGAGCCGTTCGCGCACGCCCATCGCCGCGTACACGTCGCCGCCGTTGAGCGTGTGATCGACGAGATACGACGTGTCGACCGTCGTCGCGCTGCCGAGCGGCCGCGCGAACCCGACCTCGGTCGTCCGCATCCCACCGGTAGCGGCGGTAATCGCCTGCGTCGACGCGGCGAAACTTTCGATCGGCGACGCGCTCCAGCGCTCGCGCAGGTAGGCGCGGCCGGCCTTGCCCAGATCGTACGTCAGCTGAGCGTCGGTCTGCGTCGGCTGCACGTCGTTCTCGCCATTGAGCGTTTGCACGCGGTTCACGCTCAGGTCGAGCGTGTGCGTCGCCTTCCAGTCGACGCCGAGCGAGGCTTGCGTCGAGGACTCGTTCGCGAGCGGCACGTACGGCGTGGTGAGCCCGGCCAGCGTGATCGGCAGCGGCGTGGCGCCGGGCGACGGGATGAGATTGACCGTCGACGGCGCGAACGCGGGGCCGCTCGCGGCGCTGGTCGCGATGCGCCGCTCGAGCGACGCGGTGACGGTGACCCGTTTGCCGAGCGTGCGATGCGTGCGCAGCGCCGCCGTCGTCTCGGTGCTGCCCGGGATTCCGACGCCGGCGTTGGCCTCGTGACCGAACTCGAACGCCGATCTCGCCCTGCCCGGCCGAGTACTTGTGCGCGTACGTCAGGTGCTCGTTGAGCAGACCGGGCGTCGCCAGGCCGCCGAACGGGTCGTAGTAGCCCGAGTCGGTGCGGTCGTACAACAGCGAGAGCCGGTCCGCTCCGACGGCGCGCGTCAGCTGCGCGTGCAGCGCGCTGCCGCCGTTGCCGGCCAGCGGTGCGTCCGACGACGTCGCCAGCAGCGCCCCGTGGCTGGTGGCGTGGGCGATCTGCCACGAGCCGCCGGTGATCGCGCCGTTGAGATCCTCGGTGGCCATCGAGATGTTCCCGGCTCCCGACGTGTCGTTGACGTAGCCGAACCCGAGCTTGACGGCGTGGTTGGCGCCGAACGAGGTCTCGGCGCGGCCGCCGATCGTGCGCGCCGTGTTGCCGGGCGCATCGAACTCGTAGGTGATGATGATCTCACGCGGGTTGAACGCTTCGTCGAGCGGCAGCGGGATGTCGATGAACTGCAGCTGGCCCGTCGCGTACTCGATCGAGTAGTCGACGCCGCGCGTCATGGCGCTTTGCGTGACGATCGCGCCGCTGCGCGCGTCGAGCGTGGCGAGGGTGACGACCTCGGATCCGACCACGATGTCGGGCCGCAGCGTCACGCCGTTGGCGAGCCCGGTCGGCGCGAACACCCGCCGGTCGTAACCCACGTCGTTGCGCGCCGCGAACACCGTCGCGTGGCGGGTGGCGCCGCCGAGATCGATTTTGGCGCCGTCGACGAGCTGGTCGAACGCGCCCAGCGTGCTCGTGTCGGTGCCGGTACGAGCGCGGAACTCGCCCCATTGCGCGCTGCTCTGACCGTTGTCGATCCGCGCGAACAGGTGATCGCGCGAGAGCGCGTCGTCGCGGCGCAAACTGGTGTCGCCGGTCGTATCGTACGGCTTGTCGTCCGGATCGCCTTGGTACGTCCCGAGCGCGCCGCCGTACGTCGAGCTGCGCTGCAGCGTATCGGCCGTGTCGTACGCGAAGGTGGCCAGCGACTTTCCGACCGCACCGGTGCCGAAGAGCGCGACGCGCCCGCGCCGCGAGTTCGTGCCGTCGGGCTCGCCGTCGGCTTCGTCGGGGATTCCGGGGACCGCGCCGGCACCGGCGGTCACCAGCCCGCTCACGAACGGCTTGCGCAAATTGGGGGCGAGAAATAGGCGCGTCTCGCGGCTCGCGTCGCCGCACTCCGCGCGCAACACGACCGCCCCGGGAGTGATTCCGGGCACGAGCCGCAGCGTGGCGGCGCCGTCGGAACCGAGCACGACGTCGACCGCCTGCCGGATCACGACGTTGGCCGCGATCCCTGGCGACGATGACGCGAGCGGAATAGGCGTTGCGGCGCTGGGCTGCGCGACGGCAACGCCGGCGCTCGT
Source organism: Vulcanimicrobiota bacterium (assembly GCA_963723445.1). Lineage (GTDB taxonomy): Bacteria > Vulcanimicrobiota > Vulcanimicrobiia > Vulcanimicrobiales > Vulcanimicrobiaceae > Vulcanimicrobium. Next base: position 42,867 of record CAVRQP010000008.1, read on the forward strand.
CCGCTCGAGGTGCGCGTCGCCTTGCAGCAGCGTGACGTGCACGACGCTGCCGGACGCGGCACGGTGACCCCACGCATCGCGGCCTTCGATCTCCAGCCGATCCGCGCTGGCGCCGTCGGCACGAAATGCACCGCTGCCCGTTACGACCAGCGAGACCGGCCGGCCAGGCGCATAGACTCGGTGAACGGTTGCCGGGCCGCGCGCGTTGGCCGCGCCGAGCGGCGTGAGCGTCACGATGTTCGGTCCCGGCTGCAGCGTAACGCCGTAGTAGGTGTAGCGCGTCGTGCCGGTCTTCATGTCGACGGTCCGCTTGCCGATTCGAGAGAACGGCACGACCGCGTCGCCGACCTTGAGCTCGACGCCGGCGCCTTTGATCGTCTCGACCTCGATGCCGGCCGATATCGAGGAGGCGACCTCGTCATCGGCGGGATCGACGAGCGACGCCACCAATCCGTCCGTCGCGGTGAAAACCAAATGGGTCAGGTCGCCGCCCTCCGGTGCTTTGGCCGCCGCGCCGACAGCGACCGCTTGCGGCGATGCGAGCGCGTCCTCGGGCGGCGCCGGCGCTGCCGGCGACACGGCCGGTTCGGGCGACGCGACCCTAGCGGGGGACGCGCTCGGCGCGGCGACCATAGGCGTCTCGTCGGCCAGCGCGCCGGAAATCTCGCCCGCGGGGTTCACGTCGAAGGTCGACAGGACCATGCCCATGATCACGAGCGCCGTGCCGCTGCGGCGCAGGCGCGCGCGCCAGCTCATGCGGCTGGTTCGACCGCGAAGTTGACGTCGTGCATCAACCCTGCGTCGTAGAGGCCATGCAACAAACGTTGCAGGCTGCGCGGGCTGTCGTAGCGCCGGTCGTCGTACGGGCGCACGCCGGCCGGCAGCGTTGTCGCGTCAACCCGCAGAACGTGCTGTCCCGGGTGCACGGCCGGAAACGTGAAGCGCCCGTAGGTGTCGGTCGTGACCGACTCGCCGTCCTCGAGATAGACGCGCACGCCGGCGATTCCGCGGTCTCCGCCGCGAAAGCGCCCGGTTCGGGCAGCGTCGACGAAGACACGTCCGGTGATGACGATGCGGTTCCCGAGCGCACCCGCGACGACGCGCGTGTCGGCGCTCGCCGAGGCGTGCACGCGCGCGCCGCCGCCGGACTCCGCGTCGACGTCGACCACGTTGATCAGCGTCGAGCCCTCGGCGGTGAACGGCATGACGACGCAGGCGTACACGATCGTGTGCTGCGCGCTCAGCGCCGGAAAGGCCCAGGTCAGGATGCGTCCGTCACGCTGCGGCTCGGCCGGGACGCCGTCGACCCGGGCCGTCCCCGGTGCGTAGACGACGCCCGGCGGCAGCGTGTCGACGACCCGCGCCGCGCCGAGCTGCGTACCGCTGTTGCCGACCTGCAGCGTGTACAGGAGGCGATCGCCACCCGAAGCGACGTCGCGGTCGACGGTCTTTGATACCGCCAACGGGTGCGGGGCGAACATCGGCAGGTTCCCGAGCAAACCGAATACCTCGGAGAGTGAGACGGAGTTGGCCACCAGCGAGAACCCGCCGGGTGCGGCCAACTGCATCTGGTCGAGCTCCTGGAGGGTGGCGTCGTAGAGCAGGCCGCTCGCGTCGGGGCTGATCGTGACGGCGATCCGGCGATCGCGGTAACCCGCCGCCGAGATGTCGAGCTCGTACTGCGCGGGCAGCGTTTGCGTTCCGAGCTGGCTCTGAGCGAAGACGAAGCTGTACGCGCCGTCGCTCCCGGTCGTGAACGGGTTGGCGTTCGCGTTGTTCGGCGCGAGCCCGCCGGCCGGCACGCCGATCAGCAGCTCGAGCGGCGAGCGCAGCAGCGACGACGGCGTTTGCGACGTGACGGACGGCAGCGCAACGATGGCCTTGGTGTGAAAGTCGCGTAGGGTCAGCATCGCGCCGTTGACCGGCGAGACGGCTCCGGAGTAACCGTCGTAGACGACGTTGCCCAAACCGACCAGGACGCTGGCCGGCGTCGTCGTCACCGGCACCAGGCCGTCGGCCGAGAGCGATGCGATGTTGACGAACGACGCACCGGCGATCGAGCCGTTCTGGACGACGGCGTTGAAGCTCAGCGTGCCGGCCGCGCCGGCGGGCAGGGTTCCGATCTTGACCGTGAGCCGTTGGCCGGCAAGCGTAGCCTCCGCGGCGGCGCTCACGGCGTTCAGCATGACCGTCGCCGGCAGCGCGCTGATCCCGGCCGGAACGTCGTCGACGATCGCGACGTTGGTCGCGGCCGAGCCGCCGTAGTTCTTGAACGCGATCGAGTACGTGACGGTCTCGCCGGGATTCGCCGTGTGCGTTCGCACTTGGTCGACCAGCTTGTTGATCGCGGTGTTCGGTCCGAGCGGCCCGGCGATCGCGGCGCCGGCTTGCGCCACCGCCCACTCCTTACCGCTATCGCTCACCAAGCCGTTGGCGACCGACGTGTTGGTCGAGCGTGCGACGAGCGTGATCGGGAACGCCGCGCCGACCGCGATGCCGACGGTCGTGATGATGACCTGCACCCGAATCGAGTCGCCGGGCTGCAGCGGCGGCGAGACGGTCGTTCCGATCGTCACCGGGACGCTCCCGGACGTGGTGAGAAAGGCGACCGATGCGACGGTGCCCGCACCCGGCGTCACCGACGCGACGGTGTAGGCATCGACGGCGTTGCCCGTGTTGGTGACGCTGAAGACTTTGGTGATCGGCGTTCCGGCGGGATAGCCTTCGGCGGCAGGATCGACGGCCGTCTCCTTCGGGGAGACGACCACCGCGCCGACCGCCGCGACCGAGACGCGCAGGGTATTCGACTGCGCGCCATACGTCAGGCCGTGGGCGTCCGCGTACTGCGCGGTCACCGTGTTGCTGATGACCACACCCGCTGCGGGAGAGGCTCCGCCACTCTGCGCCGCGGTCGCGAACAGAGCCGTGGCGAAGCCCATCGTGCGCACGAGGCGCGCGAAGACTCCCGGCATCGGGGTACTACTTGACCTGGACTTTGAACGTACACGTCCCGGAGGCACCGGCCGCCAGCGCACCGACCGTGTCGGTGAACTTCGACGAACCGGCCGCGCCCGGACCTGGATTGTAACCGCCCAGCGTGCCCCCGTTCGAGTCGACCGGCGCGGCGTACAGACCGTTCGAGTTCGCGTTCCAGTTGTTCGTATACGCCGTGCCGCCGCTGCCGCCCGAGGCCGTGCCGTCTTCGGTGATGACGAACGAGCTCGCCGACAGCGTGATGTTGTTTGTCCCGCCGGTCGGCGCCACGTTCAGGTAGGCGACGGAGTATTGGACGCAGTCGCCCGGATTGACGCTGGCCGAGCCCGGGGTGAACACCGTCGCCGTCGCGCACGGCTGCAGCAGCGCCACCGAGAGCGACTTGGTCAGCTTCACGAAGCCGCCCACGAAGATCTCGTCGACCGTGATGTTGGTCTTCGTGTTGTCGTTGGTCGACGTGGCCGTGACCGCGTCGCCGTACGGCGCAAACGCGTTGAACGTCGTCACGCCGGCGGGCGGAGTGTAGAGCGTGCGGTAGTTCTGCGTTGCACCCGACGGGACGCAGACCGACGTGATGACCGTCCCCGCCGAGACCGCGGCGCAGCTTCCGCCGGCGACCTGACCGGCGCTCTGGAACGAGACCACCCAGCCGGCGGGAAGCGCCGTGAGGCCCGTGCCGGTCGCCGCAGTGAGGTTGTAGGTGTCGTCCTTGTTGCCGGTGTTCTGCACCGAGTTGACGATCGTGAGCACCGCGGCGCTCGCCGGGACCGAGACCGTCGCGCCGTTCACGGCCGCGAGGATCGTCCCGCCGTTCGTGTACGAGAGCGCCGTGTAATCGGTGTTGGTCGTCGTATCGGGACCGGTCGCCGCCGGGAACCCGCTGGGTCCGTTGAGCACCGAGTTCGCCACCGGTGACGCGGCCGACGTGATCGACGCCGCACCCGTCAGCGAGCCGGTCGTGTTGGCGACGGCCGGTGCCGTTTGCGCGGTGGTCGCGGTGGCGCTGTTGCTCACCGTCTGATACGTGATGCCGGGGCCTTCGATGAAGCCGCTCTGGTCGGCGTAGATCGAGTTCACCACGTTGGCGATCGCATTCGGATTCGCCGCGCCGCTGGCCGTCGAGCCGTTGATTGTGTAGGTGAACGCGACCTGAGCTTGGCCCGCCGTCACGCTGCCCTGCGACGAACCGGGGTTCGACGCACCGAAGCTGCCGGTGATCGCGGATGCCGGGATGAACGCGCCGACGTAGACGGCGCCGGTCGAGGTATTGGTCCAGTTGATCCCGTCGGTCGAGTAGATGAAGACCGCGCCGGTCGGCTGGGTCACCCACGACGGGGTGCCGTTGAGCGTCAACTGCGTCGCGTTGTACGTCGGGATCTTGTCGGTCAGAACGATGCCGCACGCGACGTTCGACGGACACGCGCCGCCGTAGGATCCGCTGGGCAAGCCGCTGCGGAAGACCGCAGCCATCGCGCGGCTGCCGCCGTTGTTGCCGCGCACGGTGTATTGAACCGTCGGTGCGCCGACCGTGCCGCCGACCGTCGCGAGCTTCTGGAGATCCATGCGCGCGTCGGCTACGACGTTGTCGTTGTACTGGCCGACCGTGTTGGGCGTCGAGGTCTGCGCGGTCGTTCCGGAACCGGCCGGCTGCGTGATGTTGGCCGTTACGTTGGTCGTGATCGTGCCCGATGCGCCGGCCTGAGCGGCGTACGTCACGCCGACCGTGATCGTGCCGTTGATGGCGGTGAGGAACGGACCGCCGGCATTGCCGGTGCTCAGATAGTTGTTCACCGCCGCAACGGTGGCGAAGCTCTGGTTGCCGCTGCCGGCGTTGACCACGAAGGTGGTGAAGTTACCCTGTCCGGCCGTGACGCCGTCGTTGGTCCCGAGCGCGCCGGCCAACTGGAAGAAGCCCGCGCCGTTTCCGGTGTTGGTGAGAGTGTAGTTATCGGTGATGGTCCCGCCGGGGCTGACCGTGTTGGTGCCCGGCGTTCCCTGCGGCGGCGCGATCGTCATTGCGGGAGCGTTCTGCACGGTCGTGGTGACGGTGTTCGACTGCGAGTTGTAGCTGTTCGTACCGTCGGAGTAGGTCGCGGTCGCGGTGTTGCTGATCGCGGTTCCGGCCGCGGTGGCCGCCAACGCCGGAACGGCCGTCGCCAGCCCGAGGCCGACGACCACCGGTGCCACGACCGCGGCGGACAAACGGATCAAGGTGCGGATCATTTGACGCGCACCTCATAGCTGTAGACCGCGCTGCGATGTGGCGCGAGCGCCCCGTCGGTGATGAACCGCACTGCGGTGTAGAGCGCGGGGTCGGCCTTTCGCAGCACCATCGTGCCGTCCGGTGCTTTGACCGTCACGGTCGGCGACGACGACCACGTCTTTCCGCCGTCGAGCGAAAACTCGGCGCGGGCGCCGGCGGCCTTGGCCGATCCGGCGATGTAGGCCGTACCGGCCGGAACCTTGGCCACGGGGACGAGGCGCAGCGCGGGCGACGTGCCGGCGTTGTTCGCGGCGATGTCGTATTCGATCTCGTCGCCCGACTTCGGGGGTGACTGTTCGACCGGGGTGAGCGTCGTATGGCCGTCGGCGGCCTTGGACACGATCGCTCCGCTCAGCTTGAGCGTGACGCTGGGTTTGGCCGACGCGATCCCCGGCAGGACGAATGCAAGGACCACGAGCGACGAAGCCGCGATGCTACGCTTCAAGTTCAACTCCTCGTGACGTGCGGAACGCCGCTGTCATGAGGCAGCGGCCGACGCCAAGATTAGCAGAGGGCGACGACCTCCGAGCCCGAAGCGAGCGGGCGCACGACGCAAAGTAAACGGCGCCCTGACGCGCCGTTTACATTCGGGACCCTTTTCGGCGTCCGTGGACGCCGAAGGTGAGGAGACCTTTACACGCTCAGCGGGTCGGCAGGAGCGCGAGCTCGGCGCGCGCCGCCCGCACGACGATCGGTTCTTCCGAGGCGAGCGCGTGCTGGTACTGGTCGCGCGCGAGTGCGATCTTGCCTTGAAGGTTGTAGGTTACCGCGAGCATGTAATGCAGGCGTCCGTCGTCGGACGAGACGCTCAGACCCTTGAGATAGGCGGCCTCGGCGAGCGGGAACAGCCGGTGCTCATTGTAGTCGTAACCGAGGTCGATGTACGCCTCCGGCCGCATCGGGTCGGAACGGATCGCACGGTTGTAGTAGCTGATGGCGGTTTTCCAGTCGCCGTGCGCGTCGTAGATGTACCCGATGTCGACCAGTGCCTCGGTCCCCTCCGGGCGCAGCGCCAGGGCCTGGTCGAGGTAGGGCCGCGCGGTCTCGTAGTCGTTCTTCTCGAGGTAGGCCTCGCCGAGGTTGACGATGGCCGGATAGTAGTGGGCATCGGTCGCGATGCAGGCTTTGAGGTGGACGATCGCCGGATCGATCCGATCGAGGTCGACCAGTGCGTTGGCGAGGTCGACGCGCGCGCCGCACGACGAGGGCCGGATTGCCTCGACGTGGCTGAACGCCTCGTAGGCCAGCTGGTAGTGGTGCAGCGCGCGTTGCGCCTGACCGAGTTCGGACCACTTCGCCAAGTTGAACGGGTGCTCGTCGGTTTCGTACTCGAGGCCGGCGAGATATTGCGGCAGATCGCCGCTGCGCTTGTGAATCATGACCAGTCCGACGTAGCCGGTCCGGCTGGGCAGGCTCAGTTGGAACTCGGTCATCGACTCGCCGATGCGGTCCTGCAGCGCGTAGAGCGCCCCCAGGCGGCTGTGCGTCTCCCGGTCGTCCGGGGTCGCCGCGACGAGCGCCTTCCAGATCTTCTCCGCCTTGGCGTAGTCGGGGACGCGAAAGTAGAGGTCGCCGAGCAACCGGCCTGCGGCCGCATCGGTGGGATGCGCGGCGACGTACGGCGCCAAGCCGTCGATCGCGCCCTTCGTGTCGCCGGCCGCGACCTTCCCCCGGGCGGCGTCAAGGACGACGGGGTCGCCCCCACCGGTTTCCGCGTCGGCGGCCGGCGCACGCGCGGCGGGCGCCGGCCCGGCAAACGCCGGCCCGGTCTGTACCGCGACGAGAGCAGCTACGATGGCGAAGGCGTGCAATAAGCGCATGAGCGACGCTCCTCCGGGGGGCGGAACGAATACGACAAGTATACGAGAAGCTCGGCGAACGGCATAGGCCCCCGCGACTGACGGTTCGCTGCCGCGGCCCTCGGGCATGCGACCTTTCTCGCGAAGTGGTGCGGCTTGGGTGCGCCGAACCGAGCCCTGCTATGGCCAACACGCAGACGAACGGCTCGGTCGGACCGTCCCGGATCGAGAGCGACTCGATGGGGAACATCGACGTCCCCGCCGACAAGTATTACGGTGCGCAGTCCGCGCGCTCGCTGATTCACTTCGACATCGGCGACGACGCGACGCCCCGCGACGTGATGCCGCGCGAGATCGTTCGCGCCATGGCGGTGCTCAAGAAGGCAGCCGTGCTCGTCAACCACGACTTGGGCAAGCTCGACGACGAGAAGACGAAGCTGATCGCGCAGGCCGCCGACGAGGTCATCGCCGGAAAGCTGCAGGACCACTTCCCGCTGCGCGTCTGGCAGACCGGGTCGGGCACGCAGACCAACATGAACGTCAACGAGGTGATCTCGAACCGCGCGATCGAGATTGCCGGCGGCGTGATGGGCTCGAAGAAGCCGATCCACCCCAACGACCACGTCAACATGTCGCAGTCGTCGAACGATACGTTCCCGACGGCGATGCACATGGCGGCGGCCGAGGCGATGGTGAAGCTGATGCCGGCGGTCGAGAAGCTGCGCGACGCGCTCGACGCCAAGGCGAAGCAATGGAAGGATATCGTGAAGGTCGGCCGCACGCACTTGCAGGACGCGACGCCGCTGACGCTGGGCCAGGAATTCTCGGGTTACGTGAGCCAGCTCGACCGCGACCTCGAGCGGCTGCGCGCGTCGCTCGACGACCTGTACGATCTTGCGATCGGCGGAACCGCCGTCGGGACGGGGCTCAACGCGCATCCCGAGTTCGCCGAGCGCGCCGCGCGCAAGATCGCCGAGCTTACCGGCCTGCCGTTCCGCTCGCATCCGAACAAGTTCGCCGCGCTCGCCTCGCACGATGAGGTGGTGGCTGCTTCGGGTTCGCTCAAGACGCTCGCCGCGTCGCTGATGAAGATCGCCAACGACGTCCGCTGGCTGGCATCGGGGCCGCGCGCCGGCATCGGCGAGCTGATCCTGCCCGAGAACGAGCCCGGTTCGTCGATCATGCCCGGCAAGGTCAACCCGACGCAGTCCGAGGCGATGACGATGGTCTGCGTCCAGGTGTTCGGCAACGACGTCGCGATCGGGTTCGGCGGCGCGCAGGGCAACTTCGAGCTCAACGTGTTCAACCCGGTGATGATCTACAACTTCCTGCACTCGTGCCGGCTGCTGCAGGACGCGTGCACGATGTTCCGCGAGCATGCCGTCGAAGGGCTCGAAGCCAACGAGCCGGTGATCGCCAAGTACCTGAGCGAGTCGCTGATGACGGTCACCGCGCTGACGCCCAAGATCGGTTACGACAAGGCGGCCGAGATCGCCAAGAAAGCTCACCATGAAGGGACGACGCTCAAAGAAGCGGCGCTCTCGCTGGGCTACATCGGCTCCGAGGAGTTCGATGCATCGGTCGTTCCGGCCAACATGACGCATCCCTGACCTTCGACTAGCACGAACATGTGAGCCCTCCGTGAAAACGGGGGGCTCGCCGTTTTGGCGTGGAAGGGCGGACGATGATCGTGCGGCGTCTCCTCGCCGGCCTGCTTCTGACGGGGCTCGCGGCACCTGCGCTCGCCTCCGCACCCCGTCCTCACGAGGTGCCCCCAGCCGCCGTCGTGCAGCTTCCGACGACGGGCAGCCGGGTGTTCGCTCGCGCCGACGCCGCCGGTGAACCGGAACCGGCGGCGCCGAACGCCGCGGCATCGATCCCCTCGCCCGAGATCGCCGCGCGCGCCCGGGTCGTGTTCGACGCGAACCGCGCCGGCAAGATCGATCGTACGCAGTACACCGACGAGGTGAACGGCTACGTCGACGACAAGGCGCTGGCGGCGGCCGCGGTCCAGCTGACGAGCTTGGGCGACGTCAAGAACTTCAACCAGGTGCGCAAGGTGACGCAGGGCCGGCTCACCGTGTACGTGTTTCGGATCGACTTCGTCAAGGGGCCGGCGATCGAACAGGCGATCGGCTGGAATGCGGCCGGCAAGGTCGATTTTCTGCAGTTCACCGCCGCGCGATGAGCGCGGCCGATCCCTACGAGGCGTCGGCGACGGTCGACGACCCGACCATCTTCTTCCGCCGCTGGCGCGAGTGGAGCGACGACGTGCGAGCTCGCACGCTGCACGCGCGTGACCTGCGCTACGGCGTCACCGAAACGGAGACGCTCGACCTGTTCGTCCCGCACGCCGGCGCGCCGCTGGTCGTGTTCTTCCACGGCGGCTACTGGCGGCGAATGCACAAGGACGATCACACCTTCGTCGCCCGCGCGCTGGCGCCGCACGGCGTCGCCTGCGCGATCGTCAATTACGGTCTCGCGCCGGCGGTCCCGCTCGAGGCGATCGTCGCGCAGGCGCGCCGGTCGGTCGCGTGGCTGCGCGAAAACGCGAAGGAGCATGGCGCCGATCCGGCACGCATCGTCGTCGCGGGCCACTCCGCCGGCGGCCAGCTCGCCGCGATGTGCGCCGTCGATGCACCGGTCGCGGGCGTCGCCACGCTGAGCGGGCTGCACGACCTGCGCCCGCTCGTCCATTCGTTCGCGCAGGCATGGCTGCAGCTCGACGACGCGCGCGCCGCGGCGATGAGTCCCGCCTTGCTCGCGCCTGCCGCGCCGGCGACCGTCGTCGCGGTCGCCGGCGAACGCGAACCCGACGTCTTCCGGTGGCAGGGCGCCGAGCTGGCCCGCGCGTGGCGCGCATACGGTTGCGACGCGACCTACGCCGACAGCCCGGGCGACAATCACTTCACGCTGCTGAGCCGTTTGAACGACGCCAACGACCCGCTCGTCGCGCGCATCGCCCAGCTCGCGCTCAACGCTACGGTTTGCGTAGCGTGATCGTCTTGCCGTCGTCGCCCACGTCGAACCGCTTGGCGTAGTGGCGGTGGGCGATCGCGAAGCCGCGGCGCAGATAGAAACGCTGCGCATCGACGTTCGAGTCGACCACGTTGAGCGTCATCAGGCGATGACCGCACGCTCTCGACCAGCGTTCCGCCGCGTCCATCAGCGCGCCGCCCGTTCCGTCGCCGCTGCGTGCGACGGCGATCTCCGAGACGTGCGCGTACGCCTCGCCGGTGAAGAAATCGCGCTCGGTCACGACGTACGCGAAACCCGGACGGCTCGCCGGCCGCGTCCGTGGCGATCAGAAAGAGCTCGCCGGGCCGCGCCGCCCGCAACGCCTCGCGCAGAACGCGCGCCGTTCCCTCGACGACCTCGTCCCGGGTATGGCCGCCGGCGACGCCGTTCTCGACGAAGCGCGGGACGAGCCCAACGACGAACTCCTCATCGCCGGCACGCGCCTCGCGGATCGTCACTTGACGAGCGGTAGAACGTTCGACGGCGTGAGCGGGACCAGTCCGAGCGCGAAGGTCAGCACGGCGCAGACCGCTACCGCGACCCATGGCAGAACGTTGGGCGAGCGTTCGTCGCGTACGTGTCTCGCATCGACGCGAGCGAACATCGCGCGGACGATCTTGAAATAGACGTAGGCTGAGATCGCGGTGCCCAGAATCAGCACGCCGCCCAGCCACGCATATCCGGCGCCTACCGTCACCGCCAGAATCAAGATCTTGCCGGTGAACCCGATCGTGGGCGGCAGCCCGGCGAGACCGATCAGAAACAGCGTCATCGCCGCGGCGAGCCACGGCCGCCGGTATGCCAAGCCCGCGAAGCGGTCGAGCCCGACGACGGCGTCACCTTCGCGCGACAACAGCGCCACAACCGCGAACGCGCCCAGGTTCATGAACGTGTAACCGGCCAGGTACAGGATCGCGTATCGCAAGCCGAGCGCGGTCTGGCCCGCGAGTGCGGTCACGATGTAGCCGACCTGCGCGATCCCGGAGTACGCCAGCAGCCGCTTCATGTCGGTCTGGGCGAGCGCGCCGAGATTACCGATGAGCATCGATAGCGCCGCGAGCACCCACAGCGGGGCGAGAATCGCCGAGGCGTGGTCCGACGGCAGCGCCGCATACGCAAAGCGCGCCAGCACCGCCAGCGTCCCGGCCTTGGTGACGACCGACATGAACGCGGTGACCGGCAGCGGCGCGCCCTCGTACACGTCGGGCGTCCAGGCATGGAACGGAACCAGGCTCAGCTTGAACGCCAATCCCGGTTAGGAACAGCCCCGCACCGACGGCGAGGAACGGCGTGACCGGCGCCGCGGCGAGCGCGGAGAACGCGACCGACCCGGTCGCTCCGAACAGCAGCGCCGAACCGTACAGCAAGAAGCCCGACGCCATCGAGCTCAGGATGAGGTACTTGAGCGCCGACTCGCGCGCCGTTTGGCGAATCGAGATCGCGCACAGACAGTACAGCGCGAGCGAGAGCAGCTCGAGGCCCAAGAAGACGGTCATCAGGTTTGCCGCGCCCGCCATCAGCATCGCGCCGCTCGCGCTCCACAGCAGCAGCGCCGTCGTCCCGCCGACTTGGTCGGAGCGCCCGACGCCGACCGAAAGCAGCAGCGCGGCGACGGTGGCGACGATCACGATCTCGCTGAACACGATCGAGAAACCGCCCTGCACGAACGCGCCGCCGAACGCGGCATAGTCGTGCGGATACTGGCCCGCGGCGATCACGCCGGCGACGACCAGGCCGACGATCGCCAGCCCGACCGCGACGCCGCGGCGCATCAGACCCGCCTGCTTGAAGAACAGGTCGACGAACAGGATCAGCAGCGGCACGATCGCGACGACGAACCACGGCAGCAGCGCCGTGTAGTCGGCACCGGCCGGAAGACTACCGAGCACTGACGGTCACCGGACCGGCGATTGAGCGGCGGCGGTCAGCGCGATCACCGGCCCCGGATCGATCCCCAGCAGCACGAAGGCGACGACCAACGGCGCGACCGCCAGCCCTTCGAGCCAAGTCATATCGCGGCGTTCGGGCAGATCGGGGACATCGGGTCCGTTCATGATCCCCTGGAACAAGCGCAGCATGTACGCCGACGCGAGGATCACCGCGAGCAGCGCGACGAGCGCCGGCCACATGAAGCCCGCCTTGAACAATCCGGTCAGGATCAGGATCTCGCCGGTGAACCCGGCCAGGCCCGGCAATCCGAGCGCGGCGAGCGCGCCGAGCATCAGCGCGCCGGCGAGCTTGGGGTTGCGTCCGCCCAGACCGCCGAGCCGCGCCATGTCGCGCGTCTCTTCGCGCTGCTCGACCGCGCCGAGCACGAGAAAGAGCGCGGCGCTGAACAGACCGTGCGCGACGATGTACACGACGGCGCCTTCGACGGCCAGCGGCGAGCCGCTGAACACGGCCAGCAAAATCAACCCCAAGTGCGAGAGCGAGCTATAGGCGACGACGCGTTTCGCGTCGCGTTCCGCCAGCGCCGCCAGCGCACCGTAGATCAGCGCGACCAGTCCGAGCGCGAACATCAGCGTCCGCGCCTGCGCCATCTCGGGCGCCAGAAAGGCGGTCCGATCGCCAGAAAACCGTACAACCCGGCTTTCGACTGCACCGCCGAGACCACCGCTACCATCGGCGCCGGCAGCTCGGCGTACGTTTCGGGCATCCAGGTGTGCAGCGGAAAGACCGGCGTCTTGATCAGGAACGCGAACGCGAACCCGGCGAAGATCCAGGCGCCCCAGACCGCGCCGATCGCGACGTGCGCGTTGGGATCGCCGATCACGTCGGTCGTCCCGTTGACGACGCCGAACGCCGCGGTCGCCAGCAGCAGCGCCAACCCGCCGGCCAGGTTGTAGATGAGGTACTTCCAGCCGGTTCGCGCGTGCGGGCTGGCGTCGACCAGCACCAGGAAGACCGGGATCAGCATCAGGTCCCAGAACAGCGCGAACAACAGCAGGTCCTTCGCGAGGAACAGCCCGTTCATCGCGCCCTGCAGGACCAGCAACTGCACGGCGACGTCGCGCGAACGGGGTCCGTTGAGCGCCAGCGCGCCGCCGAACGTCGCGAGCGCGAGCAGCAGCACGATCCAGTACGAGATCGGGCCGAAGCCCAGGTGGAAGGACGCGGCGAACGGCCGCGACAGCCAGCGCACCGACGCGTCGGCGGCATGCGCGTCGGCGAGCGCGAGTCCGAGCGCAAGCGCGGCCACGACTGCGGCGACGGTCCGGAACAGCGCGATCCTTTCGCGCGGGACGGCGTAGAGCGCGAGGCCGATCGACGATCGGACCGAGTACGAGCATGGTGACGATCATCGGCCGGCTCCGAACGCGAAGGCGTAGTATGCGACCACGCACGCGACGCCGAAGGCGATCGACAGCGCGTACGCGCGCACCAATCCCGTCTGGAAGCTGCGGAACAAGTGCCCCAGCCACTGGGCGGAGATCGCCGCCTCGCGTACCGCGGCGTCGAGGACGTGCGGGTCGAAGACGCGGCCGAACCAGGCGCCGGCCGCACGCGCCGGCCGCACCAGCAGCGCGTCGTAGGCCGCGTCGAAATAGTAGGCGTTGACGAGCACGCGCGGCATGCGGATCGTCTCGGAGCGCAGCCGGGCGACGGCGTCGCGGCGCGCGGCGGGCGTTGCGTAGCGGTAGTAGGCGACGGCAAATCCGAGCGCGACGACGAGCAGCACCAACGCGGTCGAGGCTCCCTCGCCCAACGGCGACGGCGCCTCGGGCGCATGCGGGAAGAACCCGGCGAAGAATCGCTGCCACGGCGCGTTCGCGCCGCCGAAGTCGAGCCAGCCGATCAGGATAGACGGCAGGATCAGGATCGCGACCGGAACCGACATCAGCCAGGGCGACGCATGGTCGTGCGGCTCTTCTCCTTCGGCATGGTGGCCCGAATCGGCCGGCGTCCCGGCCAGCTCGGGATGACGGATGCCCAGCTCCGACGGATCGACCCCGCCGCGGTACGCGCCGAAGAACGTTACGAACAGCAGCCGGAACATGTAGTAGGCGGTGATCCCGGCGGTGATCACGCCGACGGCGTAGAGCCACGGATGACCCGCCGCAAGCGTGCCGTAGACGACGGCGTCCTTGCTGAAGAAACCGCTGAAGCCGGGCACGCCGCAAATGGCGAGCACGCCGGCGAACATCGCGACGAACGCGAACGGAAGCCGCGTGCGCAGCCCGCCCATGAGGCGCACGTCCTGCTCGTCGGCCAGCGCGTGGATGACGATTCCCGACGCCAAGAACAGTTGCGCCTTGAAGAACGCGTGGGTGAAGAAGTGAAACACGCCGGCGTCGTAGGCCCCGACGCCGACGCCCATGATCATGTAGCCGATCTGCGACATCGTCGAATAGGCCAGGATCCGCTTGATGTCCCACTGCGCGCAGCCCAGCAGCGCACCGGCGATCGCCGTCAGGGCGCCGATGACGCCGACGAGTTCCCGCGCGTCGGCCGAAGCCGACCACAGCGGTGCGAAGCGCGCGATCAAATAGACGCCGGCCGTGACCATCGTCGCGGCGTGGATCAGCGCCGAGACCGGCGTCGGACCCTCCATCGCGTCGGGCAGCCACGTGTGCAGCGGGATCTGAGCCGACTTCGCGGCGCAGCCGATGAACAGCCCGAGGCACACCAGGAACAGCTCGGGCGGCGTGAACGCCGTCGCGAACCGCGCGAAGATGTCGGCGTAACCGATCGAGCCGACCTTGGCGACGATGATGAAGATCGCGAACATGATCCCGACGTCGCCGACCACGTTCATGACGAACGCCTTGCGCGCCGCCGCGACGGCCGACGGCCGTTCGAACCAGAACCCGATCAGGAAGTAGGACGCCAGTCCGACCAGCCCCCATCCGACCAGCAGGCCGACGACGTTGTCGCTGAGCACCAGCGTGAGCATCGCGAAGACGAAGAAGTTCATGTACGCGAAGAAGCGCGCGAAGGCGCGGTCGCCGTCCATGTAGCCCATCGAGTAGACGTGGATCAGAAACCCCACGCCGGTGATGATCAGCGTCCAGATCAGCGAGAGCCGGTCGAGCTGCAAACCGAACGCCCAACCGGGCAGCCACGAGCCGAGGTGCAGGTTCAGCCCGGCACCCGTGGTCGCGTCGCGCCAGAGCATGAGCGTCGCGACGAACGGCACGCCGATCAGTGCCGAGCCGATGGGGCCGGCCCACGACCGCAGCCGCGGGCCGAACGCCCAGAGCAGGACGGCGCCGACGAGTGGGAAGAGCCACACCAGAGCCAACAGCACGATCGCGCTCAACCTCGCAGCGCCGAGACTTCGTCGACGTCGACGTGCGGCGAGCGGCGGAACGTCATCGCGACGATCGCCAGCCCGATCGCGGCCTCGGCGGCGGCGACGGTGATCACCAGAAACGCGAAGATGTGCCCCGCGTTGTTGACCCAGGCGCGCGCATAGGCCACCAAAGCCAGGTTCGCCGCGTTGAACAGCAGCTCGATCGACATCAGCATGATCAGCGGGTTGCGCCGCGCGATCACGCCGACGATGCCGATGAAGAACAGCACCCCGGACAGCGCGACGTAATCCTCCGGCGAGACGGTCATCCTTGGTTATCCTGACCCAACGACGAGCTCAGGAGGGCTTTCACGATCGGCTCGCGCACGCCGGGACGGCGCTTGCGCTTGCGTACGTCCACCTCGCCCGGCGTGGGATCACCGGCGATCAGCACGACGCCGATCACGGCCACCATCAGGATGAACGCGGTGACTTCGAACGGCAGCAGGTTGGTGGTGAACAGCGTCGCACCGAAGTTGGCGACGCTGCCGAACGCGTTCGCGTCGCCGGTCGCGCCGTTGGTGGTCGTCGTCTGTACGACGGTCATCGGCGTGTGCAGCGCGGTCACGGTGAGCCCGGCCAGCGTCAGCACGGCGAGCGCGACCGCCGGGATCAGGATGCGCGGCGCCTTGTCGGGGCCGACCGCGAAGGGTCGCGTCCCGCTCGACAGCAGCGCGATGACGAACACGAACAGGATCAAGATCGCGCCGCTGTAGACGACGATCTGCATGACCGCCACGAACTCCGCCTCAAGCGTGAGGTACATGGCGGCCAGCGCGATGAAGTTCAACAACAACCCCACCACCGAGTAAACCGGCTTCTCCGCCGTCACCGTGAACACGGCGCTCGCGATCAGTACCAGCGCCAGGATCCAGAAAGCGATCACGGGCGATCCTGGCCGTTCGACGGACTCGCCGGCAGGTCGGCAAGTCCGCGGCGCTGGGTGCGCAGGATGTGGCCGCGGTTCGTCGCCTCGTAGCCTTGCGCGACGTCGACGGTGTCCTTGACGCGCGCCACGCCGCCGAGATCGGCCGGGATCCCGTTCGGACGCTCATCGGGCGGTGTCCCGACGCCGGCTTCGGGCGGGACGAGCAAGCGGTCTTTGGCGTACACGAACGCACCGCGGCGGTAGTCGGCCATCTCGAAGCGCGGGGTGAGCACGATGGCGTCGGTCGGACACGCTTCCTCGCACAGCCCGCAGAAGATGCAGCGCAGCTCGTCGATCTCGTAGCGCGCGGCGTAGCGCTCGCCGGGAGAACGGCGATCTTCGGGCGCGTTCTCGGCGCCGATCACCGTGATCGCGTTGGCCGGGCAGGCGATCGCGCACAGCTCGCAGCCGATGCAGCGTTCCTTGCCGTCGCCGTAGCGGCGCAGCTCGTGCAGCCCGTGGAAACGCGGCGCATGCTGCTTCTTGACCGACGGATACTGGATCGTCGGCATTTTCTTGAACATGTAGCTGAAGGTCGTCGAGAAGCCGCGCACCAGCGCGCCGACGTTGAACAGGTTCTTACGCATGGGTCGGCCATACCGCCACGGCTACCGCCGTCAGGATGAGGTTGAGTGTCGCGACCGGGAGCAGCACCTTCCACCCGAAGTCCATCAGCCGGTCGTACCGAAAGCGCGGCAGCGTCGAACGCAACCAGATATAGAAGAACAAGAACAGCGCGGCTTTGATCACGAACCACACCAGGCCGATCAGACCACCCGACGGCAGACCCGGGATCGGCGAGTTCCAGCCGCCCAGGAAGAGCAGCGTCGCCAGGCACGAGACCGTGATCATGTTGAGGTACTCGGCGATGAAGAACAGCCCGAACCGCAGACCGGAGTACTCGGTGTGGAACCCGCCGACGAGCTCGGTCTCCGCTTCGACCAGGTCGAACGGCGCGCGGTTCGTCTCGGCGACCGCGGTGATCAGGTAGATCAGGAACCCGACGATCTGCGGGATGACGAACCACAGGCGCAGCTGGGCATTGACGATGTCGCCCAGCGCGGTCGAGCCGGCCAGGATCAGCACGCCGATCACCGACATCGTCATCGACAGCTCGTACGAGATCATCTGTGCGGTCGAGCGCACCGAGCCGAGCAACGGGAACTTCGAGCCCGACGACCAGCCGGCCAGCGAGATCCCGTAGACGCCGATCGAACCGATCGCGAAGACGAACAGGATCCCGGCGTTGACGTTCCCGACCGACCACAACGTGCCGTCGGCGTTGGCCGAGAACGGGATGATTGCAAACGTCCCCATCGCGCAGATCAGCGAGATGAACGGCGCGAGCCGGTAGATGAACGGGTCGGCGGTCTCGGGGGTGAGGTCTTCCTTGAAGATCATCTTGACCGCGTCCGCCGCGGGCTGCATCAGCCCCCACGGGCCGACCCGGTTCGGCCCGGGACGCAGCTGCATCCAGCCCATGACCTTGCGCTCGAAGAGCATCGAGTAGGCGAAGGTCGTGATCACGACCCCGAGCACGACTGCCGACTTGATCAGCACGATGAGCCAGATCGGCACGGAGCTCACGCCGTCACCAGCGCCTTCTCGAGCCGGACGGCGGCGGCGCCGAGCGCGTTGAGCGGCGCGCCCGGGATTCCGTCGACGAGCGCGACCGCGCCGTCCGGAACGCGCGGATCGACCACGACGACCAGCCCGCGCAGCGTCGCCCCGCCGGCCGACGTCACGTCGATGAGGTCGCCGGCGGCGATCCCCTGCGCGGCGGCGGCCGCCGGATGAATCGACGCTCGCGGGCGGGTGCGCAACTCGGCGATGCGGTCGTCGAACGCGAGCGTCCCGCCGCCGGTGAAGATCGTGTGCTCGGCGATCACGCGCAGCTCGCCGGCGCCGCCGGCGGCGCGCGGGTGCGCGAAAAGGTCGGCCGGCGGCGGCGCCGCAGGCGCCGTGCGTACCAGCGCGCGCACGGCCGCTTCGACCTCGTCGGGCAACGGCAACGTGATGCCCAGCTTCTCCGCGAGGTCGACGATCACGTCGCCGTCGGCGAGCAGACCCTCCGGCGCGCGCACCGATCCGGCGACCGGCAGAACGTCACCGGCAAGGTCCGTCGTGGTCCCGCTCTTCTCGAACGCGCTGCAGACCGGCAGCACGAGGTTCGCGAACTCGGCGGTCTCGGTCATGAACAGCTCGGTGACGACGACGAACGGCGTCGCACGCAGCGCGGCCTCGACCAAGGCGCGATCGGGGAAGCGCAGCATCGGGTTGGCGCCCAGGATCGACAGGACGCCGAGCTTTCCGTCGCGCGCCGCTTCGAGCATCGCGCGGGTGTTCATCGCGCCGTCGCGCGGTCGCATTCCCAGCGCGTCGGCGCCGCGGCCGTTCGGCGTCTCGGGCGAGCACGTAGCGATCGGCCGGAAACGCGTGCACCGGCGCGATCAGCTCGGGACCGCCCGGAATCATCACGCCGTCCCAAATCACCGCCAGCCGGCCAGGATCGTCGCCTAGGGCGGCGCGCAGCTCGTCGCCGGTCGACGCGTGCGTCTCGGGGACGAAGCTGCCGGCGTAGCGATCGCCGACCGAGATGAGCCGGGCGCCGTTGCGCGAGACGGCTTTGCGGATGCGCAGGTCGAGCACCGGGGCCAACTCGGAGGGCGGCCGTCCGATGGTGACGATCGTGTTCGCCTGCTCGAGGTCGACGTGGTTGGCGAACGAGTCGCTGTGCACGATGCTTTGTTCGCCTACGCGATGATCGATGTGCTCGATCCCCAGCGCGCGAAACAGGTGCTGGGCGAGGTACGCCTCCTCGTTGAGCAGTCGCCCGCCGCCGATGACGCCGGCGTTCGCGCCGGCCTTCTTCAGCTCGGCCGCCCACAACGCGATCGCATCGTCCCAGTCGATCTGGACCCAGGCTCCATCCTGCTTGAGCAGCGGCGAGCTCAGCCGGCGCTCGTCCTTCACGAAGCCGATGTTGTAGCGCCCGCGATCGCACAGCCACGTGTCGGAGATCGCGTCGTCTTCGGTGACGCTCATCGTGCGCAGCAGCGTATCGCCGCGTTCGTCGACGTGCATTTGGCAGCCGACCGCGCACTGCGTGCACGACGTAGTCGTGCGGTGGTTGTCCCAGGGCCGCGAACGGAAACGATAGGTCTTCGAGGTCAGGGCGCCGACCGGGCAAAGCTCGGTGACGTTGCCGGTGAAGTCCGAGACGTAGGGCTTGCCGGTTGCGGTCGCGATGATCACGTGCGCGCCACGGTCGTCGGTGCGCAGCGAGCACTCGCGCGTGATGATGTCGTCGAAGCGCACGCAGCGCTGGCAGACGATGCAGCGCTCTTCGTCGAGCACGATCGTCGGGCCGAGGTCGACCGCCTTGGGCTTGGGCATCTTCGGCTCGAGCATGCGCGAGGCGCCCTGGCCCCACGCCATCGCGTAGTCCTGGAGGTCGCACTCGCCGCCCTTGTCGCAGATCGGGCAGTCCAGCGGGTGGTTGAGCAGGAAGAACTCGAGGATCGCGCGCCGCCCGTCGTCGACGCGCGGGTTCTGCGTGTGCACTTTCATCCCGTCGGCGACCGCCGTGTTGCACGCGATCTGCAGCTTGGGCATCCCCTCGATCTCGACCAGGCAGATGCGGCACAGCCCGGCCGGACCGAGCTTCTCGTGATAGCAGTAAACCGGGATGTCGGTATGAATCGCCTTCGCAGCCTCGACCAGCAGCGTCCCTTTGGGCACGCGCACCTCAACGCCGTCGATCGTGACGGTGACGGACTCGTTCGGCGGGCGGCGGCGGACACTCAGGACTTCTTTCTGCGGAGGTACGCGGGGAAGATGATCGGCGGAGGCGACGAGCGCGCCGATTCCGAGCCCCATGGCGAGGTCGTGATGCGCCGCAAAACCGTATCCGAGAAGAAGCGATCCGATGAGCACCAAGGCGGCGACGTAACGCGGCGAGCCCGTTTCCTTCGCGATCCACAGCCGGCGAACGAGCTCGGTCACCGGACGCTCTTCCGGTTCGTGAAGATGAAGATGACGGCGATCAGCAAGAGCGCGCCGGCAAACGCGAACAGCAGGCCGACGGTATGCGCCTGCACGCTGCTCCGGCCGAGCATCGTCGCGACGATGTCGAGTACGCAGGCGGTGCCGATGAGCACGCCCAGGATCGTCTGCTTCCCGCGCGCCGTGCTCGCGTAGCGGGCGTAGCGACGGCCGAGATCGTTCATTCCGGAGCCTTGCGGTTCACGAACATGAGCACGACCGCGACGAGAACCAAGCCGAGCCCGGCACCGGTCAGCGCATGGAGTAGATTGACGTCGGCGTGAGGGCTGTTGTCCAGGAAGATGCCGGCCAGATTCAGCAGGACGCCCGCCGTGAGGACCAGTTTGACGACAAGCTGTTTGCCGGCCTTCGTGCTCGCGAAAAGGGCAGCGCGGCGTCCGAGATCGCTCATCCGGCGGCGACCTGCGACGGCCGCTTGATGTAGGCGCGGAACTGGCTTTCGTAGCGGGTGATCACCGAGGCCAGGAACGGCTCGATCGAATCGCCCAGCGCGCACAGGTTCAGTCCGGTCAACTGGTGCGCGGCGGACTTGATGACGTCGACGTCGGAGTCGACCCCGCGTCCGTCGAGGATGCGTTCGAGCGTGCGCTGCAGCCAGTGACCGCCCTCGCGGCACGGCGTGCACTGACCGCACGACTCGTGCGAGAAGAACCTGATCAGCGTGTACGCCGCTTTCACGAAATCGGTCGTGTCGTCGAACACGACCATCGCGCCCGAGCCGAGCATCGAACCGGCTTTGGTCATCGAGTCGAAGTCGTACGAGACGTCCAGGTGCTCTTCGAACAGACAGGCCGACGAACCGCCGCCGGGCTGCACGCCCATGAACGTGCGGCCCGGTCGCAAACCGCCAGCGCAATCGTAGATCAGCTGGCGGAGGGTCGTGCCCAGCGCGACCTCGTAGTTCCCCGGCCGCTGGACGTGGCCCGAGATCGAGACGACCTTATAACCCGGTGAACGCTCCGGCCCGACCTTGGCGAACCACTCCGCGCCGTTGCGCATGATATACGGTAGATAGGCGAGGGTCTCGACGTTGTTGACGACGGTCGGCTCGCCGTACAAGCCTTTGACCGCCGGAAACGGCGGCTTCAACCGAGGCTCGCCGCGTTTGCCTTCGAGCGAGTTCAACAACCCCGTCTCTTCGCCGCAGATGTACGCGCCGGCGCCGCGATGGATGGTGAGCTCGAGCGTCTTGCCGCGTGCCGAAGAGGTTCGCGCCGATGAAGCCGGCCTCGCGCGCTTGCCGGACGGCGTCGCGCATGATCTCGAAGCCACGTTTGAACTCGCCGCGAATGTAGATGTACGCGTGCTCGCACCCGATCGCGTACGCGCCGATGAGCATGCCCTCGATGATCTGGTGCGGCGTCTGCTCGAGCAGCATGTGGTCCTTGAACGTGCCGGGCTCGGCCTCGTCGCAATTGCAGACCAGGTAGCGCGGCCGACCGTTGTTCGGCAGGAACGACCATTTGCGCCCGGTCGGAAAGCCCGCGCCGCCGCGCCCGCGCAGGTTCGAACCGTTGCATAGGTCCGAAACGTCTTTCGGCGAGAGCTCGGTGAGCGCACGGCGCAACTGCTCGTAACCGCCTTGCGCGGCATAGACGGCGAGGTCCCGCAGCTTCAGCTCGCCGATTCCTTTGGTCAGGACCGGGGTGACCAACTCCGCCATCAGTGCTCCGCCTCGGCCAGCTCGGGGCGAAGGCTCGTCTCGTGCACGAGCCGCTCGTGCGAACGCGTCTCGTACTGCGCCCGGCCGACAATGAGATCGAACATCACCAGCCCGCTCGCGTCGCCGACGCCGCCGGCGTTGTTGGGGTTCGAGACGCCCATCGCGCCGGCCGACTTGGCGCCGGAGTCTTGCGCGACTTTCCAGCTGCGGCCCGGCTTGACGGTCTGCGGCAACGGCTCGATGGTGCAGCTGCCGCCGCGCATCGCGGCGACCATGGCGTCGATCGTCTCGCGGGTGACGTCGTAGACGAACTCCAGGTTCACCTGCGCGCACGGCGCGCGGTCGCAGGCGGCGAGACACTCGACCTCCTCGTAGGAGATCAGCCCGTCGGGGGTCGTCTCGAGATGGTGAATCCCTAGCTTTTCGCGCGCGTAGGCCATGATCTCTTCGGCGCCGTTGAGCGTGCACGACAAGTTCCGGCAGATCTGCACCATGTACTTGCCGACCGGCCGCCGGTAGAGCAGCGTATAGAACGAGATCGTCGACTCGACGGTCGCCGGCGTCTCGTCGACGAGATGCGCGATCGCGGCCAGCGCGTCGGCCGAGACGTAGCCCTCGTGCGCCTGGAACAGCTGCGCCAGCGGAATCAGCGCCGAGCGTTTCTGCTCGTACTGCGCAATCATCGGCTCGAACTGCGGACGCAGCCGCGCGTAAAGCGCATCGAAAGCGTTGCCGGGGCGCCGGATATGCGGCGACCAACCGCCCGGCGCGATTGCGGCGGCAGTCGCGCCGGGGTCGGGATGGACGCCGGTCGCGGCGTCGGTCTGGGTGGTCACCGGTGATTCGCCGGTCGGTCCGAAGAGTGAGTTGAAGGGCGCGGCACGACCGGTTTTCCTTCGGAACATTCAGCGCCGTGCGCCTTCGGCGACGAGCGCGCCTCGGCACCGACCTTTGTCGCAGTTGCTGCGACTAGGTGCGCAGAACCCGGCCCGTCCCGGCGTAGAGCTCGGCAACGTCGATCGCGACACCGGCCGTGCGAAGCTCGACCATCTCTCCGATCCCGTAGGTGGTTTCCGTCCAAAAGCCGCCCGCCATCCGCCGGAAAACGCATACCCACACCCGGCGCGAATCGACCAGCAGGTACTCCATGACGCTCGGGATGTTTTGATAAGCGTCGAGTTTTTCGCCACGGTCGCGCGCTTTGCTATCTGGTGAGATGACCTCGACAACGAGATCCGGTGCCGAGATGTATCGCGCGTCGGCATCCAACTGCTCGCAGGTCCGCGACACGTCCGGAAAGACATACGTCGCGCGATCGTTCGCGCGCACGGCTACGTCCGAGGTGAATGCTTGGCACGGCGGCTTCGTCGCGTTGCTGACGACGGTATGCAAACGGCTGCAAAGGGCCCAGGCCTCGACCTCGGACGTCGCCGGAGCCGTGCCGGCATTGGCCCGAGTAACGGTTCTTCCATCGGATAACTCCTCGACAGAGCCGTCGACGGGGGCCGCGCGTTTCATCGTTGCGGCCGGCCCGAGGACCTGCCCGCCGCCGTGACTCCGGCTACAGCAGCGAGCGCACGAAACCGCCGTCGACGGCGATCGTCTGGCCGGTGACGTAGCTGGCGCCTTCGCCGCACAGAAACGCCACCAGCGGCGCGAACTCTTCGGGCGTCCCGACGCGCTTCATCGGGACCTCGGCTTCGGCCGCCGCGCGGATCGCGTCGTCGTCACCGCCGTAGATCTGTCGCAGCCGGTCGGTGAGGATGCGGCCGGTCGCGATGACGTTGATGGTCACGCCGTCCGGCGCGACTTGCCCCGACAGCGTCTTCAACGCCGCCACCAGCGCGGTGCGATACGCGTTCGAAAGCACAAGGTTCGGAATCGGCGCTTTGACCGAGGTCGAGGTCAGCGCGACGACGCGGCCCCAGCCGCGCTCGCGCATCGCCGGCACGGTCGCGTACACGAGATCGAGCATGCTGCGCAGCGTTCCCTGGTACGCGGCGTCCCAGTCGGGGAGCGTCATGTCCAAGAACGTGCCGGGCTTGGGCCCGCCGCCGTTGGCGACGACGATGTCGACGGCACCGAACGCGCCGCGCACTTCGTCGACGAGTTTCGCCATCGCGCCCGGCTCGTTCTGATCGACCGTGAAACGCTCGCGCCTTTTTCGCGCCGAGCGTGAGCGCCTCGTCGGCGAGCCGTTCCAAGCGATCGCGCCGCCGCGCGGCGACCGCGAGCGTCGCCCCCTCGCAGGCCAACCGCAACGCGACCGCTTCGCCGATCCCCGAACTGGCGCCGGTGACGAGCGCGACCTTGCCGACGATCTCCAAATCCACGACAACCTCCCAACGGCACCGATCATTTCGTGCGAACGGCGCACGCACCCCGCCGATACGCGGAATGCGCCCATGCGCTACTGCGTTGCCGGCCAGGCGTTAGGGTAGCGTCGTTGCCAAGCGTCGGGCCTGAGCTAGCGCGCGCCGTGGCCGAGGTGCCAGCCGTGCTTCTCGCACGGATACGGTGCTAGGCCTACGGCCGTGCGCGGGATCGCGCGCTCGGCGAGCTTCTTCGTCGCGAAGGCGGCCTTGGGCGCGCCGCTCTTGTTGTAGCACGTACGCGTGCCGCCGCTCTTGCGTGGCTTTGGCGCTCGCGGTTCCTCGCCGGAACGCGCGATCAGCGATCGACCTCGCCGAAGACGGGATCGAGCGAACCGATCATCACGACCATGTCGGCGATCAGCTCGCCGACGGCGATCTTCTTGAGCACCTGCAGGTTGTACATCGACGGCGGCCGCGTGCGCACGCGCCAGGGCCGGTTGTCGCCGTTCGAGACGACGTAGTAGCCCAGCTCGCCGCGCGGCCCCTCGACCGCTTGATAGACGTCGCCGGGCGGAACGCGGAACGATTCGGAGACCAGCTTGAAGTGGTGGATCAGCGCCTCCATCGAGAGCGCGATCGTCTCCTTGGGCGGCGGCGCGAACTTGGTGTCGGCGATCTGCCACGGGCCCGGGGTGTCGAGCTGCTTGCGAACCTGGCGGATGATGCGCATCGCCTCGTCCATCTCGTCCAGCCGCACCAGGAAGCGCGCGTACGCGTCGCCTTCGGTCCGCGTCGGCACGTCGAACTCGTAGTCGCCGTATCCGCTGTACGGAAAGGCGCGGCGCACGTCGTACGGGATGCCGGTCGCGCGCAGCGTCGGGCCGGTGAGCGACCAGGCGACGGCGTCGTCGGCCGACAGGATTCCGACGTCGATCATGCGGTCTTGCAGGATCGGATTCTTTTGCAGCAGCCGCCGCACGTCGCGCATCCGCGGCTCGTACATCGCGATGACAGCGTCGAGCTTGTCGAGAAAGCCCTGCGGCAGATCTTGGCCCAGGCCGCCGACGCGGATGTAGTTGGGATGCATCCGCGCGCCGCCCGAGGCCTCGAACAGGTCCAGGATCCGCTCGCGCAGGTCGAAGCAGTAGAAGAATCCGGTCAGCGCGCCGAGGTCGATCCCGCCGGTGCCGAGCCACACGCAATGCGAAGCGATGCGCGACAGTTCGCACAGCAGCACCCGGATCTGCTGCGCGCGGGCCGGTATCTGGTCTTCGAGTCCGAGCAGCTTCTCGACCGCCAGGTAATAGCAGAGCGCGTTCGTGAGCGGCGAAAGGTAGTCCATCCGCTCGATCACGGTCGACGCCTGCGACCAGAACAGGTTCTCGGCGCTCTTCTCGATCCCGGTGTGCAGATAGCCGATCTCGGGCGACGCCTTGGTGACGATCTCGCCTTCGATCTCGGTGATGATCTGCAGCACGCCGTGCGTCGAAGGATGCTGCGGACCCATCGAGAGCACCATCCGGTTGCCGCTGCGCTCGACGACGTCGACGGAATAGCTCGATTCAGGTACGACGGTCGAGGTCGTCACTTGCTCGTGTCCTCGGGCTTGAGGTCGCTGCCGCGCGCCTGCATGATCTGTCGCTGCAGCGCCGCGGCCGTCTTCCCCGAGGCCGGGGTCCCGGCGGCGACGTTGGACTTCAGAGCGAACGACGGGCGCGGCGTCCGTTCGCGCGCCGGACCGCGCAGCGGGTAGTCCTTACGCAGCGGATACCCTTCCCAGTCGTCGGGCATCTGGATACGGCGCAGGTCAGGGTGGCCGTCGAAATGCACGCCGTACAGATCGTAGATCTCGCGTTCGGCCCAATCCGCTGACGGCCACAGGTCCGAGACCGTCGGCAACCTCGGATCGGGCTCGCCGACCGCGCACAGCACGCGCACCCGTTCGGGCGTCCCGACCGCGGCGACCGTCGTCGCCTGCAGCGGAATGCGCAGCAGGTGGTAGACGACGTCGAAGCGCGCACCCTCGCGGCCCGGATAGTCGGCACCGCCGACGTCGAGCAGCATCCCGAACCCCTCGTCCTTGAGGCGCTCGAGCGTCGCGCGCAACTCGCCCGGCGTCACGCGCTGGATCCGCGCGTCGGCGATGTCGGGCCGCACGGCGGTCGGGTCGAGCGCGGTCGCGCCGGCCGGCGGCGTTTGTGACGACGGCATCAGGCGCGCGCCAAGATCCCGCCGCGCCCACCTTGTTTGATCTGCTGCTGGATCAGGTTGACGGCGTAGAGGAGACCATCGGGCGTCGGCGGGCAGCCGGGCACGTACACGTCGACCGGGATGATCGTGTCGACGCCTTGGACGATCGCGTAGTTGTCGAACACGCCTCCGCTCGAAGCGCAGGCGCCCATCGAGATGACCCACTTCGGATCGGCCATCTGGTCGTACAGACGCTTCACGATCGGCGCCATCTTGCGCGCGACGCGACCCGAGACGATCATGAGGTCGGCCTGGCGCGGCGACGCGCGGAAGACCTCCGAGCCGAGCCGCGCGATGTCGTACTCCGGGCGCGGTCGCGGTCATCATCTCGATCGCACAGCAGGCCAGTCCCATCGTCAACGGCCACACGCTCGACGACTGGGCCCAGCGGGCGACCGAGTCGACCGTGGTCAGCAGGAAGTCTCCGCCGCTGCCTAACGCCACTGGAATCCGCCTCGCTTCCAGACGTACGCATACCCGATCGCCAGCACGATCACGAAGATCAACATCTCGGCCAGACCGAACAGGCGCAGGGCGTGCATCTGCACCGCCCAGGGATAGAAGGACGCGGCCTCCACGTCGAAGATCACGAACAGCATCGCGACCAAGTAAAAGCGGACCGAGAACCGGCCGGAGACGTCGGAGGTCGGCTCGACGCCGCACTCGTACGCTTCCGACTTGACCGGATTGGGGTTCTTGCGGGCCACGGTTCCCGGCAGCAGGCAAAAGCCCAGGGCTGCCAGGAACGCGACGGCGAGATAGATAGCGACCGGACCGTAGGGAGACATCGACCTGAAGATATACACGAAACTGACCCGGCGCGCCTCCGTCGTCGCGCTGATCGTCGCCTCGATCGGCCTGCTGGGCGCGAAAGGCTGCGACAATCCCAACGGCCAGGGCGTGACCGATCGCGGCCGCGTGGTCGGTACGCTGGTCGATGCCGCCCACCCGACCGAACCGCTGCACACTGCGACGATTCAGATCGGCACCCAAGTCACCCGGATCTCGCCGGCGGACAAGGGAAGCTTCCACCTCGACGAGGTCCCGACCGGAACGCAGACGGTGCAGATCAGCTCGCCCGGATTCAGCACGTACTCGGCGCCGGTGGTCGTGCGGAAGGGCGAAACCACCGACCTCAACGTGGTCGGCCTCACCTCGCAGACCGGCCTCTGATCGCCCTCGACATCGCGGCGGCGCTGGCGGGCGCCGCCCTGGTGCTGTCGTCGTTGGCCGACCTCTTTCTCTCGGTCGTGGTCCCGCGCTCGGTCAGCGCGCGATTCCGGCCGAGCACGATCTTCTCGCGCACCGGCTGGCCGCTGTGGCGCGACCGGTCGATGACGATCGCCGACCCGGAGCGCCGCGAGGACACGTTGGCGGTGTTCGCGCCGCTGCTCTTGGTGACGCTGCTCGGCTACTGGGTCGCGTCGCAGATGCTCGGTTACGGGCTGATCTTCTGGGCGCTGCGCGGCGGCCTGCGGCCCGAACCCGGTCTCCTCGGCGCCATCTACTTCGCCGGTTCTTCGATGCTCACGATCGGCTACGGCGACATCGTGCCGACGCACGCCTACACCCGCTTGATCGCGCTGTTCTCGGCCGGCGGCGGCCTGGCGACGTTCGCGATCGTCACGACGTTTCTGTTCCAGACGTTCGGCGCGTTTCAGCGCCGCGAGGCGTTCGTGGTGACGATCTCGGAGCGCACCGGGGCGCCGCCGAGCGGCCTGGAGTTCGTGCTGCGCCACTACAAGCTCGGCTTGATGAACGATCTCGGCCCGCTCCTGCGCGAGTCGCAGCAATGGATCGCCGAAGTGTTGGAGACGCACCTGGCCTATCCGGTCCTCACCTATTTCCGCTCGAGCCACGACGACGAGTCCTGGGTCGGTACGCTGGGTGCGCTGCTCGACGCCTCCACGCTGCTGATCACCACGGTCGACCTGGACCACCGCGGCCAGGCCGAGATCACCGCGCGGATCGGCACGCACCTCGTGCGCGACTTCGGCAACTTCTTCCAGCTGCGCGGCGACGATTCGGCCGGCGTCGAGTACGATGAGTTCGCCGCGGCGTACGCCGTCCTGCGCGATCTGGGCGTCCCGCTGCATCCGCTCGACGCGCCTGGCCCGCGTTCGCCGCGAAGCGCGCGACCTACGCGATGGCGCTCGGCGCGATGGCGGCCTGGTGGCGCATTCCGCCGGCCCGCTGGATCGGCGACCGCTCGCGGGTGCGCGTGCACGTCAACGCCGGTCTGCCGCGGTGATGTGCCGCCGCGCGGGCCGGCCGGCGTTCGTCCTCCCCGCAGCAACAACCGACAAGGAGACCTCGCGACGATGAACGAGCACGAACGTATCGAGAAGGGCCGCGCGATCCGCCGTGAGGTGCTGGGCGCGGACTACGTCGACCGGCCCGGTCCCACCCCGACCAAGCTGCAGGCGGCGTTTCGCGCCTTTACCACCGAGCATTGCTGGGCCACGGTATGGGTGCGCGACGGACTCTCGCGCAAGCAACGCAGCATGCTCAACCTCGCCATGCTCTCGGTGATGGCGCGCTGGCACGAGTTCGAGGTGCACGTGCGCGGCGCGCTCAACAACGGCGTGACCGACGACGAGATCGTCGAGATCCTCTTGCAAGCCGGCGTCTACGCCGGTGTCCCGATCGCCTCGGAAGGTTTCCGGATCGCCGACCGCGTCATCGCGGAGTACGCAAAACCGCCGTCAGCCTGATTTCACGATCTCTCATGTTAACGCCGCGCAGCTTGAACGCGCGGATGCGAAGCGAGAAAGCGCGTAGCCGTGTCGATCGGCGTGGCGAAGCCGATCGCGCGCTCTTCTTCGAAGCGCGACTCCGCGATGCCGATCACAAGGCCGGTGCGCACGTCGAAGACGGGACCGCCGCTCTCGCCCGGAATGATCGCGAGGTCGAGCTCGAGCGCCCCTTTGCGCAAGCTCGCGACACGCCCGGTGTAAAGCGAGACCGTGCGGCCGAGGTGCTCGTCCTCGAACGCGTCGGGGATCGGATAGCCGAGCACGCCGATCGGCGTGCCGGGCTCGAGTCGCGCAATGCTGCCGAGCTTGGCGGCTTTCTGGTTCTTGAGCGGTACGTCGACGATCGCCAGGTCTTCGTCTTCACCGGTCGTCGCCACGACGTGCGCACGCGCGTGCGGCCCGTCGCCGATCGTCGCGACGAGGTCCTTCGCGTTCTCGATCACGTGCGCGTCGGTGAGGATGCGCGAGCCCCACGACCCGCTCTCGACCACCACGCCGCTGCCGTACGCATCGTCCCACTGGCCTTTGCGCTTGCGGCCGTCGGCGGGGATCCTCATGGTGAGCAGGACGACCGACGGGTGGAGTTGCTCGTAGACCGCGACGTAGCGATCTCGAGCCGGCTCAGCGGTCCGTGCCCCGTTCGCGCAAGCGCTCGTCGCGCATGCCGCGGCGAGCGCGACCGCGCGGGCTACGCTAGCGCGACGAGTAGCTGAAGTCACCGCAATCGGCGGTGCGCCCCGCGCCGGAGTAGACCGACATCGACACCGCGCCGCCGATTCCGAACTGGAGATAGATCGTCGTCGCGTTCGTCCCCGGCTTGCACAACGTGTTGCCGTGCAGCAAAACCGGATTCGCGGGGGTCGTGATGTGATACGTACCGCCGTTGCCGCCGGTGACCGCGAATTGTCGGCCGTTCTGGAACACGATCGTTCGAACGATCGCGCCCGGACCTTCGAGCAAACGCACGTTGCCGGTGATCGCCATCGCGTTCGAGCTGATGGGGGTCAGCGTTTGGGTTTGGGGCCCGCTGCCCGGCGATACCGTGGGTAGCAACCAAGCAAGCGTCGCGAGAGATAGGAGAATGCTGGTCATCGCGGGGCTACTACGGGCGAAGCACCGGTTCTCCTCCGCTCGGAACGACGACCCGTTCTTTAGCCGGCAACGCGCAGCGCGACCGCGCGGCGCAAAGCGTCGATTCCCTCACCGCTCTTCGCGCTGACCTCGACCGCACCCGGCGGTAACGCCGTGCGCGCCGCTCCGTCGAGCCGGTCGACCTTGTTGAACACGTCGATGACCGGCTTCTCGTCGAGCTGCAACTCGCGCAGGATCGTCTCGACTGACGCCTTCTGGCGCGGCCAGTCGGGGTTCGCGGCGTCGTGCACGTGCACCAGCACGTCCGCCGCGCCGAGCTCTTCGAGCGTCGCCCGGAACGCGTTGACGAGCTCCTGGGGCAGGGCGGTGATGAAGCCCACCGTGTCGGCGAGGCGCACGTTGACGCCCGGCGCGACGTAGGCGCGGCGCAGCGTCGGATCGAGGGTCGCGAACGGCTGGTCGGCGACGAACGCGCCCTCGTCTTGGCCCGAGCCCGCCAACCGGTTGAGCAGCGATGACTTGCCGACGTTGGTGTAGCCGACGAGCGCCACGAACGGATCGCGACCGCGGCCGGAGCGCCGCGTCTCGCGCTGTTTGCGAACGTCGTCGAGCTGGCGGCCGAGCAGCGAGACGCGTTGCTGGATCTTGCGCCGGTCGACTTCGAGCTTCGTCTCGCCGGGGCCGCGCGTCCCGACGCCGCCGCCCAGCCGCGAGAGCGCCTCACCGGCGCCGATGAGGTTCGACTGCCGGTAACGCAACTGCGCCAGCTCGACTTGGAGCTGACCTTCGCGCGAGCGCGCGTGCTGGGCGAAGATGTCCAAGATCAGCATCGTGCGATCGACGATCGGCAGCGGGACGATCTTCTCCAAGTTCGTGCGCTGGCGCGGCCGCAAGTCGTTGTAGACGAACAGCACGTCCGCGCGCAGCTCCGTCGCGCGCTCGGCGATCTCGTGCGCCTTGCCGCTGCCGACCAGCGTCGCCGGGTCGACGTGCGCCAGCTTCTGCACGACCTCGCCGACCACCGTCGCGCCGGCGGCTTTGGCGAGCGCGACGAACTCGGCCAGCTCGGGCGCGAGCGGGCGCTGTGGATCCTGGAGATCGACCGCGACGACGAGCGCGCGCTGCGCGGCCGGACCGGTCGGGTAGAGGCGGCGGTTCTGGTTCACGTCGGCACGTGCGAGAGCGTCGCGACCAGCCAGGCCAGCCCGTCGTTGTAGCGCGGCCCGGGCCGCTCGAGGATCGCCGCGTCGGGCAGCACGTACAGTCGGTGCTCGCGCACCGCGCGCAGCGAGGTCCACGGAGCGCGGCCGAGCGCGTCGCGCAGATGGATGTCGGGATCGGCGATCGAGCACGTCGGGCTGGCGCGCGACCAGCGCCTCGGCACTGTAACGCGCGTACGGCGCGTCGAGGTCGGCCGCGGCGTTGCGGCCGCCGGCCATCGCGATCAGCGTATCGATGTACGAGCCCCTGCCGACGGTGAAGATCGGGGCCGTGCCGAGCACGACGAACACCGAAGGCTTGCGCTTGCGCGGCTTCACCGCGCGCAGGATCGCCGCCGTGCGCGCGTGCAGCCGCGCGGACGTAGGTCTCCGCCGCGCTCCGGCGGTCGGTCACCACGCCCAGCGCGATCAAGTTGTTGAAGATGTCGGCGTAGCTGTCGTCGTGCAACAGCATCGTCTGGATACCGGCGCGGTGCAGGTCGTCGACCAGCCGCTCCTGCGCGACGATGCCGACCGCGAGGTCGGGATGCAGCGCGACGATCCGTTCGGTCGAGATCGAGGCGAACGTGGCGATCTGCGGCAGCGTCTTGGCCTGCGGCGGGTCGTCGGTGTAGGCGGAGACGCCGACGACTGTGTCGCCGGCGCCGACCGCGAAGAGATCCTCGGCCATCGACGGCACCAGCGTGACGACGCGCTTCACCGGGCCGTTCACGACCTCGACGGTATTGGGACTGGTCGTCTGCGCGGTTCGCGCGCACGCAGCGAGCGCGACGATCGCGGCGAGCGCACCGAGGCGAAGGATCACCGCCGAGCGATACGCCGGGACTCCGGTGCACACCTCGTCGAAAGGCGCAGCCGTTCGCGTGCGCGGGAAGCCGGTGTGAATCCGGCACGGTCGCGCCACTGTCAGCGGGGAGCCGCTGCGCGTCACGGTCCACAGGGACTGGAAGGCCGCAGCACGAGGCACCGATCCGCAGAGTCAGGATACCGTCGCGCGAGCATTCGCACCCTCCACCCTCGCGTCAAGGGAAGGAACCAATGCTCGTTCGCAGCTACGCGGCGCTCTGCGCCGTCCTCTCGCTCCTCTGCGCCGCGCCCGCCGCGGCGCAATCCGCGCCCGCACCTCCCGCGCCCGAGCCTCCTCGCCGTTGCCGGAGATCGGCCGCGTGCAGACCGCCGATCGTCGCGACGAGCCGCTGCGCGATGCGGTGAAGACGACCTTCGTCGTGACCAAGGCCGAGATGGTGCGGCGCGGCGACGAAACCGTCGCCGACGCGCTGGCGCGCGTCCCGGGCGTCAACCTTCAACGCAACGGGCCGCTCGGTACGATCTCGGAACTGACGCATCGACGGCTACCGCACCACGCAGATTCTGTTCCTGATCGACGGCCGGCCCGCCGGTGCCGAAGAGATCGCGTTCAGCGATCTGATCGGCACGATGCCGACGGCCGGCGTGCAACGCATCGAGGTCGTCGAAGGCGGCGGCGCGACGCTGTACGGAACCGGCGCGCTCGGCGGCGTCGTCAACATCATCACCGACGGTGCGGGCGCCGACCTGCGCCGGCGCCCGCGTATCTCGTTCGACGCCGATTCGCTCGGCGGACGCGGCTTCTCGTTCGAGAACGGGATGTTCTCGTTCGAGCGGCGCTACGACGCGAACCGCTACGCCTATCCGGCGATCGGGCCGGTCGCGGCGGGCACGACGCTCAACGACGACTACGGCTCGACCGGCGCGCGATTCGCAACGCACGGGCGGCTCGGCGCGCTCGGCGTCGCACTCGATGCGGGCCTGCGCTCGGATCATCTCGGCGTTCCCGGCGACGCCGCGTTCTCGCCGCTTTCGTCGACCGCGCGCGAGAACACGACGACCGGTGACGCACGCGCTGCGCCTGTCGCTCGATCGCGCGCGGTCGACGACGACGCTCGAGCTCAGCGGCACGACGCTCACCTCCGTCTACACGTTCTCCGACAACGATCCCGCCTTGGCGGCCGGGAACCTGTTCGGCGGGACGACCCAGCTCTCCAGTGAAGGCCGAGCGCAGCTCAGCCTGCGCAACGTCGTGCGCAGCGACAGCTCGACGCTCGTCGCGGGGATCGACCTCGCCCACGGCGCGGGCCGCGTCGACGACGGGATCACGCCGAGCTCGCTGGGCTTCGCGCAAACCGCGGCCTACGCGCAAGAGAGCCTCACCGCACACGACGGCGCCCGGCTCGACCTCGGTTTGCGCGCCGAGCGCGACGGCGCGTACGGCGGGATCTTCGCGCCGTCGCTCGGCGCGCGCATCCCGCTCGGCGGCGGGCTCGCGCTGCGCGCCAACTTCTCGACCGGCTTCCGCGCGCCCGACGTCACCGACCTGATCTATCCCGACGTTCTCGAATCCGAGCTTGCGGCCCGAGCGCTCGCGCGGCGGCGACCTCTCGCTCGACGCGCCCGACGTGCTCGGCGGCGCGTCGCTGCGCTGGTTCGTCGAGAACGGCAACGACCTGATCTCTCCCAACCCGAACTACGACTTCGGCGCCCCGACGTCGCCCTCGAACCCGTATCTGATCAACGTCTCGAAGTTCTCGATCGCCGGCTTCGTCGCGTCGGTGCGCACGCGTTCGTTCCACGGAATCACCTCGTCGCGTGGCGCTGACCGACACGTATCGCGCGCTCGACCTCACCGCCGCGGCGATCCGCTTGCCGCGCCGTCCGGTGATCGGCGCGAACGCGGGCCTGGAGTTCGCGAACGCGCGGCCGGGGCTGCTCGATTCGGCCGGGGTGCTCGCGTACGCGGTCGGTCCGCATGACACGCCCGACACCGAGTTCACCCGGATCGACGGCTACGTCCGCTTCCGCGCCGCAGCGCAACGCGCTCGTCTCGTTGCGCGTGTTCAACGCCGGCAACGAACGGTACGCCGACGTCTCGGGGTTTCCGATGCCGGGCCGCACGTTCTCCGTCGAGCTCTCCACGCGTTGATCGCGTGCGCCTGATGCGCCTCGCCGCGCTCGTTGCGCTCCTGCCGCTCGCGATGCTGATCGGCGTCGCGGTCGGCGGCGCGGCGCTCGCGCCGAACGCGCTGGTGCACGCGCTGCTGCACCCGTCGGCCGGCGGCGATGCAGCGACGATCGTCTGGCAACTGCGCGTTCCGCGCGTCGCGATCGCCGCGACCGTCGGCGTGGCGCTGGCGCTGGCCGGAACCCTGCTTCAAGCGCTGCTGCGCAACCCGATCGTCGATCCGTATCTCACCGGCGTCGCCAGCGGCGCCGGCGCATCGATCGCGATCGCGGCAACGGTCGGAATCGCGCCGGTGCTGATTCCGCCGATGGGGTTCGTCTCCGGGCTCGCAACGGCGGTGCTCGTCGCCGTGCTCGCGCGGCGCGGCCCGCGGCTCGATCCCGAACGTCTGGTGCTCGCCGGCATCTCGCTCTCGGCGCTGCTGTCGGCAATCGTGGCGCTGGCGCTCGAGCGGCTCGCCCGCGGAACGGCGAGCGAGGCGATCCTCGCGTGGCTGGCCGGATCGCTCGCCGGCCGCGGCTGGGGCGATCTGGCGGCGGCCGCGCCGGAGATGGTGCTGGGTGTGCTGATCGGTGCCGCCACGATCCCGTCGCTCAACGTTCTGCGGCTGGGCGAAGGGCGCGCGGCGACGCTCGGCGTCGACGTGATACGCCTGCAGTGGGCGCTCTTGGTCGCCACGACGCTGCTCACGGCGGCCGCGGTCGCGCTGGCCGGACTGCTCGGCTTCGTCGGGACTCATCGTTCCGCATCTCGCGCGCCGCGTCGTCGGCCCCGATCTGCGCGTGCTGGTTCCGGCGGGAATGCTGATCGGTGCCGCGCTGGTCGTGCTCGCGGACGCATTGGCCCGCACGCGTCGCCGCGCCCGCCGAGATTCCGCTCGGCGTCCTGCTCGCGTTCGTCGGCGTTCCGACGTTCCTGCGTGCTTGTATCTGCGCGGCATGGCGCGGGCGTATGCCTGACGCAGGCGGGTCCCTCGTCAGCGCTGGTCGTACGAAGGCTCGCATGCGTGGGGGTGAATCGGTCCGATCAGCGCTTGTGTTGCTTGCGTTTGGTGTTTTGACGGCTTGCGGCGGCGGCGGAGGGGGCGGCTCGAATCCCGTTCCGGGCGGCGGCGGCGGAGTCACGCCGATGCCGACGCCGGTTCCGACCGCGACGCCGGGTCCGCCGGCAACCGGTTATGTCGCGCCGACCGGCGGCGTCACGCCGCTCGGTCCGGTGAGCACCAACGTGTTCTCTTCGTCGATGCTGAGCGCATCGGCCGATGGAACGTTCGTCGTGCAAAGCTCCGACACGCCCGGCGAAGCCGCGGCGGGAACCGCCTTGACCGAGTACGACGTCACCGCCGCGGAGACGGCAGCCGGACAAGTGCCGTCGGCGGCGCGCAGGGCGCCGGCGCGCACGATGCCGGCCGCACGGACGACCGCTGTGGCGGAACGGCTGGCGCTACCGGCGTTTCGCCCGCGCCTGGATCCTCAAACCGCCGTCCTCAACCACCGTTACGCCGCGTTGTCGCGCCGGCTGACGCTCGGTGAACCGGCACGCGTCGGCCGCGCGTCCGGCACAGAGCTTCGCGGTCGGCAGTCATCGCACGTTTCACGTCGTCCAAGGGACGATCACCGGCGTAGGTGGATCGTGCACTCCGCCGCAGCAGAGCGTCGGGCGGCACCTGCTACCTCGACGTCGCGGCAACCGTTGCGGCCGTTTCGGACCACGCGTACATCTGGGTGGAAGACGCGGTCAGCGCCGACCCCAGCTTCGGCTACACCGCGACCGACTGGACGTCCACCGCGACGACCTTCGACGCGGACTACGCGCGCGAGACCGTCGCGTTCGGTCCGGCGTTCTTCGCGGCGAACGAACAGTACGAGCAATGCAACACGAGCGGCACAGCCGCTGCCGCAGGCCTCGTACGAGCGCTCCGGTCGATCTGAGCGGCGCCGACGCGCACATCAGCATCCTGATCACCCAAGCGCTCGCCGAGCACCGGTGAGGGCGGCTACTTCGATTTCAGCAACGACCTCAACGACCAGGAGCTCAACTGCGCGACCAAGGCGCCGCACGTCCCGAGCAACGCTCTGCCGATGTTCGTCGCCGGCACCGACAAGTACGGCGGCTCCGGCGCCGGCACGATCACCGACGAGGAGTTCTGGCGGACGCTCGACATGCCGCGCACCCTTCCGCACGAGTTTCAGCACTATCTGCACGCGCTCAACAAAGTGGTGATCCCGGACCTCAACAACAACACGCAGGGCTACTTCGACGACCCGGTCGTCGACGAAGGCTGACTCGGAGCTGGCCGAGGACGTCGTGCTCGGCAGCGGCACGAATCCTTCGCAGTCGTGGGAACCGCGCTACGACTCGTTCTTGTACCTGTTCGCGCCGGGCAACTTCTCGATTCCGTCGTTCACCGGGTACGATGCCGACCCGTTGAGCACGTCCGCCACGCCGCCGTACGGCTTCTTCCACAACACGCAGGGCAGCTACGGCGGCGCGTACTTGCTCGCTCGCTACATGTACGACCGCTTCGGCGGCGACGCGGCGCTGCACCGCTTGTACGCCGACCTGAGCCCGCCGCCGGCTTCGGGCGCCGCGAACCTCCATCCGATCGTCGCCGAGGCCGGCAACGGCGAGACCTTCGCGCAGATCTACACGGAGTTCGCCGGCGCGCTCGCCGCGCGCCGCGTCGCTTCGACCGATCCGCGCTTCACCTTCGGCAGCAACGTGCTGCTCGACGGGCCGACGACGCTAACGGTTCCCGGCGGCACCGTGTACAACGAGGTGTTCGACGGACCCCGGTCTCCCGAGGACATCACCAGCACGGCGCCTCAGAACGTTCCCCGCATCAAGCTGACGCCGTCGTCGACCGTGCACGCCAAGCTGATCAGCGGCGCGACCCTGTTCTTCAACGTTGCACCGTCGGGCGGTTCGCTCGTGGAGCTCACCGCCACGTCCGCGCCGGCCGGCGGCGTGGACGGCGCGCTCGTGCAAGGGCGCGTACAACGACAACGGTGCGTGCGTGGGACCGCCGAGCATGTGCCCGTGACGCAATGACGCTCGCCCTCGAGCGCGTCGAGATCGAGCGCGGCGGCCGCACGCTGCTGCGCGACGTCTCGCTCACGCTCGAAGGCGGCGTCGTGGCGGTCGTCGGCGCCAACGGCGTCGGCAAGACGACGTTGCTGCGCGACGATGGCGGGCGTGCTCGCACCCGCTGCCGGGACGGTCATGCCTGGGCGGCGTTTCGCGTGCGCGCGCTCGACGCGCGCGAGCGTGCGCGCCGGATCGCGCTGGTCGAACCGACCGAACCCGTGCTCGCCGCGCTGACCGTCGGCGACGCCGTCGCGTCGGCGCGCTTTCCGTACCATCGGTGGTGGGAGTGGGAGGCGACCGAAACCGACGACGCTGGCCGTCGGCGACGCGCTCGCGCGCGCCGGCTTGGCGGCGTTTCGCGCGCGCGAGATCGGAACGCTGTCGGCCGGAGAGCGCCAGCGCGTTTGGATCGCGCTGGCGATCGCGCAGCACGCGTCGGTCGTGCTGTTCGGACGAGCCGACGTCGCACCTGGACCTGCGCGCGTCGGTCGAGACGCTGCAGCTCGTGCGCGAGCTCGCCGCCGCCGGCGCGCTGGTCGTGTGCGTGCTGCACCAGCTCGAAGAGGCGGCCGCGTTCGCCGACCGCGTCGTCGTGTTGGGCGACGGCGGCGTCGTCGCCGACGGACCGCCCGAGCTCGCCATGACGTCGGCGACGATCGAGCGCGCCTACGGTGTCACCGTGACGGTGGAACGCCGCCCCGAAGGCCTAGCGTTTCACCGCAACGCGATCTCCGCCGAAGCACGGCGTCTTGAACTTTCACCAGCGACTTGCGCGTGCGATGCGACTGCATGTCGCGTTTGCGCGGCGAGGCTCGCGCCGCGGCGTCGGTCTGACTGCACCGGATGGTTGGAGCGATCGGATCGTCCTTCGATGCGAACCACGACCGGCGCGGACGGCGCGTATGCCAGGGTGAGCGTCGTCTCGCCCCATTGCTGGTCGTACCCGGTTCGATAACCGCCACGATCGTTGAACGTCTCGCTGCGCAGCGCCGCCGGAGAGCTTCGCGGTGAGCTGGTACGCGGCATAGCCGGCGACACCGTTCCACGTCGCCGTGCCGAGCGGCCCGCCCAGCGGCGCGCCGGCCGAATCCAGCAGCGGGACCGCCGTCTGCCGCCCGCCGTCGGCGTTTGCGAGCAGCGTGAGCTTCGGCGTCGCGTGATAGGTCGCGACGACGTCGATCAGCGAGCGATGGCCGGCCGGCGAGTCGCCGGCGGCCGACCACATCGCGTTCGAGTAGCGTTCCATTCCGAGATAGCCTTGCGCGGTCAGCGAGATCACGCTGCCGTTGTAAGCCGCACCGAGCTCGGCGGTCTTCGGTCCGCCCGGACCCTTGAGATTGTCCCAACCGTTGTTGACGCCGGCGATGAGCGAGATCAGCGCGTTGGGCGCATAGGTGAGGCGCGCGCCCGTATGCGTGAACGGGACGGCGTAGCCGAACAGAATCGAACGTGAGATGTTTGCGTTTGACGGGTCTTCGATCACCTCGGCGCCGGCGAGCGTCTCGAACTTCCCGGCGATCAAGCGTGAACGGCCCGGTCGAGTAGCCCGCGTATGCCTGCGTGACGTCGAACGCGGTCTGCAGCGCGTTGGGGTTGTTGGCGTACGGATACGACGCGATCACGTCGGCGTTGGTGCCGGCGGTGAGCTCGACCTTACCCGAGATCGTTCCGTTCTTCTGCAGCTGCACGTTGATCGCGTTGAGCATCGGCTGGCGGCTGATGGTGTCGAAGACGCGCGCCGCGCCGCCGTTCGCGAACGAGAAGCCGGCCGTGCCCGGTCCGAGCGACGAAGCGTTGTACGACGCGGCGGCGTAACCGGAGGCTGCCCACGCGCGCGGCGTCGGGGACGGCGACGGCGACGCGGCCGGAGCGGCGCTCGGCGACGGAACGGCGCCGGTACCGCTGGTTGCGCCGGCGCCGGTGCTCCCGAGCAGCGTGCCGGCGGCAGCTGCAAGGCCGCGATGAAGGTTCGCAAACGTTCTCCCATGTGCCGAGATGAGGCAAAAGAAAAGCCGTGCGGAGCACGCGCTCCGCACGGCCGCGATCGGGGAGCGGACGCGCCGCCGCGGGGCGGCGTTACGCCGCCGGCGGCATCGCCTCGGCGGCCGGTCGCGTCATGACCTTGGCGTGCGCGCGCCGCGGCGACGCAGGCAGCACGAACCAGGACGCGATCAGGGCGAAAAAGGCGATCATCGACAAGACAGTTTCCACGGTGCGACTCCTTGGAGTTATGAGGGGCTGTAAGCGACTTCCGAGTGCTGCGAGAGGTCGAGCCCCATGGCTTCTTCCTTCTCGGTGACGCGCAGCGGAACGAAGACGTTGACGACTTTGAGGATCACGAAGGTCATCGACGCCGCTGAAGATCCACGCCGCACCGACCGCGACCGTTTGAATCCAGAGCTGGCCGTGGTTTCCGTAGAAGAAGCCGTTGGCGGCGCCCGGGTTGATGGCCAGCGTCGCGAAGAGGCCGGTGCAGAGCGCGCCGACGGTTCCGCCGACGCCGTGGACGGCCCACACGTCGAGCGCGTCGTCGACCTTCATCCGGTCGCGCAGCATGACGGCGCCGTAGCAGACGATCGAGACGATCAGACCGATCAGGATCGACGCGGCGGGCGTGACGTAGCCCGCGGCCGGCGTGATGGCGACGAGCCCGGCGACCGCGCCGGCCGTCGCGCCGACGACGCTGGGCACGCCCTTGTGCGCCCACGAGATCGTCAGCCAGGTCAGCGCGGCCATCGCCGCGGCGGTGTTCGTGTTCACGAACGCGCTGGTCGCCAAGCCGTTCGCCGCGAGCGCGCTGCCGGCGTTGAAGCCGAACCAGCCGAACCACAGCAGCGCGCAGCCGAGCACGACCATCGGGATATCGTGCGGCTCGACGTCCTCGCCGGTCTTGTGCGTGATGCGCTTGCCGAGCACCCACGCGGCGACCAGCGCCGAGACGCCGGACGAGATGTGGACGACCGTGCCGCCGGCGAAGTCGAGCGCGCCCATCTTGTTCAGCCAGCCGCCGTGTCCCCACACCCAGTGCGCGAGCGGATCGTAGACGAACGTCGCCCACAGCAGGCTGAACAGCACGAACGCCTTGAAGCGCTTACGCTCGGCGAACGCGCCGCTGATGAGCGCCGGCGTGATCACGGCGAACATCATCTGAAACATCATGTACGCTTGGTGGGGAATCGTCGCGGCGTAGTCTTTGTTCGGCGCGAGCGTCACGCCGTTCAGACCGATCCACGAGAGATCGCCGATGATGCCCAGCCCCTTCCAGTCCGGGCCGAACGCGAGCGAGTACCCCCACAGGACCCACTGCACGCTGATCAGGCACAGGATGAAGAAGCTGTGCATCACCGTCGAGAGGACGTTCTTGCGGCGCACGAGCCCGCCGTAGAAGAAGCCGAGGCCCGGCGTCATCAACATGACGAGGGCGGCTGACGCCAACACCCAGGCAGTATCTCCGGCGCTGATCTTGTCCACGTCCCCATTGTATGGGGCTCGCAGGCCCGCGCCATTGGGGAAATGGTGAACGAATCAGCGCCCGGGCACGACGTGTGTAGACGACGTTTGTCGGCTAGGCGTCCGAGATCCGACGCGGCGTCCTAGCGCACCCGCCGGCTGCTATCCAAATGGCGAAAGCGCGCCCGGCTATTGCCGGCGGTGGGGTGCCGTCGAAACGGCGCCGCTCGCCACGTGCGAGTGCATCGAGTCGGCGAGCTCGTGCACGTCCTCGGACGTCACCCAACCGTAATGGCCCTTGTTGGGCCCGCTGACCAGCCGGATCCCGATCGCGTCGCG
Organism: Vulcanimicrobiota bacterium; assembly: GCA_963723445.1. GTDB lineage: Bacteria > Vulcanimicrobiota > Vulcanimicrobiia > Vulcanimicrobiales > Vulcanimicrobiaceae > Vulcanimicrobium. Next base: position 84,397 of record CAVRQP010000008.1, read on the forward strand.
CGTGTCGGCGCTGTACTTCTGACGGATCACGCCGGCGGTGCACTGCACGACCACGGCCCGCGTTCCCGGCTTGGCCAACACGGTGTGCGAGAGCACGTCGTGTGTGTCGCGCCAGTAACCCCCGGCATACTCGACGACCCGCTCCTTCGCGTCCCAAACGAAGACGTCCGGATCGAGCTCGGTCGATTTCAAGGCGACCGCATGCCCTACGGAGACTCCTCCGCATGGCGCTGCTTGCACGGGGACACTCAGCGCGGTGACCACGGCCAGCGCGCTGAAAACGCGAGCGACCACCACCCGCCGTTGCGACGGCCGCGCGGAAGGGTCCTTTGTGGGTGTGCCCTCAGAGGAAGAGTTGCGATCGCTCCTTCGGTCGGTCTGCCGCAACAAAGGGCTGACTTTACCCGTTTCCAGCGCAGGACACCGTGAAGAAACTCGTACGACCGCTCGTCGCCGGCGCCGGCGTCACCGGCGCGATTGCCGCCGCCAATCGCGCTCTCAGCAACGCTCCCCTACCGACGAACGCGCTAGGTGGAACCCGCCGCGCGTGGCGCTGGCGTGGCCACGACATTTTCGCCACCGAAGCGGGCGCGGGTCCGCTGGTCTTGCTCGTGCACGGCGTCTATGCCGGTGCTTCCTCATACGAGTATCGCAAGCTCTTCCCGCTGCTCGCGCGCCGCCATCGCGTCGTGGCGTTCGATCTGCTCGGCTGCGGACTCTCCGACAAGCCGCGGATCTCATACCAGGCGGAGCTCTTCGTGGAGCAGATCGTCGATGCGCTCGAAGCGTTCGGCGACGTGCCGACGGCGGTCGTCGCGTCGTCGCTCGGTGCCGCATTCGCGATTCGCGCGCTCACGCGCTCCGGCGATCGCGTCGAGCGGCTGGCGGCGATCTGCCCGGCCGGACTCGGCGGGACGCTCGGCCGGGAACCGGTCGGCGCGGGATCGGCGATCACCGCACTCTTTCGCATCCCCGTTCTTGGCGAAGCCGCCTTCAACGCGCTGGCGTCGAAAGCGTCGATCCGGCGCTTTTTGGCGCGACAGGCTTATGCCGATCGTTCGCGCGCGACGGCCGAGGTCGTCGACCACTACTACGCGGTGACGCATCAGCCCGGAGCGCGCTACGTTCCGGCGGCGTTCGCCGGCGGCAGACTCAACTGTGACGTGGCGCGGGACCTGCCGTTCTTGACGGTCCCCCTCCAGGTGCTTTGGGGCGAACGCGCACCGCGGATCAGCCCACGCGCGCACGCCGACGAGTTCCTGCGACTCGCCCGCGACGCCCGCTTGGTCACGTTCGCGGAGAGCGGGCTGCTGCCGCACGAAGAGGAGCCCGAGGCGGTCGATGCCGCGCTCGAGGAGTTTCTGAGCACCACTCTCTCCGTCTAAAAAGTCCCCTTTGTCGTCTCGCCGTTAAGTGTTGGGGCCGCGATGGTATGAGCGCTCCCGATCGCTTGCAACTCGCGTCGCGGCCCCGTATGCTGATGACATCGGACGGGCGTGAAGGACCGATCTCGGACCTTCTCCGTGTTTAAGGATGAGACGGAGTTGCGAATGGATCGCCGGATGTTTATGCTCGCGGGTCGGGCCACCCGATGAACGCGCGCCTCGGCTTGCCCGCGCCCGAACGCGATCCTCAGACGCCGGGCGCGTATCAATCGCTCGGCTTCGATGCGTTCGTCGCTCGGATCGCGGAGGCGCTGTCGATGCTCGTGCCCGAGCTCCGCGTCGACGTGAGTACGAGCGGGCTGCAGATACGGCGCGCGACGGCATTCGCGCGCATCGATCGCTCCGCGACCGGCGCGGCGATCGTCTTCGCGCAAAGCGACGCCGCGGTCTTGCGCGGCGATCTTCAGATGTCGACGAAGTCGGTATACGAAGTCACGGCCGACCTGGTCGGCTTCTTCTGCGGCGCGTCGCTCTCGACGCTTTCACTCTATCCGCATCGCGATTCCAAGGCCGTCGCACCGCGCCGCCGGCGCTGGAATCAGCGGTATTAGGTTACGGGAGCCTTTGAAGCCGGAGCGCCTGATCGAGAACCGGCGACGAGTCGCGGATCAGGCGGTCGTAGTTCATCTGGCGCCGCAAGGCGAACTCCGCGTAGCCGAGTTTGCCGGAATGTAACAGCCGAACGATCGCTCGTTCGCGACTGGTCCAAGCGAAGAATGCTTGGGCATCCGTGTCCGTCACGTTGTACCTCCGTTCACAGACGTGCTTTCCATACTGATAGTATCGGCCGGCAGGCCGGATATTCTACGCGCCGGATAGTGGTCTGGATCACGGTTCGGGCCGGTTGCCGTTCGCCCAAGTGACGCCCGCCTGGAGACCGGCGTCCGGGTCGGGCGGGGCCGCGTTCGCGCAGTGCCCGGCCCCGTCGTGGCACTCGTAGCGAACGTGGATCGAGGTCCCGCCGGCCGGAAGCGAGCTCGGCCGGGGAACGGGCGACGCGCCGCTGATCGTCCCGCCGCCGACGTCGCCTTCGTGGGGCGGGTCGATGAGGGCGTTCGGCCCGGCCGGGGCGTCGGCCGAGCCGTCGGACCGCCCGACGACCGCGCTGTAGGGCGGCTCCGCGAACAGCCGGAGGCTCACGAATCCGTTGCGTTGCGCGAGCGTCTCGCCCCCGGCGGCGAGGACCCGCACGACGACGTGGAGCGACATCCGCGACTCCTGCACGAAACCGCCGCACTGCAGCCAGGCGATCGGATCGGGGCCGCCCGTGCCCGGCTGCGCCGAGCAGTCCGGCGGCGCCAGAGTCGTCGGCGTGACCGTGTAGGCAACCGTGAACGGCGGCGACGGCGCGTTGGTGCTCGTCCCGGCGGCGTAGGTGCCCTGCAGTGGATCGGGGAGCGTGGCGATGGGACTCGCGTAGTTTCCCAGGCCTGGCACGCTGCCGGCGAACGGCGCCGCCGGCGCGAGCGGCGCGGCCGCTTGCGCGATCGCGGCCTGGAGACGGTTCTGATAGTCGGCGATCGCGTCGTGCATCGCGCCCTCGAGCGCGTGATCTGCGGCGGCCTGCACGCCGGCCCGCCCGAATGCGGCCGCGCCGTCGAGCACCACCGTCGCGAGCAACCCGAGCGCGATGACGAACCACAAGGCCGTGCCGAGCACGTCACATCCTCGCCGGCGGCTGCACGTCGCGGTGCAGCACCTGCCCGGGCGGATAGACTGACGGAGGAAGCGTCTGCGCGAGCGTGACGCTCGCCGCATCGTCGTCCGGGATCGTTCCGTCCGAGGCCACCCGGCACGGATCGCGCGGATACGTCACGACGACGGTGAAGCGCTGGCTCGATGGATCGTAGGTCGCCGCCACCGGTAACCTGAGCCGGAGCGGCGCGCTCGCGCCGCATGATGCCGGCGATTGCAGTTGCGCGCCGGCAACGAAGTCGCTCTCGCCCGCACGCAAACCCCACGAGCGGTCGGCGAGCAGCGCCGATCCATCCTGCGACGGCGAAGACGCGTATGCGACCGCCGCTCGTGCGCGCGCTTGAACGTTCTCCGCCGCCATCAGCGCCGCGTCTCGAGCCGCGGCCGGAGCGGCATTGCGCGCCAGCGCCGCGACCGCTCCGAGCGTTGCGGCACTCGCGATGCCGAGCAGCGCGACGCATGCGAGGACTTCGAGCAGCGCGAAGCCGCGCTCAGCCGTTGGTATAGTATCCATTCGCGGCTCCTTGCTGCTGCACGGCGTCGCAGCGCTGCTGCTCGGCCGCGATCGGCGCCGCCTCGCCGGCCGCGAGGTACGGCGCGAAGTCGGTCAGCCACGCCGGCGGCGGCTCGGTGCGGACATCCCACGGCGCGAAGCTCCCGGCGGTCGAACCGTTCGCGGCGCGTCGATCCGGTGGGAAGGCGGTATAGTCGCGCGACACGTCCCAATTCGTCGCCGGGTACGACTTCGCCAAGGTATCGGTACCGCCGTCTGACGCCCGCGTTCCCATATAGCTGAAGCTGAACGTTCCGGCGATGAACCAGCCGCCGGGAAAGCTCAGCGACCCGTCCGCGTTCACCGATGAATCGTTCCAGCGCACGAATTCGCTCCACTCGGGCTGCCAGCTCATGCTGCAAGCGGTGAGCGTCTTGGGTGCGGCGGTGTCGTGACCGACGTCGCAGCGCGCGCTGCACGTGTAGCGCAGCACTTCGGTGAAGCCGCTCGGGAAGACGCCCGGCAGCAGGTCGACGACGCGCGAGCCAGCGTCGGTATCGACGCGCAGCTCGACGATCGTGTTACCGCCGCCGACCGGCGCGCCGCGCGCGTCGAGCACGCCCAACGGGATCGGCGCGGTGGCGGGAACGGCCGCCGCGACAAACGGCGAGTCGGTCGCTTGCAAGTACGCGTCCTGGTGTGACGCGAGCCGATCCGCGGAGACCGGCGCAACGGAGATCGGCGCGTGCAGCCGGGTCAGCACGATCGCGCCGTTCTGCGCCGGATCGCAGGCCGCGATCGGCGCGTGCGCGACCAACCGCTCGAGCGCGTCGCCGGGTATCGTCTCCGCGAGGCCGTGGTTGGGAAAGTTGCGGTAGCTCCAAAACACGGGACCGGCCGCGTCGGCCGTGTAGAAGTCGAGCTGCACGCAATCGTCGTGACCGCCGCCCGTCGAGGGCGAGCTCGCCCAGATCGCCGTCGCGGTCCGCGCTTCGGCCCGCAGCTGCAGTGAAAAGCGTTCGAGCGCAGCGTAGGCGAGACGGCGCGCGGTGACGTGTTGCGTCGTCAAGACGAGCTGACGCACCGCCTCGAACGCGCCGAACGATGCGACGGCGAACAACGCGGTCGCGATCAGGACCTCGATCAGCGAGAAGCCGGCCTCCGAACCTCGCATACGGATGCCGGTGCCCGCGCCGGGGGATGCCTAGCGCCGCCGCGAAAGCCGCCCGGCCATGCCCAACGCGTTCGATACGTCGATTTTCAAGAGCTATGACGTCCGCGGGATCGTCGGGAGTCAACTCACCCCGCAGGTCGCCTACCTTATCGGACGCGCCTTCGTCCAAGTGCTCGGGCGAAGCAACATCTGCATCGGTCGCGACATGCGGCCGTCCGGGACCGATCTGCTCGAGGCGCTCACGCGGGGTGCCGTCGACGGCGGCGCCGACGTCACCCACATCGGAATGATCTCCACCGACGCGCTCTACTTCGCGGTCGGCCACTACGGCTTCGACGGCGGCGTGATGATCACGGCCTCGCACAATCCCGCCGAGTACAACGGGCTTAAGTTCTGCCGCGAGGAGGCGCAGGCGATCTCACTCGACACCGGCCTGGGCGCGATTCGCGATCTCGCCCAAGCCGGCGACTTTACCGAGCCCACGCGAACCGGCCGGGTGAGCTCGCGCGAGGTGCTCGACGACTTCGGGCGGCATTGCGTCTCGTTCATCCGCGACGTCGCCAAGATCAAGCCGTACAAGATCGCGATCGACGCCGGGAACGGGATGGCCGGGCTCACCGTTCCGTACGTCTTCAAATACCTGCCGCAGTGCGAGGTGATCCCGCTCTTCTTCGAGCTCGACGGAACGTTTCCGAATCATCCGGCGTCGCCGATCGAGGACGAGAACAAGCTCGCCTTGCGCAAAGCGGTGCTGGAGCACGGCTGCGACCTCGGCGCGGCCTTCGACGGGGACGCCGACCGAATGTTCATCGTCGACGAGAAGGGCGGGTTTCCCGACGGCAGCATCGTGACCGCCGCCGTCGGCGTCGCGACGCTCAAGAAGTATCCCGGGTCGAAGATTCTCTACAACTTGATCTGCTCGCGCAGCGTTCCCGAGGCGGTCCTCGCACACGGCGGCATTCCGGTTCGCTCGCAGGTCGGCCACTCGCTGATCAAACCGCAGATGCGCGCGGAGAACATCCCGTTCGGCGGCGAGCACAGCGGCCACTTTTACTTCCGCGAGAACTGGTTCGCCGATTCGGGGATGATCGCGCTGCTGCAGTGCCTGGATCTGTTCAGCGAGATCGACGGATCGATCACCCAGGCGATCGCGCCGTACAACACGCGCTTCCGGTCGGGAGAGATCAACCTGCCCGTCGCCGACGCCGATGCCGAGATGCAGCACCTCCAGCAGCATTTCAAGGACGCGCAGATCGACCACCTCGACGGCGTGACGATCGAGTACCCGCACTGGTGGCTCAACGTGCGCAAATCGAACACCGAGCCGCTGCTGCGGCTGAACGTCGAAGGCGATACGCTGCCCCTGATGGAGCAGCACCGAGACGAGGCGCTCGCCGTCATCCGCGGCTAGCGGTCGAAGCCTCGTGAAGGATCCGCTCGAAGTCTACCGCGCCGCGCGCGACGACGTCGCCGCGTGTCTGGACGAGTTGCGGTCGCTCGTCGAGGCGGAGTCCTCGCTGTGGCACGACGCCGAGGACGGTGTCCGATCGCTGGCGCGCACGGTCGCCCGCCTGCGCGACGGGCGGTTCATCCTGGCGGTGGTGGGGGAATTTTCAAGCGGCAAATCGTTCCTGCTCAACGCGCTTGCTCGGCAAGGTGGAGTTCGAGCAGCGTCCGGGCGGCCGGCGCATCACCGGGTTGCTGGCGACCGACATCAACCCGTCGACGGCGACCATCACCGAATTGGCGTACGCACCCGACGAGTCGGCCACGGCGATTTATGCGAGCGGCCGCACCGAGCGCGTGCCGCTCGGGCGGTTGGCGCGGTTCGTCGCGGTCGGCGAAGAGGGGAAGCTCCACGACGCCACGGACGACGAGGACGACGGCGGTCCGGTCCTGGTGCGCGTCGCGATCGACTCGGCGTTTCTCCAAGGCGGATTCGTCGTCGCGGACACGCCCGGGCTGGCCTCGATCAACCCGGCGCACCGGCGGGCGACGCTGTCCTATCTGCCGGGCGCCGATGCGGTGCTCTACCTCATCGACACGCAGCAGCCGTTCACCGAAGGCGACGCGTCGTTTCTGGGCATCGTCCGCCGCTACATCGAGTCGGTCTTCATCGTGCAGACCAAGATCGATCTGTGGCGCATGAAAGAAAGTCCTCCGCCCCTTCGAGAGGCTCAGGGCAGGCTGAGCTCAGGACAGGCTCAAGTGACGGAAGGCTGGCAAGGTGCAGCCCAGCGCATTCTGGCGCAGGCCGCGCTGCACGCACCGGGTACGCCGGTCTTCCCGCTCTCGGCGCGCGAGTACGCGGAAGGGATGCTCACCGGCGACGACGCGCTGATCGCGCAGAGCCGCTTTCGCGAGTTCCTCGAAGCGCTCGACGCGTCGCTGGTCGCCACGACCGGGCGTTCGCGCCTGCGGCGCGCCGCCGCCGAAGCGCGCCGCATCGCGACGCGGGCCGCCGACGCGCTGACCTTCGACGCCGCGCGCACTCGAGACGCCGGTCGAAGCACTGCGCGCGCGACGCGACGCGGTCGCGCCGGCACTCGACGCCTTCGACGCGGCTGCCGGGGCCGGCGCGCGAACGTCTGACCGCCGCCGGTGCGGATCTCGCCGCGGTCACGCGCGCGCGCGGCGCGGAGATGCGCGCCGGCGCTGGCCCGCACGTTGACGCGCACGTTCGATGCGACCGACGTCGCCCGTCTGCGCGACCGTGCGAAGCTGCACATCCTCGTCGACGACGTCCTCGCCACCGCGATCGGACGCTTCGCCGCCGATGCCGCGGACCTCGTGGCGAAGCGCCTGCGCGACGAAGCGAAGAACGCCTCGGCGTCGGTGGTCGGCGCGGCCCGAGGCGCCGACCCGGACGATGTCCTGGCACCGCTGCTCGACGCGATCGCGGCGGAACGGCTGCCGGTCACCGAGGACGCGGCGCGCGCCTTCGGCGCCGACGCGTCGAGCGGCGCGTGGAGCAGCGATCTGGAGACAGGATTGCGCAGCTCGGTCGTGCTCGGCGCGCTCGGCGGACCGGCGGTCGGCTTGGTCGACGCGATCGCTCGCCGCTTCGCCGCCGCGCCGGGCGACGCGTACATGAAACGCGAGCTGCTTGCCGATCTGGGCGCCGGCCTCTACGCCGCGTTCGACGAAGAGCTCGCCGGCTACATCGGCGGAATCGCGACGCGCGTCGAGGCGATCGCGCGCGACTTGGGCGAACGGGTTGCCGCGCTCGCACCCCGCGTCCGCGCCGAGGCGCGCGGGCCGCTCGACCGCGCGCTGCAAGCGCATGCCGGCCAGGCCGATCGTTCTTCGGCCGCCGCAGTCGGCGCGCGACCGCGCGACGGCTGCGCGCGCGTTGGCGACCCGGATCGAGACGCGTACCGAGGCGTTCGCGCGCGAGAGCCGCATCGAACGCGCGGAGCGCGCCGACCCGGCCGTGCCGCTCGATCCGCAGGCCGGCCGCGAACGCGTCGCGCCGTCGGAGGCGGCTCGCTTCGATCCGCAGACCTACGAGCACGGCTTGCGGCCGGAGCGCTGGCGGGTGGTGGTGCTGGGCGCGTTCAAGCGCGGCAAGTCGAGCCTGATCAACGCGATCGCCGGCTCGCGCGTGCTGCCCGACGAAGGCGCCGAGATCGAGATGCACTTTCCCGTGCACGTGCGATACGGCCCCGAGCACAAAGCGTACGCGCTCGGCGACGACGCCGGTTGGAATGCGATCCCGCTGAACGAAGCGCTCGAAGCCGCGACACGCACGCCGCTGTTGATCGAAACGCCGTGGCGGCTGCCGCGCCAGCTCGTGCTGGTGCACACGCCGGCGTTCGATTCCGGCTTCCCGCTTGCCGCCGAGATCGTGCGCGCCGCCGCGGCGTCGGCCAGCGAGATCGTCGCCCTGTTCTCACGCCAGCTCTCCGATCGCGAGCTCGAGCTCTACGGTTCGATCGCGCAGCACGCGAAGCCGATGACGTTCGTGCACACGATGGCCGACCACGAGGACAGCGCGGAACGGCGCAACGTAGTCATGCTCGCCGACCGGTATCTGCGCGAACGCGCGATCGCGCCGCTGCGCATCTTCACGACCTCGACCCAAGAGTATCGCGAAGCGCGCGAAGCCGGACGCGCTCCGGCCGGTTGGAACGAGTTGGGAGCGCTCGAGTCGACGCTCGAAGCGCACGCCGAAGAGCACATGCAGCGCCTCGACCGCGCCCTGCGCGAACGGGCCGAGCGGGACCGTCTCGCCGCCGGCGCCGGCCCAGCCGGCGCGCCCGTACCAAGCGAGCGCGGATCGTTCTTGCGGCGCCTTTTCGGGGGCCGTTAAGGGTGAAAGGGGGCCGGAAAGCCGCCTCCCGAATCGAGCCGAACGTGTCCGACACCTACATCCTCGGTCCGGCGCGGATCGCCCATGGGGACGGTACGCTAACGCACGGACGAATCGCCGTCGACCGCGGACGTATCTCCCGCATTCTTTCCGAGGACGGTCCCAGCGATCTGCGCCTCCCCGACGGTGCGATCGTCGCCCCCGGTCTGATCGACGTCCACACCAACGGCGCCGACGAATTCCTCTTCAACCGCGATCAAGGCAACGCGGTCGAAGTCGCGTCGCGCGCGTACGCGCGCCAAGGCGCGACGGGATACGTCGCCGGCATCATGACCGCGCCCTGGGAGTCAATGGTCCACGCCGGTGCCGAGGTTTCCGAAGCTGCGAACCAGCTCGTCGAGGCCGGCGATCCGATCGGCGCGCGGTGTCTGGGGATCCACTTCGAAGGACCCTTTCTCAACCACAAGTTTCGGCGCGTGCACCGCGGCGAGTGGATCGTACCGGCCACCATCGAGCGCGCCCAGGAGATGGTCGACGCGTGCCGGGGCGCGCTCGTCATGGTGACGATGGCGCCCGAGGTCGAGAACGTCGACGAGGTCGCGCGCTTCTTCTTCGATCAGGGTGTCGTCTGCTCGGCCGGTCACACCGCGGCGCGTTACCGCGAAGGAATGCTCGCCATCGGACTCGGTTTCCGGACGATCACGCATGCCTTCAACGCGATGCATCCGCTCGACCATCGCGATCCGTCGATCCTCGCCGCGTTCATCCAGGAGACGCGCACGACCGTCCAGCTCATCTGCGACGGCTATCACGTCTCGCCGCCGATGGTCGATCTGTTGTACCGCACGCTGCACGAACGGCTGGTGCTTGCGACCGATAACATGCCGCCGGCCGGCAGCGGCTACCGCATCGAGGGTGGCGTCGTGCGGGCCGAGGACGGCACCATCGCGGGCAGCGCGCTGCTGATGGACCAGGCGGTCCGCAACCTGATGATGTACGCCGACATCGGGTTCGAGACGGCCGTCATCTCGGCCACGCGCAGCCCGGCTCGGCTGTTGAACTTGGACCGCGAATTGGGCACCGTCGAGGCCGGCAAACGCGCCGACCTCTCGGTGTGGAGCGATGAGTACCAGGTGCTCGCGACGATCGTCGGCGGCCACCCGGTCTACGGCGCGGCCCACCTCTACCGCCCGTCACGCACCGCCAGCGCCTAGTTCGATTCTCGGCGCGATCATCGCCGGGCTCGCGTTGCTCGGCGTTCTGCTGCGGCCGTGGCGGCGAAACGAGGCATGGTGGGCCGCCGGCGGCGCCGTAGCGCTCGTGCTGTCCGGCGCGCTCACGCCGCACGCAGAGTGGGCTGCGCTCGCGCGCGGACTCGACGTCTACCTGTTCCTGATCGGGATGATGGCGCTGGCCGAGTTTGCGCGGGTCGAAGGCGTCTTCGCCTGGACTGCCCGACTCGCCGTGCGCGCGGCAGGCGGCTCGCGCGCGCGGCTATTGTTGCTCGTCTATGCGGCCGGGATCGCCACGACGGCGTTGCTGTCGAACGACGCCACGATCGTGGTGCTCACCCCGGCGGTGCTTGCGGCGTTGGCGTGCACCGACGCGTCGCCCGACGCGTACGTCTTCGCCTGCGCGTTGGTCGCCAACGCGGCGAGCTTCGCTGTTGCCGATCGCCAACCCGTCGAACTTGTTGTTCTTCGCCGACGGGATGCCGCCGCTGGGCGCCTGGCTCGCATCGTTCGGTTCGGCGTCGATCGCATCGATCGTTGCGACGTACGTGGTGCTCCGGCTGATCTTCGCACGCGACATGGCGCGCACCGCTCGCCGCGCGCGACGGCGCCGCGCCGCCGCCGCGGTCCGTGGCGGTCGTGACGCTCGGGCTCGCCGCGCTCGCGCTCGATCGCGACCTCCTCGTACTCGGGCCCGCTGGGCGCGACGGCGTTCGTGCTGGGAGTCGTCGCGACGCTCGTCGCGGCGACGCGCGAGCGCGCAGCGCCCGGCACGATCGCCCGCTCCATCGCGTGGCCGATCGTCGTACTGACCGCCGCATTGTTCGTGCTGGTCGACGCGCTCGACGTCGCGGGCGTCGGTTCGTTCTCGCGCGGACTCTTCAGTTGGGCCCAGCACACCGGCGGCCCGCTCGCCAATCTGGGCGTCGCGGCCGCCGCCGCCCTCACCTCGAACCTGGTGAACAATCTGCCGGTCGCGCTCGACCTCGGCAAGTACGCCGGCGCCGCGCATCCGCTGCCCGCGTTCAGTGCAGCTGCGCTCGTCGGCGTCAACGTCGGGCCGAACTTCACGGTGAACGGCTCGCTCGCGACGCTGCTGTGGTTGGCGATCCTGCGCCGCAACGGCGTGCGGATCGGCGCGCGCCGGTTCGCCGCCGTCGGGCTCCTCGCGACACCGCCCGCCTTGATCGCTGCCGCATTGCTGGCGCGCTAGCGGCGGTGTGATCTCCACCGGCCGGCAGGAACCGCCCGCCGCCTCTCGGAGTGCGCCGGATGACTTCGCCCGGTATCTCCGTCGAAGACCGCGACGGCGTTCGTCACGTCACCCTCGATCGGCCCGACAAGAAGAACGCGCTGACGGTCGCGATGTACGCGGCGCTGGCCGACGCGGTCGTCTCTGCGGAGCGCGACGATATCGGCGCGCTGCTCCTTCAGGCTCGCGGCAGCGCCTTTACCGCCGGAAACGACCTGCGTGATTTCTTGGACCAGCCGCCGCACGGCGACGAAGCGCCCGTCTTTCGTTTCCTCCACGGCCTCGTGCGCACGAACGTCCCGCTGATCGCGGCGGTGCGCGGGCCGGCGGTCGGGATCGGCACGACGATGCTGCTGCACTGCGATCTCGTCTTCGCCGCGCCGTCGGCGCTGTTCAAGGTGCCGTTCGTCGATCTCGGGCTCGTCCCCGAAGCTGCGAGCAGCGTGCTGCTGCCGCGTCTCATCGGTCGCGCGCGGGCGGGCGCGGCGCTGTTCCTGGGCGAGCCGATCGACGCGCAGCAGGCGTACGCCGACGGCCTGGTGACCAAGCTCGTCGCCGACGCCGAGCTCGATGAAACGGCTGCGGCCGCCGCGCGTGCGATCGCGGCCAAGCCGCGCCAGGCGGTGCGCGAAACCAAACGGCTGGTCAATCACGATCGCGACGCGCTCGTCGAAGCGATGGCGCGCGAAGGGAAGGCGTTTCGCGAGCGGCTCGCCTCCGACGAAGCGCGCGCCGTGATGACCGCGTTCTTCGACCGGGCGCGCGCTTGACGAGCCTGGCGGGGAAGACCCTCTTCATCTCGGGCGCCAGCCGCGGGATCGGCCTCGCGATCGGACTGCGCGCGGCGCGCGACGGCGCGAACGTCGTCGTCGCCGCGAAGACCGTCGAGCCGCATCCGAAGCTGCCCGGAACGATTCACACCGCGGCAGCCGAGATCGAGGCGGCCGGCGGACACGCTTTGGCGGTGCAGTGCGACGTGCGCTCCGAAGACGAGATCGCGCGCTCGGTCGCGGCGGCCGTCGAGCGCTTCGGCGGGATCGACATCGTCGTCAACAACGCCAGCGCGATCCGGCTCGGCGGCACGGCCGCAGGTCGATGCCAAGGCCTTCGACCTGATGACCTCGATCGGCCCGCGCGCCACGTATCTCGTCACGCGGGCCGCGTTGCCGCACCTCGAGCGCGGCGCCAACGCGCACGTGCTCACGCTGTCGCCGCCGATCGCGCTGGCGTCGCGCTGGGTCGGCGAAGCGCCGGCCTACACGTTCAAGAAGTACGGGATGACGCTGCTGACGCTTGGCTTCGCCGCGGAGTTCCGCTCGCGCGGCATCGCCGCCAACGCGCTGTGGCCGCAGGACGGTCATCGCGACCGCGGCGGTGCAAAATCTGCTCGGCGGCGACGCGGTCATTCGCGCCTCGCGCACCCCCGCGATCGTCGCCGACGCGGCGTACGCGATCCTGACCAGCGATGCGCGCACGACCAGCGGCAACACCTTCATCGACGAGGACGTTTTGCGCGCGAGCGGGGTGGACGATTTCTCGCAGTACGCGGTCGACCCCGCCACGCCGCTCGGCACCGACATCTTCTTGGACTAGAACCGAGCGCTCGAGCCACATGGCGATGTCGCGCACGACCTCGTCGCGGTTCGTCTCGTTGAGCATCTCGTGGCGCGCGCCGGAGTAGAAGACCACCTCGACGTCCTTGAGTCCGAGGTCGCGGTAGCGTTCGGCGAGCTGCGTGACCGCCTTGCGTGTTGCGTCCGACCGGATCGAGCTGCGCCCGAGAAGAGCAGCACCGGGAGCGCGGTTGGGAGCCGGCGCTCGTTCTCGGGCTTCCAGGTCTCGACGTAGCCGCACAGCATGTCGAGCATCGAGCGGTTCGAGAAGGTGAAACCGCAGTGCGGATCGTCGGCGTATTTGCGCACCTCGTCGTCGTCGCGGCTGAGCCACTCGAAGCCCGGTCGCGCTGCGCAAACGGCTTTGTTGAAGTCGGCGAACATCGCGCGCTGAAGCGGCGAGGGCGCGCGATCGCCGCGCAGCAGCCTCACGGCCCGCGCTGCCGCGATGCCGGCGCCGATGTTCGGCGCCGAGCCGAAGCTGCCCGACAGGATCAGGCCGGCGCAGCTCCTCGCCGTGCAATTGCGCGAAGCGCTGCGCGAGCACCGATCCCATGCTGTGCCCGAACAACACGAGCGGGACGCCGGGAAGCTCGGCGCGGACGCGCTCGGCGAGCCGGTGCAGGTCGCGCAGAATGCCGTTCCAGCCGTCGTCGCCCGCATAGCCCAAGTTCTGGTCGCCGCCGGCCGTTCGGCCGTGACCGCGATAGTCGGGCGCGTAGACCGCGTAGTCGCGTGCGGCGAGCTCGCCGGCGAACCGGCGATAGCGCAGCGCGTGCTCGGCCATCCCGTGCGCGACGATCACGGCCGCGCGCGGCATCGCGGCCGGCAATCGGCGGTCGACGACCACGTCGATCCCGTCACCGCTCAGCGCGAACGTCGATCGGTCGGTCCGCCGTCTCGGCAGCGCCGGGCGTCATCGGTCGACGAAGCCGCGCGCGGGAAAGGCGTCGCCGCGCTGGAGCCAGTTCGTCGTGGCGTAGCGCGCGCGAGCGTCGACGAAGTGCAGCGTGTACGCGTGACGCGACGCCGCGGAACGGTTGGGCGCGCTGTAATGGGGCAGCTTGCCGTGCAGGACGACCAGCGTCCCGGCCTCGACCTCGACCGGTTCGGCGACGTGGACGGACGGCCACGGCGTGGAATCGAGCGCTCGAGCCGGCTGCCCGCGGCGTCGACCACGAAGCGCTCCCGCAGCGGCGTGCGATGGCCGCCGCGCTGTACCCACAGACACCCGTTGTTCCGGTCGGCGTCCTCAAGGGCGAACCACAGCGTCGTCACGCTGATCGGGTCGGTTTCGAAATAGGTGGCGTCCTGATGCCAGCGCACCTCCCCGCCGATTCGCGGCTGTTTGAAGATGTACATCGACTGGTACACGCGCGGCTCGGCGATGCCGAGCCGGACGGCAAGCTCGTGCAGCCGCGGATCGCGCGAGAAACGTTCGAAGACCGGATCGAGATCGTGCATCGCGTGCCCGATCTTGTTGATCGACAGCTCCTTGGGCTGACGCAGCGCGCCCGAAGCGTCGAACGCCTCCTCTTCGAAGAAGCAACGAATCTTGTCGCCCGAGGTGAGGAAGTAGTCGTCCGATTTGGTCGTCGACTCGTCCTTGGTGGTGAAGATCGCGGTCGATTCGGCCGGGTCGAAGGCGTCGACGATCGCCGCGGCGCGAGCGCGCAACGCGGCGACGTCGTCGGGCGATTTGAAGCCCGGCATGACCAGGACGCCGTCTTCCTCGAAACGGTTCTTCAGCGGTACGACCTGCATGGGCGGTTCATTCGGCCGTCCCGGTCCGAACCTCTGCGAGCAGGTCGGCGACCTCGACCCCCAGCGCTCCGGCCAGGGCGCAGAGCTGGCGCAGACCTACGTTCTGGCGGCCGGCCTCGACGTTGGCGATCGACGGCCGGCTGATGCGGGCGCGGTCGGCGAGCTGGCGTTGCGTGAGACCCCGCGCGAGCGCAGCGCACGAACGCGCTCGCCGACGCGGCGCTGAATCGCTTCGGCGAGCTCGCTCACCGTTCGATTCGCTCTTCGATGCCGACGTTGTAGAGCGCGAGGTACTTGGCCCACTCGTCGGGCGCCGTGTTGCGGCGGACGACGACGAATGGGATATACCGCGGCTCGCGCGCCTTGCGGAGCAGCGGCATGCGCGCTTCGTCCGGCGTCCGGTTGCCTTTGCGGGCGTTACAGTCCGAGCAACACGCCACGAGGTTCTCCCACGCCGACGCGCCGCCGCGGCTGCGCGGGACGACGTGGTCGACCGTCATGTCGTGACCGGCGCGCTTCGTGCAGTACGCGCATACGTAGTCGTCGCGAAGCAGCACGTTCTTCTTCGTCAGCGCGACGCGTTTGCGCGCCCGGCGGACGTAGTAGAGCATGCGCACGATCGACGGCAGCGGAAAGGCGGCCGACGTCGTGCGGATGACGTGATCGCCGCGCTGCACGACCTCGGCCTTGCGCGCGAACAGCAACCGCACTGCGCGCCGGAAGCCGACGACCCCGAGCGGCTCGTACGAGAAGTTGAGAACCAGAACGCGTAGACACCGGGATCGGGCTCCTTTCGTCAAAGTACTTGGAGCGGATCGCGGGAATCGAACCCGCGCAGCCGGCTTGGCACGCCGGCACACTGCCACTGTGAGAGATCCGCAGCTTGGTGGGCGGTGGCGGATTCGAACCACCGACGCTCGGCATGTTACGCCGACGCTCTGGCCGCTGAGCTAACCGCCCATGGTCTCGTCACGCAGAATCGAACTGCGATCACGCGCTTATCGGGCGGCTCTACCGCTGAGCTATGACGAGCAGGTGCCCAAGCTCCGAATCGAACGAGTGCACGCGGTGACGCGACCCCACCGGAGGGGCTCGGGCATTCCCGTCGAGCTCGACCGGCTAGACGCGCTGAAGGCGCGGTGCTCGCGCTTGCATTCAACGGATGCGGTCCCGACGAGATCGATCGTACTTCCTGATCGACAATCAGCCGTGCAGGCCACTACACTACGGAAGGTGGCGGAAGGTGTAGGTATCGATCCCACGCGGGTTTGAGCCGCGTCCGCGTCAGTTTTCAGGACTGAGTGCCCGGCCACGGGCGGCACCTTCCGAATTGGAGCACGCCGCCTCGAGGTCACGCCTCTGCGGCGGGACGAGCATTTTTCGGCGCGGCGAATGCGCGTCGGCGAAGCCGTTCGCCGGCCTACCCACCGCTTGCCGGCGAAGCTGGGCCAACGCTACCCTTCGGTGTGGGTCTCGATGGTTATCGTCTCGCCGTGACGCGGTTCGGGCTTTGATTCCTCGACGACGGTACGTTTCTCCACGACGGTCGGCTCCTCGACGACGGTGCGCTTCTCGACGGTCGTCTCCTTGGTGGTCGTGACGTGCGTATTATCCATGGGCGGACCTTGCCCAGCAACCCGCGCTGTGCTCGGCAGCTTGACCCTGCCCAGAGGCCGGCGGTCCTTCGAGATTGGAGCCGGCGATCGGACTCGAACCGATTGCCTGCGGTTTACGAAACCGCCGCTCGTCCTGACGAGCTCCGCCGGCGCGCTAAAGGCGTTCCACGCTTGGCCGACGCGTTCCACTTCGCACGATTGGTGCGCGCCCTCGGATTCGAACCGAGCATTGCCGGATTAAGGGTCCGGCGCAATTCCACGTTTGCTTGGCGCGCACGTTTGTGACTATGGTGCCGGCGACGGGGCTCGAACCCGCACGGGACAGTTTAAAGGACTGCTGCTCTGCCGCTCGAGCTCCGCCGGCATGGCTCGGGATCGTGGAGTCGAACCACGTCATAGCGGGGCCAAAACCCGCCGCCGTCCCGGCTGGCTCATCCCGATCGTTGGTGCCCTCGCCGCGAATCAAACGCGGAACGCGATCTTCGGACGATCGCATGATCTTCGTTTCAACACGAGGACATGGGCGCGCGATCGGCTTATCCGATCGCGCGCCGCCCGGCCGAATGAGCGAGATCCCCATTCCCGCCCTCATCGAGAGATCGAACCAGCACCTGGTGGTAAGGAATACCGGGTCTACGTACGCAGTGAACGGTACGGCGCATACACGGTACAGTTGAGGGGATCGAACCCTCCGACTGCGCGCGACAGTCACCCAGGCCCGTCTACGGGCGTTCTTGTGCTCGCTTTCGATCGCCTGACTACCGACTCGCTCATTCGACCAGATCGGTTACCCAGTTCGCCTGCTGGATGTCGACGTCGAGCACGCGGTGACGACGTGAATAGTCATCCGCGTTCTTCCGAAGGGCCACCGGGTCGACCGTGCGCACGACCCGGATCTCGGACTTCATGTAGCGCTGCTGCAGTCCGCTCGCCGCGTCGGCGACGGCTTCGAAGGGCGCACGCACCCCCAGAAGGTAGTCGCGCTCCGCAAGGGCGTCAACGAGCCGCTGACCCGACGGGAGCACCGTCGCGACGTTCGTGCGGTTGATGCGCTGGACGAGTACGAGCGTTTCCACCGAAAGGCGGTCGATGGACTCGAGGAGTTCCTGCGGGTCGTCGGGCGCCTTTGCCCCCTCCTGAACCTGCGCGCTCGCTACGGCGCGCGCCTTGAACTCCGCAATCTTCTTGTAGTTGTCCGAACGGATCCGGAGCGCTTCACCGAGCTTCATGTCGTCAACCTCCTTTCGTAGTACGTGTGATTGTTTTGTAATTGGCAGAAACGGTCAGAATCGAACTGACGACCCTCCCTCCCGAAGGGAGTGCGTTGCCATTACGCTACGTCTCTTTGTTCTCGTGGTGCTCTTGCGAGTCGAGGTTCCGCCCCTCGTCCGTTAGGGCTTATGAGACCCCCGTGCTCTTAGCAACTCGCAGTGGTGAGTGAGGTCGGATTCGAACCGACAGTGCGATGCTCGCGACGGGCTTACGGCCCGCCGTCCATTCCCACAGGACGTCTCACCCCAATATACCGCCCGTGGGACTTGAACCCAGACTGGAGCGTTCTTGAACGCGTTGCTTCTGCGGTTGAGCGAGAGCGGCTCGCGTTTGGCTCCCCAGCGGTGACTCGAACACCATTTCGCGGCGTAACAAGCCGCTGTCTTACCTGTTAGACGACCGGGGATCGGATATGGAACGGGGCCTCGGTACATGCCGTCCCGTTGGAACCCCCGGGCGGAATCGAACCGCCGCTCGACCGGATTCGTAATCCGGTGCCTTTCCGCTTGGCTACGGGGGTGTGGCACGGCGAGCTTGCCCGGTCGCGGACCATCGCGACGCCTGGCTTTTGCGCGCGTCGCCCCACGACGGCGCCTTCGAATCGCGCGGCTCGCCGTGAACGCGCGACTCTGGGTGATAGTTGTGAACCCGGCCGGGGGTGAGGCGCTCGAATCCTCGTCTCGCGATCTTCAGACGCGCGCTAGACCGTCTCAGCTAACCCCCGATGGCGGAGTGGGCGTGAGTCGAACACGCTGGTCGCCCTCGCGACTCGTCGACGTAGCAGATCGATGCCTTACCGTTCGGCCACCACTCCGGATGCGATCTCGCCGCGGTCCCTCTCGCTCGGGCGACGCAGCGTTGCCCCGATCGCAGGAGCGCGTGAGGCAGCTCAACGAGCATCGGCGCGCGCCAGTGCGCCGCGCAAGAACCTCACGCGAAAACTTCGGGATACTCGTATTCAGTTTTCAAAGGACGCGACAAACCGGACGTGCACGACCGTGCACGCAAGACACTTGGGGCGATCGACGAGACTCACACTCGCTTCAGCTCGCTTCACGGGCGAGCGCCTCGATTTGCTTCGGCTTCAATCACCATGCGGGCCCGGGACGAATCGAACGCCCGTCACGCGGTTTGGAATCGCGTTCGTCGCCACGACGCGGACCCCAACGGAACGAAAAAGGACCGGCTGCGCGCCGATCCCCTCGTAGAGCTTACAGGAGTATCGGAGCGACTGTTACGATGCGACGACCCCCATCGCTGGGCGCGTGCCGGCCAACCCGAACGAGTGACCGCTCAGGTAATTCGAATCCTCGGTCCACGATCTGTGGCCTTCGGTTCGGGATAGGACGGATGCGTATCGCTGCATCATAACGTTTGGAATCCTAATGGTAAGGCCCCAGTGTTGTCAAGCGGTCGCGCAATGTTTCTCATGTTGACATCATCTTCCCGACGGATTGTGGCGAGCACCCTTCGACGATCTCAGAGTGTGCAGTGCCGTCGTCGGACGCGCGGGCTATACGGCCGCACCGCGCGATCGTTCCCCTTTCAACAAGCTCGGGATGACGTTATAATTGTTCGTGTGGCGCGAAAGACCGGCGCGGTCGTCTCGATCGCTCTTGACAAATGGTGTTGTCGTGCTAAGCTCCTTGGCGAGTTCAATCATGCAGATACGTTCGTCCGCAGCCCTATCGAATCGAGACCACGGCTCCGCCTCGCGGCTGCCGGTGATCTCGTGCAGCCCAGACGGTACGCGACTGGCCTAGAACTTTTCGAGCGCGAACCACGGACGCTGTTGAAGCGGGGTGAGCGATGCGCTCGCCCCGCTTCTGTCTATTGTTCGGAAATGAGGTATCACCGTGGAAGTCATCGTGACGGCCGGCCGTCCGGTCAAGGTCGCCGGATGAGCCGCGGCGACGCGATGCGTCGTCTCACGCTCGCCGATCACAAGCGCGAGACGCACGGCATCGAATGCCGCAAGGACGTGGGCGTCCTCGACGAGGCGAGGGGACGACCTGGACGCCGGTCCCGGCAGTCGTCGACGCACTCGACACGGCGTTCGGCCTGGCATTCGAGAACGTCGAACCGACCGGCGCGCGGACGCTCGTCGGACTCGACGTCTCGGGCTCGATGTCGGCCGGTACGATCGCGGGCATTCCGGGAATCACCCCGCGCGTCGGCGCGGCGGCCATGGCGCTCACGTTCGTTCGAACGGAACGCGACGTGCAGGTCATGGCGTTCGCGGAAGGGTTCATCCCGCTCGCGATCCGTCGCGACGAGAGCGTCGCGTCGGTCGTCGCCCGAACGAACGCGCTTCCGTTCATGGGAACGGACTGCTCGCTCCCGATGCTCTACGCGCTCGAGCACCGGCTCGCCTTCGATGTGTTCGTCGTCCTGACGGACAGCGAGACGTGGGCCGGCACGATCCACGCGGACCAGGCGCTGCGAACGTACCGCGAGCGGACGGGGATCGCGGCGAAGCTGGTCGTGGCCGGCATGACGTCCAACGGGTTCACGATCGCGGACCCGAACGACGGCGGCATGCTCGACGTCGTCGGCTTCGACGCCGCGGCGCCGGCGCTCATCGCGGACTTCGCGCGCGGCGCCTGAAGGAACTGGACGCATGGCAGGACAGAGTACCGGCCATGCGTCTTTTCCCTGTCTGCGTCGTCCTCTTCGCTCTGCTGGCGTTCACCGGCCCCCCGGCGGGTGCCCAGCAGGACGCCGCCCGAGATGCCACGCGCGAAAAGACGCGCCAAGTGCTGCAGGACTTCGGCTCGCAGGCCGGCGTGAACGTCGCGTTCCGCCAAAGCACGAAACAGCCGTACAATTTTACCGGCTCGATGACGAGCGGCCTCAAGAACGCCGAGTCGCTCGAGATCGTCATCAGCGTCAGCGCGAAAAATTCGATAAACTTTCGAATTTATCCGCACTATAACGGTGGCTACATCAACGTGGGGAAGGCGCGCGACATGAGCGGGCTGATGCGCAAGCTGCTCTATCTCAACGACGAGAACTTCTTGTTTTGGGGTGCCGACGATAGCGGCGACGTTTTCAGCGGGTTCACGTTCACGCTCGAATCAGGTTTTCCGCAGGACGCGATCGTCGAAGTCTTGCGCAGCATCCACAACACCGACCGGTTCGTCGGCGAGCTGCGGCCGTTCGTGGACGGCACCAGCCCCGCCTGAGCGGGAATTGCGGCGCTTCGCAGGGGCGCGCATGGCGAGAGGTGGGGCACTTTCGTACCCCACCTCTCTTCGCGCACCCCCTCGCACGCCGTCAGGACCGCGACGTTGCGACGCCGGGTATCTCACATGTTCTCGGGTTCATCGTTCGGCCGCACCGTGAGCGGCGTAGCCGTGACGCAGCAGCGCCGCGCGCAGCATCGCCTCGGCGCAGGTGATCGATCGCAGACGATGGCGCGCTGCCACCTGCACGAGCGAGTCACCCATCAGGAAATCGAGCAGCACGAGAGTGCCACGTCGCCGCCCTCGTGCGGCTCGCTATCCGCAGTACGGTTGAGATCCACATGGAACGGGATTCGGGTTGTCGTTCGGCGACGGCGACGGCGCCGTCGTCGTCCCGCCCGACGACGTCGCCAACGCCAACGCTATGATAAGCGCGGCGATCATGGACTGCCTCCTTAAAAGTGGCAGTCACAGCGTGTCGCAGTTCGGCCGCCCGGCGCGGATCAACATTGACTAGGCGCGCCGCTGGCGCGCCGGCGTCAGTTCAGGCAGTTTCCGCCGTTCAGCTGATGTATCCGCGGTGCCGGGCGATCGCGACGGCTTCCGGCGCGCGCGCGGCTTCGAGCTTTCCGAGGATCGAGCGCGTGTGGTTATACACAGTGTTGACGCTGCGCCCCGTCTCGTGGGCAATGCGTCCGGCGCTCCAACCGCGCCCGAGCAAGTTGAGCACCTCGAGCTCCGTGTTGGTGAGCTTCGCGGGCGGCTCGTTCGTAGCGCGCGATGCGCGCGCGTTCTCGTAGACGCGATGCATTCCGCGCAGTCCGGCCTCGATGTCTCCGGTTCCGCGCGCCAGTTCGCGGATTCCCCGGTCCGAATCTACTTCGTGCACGGCCAGCGTCCGCGCGGCGCGCACGTGGTCGCCGAGGAGATCGCACACGACCGCCACGGTCGCGCGCGAGAGGCGGCGAAGGCGCTGCTCGTAGGCAGGTTCGATGGCCGAGAAGCGCCCGAGCCGCGAAATGGCTGCGAGCACCTCGCCCCTCGCGGCGTCGTCGTGTCGGCGCGCCGCGTGCGCGAGCGCGATGAGGGCGCCGCAAAGTGCCGCCTGGGCTCGGCTTCGGCCACCCGTGTCGCGCAGGACCGCCAGCACCGTGCTCATCGCAGCGAGATCGGTCGCGCCCAGCACCATCGCGTGCGCCAGCGTCAGCGGGTAGTTCTCCTGGTACTGCTCGGGCAGGCACAGCGAACGCAACTGCCGCTCGAGCCTGGGAACGCGCTCGACGTCGCCGATCTGCACCGCGACCGTGAATTCCGCGACCAGCGCGGGCTGGAGCAGCGATGCGTCGTCCGTCTTCGTCGCCGCCGCTCGAAACAGGCCCACGTAGTGATCCGCCTCGGCAAAGTCACCGAGGACGTCATGGTACACGTTGAACGCGACCGAATACGCTGCCGCGGCGGTGTGCCACGCGCCGAGCCTTTCCGCGGACCGCGCGCTGCGAAGGGCCACGTTGAGCGCGCGCGTATGGTCGCCCAGAAAATATGCGGTCCTGGCGATCCGTTGAAGGACGCGAACTTCGACGACGGGATCGACGTCGGACAACAGCGCGTGCTCCGCCGCATCGCAATGACGGCGCGCCGATTGGCGATCGCCGCGATCGGCGGCTTCGACGGCACGAAAGACGCTCGCGGATGCGTCCCATCCGCCGGCCTCCAGCACGCCGGCAACGTGGATCACCTCGTCGTGCACGTGTCGCATCGCGAAGATCGGTCCGAGGAAGTCTGCCGCGGCTGCGGCGATGTCGGCCGGTCCGCGCTTCACGACGTGCCTGAGAAGGCGCACCGCGCCGTCCACGTCGCCGTCCAGAAGCGCCCCGACACCATCGAGGAGCAGGCGCTCGGATCCGCCGCGGGCACACTCGCGAGCCGCGCGACGGATCGCTTCTCGATTCGCGCTGACGGCGATGTGGAAGGTATCGAGAACCGTACCCAAACGCGTTCTCCTGGACGTTCGGGACGGTCCGCCACGCGGCCGTCCTCGGTGCTGACTGTTCTGCTCGGCAATGCCGAAGTCCACCCGCCGGTACCTCCAGGAATTGCACGCCTTCGAACGAAGCGACCGCCGATGCGTGCCGGAACCGCACGTTTGCTGTTCTGCCTGACGGCCGCCTTCACGGCTGCGGCGCTTGGCGACCCACTCGTCGAGTGGCTGTCGAACCGCGGCGCGTTCGGAGCGGGGCACTTCACCGACCAGAGCTACGCGGACGTCCTGCCGGCCTTCGCTGCGGCGTTCGTTTTCGCGGCGCTTTTTCTCATCGGTGTGGTGCGCCGCGCTCTGCCTCGCTCTCGCTTAGGGCGTGCGCCCGCGTGGCTTCGCGACTCGCGCACCGCAGTACCGCTACGAATGGCGCTGCGGCTTACTCCCATCACGTTCGCCCTGCAGATCGGCACGCTGTTCGCGGCAGAAACGCTGGAGCAGTTTGCGATCGCGGGGCACCCTTTCGGCGGAACGGTGTGGCTGGGCGGTCCGGTGCTCGTCAGCCTCGCGTTACACGCCGCGATCGGGCTGCTGGTGGTCGCCCTGTTCGCCCGGCTCCTCGATTGGGTGGCGCGGAGCATCGTCGACATGATCGACCTCCTTCGTCGCCTCGTGCTCGCGTGGGACTCGCTCTCGCCGATACCCGTCGTGCCGTACCTCGTTCCGCCCGGTCCTTTCGATCAACCCGCGATCGCCGGCTCGCTCGGCCGGGCACCTCCGCGCTCCGCATGTAGCTGACAGAAAGCGCGCCTCGCATTGGGGGTGCCGCTTGTCGACCGATGGCGAAAACTGCCGTCGCTGGAGTTTTTGGAGTTGAAGGAAATCGAGCAGCGATACGACGTCTTCGTGCGCGCGAGCCCACGCGGCACACGCTTGGAATTCACCGGCTGGACCGACGAATTTCCGGGCGTGACGGCAAAGGGCGACAAGCCGGATCGAACGGCGGACGCGCTCGGGGCGACGATCAGCCGGCACTTGGTCGCGAACGGCGCGACAAAACTGCCGGCGCCGATGGACCATGACGAGCGCGCTCTCATTCGGCACGGCGCGCGCGGGGACGGCTACGGCCGCCGCATGGTCGTCGTCCGCCTGCGAGTACCCGACTAAGCTCGGTCGCAAGCGCACGACGCGTTTCGTGAGAGATGACTGAGAATGCGGCTGGCGCCGCCGTGCGGCGGGTACGCGAGAAGCATGAGACGTCTTCTCACTTCCGCCTTCGCGCTCAGCCTCGCGCTCTTGGGTTCGGCGGCACCCGCGTTCGCACAGCAATACGACCGGCACGGCTACTACCGGCACGACCCGCCCTACCATGTGCGCCGTGACTATCGTCACTACCGCGACTACCAATACCTCGGCTGGCAGCAGGCGCCACGCCGCTACCGCTACTGGCACGGACGCCAGGTGACGTACTACAACAACGCGTGGGGCTACTGGGGCTATCGAAGCGGTCTGCACGTCTTCATCAGCGTCCCGCTCTAACGAAGTCTCCGGGTTGGACGCGCACGAGAATCCGCGGTTCCGGCGGGTCCCAGTGCGCTGTGCTACGGCAACGTCAGCGGACGGTAGCGAAGCCGGTGCGGCCGGGCCGCCTCCTCGCCGAGGCGCGCGACCTTGTCCGCTTCGTACTCATGGTAGTTCCCTTCGAAAAAGCGGACGCGCGAGTCGCCTTCGAAGGCGATGATGTGGGTCGCGATGCGGTCGAGGAACCAGCGGTCGTGACTGATCACCAGCACGGTGCCGGCGAACTCGCCCAGCGCGTCCTCGAGTGCGCGCAGCGTCTCGACGTCGAGGTCGTTCGACGGCTCGTCGAGCAGCAGGACGTTGCCGCCTTCGAGCAGCGTCTTGGCCAGGTGCAGCCGGCCGCGCTCGCCGCCGGAGAGGATGCCGACGTTCTTCTGCTGATCGCCGCCCTTGAAGTTGAACCGCCCCAAGTACGCGCGTGACGGCATCTCGAACCGGCCGATGGTGAGCAGGTCGCGGCCGCCGGTGACGTCCTCGAACACGGTCTTCGTGTCGTCGAGCTCCTCGCGGCTCTGATCGACCACCGCCAGCTTCACGGTCGGAACCGATCGCGATCTCGCCGGCGTCGGGCTGCTCCTTGCCGGCGATCATGCGGAACAGCGTGGACTTCCCCGCGCCGTTGGGCCCGATGATCCCCACGATCGCGCCGGCCGGGATCCGAAAGGTGACGTCGTCCATCAGCAGCCGGTCGCCGTAGCCCTTGCGCACGCCGGTGAACTCGATCACCCGATCGCCGAGCCGGTCGGCGACGGGAATGAAGATCTCTTGCGTCTCGTTGCGCTTCTGGTACTCGTAGCTCGACAGCTCGTCGAAGCGCGCCAGACGGCTCTTGCTCTTCGCTTGCTGCGCCTTCGTGCCGGAGCGCACCCATTCGAGCTCGCGTTTGAGCGCCTTGCGACGCGCCGATTCGGTCGCTTCTTCTTGCGCCAGCCGCTCTTGCTTCTGGTCGAGCCAGGAGCTGTAGTTGCCCTTCCACGGAATGCCGCGGCCGCGGTCGAGCTCGAGGATCCATTCGGCGGCGTTGTCGAGGAAGTAGCGATCGTGGGTGACGGCGACGACGGTGCCCGGGAACCGCTGCAGGAAGTGCTCCAGCCACTCGACGCTCTCGGCGTCGAGATGGTTCGTCGGCTCGTCGAGCAGCAGCATGTCGGGTTTGGAGAGCAGCAGCCGGCACAGCGCGACGCGGCGCTTCTCGCCGCCGGACAGCGGCCCGATCTTGGCGTCCCACGGCGGCAGGCGCAACGCGTCGGCGGCGATCTCCAACTGCTGCTCGAGATCGTCGCCCTGCGCGAACAACACCGCCTCGAGCGCGGCCTGCTCGTTCGCGAGCGCTTCGAAGTCCGCGTCGGGATCGCCGTAGGCGGCGTAGACCTCGTCGAGCCGCTTGCGCGCCGCGGTCTGTTCGCTCAAGCCCTTGCTCGACCGCCTCGCGCACGGTCTGGTCGGGATCGAGCTTCGGCTCTTGCTCGAGGTACCCGATCGTCAGGTTGGGCATCGCCTGCGCGTCGCCGTCGATGTCGGTATCGATGCCGGCCATGATGCGCAGCACCGTCGACTTTCCCGCGCCGTTGAGGCCGAGAATGCCGATCTTCGCGCCGGGCAGGAAGCTCAGCGAGATGTCCTTGAGGATCTGACGTTTCGGCGGCACGGTCTTGCCGACCCGATACATCGAGTACACGTATTGCAACGAAGAAACCTAACGGAGGAGGGGAGGAGGACGGTTATCGGCGTCGCCGGCATCGGCGATGCACCGCGGTATCGGTCGATCGCGCGATGGAAGGCGAAGGCGATCACGACGAAGGCGACGGCTGCCAGCGCCAGCGTGCCGCTGTTCATCGGCAGCTGCGTCGCGCGGATCGGCGCCGTGCGGCACGACGAAGCGGGCGAGAAAGCGTATTGCGAACGCAACGATCCAGATCGCGAACGTCACGCGCGAACCGCTCGCGATCACGGCGTTGGGGACGGCGGCCGGGGCGAAGGTCGTATAACGGACGATCAGGATGCCCGTGATCGCCCCGACGACGGCACCGACGACGAGCGCGACGACCAGCTCGCTGATCCCCGCCGGGTCGAGGATGATCGTCGTCCAGACGGGCCACACGGTCAGCGCCGCAATGATCAGCGGCCGGATCCACAGCACGCCGCCCTTGATCACCCGCGGCTTGAGTTCACGGATCGCGAAACGAAACACCACGAATGCCGCGATCAGCAGCGCGAACAGCGACTGCGTTACAACCGTATTCTGCACGCACGCGTCATTCGGCGAACTCCGCCGGAAAGCCTTAGGCGGCACCGCCGAGGTACGCCGCTCGCACCGCTTCGCTCGCCGCCAAATCCGCCGCCGGGCCCTGGTGGGCGATCTTGCCGACTTCGAGCACGTAGCCGCGCGAGGCGACCGCCAGCGCTTGGTGCGCGTTCTGCTCGATCAGCAGAATCGTCGTGCCTGCGCGCGCTGATGTCGCGGATCACCTCGAAGATCGTCTGGACCAGCTTGGGCGACAGCCCGAGCGACGGCTCGTCCAACAGCAGCAGCCGCGGGCGCGACATGAGCGCGCGGCCGATCGCCAGCATCTGCTGCTCGCCGCCCGACATCGTCCCGGCTTTCTGCGCCTAGCGCTCCTCGAGCCGCGGGAAGATCGCGAGCACGCGCTCGGTGTCGGCCGCGATCTCGTCCTTGGCGCGACGCGTGTACGCGCCCAGCTCGAGGTTCTCGCGCACCGTCATCCGCGGAAAGACGCGCCGGCCTTCGGGCGAGTGGCTGATCCCCGCGCGCACGATCTCGTTGGGCGCGAGCCGCGTGATGTCGCGGCCGTCGAAGCGAATCGTTCCGCTCGCCGGGCGCACCAGGCCGCTGATCGTGCGCAGCGTCGTCGTTTTCCCGGCGCCGTTCGCGCCGATCAGCGTGACGACCTCACCCTCGTCGACCGTCAGCGAGACATCGGACAGTGCGGTGATCCGACCGTAGCGCGCGACGAGGTTTACGACCTCCAGCAGAGCCACGTCTAGGGTCCCGTCACGATGCCGGAGCCCCGAGGTAGGCCTCGATGACACGCGGGTCGTTGCGGACCTCCGCCGGCAGGCCTTCGGCGATCTTCTCGCCGTGGTCGAGAACGGTGATGCGCTCGCTGAGCTGCATCACCAGCCCCATGTCGTGCTCGATCAAAAATACCGTGATGCCGCGGTCGCGGATGCGCCGGATCAGCTCGACAAGGTCCTGCTTCTCGCTGGGATTCATCCCGGCCGCCGGCTCGTCGAGCAGCAGCAGCTTGGGCTCCGAGGCGAGGGCGCGCGCGATCTCGAGGCGTCGCTGCAGCCCGTACGCAAGGTTGCGCGCGTACGTGTCGGCGCTCGCCTCGAGTCCGACGAAACGCAGCAGCTCGAGCGCGCGCGCACGGGCCGTCGCCTCCTCCTTGCGCTGGCCCGGCGTGTGCAGCAGCGAGTCGACCAGGTTCGCGCGCAGCCGCGCGTGCTCGCCGGTCGTGACGTTCTCGATCGCCGACATGAACGCGAACAGCCGGATGTTCTGAAACGTTCGCCCGATTCCGAGGCTCGCGATGCGGCTGGTCGCCATACCGGTCACGTCGGTGCCGTTGAAGACGACGCGGCCGGAGGTCGGCTTGTAGATGCCGGTTATCAGGTTGAACGCGGTCGATTTTCCGGCGCCGTTCGGCCCGATCATCGCGACGATCGAGCCCGCCTCGATCGCGAAGTTCAACTCGTTGACGGCGACGAGGCCGCCGAACCGCTGCGTCACGTGCTCGAGCGTCAGCAGCGCCACGTCAGTGCACCGCCTCCGTGTAGAGCGCTTGCTCCTGCGAGGCGACGCCCGCGTCGCCTTCGCCCGCGTGCAGCTCGGCCTTGCGCTGACGGCTCGGAATCAATCCCTCGGGCCGGAACAGCATCATCATGACCAGGATCACGCCGTAGATGAGAAATCTCGAGCCGGTCAGGTCGAGGTTGATTCCGATCCCGTGCAAGAAGTTTGTCCCCTGCGGCAAGATGAGCCGGTCGAGCGCCGACAGGATCAGGCTGCCGACGATCACACCCGGGATGTTCCCCATTCCGCCGAGCACCAGCATCGCCAGGATGTACACGCTCACGTTGAAGCCGAACTGGTCCGGGGAGACCAGCTGCAGCTTCGACGCGAGCGCGCAGCCCGCCAACCCGCTGAACGACGCGCCCATCGCGAACGCCGCGAGCTTCGTCGTCGTCGTGTTGATGCCCATGTGCGCCGCCGCGAGCTCGTCCTCGCGAATCGCCATCCAGGCGCGGCCGAGCCGGCTGTTGCGCAGATTGTTCGCGACCCACACCGCAAACGCGATCAGTCCGAGCACCATGAAGTAATAGGGCAGCGCGTCGAAACCGAACTTGTACGGACCGATCGCCGGCTGGTCGAGCGAACCGATCCCGTTGGGTCCGCCGGTCCACTGGCTCAGGTTGAGGAACGTCTGCGGGACGATCTCCCCGAAACCCAGCGTGACGATCGCCAGGTAGTCGCCGCGCAGCCGCAGCGTCGGCGCGCCGAGCAGGATGCCGAACACCGCGGCGATCCCGGACGCGACGAAGAGCAGCAGCCAGAAGGGAAGGTGAATACCGAACTGCGGTGAGGCGAGCATTGCGAACGCATAGGAGCCGATCGCGAAGAAGGCCGCGTAGCCCAGGTCCAGCAAACCGGCGAAGCCGACGACGATGTTCAGCCCGAGCGCAAGCAGCACGAACGCGCCGGCGTCCGCCAGAAAGTTGGTGAACGCACCGTTGTGGCCGATGAACGGGAGGACGATCGCCGCCGCGAACACGATCGCCGTTCGGGCCCGCGTGGTCCGCAGCATCGCGACCAGACGCGACGGCGCACTCATCCGCTAGACCTTGTTGGGCAGGGACTCGCCGAGGAGCCCGGACGGCCGGAAGATCAGCACCAAGACCAGCACCGAAAACACGAGAACATTGGCCCACTGGTCACCGATAAACTGCGTCGTCAGCGCCTCGACCAAACCGATGAGAAAACCGCCGAGCATCGCGCCGGCAATGTTTCCGATCCCGCCCAACACGGCGGCGGTGAACGCCTTGAGCCCCGCGGCGAAGCCGTTGAGGAACCACGTCGAGCCGTAGTACACGCCCGACACGAACCCGGCCGCGCCCGCGAGCGCCGAACCGATGAGGAACGTCAGCGCGATCGTGGTGTTGATGTCGATCCCCATCAGCTGCGCGGCATCTTTGTCTTGCGCGGTCGCGCGCATCGCCTTGCCCAGCCGGCTGTACCGGACGAACGTCTGCAGCACGATCATCAGCACGACCGCAAGCAAGATCACCATGACTTGCTTGGCCTGAATCGTCACCGCTCCGATCGCGAACGCCGGATTCGGGATCACCTGCGGGAACGCGATCGGTGACGGGCCCTTCCAGTACTGCATGATGTTCTCGAGGATGAACGACATCCCGATCGCGGTGATCAGCGGCGCAAGCTTGGGCGCGTTGCGCAGCCGGCGATAGGCGAGCCGCTCGATGATCGACGCCGGTCAATCCGCACAGCAGCATCGCGCCGAGGATCGCCGCCGCGACCACCACGACGAGCATCGGGCCGGTTACGATCCCGGTCACGCCCAGCAGCGTCAGGATCGCCAGCGAGAAGAACGTTCCGAGCGTGTAGACGTCGCCGTGCGCGAAGTTGATGAGCTCGATGATCCCGTAGACCATCGTGTATCCGAGCGCGATGAGCGCGTAGATCCCGCCGAGCGACAGCCCGTTGATGAGCTGTTGGAGGAAGAGGTCCAAGCCGGACTACGTCTTGACCGTGAGCTGATCGATCGTAACTCGCTTGCCGTTCTCGATGTGGAAGAGGGTGAGGATCGGCGCGGTCGTGTCGCCGTTGGCGTCGAAGCCGATCTTACCGATCGGCGAGTCGAAGTCTTTGGTCGCCGCAACGTACTTGAGCACGTCGGCGCGGGTCGGCATCTTGCCGCCGGCGTCGGTGATCGCCTTCTCGATCGCGGCGATCTCGATCTTCGCCGCGGTATAGGCGTTGGCCGAGTACGGACCGACCGGGCTGTTGAACCGCGCCGTGTAGGCGGTGACGAACTGCTTGGCCGAGGGCAGCTTCGTCGCGTCGGGCGCCGCCGCCGTCATGTACGCGCCGTTGGCAGCGGAGCCGGCGACCGTCTCGAACTCGTCGTCCGAGATCCCGTCGCCGCCGAGATAGGGCGTCTTGCCCATGCCGGCATCGGCCATCTGCTTGCGCACCAGACCGCCGCCGGTCGAAGTCGTGCCGCCGTAGAAGACGACATCCGGGTTCAGCGACGCGGCCTTGGTCAGCAGCGCCTTGAAGTCTTGCTGGTTCGCCGTCGTGTGCTCGTGGCCGAGCACGGTGCCGCCGAGCTGCTTGAACGACGCTTCGAACACGTCGGCCAGCCCTTTGCCGTACGTCTCGTTGTCGTCGATGATGAAGGCTTTCTTGAACCCGAGGCGCTGCGCGGCGACCTGGGCCAGCGCCGAGCCTTGCTTCGAATCGCGCGTGCAGACGCGGAAGAACGTGTTCGTGTCGGGGTGCGCCGTCCGAAGCTTCTTCGCATCGTCGCCGATGGTCAGGCCGTCGTTGGTCGTCGAAGGCGCGATCTGTACCAATCCGGCGTCGTTGGTGAGCGGGAATCTCCGACTTCGCGACGTTCGAGTTGAACGGCCCGATCATCGCCAGCACCGACGAGTCGGCGATGAACGTCTTGACGTTCTGCGCGCCCGCGGCGGGGTCGTGCTTTCCTTGCACCGCGTCGTCGAGCAGCGAGGTGTCGAGCTTGAACTTCCCGCCGGCGAAGCCGTTCTTGTTGGCCTCCTCGACCGCGAGCACGGCACCGTTCTGGGTCGGTATGCCGATCGAGGCGTCGGCGCCGCTGACCGGCAGGTCGACGCCGATCTTGATCGTCTGGCCGGCGGCCGCCGGTTCGGCCGAGCCGCCGGCGGACGACGTCGTCGTCGAAGTCGAGTTGGTGCAAGCTGCCAGAACCGCCGCCAGGGCGGTGGCGGCGACGGCGCGCGAGATCGGAGACAAACGCATAGCCACGACTCCTAGGCGGGAGCGAGTCGGCCCTGTGTACGCCCGCAAAATGGGGCCGCCCTGCGCCGCTGGACCGATCGGCCCTGGCGCCCTGGCGGCAGGCCGCGCCGCCGCCGGTGAGGGGCTTGACGTGATTCTGTCACGCTGGTATGATTCTGCTCACGATGGCGGCGCAAATCCGGCCGCGTCGAATCATTATGCCGTTGTCAATGGTCGTCGCGTCCGCGTGACGATCGACGCGAGCAACGTCCTCTGGACGGTCGCAAATCGCAGGGAGGACAGCATGATCGTCGAGATCGCGGAGCGCGGCTCCGCATACATCCGCTACCGTACCGGCGAGCGCGTCGAGGGCCCGACGATCGAGGTCGGTGCTGAAGGCTCCGAGGTCTTGGCCGATGTCAACTCCGCCGACGAGGTCATCGGCATTGAAATCGTCGACGTCACGATCTCCGACAACATCGCTCGCGCGGGAACGTTCGCGCGGGATCGGGGCCTGCCATTTCCACGCGACCTGGTGGCGGCTGCGCGCGGAGCCACGGTCGCATGATCGCTGCCGCCGAGCGGAAGCGTGCACAGCGTGAGCGCGCGCGCGCCGAAGGGATATGCTCGATCTGCTGCTCGGCGCCCGCACGGGATGGGCTCAAGACGTGCGGCCCGTGCGCTCGCGACGCATACGACCGCGTGAAGGTGAACCGAGCCTTGAAGAAGACCGCCTGAGCACGCGAGGTTTGCAGCTCGACTTCACGACCTGGACGCGCCCGTCTAGACCGCGGCCAACTCCCTGACGGCGGCGGCGTTGAAATACGCTGCGCGCGGGTGGTGGAGGACGATTGCGGCGGTCGACTGCTCGGGCATGATCTGGTACGCGCTGGTCAGCGAGATGCCGATCGCGTTCTCGGCGTCGAGCAGCCGCCAGACGAGCTCGTGCTGCGAGAGGTCGGGACACGCGCCGTAGCCCCACGAGTAGCGCTTCCCGCGATCGTCCGGTAGGCCCAGCTCGTGGCGGATCCGCCGGTGCATGCGTTCCGCCAGCGCCTCGGCCGACTGCACCGAGAATCCGTGGAGAAAATACGCCTCGCTGTAGTCGTTACGGGCTTGCAACGCGTCGGTGCGCCGCGACGGCTCGGCGCCGACGGTCACCACTTGCAGGGCGATGACGTCGCTCGCGCCGCCCGCCTCGGGCTCGCGCACGTAGTCGGCCAGGCACAGGTGGTCGCCGCCGAGCTGGCGCGCGAAGGTGAAGCGCGCGATCTCACGCGTGCGGTCGGCGGGGTCGTAGACGATGACGTCGTCGCCGCTGCCGGCCGCCGGAAAGTAGCCGTACACGACGCGCGGATCGAGGAAGGGCTCGAGTCTCGGCCATCTTCTCGTAGCGGCGCAGCCGCGGCTCGAACTCCTCGGCGACGAGCTTCTCCCACGCGTCGCCCTTAGTGCTTGCCCCGCCCCATGACAGCCGGTACAGGCTGCGCAGATCGAAGCAGTCCCATAATTCGCGGGGGTCGACGTGCGCGAGCGTGCGGGCGCCGAGAAAGGGCGGCGTCGGAACGCCGGCGAGGCCGACGTCGGCGCGTGCCGTTTTGCCCGAAACGGCCGGCGCCGCGAGCGCGTTGGCGTCCCTCACCCGCAGCGCCGCGGCCTCGGTGCGCACGCGATCGACGAGCTGGAGCCGCCCGTCCTCGTTTGTGAGCGCATCCATGAGGTCAAGCCCTTCGAACGCGTCTTTCGCGTAGAACACGCCGGCATCGAAGAAACGCTCGTCGGCCGCATACGCGACGCGCCGGCCGAAATCGCGGTTGATCGCCGCCCCGCCGATGACGACCGGATAGGCCAGCCCGCGCGAGGCCTGCTCCTTCACCAGGATCGGCATCTGCTTCGAGGTTGAGACGAGCAGCGCCGAGAGCCCGATTGCGTCGGCGCTCACCTCGACCGCCTTGTCGAGGATCGTGTTGACCGGAACCTGCTTGCCGATATCGTGCACGGTGTAGCCGTTGTTCGACAGAATCGTGCCGACCAAGTTCTTGCCGATGTCGTGCACGTCGCCGAACACGGTCGCCAGCACAACGACACCCTTGCTGACGCCCTCTTTGCGCTCGAGGAACTGCTCGAGATGCGCGACGGCCTTCTTCATTACCTCGGCCGACTGCAGCACGAACGGCAGGATCAGCTCGCCGGCTCCGAACTTGTCGCCGACTTCCTTCATCGCCGGCAGCAGCACGTTGTTGAGGACGTCGACCGGATCGCGGCGCTCGAGCGCTTCGTCGATCTTCGCCTCGATGCCGTCTTTGCGCCGCCGCAGGATCGCGTTGTGGATCCGCGTCTCGACCGGCGCATCGGCATCCTCGTCGACCGCAGCCTGGGCGGAGTTCGAGGTCGGACCCTTGGCCTCGAAATGCTCGATGACGCGCTGCAGGGCGTCGGGCCGCCGGTTGAGCACGAGATCGTCGCACAGCTCGCGCTCTTCGGGCCCGATCTCGGCGTATGGCTTGATGTCGGCCGGGTTGACGATCGCCATGTCGAGTCCGGCTTCGACGCAGTGATGGAGCATCACCGAGTTGAGCACGTGGCGCGCCGCAGGGTTGAGCCCGAACGACACGTTCGAAAGACCCAGCGAGGTGAGCACGCCGGGCAGCTCGCGCTTGATCAGCCGGATCCCCTCGATCGTCTCGACGGCCGAATCGATGTACTCCGCGTCGCCCGTCGCGAGCGTGAAGGTCAGGTCGTCGAAGATCAGCGCCCCGGCCGGGATGCCGTACTCGTCGACGACGATGTCGCGGATGCGGCGAGCGACCTCGAGCTTGCGCAGCGCGGTTTTCGCCATGCCGGTCTCATCGATCGTGAGCGCGACGACCGCGGCCCCGGCCTCCTTGACCATCGGCATGACGCTGTCGACTTTGGTGCGCCCGTTCTCGAGGTGGATCGAGTTCACCACCGGCCGGCCGGCGTAGATCTTGAGCGCCGCTTCGATCACCTTCGGCTCGGTCGAGTCGATGACGAGCGGGGCTTCGACCGACTGCGCGAGACGCTTGACGATCGTGGCCATCTGCACGTCTTCGTCGGTGCGCTCGGTCAGCGCGGTGCAGATGTCGAGCAGGTGCGCGCCGCCTTCGACCTGGCCGCGCGCGACCAGCGTGATCTCGTCGTAGTCGTCGGCGAGCAGCAGCCGCTTGATCTTGCGCGAGCCCTGGCTGTTGACACGCTCGCCGATCAGCAGCACGGTGCCTTCTTGTTTGAGCGCGACCGACGTCATCGACGACGCCGCATACTGCAGCGGCTTGGGTTCGGGGATGCGCGGCGTGTAGCCGGAGGTAGCGAGCGCGTCGAGCCCGGCACGAAACGTCGCGATGTGATCCGGCGTCGTGCCGCAGCAGCCGCCGATCGCGTTGACGCCGAAGTCGGTGACGAACGCGTGCAGCTCGGCGCCCATCTCGGCCGGCGTCTCAGGGTAGATCGTCTCGCCTTTGGGCCCCATCCGCGGCAACCCGGCATTGGGAATCACGCTCACGAAACAGCGCGAGCTGTCGCAGAGATAGCGGATCGGATCGCGCATGTGCGACGGGCCGGTCGAGCAGTTGAGGCCGATGACGTCGATCGGCAGCGCGTCGAGCGTCGCGCACACCGCGCCGATGTCCGTGCCGAGCAGCATCCGCCCGGTGACGTCGAGGGTCGCCTGCGCTTGGATCGGCACGCGGCGCACGCCCTTGTCGAAAGCGCGGGTGATCCCGGCGATCGCGGCCTTCATCTCGAGCAGATCCTGGCTCGTCTCGAGCAGCAGCAGGTCGACGCCGCCCTCGATCAGGGCCGTCGACTGCTCTTCGTAGAGATCGGCGAGCTCGTCGAAGGTGATCTTCGAGAGAGCCGGGTCCGACGACGAGATCAACATTCCCGTCGGCCCCAGCGAACCGGCGACGAAGCGCGGCCGTTCGGGCGTCGAGTACGCGTCGGCGGCGCGGCGGGCGAGCTGCGCCGACGCGACGTTGATCTCGCGCGTCTTGGCCCCAAGGCCGTACTCGTCGAGCTTGAGCCGCGATGCGGTGAACGAGTCGGTCTCCACCACGTCGGCGCCGGCGGCGAAGTAGTCGCGATGGATCTGCTCGATCACGTCGGGCCGGGTCAGGACGAGGGCCTCGTTGCAGCCGTGATGCGCCGCCCCGCCGAAATCGGCATCGGTCAGGTGGAGCGCCATGAGCTGGGTCCCCATCGCTCCGTCGTACAGGAGGACGCGCTCGTGGAGCGCCTTCAGATAATCGGACATCGGGACCATCGTAGCGGGTATCGGCGCCGGAACGCCTCGCTCCGCCGTCCAATTAGCTCCAGATGGACCCGATTGGACAGATCGCCGGGCGACTCGACGCACTGGCCGCGATCGTCCGCGCCGCTCCCCCGGCGGCCGCGCTGCGCGAGACCTTCGCCGCGCTCCGGCTCGACGAAGTCGTGAGCTCGTCCCGGCTCGCCGGCGCCCGGCTCGACCTCACCGAGGTCCGCTCGCTGCTCGATCGCGGCCGTGCGCTCGGCGGGCACCGGCTCGACGAGTACCTGACCGTGCGGGGCTACTCCGAAGCCGCGTCGTGGGCGGCCGCGCAGGGAACGCGCCGCACCGCCGTCACGACCGAAGATCTGCGCACCCTCCACCGCCTCGCGGTGCGGGGCCTCTCCGACGATGCCGGCGCCTGGCGCACGCGCACCGTCGCGCCGCTCCCCGACGGGACGGTTCCGCCGCCGCACTGGCTGGTACCGTTCGAGACCGAGACCTACGTCGGCCGCCTCGCGATGGGCGCGGACGATCCCGCTCCGCTCGCGCTCGCGCGCGCCATCGCTCGCCTGGTCCGGCTGCAGCCGTTCGCCTCGGCCAACGGGCGTGTCGGCCGGCTCGTGGCAAACCTCTTGGCATACCGCCGCGGGTTGCCGCCGATCGTGCTGGACTCGCGCGCGCGCCGCGGTTACGCCGCCGCCGTCCGCGCGGCGCTGGCCGGGAACGCGGAACCGCTGGCCCGCGTGGTGGGAATCGCCCTGGCCCGCGGGTCTCGAGCGCCTGCGCGATGCCGTGGAGCCGGTCGAGGCGCTGCAGCCGCTCGCCGCGTTCGGCGGTACCGACCGGCTCTACAAGGCGGCGCAGCGCGGGCGGCTGCGCGTCGTTCGGCGCGCCGGCCGCCTGTACAGCACGGCCTCTTGGGTGGCCGCCTATCGTCCGGCGACGGAGTCAACGGGGAGCTTCGCCGCGCCGATGAAAGAAACAGGATGAAGCAGCCGGTCGTCGCTTATGTGTCGATGGAGATCGCCGTTGCGCCGAACGTCGCCACCTACAGCGGCGGGTTGGGCGTCTTGGCGGGCGACGTCGTGCGCGCCGCCGCTGACGCCGGTTATCCGATGGCGGCGCTGACGCTGCTCTATCGCGACGGGTACTTTCGCCAGCACCTCGACGCCGGCGGCCTGCAACACGAGGAACCCCAGCGCTGGCACCCCGAAGCCTTGCTCGAAGCGTTGCAGCCGGTCGTCACGATCCCGATCTCGGGCCGGCCGGTCGCCGTCGGGATCTGGCGTTACACGGTCACCGGCGTCGACGGCGACACGGTCCCGGTCTACTTCCTCGACACCGACCGCCCCGAGAACGACGACGCGGCCCGCGGCTTGACCCGCGCGCTGTACGGCGGCGACGCGCGCTATCGCCTCGAGCAGGAGACCTTGCTCGGCGTCGGTGCGATCGCCGCGCTCGACGCGCTGGGTCACGAGCACGTCGCGACGTACCACATGAACGAGGGGCACTCGGCGCTGCTCGTGTTGGCGCTGCTCGAGCGGCTGCGGGGGACGGCGCACGGCGCACCGGCGTACGACGATCTCGCGCGCGTGCGCGAGCGCTGCGTCTTCACCACGCACACGCCGGTTCCGGCCGGTCACGACTGCTTCGGGCTCGACCTCGCTCACGAGGTCCTCGGCGCCGAGTACGTCACCGCGCTGCGCGCGCTCGACCTCGCCGATCACGACGTGCTCAACATGACGCACCTGGCGCTGGGCGCGTCACGCTTCACCAACGCCGTCGCGCTCAAGCACGGCGAGGTGTCGCGGCTGATGTTTCCGCACGCGCGAGTCCACGCGGTCACCAACGGCGTTCACGCCGGCACCTGGACGTCGGCGCCGTTCGGCGAGCTATTCGACCGGCATCTGCCGGGGTGGCGGCGCGACAACTGGCAACTCCGCCAAGCGATCGGGATTCCGCTGCAGGAGATCGCCGGCGCCCACGCTGCCGCCAAGCACGCGTTGATCGATCGCGTCGCGCACGCGACCGGAAAGCTGCTCGATCCAAGCCGGTTCACGATCGGACTGGCCCGCCGCGCGACGGCCTACAAGCGCAACGACCTCATCCTGCGCGACACCGAACGGCTGGCCGCGATCGCGCGCCTGTTCGGCGGCATTCAGATCGTCTTCGGCGGCAAAGCCCACCCGCGCGACTGGGACGGCAAGGAGATGATCCAGCACATCGTCGCCGTCGCGCCCGCGCTGGCCGGCGACGTCGACATCGTCTACGTCGAGGACTACGACATGACGTGGGGCGCCGCGCTCACGTCCGGCTCCGACATCTGGTTGAACACGCCGCGCCCGCCCAACGAAGCCTCCGGCACGAGCGGGATGAAGGCGGCCGTCAACGGCGTGCCCAGCCTGAGCGTGATGGACGGCTGGTGGATCGAAGGCGCGCTCGACGGCGTGACGGGCTGGTCGATCGACGCCGAGCTCGGCGGCGACGACGAGCGCACCGCCGACGCGCTCTACACGCTGCTCCAGCTCACGATCCTGCCGGCGTACGTGCGCGACCGCGACCGCTACCTCGCCGTGATGCGCGGCGCGATCGCGTTCAACGGCTCGCACTTCAATGCGCAGCGGATGCTGGCGCAATACGCGATCGAAGCCTACGCCCCGGCTCCCAGCGAGCAGGACGCCGCCGCCGAAAGGCTCCGCGCCGGCTAGCAACCTTGTCATCCTGAGCTCGTCGCAACCTTTTCATCCTGAGCTTGTCGAAGGACGGGTGGCGCTGCTAGGCTGACAGGGCTTCGGTGATTGCGGCTTCGTCGAGGCCGGCTTCGCGCAGGATCTCGATGCCGTGCTCGTTGAGCTGCGGGGCGTGGCGCAGCTCCGGGGTTTCGCTGCCGCTCAGTTGCGCCGGACGGCGCACCGTGCGCAGCGTGCCTTCAGTGGGGTGTTCCTCGAAACCGAAGAACCCGGCCCGCAAATGCTCGTCTTCGAGCAGGTCCGCAACGTCCGTGAGCGGGACGACCGGGATGTCGGCAGACGTGAGCGCCGCGAGCCACTCGGCCGAACTTCTCGTCGCGATGATCTCGGCGACGACGGCGTAAGCCGCGTCGTACTCTCGCCGGCGCAGGTCGGGATCCGACAGGTGCGGATCTTCGGCGAACTGTTTCTCGCGGCCGGCTACCTCGAAGAACCGCTGCCATTGCTTCTCGGTGTAGACCAGCACGCAAATGTAGCCGTCGAGCGTTCGCAGCGGGCGGCGGTTGGGCGCCAGCGCGCGATTGTAGCCGAAGTCCCCGGCCGGCGGCTCGAAGAGATGGCCGGCGAGGTGATCGCTGAGCACGAGTTCGGCCATCGTCTCGAACATCGGGACCTCGACGTGCTGGCCGGCGCCGCTGCGCTCGCGCGCGAACAGCGCGGCGAGGACGGCGTGGGCCGCGCTCATTCCGGTGACGCGATCGGCGACCAGCGCCGGGACGAAGCGCGGCTCGCCGGCGTCGACGCGCGCGAAGCTCGCCGCCAAGCCGGAGATCCCCTGGATGAGATCGTCGTAGGCGGGCTTCGCCGCGTACGGTCCGTCCTGACCGTAGCCGACCAGCGAGGCATAGACGATGCGCGGATTCACCGCTCGAACGTCCTCGTAGCCCAGCCCCAAGCGCCGCATCGCCGCCGGCCGCACGTTGGTGATCAGCACGTCGGAGGCTTCGCAGATTCGCAGCAACGCGTCGCGCGCGGGCGCGCGTTTGAGGTCGAGCACGATGCTGCGCTTGCCGCGATTCATGAACAAGAACAGCGGACCCATCCCGCGGTGGCGCGACGGTCCGGCGTGGCGCATGACGTCGCCGCCGGGCGGCTCGACCTTGATCACGTCGGCGCCGTAGCCGGCCAGCAGATGGGTCGCCCACGGGCCCATCACCACGGTCGTGAGGTCGACGACCCGGATCCCCGCCAGCGGTGCGCCGCTCACTGCGCGAGAATCAAGCCGCTTCCCGCGGGGACGGCGCTCGGCACGGTCGCTCGACCAGCGCGGCGTCCCGCCCCGGAACCAGGACGTCGTCGTGTTCTGAACCAGCACGTGCCGATACGGTCGCATCAGGTGGCCCAGCGGCGCGGCGGCGCCGCCGATGTTGACGATCGCGGCGCAGCCGCCGATCGGCGCGCCGCCTTGGTAGCAGACCGCGTACTCGCGGGCGAACACGTTCGGCGCGATGCGGAACGCGTTCACATCGCTCGACGCCGGCGTCGCGACCAGCGGGACGGACGGGACGATCGTCTCCTCGGGAAACGTGCCGTCCTCGCTCCCCGAACCGCTGGGGAAATTGTACGGGATCGCTTCGACCGAATAGGCCGGATCGTAGACGATCCAGTGGCTGGCGAGCTGCGTGAGGATGTTCGGCGCCGAGCCGTCGCCGCCGAAGTACTCGATCACGTATTTGTGCAGGCCGTGATAGAGCAGCGCCGCGTCGGCATTGTCGATCCAGTGCGGATCGTCGATCGAGCCCCACGCGCCTTCGAGCATGATCCCTTCGAGACGCTTCGCCCGCCGCGCCCAGACCAGACTGTACTCGTCGGCGTGTCCGCCGTTGTTCGCGATCACCGGCCGGCTCGAGGCGTCGGTCAGATCGACCGCGTCGTTCGCGTACGCTTGCTGCGCGCCCAGCGGATTCGCCGGCGACGAGTGCCGATCCCATTCGACCGCGGTCGCGCCGTAGTAGTAGCACCAGAACGCATGATCGACGTGCGCGCAGCTCGGCGGCCCGTACGAGGTGCGGCCGTACTTCGCGTCGCGCCCGCAGTAGCCGTAGTCGGGCTCGCAGTTGTAGCCGCCGCCGCCGTCGTCTTCGAATACGTCGGTCGCGGCAGTGTTCTGCCGCGTCACCTCGGCGAACGCCGCCTGCACGTCGGGGTCGCCGATGTAAAACGGCTCGTACTTCGTCCCGCCGTCGTCGGCGGCCGCGACCTCGTACAGGCGGTTGCCGTTGTTTCCCTGGTGCTGGAACGCGTGCGCGTAGCTCCCGTGCTCCGCGTGCAGGTGGCCGGCGACCTCGCCGGGATCGCGCGAGCACGGGTTGGAGCCGTCTTCGGGGATGCCGGGCGGCAAGAGCAGCGACGAGATGACGAACTTCCGCCCAGAATCGGGAACGGGCCGCAGTACGGCGCGATGTTCGGATCGGTGTACACGATGATATGCTTGGCGCCTGCCGCCGCGAGCTCGCTGCTGATCGCCGATCTGCTCGCTGGTCGCGCCGACCTCGTTCCAATCGACGTGCCGTCCCATCCAGGCCAACTCGACGTTCATGTTCCGCGCGTTCACGCAGTTGTGGCCGCGCTGACAAACGTACTTCCAGTTGTGCAGGTGCGCCGGGCCGCCGCTGCGCGATGTTCCGGTTCCGCCTGCGCGCGTCCGTGACCGCGAGCGATGTCCGCGCCGAACGCCGTCAGCGCGAACGCGGCGCGGCCAACGTCCACCCGATTCGCCGGTCAGCCATCTTGCGACGCTATACGCGAACCGGCCGCGGATCCCCGATCGCCCCGGAGCCGCTGCCCTCGACCGCACCGTTGGGCGGATCGTGCTTCCCGCGGCCCATCCCCAAACGATCTTCGAGCGAGGCGATGAACACGTAGAGCGCGGGCGTGATGAACAGGTTGAGGATCGTCGAGAGGATCATCCCGCCGAAGACGGCCGTCCCCAGCGAGTGACGCGACGCGCTTCCCGCGCCCGACGCGAAGACCAGCGGCGTCACGCCGAGGATGAAGGCGATCGACGTCATGAGGATCGGCCGCAACCGCGTCTCGGTCGCGCGCCGGACCGCCGTCACCGTGTCGATCCCTTGGTCGCGCATCTGGTTGGCGAACTCGACGATCAAGATCGCATTCTTCGAAGCCAACCCGATGAGCATCACGTACCCGACCTGCGCGAACACGTCGGTGGTGATGTGCCGCAGCGCCAGGCCGCCGATCGCTCCGAGCAGCGCCAGCGGGACCGCAAACAGGATGATCAGCGGATCGGCGAACGACTCGTACTGCGCCGCGAGCACCAGGAACACGAAGACGATCCCCAATCCGAAGATCAGCGCGGCCTGCGCGCCGCTCTCGATCTGCTCGCGCGAGATGCCGCTCCACTCGTAGGCGAAGCCCGCCGGCAGATGCGCGGCGAGGTTCTGCATCGTCTGGATCGCTTCGCCGGTCCCGTGACCGGCCGCCGGGCTGCCGCTGATGTCGATGGCGCGGTAAAGGTTGAAATGCGTGATGACGCCGGGACCCTTGACCTCCTGAAGGTTGACCAAGGCGCCGATGGGGATCGGCGGCGCGGCGCTCGCCGCGCCATTGACCGTCAGCGGCGTGTCGGAGTGAACGAAGATGGACTGCAGATCGCTGACCCGCGAGCGGTACGGCGTATCGGCCTGTACGTACACGCGGTACGCCTTGCCGTTCATGTCGAAGTCGTTGACGTAGACCGAGCCCAGATAGACCTGCATGGTGTTGAACAGGTCGGTGAGCGGGACGCCCAGGGAGAGCGCCTGCGCGCGGTTCACGTTCACCAGAACGGTCGGCTTGTCGTCGCGGAACGTCGTGTAGACGTTCGCCAAGCTGTTGGTCTGATAGGCCGGATAGATGATCTGGTACTTCGCGGTGTTCAGCAGCGCGGAGATCCCGGCGTTGCCGCGGTCTTCGAGCTCGAAATCGAATCCGCCCTGAAAACCCAGCCCGGGAATGGACGGCGGGTTGAGCATGAACGCCTGCGCGCCGGGCATGAAGAACAGCCGCTGGTTCACGCGCCCGATCACCGCGGCGATGGAGTGGGATGCGCCCGGCCGCTCGCCCCACGGCCGCAGCCGAATGAACATGGTGGCGTAGTTCGAACCGTTGCCGGTGAAGCTGAAGCCCGCAGCGTCGAAGACGTCGGTGATCTCGGGCTGCTGCTTGAGGATCGCTTCGACCTTGCGCTGCATCTTGTGGGTGTAGTCGAGCGAGGAGCCCGGCGGCGCTTGCATCGAGATGATCGCGAAACCTTGGTCCTCGTCGGGGATGAAGCCGGTCGGCGCGTGCACGTACGACCACCCGGTGAGCGCGAGCAGCAGCGCGAAGACGCCCAGCACGAACCAGCGACGCGCGAGAACCGCCGGCAGAACCCGGCGATAGCCGCTGCGCGTCGCGTTGATCGCGCGATTGACCGGCACGAAAAAGCGCGACTCGCGGCGCCGCGTGCGCCCGAGCAGCAGCGACGAGAGCACGGGCGTCAGCGTGAGCGCGCAGAACAGCGAGATCGTGATCGAACAGGCGATCGTCAGCGCGAACTGCTTGTAGAGCTGCCCGGTCGTACCCGGGAAGAACGCGACCGGCACGAACACGGCGAGCAGCACCAGCGACGAAGCGACGACCGCGCCCTGGATCTCGGCCATCGCCTCGCGCGCGCCCTCGAGCGGCGGCATCCCCTTCTCCTGAATGAACCGAGCGATGTTTTCGATCACCACGATCGCGTCGTCGACCACCAAGCCCGTCGCCAAGGTGAGCCCGAACAGGGTGAGCTGGTTGATCGAGAAGCCCAGCACGTTCATCAGGAAGAACGTGCCGATCAGCGAGACGGGGATGGTGAGCGCCGGGATCAGCGTGGTGCGCCAATCCTGCAAGAACAGGAAGATCACCAGCACGACCAGCGCGATCGCGATCAGCAGCGTGATCACGACCTCCTTGATCGACTCACGGACGAACTCGGTCGAGTCGAACGCCACCTGATAGCTCATCCCGGCCGGGAACTTGGCGGAGAGCCGATCGAGCGTGTCGCGGACTTGCTTCGAGACTTGCAGCGCGTTGCCCGACTGCAGTTGGAGCACGCCGAGACCCACGCCGTCCTTTCCGTCGAACCACAGCGAACCACCGTAGTTCTCGGCACCCAGCGTGACGCGTCCGACGTCGGACGACCTTGACGAAACCGCCGTCGGGCGTCGTGCGCAGAATGATGTTAGCGAACTCAGTGGTGTTGGTCAGACGGCCCGGTCGCGCGCACGCTGTACTCGTACGGCTGGTTGCCGTTGGTCGGCGGGGCACCGATCGACCCGGCGGCGACCTGCACGTTCTGCGCCTCGAGGGCGTTGACGACATCTCCGGCCGTAAGGCCGTTGTCGGCCAGCTTCTTGGGGTCGACCCACAACCGCATCG
This sequence comes from Vulcanimicrobiota bacterium, assembly GCA_963723445.1. Lineage (GTDB taxonomy): Bacteria > Vulcanimicrobiota > Vulcanimicrobiia > Vulcanimicrobiales > Vulcanimicrobiaceae > Vulcanimicrobium. The sequence continues at coordinate 128,450 of CAVRQP010000008.1, forward strand.
CGTACTTGCGCTCGCCGAACACCAGCACGTCGGAGACGCCGGTGACGCGCTTGATGTCGTTGACGACGTTGTCTTCGAGGTAGTTGGTCATGTAGATCGCGTCCCACCGCTTGTCGGTGGACGTGACCCCGATCGCCATGACGAACGTGCCGGAGTTCTTCGCGACGGCGACGCCGGTGAGCTTGACCTCGTTGGGCAATCGCCCCTGCGCCAGGTTGACCGCGTTCTGGACGTCGTTCGCCGCCTGGTCGAGGTTGCGGTCGAGGTTGAACGTGCAGGTGATCTGCGACGTCCCGTCGCTGCCGCTCTGCGAGCTGATGTAGCGCAGCCCCTGGACGCCGTTGATGGCCTGCTCGAGCGGCGTCGTGACCGACGACTCGACCGCTTCCGCGCTCGCGCCGGTATAGACGGCGGTCACGGTCACGGTCGGCGGGGCGATGTTCGGGATACTGCGCGACCGGAAGGATCGGAATCGAGATCAATCCGAGCAGCAGGATCACCAACGACGCGACCGACGCAAAGATCGGCCGCCTGAGGAAGAACTCGGTCACGGAGCCTCAGACCTCAGGTCGCGGCGGGGGGTTGCTAGCTCGGACGGAAGCCATCCGTCGAGCGCCGCGACCTCGCCGACGACGCGTCCCGCGACGTTCTTCACCGGCACGGACGCATGCGGGCGCATCGCCGCACGCGCGGCCGGCTCGAGCGCGTGCAGCGCGTCGAGCACGGCGAGCGTCGCGGGCGGCGTGGCCCGGCGCGTCCCGTCGGTCACCTTGAGCGCGACGCCGAGGCCCCCGTCCAGGAGCGCGTCGCAGTGCACGCCTTCGGCACCCGCTTTGCCCACCACGCGACCGCCGGTCGCGCGGATCAGATCGGTGTCGAAGCGCCCGGTCCCGGCGACGTACCACGGTTCCGACGCCATCGCGGAAGCGACGCGTGCCAATGCGGTCGCGTCGTCGTCATCGAGACCGCGCAGCGTCGCCAAGCGCGCGAACGAAACGGCCGCCTTGCGCAACGTCGTCGCGTAGACCGGGATCCCGCAACCGTCGACGGCGAGCTTGTCGCCGTCGAACACATCGTCGCTGACGCGTCCGCACAGCGCGAGAATCGTTTGCTGAGCCGGGTGCGACGGATCGGTATAACCCGCGAACGGTGCGCCCAGCACCTTCGCCAGCGCGAGGATGCCGGCGTGCTTTCCGCTGCAGTTGTTGTGCAGTTGCGTCGGCTGCTCGCCGCGGGCCGCGAGCGCTGCGGCGGCGGGTTCGTACGACGGGCGCGTGCGCTCCGCAGGCGAGATCGTCGACGCCCGCGCCGATCCGGGCCAGCATCGACGCGACCAGCTCGACGTGCCCGGGCTCGCCGTTGTGCGAGGCGCACATGACCGCCAGCTCGCGCTCGCCGAAACCGAACCGTTCGAGCATCCCGGCCCGGACGGCGGCAGCGGCGATGAACGGCTTGGCCGAGGAGCGCAGGAAAACGGGCGTGTCGACCGTTCCGACCCGTAGCGACGACCGTACCGTCGACGTCGGCCGCACAGGCCGCGACGTTGTGGATCGACTCGACCCGCGCGCCGCGGCGGACGGCGACCGCCGGCACCCCGGCCAACTCCCAGAACATGACGGGGACGCCGCGTTCGCGCGCGAGCCCCGGCCTCCTCGGCGAAGCGCCGGCGGATCGTCAGTGCGAGCGCGTCTCGTGTGACGGTTCGGAGCGCGCGGGCTCCGAACGTGCGGGTTCCGAGCGTGCGGGTTCCGAGCGTGCGGCGGCGGCGGCGCGGCGCGGGACTGGGGCGCGGCGGCTCGCGATTGCGGTGACGGCGCCCGGGATTGCGGCGGTCGTGCCGCGATCGCTTGGCCCCACCATGCCGGGCCGCGCGACGCCCCCGTATGCGGACCGGACCACCCACCGAATTGCGGCGGCGGAACGCCGGCCAGCGGCACGGCGTACGACGGTACGCTCGGCCGCGGGCGCGGGACTCGCCTGCGTGCTCGGCGCCGGACTCGCTTGCGCGCTCGGCGCCGGACTGGCGGCTGCGTCCACCGGCAGGCGCACCGGGTGGCCCGGGCTTGGGACGTTCGATGTCACGCCGCGCGCCGGGCGGCGGCGAGGCCGGCGGCGCGACCGGCGACGACCTCGACCACCGGCGGAACGATGAAACCCAACCCGAGATCGAACGCCGACGCCAATCCGTAATCGTCGTAACCGTACGCGCCGTAGGCCGAAGCACCGGCGTCGTAGTCGTAGGGCGCGTCGATCTCGATCGCGCTGAACGTCGCACCGGCGTTGTAGCCCACGATGGTGACCGACATTCCCACCGCCAGCCGCAAGCCGCGCGGGTTGATGATGGTGCCCTGGCGCAGCGCCACCGAGTCCAGAAAGCCGCGATCGTCGCGCACGACGATCGCGAATGGCCCGAGGATCGACTCGATCCGCCCGTGGATCGTCTCCTCGGCGGCCGCGGACGGGCGGCCGTACGACGGCACGCCTTGCGCCCAGGCGCGATCGGGGAGCACGGCGAGGCCGATTGCCAGCGCTGCGGCGAGCGCGCCGGCGACGGTCTTCGCGATCAAAAGACGCATTTCGCACCTTCCCCGTTCTCGTGCCGTGGGGTCACGGCCACCATCGTACGCCGCGAACGACAGAAAATGCTGAGACCGTCGCGATCACGCTGGGCGCAGGCGCGCCGCGGCTACGCGAGCGCGGGTTCGAAGACGTTCGCCTCCTGCTCGGCATACAGCGGATGCGACAGATAGCGCTCGCCGGTGTCGCAGATGACGGCCACGATCAGCTTGCCGGCGTTCTCCGCTCGTCCGGCGACTTGCATCGCGGCCCACAGGTTCGCGCCCGAGGAGATTCCCGGCGAGGATCCCTTCCTCGCGCGCCAAACGGCGCGCCGTCGCGACGGAGTCGTCGAACGTCGCCTTGATCACCTCGCTGTAGACGTGCGTGTCGAGGATCGACGGAATGAAGCCCGCCGCAAAGCCCTGCAGCTTGTGCGGTCCGGGCGGACCGCCCGAAAGGACGAGCGACGTGTCCGGCTCGACGGTGATGCACTCGACGGACGGCTTCCGTTCCTTGAGCAGATGTCCCGCGCCGGTGATCGTCCCGCCGGTACCGACGCCGGCGACGAGAATATCCACCTTGCCGTCGGTATCGCGCCAGATCTCCTCGCCCGTCGTGCGGTAGTGGACGTCGACGTTCGCCGGGTTGTCGAATTGGCTGGGCTGGAAATACTTGGCCGGATTCGAAGCGACGATCTCCTTGGCTTTGGCGATCGCGCCTTTCATGCCCTCAGCGCCGGGCGTGAGGACGAGTTGCGCGCCGTACGCCTTGAGCAGGTTGCGGCGCTCGACGGTCATCGTGTCGGGCATGGCGAGGATGAGCGGGTAGCCCTTGGCCGCGCAGACGAACGCAAGCGCGATGCCGGTGTTGCCGCTGGTCGGCTCGACGATGACGGAGTCCGGGCGCAGCTTGCCGTCGCGCTCGGCCGCCTCGATCATCGCGACGCCGATCCGGTCTTTCACCGAGCCGGCGGGGTTCTTGGACTCGAGCTTGCACAAGAATCTCGGCGCCCAGACCCTTGTTCAACCGCGGGATCCGGACGAGCGGTGTGTTCCCGAAAGTGTCGGCGATATTGTCGTAGACGCGCATAGTGGATCGATAAACCCCCGCCCGGCCGCAAAGGGTGCGCTCGCCGCGCGACGCGAACGGATGTTCGCCCCCTTCCCCGCCGCAGGACCGACCCCGGAACCGTCATGTTCTCCCTCGCCGAGAGGTCGCTCTACGTCGCCGACCTCAACCTCTGGATCGACTCGCTCCGCCCGCGCACGCGCTGCTACGTCTCGCACGGCCATAGCGACCATGCGCGCGAGCACGACACGATCGTCACCACGCCGGCCAACGCCGCGATCTGCCGCTCCCGCTTCGCGCTCGGCCGCGCCGAAGCGCGTCGCGCAGCCGGCCTGCGACTTCGAGGAACACGGATTCAACGAGCCCTGGCCGCGAGGGCGAGCACACGCTCACGCTGTTTCCGGCCGGACACGTCTTGGGCAGCGCGCAACTGATGATCGAGGGCGCAGGCGGCCGTTTCGTCTACACCGGCGACTTCAAGCTGGCGCGCTCGTATACGTGCGAACCGCCGGAGGTAAAACGCTGCGACGTGCTGCTGATGGAGTGCACGTTCGGCCGCCCGCACTACGTCTTTCCGCCGCGTGACGAAATCGAGGACGCCGTCGTCTCGTTCGCGACCAAGGCCTTTGCGGACGGTTGCGCGCCGGTCTTCTACGCCTACTCGCTCGGCAAGGCGCAAGAGGCGATGGCGATCCTGGGCAAGGCCGGCGTCCCCGTCACCGTGCACGGCGCCGTCGACACGATCGCCCGCGTCTATCGCAGCGCAGGCGTGCATCTACCGCCGTACGAGCGATACGACGCGCTAACCTACGACGGAACGCGCGCCCTGATCTGGCCGCCGTCGTCGACCCAACCCAAAGCGCTGCGTAACAGAACGTCGCGCAGCGTCGTGTTGACCGGTTGGGCGGTCGACAGGAATGCCGTCTTCCGCTATGGCGCCGACGCCGCGATTCCGCTGAGCGATCACGCCGACTACACGGCGCTGTTGCGCTACGTCGAGCTCGCGCAACCGCGCAAGGTGTTGCTCAATCACGGCCGGCGTGACTTCGTCTGGCGCCTCCGCCGGCTCGGCATCGACGCCACCTACCTCGCGCCCAACGAGCAACTCGCGCTGTTCTAGCCCCGCTCGGCCGGCGGCCCAATTCGATTTACGCGGTGAAGAAGTCGCGTAGCGCGGCGTAGGTTTCGTCGGGGGCTTCTTCGGCCATGAAGTGGCCGCTGTCGATTGGGCCGCCGCGCACGTCGTCGGCCCAGTCACGCCAGACGTCGAGCACGTCGTACCACTTGCCGACCTCGCCGCGGCCCGCCCACAGCGCGAGCAGGGGCGCCGCGATCTTCCGCCTGTTCTCCCGGTCGGCTTCGTCGAGCGCGAAGTCGTAGGTCGCTCCGGCCCGGTAGTCTTCGCACGCGGCGTGAATGGTGGCCGGGTTGCGATAGCAGCGCAGGTAGTCTTCGACGGCTTCGGGCGCGTGCACGTTGCCGCGGTTCGGCCGCCCGGTGAAGAACCAGTCGGGGTCGGCGCCGATCATCTTCTCCGGCAGCGGATAGGGTTGCGCCAAGAAGAACCAGTGCCAGTATCCCAGCCCGAACTTCATGTCGGCGCGGCGGAAGTGCTCGCCGGTCGGGAGGATGTCGAGCGTCGCGAGCTTGCGCACGCGCTGCGGATGGTCGAGCGCAAGCCGGTATGCCACCCGGCCGCCGCGATCGTGTCCGGCGACGTCGAAACGGTCGAATCCGAAATGCTGCATCACCGCGACCGCGTCGCGGGCCATGGCGCGCTTCGAGTAGGGCTCGTGATCGGGCGTCGTTTCGGGCTTGGAGCTGTCGCCGTACCCGCGCAGGTCCATCGCGACGACCGTGAACTCGCCCGCCAGCCGCGGCGCGACGAGATGCCACATCACGTGCGTCTGCGGGTGGCCGTGGAGCAGTAGCAAAGGCGGACCGCTGCCGCCGCGCCGCACGCGCAGCGTCGCCTCGCCCGTGTCGACGAACGAGAGCTCGAAATTCTCGAACATCGCGCTCGCCTACCCGGTTCTCCCGGGAAGTGCCTGCCCGGGCCGCCGAAGGTGAGCCGCGTTGAAGCCGCCGGCCCAGCTCGGAATCTTCCACGTCGCCATGGTCAGCACGGCGGCCGCGTTCTCGGTGCGCAATCTCCCGAGCATGGCGGTCGAAGGGTGGCCGCTCGATCTTCTGGTACGTGCTCGCGACGGCGCTCTTCTTGACGCCGCTCGCGCTCACGGCCGCGGAGCTCGCGTCGACCTGGCCGAAGGACGGCTGCGTGTACGACTGGGTCGCCGAGGCTTTCGGCCGGCGCACCGGTTTCATGGTCGGTCTGGTCGATCGTCGTTCAGAACTTGCCGTGGTATCCCACCGTGCTCGCCTTCGTCGCCGTCTCGCTGGCGTTCGGTTTCGACCCGGCGCTGCAGAACGATCGGCTCTTCGTCGTCGGCGTGATGATCGCAGCGTTCTGGACGATCACGCTGATCGGTCTGCGCGGGCCGGCCGCCGCGGCGACGTTCACTTCGTTCGGCACGCTCTTCGGTTCGATCGTTCCCGCCGTGGTGCTGATCCTCGCGGGCGTTGCCTGGATCGCCGCGGGAAAGCACGTTGCGCTGCCGCCGTTCACGTTCGCACGCCTCCTCCCGACGTGGGATCCCGGCCGCCTCCCGTTCGTCTCTTCGCTGTTGCTCGCGTTCACCGGGCTGGAAGTCTCGGGCTACTACGCGCTCGCGGTCCGCGATCCGCAGCGCGATTATCCCAAGGCGATGCTGCTCGCGCTCATGGCGATCGCGGGCCTGAGCATCTTTGCGACGCTCGCGATCGCCCTGACGGTCCCCGCCGACAAGATCAGCCTCAGCGGCGGCGTGGTGCAGACGTTCGGCGTGATCTTCGGCGCGCTCGGGATCGGCTGGGCCACCCCGGTGCTCGCGCTGCTCACCGCGCTGGGCGCGCTCGCGCTGATGTGCGCGTGGCTCGTCGGCCCGTTGCTGAGCCTGTCGGCGGTCGCGCGCCACGGATTGCTGCCGCCGGTCTTTGAGGCGCTTAGCGCGCGCCGGGTGCCGGCCGCGATCATGCTGTGGCAGGGCGGCGTCGTGACGATCGTCGCAGCCGCGTTCGCTTTGGTGCCCGAGGTCAATCAGGCGTATTGGATCCTCACCGCGACCGTTACCGCGCTCTTGGCGTTCTACTACCTGCCGATCTTCGCGGCGGTGATTCGGCTGCGCTATACGCAGCCCGACGCCGTGCGCCCGTTCCGCATTCCCGGCGGCAAGCCCGGCGTGTGGATCGTCGGCGGCACCGGTTTCGCGGCAACCGCCTTTGCCGTGCTCGTCGCGCTCGAACGGCCCGCCAACGTCACGTTCGTCTCCGACGCCGTGTACGTCGGCGGGCTCATCGCGCTCGCGCTCGTCTGGATGGTGCCGTGGGCGGTGTTTCTCGCCTTGCGCCGCGTCTGAACGCGGTTATTCCAACATCTGCAGCGCTTTGAGCAAGCTGCGGCGCATGCGGTTGAAGGCGTCGCCGAGCATCCCGATCTCGTCATGGGACCCGGTGGCGAAGTCAGGCGCGTCGAGCGTTCCTTTACTGATGTCGTCGGCCGTCGTCGCGAGCTGGCGGATGGGTCGCGTGACCGCGACCAGCAGCACCACGTTGAGCGCGATCAGCATCACGAGCGCGACCGCCACGAACGAGACGATCAGCCCGCGAAAGGCGTCGTTCGCGAGCTGCGTGGGGACGGCGACCGGGACGGAGACCACCTGGGCGCCCACGATCTCGCCGACCTTCCAGCCGAACCCGTTGCTCGATCCGTACTGCTTCACCATCGCGCCCGGCGCGGCGGCCGGGGTGCTGTGGCACTCCATGCAGTCGCGCGTCGCGACGATCGGCTTGGCGAGGACGAGGCTTCGCCCGGTCGGCGCATCGCGCTCGCCGTCGAAGGTCGCGAGCTGCGGGTTGGCACGAAACGCGTTGATGATGTCGGTTTCCCAGTCGGTGGGACGGTCGGCGGGATTCGTCGGGTTGAGCGTCGGCTCGCGATAGTCGTAGGCCGGGTACTGCGCGTGGACGTACGCGAAGACTTGCGTCGCCGCGTAGGCCGGAACCCATTGCGCGTGAAACGAGCCGCCGCGCCCTTTCGAACGCATCGGCGTGATCTGCTGTTGCGTGTACGCGCGCGTCGCGAGCGCGGTTTCGAGCATGAGGTTCGCCTGTTGCTCGACCTGCGAGCGCGCGCTTCGCTGCAGGTAGCCGTACATCAAGGTCCCGGCGATCGCTACGCCGAGCGCGAACACCACGACCAGGACCAGGCTGAACTTGACGTAGAGCTTCACGTGGGCTACTTCGCGATCCGCCGAGCCGCCGCCCGGAAGGCGGTGCGGTCGGCCTCGGAGTCGAGCTCGGCGGCGAGCGACTCGATCAAATCGGCGCGCGAGGCCGCCCGGGACGCCGCCCGCGTGACGATGACTCGCGCGATCGGCCCGATGTACGGGGCGAGCAGCTTCGCGATCGCGTCCAGCTCGGCCGCGTTCGAGGCCGGCGGCGCCGCCGCTCGCACGGGCGGCCCCGGCGCTACCTCGCCGACGGCCGGCTTTTCGGCTCGCGACCGGCCGTACAGCCGCTGCAGGAGTTGCACGTAACCCGCGGGGTCGCGCAGGTCGCAGAAGTTGTCGCGAAACGGCAGCGGGATGTCGCGCACCGTCGCGTCGCCGATCAGGATCGGCACGGCTCGGGCCTTGAATTCGTCGTCGTGATAGAGGAGGTTGTAGAGCAGGGTCGCCTCCCAGACGATGCCCCGCCCGCGATCGGGGCCGTCGAGGTGCAGGACGCGCCGCGCGTACGTCGGCGTGCAGATCATCAGCGTGAAGTTGCTCTCCTCGATCCGCGCCTGCATCCAGCGCGGCCAGCCCTCGGCCGGTGCGCCGCCCGGCACGTACTGGTCGATCTCGCAGTCGATCCCATCGCCGCGCAACCGGTTCGCGAGCGCGAGAACGCGCTCTTCGTGCTCCGGCGAATCGTGGCTGTAGCTGATCAGCGCGGTCGGCCGGCGCGGCACGTCATCGTTCACCGCGCGATCAATCAACGCCGATGTCCCAGACCAGGCCGAGATCGCGCTTGGCGAAGGATCGGAACGCGATCAGCGTCTCGGTGGCCGTAATTCCGGCATGCGAGGCGATCCGTTCGGTGACCAGATCGCTGAGCTGGTCATGCTCGCGCACGCGCACGATCGCGACGAGATCGTACGGACCGGCGACGCTGTAGCACTCGGTCACGCCGTCGACCTCGAGCAGCTCCCCGGCGAGCGTTTTCACCCGGCCGGGTTCGACGTTGAGCAGGACGAGCGCGGTGATCACGCCCGACGCCTACCGCGGCGGCGCGGCGGTCACCTGCGGACGCACCGCGAAGGCCGCGGCCGTGACCCGGACTGCCCCGCTACTTCCCGTGATCGTCTTCGGCCGGACCTGCGCCGCAATCGCCGCGACCCCAAGCAAGCTCGACAAGATCGCGCTCGTCGCGGCGTACCTCCGCACGCTCGACGACGGCGACCTCGCCCCTGCCGCGCGCTATTTCACCGGGAACCCGTTCCCGCAAGCGCAGGAGCGCAGCCTCGCGGTCGGCTGGCGGACGCTCGTGGCAGCGGCGGCGACGACGTGGAACGTCGACGACGCGGCGCTGGCGGTGGCCTATCGGGCGACCGGAGATCTCGGTGCCGCATTGGGCCCGTTCGTGCGCCCGTCGCACGACCTGGGTTTGTTTCGCGATAGCCTCACGCCCGCCGGGCTCTACGCGCTGCTGATCGAGATGGCGGACACATCGGGCAAGAACGCGCAGAAGCGGCGCCGCATCCTCTGCGAGCGCATCTTCTCCGCCTGCACGGATCCGCTCGAGGCCACCTACGTCATCAAGATCATGACGGGCGAGCTGCGGATCGGCCTGCGCGAGGGTTTGGTCGTCGATGCCGTCGCGCAGGCGTTCGCGCGGGACCCGCGCGCGGTGCGTCGCGCGGCGAGCGCCGCCGGCGACCTGGGAGCGGTGGCACTCGCGGCGATGCACGACACGCTCGACCAGGTGGCGATCGCGTATCACGCACCCGTCGCGTTCATGCTGGCGACGCCGATCGCCTACGGCACGGAGTATCAGGAACTGAGCGCTGCGACCTGGCTGGTCGAGGACAAGTACGACGGGATCCGCGCGCAAGCGCACGTCACGCCCAATCGCGTCTCATTGTTCTCGCGCACGCTCAACGACGTCGCGGCAGCCTATCCGGAGGTCGTCGGGGCGCTGCGCGCGCTGCCCGGATCCTTCGCACTCGATGGTGAGCTGGTCGCCGTGCGCGACGGTCGCGTGCTGCCGTTCCGGTTTTTGCAGGCCCGGCTGCAGCGCAAAGAAGTCGCGCCCGAGCTGCTGCGCGAGATTCCGGTGCGTTACGTCGTCTTCGACGCCCTCGCGCTCGGCGAGGAGTTTCTGCTCGACGTTCCACTTGAGGAACGGCGCGGCAAACTCGCCGAGCTCCTAGCCGGCGCAGGTGAGGCGCTGGTGCCGGCGCCGTGGACGGCGCTCGAAGCCGGAGCAGGATCGGAAGTCGTGCACGAACGGTTCGAGGCATCGCGTGCACGCGGCAACGAAGGACTCGTGTTCAAACGCAGCGACACGCTCTACACGCCGGGTCGCCGCGGCAAGGCTTGGCTCAAGCTCAAGCGCGAGCTGGCGACGCTGGACTGCGTCGTCGTCGCCGTCGAGCGCGGCCACGGCCGGCGTGTCGACGTCCTGTCCGATTACACCTTCGCCGTGCGCGACGGCGACGAATTGGCGGTGATCGGCAAGGCGTACAGCGGGCTGACCGACGTCGAGATCGCCGAGATGACCGCGTGGTTCGAAGCGCATCGTCTGCCGCCCGGCGCAGCCCGAGCGGCGTACGAGCGCTTGGACCTCAAGCGCGGCGAGATCCTCGTCGAACCGGCCATCGTCGTGGAGATCGCGTTCGACATCATCCAGCGCAGCGAGTTGCATGCCGGCGGCTACTCACTGCGATTTCCGCGCATCGTGCGGCTTGCGTCCCGACAAACGCGCTCAGGACGCCGATACGCTCGTACGCGTCGGCGAAATCTACGCCGAGATGCTCTCGCGCGAAGGTGTTTCCGATCCGCGCTCTGCGCCCGTCGCTAGGGCTGACAGCCCTGGTTGATCCAGGTCTGAAAGAGCTGATGTTCTCCTGCGGGCCACGGGCCCTCGGGCGGCGGCGGCATCGTGTTCGGGGCCGGTGCTTGCAGGCGCTGGAGGATGATGCCGGATGCGCCCTTGACGGTCGCGTAGTCGGCCAAGTTGATCCCTTCGTTGTTCATGTGCTCGATGTCAGTCTGCGTGAAGAGCGGCAGGATGTCGGCCTGGTAGCCGACGTTCTGTGCTTGGTAGCTCATGGTGGGAAGAACTCCGATCGTCGGTCAGTAGTGGATGAGGGTGCGGTTGTGAATGGCTTGGAGCGCGCCTTGCGGCGCCGTCGTCGGCGGCGATTCGGGCGCTTGCACCGCGCCGCGCGCCATGATCACGCTGAAGTTTCCGCCCGGATGTTGGCCCTGGCTGCCGTGGCAGCCCATGCAGCCGCCCATGTTGTAGCCTTGTCCCGCGACGAACACGTTCTGGTGGATCGCCGGCGACGAGATCCCGAAGTGCACGTTGTAGTCGCTGCGCGTGTTGTTCGCGAGCACGAGCCCGCCGCTGAACTCCTGCAGCACCACGTTCGTTTCGACGACTCCGTTGGCCAAGTGGTAGCTGGCCGGATTGGCGCCGGTGTTCGGGTTGTTGCCGGTGAACGGGCCGGCATACGTCTTGTCGATCGGTTGATACTGGACGTTGATCAGCCGGTAGTGCGCCCACGCCGGCGTCGGAAGGTAGTGCTGCGCGTCGTAAGCCGCGAGCGCGTCGTGCGCGGCCGCGTTGACCGCGACGATCTCGGCCGGGATCGGGTTGTCCCGGGAGTTGACGCAGATGTAGCCGCTACTGGGCGGACTCCCGGGCGGTGGCGGTGTCGGCAGCGCGGTGTTCTGATAGTAGAGCTGGAATGGCGGTCGCTGCGCGAGTCCCGTCGTGCAGTACGGGGCGTTCGCCGGTGCGAGCGCGACCGACGGGAACGGGAAGCCGACCGCCGAGTCCGTGAATTGCTCCGTCGGCGTCGTCGGACACGGCGAGGCCTGCATCGCGACGCACGGCTGCGGGGTCGCCGGCGTGAGGGCGCCGTTGTCGTCCTCGACGTGCGCGCCCGACGAGGTCAGGATGTTGTCCGCCTGCTCGAAGGTCGCATAGATGAAGTACGGCGCGCTTGGCGTCTTCTGAATGATGTGCAGCGCAATGAGTCCGAAGGTCGCCTGCTGATAGCAAGACTGACCGCTCGCGTTCGTCTCGTAATAGCGCGCGCTCGCGGTGTGAAAGCGCGACGCGTCGTCGCCGGGGCCGAGCAATCGCCATCCGGCCTTGACTTCGATCGAGCCGTTCGGCAGGCTCACCAGCGTCGTGCTGCCGGGCGGCGGATCGGCGCTGTTCGCCACGACGTACGCGCTGGTCGCACCGACCGGCGCGGAGAACGGCGGCGGGGTCGTTCCCGGTGACGGCGTGGCGTTGGTGTTGGGCAGTCCCCACCACTTGTTGGCGGCGACGTACGTGTATTCGGTGCGATTCGCTTTGGCCAGGAAGCGCACGAGCTGCGGCTGGCTGTTGCCCGGTACGCTCAGCGGTCCGGCACCAGAATACATCGCGTCGAGCGTGATCTGATCCGTTTCGTCGAGGTTGATCCAGGCGGTCGACGGCGCCGGCGTCCCGCACGGCGCGATCGGACCGTTCTGGTACTCGTACTGCGGCAGCGCGTCGTAACCGAACGACGGATCGGGACTGCTGCCCGGAGTCGGGCTCGCCGGGGAAACGCCGGGATAACCCGGCGGTACCGCGGGCTGTGCCGGCGGACCGGGTTGGCCCGGAAAGATCTCTACCTTGCCCCGGAACGTCTCCCACACCAGCGGGCCGGTGCAGTTCGGATCGCCGAACGCGCACGCGGACGACCACTGGTCGCGCTGTCCCTGGTTCCCGGTCTGCGTGACGGCGGGCCAGTTCAGCGCGAAGAACTCTTGCCACGCGAACGTCGCCGCTTGCTGGAGCGTCGCGCTCGGCGCGGCTGTCGGAACGTCGGCCGGCACGATCGGCCCGACCGTGATCGTCACCTGCGGGCTCGCGGCGCGAGCTGGCCGCGCCGGCTGCGCACCGCTCACCAAGAGCGCGGCGATGCCGACCGTTGCGAGTGCGCCGAGCAGTGTGGCGAAGCGCGATGCCTGCGAGCCCATGACTTCCCCCGGGGACGAACCGCAATCACCGGGCGCACGTATATGCGCTCGGCGTACCGGTCAGGTCTCGCGTGCCCGGAAAGCGGTCGAGGTCGGTGTACCCGAACACCCCTCGGTCGCGCTCAAACCATCGGTTCGCCGATCATACGCGCTCGAACCGCGCTTGGCAAGGTAGCCGAGCCGACGGAATTGTGGCGGCGCGTCGTCACGAACGGCCGCGTCGCCCGCGCGCCGACCGTATGCGTTCGATTTTTGCGTACGTGTCCGACGTGCCCGGGATGTCGCGGTGAGCGAGGTGCGCCCGCAGCCGGATGCCGCACAGCACCAGCAACGTCGCGATCGCCGCACCCGCGCAGGTCAGCCGCGCGTACGCGGAAATCGGCAGGATGCCGCCCGCGGCGAGCACCGTCGCGGTCAGCGCGACCACGTTCTCCCACCGTTTCATCGTCCGGGCCGGCATCGAGCTTCCGCGTTGCGCGCCACAGGGTCAGGCCCCTACCGCGCGAAGACGGGGAGCCTCACTCCTCCACTTCGTGCAGGTGCAGGTGACAGCCGTCCTCGGCCTCGTCGAGTACTTCTCGCGCCTCCGTCATGACGCTCGACGGCAGCGCGCCGCCCGACTCGACCGAACCCGCTTCCGCCAGGAAGTCGACTTCGTCCCAGTCCTCCCAGGTCTCGAGGTCCTCGCCGTCGCGCTCCGCCGGAAAGCGGACGCAGTAGCCTTGCTCGATGTGGAGGCCGGTCACCAGGACGTGCGTGCCACGCGGAAAGTACGTACCGTCTTTCCAAAGCGTACCGTACGTCGTGTCGTAGTGTTCGCCTATAGTGATCTTCTCGATCGTCCTATCCTCCGCAGGACGTTCGCGTGATGGCGAGCCATTCCGCACCGCCGGGCCGTATACCCTCAGCATGAGCGAGCCTCGGCTGCAAAAATGGCGGATCCTGTCCTCGGATTACCGTATCGAAACGAAGTTCTTACGATTGCGCTGCGACCGCATCGAGCTCCCGAGCGGCGTGGTCGTCGAGGACTATTTCGTACGGGAGTCGCGCGGCTTCTGCGTGGTCTTCGCGATGACGCCCGACGACGAAATCCTGCTCGTACGGCAATACAAGCATGGCATTGGCGAGGTTGTCACCGAGCTGCCCGCCGGAATGATCGACGAAGACGAGACTCCGGAAGCGTGCGCCGCGCGCGAGCTGGCCGAGGAGACCGGCTACACCGGCTCGCCGCCCGAGCTCGTGCGCACCTTCTTCGCCGACCCGACGAACGCGACGGCACGCTTTTTCCTGTTCCTCGTCCGCGACGCGCTACCGACGCTTCCACAAGCGTTCGATCTCACCGAAGACATCGAAGTGCAGCTGGCCGGCGTCGACGAGGTCCGCGCGATGGCGCTCGACGGACGCATCGCCGCCGGTTCGCACGTCGCCGCCGTGCTCGTCGCCCTCACGCATCTCGGTCGCTGAAAAGTATGGCGCAACGCCTCGAACGCCCGTTCGGCTCCGGTCCTGAAACTCGGCCGCCAAGCCTGCGGTACGTGTAGCCGGAGGATATGATGAACCTGTACGTCCGGATCACCGCGATCGTCGCCGTCGCCATTGTCGCGCTGATCGTGCTGGCGTTCGTCCTGAAGATCATCTTGGTCGCCGCCCTCGTCGCCGGCTTGGTCGTCGCGGGTCTCTGGATCGCCGGCGCGGTCCACCGCCGTCGCACGTCGGTCCGGACCCTCACGGTGCGGCGCTACTAGCCCGACCCGCGCAGGACGTCTTCTCGGCGCCTCGTAGCACGCGAGGTGATCGCATCGTTGCGCGCCGCGTTCACGGCGCTGCTTTTCATTTCGGGCACGACGCTCGCGCTCGCTCAAGCGGCTGCCTCGCCGGCGCCGCCCATACCATCCGCCTCGCCGGTACCCCCGGCCGCGGCGTCGCCGTCGGCATCACCGTCGCCATCGCCGACACCGACGCCGCCGTACAACCGGATCGCGTTTCGCGAGGTCGGTCCGGCCGTCGCGGGAGGCCGCGTAACCTCAGTCGTCGGCGTCGCGAGCGACCCGAAGCTGTACTATCTCGGAACCGCGGGCGGCGGGGTGTGGAAGACGGTCAACGGCGGCGCCACGTGGACGCCGCTGTTCGACAAGCAGAGCGTGTCGTCGATCGGCGCGGTTGCGATCGACCCGCGGGATCATCGCGTGGTATGGGCCGGCACCGGCGAGACGAACCCCCGCAACGACGTCTCGTGGGGTGACGGGCTCTACAAATCAACCGACGGCGGCAAGACGTGGAAGAACGTCGGCCTGACCGGGACGCACGCGATCGCGTCGATCGTGATCGATCCGCGTGACCCCGACACCGTCGTGGTGGGCGCGCTCGGCGACGTGTTCGCGGACTCGCCCGAACGCGGCGTCTATCGCACGACCGACGGTGGCCGCACGTGGACGAAGACGCTCTACGTCGGACCGCAAAGCGGCGTGAGCGAACTTGTCGCGACCCCCGGCGAGCCCGACGTGCTCTACGCGGGGATCTGGCAGTTCCAGCGCCGGCCGTGGACGTTCACCTCGGGCGGCGAATCCGACGGCATCTGGAAATCGACCGACGGCGGAAAAACCTGGACGCGGCTGACCGGACACGGTCTCCCCACCGGCATGACCGGTCGCATCGGGCTCGCGGTGGCGCCGTCGAACGCGTCGCGCGTCTACGCGCTGATCGAGTCCAAGGACGGCATCCTGTGGCGTTCCGACGATGCCGGCGCGAGCTGGAAGCTGATGACGAAGAACACGCTGGTCGACCAGCGTCCGTTCTATTTCTCGCACCTGCGGGTCGATCCGTCCAACGCCGACCACGTGTACGGCGTGTCCGAAGAGCTCTCCGAGTCCAAGGACGGCGGCAAAACCTTTAAGGCCATCGCCAAGGACGTGCACGTCGACTACCACGACATGTGGATCGCGCCCAACGACCACACGCGCATGATCGTCGGCGAGGACGGCGGCTACGCGATCACGACCGACAACGGCGTCGCCTGGTCGTTCTCGCGCAACCTTGCGATCGGCCAGATCTACCACGTCGGCTACGACGATCGCACGCCGTACTCGATCTGCGTTGGGCTGCAGGACAACAACGGTTTCTGCGGTCCTTCCAACGCGCTCGACCCCGAAGGCATCCCCGACGCGGCGTGGGATCGCGTCGTCGGCGGCGATGGGCAGTGGGCGTGGCCCGATCCGCGCGATCCCAATCTCGTCTGGACCGATCTGCAAGCCGGCCGGCTCTCGATCTACGACCGGTCGAGCCGGCGCAGCCGCTCGGTTCAGCCCTGGCGCGGCACCGCGCAGGACGAGTTCTCGCTCGACCGCTCGCGTTACCGCTACAACTGGGATGCGCCGGTCGCGTTCGATCCGTTCGATCGCCGGGTCACCTATTTCGGCGCGAACGTCGTTTTCGCCACGCACGATCGCGGCACGCACTGGAGCGTCGTATCGCCCGATCTGACCCGCAACGACAAGGCACATCAGCATCCCGCCGGCGGCCCGCTCGCGCTCGACGTGTCGAGCGCCGAGTTCACCGGCACGCTGCTCGACATCGAGCCTTCGGCCAAGACGCGCGGCGAAATTTGGACCGGCAGCGACGACGGCCTGGTACAGCTCAGCCGCGACGGCGGGAAACATTGGCGCAACGTGACGCCGCCGGGCGTCGCGCCGGACGGCCGCGCGGAGATGGTTGCACCGTCGCCGATGACCGCCGGCACGACGTACGCCGTGATCGATCGCCACCTCTTGGGCGATGACGCACCGTACGTCTTCGTGACCCGCGATTGGGGCGCGCACTGGATGCGCCTTTCCGCCGGATTGCCCGGGCAGCCGGCGCGTTCGATTCGTCCCGACACGCGCAACCCGCATCTCGTGTACCTCGGCTTGGAGAACTCGTTCTGGCTCTCGTACGACGACGGCGCCCACTGGCGCCGGCCCGCCCTCGGACTGCCGACGACGGCCGCGTACGACATGCGCGTGCAGCCGCGCTGGAACGATCTCATCGTCGCCACGCACGGTCGCGCCGCGTGGATCCTCGACGACCTCACCCCGATCCAACAGCTTCCGCGAGCCGAGGCTGCCGGTGCGATGCTGTTCGCGCCGCGCACCGCATATCTGTTCTCGACGCACGCCAACGACGAAGGGCTCTACACCCGATACGGCGGGAAGAACCCGCCCAACGGCGCGCTGCTCAGCTTCTATCAGACGACCCCCGCCGCGCGACGGCCGGAGCTCGAGATCCTCGACGCGCGCGGTCACGTGGTGCGCCACCTGCGCGGAACGCTGCGCGTCAACGAGCGTGAGATACCGGTCGTCACGAACCTCGCCGGGATCAACCGCGTCACGTGGGATCTGCGCGAGGACGGCCCGGTGCGTTGGGCCGGCGCCGCGCGAGAAGAATATCGCGGGCCGCGCGTCGGCGTCGCCGTCGTTCCCGGGACGTACACCGTGCGCGTCGTACTCGCCGGGAAGACGCTATCGCAAACGCTGCACGTGCAGGGCGATCCGCGCGCGCACTTCACCGCCGCCGACTATCGCACGGCATACGAGTTCGCGAAGCGCCATCTCGTCGAGACCTCGCAGCTCGACGCGGCGCTCAATCGTCTGGACGCATACGCCGCCTCGGCCGCGGCGCGCGCGAAGGACGCCGGCGGCGAGCTCGTGCCGCTGCTCGGCGGCGTGCGGGCGAAAGCGCTCGCACTGCGCGGCCGGCTCACCGCGGATTACACGAACGACGAAGACTCGATCCAGCATCCCGGCCGCATCCGCGAGGACCTGCAGGGTCTGCAGTTCGGTGCGGGCGCGCCGCCGAGCGCGGCGACCATCGACTACGCCGGGAGGGTCGACCGCGCGTTCGCCGCGGCGATGCGCGACGTGACGGCGTTCGAACGCGGCGACGTCGTACGCGCCGACGCGGCGCTCAAGGCGGCCGGCAAGTCCGGCCTCGCGTCGAGCGGCGCGAAGCGAGCCGACGTGCTCGGCGAGCCCGCGACGGCACCGGGCGAGGAGGGGGATTAGCCGGTCAGGAGCGGAGCCGGCCGAAGCTATCGGCGGTCAGCGTCAGCGTGATCGTGCTGCGCGTCGTGCTCAGCGTCGGCCCGTACTGGCGGCGCGACGAACTCTCGAACGTCGCCTTGACCGGCACGACCAGCGCGGTGTCGTAGACCAGCGAACCCTCGCGCGAGGCGTCGTAGCCGGTCGCGCCGGCGACCTTCTCTTGCAACGCGTAGTCCAGCGTGATGCGATCGCGATCGCGCGAGAGCACGCGATAGTGCTCGACGTCGACGCGTCCGCTCGTGCTTTGGTCGACCGTCCAGGCCGTGCCGGGGTCGCGCGGGTGCTCGCCGTAGAATCCGCGCGCCAGCCAGCGCACCACGGCGATCTCTTCCTCGGTCAGGTTCGCCGCGTTGGCCGGATCGTAGAGGAGCGTGCCGTCCGGGCCCAACCGCGATCCGCACCTTCGGGCGCGTCCGCTCGGCGGCGTCCTCGCCCACTTCGACGATCAGGCCGGCATCATCGGTCGCCGACAGCACGGCGACCGAGATCGAGCCTTTCGCGTCGACCCGGGTCGAGACTTCGGCCTCGCCGCTGCCGACCGGCGTCATTTGCACGGCCGAGCCTTTGCCCATCCGTACGACGTGCGCCGCCTGCGTATCGGCCGGCGTCTCGCGCCGGTCGGCGACCGAGACGGTGCAGTCGAAGGTCAACGTGCGCAGCGGGCGCGACGCCTCAGCCGCGCCAACCTGCCACGGCAGGAGCACGGCGACGACGACCAGGGGGACGAGCGCACGGCGCGCCATGTCGGGCGCTTCGGTGATAGGCGGCTCCGATCCCCGCAGCGCAGAAGGTAGCGGGATGCAGATCGAGCGCTACCGCGACCGCTTTCGGGACGTCATCGGACTGATCGTGACACCGATGGACCGGGCTTACGCCGTCGACGAGGGAGCGCTGCGCGCGCAGATCGATTGGTGCTTCGGGCAAGGCGCGACCGGCATCGTCGCGACCGGATCGATCGGCGAGTTCTTGCACCTCGAGGACGACGAACGCCGGCGCGTGCTCGAGGTCGTGCTCGACCAAACCCGCAAGCATCCCGGCAAGAGCGCGTTCGCGATGACGTCGGGCGCGACGACCTTGCAGGCCCTCCGCTGGACGAAGGTCGCCGCCGAGCTCGGCTACGACTGCGGCGTCGTGATCGCGCCGTACTACTGGAAAGTAGGCGAGCGCGAGGCGTTCGACCATTTTCGTACGATCGCCGAGACCGGGCTGCTTCCGCTGTGCGTCTACCACAACCCCGCGCTCTCGAAGTTTCACATGTCGCCCGCATTCTTCCGCCGCGTCGCCGAGCTCGAAAACGTGGTGTGCGTGAAAGAGGTCGAGACCGAGCTGCAGCATCTCGAAGCGGTCGCCGACGCGCTCGACGGACGGGCGATCTACCTCCAGACGTTTCGCGCGTACCTGACCGGCCGGCTGCTGGGCTCGAACGGCGGGCAGATCAACGTCTTCGCTGTTCCGGCCTGCGTCGCGATCGACGACGCGTGGAAGCGCGGCGATTTCGCGCTGGCGGAAGAGATCCAACGCCGCCTCAACCGCGTCTTCCCGCGCGGCGGCGAGGCCGCGCTGGGAGCGCTGGGGATGACCAAGACGACCGCCTCAGTGGTGACCGGGATCGATATGGGCCCGGCGCGGCCGCCGTATCTCGCGCCCGACGACGCCGAAGAACGCATCACCAAGCGGCTGCCGGAACTCTACGACATCGTCCCCGCGATGCGACCCGAACGGCGCGTCGCCGTGCACACCGCGTCGTGACGGATGTCATACTGACCGCCACTCATCAACGCCAAGCTCTGGATCGACGGTGCCTCGGTGGACGCGCTCGACGGCGCCACGTACGATGACGTCGAGCCGGCCGGCGGCACGGTCTTCGCGCGCGTCGCCGGCGGCGGCGCCGCCGACGTCGATCGCGCTGTCTCGGCCGCGCGGCACGCTTTCGATGAAGGGCCGTGGCCTCGCGCGACGGCGGCCCAGCGCGCCAAGGTTCTGCGCAAGCTGGCGGAGCTGCTGGTGGAGCACCGCGAGGAGCTCGCAACGCTGGAGTCGCGCGACGCCGGAAAGCCGTTTCGCGAGACCGCCGACCGCGACGTTCCGCGCGCCGCCGAGAACTGCGCGTTCTTCGCCGGTGCGATCGAGCAGCGCGAGCAGAGCGCATTCTTCGATCGCAAGCCGTTTCTCGGGCGCGAGCGCGAGCTCGTCTCGATCGTGCGCGAGGAGCCGGTCGGCGTCTGCGCGCTGCTCACGCCGTGGAACTCGCCGCTGATGCAGGCGACGTGGAAGATCGCGCCGGCGATCGCCGCCGGCAACACCTGCGTGCTCAAGCCGTCGGAGCTCACGCCGCTCTCCACGCTGCGCCTCGCCGAGCTGTGTTCCGAGGCCGGCGTTCCCGACGGCGTCGTCAACGTGGTCACCGGCTTCGGTCCGGCGGCCGGCGCGCCACTCGTCGCCGACCCGCGCGTCGACGCGGTCGCGTTCACCGGCAGCGAGCCCACCGGGATCGCGATCAATACCGCCGCCGCCGCGAGCTTGAAGAAAGTGACGCTCGAGCTGGGCGGAAAGTCGGCCAACGTCGTGTGCGACGATGCGGACCTCGAGCTTGCCGTCGAGGGCAGCGTGCTCGCGATGTTCCGGCACAGCGGCCAGGTGTGTCTCGCGGGCACGCGCCTGTACGTGCAGGCAGGGATCTACGACCGTTTCCTGGAGCGCTACCTCGAACGCGTGCGCGCGTTGCGCGTCGGCGATCCGCAGTCGCGCGACAGCGATCTCGGGCCGCTGATCACGCCGCAGCACCGCGAGCGCGTCGAGCGCTTCTGCGCGCAAGCCGACGCCGACGGCGTCGAGGCCTTGCTGCGCGGCGCGCGGCCCGACGATCCTGCGCTCGCGCGCGGCAACTACCTGGGTCCGACGATCTTCGCGCCGCGCGCCGAATCGCAGACGATCGCACGCGAAGAAGTCTTCGGCCCGGTGCTCTCGGTGTTCCGCTTCGATACGCTCGACGAGGTCGTCGCCCGCGCCAACGCGACGCGCTTCGGGCTCTCGTCGTACATCTGGACGGCCGACGTCGCGACCGGGCTGCGCTTCGCGCAGCGCGTGCACGCCGGGATGTGCTGGATCAACGGCTACTTCTTGCGCGACCTGCGCCAGCCGTTCGGCGGCGTCGGAATGAGCGGTCTGGGACGCGAAGGCGGCCGCTGGTCGCTCGACTTCTTCACCGAGCCCAAGCTCGTGTGCATTTCATATTAGGGTTTCGCGCTCTGGACGAGCGCGAAACCCCTCTCGCCGCGGCGAGCTCCGAATAAGGAAGTCCAACCATCACCGTTGGGAAAGTAAACCGTCAACTAGGGGAATCTAACCGTCATCGTAAGGAAGTCGATCATCGCCATGTCGTTCATGAATCCGGTCACGGTCATTCCGAAGCACGTTCCCGACGAGGAGCTGCGGACGTTCGGGACGCTCGATTCATACGAAGAGTACATCACGCATCAGTACCGCGACACGATGTCGCTGCTCGAGAAGTATCGCGCGCATCGCACCCACGATCCGGAGCTGAGCGCGGAATACCGGCACGCCATGCGGCCGATCATGCTCACCACCTGCTGGGGCGAGGCGCAGACGACCGCGCAGGTCGCGCAGATCATCACCAAGACCAATCGCCCGACGATCCAGTACTTCTACGCGACGCACGCGCTCGACGAGGTTCGGCACACCCAGATCGAGTGGCGGCGCATCCGTGACCTCGACCTCGCCGAGTCGCTCGACGTCCCGTACGAACAGACCGAGCTGTTCCGCTTCGTCAACGGTTTGCCGTCGTTCGTCGAGATCGTCTACGGTCAGGTGTGCACGTTGGAAGCCTATTCGGCGCACGTGCTGTTCAACTCGATCATCGACTTGGCGCGCAAGAGCGGCGACCTCGCCACCGCGGTGACTTACGAGTACGTGATGCACGACGAGGTGCGCCACATCGGCACCGGGTTGCGCGTCGTCAAAGAGGCGATCGACTCGTCACCGGATCCCGAGGAGGCGCAGTTCCGCATCCTCGACCTCGAGGAGAAGCTGCTGCCCATCACGATCCGCAAGCTCGGCCGTGACTCGGCGATCGCGCACTCGCTCTACGAGTCCGGGCTGATCGCCGACAAGCGCACCTTCGAGTTCGACGGCTTCCGCCAGTACCTGATCTTCCGCTCGAAGATCCCCAATCTGCCTCCGATGCGCTACCAGGGACCCGACGGGTGGACGGCCGCCGACGCGCCGGCCCTTCGACAAGCTCAGGATGACGGGGGTGAAAAGATCAGGATGACGGGGGTGCGCAAGCTCAGGATGACGGGGGTGCGCAAGCTCAGGATGACCGGGTGGGATGCCGGCGGGTTGTTCTCGACCCACGTCCCGCGCCTGATGATCCTCGATCCGCAGGCGCGCAGCACGTACATGGGGACGAACGTGACGACGTTCTACGACGCGCTGCCGCGCATCAAGCGCGAGCGCATCGATCCACTCGAGATCGACACGTTCGTCGTCATCGACACGCATTGGCACACCACGCTCGAGTTCATCCTCAACGCGCACGAGCGGCATGCCGGCCTCTATACCTCCGACGAGATCCCGTGGATGATCCACGAATACCCGTACGACTATCCGGGCGATCCGGAGCTGGCGGCGCTGATCGCCGAGGAGGCTCAGGCGCGCGGCGTCCCCGCCGAGGCGGCCGCGCACCGCGGGCTGCCGGTCCACTACGGGACCCTCAACCCGATGCACTACTACAACCCCGGACCGGCGCGCAAGCGCGTGCTGCCGATCTCGGTGCTCGACACCGCCGAGGTCGAGCCGAACCTGCGCTTCGGCGAAGCGATCGCGGCCGCCGCGCTCCGCAGCGGACGCCGCGTGCTGCTCGTGGCGTCGGGCGGGATGTCGCACCGTTTCTGGCCGTTGGCGACGATTCGTCAGCGGGCCGGCGCCGATCCGTCCGACGTGAGCGATCCGGCGCTGCGCGCGTACGACGAGCGCATCATGGGATGGTGGCGCGACGGCGATCATGCCGCGGTGATCGAGCATGCCGACGACTTTCGCCGCACGTGTTCGCCGGAAGGCCGCTTCGCGCACTACCTGGTTCTCGCCGGCGCGCACGGGGGAACGGCGTGGCGCGCGAAGGGCGAGCAGTTCGGTCGCTACGAAGCGGCCATCGGCACGGGCCAGGCGAACTTTTGGTTCGCCTCAGATCATTTGGCGGAGAAGTCCTCGACGTAGAACGTCTCGTCCGCTCCGACCGTCACGACCGCAACCCCGAGCCGCGCTTCTCTTGCGTCGAGCACGTTCTGCGCGTGTTCGGGACTGTTCATGAAGGCCTCGTGCGCGTGGCGCTCGTCCGAGTCGTAGGCGATGTTCTCGCCGGCATACGTCGTCGGCCAATGCCACGCGCGAAGGCGGTCTTCAAAGGTGACGCCGTCGGGATCGGTGTGACCGAAGTAGCCGCGAGCCGCCATCTCGACGGCCTTCGTATAGGCAAACCGGTCCAGCGTATCGTCGCGCTGCAGAGCGGGGAGCCCGCGTTTGGCCCTTTCTGCATTCACGTCGTCGGCTAGGGCGCGCGCCTCGTCGAGAAGGGCGACGGGCTGGTGCGGGTGGACGAATGCAAGGGCGATCGGCACATCCTGCGCCTGGTAGGCACCCACCATGATCGGCGAGAGCCCGATCGCCGCCATCATGGCAACGAGTTGGGTCATACCACTAAGATCGGAGGTCCCCGCTACCGAGTTGAGGTGATATAGGCCACATCAGGGCGGGCCAACGGAGTCACCGCTCTCGTTCCTTTTGGACCTCCCCAGAGCAAGCGAGCAAGCTCCTAAAGAATCCGGAGGCCGGCATCATTACCCGTCCGAATAGCGGCCTCATGGGACCGCGAGTTATCGCCGCCGCGCTGTTGGTTTGCTTCGCCTGCGGGCGCGCCGCCGGAGACCAGGCGGTCTCGGCGCAGCATTTCGACGACCTGCGCAACGGCTATCGGGCCCTGACGACGACCTTCTACCGAGGCGTTTCGCCCGCCAAGCTCGTCGCCGGGGCGCGGGCCGGAATCGTCGATGCCTTCCGGGCCGGCAAGCACGCACCACCGCCCCTGCCGCCGGTTCGAGCCGGCTTCGATCCGGTGGCGCAACTCGCCGCCGCCGTCTCCACGGCCCGCCGGGCCAAGGTCCTCTCCGAGACCGACTTAACCTTTGCGGCCCTCAACGGGATGGCGCGCGCCGCGGCCGACCGTTATACGGTCTTCCTCACGCCCAAGCAATTGCAAGGGTTCGAGGAGCCCTTGAACCCGCCTCACGTGTTCGGCATCGGGGTCCTGCTTCAGCAAGACGAGCGCACCAAGGACGTTTCCGCGATCTACGTCGCGCCGGGAACGCCGGCCGAGGCCGCCGGCCTGCAGAACGGTGACGTGTTCGACACGATCGACGGCGCGACGGTGCGAGGCACCGATCTGGCGCACGTGCGCTCGCTGCTGCTCGGGCGCGTCGGAACCACCGTTCGGGTGCGCGTGCTCCGCGACGGAACCCGACGCGATGAACTGCCGATCGTGCGCGCCGAGGTGCACGCGCCGACCGTGTATCAAAAGCTGCTGCCCAACGGGATCGGCTACATCGCGGTCGGCGTGTTCGGTGAACCGACCGCCGAGGAGTTCGGCGCCGCGCTGCACCACCTGCAGCGCCAGAACGCGCGCGCGTTCGTGATCGACCTGCGCAACAACGGCGGCGGCTACGTCAACGCCGCGGTCGGGATCGCCGATCACTTCATCCACTCCGGCCCGATCGTCTCGATCGCCGAGCGCTCGGGCACGACCGAGTTCGATGCCGACGCGAACGCCGACGAGGCGCTTCCGGTCGCGGTCCTGGTCAACCACTACTCCGCCTCCGCCTCGGAGATCGCGGCGGCCGCCCTGCAGGATGCCGGCGTGGCGACACTGGTCGGCAGCCGCACGTACGGCAAAGGCGTCGTCCAGCAGCTCACCTACAACGTCGACGGTTCGGCGATGAAGGTGACCACGGCCCGCTATCTCACGCCGCGCAATCGGGTCATCGACGGGATCGGGCTCGTCCCCGACGTGTCGGTCAGCGAGAACGCGCACGCCCGCTTCGGCGACCCGGCGGCGGACGCGCAACTCGCAGCCGCGATCGGCGTCGTCCAAACCAAAGCGCGGCTCTAACGCGGCCGCGTGGGTTGTAGGCCGCGTGCCCGCAGCCCGCAACCTCGCCGTCCTCGCGCTCACCGTCCTGGTCTGGGGCTACAACTGGGTGCCCCTCAAGATCGGCGCGGTCGCGATCGATCCGTATTGGTTCGGCGCGTGGCGCATCGCCGGCGGCGCGGCCACCTTGTTCGCGGTGCTGATCGCGGCGCGGCGCGGACTCGCTCCGCCGTCCGGCCGCGCCTTCATTCTGATCGGGATCGCGCAGGTCGGCGGGCTGATCGGGTTCTCGACGGTTGCGCTGCGGTTCGGCGGCGTCGCCGACGTCACGGCGCTGATCTTCACGATGCCGCTGTTCACCGCGATCTTCGCTCGCTCGCTCCTGGGCGAGCGGCTCTCACGCGCACGCCTGGCGTGGCTGCTGGTCGCCGCAGCCGGCATCGCCGTCGTAGCCACCGGCATTCGCACGCGCGATGACGCGATCGGCGCCGTGCTGGCCGCCTGCGGCGGCGCGTCGTGGGCGCTCGGCAACGTCTTGCAGCGCCGCGCCGCATACCGCATCGACTTGTTGCGGCTGATCGCCTGGCAGCAGCTCGTCGCGGCCGGCCCGCTGCTCGTGCTCGCGCTTGCGTTCGGCCGGCCGGTCGCCCATCTCGACGCGGGCGTTACGGCCGCGGCCCTCTTCTCGGCGGTCGTTGGGAGCGGCTTGGCATGGCTCGGCTGGGGCGCGGCGCTCAAAGCCTTGCCGGCGAACACCGTCGCGCTCGCCTCGTTCGCGATCCCGGTGATCGCCGCCGTCAGCGCGTGGCTCCAGCTGGGCGCACTCCCCTCGCGCGCGACGGACATCGGGCTCGCGGTCGTCGTCGTCGGCCTGTGCGGCAGCGTTCTCGCCGATCGGATCGAGCTGGGATCGCCATCGGCGTTGTCGTCGCCGTCCGCCCCGCGCGAACGCGAGTCACCGTCGGCGTAGTGACGCCATCTCCGCGCTGAGGCGCTGAAGGTCTCGCCGCATGGCCGTCTCCGTCCGCTCCTGCTGCGACTGCAGCACCGCCATCGCGGCGAGCCGTTTCCGCAGACTCCTCTGCTGAGCCCGCAACTCGGCATTCTGCGCGTGCAGCCCCTTGATCGCGGCCAGTGCGACCCCGTCCTCGTCGATCGACGTGATGTGCTTGTCGTCCTCGCCCACGCCGAACGCGGCGTAGAAATCCTGCGCCATCGGCCCGACGTGCAGGACGCCGTGTTCCGTCTTGTAGCTCCAGCGGCTGATCGGCAGCGCAGCGACCTTCCCCAGAATGGCTTCGTCGTCCAGCGGAGCGATGTTCGTCTTCGCATTGCGGTCGCTCAGCGACGCCCAGGCTCCCGAACCAGCCGCGAGTTGCGCGCCCACGGTACTGGCGGCGTTGGTGTAGAGCGTGAACCCGCCCGAGGCGCGCGCCAGGAACTGGTACGCGCGTGACGAGGTGAGGATCGTATCGCCGTCGGAGCCGTCGCTCCACACGAACGTTCCCGTCTGCGCGGCGCTCGCGCGAGCGCCGGCGGCGAAGCTGTACGTGCCCGCGGCGTTGTTGACGTAGCCGCCGGGAATCGTCGCGAACGTACCGCCCGCGGTGCTGTTGAAGCCGCCGTCGATGACCGCGCCCTCGCCGGAGACACTGTTGTAGCCGCCCGCGGCAATGTATCCGCCCTCGCCGGAAACGCTGTTGTTCAGTCCTGCGCCGATGAAACCGTACTCCGCCGAAAGGTTGTTGCCGGAACCGCCGACGATCGCCGCATACGTTGCCGCTGACGTCAACGTGTTCTGGCTGCCGCCGCCGATCATCGAGTCGGATCCCGAAAGACTGTTCTGGTTGCCGCCGCCGATAAACGAGTTCGGTGCGGTGAGCGTGTTGACGTTGCCGCCGCCGATGACCGATTGATACCCGTTGGAGCTAATCGAGTTGTCGTAGCCGGACCCGATAAACGAATAGTACGATGTGTTGGCGCCGCTCGAGATGAAATTGTAATAGCCGCCGCCGATCGCGCTCTCTTCGTCGCAGACTTCGTTCGAGTTGCCCTCCAAGACGCCCGAATACGCTCCGCTGGCGACGTTCTCGAACCCGCCGCCGACGAATGCCCCGGTCCCCTGTCCGGAACAACTCGGGACGCTCTGCGTGCGGCGCACACCGCCGCGCGGCGCAGGTGGGGCGGCCGGACTCCCACCGGCGGGGAGCACACCGGGAGATCGCGCCGCGCTCGATCCGCCGCCAGCGCATCCGACGAGCAGCGCGCCGCATAGGCATGCAAACATCAGGGTCCAAGCGGAACGACGTCGCATCGAGGCCTCCCCCGGTGCCGCGCCCCAACGCGAAATCTCGCCTCGTAGACGTCCGCTGCCGGCTCCTCGTGTAATTCCGGCTCGGTTGGCCAGCCCCTACTTAGAGGCGGTCGGACTTTGTCCGACCGGCGACGACTAGGCGGCCCGCATCGTCGGCTCGCCGCCGCGCTCGCGGCGCGAAACCGCCGGCGCCGGCAGCGTCGTGACGCCGAGATCGAGCAACCCGGCGCGTCGCCCATAGGCCGCGATCGTCTCGCGGCGGTGACCGGTCTCGTCCTGAATGCGTCGCAGGCTTTTGCCCTGGCGCAGCAGGGCGAGGACGCGTTCGCGCTGTGCGTCGGTCAGCGTGTTCATGGGCGCGGCCTTCGCGCGCCGCGCGCGCGCGCTCCTGCGCGCGAGTGGCCGCTTTTGGCGCGACGGCGCCGCTGGCCGCTTCTGACCCGCGGGGCGCACCGTTTCCGTACCGCGACGCTATACTTCGGGCATGAGCCTCATCCCGATGGTCGTCGAGCAAACCGCGCGCGGCGAACGCTCCTACGACATCTACTCGCGCCTGCTCAAGGAACGCATCATCTTCGTGACGGGCGCGATCGACGACGGCCTCGCGAACCTCGTCGTGGCACAGTTGCTGTTCCTCGAACGCGAAGACCCCGAGCGCGACATCGATCTCTACATCAACAGTCCGGGCGGCAGCGTAAGCGCGGGGCTCGCGATGTTCGACACGATGCAGTTGATCAAGCCCGAGGTCGCGACGATCTGCGCCGGCCTCGCCGCGTCGGCCGCCTCGCTGCTGTTGACCGGCGGCGCGCCCGGGAAGCGCATGGCGCTGCCGTACAGCAAGATTCTCATCCACCAACCGTCGATCGGGCAGATCGGGGGCCAGGCCACCGACATTGAGATCCACGCTCGCGAGCTCGTCGCGACTCGCCGCATCATCGCGGAGCTCTACAACCGCACGACCGGCAAACCCGTCGACGAGGTCCTGCGCGACCTCGAACGCGACTTCTACCTCAGCGCCGAGGAAGCCAAATCGTACGGCATCATCGACACGGTCCTAGCCGGCACCAACCGCAACGGCGCAAGCACCGCACCGTCCGAAACATCCCCGAAGTAAAACGACGTCAAAGAGAAAAAGACCCGCTCGCGAGAGCGGGTCTTTTTCCGGTCGAAGTTTCCTTCGACGACTCGGCGCGACGTCAGCCATGTAACGACGTCGCGCCGAGCTCGGCTTGTCGCCTACTCGAACCGCAAGGCGCGGATCGGGTCGAGGGCGGCGGCTTTGCGTGCCGGCCAGTAGCCGAAGAACACGCCGACCGCGGCGCTGAACGCGAGAGCGAGGAACACCGCCGCGATCGGCACGGTCGCCGGCCAGTGCGCGAAGAACGCGATTCCGGCGGCACCGATGATGCCGAGGATCACGCCGATCGTACCGCCGCCGGTCGACAGCACGACCGCCTCGATCAAGAACTGGCGCAGGATCGCCGCGGCGCGCGCGCCCAAGGCGACGCGCAGCCCGATCTCACGCGTGCGCTCGGTGACCGAGACGAGCATGATGTTCATGATGCCGATCCCGCCGACGAGCAGTGAGACGGCGGCGACGGCGGCGAGCAACAGGCCCAGGATCGACGCGGTCGCCGAAGCGGCCTGCGCGATGTCGGCCAGGTTGCGCACCGAAAAGTCATCCGGCCGGCCGGCGACGATGCGGTGGCGCTGCTCGAGCAGCGCGGTGATCTCACTCTGCGCCGAGTCGATGTGCGCGCCGTCTACCGCCGAGACCATCAGCTCGCCGACGGTCGTGCCACCGGTCAGCCGTTGCAGCGCGGACGTATACGGAATCAGCACGGTGTCGTCCTGATCCTGACCCGCGCCGCTTTGCCCCTTCGCCGACAGCGTGCCGATCACGGTGAACGGGATGCCCTTGACGAGCACGTTCTGGCCGACCGGATCGACGTTGGGGAAGAGCTGCTGCACGACGGTTTGTCCGAGCACGGCGACCTTCGCTGTCCCGTCGGTCTCCGCTTGGGTGAAGAAACGCCCCTCGACGACGGGCCAGCTGCGCACGTAGCCGTAGCTGGGCGCGACGCCGGTGACCGTGGTTTGCCAGTTCTGCCCGTTGGCGACGAGCTGCGTGCGGATGTTGACCGCCGGCGAGACGGCGGCGACGCCCGGGAGCTGCGCGATCGCAATACCGTCTTGCGCCGTCAGCGTCGAGGCGCCGCCGGTGCCCGACTTCGCGCCGGTCGTCTGCACGCTGCCCGGGATGACGACGATGAGGTTCGAGCCCAGCCCGTTGATCTGATCGGCGACCGAGCTCTTGGCACCGGTGCCGATGGCGACCGTGACGATCACCGCCGCGACGCCGATCACGACGCCGAGCATCGTGAGCAGCGAACGCGACTTGTTGCGCACCAGAGCGGTGAGCGCGAGCTTGAGGGTCTGCATCATGGAGATCATACGAGTACCGTTGCCTTCGCCGGCGCGACGGGCGCGTCGGAGATGATGTTGCCGTCGCGGAAGGTTACCAGCCGCTTCGCGTGCGCGGCGACGTCGGGTTCGTGCGTTACGAGCATCACGGTCATCCCGCGTTCGCGGTTGAGCCGTTGGAACAGCGCCATCACGTCTTCGGACGACACCGTGTCGAGCGCACCGGTCGGCTCGTCGGCGAGGATCAGATGCGGCCGGTTCACGATCGACCGTGCGATCGCGACGCGCTGCTGCTGTCCGCCCGAGAGCTGGTTGGGCTGATGCTCGGCGTATTTCGACAAGCCGACCGCGTCGAGCGCTTCCATCGCGGCCTTCCGGCGTTCGGCTGCCGGCACGCCGGCGTAGATCATCGGCAGCTCGACGTTCTCAACCGCCGTCGTTCGCGCCAGCAGGTTGTAGGCCTGGAAGACGAACCCGAGCGCGCGCGAGCGCAGATCGGCGAGCTGATCGCCGCCGAGCCCGGAGACGTCGCTTCCGGAGAAGCGATACGTCCCCGCGGTCGCCCGGTCCAGGAAGCCGACGATGTGCATGAACGTCGACTTGCCCGAACCCGACGGACCCATGACCGCGACGAACTCGCCGGGGTCGATGGTGAGGTCGACGCCTGCGCAGCGCGACGACGTCCTCACCACCATCGAGCGGGTAGACTTTGCGCAGCCCGCGCACGTCGACGACCGGTGTCATCGCGCACCACCCAGCGTGCCGCCGCGTCCGCCGCCGCCCGGCGCGCCGCCGCCCGTCAGCGGATTACGTGCCGCCGCGTGGCTGCTCGACGCGCCGTGCGAGTCGCCGACCACGACCTGATCGGTCGCCGAGAGCGTGCCGCGCAGCGGGGTCACCGAGGCCTGGGTCTCGTTGACGAGGCCGACCTTGACCGGAACCATCGTCAGCTTTCCGCCGCGCTCGACGAAGATGCGCCCGGTGCTGCCCGCGGTGACCGCGCCGGCGCTGTTCGCTCCGGTGTTGCCCCACGGCGATGCGCCGGCTTTGGCGGTCGTGGCATTGTTCGCGGTCGCGCCGGAGGTTGCGCCGGCCGGACGCGCACGCTTGGCGTGCTGCAGGCTGCCCGACGGCGGCGTGTAGCCGAGTGCCGCGAGCGGCACGATGCTGGCGCCGTTGACGTGCGCGACTTGGATCGTCGCGTTGGCCGTCATGCCGGGAAGCAGGGCGTTGTCCTTGTTGTCCACGATGACGACGCTCGTGTACGTCACGACGTTCGACACGGTGGTCGGGTTCTTACGGACCTGCTCGACCGTGCCGGTGAAGGTACGGTTGGGGTACGCGAGCACCGTGAAGCTTACCGGATCGCCGGCGGCGACGCGGCCGATGTCCGGCTCGCCGACCGCGAGGTCGAGCTCCATCTTGGTGAGGTCCTGCGCGATCGCGAACAGCGTCGGCGTCTGCAAGCTCGACGCGACCGTCTGGCCGATCGAGACGTCGCGCGCGATCACCGTGCCGTTGACCGGCGAGGTGATGATCGTGTTCGCGAGGTTCGCCTGGGCAGTCTTGACCTGGGCTTCTTGGATGCCGATCGCGGCGACGCTGGCGTCATGCGTGGCCGCTTGGTTCGCAGCGGTCGCGCTCGAAACGCCGGTTTGGGCGTTTTGCGCCTGCTCTTGCGCGTTGGCGGTCGCGATCTGCGCGGTGGATGCGGCGGCTTGCGCCTGCGCTTGTGCGACGGCGGCGCGCGAGCTTGCGAGCGTGCTCTGCGCGGCGACGAGGTTCGACCGGTCGGTGTCCATCTGGCTCTGCGCGATGTAGCCTTGCGCGAGCAATTGCTGATCGCGCGAAACCGTCGCTTGCGCGAGCTGAAGCGCCGACTGGTTCTTCGTGATGGTGGTCTGCGCCGTGGCGACGGCCGCCTGTGCCGCGTCGGCGGTCATCTTAGCCGCCTGCGCGCTTGCAGCGGCGGCTTGCGCCTGCGCTTGCGCTTCGGCGACGGATGCGGGTCCGCCGGAGGCGGTCGCGCCGGATGCCGCGGCTTGCGCTTCACTCTGCGCAAGCGTCGCTTGCGCCTGCTCGAGCGAGGCTTGGAGCGTCGTCGGATCGATCTTGGCCAGGACCTGGCCCTTCTTGACCTTCGAGTTGAAATCGGCGTCGATCTCCGAGATCATCCCGGAAACCTGGGTGCCGACGTTGATCGTGTTCTGCGGGTTGAGCGTTCCGCTGGCCGTCACGGTTTGCGCGAGCGCGCCGCTCTGGACGGGGACGGTCGTGTAGGAAACGGCGGACGCGCGCGAGCGCACGACGATGATCGTGCGCAATGATGGCGACGATGAGGATGACCGCCGAGATGACGAGCAACCAGCGCGGGCGACGGCGCGCGGGCTCGAGGATGACCGTTGAGACGCGGCCGTTAGTCGCCGGCCGTTCGAGAGTAAACATGGCTGTACTGGCTACGCGCCATGCCGGCGGGGCGGTCTAAGCCCTAGGTGAGAATCATTCTCCGGTTAGATTAGAGCCGGTAGCCGCCCGACGTTGCCCTCGTGCGGCGGCGAACGGCCAGTGCGGCGCGACGAACGCGAACGAACGGCTGGGGCCGCCCTACTTCAGAGCCCGAACTGCGCGAAAAAGGCGTCGATGCGGGCGTCCCCGCAGCCGGCGCGCAACGCGCCGCGGCGCAGCTCGTCGAGCTGCGGCTGCGGGTGGACGATTAACGCTGCGGTGGGCTCGCCGCCGGGGAACAGCGTGATGCGCTCGCATGCGGCCGGCGTCACGATCGTCTGCCACGGCTCGAGCACGATGCTCGCGCCGCTCGGACCCGCATCGACGCGCAGATGGGCACCCAGGGTCGTGATGGTGAGCGGCAGCCCGCCGGTCTCCAACGGGTCTTCGCCGCCGCGAACGTCGACGCGTTCGACCGCGAAGTTTCGGTCGGCGACGAGAAACGTTCTGCTCAGGCCGTGTCCCTCGAACGCGAGCGGCTGAATCGCGGCGGCGCTCGCAGCAGCGTAGTCGAGAACGTCGAGCGCCTTGTCGACGTGCAGCTCGCGCGGCTTGCCGTCGGCGCCGACGCGGTTCCAATCGAAGAGCCGGTAGGTCAGATCGCTGGTCTGCTGCGTCTCGAAGAGCTGGATCCCCGCGCCGATCGCGTGCAGCGTCCCGGCCGGCAGGTAGTAAGCCTCGCCGGGCGACACCGGAACGCGGCGCAGGATCTCGGCCAGCGTGCCGTCGGCGACGCGACGCGCGACCTCCTCGCGGGTCGTATCGCGCGTCCAGCCGAGCACGAGCTCGGCGCCGGGCTCGCAGGCCAGAATGTACCAGCACTCCGTCTTGCCGTTGGGCTGATGCTCGACGCGCTGCGCGTACGCGTCGCCGGGGTGGACCTGCACCGACAGCGCTTGGCGCGCGTCGATGATCTTCGTGAGCACCGGAAAGGGCCGCGCCGGGTCGATCGGGCCGGTCAGCTCGCCACGCAGTTCGGCCCGCAACTCGGCCAAGCTGCGTCCGGCCAGCGCACCGTTGAGGATGCGGTTCTCGTCCCAGCACTCCCACGATTCGCCGAGGGTTTGCGTGGGGTCGCCGTGCTTTCCGTAGCGGGTGACGAGCGCGTCGCCGCCCCAGATCGCGGTCGTCTCCTTGGGGTCGACGAGATAGGGATAGAGCCGGTCACTCACGCGCCGGCTCTTTCCCTTCGACTTCGGTCTTTCCGGTACAGGCCGGCCGTCAGTCGCGTCGTACGACGGTCGTGCTGGAGTTGGAGCGGTTGTTCGAGGCGGCGACCAGGCCGACGATGATCACCAGCACGACGGCACCGATGATGATCCACGTCCAGGGGACGGTGCTGGTCGTCGTCGAGTTGGTGGTCGTGTTGGTCGTCGAGCCGTTCGTGGTGGCGGAGCCGGCCGTGGTCCCGCCGGTCGTTCCGGTGGTGCCGGTAGTGGTGGTCGTCGTCCCACCGGTGGTGCCGCCGGCCGTCTGCGCCAGCGCGAACGACGGAGCGAACGCCAGGAACAGGGCGAGAACGAGGATCGAGCAACGTGTAAGAATGCGCATCGTACCCCTTGAGGATCAGGCGGCGACGTCCATCGGCTCCGGATCGCCGCTGGGCGGCGTCGGATCGGCGGGTATCTCGGGCACGGTGTCCGGCCCCATGGGCGGTACGTCGGGGACGGACTCGGGGACTTGATATTCCGCATGCATCGCGCCCCGAGACGTTCCCGGCGGGTCGCTCTCCGAAACTCCCGGGCGCGCGGTGGAACTCAAGCGAACTTGGCTCGGTTGAAGGGACAGTGCGATCCCTGCTCTACCGCGCCGCTTTGATCGGTCGCGGCCATAGGCTTGCTCGCTGAAGCCCCTGCCCCGTCGGCACCGCGAAGAGGCGGCCCACGTTTTTGCGTTGAGCGGTTCGCGGACGGCGCCCGTCCAGTCGTACACCTCGAAGCTCCACGTCGACTTCGCGCTGCGCTCGTTTCCGTACCTGAAATTCCATCTGGAAGGACGCGTGGAGTACAAGCGGCCCAACTTGTATTCGGTCCACTTCGATCACGTGCCGTGGTTCGGTAAGGGCTTCGAGAACATGAAGATGGACCCGCTGCAGCCGCAGACGTGGCCCGAGCACTACGACGTGGCGAGCTTGTCGCACGACGGCGATCGCACTTCGCTCGAGATGCGCGACAAGGTCGCCGGCAACATCAAGGGGATCCACGCCGAGCTCGACGGCGACGGGTTGCGCCGCATCGAGTGGCAGTACGTCAACGGCGGGCGCATCGACGTGCACGTCGATCCGACGATCGTCGCCGGCGTTCCGGTGCCGGCCACCGAGGACGCGGAGATCAAGCTCCCGGCGTATCACGTCGTCGCTCACGCCACGTTCTCCGACTACAAGATCGTCACCGACGGCTCGACGGCGCCCGCGCTCGGGCGCTAACCGTTAGGCGCGGCGACCGCGTGACGATCGTCGTCCCGTCCGGCGCGGAGGCGCGCGCCGTGCGCCGCCGGGTGCCCGGTGCGATCGTCGTTCGGCCCGGTGCGGGCGCGAGTTCGCTGCCCGAGCTCGTCGCCGCCGAGCCAGTGACCGTGGTGCGGGTTATGCGGCGCGCTGCGCGATCTGCGCGCCGGCACCGTCGTCGTCTATCGGCGCGTCGTCGACGCCGGCGGCACGTTCGAGCTCGACGGCGCGCGAGCGATCGCGCTGGCGCGTGCCCTGCCCGGCGCGCGCCTGGTGAACGCCTGCACGACCGATCGCGTCGTCACGCGTCGCGGCGAGCGCGCCGCGCTGGGTTGCCGCTACGAGGCGGACGTGGTCGACATGGAAGGAACCCGGCTCGCGGCGCTGTTGACCGCGCGCGGCGTTTCGTTCGCGATGGCACGAGTGGTGAGCGACGACGCGCGCCGCGATCTGCCGCCGATCGAAGACGCGATCGATGCGTGCCGGACGCCTGCGCCCGCTGCGGATCGCGTTCGCCTTCGCGCGCGCACCCCGCGCGGCGTTCGCGTTCGTGCGCGACGCGCGAGCGGCGCTGGCCGTGCTCGCCGATGTCGCCGCCGCTAGCGCGGCGGTGCGGTGAAGGTCCGGCCCTTCCACGCGCCGCCGCGGCCGCCTGCATGCAGCCGGGCCGAGTCGAGCGTCATCGCGGTGTAGAGCATGCCGGCCAGCGGCAGCGCGAACGCGCCGAGCGGTGACAGCCGATAGAGCCGCAGCGTCGGCACGTAGGCGGCCTGCATGACGCACCAGCCGATCAGACCGGGCAGAGCGAGATCGACGCGGCGCCGGCGCAGGCCGGCGACCGTCGCGGCGACCGGCACGTAGTACAGCAGCAGCATCCCCGCGACCGTCCCGGCCAAGAGCGCCGGCGAGTACCGCAGTTGCGTGTACGCGGTGCGCGCGACCATCGACCAGACGGCGCGCAGCGAGCGATACTCGCGAACGCTGCGCGAGCGCGTCGCGAGGCCGAGCGACAAGCCGCCGCCGCCGCGCTTCACCGCCGTCGCCAGCGCGCAGTCGTCGATCAGCTCGCCCTTGATGCGCTCGATGCCGCCGATCGCACGCAGCGCGGCGTCGCTGACGAGCACGCAGCCGCCGGCCGCCGCCGCCGTCGCGCGGCGATCGTCGTTCACCCATGCGAACGGATACAGCATCCGAAAGAAAAAGACGAACGCGGGGATCAGCAGCCGTTCCGCCGGCGACGTGCAGTGCAGCGCGACCATCTGCGAGACGAGCGCGCGGTCGTCGCCCGCGGCGGTCGCGACCAGCCGCGCGAGCGTGTCGGAATCGTGCTCGACGTCGGCGTCGGTGAACCACCAATAGGCCGGCGTGGCCCCGCCGGCGCGCGCCGCCGCTACGCCCTCGGCGAGCGCCCACATCTTCCCGGTCCAGCCGTCGGGCTCGGAGCCGCGCCGTCACGACGACGGCACGATCGGCGGCGCCGGCCCGCGCGATCGCTGCGTGCACGACCTCGGCGGTCGCATCGGCGCTGCGGTCGTCGACCAGCGTGAGCGCGAAACGGCCCGCATATGTTTGGGTCAGCAGCGACGCGACGGTGCGGCGCCACGACGTCGGCCTCGTTGCGGGCCGGCACGACCGCGTGCACGGCGGGTGCCGCCTCGCCGTCGACCGGATCACGAAGGCGGTCCGCACGCGCATCCCAAAATCGACCGCGACACACGACCAGGCCGACCCACGCCGCCGCCCCCACCCATGCCGCCGCACGAAGCACTTTGAGCATCTCCCCACCGCCTTCGGATCGCATCAACGACGGCCCCTGCGCACCCGCGCTCGGTACGGCGATCGAACGCGCCGTCGATGCTCTGTTCCGCTTGCAGGACCCGGCGGGGTACTGGTGGGCGGAACTCGAGTCGAACGTTTCGATCACGGCCGAGGTCCTGCTGCTGCACCACGTGTGGGGTGTCTTCGATCGCGTGCCGCGCGCCGATGCCGAGCGTTACGTTCGCGCGCAGCAGCGCGACCACGGTGGCTGGGAGCTCGCTTACGGCGACGGAGGTGAGCTGAGCGTCACGATCGAGGCGTACCTGGCGCTGCGCCTGCTGGGCGTCGACCCCGGCGACGACGCGCTGCGCCGCGCGCGCACCTTCGTGCTCGCCCGCGGCGGGATCACACGTGCGCGCATCTTCACCAAGATGCACTTGGCACTGGTCGGCGCGTACCGGTGGTCGGGATTGCCGTCGCTCCCGCCGTGGCTGATGGTGCTGCCCGACCGCGGACCGCTCTCGATCTACGACCTGTCGAGCTGGGCCCGCGGCAGCACCGTACCGCTGATTCTGTTGTTCGACCGCAAGCCGGTCTACGGTCCGCCGCTGCTCCTCGACGAGCTGTACGCCGAAGAACCGGCCGCGGTGCGTTTCGCGCTGCCGCGCGCGCACGACGCATTCGGCTGGTTCTTCAACGGCATCGACCGCGTCTTGAAGTGGACCGAGCGCACGGGTCTGGTGCCGTTTCGCGAGCGCGGGTTGCAGCTCGCCGAGCGGTGGACCCTCGAACGGCAGGAGCATACCGGCGACTGGGGCGGGATCATCCCGGCGATGCTCAACGCGATGCTCGCGCTGCGCGCCATCGGTTACGAACCGAACGATCCGGTCGCGGTGCGCGGGTTCGCCGCGATCGACGCGTTCACCATTTCACGCGACGGCGCGTATCGCGTGCAGCCATGCATCTCGCCGGTCTGGGATACCGCGCTCGCGGTGCGGGCGCTGGTCGACGCGGGCGTGCCGCGCGACCACCCGCGGCTGGTCGACGCGGCGGGCTGGCTGCTCGACAAGCAGATCGTCACGCGCTACGGTGACTGGTCGATCAAGAACCGGATCGGCGAGCCGGGCGGCTGGGCGTTCGAGTTCGAGAACGCCTGGTATCCGGACGTCGACGACACCGCCGTCGTCGCGATGGCGCTCGCCGCGGCCGGCCATCCCGATCCGCAACGCGTGCGCGGCGCGATCGCGCGCGCGGCCCGCTGGGTCGCGACGATGCAGTGCACCACCGGCGGGTGGGGTGCGTTCGACGTCGACAACGACAAGGATTGGCTCAACCGCATTCCCTACGGCGACCTGCACGCGATGATCGATCCGAGTACTGCCGACGTCACCGCACGCGTGCTCGAGATGGTCGCGCGCTGCGAGCTGCACGACTTCGGCGGACTGCGCGTCGAAGCCGCGCTCGGCTTTTTGCTGCGCGAGCAGGAGGCCGACGGCGCGTGGTTCGGCCGCTGGGGCGTGAACTACGTCTACGGGACGAGCGGTGTGCTCGCCGCCCTTCGACAAGCTCAGGACAGGCTCTCTGTCCGAAAGCGCGCGATCGACGAAGCCGTCGTGCGCGGTGCCGTCTGGCTCAAGAGCGTCCAGCAGAGCGACGGCGGTTGGGGCGAGACGACGGACAGCTATCGGAATCCGGCGCTGCGCGGGATCGGGACGGTGACGGCCAGCCAAACGGCGTGGGCCCTGATCGGGCTCTTGGCGGCGGTCGAACTGCTACCGCAACTCGGTGCGGCGTTCGCGCCCGCGATCGAGCGCGGCGTCGCGTACCTGTTACGAACGCAGCGCGCCGACGGGAGCTGGGACGAGCCCGAGTTCACCGGCACCGGCTTTCCGGTGCACTTCTATTTGAACTACCACCAGTACCGGCTCCATTTTCCGCTCACGGCGCTCGGCCGTTACGCGGCGTCCGCCTGCCCGGACGTCGTCGCCGGGCGCGCGTGCAGCGACTCGAGCGGCTGAACCTCACCGGGTAGCGCCGCGACCGGTGCGCTCGCCGCGGCGCGCGGCGGCAGCATGCGAATCCCCAGCAACAGCAGGGTCGCAATCGCCGGCATCACCTGCGGTTTGAGCAGCCGCTGATCGAGCTTCGCCATCATGCGCCGGCTCTCGGCCAGCGCGGTCTGCAAGAACAATGCCGGGGTAATGCCCGCCACGATTGCGGCGAGGTCGGGATCGTCGAGGGCGGGCATCGGCGGGAGGTCGGTCGCGCCGGTGATCGTTCCCATCGCGGCGCGCAGGTGGTAGCCCAGCGCTTTGAACGTCTGCGCGAGGTAACCGCCGCGCCCGGCGCGCGCTTCCTCGTAACGCCACCAGTTGATGAAGAACACGATGTGCCGCGCCTCTTCGAACATGACCCCGTCGAAGACGTCGAGCAAGGCGTCGGGGAGAATCTTCTTCTGCCGCGCGAGCGCGATCGCACCGAACCCGACGAACGAGTCGGTGCACTCGCCGAAGCCGAAGATCGCGAACTCTTCGGGCGATATCGGCGCGTCGGCGATCGTCAGCGGCGGCGCGTCGATCCCGTAGCGCTCGATGGCATGGGCCATCAAGCGACCGTGGCGTGTCTCCTCCTCGCCCTGCAACGCGACCGCGGCGCGGATCTGCGGGTCGTCGATCGTCTTGGCGAACGCCGTCACCATGCGTCCGGCTCGTTGTTCGATCGAACGAGCGTAGCGCCAGAACGGAAACGCACGCAGCCGCGCGAGGTCCACGCCTTCCAGTTGCGGCCACGGCAGCTCTTCGGGTTCGAACGCAGCATGCGTCTCGACAAAGGTCCGGCAGAACAGGTCCCGGTGTTGCGGCGTCCCTACTTGCATCGCGCCAATATCGCCGCTCCGGCGGGCCCCTTCCTGCCCGTCGGAGAGGCGCCGCCGACCCTTCGACGGAAGATCGGCCGGTGCAGGTAGCGCAATCGGGCGTGAGAACCCACGCGGCGACGCCGACCGACGCCGAGCGTGCTTCACGCCTGCTGTTGCCCCGCGTCTCGCGGACGTTCGCGCTGGGGATTAAGCTGCTGCCGGCCAAGCTCGAACCGCCGGTCCGGCTAGGCTACCTGCTGTGCCGGATCGCCGACACGGTCGAGGACGAGCTGGGCATGGCGCCCGAACGCAAGGCGCAACTGCTCGATGCGTTCCTCGCATGCTTCGACGAGCCGCGGCTCGCCGGCGCGTTCGGGGCGTTCAGCGCCGAGCTGCGCGCGAACGACGACTACCTCGAGCTCGTCGCCCAGACCGGACTGATCTTCCAAAGCTACGGTGCGCTCGACGCGCCGACGCGCGCGATCCTGCGGCGCTGGGTCACCGAGATGGTCGGCGGGATGCGGCAGTTCGTGCTCGCGAACCCCGGCGGTATCCGCATCACGACCGTCGCCGAGTTTCAGCAATACTGCTACTTCGTCGCCGGTACGGTCGGCCGTCTGCTCACCGACCTGTGGCGCGAGCACTCGGCCTTCATCGGCCAGCCGACGTACGACCGGCTGCTCGAGGATTGCGATGCGTTCGGCGAGGCGCTGCAGAGCGTCAACATCCTCAAGGACATCGCCTGGGATGCCGAGCGCGAGAACGCGATCTTCGTGCCGTCCGAATTGTTGGAGGCGAGCGGCAGCAGCCACGATACGATCCTGCACGAAGATCGGCGCGCGGCAAGTCGCGCCGCGCTGGTTCCGCTCATGGACCTCGCCAACGACGACATCGAGCGGGCCTTGCGCTACATCGAAGGGATTCCGGCCGGCGCGATGCGGATTCGTCTCTTTTGCGCGTTGCCGCTGCTGTTCGCGATCGCCACGATGCGCGAGCTGGAACGATCCGACGAGATGCTCGTCCCCGGCGGCGTGGTGAAGATCGGGCGTTCCGAGGTGCGTGCGCTGGTCATCGCCGGTTCGACCTCGACGCTGACGAATCGCACGCTGCGCTGGCTCGCGGAGCGCGTGCGCAAGCGTCCGTTCACGCTCACCGGCTAGCCGAACCCTTCGCGTGCGGACCGCCTTTGTGACCGGCGCCTCGGGGTTCGTCGGCGCAAACCTCGTGCGCGCGCTGATCGAGCGCGGCTGGCGGGTGCGTGCGCTGCTTCGCGGCGACGCACCTTCGCTGGCCGGACTCGACGTCGAACGCGTACCCGGCGACCTGTTCGCCGCCGGCCTGTCCGACGCGATGCGCGGCTGCGACGCCGTGTTCCACGTCGCCGCGACCTACAGCTTGTGGCGTCGCGATCGCGCCGCAGCTCGCGCGCGCGAACGTCGAGGGAACGCGCAGCGTGCTCGCCGCGGCGCGTGCGGCGGGCGTGCCGCGCACGGTGCATACGAGCTCGGTGGCGGCGATCGGCGTGCGCGGTGACGGGCTGCCGGCCGACGAGGCGTACCAGAGCCCGCCCGAGCGCCTCATCGGCGCGTACAAACGGTCGAAGTACTTCGCCGAGCTCGAGGCGCGTCACGCGTTCGCGGCCGGTCAGGACGTGGTGATCGTGAACCCGACCACGCCGGTCGGACCGTGGGACGCCAAGCCGACGCCGACCGGCGAGATCCTGGTGCGCTTCTTGAACCGCCGCATGCCGGCGTACGTCGACACCGGGCTGAATCTGGTCGACGTGCGCGACGTCGCCGTCGGCCACGTGCTCGCCTACGAGCGCGGCCGGGCGGGCGAGCGCTACATCCTGGGCAACGAAAATCTCACCCTGCGGGCGTTGCTCGACCGGCTTGCGGAGCTCACCGGGCTGCCCGCCCCCCGCGTACGGTTGCCGCGCGCGATCCCGCTCGCTTACGCCGCCCTGGGCGAGCTCGTTTTCGCACGCCTCGGGATCGCGCCCGACGTCGCGCTCGATAGCGTACGGATGGCCAAGCAGCGAATGTTCTACACGACGGAGAAGGCTGCTTGCGGAGCTAGGAGTCCCGCGCAGCCCCGTCACCACGGCGCTGGCCGATGCGATCTCCTGGTTTCGCGGGCACGGCTACGCGACCAGCGGCCGGCACCACTCGGAGGATGGATGGCGATCTCTCTCAAGCAAGCCGTAAAAGTCGGATCGTACGTGGTCCGGCAACGGCTGGCGGGCCGCAAGCAGTACCCGCTCGTGCTGATGCTCGAGCCGCTGTTCCGCTGCAATCTTGCCTGCGGCGGTTGCGGGAAGATCCAACACCCGGTCGAGGTCTTGCGGCGTCATCTCACCCCCGAGCAGTGCTTCGCCGCGGTCGACGAGTGCGGAGCGCCCGTCGTCTCCATCCCCGGCGGCGAGCCGCTGCTCCACCCGCAGATCGACGAGATCGTGCGCGGTCTGGTCGCCCGCAAGAAGTTCGTCTACCTCTGCACCAACGCGATCCGGCTCGAAGCGAGCCTGGGCAAATTCACGTCCGTCGTCGTATCTCACGTTCAGCGTCCACCTGGACGGACCGCGCGAGGTCCACGATCATGCGGTCGCGCGTGAGGGCATCTTCGACGTCGCCGTCAAGGCGATCAAGGCCGCCAAGGCGCGCGGGTTCCGCGTCACGACGAACACGACGATCTTCGACGGCGCCGATCCCAAGACGTTCCAGGACTTCTTCGACTTCCTCACCGACGAGCTCAAGGTCGACGGGATGATGATCTCGCCGGGCTATCGCTACGAGAAGGCGCCCGACCAAGACCACTTCCTCGCCCAAGAACAGACGCGTCACTTGTTCCGTGAGATCTTCGCGCCGATGAAGGCCGGCAAGAAGCGCTGGGAGTTCAACGCGAGCCCGTTCTTCCTCGACTTCTTGACCGGCGAGAAAGACTACGACTGCACGCCCTGGGGGATGCCGAGCTACAGCCTGTTCGGCTGGCAGAAGCCGTGCTATCTGCTCGGTGAAGGATATGCGACGTCGTACAAAGCGCTGCTCGAAGAGACGAAGTGGGAAGAGTACGGCCACGCGAGCGGCAACCCCAAGTGCAAGGATTGCATGGTCCATTCGGGCTTCGAAGCGTCGGCCGCGGCCGACATGATGCGGCCGGCGAACGTGCTGAGCTCGATTCGGTCGGTGCTCGTCAAGTAGCGTGCTGATGAGAGCCTCGTTCGAAGCGTTCGAGACCTACCTCGAGCGGGCGGTCGAACGGCTCGACGACACATCGCCGGTCCGCTCGCTCGTGCGCGAGCACTTCGCCTTCGACGATCCCGGCGCCAAGCGCGGTAAGCGGCTGCGACCGCGGATCCTCGTCGCGGCGGCCGAAACCGAGGGCGCTCGGGGCGAGGACGCCTTTCCCGCCGCCGCCGCGGTGGAGCTGCTGCACAACTTCTCGCTCGTGCACGACGACATCGAAGACCGCGACGAGTTGCGGCACGGCCGGCGCGACGCTGTGGGTTCGTCACGGAATCCCGGCGGCGATCACCGCCGGCGACGCGATGTGCGCGCTGTGCTACATGGTGCTGCTCGACGAGCCGCGCGCACTTCGATGCGCAGCGCATCGTCGCGATGACGACCTGCCTGCACACCACGCACTACGCGCTGTGCACCGGTCAGGGTGCCGACATCGATTTCGAGACCTCGCCGTCGGTGACGTTCGCCGAGTACTTGCGGATGATCGAAGGCAAGACCGCGGCGCTGTTCGCCGCGGCATGCGAGCTCGGGGCGCTGGCCGCCGGCACCTCGCCCGAGCGCGCCGCGGCCTACGGCCGGATGGGTCGCGCGTACGGGCTCGCCTTCCAAGTGCGCGACGACATCTTGGGGACGTGGGGCACGCCGGCCGAGACGGGTAAACCCGCCGGGGCCGACATTCGCCGCCGCAAATGGTCCTTTCCGGTGGCCTGGGCCTTCGCCGGCCCGCCGTCGGCCGACCGCGACGTCGTCGCCGGCGCGTATGCGTCGATCGCCGAGCTCGAAGACGATCGAGCCGACGACGTGATCGGCGCGCTCGAGCGGCTCGGCGCCCACCGCGCCGCCGACGAGGCCTGCGACGCATACGTCGTGCAAGCCGTCGCCGTCGCCGCCGAGCACGATCTCGACCGCGAAGGTCAATTGGCCGACATCTTCTCCTCGACCGCGCACCGCACGGTGTAGGTTCGTCGCGCCGAGTTAGTTCGAGCGCGGTCCGCGCACTAGCGCCGCGAGGAACAGCACCGCCATCGCGGTAGGGACCAGGCCGAGGCCGATGAGCAGGAGCGGCAGCGCGAGCCCGCGCGTGTAGGCTTCATCGCCGCGCAGCGTGACGTCGATCGTCTTGCCGACGTCGCTCTGGTCGGCGCCGTTGATCGAGCCGACGACGACGTGCCCGCCGTCGAGCAGCGATCCGCCGACGATCCAGCTGCCCGTGCAGTGCGTGCTCGCATATCGGCCCGCGCCGGTCGTCACGCAGTCCCCGACGGTCGCCGAGGCGCGGGGCCCGGTCTGGCGCTGGACGAGAAAGAAGATGCCCGGCCAGAGCAAGGCCGCCGCCATGATGACCGCCACGATCGAGCCGAGCGCGTACGCGCGCTTCGCCGGCGCGCCGCGTAGACGCTTCGCGGCCATGGCGGAGCGTTTCGCCCCGGAGGCGTAGTACCCCGGCATGATCTTCCAGCCGGAGTACGAGACGCTCGAACGGCACGCGCTCGAGGCACTCCAACTCGAGCGGCTGCAGGCGTTGGTCGAGCGCTTACGGCACGCCAACGCGATCTACCGCGAGCGGCTGCGCGGCGTCGCGGCGCCCGCTTCGCTCGAGGACCTCGCCGGCTTGCCGTTCAGCACCAAGGGCGATATGCGCGACGCCTACCCGTTGGGTTTGCTGGCCGTCCCCGAGGCGCAACTTGCGCGCATCCATGCGTCGTCGGGCACGACCGGCAACCCGACGATCGGCGCGTACACGAAGGAAGACCTGCGCGTGTTCGGCGAGGTCGTGGCGCGCAGCTTCGCCGCCGGCGGGATCGCGCCGGGCGACATGTTCCAGGTGGCATGGGGTTACGGGTTGTTCACCGGCGGGCTCGGCGGGCACGCCGGCTGCGAGACGCTCGGGGCGTGCGCGATACCGGCGTCGAGCGGAAACACTGCGCGCCAGATCCAGCTGCTGTGCGATCTGCCGGTCGCCGGAATCGGCTGCACGCCGTCGTACGCGCTCGTGCTGGCCGAGCGGATCCGCGCCGAGGGGCGCACTACCAAGGCGTTG
The DNA here is from genome assembly GCA_963723445.1 of Vulcanimicrobiota bacterium. GTDB lineage: Bacteria > Vulcanimicrobiota > Vulcanimicrobiia > Vulcanimicrobiales > Vulcanimicrobiaceae > Vulcanimicrobium. Next base: position 173,221 of record CAVRQP010000008.1, read on the forward strand.
CGCTACGCGATCTGCGGCGCGGAGTCGTGGACGCGCGAGATGCGCGCCGAGCTCGAAGAGCTGTTCGGCGTCGTTGCGACCAACATCTACGGCCTGACCGAGATCATCGGGCCCGGCGTCGCGCAGGAATGCCTCGAAAAGCAGGGGCTGCACGTACAGGAAGACCACTTCCTGGCCGAGATCGTCGATCCGGACAGCGGCAAGCCGCTGGCCGACGGCGAGCGCGGCGAGCTGGTGATCACGACGCTGACGCGCGAGGCGATGCCGGTGCTGCGCTATCGCACGCGCGATCTGACGTCGATGGTGCGCGAGCGGTGCGCGTGCGGCCGCACGAGCGCGCGCATCGACTGGTTCACCGGGCGCGTCGACGACATGCTGGTGATCCGCGGCGTGAACGTGTTTCCATCCGCGATCGAGGAGGTCTTGTTGCGCTTCACCGAGCTCTCGCCGAACTATCGCATCTTCGTCGACCGCCCGCCCAACGGGCTCGACGTGATGCTGGTCGAGGTCGAGCACCATCCTGGACGCAGCGATCGACGATCTCGATGTGCTGTCCCGCAGCGTGACCGGCCGGCTGGCGGAAACGCTGCTCGTCTCGCTCGACACGCGCGTCGTCGCGCCGGGGACGATCGAGCGCATCGAGGCCGGCAAGGCAAAACGCGTGATCGATCGGAGGCCTACCGCATGAGCGAGGCGGTCATCCTCACCGAGCGTCCGCACGAGCACGTCGCGCTGGTGCGCTTGAATCGGCCCAAGGCCCTCAACGCGCTATCGAACGAGCTGCTCGAACAGCTCGCCGGGGCGCTCGAGACGCTCGCCTCCGACGGCGTCACGCGCGCCGCGGTGATCACCGGCGACAGCCGCGCGTTCGCGGCCGGCGCCGACATCGCCGAGTTCGCCGCCGACGGGCCGCGGCTGGAGATGTGGGATCGGCTGTGGTCGATCGAGTTGCCGACGATCGCCGCGGTGAACGGCCTCGCGCTGGGCGGCGGGCTCGAGCTCGCCATGTCGTGCGACCTGATGGTCGTCGCCGAGGACGCGCGGCTCGGGCAGCCCGAGATCAACCTCGGCGTGATGCCCGGCGCCGGCGGCACGCAGCGGCTCACCCGTGCGGTCGGAAAGACCATCGCGACCGAGATGGTGCTCCTCGGGCGCGAGCTCAACGGCCGCGAAGCCGAGTTGCACGGCCTCGCGAACCGGGCGGTCCCGGCCGAGCGGGTGGTTCCGGTCGCGATCGACCTGGCGCGGGCGCTGGCGAAGCAGCCGCCGCACGCCGTGCGCGTCGCGAAACGCGCGATCGCGCGGGCCTTCGAAGGTTCGCTGCACGCGGGGCTGCTCGACGAGCGGCAAGCGTTCTACGGCCTGCTGCAAACGGATGATGCGCGCGAGGGCATCGCCGCCTTTCTCGGCAAACGCAAACCGGCGTGGAGCGGACGATGAACGACCCGATCGATCACCGCGTCACCGTCGCCGACGGCGTCGCGACGGTCGCGTTCGCGCGGCCGCAGGCCTACAACGCGCTCACGGCCGACCTCTTGGAGTCGTTGCTGGGCACCTTCAAGACGCTCGAGCGCGAGCCGTCGGTGCGCGCGATCGTCATCACGGGTGACGGCAAGGCGTTCTGCTCGGGCCAGGCGCTCGACGACGTGCGCACGCTCCCGCCCGGCGGCGCGGCCGATCTCGCGAACACGGTCGAGCGCCGCTACAACCCGCTCATCCTCAAGCTGCTGACCATCGAGAAGCCGGTGGTCGCCGCGGTGAACGGCGTCGCGGCCGGCGCGGGGATGGGCATCGCCTGCGCCTGCGATTTCCGCATCGTCGCGCAAACCGCGTCGTTCACCACCGCGTTCGTGAAGATCGGCCTCGTCCCCGACAGCGGTCTCTCGTTCACGCTGCCGCGGATCGTCGGCTACGCGGTCGCGCTCGAGCTGTGCATGCTGTCGGAGAAGATCGACGCCGCGCGTGCCGACGCGATCGGCCTGTGCACGCGCGTCGTGCCGGCCGAGCGCTGCCTGGAAGAGGCGCAGTCGCTAGCCGCGACGCTCGCCCGCGGACCGCAGTCGCTCGGACTCATCAAACGTCGAGCTCGCCCGCAACGGTCTGGGCGACATCCAAGCCGCGCTCGCCTACGAAGCTCACTTGCAAACGATCGCCGGCGCCACCAGCGACTTCGCCGAGGGCCTGGCCGCCTTCGCCGCCAAGCGCGCCCCCGAATTCAAAGGCGCCTGAGGTCGACTACACGCGTTCGAAGATCGTGGCGATGCCTTGGCCCATGCCGATGCACATCGTCGCGAGGCCGTAGCGGCCGCCGCGGCGTTTGAGCTCGTGCAGCAGCGTCGTCGCGATGCGGGCGCCGCTGCAGCCCAGCGGGTGGCCGAGCGCGATCGCGCCTCCGTTCACGTTGACGATCGCCGGATCGATCCCGAGCTCCTTGACGCACGCGACGCTCTGCGCCGCGAAGGCTTCGTTGAGCTCGACCAGATCGAGGTCGGCCACGGTCAGCTTCGCGCGTTCGAGGGCTTTGAGCGTCGCGCCGATCGGGCCGATCCCCATGATGCTCGGATCGACGCCGAACGTCGCCGACGTCACGACGCGGGCCATCGGCTGCCAGCCAAAGCGCTGCGCCGCGTCCTCGCTGCACACGAGCAGCGCGGCGGCGCCGTCGTTGAGCGGTGAGGAGTTGCCCGCGGTCACGGTGCCGTTCGCTTTGAACGCGGGCTTGAGCTTGGCCAACGTCTCCATCGTCGTCTCGGGACGCGGCGCCTCGTCCGCCGTCACGTCGTAGCTCTTCTTCCCGTGCTCGACGTGCACCGGGATGAGCTCGGCGTCGAACCGGCCCGCCTCGGCGGCGGCCTTGCATTTCATCTGGCTCCGATAGGCGAACGCGTCTTGGTCTTCGCGGGTCACGCCGAACTGTTCCGCGACCTTTTCGGCAGTCTCACCCAGCGAGATCGGCGGATACATCGCCGCCAGCCGCGGGTTGACCATGCGGTTTCCCAGCGTCGTGTCGTGAATGTCGGGCGCCCGGTCGTAGGCCTTCTCCGCTTTGAGGATCACGAAGGGCGCGCGCGTCATCGACTCGGCGCCGCCCGCGATCGCGACGTCGAGCACCTCGGCGCGAATTGCGTGAAAGGCGGAGTTGATGGCTTGCAGGCCGCTGCCGCACAGCCGGTTGACGGTAGCGCCGGGGACGCTCGGCGGCAAGCCGGCCAGGAGCGTCGCCATCCGCGCGACGTTGCGGCAATCCTCGCCGGCCTGGTTGGCCGCGCCCCAGAAGACATCGTCGATCGCCGCCGGATCGACCCCGGTGCGATCGACCAGCGCTCGGATGACGTACGAGCCCAGGTCGTCGGGCCGGACAGGTGCCAGTACGCCCCCGTAGCGGCCCATGGGGGTGCGGAGCGCATCGACGATTACTGCCTGGGCCATAAGCCGGGTCCCATTCGCGCGGGCCGAAAGCGTCTCCCGGCCTCCCGACGCCCCAGAAAAGTTATTCGCGAACGCGGTCGCGTATAGTCCCCTCAATGGCTGTGTCACGGCACGCGTTCCTCACCGGGTGCGCGGCGGTCGCGGCTGCGGCCGGCGGCGTTCGAAAGGCCGACGCGCAGGCGCTCATCCCCATCCAGGTGGGATACTTTCCGGGTATCTCGGCTTTGCCGTTGCTCACCGGCGTCTACGTGGGGATGTTCGCATCCGAGGGCCTCGCCGTCGACGCCGAGCCGGCGGTAGCCGTGAACAAGCTCTTCGGCCAGCTCGACGACGGCATCGTGCACATCGCCCACACGCCGATCGACAACGCGATCGCCTGTGACATCGGGCTCGGACAGCGAGTCCGTGAAGAGCCGCGATTTCGTCGCGTTCTTGGGCGTCGACGACGGGCAGCTCCGGTTGGTCGCGCGCCGCGGGATCACGCGCGTCGCGCAGTTGCGCGGCAAAACGATCGCCATCGACTCGCTGACGATGGGCTTGGCGTTCGCTCTGCGCGCGTTGCTCGCCGCAGAAGGGCTCGCCGAAGACGAGTACCGGCTCGTCGCGCAGGGCGGGACGCAGCAACGCGCAAACGGCCTGGTCGCCCGCAAGTTTGACGCGACGCTGCTCACGCCGCCCTTCGATCTCTCGGTCAAGGCGCGCGGGTGCACGACGCTGGCGCGCGTGACCGACGTCCTGGGACCGTATCAGGGAATCGCCGTGATCGCTCGCCGCGCGTGGCTGAGCGAAAACGCAAGCGCCGCCACCCGGTACATGCACGCGTATCGTGAAGCGCTCGCCCACGCCGCCGCCGACAAGGCCGGTTCGATCCCGCTGCTCGCTCGCGCGCTGCACGTCGCGCCGGCCGTCGCCGCGGCCAGCTACGACGCGGCCTTCCGCCACAGCGACGGATTCTGTCGCGACGGCAAGCTCGACCTCGACGGGATACGCACCGCCCTGCGCCTGCGCGCTCGCTACGCGCCGCCGGGCGGCGGCGACGACCCGGCCCCGTACGTCGAAACGGCGATCGTCACTCCGCAGTTTGCCTGACGTGGCCGCGATGCAAACGCAGTGCTGCATCGCCGGCGGCGGCCCGGCCGGGATGATGCTGGGGTTCCTGCTCGCCCGCGCCGGGGTCGACGTCGTCGTGCTCGAAAAGCACGCCGACTTTCTGCGCGACTTCCGCGGCGACACCGTACATCCATCGACGCTCGACGTGATCGGCGAGCTCGGGTTGCTCGACGAGTTCCTGACGCGCCCGCACCAAGAGGTGCGCGAGCTTACCGGCGTCGTCGGCGGTACGCCCGTCACGGTCGGCGAGTTCGGTCATCTCGGCACGCGCTGCCCGTTCATCGTGCTGATGCCGCAATGGGATTTCCTCAACTTTCTGGCCGAGAAGGGCCGCCGCTATCCGAGCTTCCACGTGATCATGCAGGCCGAAGTCACCGATCTCATCGACGAGGGCGGCGCGATCGCGGGCATGCGCGCGACGACGCCCGGCGGTCCGCTTGAGGTTCGGGCGCGCCTCGTCGTCGGCGCCGACGGGCGGCACTCGACCGTCCGCGAGCGCGCCGGTTTCATCGTGGACGACCTCGGCGCGCCGATCGACGTGCTGTGGATGCGGCTGCCGCGGCACGCCGATGATGCCGGAGCGGCGCTGGGGCGGTTCAACGCCGGTCACATCCTGGTGATGCTCGACCGCGGCGACTACTGGCAATGCGCCTACGTCATCGCTAAGGGCGGATTCGACGACCTGCGTCAGCGCGGGCTCCCGGCGCTGCGCGAGAGCATCGTCGCGGTCGCCCCGATGCTGCGTGACCGCATCGACGCGCTGCGCGATTGGGACGACGTGAAACTGCTCACGGTGAGCGTCGACCGGTTGCGCCGCTGGTACCGGCCCGGACTGCTGTGCATCGGCGACGCCGCGCACGCGATGTCGCCGATCGGCGGCGTCGGCATCAACCTGGCGATCCAAGACGCCGTCTCCGCCGCGAACTTGTTGGCAGCGCCGTTGCGCGACGGGACGCTCGTCGAGGCCGACCTCGAACGCGTCCAACGCCGGCGGATGCTGCCGATCCGGCTGACCCAAGCGATGCAGGTCTTCGTGCAGAACCGCGTAATCCGCGGCGTGCTCGGCAGCACGAAGCCGTTCAAGTTGCCGTTCGTACTCCGGCTGCTGCAATGGTTTCCGTTCCTGCGCAGGCTTCCGGCGCGCGCGGTCGGCGTCGGGTTTCGGCCCGAGCACGTTCGCACGCCGGAAGCCGCGCCGCCTTCGGCCGCGTAGACCGGATGGCCGGAATGGCCGGGGCGACGGGGACGCTGCCCTACCTGCTGCTCCTGCTCACCGTTGTCGCCGGAGCGGTCGACGCGGTCAGCTTCCTCTCCTTGGGCCACGTGTTCGTCGTGAACATGACCGGTAACATCGTGTTCCTCGGCTTTGCCGCCGCCGGCGTGACCGAGATCTCGCTCACCGCGACGCTCGTCGCATTGGGCGCGTTTGTCTGCGGTTCGATCGTGGGCGGCCGGCTCGCGCTGCGGTTCGCCGAGACGCCGCTGCTCATGGTCGCGACGGTGGTGAAAGTCGGCTTGGTCGCAGCCGCGTTGATCGTCGTCGTTACCGCCGAGGCGCCGCTCGACGCTCCACACCGCGGCGTCGTCATAGCGCTGCTCGCGCTCGCCATGGGCGTGCAGAACGCCTCAGCGCGGCGCATCGGCATCCCCGACCTCACGACGACGGTACTCACGATGACGCTGACCGCCCTGGCCGCGGATTCGACGTTGGCCGGCGGCACGAACCCACGCATCGGCCGACGCTCGCTGTCGATCGGGTCGATGCTGTTGGGCGCATTCGCCGGCGGGTTCTGCGTGCTTCACTGGGGGATCGCAGCCGCGCTCGGCCTCACCCTCGTTCTCCTGGCGATCACCGGCCTGCTCGCACGCTTCACCTTCCGCGCCCCCGCGAGCGCCGCCTGAAAGATTAGCTGCCGATTCGCGGCACGGGCGCGATGCCGAGGTCGCCGGCAAGCGCGTCGAGATCGGCGATCACCGGCCCGATCAGCGGGATGCCGTCGCGCCGGAATGCGATCTCGTTCTCGTACTCGATCTCGCCCGCGACGTAGACGCGGCTCTGCCCCGGTGCGACCGAGCTCTGCTTGAACGCGCGCAGCTCGCGGTCCATGTCGCGCTTGAAGTCGGCGACGTCGCGCATTGCGTCGACGCGGATCGCGCCGAAAAAGTGCGAGGTGATCCCCGACGGCGACGTCAGACTCTCGGCAACCGTGAGCGCAGCGCCGAACCAGCCGCCGGCGAGCACGCCGGTGAGGATCTCGGCGAGCGCACCCAATCCGTAGCCCTTGTGGCCGCCGCCCTCGACGCCGAACCCTCCGAGCGGCAAAAGCGAACCGCCGCCGTGCCGCACCGCCGGATCGTCGGCCGGATTCCCTTGGTTGTCGACCGCCCACCCGGGCTTGAGCTTGAGTCCCTTGCGCTCGTAGACTTCGAGCTTACCGTAAGTGACGGTCGTGGTCGCGAAGTCGAGCACGAACGCCGGCTCGTCGCCCGCCGGAATCGCGTAGGCGAACGGGTTCGTCCCCTGCATCGGCGTGCGCCCGAAGGTCGGCACCGCGAAATGCGCGGAGTCGGTCGAGCAGATGCCGATCATGTCGTGCTCGAGCGCCATCATCGCGTAGTAGCCCGCGATTCCGTAGTGGTTCGAGTTGCGCACCGCGGCGAACGCGATCCCGCGCTCGCGCGCCTTCTCGATCGCCCGCGTCATCGCTAGATGCGAGGCCGGATGCCCGAGGCCGTTACCGGCATCGAGCAGCAGCGAGGTCGGCGTCTCGCGCACGACCTCGTACGCCGGCCGCGGGGAGATCCGCGCGTTGCGAATGCGGTCGACGTAGAACCAGCGCAGCCGCGCCACCCCGTGCGACTCGATCCCGCGCCGATCCGCCGCGACGAGCACGTCGCCGACGATGCGCGCCGGTTCGGCCTCGACGCCGACCGTCGTCAGCGCGCGCTCGACGAAGGTCTTCAACCCGGCTTCAGGGACGCGGACGGTCTCAGTCGGGCTCACCCGGTCGTCTGCGCGGGCGAGGGATCGTCATCCTGTCCCAAGACTCGGCTCGGTAGAATTACGGACGCGGTCGGGTTGTCGCCGTGCGACCATTTGCGCCATGAGCCAACTATCCGATACGCACTTTTCCGAGCTCGTGGCCTTGGCCGCCGGCGTGCCCGTTGCGGGGTGCGCTGCGATGCTGATTGCTGATGGGTTCTATTGCGGGCCGGGGCACGCAGCCTTCACCGGTCTGTTCATCGCAATGCCCATTTTCGTCGCGGCCGGCGTTGTCATATCGATTTCCGCGCTGGTTTTGAATGGGAAGCGCGGAAACGCGCCGATGCGCCAGTGGCGCGTACTGTTTGGTGGCTTAGCGGCCGCAGCGTCGATTGGCGGCCTATGGCTCGGCTTCTCATTTACGCATGGGCCATTGATCTGTCACATCGAATTTTGATTTGATTCGACGAGACCGGGCGGCTGCGGCCCGGACCGACGCATCGATTCTTCCGCTTGCGCCGGGCGATGGAGCCGCGTAGGCGCGCGCTTGGTCAGCCTACGATAAATCTCTTGAGTCTGACCAGATGAAGACGGTCGGCTAGCGCATCGAGCGTCTGCCAGACGCGTTCGTCGATCGGGACGCCTTCGCGGCGGAAGCGCTCGGTGTTCTCGCGCTCGGGGGTACCCGCGACGACGACGCGCTCGGAGCCCGGTGCAGGTGCGCTTTGCTCGAACGTTCGCAGTTCGCGGTCCAGGTCGCGTTGGAACGCCTCTTCGTCGCGCAGCGCGCCGATGTGGAAGGCGCCGAAGAAGTTGCCGACGATTCCGCCGTGCATGCCCGTCTCCGGTACGTCGGCGGCGACGGCGAACAAGCCACCGGAGAGAACACCGCACAGGATGTCGACCAGCGCTCCGAGGCCATACCCTTTGTGGCCGCCGTTCTCGGTGCCGTATCCGCCGAGCGGCAACAGCGCACCGGTCGTCTTGGCGGCAACCGGATCGAGCGTCTCGCGGCCGTCGACATCGACCGCCCAGCCGGGCTTGAGTTGCTTGCCTTTGCGCTCGCTGACCTCGAGCCGCCCGAACGTGACGCCGGTCGTCGCCATGTCGAGGACGTACGGCGGATGCTCGCCGGCCGGGATCGCGACCGCGATCGGATTCGTTCCGGTCGTCTTCTTGGCACCGAACGTCGGGACGGCAAGGTGGGTCGAATTCGTCATCGACAGGCCGATCAAACCGTGTTCCAGCGCCATCATCGCGTAGTACGCGGCGATCCCGTAGTGGTTCGAGTTGCGGACGGTCGCAAAGGCCAGGCCGTGTTCGCGCGCTTTGTCGATCGCCGTCCGCATCGCGAGCTTCCCGGCGGGATGGCCGAGACCGTTTCCGGCGTCGAGCGCAAACTGCGTCGGCCGGTCGGACAAGGTCGTGTACTTCGGCCGCGCGTTCACGACGCCGGCCTCGATGCGACGAACGTAGAACGTCTCCAGCCGGGCGATACCGTGTGACTCCACGCCGCGCAGATCCGCCGCGACGAGCACGTCCGCGACGTCGCGGGCGTCCGAATCGCGCACGTTCACCGCGGTCAGCGCGCGCACGACGAAGTCGTGTTCGTCGGCCTCCCAGGTGCGAATCTTCGAGGGCTCTTCACCGATCATCTCGGCCTGCCGCGTTCGCGCGAGCCAGGCCGCGTCCTCGCATCGCACGGGCGCCAAAGGTGCCCCCTCGCCCAGCAGCATAAGCAGTCGAACCACGGTTTGGTTAGGAGAGTGTCGATGGTACGGAAGGACGAGCCGTTCCCGAAATACGCCGGCGACTATTTCGCGCAGCTTCGGGCGCAGTACCAACTGCTGCTCGAAGAAACGGCGGTACCTTCGCGGGCCTCGGTCGCTAAGCTGATCGCGGATGCGCAGCAGGCACCCGGAGGTATCACCTGGGCCGACGTGTTCACGCTGGAAACAGCCTATCTCTACGCGCTTGCCGACTCGGGCGACCTCGACCGTCTGCGCGCGGAAGTCCTATATGCGCGAAAACGGTATCGCGACATCATCGGTCCGGTCGCCTACGCGGAGTACGTCCAGTCCGCTGCGGTCGACCTCAACAAGGTCAGCCTGGGCCAGCTGCGCGCCGAGCTCATGGCGCTCGCCGAACGCATGCGTTATATCTACACCTTTGTACCGCCCAAAGAAGAGACACGGAACAAGATGGCGATGGACGCGGCGTGGTGGACGCTCGGCGCGATCCTCTTCGGGTTGGCGATCTACGCCGTTGCTTGGTCGCTGGGTTGGGGCGTGTTCACGATCCTCGTCGTCGCCTTTGCCGGCGAAATGGGCGGCTTTCTCAGCGTGCAGCAACGGCTGCAAAGCTCGGGCGGGGACGACCCGCTCTACAAGAAGCTGCTGCTCACCAACGGCTGGTTCAGCGTGGTCGTCATCGCACCCATCTCGGGCGCCATTTTCGCGATCGTCCTCTATTTCATCTTCGTCGGGGGATTGATGACCGGCGGTCTGTTCCCGCGGTTTGGTCCGCTGGCTTCCGACGCGAACGCCGCGGCGTTGCCGGCGACCCCGGCCGCCACGTCGGCGAGGATGACCGCAGCGTCAGCCGCTGCTTTGTCGCAAACGTCCCCGATGAACGTGACCGTGTTCCTGTATAGTGCCGAGCCGAGCGGGCTCGAGGATTCGGGGAAGCTGCTCGCGTGGGCGTTCGTCGCAGGCTTCGCCGAACGATTCGTGCCCGACGTGCTGAACCGGCTCACCGGACAATCGTCCGGCAGTGCGCGGGCCGTTCCGCTTCCGGCCGCCGGTGTCGGGCAGTCCGGTAACCGCCAAGGCGGCAGTCAAAGCGGCAATCAAAGTGAGCTCGCGAGCGGCGACGAGGACCGAACGTCGACCGAACAGACCGAGCAACAAGACGGCGAAGCCAAAAACGGCGCAACGTAGCTCGCGCGACGCTTCCGGAGCCTGCACGGGCTATGCGGAACCGCAAATCATGCGTGAGCGAGACGCTCTACCACCAGCGCGAGCAGCCGGTCCGCGGCGTACTCGTCGTAATGGGCGCGGTCGTAGCAGAGTGATAGCCAGCAGCGTCCGTCAACGATCGCTCCGGGCGCAAGGATTGCCGGTTCACCCGGCGCTACGAGTGGGAAAGCGATGAGCGTGCCGGTCGCACCGACGTTCGTCACCGTGGCAGCGGCGCCGCCGACGTCGACGGCGGTCAGCGCGTTGCGGCGGGCTCGGCCGGCGAGGTCCGCGATGCGCACGCCGATGTCGTGAACCGAAGCATCGCGCGCGTCGGGAATGACCGGCACGACCAACCCGCCGGGGACTTCGACCGCGATGCCGATGCGATCGGCCTCGAGCGCCTGCGCGAACGCCTTGACGAAGAACGCCGTCCAACTGACGCCGTGACGCTCGATCGCGCTCAGATCGACCTGTCGCGCACACGAGCCTTGCGCGATCGTTGCGCGCGCTTCGGTCATGCGCTCGGCGATTCGCCTGCGCATCGGCGTGAGGCCGCCGTTTGTACCGCCGGGCGCCGCGGCGACCGGACGGGAGACGGCGGTATGTTCGCCCGGAGCGCTCGTATGCGGTGGCGGTGCGACCGGCGGCGCTTCAACGGCGCCCGTCGCGCCGGCGAAGCGCGCGAGGAGCTGGCCGACCTCGGCCCGCTCGCCTTCGGCGACGAGGACCTCGGCGAGAACGCCGTCGTGCGGTGACTCGACGTCGGTGTTCACCTTGTCGGTCTCGACCGCGAACAACGGCTCGCCGCGCGTCACGCGATCGCCCGGCCGTTTGTACCAAGCCGACACGATGCCGTCGACGAGCGTGTCGGCAAGGCGCGGAAACTCAACCGACAAGCAGGGCCTCCGATTCGACCGCCGTCTTGAAGGCGGCCAGGAAGCGGCCGGCGTCGGCGCCGTCGACGGCGCGGTGATCGACGGCGCAGGCGATGTAGGCGCGACCGTTGCGGACGGCACCGATGCGGAGCGCGGCGGTTTGGCCTGGCGCGCACGAACGGAACCGCGAGGTCGCTCCCGAGTGGGCCGTAGTCGACCAGCGTGATCGTGCCGCGGCCGGCGGCCGGCGAGGCCGGCCCGAGGTCGAGATCGACGACGACGTCTTCGTGCTCGACGATCCCGGTCCAGGCGAACGTCGCGTTGCAGCGCGGGACGGTACGCGCGGCCACGACCAGCGCCTCGATCGCGACGCGCGTGTGATCCCCGGGCAACGCCATCTCGATGACGCTCGAGGCCTGCGGAATTCCCGGATCGTAGGCGCGGTCACGCGCCGTACCCGTGCGCGCGTTCGCGCCGCCGGTGCGTTCGCGTCCGACGAGGCGCACCAGCGCGTCGCGGATCGTCGCGCGGTTCGGCAGCACGGCGTCCTCGAGATTGTCGTCGACCGGGATGCCGGGGATGTCGGGCATCGCGACGCGCACCGGCGGCACGTCGAGCACGCCGGCTTCGGCGGCCAGCGCGCAGAGTTCCGCGCCGAGCCCCATCGTAACCGTGTCTTCGTGCACGACACAGAGCCGGCGCGTCTTGGCGACCGAGGCGACGATCGTGTCACGGTCGAGCGGCAGCAGCGTGCGAAGGTCGACGACCTCGACGTCGATCCCCTCGGCGGCGAGCGTCTCGGCGGCGGCGAGCGACTCGTGCAGCATCATCCCGTAGGCGAGCACGGTCACGTCGCGCCCTTCGCGCGCGATCGACGCTCGGCCGATCGGCACCACGTAGTCGCCCTCGGGGACCGGCCCGCGAATCGCCCGATACGTGCGCTTGTGCTCGAGCACGAGGACGGGATCGGGATCGCGAATCGCCGCCAGCAGCAAGCCCTTCGCGTCGGCCGGAGTCGACGGCGCCACGACCTTGAGGCCCGGCGCGTGCGCGTAGAATGCCTCGACGCTCTGTGAATGGTACGGGTCCGCCGCGAAACCCGCCGCCGTACGCGGTGCGCAGCACCATCGGACACGACCAGTCGCCGCCCGTCCGCCAGCGGATCTTCGCGGCCTCGCCGACCAGATGGTCCATCGAGGCGTGGATGAAGTCGGCGAACTGAATCTCGGCGACCGGCCGCAGCCCGCGCATCGCCAGGCCGACCGTGACGCCGGCGATCACCGTCTCGGCCATCGGCATGTCGACGACGCGCTCAGCGCCGAAGCGGTCGAACAGCCCTTCGGTCGCGCGAAACACGCCGCCGAGTTTCCCGATGTCTTCGCCCAGCAGGATCATGCGCTCGTCACGCGCCATCTCGTCGCCGAGCGCCTCGCGAACCGCTTCGATCACCGAGAGCTCACGCATAGGCGTGGTCCAGCACCGTCGCCGGATCGCCGAGCGGCTGCGCCTCAGCCCATTCGGCCGCCTCGGCAGCGATCGTTTCGTTCTCTGCCTCGACGCGCGCGCCGAACGCGGCGTCGACCAGTGCACGCGCGCGCACCAGCGGGTCGCCGGTCGCGCGTAAAGCGTCGACCTCGGTTCGGTCGCGGTAACGCGAGTCGTCGTCGTTCGACGTGTTGGGCATGAACCGCACGCACTGCGCATCGATGAGCGTCGGACCACCGCCGTTACGCGCCCGCTCGACCGCTTCGCTCGACGCGGCATACATCGCCTCGACGTCGCTGCCGTCGACGCTGATCCCCGGGATCCCGTAACCCGCGGCGCGCGCAACGAGCGTCTCGGTTGCGTACTGATCGCTGCGTTTGACCGACTGCGTCCAGCCGTTGCGATGGACGACGAACACGCACGGCAGCCGATGGATCGCGGCGACGTTCATCGACTCGTGCACTTCGCCTTTTTGCGCGCCCCCGTCGCCGAAGGCGATCACCGAAACGCTCCCGTCGTCGAGCAGCTTGGAGCCCCACGCGCAGCCGACTCCGTGCGAGCAGTGATTCGGCTGTGGACCCTGCTGCGAGAGCACGTGCAGGCGACGCGAGCCGAAGTGCGCGTACGGCTGGCGCCCGCGCGCGTTGGGATCGGACGGCCGCGAGAAGAAACAGAGCATCACGTCGCGCGGCTCCATCCCGAGCACCAGCAGGGCGGCCAGATCCCGATAGTGCGGCGAGACCCAGTCGACGCCGGGCTGCAGCGCGAGCGCGTAGCCGACGCCGATCGCCTCATGCCCGCTGCACGGGACGGCGAAGTGCGCGCGACCCGCTCGCGCCAGCCGCCACATCCGCTCGTCCAGCGCCCGCGCAAGCGACAGCGCCCGATACGCCCTCTCCCGCCACATGGAGACAGCATTTAGACTTCCATTTTCGGACCCGGGCGCAGCCCGGGGAGGGGTTTGGACGCGCGTTCAGCGCGGCCAAACCCTATTTTGCGATGGTGAACTTTCCGTTGTCGACCTTGGTCACGACCAGCGAATCGCCGGAGAGCCCGTTGTGGTCGGTCGGCGAGATGCGGAACGTTCCGGTTACGCCCGAGTACGTCGTGTGCTCGATCGCGTCGCGCAGCTTGGCGGCGTCGGCGCTCTTGGCGCGCTCCAGCGCGTCCTTGATGATATAGACCGCGTCGTAGCCGAAGCCGCCGAAGATGCTGACCGCCCCGTCCTTGGGATAGCCCTTGAGGAAATCGCCGATGTAGTGGGTGAGGATCTTCTTCTGCGGATCGCTGTTGGGCAGCAAGATCGGCGACGTTGATCTTGGTGCTCAGGATGAACGCGCCGTTGAGCGCCGCGCCGGCCTGCGTGACGAAGATCCCGGTCGCCGCGCCGTCGGAGTAGTAGATCGGCGGGGTGAGCCCCAGCTCGCGATAGCCCTTGATGATCACGTTCGCCGAGGGCAGCGTCGTCCAGGCGACGATCGCCTGGGGTCCGGCGGCCTTGGCGTGGGTGAGCTGGGTCGTCGCATCGCTGGCGGTCGACGCGATCGCATCGGCCGACGCGATGTCGAAGCTCTTGCCGTCGGGCGCGTCCTTGAAGTGCTGCAGGCCGGTCTTGCCGTAGTCGTCGTCACGATAGATGAACGCGAGCTTCGTCTGCTTCTGCTTCTTCATGTAGGCCTGCATCGCCGTCGCGACGTGCGTGTCGGTGATCGGCATCTTGAAGACCCATTTGCGCTCGGCGACCGGTTCGATCACCTGCGCGCTCGAAGCGAGCGAGAGCAGCGGTATCGAGGCCGCTTGCGTCAGCGGGACCATGGCGAGCGAGGTCTGGGTGAGCGACGAGCCGATGATCGCGATCGGGTGCTTGTCGATCAGCTGGCGCACGGCGTTGACCGCCGTGGTGGCCTGCGACTCGTCGTCGATGATCTGGACCTGCAACTGATGGCCGTTCACGCCGCCGGCCTTGTTGATCTCGTCGACCGCCATCTGCACGCTGTCGGCTTCCGGCCGCCCAAGTGATGAACCCGGTCCGCTCTCCGACAGAACCGCGCCGATGAGGTACGGCTCGCCGGCGGCCGCCGCGGGACGCGGCGGAGCCGCCGAGAGGACGAGGAACGACGCCAGCGCGAGTGCTCCGAGACGGACGATCGTCGAACGCATATCTCTACCAGACCTCCTTATGATCATTGCGTTGGAGGGTTTCTTCGAGCGTCTCGCTTCACCCCGCGAGCGACGAGCAGGCTTACGAGCCCGCCAGATAGACGCGCCGGGCCGAGCGCGCTAGCTCGTCCGACGTCTCGGTGCCGACGATGCGCCCGCGTTGCATGAGGTAGGCGCGCTGACAGATGCGCGCCGCCAGCCGGAGGTTCTGCTCGACGAGCAAGATCGTGACGCCGCGTTCGGCCAGCCGGGCCAGCGCGCCGAAGTTCTCGGCGCGGACCTTGGGCGCGAGGCCCAGACTTGGCTCGTCGAGCAGCAGCAGCTCGGGCTTGGCCATCAGAGCGCGCCCGATGGCGACCATCTGCTGCTCGCCACCCGACAACGAGCCCGCGATCGCATCACGGTACCGCACGAGCGGTGGAAACAGCCCGAAGACGTCGTCGAGATCGGCCTCGAGCTCGGCGCGCTTGGCGCGCCGCGAGTAGGCGCCCATCATGAGGTTCTCGCGAACGGTCAGCGGCGCGAAGATCCCGCGCCGCTCGGGAACCAGCGCGACGCCGCGGGTCGCCAAGCGTTCGGGCGAGTAGCCGGTCACGTCGACGCCGCCGATGCGCACGCGACCGGATTTGGGCGGCACCAGTCCGGTGATCGAGCCGACCAGCGTGGTCTTTCCGGCGCCGTTCGGACCGACGATCGCTACCGTCTCACCGCGCTGCACGGTCAAGCTGACGTCCCACAGCACTTGCACGCGTCCGCGGATCGTCGAGACGTTCTCAACCTCGAGCACGAGGCTCTGACAGGCTTGTCACCCTGAGCTTGTCGAAGGACGATCATTCGAGCTCGTCCCCGATGTACGCGTCGATCACGACCGGGTCGGCGGCGACCTGCGCCGGCGGGCCCTTCGGCGATCATCCGACCGTGATCGAGCACGACGACGCGGTCGGCGACCGACAACAGCTCGCCGACGGCGTGCTCGACGAGCAGCACCGCGACGCCGCCCGAGCGCGCCGCGCGAATCGACGCAATCACCGCTTCGACCTCGTCGGGGTTCAATCCCGACAGCGGCTCGTCGAGCAGCAGCACCGTCGGTTCGACGGCGAGCGCGCGCGCGAGCTCGAGTAGGCGTTCTTCGCCGAAGGCGAGCGACTCCGTCGCGCGGTCGGCCATCGCCGCGATTCCTGCCGCGGTGAGAATCGCGTCGGCGCGTTCGCGTTCTACGGCTCGCGCATGACGGCGACCGGTCGTACCCAGACCGGACGGCAGAAGCTCGCGCAGCGGCGGCGGCGGATACGTACCGCCGAACTCGCGCGCGGCCAGCGCGACCTCGACGCTCTCGCGCACGGTCAGTCCCCAGAACATCACCGGTGTTTGGAAGGTGCGGGTGACGCCGCACGAGGCGACGTCTTCGACCGAACGCCCGGTCAGCCGCGCGCCGCGCAGCGAGACCTCGCCCGACGTCGGGCGCTGCACCCCGCTGATCACGTTGAACAGCGTCGTCTTTCCGGCGCCGTTGGGCCCCATGACGCCGAGCACCTCACCGGTGCGCGCACTGAAGGACACGTCGTCGACCGCGAGCACGCCGCCGAACCGCATCGTCACGCTGCGAACATCGAGCGTCGCGGCCGCGACGGTCGCCGCGGTCGTCATGCGCGCCGCGCCGCTCGCCCGAGCAGCCCTTGCGGACGCAGCACGAGCACCAGCACGAGGATCAGGAATCCGACACCCTGCTCCCAGCCGGTCGACCACAGCCCGCCGGCCACGTGCTCGACGATCCCGAGCACGAAGCCGCCGACCAACGCGCCCGGCAAGCTGTCGAGCCCGCCCAATACGGCGGCGACGAAGCCGGCCAAACCCAGCGTCAAGCCCATGTCGTACGTCGCGCTGGTGATCGGTGCGATCATCACGCCGCCGACGCCGCCGATCGCCGCCGCGACGACGAAGCTCCAGAACGCGAACGTGCGCAGCGGGATGCCGAACGTCGAGGCGATCGGGGGGTTGGCCACCGCGGCACGCACCGCCGTGCCGGCATAGGTGTGCTGAAAGAACAGATACAGCGCGACGAACACGATGACGTCGGAGCCGAGCACCCACATCGCTTGGGGCGGCAGCGCGCCGCCGAACAGCGCGATCGCGTTGCCGCCGCTGAACGCGTTGAGGCTCAACGGATTCGTCCCCCAGACGAACAGCGCCAGTCCGCGCAGCGCGACGTCGAGGCCGAGCGTGATGAAGATCAGCGTCACGCCGGTCGACTTACTGGCCGGTCGGATTGCGAGCAGATAGCACAGCGCGCCGACGAGGGCGGCGGCGAGGACGGCGATCCCGGCCGCGGCGAGCGTCGGCATCCCGGCGGTGGCCAGCGAAGCGGCCGTCATCGCGCCGATCATCGCGAACTCGCCCTGCGCGAAGTTGATGAGCCCGGTCACTTGATAGATCAGCACGAAGCCGGCCGCGACCAGCGCGAAGATGGCGCCGTCCACGACGCCCGAGAGCACGTACTGCCACAGCGAGGCGATCATGCGCGGCGGGCCTCGCTCACGCGGGCGGTTATCCCGCGCGGCAACAGGATCAGCATCGCGATCAGGATGACGCCCAGGAAAAACGACTGGAAATCACCGCGCGCGCTGGGCAGCACGAGCGGCACGACGTTCTGGAGAATCTGCCCGAGCGCGACGACGACCGTGGCGCCGATCGCCGCGCCCCACAAGCTGCGCAAGCCTCCGATCACCGACATCAGCACGAAGTTCACCGAGAGCAAGAAGCTGAACGAGGTCGGGTCGATGTACGATGCCTGCGAGGCGTAGATCGCGCCCGCGGCCCCGGCATACACCGCGCTGAGCACGAACGTCTGCCGCTTCAGCCGCTCCGCATGCACGCCCAGCGCCTGCGCGCCCAGCTCGCCCGCCGAGATGGCGATCAGCGACCGTCCGAAGTTCGAGCGCACGAGGTTGCCGGCGAACCAGATCCCCAGCACGACCAGCGCCCAGGCCAAGATCGCGTACGCGCGCTGGTCGAAGGTGAAAGTCCCGATCGCGAAGCCCGGGATGTCTTTCAAGCCCGACGAGCCGCCGATGAAGTCCCACTGGTTGAAGACGACGTTGATCACGATCCCTAGCGCCAGCGTCGCGAGCGCCAGCAGGTTTTCGCGCAAGCGCAGCGCGACGAAGCTCAGCGCGTACGCGACGAGCGCGGCGACGATCGCCCCCAGGATCATCCCGAGCCATGGCGTCACGTGCCCCTTCACGGCGAAACTCGCCGACGTGTACGCACCGATTCCGAAGAACGCCGCCTGACCGAGCGAGACCTGGCCGGCGTACCCCATGAACAGGTTGAGTCCGATCGTGACCAAAGCGTATAGGCCGATAAGCGTCAGCAATCCGGTGTAATACGAGGGCAGAATCCAGACGATCGCGGCGACGAATGCGAGCAGCACGAGTCCGGTCCGGCCGTACACGAACATCCTTTCCGGTAAGGAAACGGAGGAAGGAGGGCTGACTTCGTTCTCCGCGCCGGGCGGCGCAACTCCTTGTCAGTGCGGCTCGGCCCAGGCCAGCAGCACGTCGGGCTCGTGCTCCTCGTTGGCGCTCCCGTCGGTCGTCTTCACGATCCGAAACGCATGCGCAGCGTAGAAGTCGAGCGCGCGCCGATTCCGCTGAAACGACACTGCCGTTACCTGACCGCTCTCGTCGAGGCGTGCGCGCCGGACCATGCTCACGCGCGCGATATTCGACAAAGAGTCCCGTTATCGGTTCGTCCGGGAGGGTGTTGGCGTACGTCGCGAAGATCGGCGCGGTGACCAGCGCCTCGTCGTCTCTGTCGCGCCCCTGGGATCTGCGTGGCGTCTCCTTGATGGCCTTCGCACACGGTGCGAGCGACCTGTACTCGGGGATCTTGCCGTTCGTCATCTTCTTCGACGTCACGCGGGCCGGCCTGCCGGCGTGGTGTCAGGGCGCGCTAGCGTTCGCATGGTATCTCACCAGCTCGATCGCGCAGCCGCTCGTCGGCGCATACAGCGACCGCCGCGGGCGTTGGTGGTTTTTGCCGGCCTCGGTCGCGCTGACGGCGATTGCCGTGTCGGCGACCGCCGCCGCGACTTCGCTACCGATGCTCGATCGCGTTCGTCGTTCTCGGCGGAATCGGCTCGGCGGTGATGCACCCGGAGGCTGGACGGTATTCCTCGCTGCTCGGCGGATCGAGGCGCGCTTCGGCGATCTCGATCTTTCAGATCGGCGGCCAAGTCGGCTATGGGATCGGCCCGCTCGTCGCCGCGGCGTTGCTCGCACATGCAGGCGGCGCAAGCGTGATAGCGATGAGCGTCCCCGGCGTCGTTGCAGCCCTCGCCGTCGCGGCGGTGCTGCCGTCGTTCGCGCGTAACGCGGACGCTGCTTCGCCGCGCCATCACACCGCCGCCGACGGCGCGCATCGGCCGATCGACCGCACGGCGATCGCGTTGCTCGTCGTGAGCACGGGTCTGCGCTACCTCACCGGCGCGTCGTTCGCGTTCTATTGCCGAACCTGCTGGCGGCGCGCGGCCTGCCGCTCACGGCGAGCGGCGCCGTCGTGACCGCGTTCTTGATCGCCGCAGCGCTCGGGCTGTACGCGGGCGGCGCGGCCGCCGACCGCTTCGGCCACGCGCGCGTCGCCGATCGCCGGCCTCGTCGCGTCGGTTCCGCCGCTGGTGGCCGGCACTGGCTTTTCACGGACCGCTCCGGCCGTCGCGTTGCTGCTGCTCGGAAGCGCGCTGCTCTCGGTGCAGAATGCGCCGGGCGTTGCGATGGCGCAGGCGTTGCTGCCGCGCAACCTCGGCACCGCATTGGGTCTGATGAACGGCGTCGCGTTCGGGCTCGGCTCGCTCGGCGTCGCCGGGCTCGGTTTCGTAGTGACGCGATCCGGCCCGGACGCAGCGCTCATCCTGGTCGCCTTCGCACCGCTCCTGGCCGCCGTCGCGTATGCGTTCGTCGGCGCGAAACGGCCGGCTCGAACGGCTTGACACCCGGACTTTCCGTCGTCTCGAGGCACGATCGCGCGTCCTTCGACAAGCTCAGGATGACGGCGATTCGCTTAGAGCGCGCGCGTTGCTATTTGCTCGTCGGAAAAGCGAACTCGGCGCCGGAGCGTGACTCGGGCCAGCGGGTGGTGATCGTTTTGAGCCGCGTGTAGAAGCGCACGCCTTCGGCGCCGTGAATCGCATGGTCGCCGAAAATCGAGCGTTTCCAGCCGCCGAACGAATGGAACGCCATCGGAACCGGGATCGGCACGTTGATGCCGACCATCCCGACTTGAACGCGGTGCGCGAACGTGCGCGCGGTGCCGCCGTCGCGGGTGAAGACCGCGACCCCGTTCCCGAACGGGTGATCGTTGCACAGGCGCAGCGCATCGTCGACGGTCTCGACGCGGACGATCCCGAGCACCGGTCCGAAGATCTCGTCGTGATAGATGCGCATCTCGGGTTTCACGCGATCGAAGACGGAGCCGGCCAGGAAGAAACCGTCGCCCCAGGAGTCGTCGCGCGGTGCGCGTCCGTCGACGACGAGCTGCGCGCCCTCTTCGACGCCTAGGTCGACGTACGAATGGACCTTGGCGTAGTGTTCGCCCGTCACCAGCGGCCCCATCTCGACACCCGGCTCGGTCCCCGGGCCGACGCGCAGCGCGCGCACCCGCTCGCGCAAGCCGCTCGACGAGCGCGTCCGCGGTGGCGTCACCGACCGCGACGGCGACCGAGATCGCCATGCAGCGCTCGCCGGCCGATCCGAAGGCGGCACCCATCAGCGCGTCGGCGGCCTGGTCGAGATCGGCATCCGGCATCACCACCAGATGGTTCTTCGCCCCGCCCAGCGCCTGGACGCGCTTGCCGGCGTTCGTGCCGGTGCGATAGACGTGTTCGGCGACGGGGGTCGAGCCGACGAAGCTCACCGCCCCGACGCCGGGATGCTCGAGCAGCGCTTGCACCGCGTCGCGGTCGCCATTGACGACGTTAAAGACGCCGTCCGGCAGGCCGGCTTCGCTCAGCAGCTTGGCGAGCTCGATCGCCGGCGAGGGGTCTTTCTCGCTCGGTTTGAGCACGAACGTGTTGCCGCACGCCAGCGCGACCGGAAACATCCACATCGGAACCATCGCCGGAAAGTTGAATGGGGTGATTCCGGCACATACGCCGAGCGGCTGACGCACGGCCGTGCTGTCGACCTCACGCGACACGTTTTCCGTGACATCGCCTTTGAGCAAGTGCGGGATGCCGCAGGCGAACTCGACGACTTCGAGCCCGCGCTGCACCTCACCGCGTGCGTCGGCGATCGTCTTGCCGTGCTCGGCGGTGATCAGCCCCGCGACGTGCTCGAGATCGCGCAGCAGCAGTTCGCGGAACCGGAAGAGCACGGCCGCGCGCCGTATCGGCGGCGTCTCGCTCCATCCCTCATACGCCTCGCGCGCGGCGCGCACCGCCGCATCGACCTCGCCGGCATCGGCGAATGCGACGCGCCGCGCGACTGCGCCGGTGGCCGGATCGTACACCTCGCCGTACCGGCCGGAGGAACCGTCGAGCCGTTTTCCGCCGACAAAGTGACCAAGCGTCGTGAGGGGGATCGTCTGCATGAACGATCCTTGCGCGCGGCCCACGGAAGGAACCTCCCGACCGCGGGGGAAGCCCCGCGGACCTTTCTCGTCACCGGAGGAGGACAGCCGATGGACGACATCGCGCGCCTGAGGAATATCGCCGTCGTCGGCCCGCACCACGCGGGCAAGACGACGCTGGTCGAAGCGCTGCTGGCGCACTGCGGCGCGATCCCCCGGCGAGGCTCCGTCCGGGACGGGACGACGACCACGGACTGCGAGCCCGAAGCGATCGGCCACCTGCAATCCGTCTGCGTCGGGTTCGCACACACGTCGTGCGGATCGGTCGACATCACCTTCGTCGATACGCCGGGCTTCGTCGACTTCTTCGAGGAGACGAAGACCGCCCTCGCGGCCGTCGATGCCGCGCTCATCGTCATCGACGCCGAACCCGGCCGGGTCGCCCAAACGGCGGCGATCGTCGACCACATCGAGATGCGCAAGATGCCGCATCTTTTTTTCGTCAACAAGCTCGACCGGCCCGGCGCGAACTTCGATGCGACGCTGGCCGCGCTGCGCGAAGCGTACGGGCCGCACGTCGTGGCGACGCACCTGCCGGTCGGCGTGGGCGAGAAGTTCGGCGGGTACGTCGACCTCGCCACCCGCAAGGCGATGCTCAACGCCGACGGCCGCACCTCGGAGATCGACGTACCGATCGCGTTGCGCGACACGGTCGAAGCACAGCGCACGATCTTGCTCGAAGCTCTAGCCGACTTCGACGACACGCTCATGGAAGAGCTGCTCGACGGCAAGGACCCCGCCCAGGACGAGATCGAGCGCGACCTCTGCGATGACTGCGCGCACGACCAGATCGTTCCGGTGCTCGTGGGCAGCGCGCAAGAGAACATTGGCGTCTCGCCGCTGGTCGACGCGATCGCGCGGCTCTTCCCCTCGCCGGCGACCGAACCGCGCCACGACGTCGACGGTCGCCCGATCGTGCCGCGCGCCGACGGCCCCGTCGTCGCCCAAGTCTGCAAGACGATCGTCCACCCGCAACAGGGGAAGCTTTCGGTCGTGCGCGTCTTCACCGGCACGATCACGCCCCAGACCCCGCTCGTCGACGCGTCGCGCAATAATGCGTCGATTCGGCTGTCCGGGATCGCGCGGCTGTTCGGCAAGCGACAGGAACCCGTCACGTCGGCCGGTCCGGGATCGATCGTCGCGCTGGCCCGCCTCGACGGCGTGTGCACCGGCGATACGTTGGCCTCGCCGAACGCGGGCGTGCTGATGCCGACCATCCCGCTTGCCGAGCCGCTCTTCGCGGTCGCGATCGCGCCGGCCCAGCGGCTCGACGAAGCGAAGCTCTCGCAGGCGCTCGGCCGCCTCATCGAAGAGGACCCCGCGCTGCGCGTCGGCCGCGCCGAGTTCACCAACGAGCTGCAATTGCTGGGCAGCGGCGAGACCCACGTCGCGACCGCGACCGAACGGCTGGCGCGCAAATACAACGTCGACGTGAAGACGCACCCGCCGTCGATCGCTTACCGCGAGACGATCCAGAGCGGGACCGAGATCCATTCGCGCTACAAGCACCAGACCGGCGGCCACGGGCAGTTCGCCGACGTGAAGCTGCGGTTCGAGCCGCGCGAGCGCGGCAGCGGCGTATCGTTCGCCGAGAAGATCGTCGGCGGCGTGGTGCCGCGCCAGTTCTTCCCGGCGGTCGAGAAAGGCGTGCGCGAGGCGCTTGCGACGGGCGGACCGCATGGTTTCCCGGTCACCGACATCCACGTCACGCTCTTCGACGGTGCGTTCCACGACGTCGACTCGAGCGAAGCGTCGTTCAAGACGGCGTCGGGGATGGGCGTGCGCGACGCCCTGCACAAGCTCGGCACGGTCGTCCTCGAGCCGCTCATGCGCGTCGAGACAACGGTTCCGTCGACGTCGCTCTCGTCGGCCGTCTCGCAGTTGACCGCGAAGCGCGGGCAGATCCTGGGTTTCGAGGGCGCCGAGAAGCAAGGCTGGGATCGCATCTCGGCGCTCGTCCCGCAAGCCGAGCTCGGCCGCTACGCAACGGAGCTGCGCACCGCGACGGCGGGGCTCGGAACCTATTCCGCGCGTCACGAGCGGTTCGAGATCGCACCCGAGCGCGCCGTCGTCGCACCGGCGTGACCCGCGCCGTTCTGGTCGCCTGCCTGATGCTCGCGGCCGGTTGTGGAGGGGGCGGAGGGAGCGGATCGGCGACGGCCCCGACCGGTCTGCAGTGCGATCCGAACTCCCAGGGAACGCAACTCGCGCGTCCGTCGCCGGGGCAGGCCGGCGTACCCACCACGACGTCGGCCATCGAAATCGTCGACGACGGCAACCTCGATCAGCTCTACTCGCTCACGCCCCAGTTCGACTTGCACCTGACCGACAATTTCGGGAACGTCCTGGTGACGACGTCGCTGGTGCAAAGCCAGGATCCGACCGGTCCGCATCCCTACGGCGCGAGCTCGTTCTTCTTCGAAGGGACGCTCAACGGCAGCCTCGTCGCCGGTCGAACCTACTCGGTGTCGCTGGGCACGACGAACTCGTCGTGCACACCCTTACCGGTCACCGGCACGTTCTCGACGTAATCCGGCCTAGCGTACGCGCTGCGCGAATTGCGCCAGCGCGTTCGCGGTCTGCTCCGGCTCTTCGAACATCGGCAGGTGACCGGCGCCGTCGAGCTCGACGAACGTCGCGCCGGCGATCGCGCCGGCGGTGGCGCGCAGCGTCTGCGGTTTGAGGTAGGCGTCTTCGGCACCGGCGACGACCAATGCGGGCACGTCGATGTCAGCGAGCAAGTCGTGGGAGTCGAGCCGCTCCTTCATCCCGCGCACGAGTTGCGCGCAGCCGCGCGGATCCTGTCGCAGCATGACGGCGCGCGTGCGATCGACGAGGTCGGGGCGCTCGCGGTACGCGCGCGCGCGAGGTAGCGCGACAGGTAGCTTTCGACGGCGGCATCCATCGTGTTCTCGCGCTCCAGCCGATCGGCGAGGTCGTCGCGACTCGCCGCGAGCGCGCGTTGGGCGGGGTCGGCGCCGGGTTCGTTCGACGCGTCGGCGGAGACGTGGCTGGCCACCAGCGCCAGTCCGGCGACGCGCTCGGCGTACATGCGGAAGAACGCCAGCGCGACGTAACCGCCGATCGAGTGGCCTGCCAGTGCGGCGCGCTCGACGTGGAGCGCGTCGAGCAGCCCGGCTACGTCGCCGGCGAGCACTTCCATGAGCGCAGGACCGTCGCTGGGTTCCGATTCGCCGCAACCGCGCAGGTCGACGCGAATGATCCGCGTCGCGCGCAGCGCCGGGAGTTGCCCGTCCCAGATGCTGCGATCGAGCGGAAAACCGTGCAGCAGCACCAGGGGCGTGCCCGGCGCCTCCGGAGTCGTCGTAGCCGATGCGGCGCCCGTCGACGACGATCGTCACGCGACGGCTAGAAGTCGCTCTCTTTGAGGTTCGCCGCCGTGTTCACGTCAGTGAAGACCTCGTCGATCACGATCGCATCGCCCTGATACGTTACGCGCCGAGCCGGTAAGTGCGTGGTCTTCGACAGAAAGATCACGCGCTTGGTCGCGCCGAACGCGTCCTTGTACGGTATCGTCACCGTATCGTAGGTCGTACCGCTCCACGCCTCTTCGCCGTTGGTCGCCGACGCGGCCGACTTGATGTTGTCGGCGACGTTGTCGAAGGAGGCCTCGACGATCGTCCCGCCGCGCAGGTCGACGGCGCGGCCGTCGTGGATCGAGATGTTCAGGTGGACGCCGCTGAGGATGCCGCCCTGGTGGCCGCTCACCGTGTCGCCGCCCTTCCACGACGCGCCGCCACCGCGACCGGCACCACCCGTGATGTCGATCTTGGCGAAGTGCGGTTTGAGATACGCGTAATGATACGTCCGGTCTTGGACGTCGTTACCTTTGACCACGTGGATCTTGATGTTGTCGGTGTAGCTCGTCACCTTCGACCACGCGTCGAGAAAAGCAGCGGCCGGACCGGCCGGTGCCGCGCCGAGCAGCGCACTGCTCAACGCGGCAGCAATGAGGGTGAGCTTAGTGCTTTGCACGGAGGTACCCCGATGGATTGATCGTGCCGAAGTTGGCGAAGGAGTACGGGTCGGTGGCGTAGATCGCGTGAATGTCGGCCGGCGGGATCGTCTGCCCGTATTTGGTGTCGAAGGCTTGAATGAACAGGTTCGCGATCACCGCGTAACCGGTGTTCGACGGGTGCAAACCGTCGAGACCGAAGAAACCGCCGCCGTATTGCAGCGACGCGAGGTCGCCTTGCGCATCGACCGGGAACGGCTGACCCGCCGCACGTGCGGTTTCCGCTTGTTGAAACGTTGTAGCGATGTCGACCAGCGCCGCGCCGGTCGAGGCCGCCGCACCCGCGATCGCCTGATCGTACGCGCCGTTGAGCGCTTTGACGGTCAGTGCGGTTTGGTCGCTCAAGAACTCGCCGGCGCCGGTCGGATTTGCGGGCGTCACCAGTTGCGGGACGGGTTGACCCTGCAGAATCGCGGCGACCGTGTCGAGCACTACCGGGAGCAGGAAGTAGCCGTTCGGCCCGAGCCCCGCCTGTTGGATCTCGGCTTGCGCGTACTGGTGCGCGGCCTGCTGGGCGGCCGCGACCTTTGCCTGCACCGGCGGGGATCTGTGCAGCGACCGCCGGCGTCACTCCGAACTGCTGCGCCGCCGCGTTGACGATCGCGGCTTGTAAGAACGCGTCGAGGTTCTGCTCGTAGTTCGGTTCGGTCGTCGACTGGACCGGGAAGAACAACGCGCCGCCCAGCACGTCGACGAGGTTGGCGACGGCGACCTTCGCGCCGCTCGCCTGGAGCGCGCGGATGATCGTCGCGATGTCGCTGCCGATCGCGGCCGGATTCGCCGGCGGCGAGCCGCCGTTGGCGAAGGCGAAGTGCAGCAGGTCGTTCGACCCGATGTTCAACGTCGCGAGCTGGCCGTGCAGCGAAACCGCGGCCTGAAGCTGGGTGACCTGCGAGCCGAAGTTCGCGAGCACGGGATAGAAGTCTTCACTCTCGCTGGCCAACAGCGAGTTGAGCGCCGAAAGGGCCGGCGGGAAGCTCAGGGACGCCGCGGGCGTCACGCAGCTCGACAGCGGCTGGAACATCGCGATGACTTCGTGCGTCGTCGCGCCGGGGACCGCGACGTCGAACGGCGTGGTGTTGGGGTTGATCCGGTCGCTGAGCGCACCGCCGGGCGTGAACGCCGCGGCACGCTGGCCGACGCACGCCGTGGTGAGCCCGGCGGGGAAACCGCTGCTGGTCTTGGCGAGGATGCCGCCGATGCCGGGCGGGACGATCAGCGGAAGCGGCGAGGTGGCCGGGATTCTCGAGCGCCGATTGCGCGACGCCGTTGGCCTGTTCCCAGAGCACCGCGTAGAAGCCGTGCTCTTGCGTCTCCTGCACGCGGCCGATCGTACCGACACCGGGAGCGGTCGCACCGCCGGGGATGTCGGCGCCGATGAGGCCGCCGGATTGAACGCCCGCGGTAAGGCTGTCACCCACGCCGACGATGCGCACCGCGGCGGGCACCGTCGTGCCGGGGTTGGCGTTGAACGGCGGCGCGCTGAACGGTTTGCTCCCGCCTCCGCCGCCGCAGGCGGCGAGCGAGACGGTGATCGCGAGCGCCGCGGCCGAGCGAATTCGCGCGCTCACAGCGGCAGCACCGTCGGCGTGCCGAGGCCGAATTGGATCTGCACCGTCGTGGCCTTGAGCCCGCCGCGCGACGTCGCGACCGAGCTGCACGAGGGAAGATTCTGACAGTAGAGTCCCGTGATGCCCAGCTCCTTATAGTTGGTCGCGCCGCCCGTCAGCACGGACATCTGCACGAACGTCTGCGGCGTGAAGTGATGGGAGAGCCCGTAGATGAAGGTCGGCGTGTATTCGGGGAACGGATCGACCGGGTTGTACTGCACCAGCCGCGACGGCTGGAAGAAGAACGTCGTCGATCGGCTGGCGCGATACTCGATGTAACCCAACAGAAAGATTTGCGCCTTGTTCGTCTGGTTGACACCGTTGAGATGGTTCAACCATTGGCCGGCGACCGTGGCGGTGGCGAACATGCGGGGCGTCGACAAGAATGGCAGGGTGACGGGCAGCAGCCACTCCTGCTCGGTCCGCTGGCGAACCGAGACCGGGAAGCCGTTGTACTCGATCAGCGCCGTATCGTCGCCGCCGGCGATCTTCGCGGTGTGGGCGAGGTAGGTCGGCGAGATCACGATCGGCAGCTTGTTGCCGATCACGAACAGGTTCTGGTCGACGACCGTGAGGATCTGATCCTTGGTGCTCGCGTTGACCGCGCCGGTGCTCTGGTTGATCCCCGCCAGCGCGGTGCCCGGGCCGGTGAAGCCTTGGATGAAGAACGGCACCGTCTTGTTGCTGAAGCCCAGCGGGAACTGCTGGATCTCGTAGTACCCGACTTGCAGCCGGTTGCTGCGCGAGAACCCGTAACCGAAGCCGGCATCGACGCCGCCCGGCATGTTCGCATTGTAGTTGATGCCCCCGTACGGGTAGGCGAACGACACGTCGACATTATAGGTGAACCCGCGCGGCAGGCTCGGACGCTGGGGCGGCGCCTGCGGCGTTCCGGGCGGATTGGCTTGAGCGACGTCGCCGGGCGAGCCGCCCTTGCCGGCGGCGAGATCCTTGAGCGCGCGTTGGAGCGTAGCGTTCGCCGGTGCCAGGAGTCCGGCGCTGATCGCGCTCGCCTCCGACACGTCGGCGCGAGCCGTCAACGGCGCGAAAGTGATTGCGGCACACGCTGCGGCGCACGCCGCCACCGACACACGTTGTATCATGGCCGTCGCGTTGCGCGGGCCGGAGAAAGGTTCCTTCGCCGTCGTCGGCGCCGACGTCGTCGCGCGCGTCTCCTGTCGCTCGACGGCAAAAAGTTGCGCACAAAGTTGATTAGTGGTATAAGGTATGCAACTCGCCGGCGGTCGTCGCCGGATTCTCCGCGCGTCCGTCGGGTACCGCGGACGTGGAAAGGTAGTACTACCGAATGGCCGCAAAGAAGGCCGCGTCGAAACGTAAGTCGACGCGAAAGAAGTCAACGCGCAAGACCGCCGCTCGCAAGACGACGGCTCGCAAGAAGACCGCCAAGAAGACCGGAGCTCGCAAGACCACCGCCCGCAAGAAGGCCGGCGGACGCAAGAAAAAGGCGGCAGGACGCAAGAAGGCGACGTCACGGAAGAAGACCGGAGCGAAGAAGGCCGTCCGCAAGACAGCCCGCCGCGCGGCACCGCGCCGCAAGACCGCCGCTCGTAAGAAGAAAGCGGCCTAACCCCCACCCTTCGCGGGTACGAAGCGCGTCGCGAGAAAACTCGCGGCGCGCCTCTTCTTTTCCCGTCAGGGCGGCGCGAGGTCCGATTCGGGGACGACGGCGGCGGGCTCGCCAGCGTCGTGCGCATCGCGCGCGCCGGCCGCGCCGAGCCGGCGACGGGCCGAAAACATCGGGCCGCGCGCGTCGACGAGCGGAGCGAACCGCATCATCCCGACGGGTGCGCGCATGTCGTCGTAGATCGCCTCGATCGAACCCTTCACGCGGTACGTCTCATGCCAGAAGCCGGTGCCACCTGAGTCGTGCAGGTAGTTCTTCCACCAGATTCGGTGCGGCTCGGACCGCGTCCACGCTTCCAACGAAGCGAAATCGCGCCAGTATTGGCGCATTCCGACGTGCATCGGGAACAACGACATGAAGAAATCT
This sequence comes from Vulcanimicrobiota bacterium, assembly GCA_963723445.1. GTDB lineage: Bacteria > Vulcanimicrobiota > Vulcanimicrobiia > Vulcanimicrobiales > Vulcanimicrobiaceae > Vulcanimicrobium. The sequence continues at coordinate 202,504 of CAVRQP010000008.1, forward strand.
TCGTGCAAGAGCAAGCCCTCGGGCTTTGCCTGGTACGAGCGCGCGATCTTCGGACCGAAGCCGATGGCGGTCTTGATCCCGCTGAGCGTGTTGACGCGCATCCCGAGATAGACCACGACGAGATCGGGATAGGCGGACAGATCGACGGTACGGCGCTGGACCGGCATCTCGCGCGCTCCTCTTTCGACCGGGCAAACCTCCGGCTCATTCGGCGTCGATCCGCGCGGACGCCTGGCCACGCCCGGGGCCGGCGACGGAGAAACATCGGGCGTAAAGGTGGTTGACTTTATATCAATAGTCTTGATATAAAGTCAGATATAAACCTCTCCCTCAAGGACAACCAGCTACCATGCCTCTGATCGCCTTCGCCGGACTTGCCGGCGCCCTCACCCTCGCTAGCGCGCCGCTTGCTTCCGGCCGTTCCACCGGTCAGCGTCGTCTCGTGCGACTACAGCAGCCAGATGACCACCGCCGCCTCGACCGGGATCGAGACCGCCGGCCCGTACCAGACGAGCAACCTGCGCATCTCCTTCGTCAACCAGGGACCGCTCGAGGCAACCGACGTGCGCTTCGCGGTCAACTACGGCGGCATCATGCAGGTCATCGACGACAACGGCCGCTTCGCGACCGGCACCCAGATCACGCACGACTTCCAGCCGATCCCGACCGGCGCGCTCCAGAGCGCCGCAGCGCAGTGCGCGGTCGAGTCGGTGACGTTCGCCGACGGTTCCACCTGGCAGCCCTCATAGTCCCGGCATGATGGCCATGGCCGCTGGGGAACGGGCGACCATGGCCGATTTGCCTGAGGTTCGCCGCCGCCTGGAGAACCTGAGCATCGCGCGAACACCTGCTCACGAAGCTCAAACGCGCGCAATCGGCGGCGCGCGCGGCCCTCGATGCCGACCTCGGCCGCATCGGGATCACCATCCCGCAGTTTCTCGCCCTCGCCAACATCGCGGAGAACGCGGACGTCTCCGGCGCCGAGCTCGCGCGGATGTGCTCGGTCACGCCGCAGGCGATCGTCGCGATCGTCGCCCGGCTGCGCGCCGCCGGGCTGATCCGCCGCGTGCCCGCTGCCGGCGGCGGACGGTCGCTGACGATGCGCTTGACCGACAAAGGCGAGGAGCTGGTGCGAACCGCGTACGCGCACGGCTACGCGATCGAGCGATACATCCTCGACGTGCTCGGACCCGTCGCATACGAGACGCTGCACGACTCGCTCGATCGCATGGCCGATGCGCTGTCCGAAGAATCGGCGGTCGTCAAGACCGCGCCGTGGGACGGCTACGTCGAGGACGCGCTGGCGTCGGTGCGCGAGCGCCGGAACCGACCAGATGCTTGAGCATCGCGTCGTGCTTGTACGACGACGAGGCTCCGAACTTCACGACCACCGCGGCCTCGGACGGGATGACATACAGCGCCTGCCCGCCCGAGCCGCTCGCATACACGACGTCCGGCTGCGCGGCTAGCGGGCTGAGCCACCAGCCCAGCCCATAACGCGGGTTCGCGGCCGAACCGCTGAAGCAGCGCGCGACCGCAGGCTCGGAGACGATGCGGCGCCGCTGCCACGTGCCGCGGTCGCGCACCAGCACGCCGAACCGCAGCCACTCGCGGGCGGCGAGAAACGCGCCGGTCGGCAACGGCCGGCTACCGTCTTTGAGGCTGCGCCACGTTCCGATGCGCAACCCGATCGGGTCGAGAATGCGCTCGCGCAAGTAGTCGTGCGGCGTGAGGCCGCGCGGCGCGAGCTTCGCGGCGAGCACCGCGCCGAAGACCTGCAGCGGTATTCCGCCGTACGTGAACCGCTCGCCCGGCGCGTCCTTCAACTCGACCGCCAGCGCGGCGGCGTACGTCGGGACGGATGCGCCCAAGCCGCCGAAGCCGATCCCGCTGGTGAGCTGCAACAGATCGCGCAGCGTGACGCGCTGCCTTCGCGCCGGCGTTCCAAGCCGGAATCGTGCGCGCCACCGGCTCGTCGAGCTCGAGCAACCCGTCGTCCTGCGCCGCGCTCGCGAGGACTCCCCAAAAACTCTTCGTTCCGCTGTAGAGCGCGTGCGGTTTCTCCGCGTCGTACCCGCCGCGCATAGCGCTCGAAGACCACGTCGTCACCCTGCTGCACGACGAGCGCGTGCAGCGCGTGCCGCTCGGCGTACTCGACGGCAGCCTCGACGTTCACGCGTCAGAGCGTGTGCCGGCGAGCCCCGGGCACGACCGGAGTTGTCGAGAACGTGATCGTATCGAAGACCGAGATCGTCGCGCTGAGCGTCCCCAGATCGAAGGGCACGTTTTGTCCGAACGGCTGAGCATCGGAGACCACCGGGCAACCGCCGGTTTCATTGACGGCTTCGACCCCATCGATCGACAGGCCGGCGAGCGAGGCAATCGCTTGCGCCCGGCGGCGCGCGTCGGCGAAGGCGGCGGTCCGCGCCGTTTGCTCGACCGCGTCGCAGTCGTCGATCCGCGGCACGAAGTTCACGTTGTCGATCGACGCTCCAGGATGCTGGTGGAGGTAGTCGGCGGCAGCTTTCGCGATGCGATCGAGCTTCTCGTGCGTCGCACCGGGGATGGTGCCGCGCAACATCGCCGGCTGATTGCTCGATATCGACGAACCGGCCGGCCCGACCGACGGATCGACGATCCCCGCCGCGCGCATCGCGGCGAGCACGGGCCCTTCTTCCGCATTGCCCCGGGTCATGGCGAAGAATTGGAGCGTCTTGACCGCGATGCGGGACGTACCGTGACCCTGCACGGTGATGCCCGCCGGCTGGGCCCGCACGCCCGGGAGCGCGATCGTTCGCGGGACGCCTTGCGCGCTCGCACCGACGGGGAGCAGCGCCAGAGCCAGGACCGCCAAACGCTTGGTCATCACCATACGATTTCGTCGCATCCCGGGCCATTCCGGTTCAGGTGAGACGCGACTCGGCGAGGTCGAGGTCCCATTCGAGGCTGCGGTAGACGTCGTCGCCGATCTCGCCGCTCCGGCGCAGGTCGTGCAACGCGCGCCGCTCCGCGGCATGGGCCTCGCCGCGCAGGCGCTGCTCGATCGCGTGCTGCTGTGCGTCGTCGTCCGGCGCGGCCCCGGCGGCGTGCGCGCGGAAGTGCGCCTCGCGATCGTCGTACGCCGCTTGCAGCCGTCCGGCGATCTCCCACTCGGCGGGCGTGGCGAAGGTCGGCTCCAGGCCGCGTAGATGCTCGCGCGCCGCCGCGGCGGTGCGCGCCCGCGCCAGCGCGAGCGCACGTTCGGTGTCGTCGTCGGAACCCAGGGTGTCGCCGAACCACCGAATCAGCACCGGCAGCATGAGCCCTTCGCCGACCAACGAGACGAGAATAACGACAAAGGTGATGAACAGGATCAGCGCCCGGTCCGGAAACGGCGTTGCCGGCGCGATCGATTCGGGAACGGCGAGTGCCGCGGCGAGCGAAACGATGCCGCGCATGCCGGCGAACGAGAGCACGAAGAGCGCCTGCCAAGTCGGCGGCGCTCCTTCCCCGCTGCGCAGCAGCGGAAACCACCGCCAGGATACGACCGCGATGGTATAGACCCAAGCGTAGCGCACGACGACCAGCAGCAGCCACACCGCGAGGCCCCAGCCGATCAGCGCGGGCAGCGAGTATTGCGGCAGCTCGCGCACGATCGAACGCAGCTGCAAGCCGATCAGCACGAACGCCGCGCCGTTGAAGACGAAGAACAGCAGGTTCCAGACCGAGGCCGCCGCGATGCGGCTGTCGGCGTCGAAGATCTGCGTCGACTTGCGGCTGAGATAGATGCCGCCCGTCAGCGCGGCCAGCACGCCCGAGCCGCCGATCGCGTCGGCTGGAACGTACAGCGCGAAGGGCGTCACCAGCGAGATCGAGACCGCGATGAGTTGATCGCTGAGACCCCTTTTTCGAATCGCGACCATCAGGTGCGCGACGAGCCAGCCCCCGGCGAGGCCGACGGCCACGCCGGCCGCCACCACGTAGAGAAACTGCGCGACGGCGAAGGCCAGCGAGAACGCGCCCGTCGCGACTGCGACCAGCGCGAAACGATAGATCACCAGTCCCGAGGCGTCGTTGATCAGGCTCTCGCCGCTGATGATGCTGGTGAGGCGGCGCGGAAGGTCGACGCCCTCGGCGATGGCGTCGGTCGCGACCGCATCGGTCGGCGAGAGGATGCCGCCCAAGACGAACCCCAGCGCCAGCGGGACGCCGATCAGCCAGTGGGTGAAGAACGCGACGGCGACCGACGTGCACACCACCAGCCCCAGCGCCAGCGCGAAGATCGGCTTGCGGTAGCGGATGAACGAGCGATAGTCCGTCGTCCATCCGTCGCCGAAGATCAGCGGCGGGAGGAACAGCAAGAAGACCAGATCGGGCTGCAGCTCGACCGCCGGAACGCCGGGAACCAGCGCGATCCCCAGGCCGCCGACGACGAACACCACCGGATAGGGGACGTGCAGCCGTTTGGCCAGCAGCGCGAGCGCGACGATCGCCGCCAAAAGGGTGGTGAGATACGCGCCGGTCATGCGTCGCGCACCTGGGCTTGGCTCAGGCCGACCCACAGCGCGCACAGCAGCGAGATGATGCCGCCGGCGATGAAGGCCGAGCGCAGCGTCAGCAGCGTCGCGAACGAACCGATCAACAGCGAGCCGACCGGGACCAGGCCGAGCAGGATCATCGAATAGACGGAGATCGCGCGCCCGCGCATCTCGTCGGGAGCGAGGGTTTGCAACAGAATGTTCGATGACCCGATGAAGCTCATGGTTGCGAGGCCGGTGATCGTCAGCGCGGCCGCCGCGACGCCGAAGTGCTCGGTGAGGCCGAGCCCGGCCACGCCCAGCGCGGCCAGCGCCGCCGAGATCGCCCAGATCGTGCCGCGCCGCGCACCGCCGGTAGCAGCGGTAAAGAAGGCTCCGGCGATCGCCCCGATCCCGCTCGCCGCCATCAACCAGCCCAGGCCCTTGGCGTCGGTGTGAACGACGTGCACCGCATAGGCGGGCAACAGAAAATTGTACGGCCGGATCGTCAGCGACGTGACGACCAGCATCAGCACGACCCAGCGCAGGACCGGATGGGCGATCAGAAAGCGCACGCCCTCGACGATCGCGGCGACGACGTTGCCGCGCCGGCGGCTCGACGGCGGCGCCGACTTCATGAACACGAGCGCGAGCACGACCGCCAGCGTCAGGACCGCGTTGGCGAGAAAACACGGCGCGACGCCGATCCCGGCGATCAGCAAACCCGCCAGCGGCGGGCCGACCACGCTGGGCGCGTTGAACGCGATCGAGTTCAACCCGATCGCGCCGCCGACGTACTCGCGCGGCACCATCAACGGCACCCAGCTCTGGCGCGCCGGCGCGTCGAACGACTGCGTCGCCGCGTTCACGCCGCTGGTGATCATCAGCGCCCAGAGCGGTGCGTGCTCGGTCGCCACCAGCGCGAACATGACGAACGACACCAGCGAGGTCGTCGCGTTCGTCAGGAACAGGACGCGCCGGCGAGGATAGCGGTCCGCGATCACCCCGGCGAAGGGCGAGAAGATCAGCACGGGCAGCGCGCGAGACGCGCCGATCAGACCGATGTCGAGCGAGCCGATCGCGGCGTTGGGGGCCATCGAAGCGACGTAGTAGCCGAGCGCGGTGAACTGCATCCAGGTCCCGAGGTTCGAGACCAGCAAGCCGCCCCACAGCAGGCGGAAGTCCTTGAACCCGAACGGCCCGAAGAAGCCCGGCCGGCGATCGGGGATGCGCGGTTCGTCGTTGTTCACGTCGATGCGGAACGCACCGCCGCGACGATGATGCCGGCGGTCCCGTCGACGCCGAAGCGAGAGGTGTCGATCGCGAGGTCGTAGTTGTGCACGTCGCCGGCGTGCACGCGGTAGCCGTCGCGCGCATAGGTTCGCCGAGCCTCGTCGATCCGCGCGATCTCCGCCCGGGCGGCGGCTTCGTCGATGCCGAGCGACTGGGCGACGCGCGCCGCCCGCCAGGCGAGCGGTGCGTGCACGTACACGCGCACGACGTCGCGCCTGGCCGCCCAAGATCGAGCCGGCCGCGCGGCCGACGATCACCACGTCGCCGCCGGCGGCCTCTTCGCGCACGGCCTCTTCGATGGCATGCCGCGTCTCGGTCGGGAAATCGTCGGTGTCCGGCGGCTGCGCCGCTTCGGGGACGCCGCCGCCGAGTTGATCGAGGACGCGCTCGCCGAACCGCCGCGGCCGTTCGGAGACGGTCTGCACGACGTCGGCCGACGTTCCCAGCCGCCACGCCGCCACGACCGGCAACTGCTCGTCGACCAGCCGGTAGCCGAGCTGCTCCGCGACGCGTCGCGATACCGCCAGCGAAAGCGCACCGTACTCCCGCGAGATGGTGACGATCATCAGATCTGGACGGTGAGGCCGAGCTCGATGCGGCGCTCGGCCTGGATATGAAGGTCGTCGGGCAGCGGACGCGCGTTGCGCAGGAGCGTCGCGAAGAGCTCCCGCCGCCAGTTGGGCATGCCGTCCTTGGGTGCGGCTTCGATCTTCGGGTCGGCATAGAAGAACGACGTATCGTCGCGATCGAGGTCGAGCCCGAACGCTTCGCACGAGCGCAGGATCGGATCGATCCGCGGCGCCTCCATGTACCCGAAGCGCGCGACGACGCGAATCAGGCGCAGCGAGTGCCGCTCGACGGTGACGCGCTGTTCGTGGCTCAAGTACGGCGTCGGCGCGCGCGCGATGTTGAGGATCACGATGCGCTCCTCGTTGGCACGATCGCGAATCCAGCGGTGGCGGGCGAGGAACGGGACGCCGCGCGGATCGGGCGTCAGGAACACCATCGTTCCGTGTTCGGCGACGCCGGCCGGCAGCTTCTCGAGCACCTCGTCGATCGGCGTCTGCTGGTCCGCCAGCGCCTTGGCGAGGCAGCGCCGCCCTTCGAGCCAGGTGAGGCTGATCAGCACCAGCGTCGCGCTGGTCAGCAGCGGGATCCAGCCGCCGTGAAGAATCTTGGGCAGCGAGGCGATGGCCAGACTGCTGTCGACGGTGACGAACATCAGCACCAGCGGCACCGCGAGGTAGCGCTTCCAGTGGAGCACGCGCGTGATCACGACGAAGTACGTGAGCGACGTGCACAGCATGGTGAACGTGATCGCGACGCCGTAGACCGACGCGAGCCGCTCGCTGGACTGGAAGCCGACGACCAGCAGCGCGCAGCCGATGGCGAGCAGCGTGTTGATCGCCGGGACGTACACCTGTCCTTTGTAGAGGTCGGACGTGTGCTGCACGAGCACGCGCGGCGCGAGGTTCAGCGCGATCGCCTGCTCGATGAGGGTGAACGTTCCCGAGATCAGCGCTTGCGACGCGATCACGGTCGCCGCCGTCGCGAGCGCGACCATCGGGATCAGCGCCCACGCCGGGGCGAGCGAGTAGAACGGGTTCACGATCGTCGTCGGATCGGTCAGCAGGTTCGCGCCCTGCCCGAAATAGTTGAGGATCAGCGACGGAAAGACGAGCATGTACCAGCCGGTGACGATCGGGCCGCGGCCGAAATGCGAGAGGTCGGCGTACATCGCCTCGACCCCGGTGACCGCCAGCACGACGCCGCCCAGAATCGTGAAGCCGACCAGCCCGTTGTGCAGCAAGAAGTGCAGGCCGTAGCGCGGATCGAGCGCGTGCACGACTTCGGGGTTCACCACGACGGCCCGCGCGCCGAGCACGCCGATGACGACGAACCACACGACCATCACCGGCCCGAAGATCTTGCCGACGCGGTCCGTTCCGCGGCGCTGCACGGCGAACAGCAGCACGATGACCGCCAGCGAGATCGGGACGACGTAGGGCTGCAACGCGGACGAGGCGACGCCGATACCCTTCGACCGCCGAGATGACCGAGATGGCCGGCGTGATGACGCCGTCACCCATCATCATCGAGCCGCCGATGATCACGATCAGCGTCAGCAGGCTGGTCTTGATCGTCACGCCGAACGGCCGCGGCGGCGACGCCAGCGCGAGCAGCGCGAGGATCCCGCCCTCGCCCTCGTGGTCGACCCGCATGATGAACGTCGCGTACTTGATGCACACGACGAAGACCAGGATCCAGAACAGCAGCGAGCAGATCCCGAGCACGTCGGCGAGCCCGCCGTTCGAACCGGCCAGACCCAGGCACACCTTGAGCGTGTAGAGCGGGCTCGTCCCGATGTCCCCGAACACCACGCCCATCGCGCCGACGATGAGCGTGACCGGGGTCTTGGGACGACGGAGCTTCACGCGCCCCTTCTCCCCCGTTACGCCGGAGATTACCCGCTGAGCCAAATAGCGCTAGACGGCCGCGGCGGGCGGGGTGACGAGACCGAGTGCGACGGCCCGCGCGACGGCGCGCGCGCGAGAGTTGACGCCGAGCTTGCCGGTGACGCGGGCCACGTGCGTCTCGACGGTGCGCGCCGAGAGCACCAGCCGCTGCGCGATCTCGCGGTTCGTCAGCCCGGCGACGAGCAGCGCCAGGATCTCGGCCTCGCGCCGCGTCAGCGTCTCGATCGCGAACGCGGCCGGCACGGCGCCGCATCGCGCGGCGCGCAGCGTGCGGCGCGGCGAAGCGTTCGATCAATTGCGTCTCGAAGCTCCGCCCGCGACCTTCGGCGCGGCGCGCGATGAGCGCCTCGAACGGGCCGTGCCGCAACGGCGTCGCGGCAGCGCGTCCGTCGAGCGCGTCGAGCAGCTCCGACGCCGACGACAGCCACACCGCATCGGCGGCGTCGACCGGCGTCGATGCGGCGATCGCGCGGCGCGCGCGTTCGCGCTGCTGCGCCGCATCAGGTGCGCCGGCCATGGCGGCATACACGGCGCGATCCGCGGCGACCAGCGGATCGTCGCCGTCGAGCGCATCGGCCGCGCGCCGCGCCGCGTCATGGTCGCCGGCGAGCGCGTCGGCGCGGGCGAGGATGCGGGCGGCGAGCAGCCGGGTGCGGGCGGCATCACGCGCGTACCACGCCGCGTCGGCAGTGCGCAGGGCGGCGCGCGCTTCGTGGCGCGCGAGCGCCGTGTCGCCGACGTGCAGTGCGGCTTCGGCGAGCGTACCGTGCAGCGCGGCGGCTTGCGGTCGCAGCCCGAACGGCCGCGCGATGCGCTCCGCTTCGCGGGCGAGCTCGTAGGCCGCGGTCGTATCGCCCCGCAGCAGCGCAAAGCGCGCGCCCCAGACCAGCGCTCCGGAGTAGCGCATGAGGTCGTCGCCGTTCGACCACGCCTCGATCAGGCCGTTCGCGATGCGTTCGCCGATCTCGAAATCGCCGAGCACGATGTGCGCGTACGCCGCCAACGGCGCGACGTCCGCGAGCAGCGCCGGATCGGCGGCATCGAGCGTGTCGAGCCGTGCCAAAGCCTGCGCGAAACGGCCGGCGATCGCGTCGGCCCAACCGGCGCGCACTTCGGCCTTCGCGATCCCGGCGGCACCGGCAGCCGTCGCCCGCGCGAGCAGCTCGTCGATGCGAGCCGGCGCGACGGGCTCGCCACGAGCGAGGTCGGCTTCGACCCAGGCGAGCCGCGCCTCGAACGCGAGCACGTCGTCGCCGCGGGCGCTCGCCTCCCGCGCGGCGATCGCGAAAGCGGGGCGACCGTCGGCGCCGCGCGCCTTGAGCGACGATCCCGTCGACGAACGCGAAAAGGGCCGGTTCGCCGGCGTCGGCTGCGCGCATGCGGGCCAGCGCGGCGCGGACGCCTTCGACCAAGCCCGACTCGATCGCCGCCGCCGCGTGCGCGCGCAGGAACGCGCCGTCCGCCGCCGCGTCGCGCGCCCGCTCGAGATGGAACATCGCCGGCCGGACGCGCCCGGCGCGCGTGTACGTCGCGGCGGCGCCGGCATGATGCGCCGCCAGCGCGCCGGCGTCAAGGCGGCGAGCGAGCAGCTCGCGCACGAGGGGGTGCACGCGAAATGCGCCGCCGGCGCGCGCGACGAGCGACGCATCCGCGGCGAGCTCCGCGATGCGCCGCGCGTACGAGGCGTCACCCGGCGCGACGAGCTCGGGCTCGAGCGTCTCGTACGCGACCGCACCGGCCAAGAAGCGCGCGCTGCTCGTCGTCCAAGGCCTCGAGCCGCCCGCCGACGAGGTCCTCGAGCAGCGCGTCGGACGACTCCGGCGCGCGCAACGCGAGGGCAACCGCGATCGGCCAGCCTTCGGTGCGCTCCACCAGCGCGCGAGCTCGCGCCTCATCGAGCGGGGCGCCCAGCGCCGCCGCGAGCGAGCGCGTCTGCACGACGCCGAAGCGCAGCGCTGCGGCGTCGACCAGCACGCCGCGCCCGGCGGCGACCGCTTCGGGCAAACCGACGTCGAGCGGGACGCGCGCGAGCAGCACGACGCGCACCGAATCCGGCATACGGCGCACCAGGCTGCGCGCGAAGGCCGCGAACGATGGACCGAGCACGTGCGCGTCATCGACCACGATGCGCAGCGGCACGTCGACGTGGCGCAGCTCTTCGGCGAGCATCGCGCCGAGCCGCTCGGCATCGGCTTGCTGATCGGCCAGCGCGAGCGTCAACCGGCCGACGTCGGGCCGGACTTCGCGCACGCGCGCCAACAACGCCGCCGCGAACGCGTCCGCCTCCCACGGCTGCGCGTCGTACCAGGCGACGTCGGCGGCGCCGTCGAGCGCGGCACGGGTGCCCGTCGTCTTACCGTAGCCCGCCGGCGCCTGGATCACGACCAGCGGCGTGTCGCGCAATGCCTGCGCGAGCGCGTCAGGGATCGGCAGGATCGTCCGCCTGGTGATCGAGCGCGGCCCGCTCCCGCGCGGCGCGCGTTCCGCGCCGCGGCTTTGGTTCCATCGGACCCGCACCGCTCTTCTGCCGCACGGCGAGCCACTGCTCTGCGCCCAACCTTCCGGTCGGCGGCGCTGTGGCGGCTTTGTCCTTCTTGTTCTTCTTCGGCTGGGCCATGTTCGTGCTCGGGAGTCGAGTTCGTGCCGCACCGCGAAGCGACCCTCGATGCCGATCATCGAGACGCACGATCTGCGCAAGGTGTTCCGCTCGCTGGTGCGCCGGCCCGGGGTCGGCGGGACGCTGCGCACGCTGTTCTCGCGCGACTACGAGGACAAAGTCGCCGTCGAGGGCGTGACGATGGCGCTCGAGACGGGCGAGCTGGTCGGCTACATCGGGCCCAACGGAGCCGGCAAGTCGACGACCATCAAGATGCTCACCGGGATCCTCGTGCCGACCTCGGGCATCGTGCGCGTCGACGGGCTCGTCCCCTACGAACAGCGCCGGCGCAACGCGCGCAACATCGGCGTCGTGTTCGGCCAGCGGTCGCAGCTGTACTGGGACCTGCCGCTCATCGAGTCGTTCGAGCTGCTGCGGGCGATCTACGGCATCCGCGGCAGACCGCTATCGCGCCAACCTCGATCACTTCACCGAGACGCTCGACATGGGCCCGTTTCTGCGCACGCCGGTGCGGCAGCTCTCGCTCGGGCAGCGCATGCGCGGCGACTTCGCGGCGGCGATGCTGCACGATCCGCGCGTCGTGTTCCTCGACGAGCCGACGATCGGTTTGGACGTCGTCGCGAAAGAGGCGATCCGCGAGTTCATCGCGCGCGTCAACCGCGAACGCGGGACGACGTTCATCCTGACCACGCACGACTTGGCCGACGTCGAGCGCCTGTGCCGGCGCATCGTGCTGATCGACCGCGGCACCTTGGTGTACGACGGCGAGATCGATGCGCTGCGCGACCGCTACGGCACGCACCGCACGCTCGTGGTGACGCTCTGCGAGCCGGTGCCGGTCGAGACGATTGAGCGTCGAAGGGGCGGAGGTGGAGTCGCGCGCCGGCGACGTTTGGCGGCTGCGCTTCGACCGCCGCACGGTCTCGGCGGAGGTCGTGATCCGGCGGGTCGCCGACCGCTACTGCGTGAGCGACCTCTCGATCGAGGAGCCCGAGCTCGAATCGATCATTCGCCGGATCTACCTCGAGGGCTACAGCGAGACTATGGCACCCGCGTGATGAGCTGCGGGTGGGCGTTCGTCCCCAGCACGCCGATCGATGACCGATGATCGGCACCGTCGCTGTGGAACACCAGCACCAGCTGCGATCCGGCCGGCATCTGCAGCGGCGAGCTGACGTCGACCTCGGCGAAGCCGCGGCCGTCGGCGCTGAAGCTGTTGCCGGCGCCGGTGAGGTCGAGCGGCGTGAACACCGGACCGGTTCGCCCGGCCAGCTGGCGCACGAACAGGCTGTACCGGCCGTTGTCGATCAGATGGTGGAAGACCGCATGAACGCGCGTCGCGCTGGGGCCGACCTCGAAGGTGGCGGTTCCGTCGGCCGTTCGCCAGACGCCCAGCGCGGCGTGCAGCTCGTCGCCGTGCGCGTTGAAGAGCGGCAGACTGTCCGGAGTCGCTCGTCGACCGGCGGCCGGAATCCCCAGTCGTGCGCGTCGTTCCCGGTCTGCGCCTGCGCGCTCGGGTCGCGAACGAAGACCTGCGGTGGTTGCGCGGTGGTCGCGGCGGTAACGGGCTGGAACGTCGCGCTCGCAAGCGCGAAGAGCACGGCTGCTAGCATGTCCGTTATACGATTGGAGCACGTCAGGCGTTCCCTGGCGAGCTCCTGGCCCCCTACGTGGCCTTCGCCGCCAAGGCGTTCTCGCGCGAAGCCACCTATCGGATGGAGGTCTTCACCAACGTCGGTTCGCTGGTCGTGCGGCTGTACCTGATGAAGTCGGTGTGGACCGCGCTGTACGCGCAGAACGCGGCCCCGGCCGGCGTCAGCCTGCACGCGGTGCTCACCTACACGGCGATCGCGCTGCTCATGTCGCTCGTGCTCGAGCTCGACGGCACGCGCCAGATCCGGGACAAGATCCGCGAGGGAACGATCGCCACCGACTTGATGAAGCCGATCAGCCTGCCGTTCTACTTTTTCAGCGACGGCGTGGGGATGACGCTCCTGCACGCGCTGCTCATCGTCCCGGCGCTGATCGCCTCGCTGCTGATCGTCCACATCGACGTCCCGCCGGCGCACGTGCTGGCGGCCTTCGCGCTGAGCTTCCTGCTCGGCTACCTGGTCAACTTTCTGTTGAACTTCCTCATGAACTGCGTCGCGTTCTGGACGCTCGAGACGTTCGCGGTGCAGCTGATGGTGCGCTGGATGAGCGACCTGATCGGCGGTCAGGTCGTGCCGCTCATCTTCTTCCCGGGCCTGCTGCAAAAGATCGTGCTGGCGCTGCCGTTCGCCGCGATCTACTCGACGCCGCTGCTGATCTACGTCGGGACGATTCCGCCGTCCGGCTACCTCGCCGCGATGGCCACCCAACTCGCGTGGTTCAGCGCCTTCGCCATCCTCTCATGGCTCATCTGGCAAGCCGCCCAACGCCGCGTCGTCGTCCAAGGCGGTTAACCCTGTCACCCTGAGCTTGTCGAGCCCTGTCACCCCGAGCTTGTCGAAGGCGTTACTTGCCGTGTTTGGTCGAGAGCTGGATGCGCGTCTGGCTCGTGTTGTTGTCGTAAGTGATCAGCACGGCTTGATCGCCGTCGCCGTTCTTGTGCTCGTCCGCGAACGTGCCGACCGTTTTGCCCTCGGCGGTGATGACCATCGATTGGAACGCTGAGGGCAGATTCGCCTTGTACCAGTCGGCGACTTTCTTCGAATCGTCTTTCGTCAGGAACGCCTTGATGTCGACCGAACCGGTGTTCGTCGTCGACGAGATCTCGCCGTCCTTGGCCTCGGTCGCGCCCGGGTAGACGGGTAGCGTGATGAACGCGTCGCCCGGTCCGCCGGCGGCGCCGTTGGTCGTGGTGCTGCCGGTCGTCGCCGCCGGCGCGGTCGTCGCCGCCGTCGCTTCCGGTGCGCTCGTCGCGGTTGCAACGCCCGAAGCCGTCGCGTCGGGCGCGGTCGAAGCGCCTGCCGGCGTATCCGGCGCCGCCGTCTGCGTCGCATCCGTCGTCGCGGACGTCGACTGGGTGGACTTGGTGCAAGCGGTGAACGCCAGCGCGGCGCAAAGCGCGACGGCGGCGTAACGCGGGGAGCTCGTCATCGAGTACCTCATCGGAACGCGTCCGGACGACCGGGTTTGGCCTGCTCGCTTCGATCCCAAAGGTAAGGCTCCTACGCGGGTCCGCGGGGCGGCCTTGCGAACTCGCACCTCGGAGGTTCGCATGGACACGATCGACCGCCCCATCCACTCCACGCACGAGGTCACGAACCAGCCGCCGCCGCTCGCCGGATACGACGTCGCCGCGAACGACGCGGCGCTGCTCGAAGGCGTGCGGCGGGAAGGGGCGGCCTGGGACGAGGACGGCTTACACGCCCTCGGGACCCTCGCCGGTTCGGAGGAAGCGATCGCGTGGGGCTTCGAGGCGAACCGGTTCGAACCGGAGTTGCGCACGTTCGACCGCTACGGGAACCGCATCGACGAAGTCACCTTCCATCCGGCTTGGCACCGGCTGCTCGAGGTCGCCGTCAACCACGGATTGCACGGCGCGCCGTGGCGCGAGCCGCGCGCCGGCGCGCACGTTGCGCGCGCGGCGCGGTTTGCCGTGTGGTCGCAGGTCGAGTCCGGCCACGGCTGTCCGATCTCGATGACGTATGCGGCGGTTCCGGTACTGCGCCGCAGGCCCGATCTGGCTGCACTGTTCGAACCGGTGCTGACGTCGACGACGTACGAGCCCGGGCTGCGGCCGCTGCGCGCGAAGAGCGGCGCGCTGTGCGGGATGGCGATGACCGAGAAGCAAGGCGGTTCCGACGTGCGCGCCAACACGACGCGCGCCGAACCGTTCGACGGCGACACGTACGCGCTGACCGGGCACAAGTGGTTCTGCTCCGCGCCGATGTCCGACGCGTTCCTGGTGCTCGCCCAAGCGCCCGGCGGTTTGACGTGCTTCTTCCTGCCGCGCGTGCTGCCGGACGGAACGCGTAACGCCTTTCGCATCCAGCGGCTCAAGGACAAGCTGGGCAACCGTTCCAACGCGTCGAGCGAGATCGAGCTCGACGGCGCGCTTGCGCTGCGGATCGGCGACGAGGGGCGCGGCATCGCGACGATCATCGAGATGGTCACCCACACCCGGCTCGACTGCATCGCGGGTAGCGTCTCCCTGATGCGGCAAGCGTTCGTGCAAGCCGCGCACCACGCGCGGCACCGTCGCGCCTTCGGCGCTCTCCTCGTCGATCAGCCGCTGATGCGCAACGTGCTGGCCGATCTCGCGCTCGAGTCCGAAGCCGCGACCGCGCTGCTGTTGCGCCTTGCCGGTGCGGTGGACCGCGGCGAAACCGCGTTCGCGCGGCTGGGGATCGCGCTGGGGAAGTATTGGGTCTGCAAACGCACGCCGGCCCAGGTCGGCGAAGCGCTCGAATGTCTGGGCGGCAACGGCTACGTCGAGGAGAGCATCATGCCGCGGCTCTACCGCGAGGCGCCGCTGAACTCGATCTGGGAAGGCTCGGGCAACGTCAACGCGCTCGACGTGCTGCGGGCGCTGATGCGGCAACCCGCATCGCTCGACGCCTACCAGGCGGAGGTCGCGCTCGCGACGGGCGCCGACCCCCGGCTCGATCGCGCCGCCGCGGCGCTGCGTGCGTCGCTCGGGAGCGGCGGTGGGGAGATGGAGGCGCAGGCGCGCCGCACCGTCGAGCGGATGGCCTTGGTGCTGCAAGCCTCACTGCTGGTCCGCCACGCGCCGCCGGCGGTCGCCGACGCTTTCTGCGCCGCGCGGCTGGGCGGAGACGGTGGCTTCGCCTTCGGCACGCTGCCGCCGGCCGCGGACACGCGAGCCATCGTGGATCGCGCTTGGCCGGGTACGAGGTGACCATCATGCAACGCCGCGCCGCCCTCACCGCCCTGATCGCCGCGCTCGTCGCGACGGCGAGCGCGAGCCTCGCCCAGTCGCCGACCGCGATCAAAGCCGCTCACGACGCCACCCGCCACGCCAGGGCGTTCATCTACGAGCTCGACTCGGGAAGCGGGGCGAAGTTCGGAACGGTGACGCTGCAGCGAATCGGCAGCACACGCAGCCGCATCACCGTCCGGCTCGCCAACCCGGCGGCGGCCGGGACGCGCGTCACGCTGCATACCGGCGGGCAGTGCCACGACGCGCGCGTCAACGCCGCGCCGCACCAGGTCGTGCTCAACCCGGTTAGCCAGCAGGTGTCGCAGACGATCGTCGCCCTGCCGCTCGCGAACCTGCAGTCCGGCAACTACCTCGTCGACGTCCAGAACGCGACCGCTCGCAGCCAGTTCAGCAGTGCCTGCGCGCGGCTTACGTCGCAGTAGACGCGGTTACTCTCGCAGCGCGGCGAGAACCTCGGCAGCGTTCGCATCGGGCGGGAACACCGGATAGAAGGTGCGCGTGATGACGCCGTCGTGCGCGATCCAGGCGATGCGCTTGAGCAGCGTCTGACCCGCGACGTCCATCGTCGGCAGGTTCAGCGCGCGCGTCAGCGCGAGCTCCTGGTCGCTCAGGACCAGGAACGGAACGCCGACCCGCTCGACCATCTCCTGCTGGTACGCGCGGTCTTGTGTCGACAAGCCGAAGACCTTTGCGCCGAGCGCGCTGAACTCGGGATAGAGATCGCGGAAACCGCTCGTGTGGGGCGTGCAGCCGCGCGCGCCCGGGATCTGATCCCAATCCTCGACCAGCGACGGTTCGCCCGGGCGACCGGTGCGCGGATACGCGAAGACGACGACCGTGCCGGAAACGCCGGCGAGGTCGACCGTGCTGCCGTCGGTCGCCGCCAGCGGCACGCGCGGCAACCGCGTACCGTTGAGGTGCGCCGCGGCGCCGTCGTCGACCGGGACCGGCAGATCGGTTGGGAGCTGGGTCAGCGAACGCTCGTCCATCATAGTCTGTCCCTCTTCGCGAACCCACGACCACCTCCGTTCTTTCATGCTCGGCACCGCGATCGTGATGTCGACGCGCGTGCCGGGAACGTTGAGCTCAGTGTAGCCGGGCAACGCCCCCAGCAATGCCGGCACATACGCATGCGAATCGTCGCCGGCGACGCGCTTCCATGGCGATGCCGGCACGTCGTGCCAGGAAGATTTCGGCACGCCGTACTTGCGCGGTGCGCCGCTTCGGCGGCGCTCGTCGGCCGCCGCGAGCTCGTGCGTCGCCGCAAGCTCCAACGCGGCATGCAACGCCATCGGGTCGGTCGCGGCATTGAGGGGCGGAGGATCGGCGCTGCCCAGAATACCGAGCGCGATGTGCGCCGTATGGATGAAGTTCTGATTGAGCCGCCGTGCGTTCTCAAAAGCCAGTTCGATCGATTGCTTCGCGCCTTGCGTGAACGTCATCTCCGAAGTCGGGCTCGATTTCACGACTCCGAGCAGGGTCCGCATCGCGTCACGGTCGATGGCATTTGCCAAGGCCATCCCCACCTCATCATCGGATTCCGCCAAGGCGAACGTCATGTGCTCGGTTCCGACAGTCGCCGAACCGAACATCTGCGCCACCTCCTGAGCGCGCAGGACCATGCGACGCGCAGGCTCGGTGAACGGCTCCCGCATCACCGCCCTTTTCACTCCCACAGCGCCTCGTCCACGAAGCACCACTTCCAGTTCTCGCCGGGCTGAAACGAGCGGATGACGGGGTGCCGCGTCGCGTGAAAGTGCTTGGTCGCGTGCTTGTTCTTCGAGCTGTCGCAGCAGCCGACGTGCCCGCACTCTTCGCACAGCCGCAAGTGCACCCACTCATCGCCGGCCAGCAGACATTCCTCACATCCCTCCGGCGTCTTGGGCGCGGGTTCCGCGATCGTCGCAGCGTGACTGCACGGACCTTGCTTCATGCGTCCTCCAGCCGGACGTCGGTCGGCGGCACGTCCCACAGAACCAGCTCCGCCGTACCGCGCACTTCGAGATCGCGCAGCCCGGTCATCCGCACGGCGTCACCCGTCGCGAGCCGCTCGCCGTTCGCGACGGCGTCCCCGTCGGCGATGAACAAGAAACCATAGCGCGACGGATCGAACGCGTACGTAAGCGCCGCGTCCTCGAGCCGGGCCACGCGCAGCGTCGCGTCCTGCCGCAGCACGACCGGCGCGTCTATGCCGCGTTCACCGCTCGCGATGAGCAGCCACCGGTTACGGCGTTCGTCCTCGGTGAACGCCTGCTGGCCGTAGGCCGGCGGTTCGCCGTAACTGCGCGGCAGCACCCACATCTGAACGAAGTGCACGGCGTTCTCTTGCGAGTGGTTGAACTCACTGTGCCGCACGCCCGTGCCGGCGCTGATGTACTGCACCCCGCCGGGCGCGACCACGCCGTGGCTGCCCAGCGAGTCGCGATGTTCGACCTCGCCGCGCAGCACGTAGGTGACGATCTCCATGTCGCGGTGCGGATGCGTCCCGAAGCCCTTCCCCGGCAGCACGGTATCGTCGTTGAACACGCGCAGCGCGCCCCAGTTCAGGTTCTCCGGATCGAAGTAGTCGGCGAAGCTGAACGAGTGATACGTCTTGAGCCAACCGAAGTCGAACACCGCCCGCTCACTCGAGCGCTGGATCGCGAAGACCGGCGTGGTTTGGGTCGCCATCGTGCCCTCCGGACCGGTGGCCTGCCGCGCACCTTTCGGCCATTCCTGCCGACGGCCGGAGTCATTCCGGAGGCCTCCAGAGGAAACCGGCAATACCATTGGCCACCGTGCGTCGGCGGGACGCTATGCCTCGCCCTCATCTTACTTCTTGCATTCGGAGGGCGCCTTGCCACGCTTGTCCGGCCGAGGCAGCGATCCCCCGTCGCATCCGGAGCTCCGCGCTAAGCGGGCGCTAGGGCGACCTCGCCGGAGGCGGCTAAGCGCCCGAGGAGCAAGTGATAGTACAGCATCCCTTGCTGTGGGGCGAGCGTTTCGATGATCGGTTCGACCTCGATCGTCGGGTTGCCGGAGAGGGTGCGCAGGAGCGCGGTTGCGCCGGAGTCCTTCATCGGGAAGATGTCGAGGCGGCCGTAGCCGCGTAACGCCACGACCGCGGCCGTCCACGGGCCGATTCCTTTGTGTGCGACGAGCGCTTCGACCAGTTGCGGCGTCGGCAGCCGTTCCAGCGAGGCTTCGTCGAGCTCGCCGCTTTCGATCGCGGCGCCGGCGGCTTTGAGCGAGTCGACCTTGTTGACCGAAAGGCCGGCTGCGCGCAGATCGTCGCGGCCGGCGTCGAGCAGCGTTCGGGCGGAAGGAAACACGTGCAGCCGCACGCCGTTCGTCTCGACGGGCCGCGCGTACCGGTCGATCACGCGCCGCAGGATCGCGCCGGCGGCGTGGATCGAGATCTGCTGGTACACGACGGCATTGCAGATCGTTTCCCACAGCGACGGGTAACGCGGGGGACGCACGCCGCGCGCGCCGGCCGCGATGCGATCGAGCCACGGCACGCGGAGCGCTCCGGCATAGAACGGGGACAAGTCGACGTCGGTGCCGAGCAGCCGGCGAACGAGCGCCGCCGGGTCGAACGCTCCGGCGTCCGGCCCTTCAAGTTGCACCGTCACCGCATCCGGGGCGGTCTGCTCGACCGACAGCAGCGTCGGCGCCTGCGCATCGCCGAGCAGCCGCCGGTACGTGCCGGCCTCGAACACGTCGACGACGTTGGTCGAGAGCCGGCGCAGGGCGACCGCGGTCAGGTCGAGCCGGTAGGGCGTCCGGACGGGGACGACGGCCTCGCGGACGGAACGCTTGCGGCGTGTACTTGGCGACGTACGCACGTTACTGGCGGATCAACCTGCTCACAATGCTCGAGTACCGGGCGAACTTCATCATGTGGTCGCTGTTCACCGTCATCTACCACGCCACCGCTATCGGTGCGCTGTGGGTGACGCTGCGGAACTTTCCGTCGATCAACGGCTGGGACTTTCGCCAGACCGCGTTCATGTACGGCTTGTGGATGCTCGGCAACGGGCTGCACAACACGCTCTTCTTCACCGTCGGCAGCGTGCCGGAGTTCGTGCGCGAGGGCCGCTTCGACCGGTTCTTGATCCGGCCGCTCGACCCGCTGTTCCAGACGCTGACCGCCCCGCAGCAGATCTTTCCCGACGAGCTGATGCTTTCGATCGCGTACATCTGCGTTGTCGTACCGTTCGCCGGCGTGCGCGTCGACTGGGTGCTGATCTGCTACCTTCCGCTGGTCGCGATCGGCGGCGCGCTGATCGACTTCGGCGTCAACCTCGTGCTCGCGACGGCATCGTTCTGGTTCACGCGGGTCGACTCGCTGCGCTGGGTCTTCATGTCGCTCGAACAGGAGTTTTCGCGCTACCCCATCTCGATCTACCAGCGCGGCGTAAAACTCGTTCTCGCGTTCGTCGTTCCGTTCGCGTTCATGAACTACTTTCCGGCGACGTTTCTGCTCCACAAGAGCGAGGACGGGTTGCACCTCAACCCGGCCGTCGGGCTCTTCACGCCGTTGGTCGGCGTGGTTGTGTTCGTGCTCGGCTACCTCTTCTGGCGTACCGGCATCAACCGCTACCAGGGGACGGGAAGCTAGTGGCCTGGCTGACGGCAACGTATCTGATCGGCTGCGCGCCCGATGAGATCGAGGCGCGCGCGCAGGCGCTGGCGATCGAACAGAGCGTCGAGTGCCCGCTCGAGGCGGTGCACGACCCGCGCATCCTCGAGAACGTCGTGGCGAGGGTCGCGTCGATCGAGCGCGTCGGCGACGGACGGTTTCGCGTCGGCGTGCGGATCGCGGTCGCGACGACCGGCGGCGAGACCGCGCAGTTGCTCAACATGGTCTTCGGCAACTGCTCGTTGTGGGAGAACGTGCAGCTGGTCGACCTCGAGCTGCCGCCTCCGCTGCTGGCGCGCTTCGCGGGTCCGCGGCACGGAATCGCCGGAATCCGCGCCCTGATCGACGCACCGCGGCGGCCCCTCACCGCCGCGGCGATGAAGCCGCAGGGGCTTTCGGTCGCGGAGCTCGCGCGGATGTGCCGCACCTTCGCCTTGGCCGGCGTCGACATCGTCAAGGACGACCACGGAATCGCCGATCAGACGTACTCACCGTTCGCCGCGCGCGTGCGGGCCTGTCAAGCGGCGGTCGCCGAAGCGGCCGCGTCCAGCGGGAAGCCGGCGTTCTACGCGCCGCACCTCATCGGCACGCCGCGCATCCTGCGCGACCACGCGCGCATCGCCAGGGACGAAGGCGTGCGCGTGGTGCTGGTCGCGCCGATGCTCGTCGGGCTGCCGGCGTTCCGCGACCTGGTCGACGAGTTTCCGGAATTCGTCTACCTGGCCCACCCCTCGTTCGGCGGCGCCGCCCGCATCGCGCCGCCGGTTTTGTTCGGGCGGATCTTCCGGCTGCTGGGCGCCGACGCCCCGATCTTCGTCAATTACGGCGGCCGCTTCGCCTACCCGCCCGAAGAATGCGCCGCGCTGGCCGCGGCGGCCCGGGCGCCCTGGGGCGACCTGCGCACGGCTTTGCCGGTTCCGGCCGGCGGGATGCGCCTGGACCGGGTCGACGAGCTCCTGGCGTTCTACGGCCCCGACACAATGCTGCTCATTGGGGGTAACCTGCTGTTGGCCGAAGGTGAGGCGTTGCTGTCGCGCGCACACGAATTCGTCGCGAAAGTGTTGGTAGCCATATGAGTCGAGCCTTCACCAAAGAACGTGACGACGAGCCGGACGAGGTGGTCTTCGTGCGGGCGCGCCGCAAAGGCGCCGATACGCCGACCCCGCCGGCCGACCACGGCATCGTCGGCTTCGGCGCGACGGTGGTCGTCGAGGGCGTCGGGCCCGCCGCCCGGACGTTCACCATCGCCGACGCCGATCAGACCGACCTCGCCGCCGGGCGGCTGGGGATCGACTCCCCGCTGGCCGAGGCGATGACCGGGGCGCGCGCCGGCGACACGGTCGTGTGGCGCCGGCCGGCTGGGGACCGGCCCCTCAAGATCGTCTCGATCACCTACGACGACTGAGCGTCCGGTGCGGCCGGCGCACGGCCGGGATCGACGCGGGCCACGAAAGCGGCGAGCTCGGAGCGATTGCGCAACCCGAGCTTGCCGTAGATCGACGTCAGATGCTTCTCGACCGTGCGCTGACTGACGTCGAGCCGCTCGGCGAGACCTTTGTTCGGCGTCCCGGCGGCGACCAGCGCCGCGATCTGCAGCTCGCGGCGTGAGAGGGCGAACGCCGACGCCGCCGGCTCGGGACGGCGCGATTCGAGCCGGCGCACATCGGCGCTCGCGTCTGCCGCCAAGTACGCAGCCGCAGCCGCCTCCGGCTCGGCGGCGAGCTCCAAGCAGCGCGCCTCGTGGAGCGGCCAACCGAGCTCACGGTACCGGGCCCCGGCGCGCGATGCGTGAGCGCGCGCCTCGGCCCCGTCGCCGGCTCGCGATGCGGCGAGCGCGCGGACGTGGAGGGCCGTAGCTGCATAGATCGGAACGCTCGACGCCCCTTCGATCACCGGCAAGAACGCGAGCGCGTTGCGGCGCGTTGCCTCGTCGCCCACCTCCACGGCGGCGACGATCGTCTCGGTCGCGCCGGCGGGCGCGGTCAACGCGCGCATCGCCCGGCGCAACACCTCGGTCGCGCCGCGGCGGTCGCCGTGCGCGTCGAGCCAGCGCGCGTAGGGACCGGCCAGACGGCCGAGCGTGGTGTTGATGCGACTGACGAAGGCGGCCTCGATCAGTTCCGCGGAGAAGCTGCGCGCGACGAGCGCCTCGTCCGAGAGGGCGCGACCGATCTCGAGCGCGGCCGACGCAAGCGCGATCGGCCCGGTCGTCGCCGGTTCAGGTATCGCCAGGCCGCGCTCGACCAACGCGCGGCCCGCTCGCAGCCGCCCGGCACGCGCGTGAATCAGCGCCGCGTTCGCGCAGGCGAGAACCTCGAGCGACGACAACCGGCGTTCGCGAAGCTCCGGCAGGATCGTCTCGAACAGATCGAGCGCCTCCGCATCGGCCCCGAGCACGCACAGCGAGAAGCCGAGGTTGAAGCGCGCGCGCAGCACGCGGTCGGCGCCGAGCTCGGCGCACAGCTCGAGGTGGTGAGCCGAAGCGGCACGCACGCCGTCGACGTCGCCGTTCACCATTGCCGCGTAGCCGCGCGTGTTGTAGTAGACCGGCGTGTCGGCGGCCGCGCCGGCCCCGCCGATGAGCTGCGCCGCCTTCGACGTCTCGCCGCGATCCAGGTGCAGGAACGCCAGCGTGAGGCTCAGCGTCGCGCGAGACGTCGCATCCGTGGCCGGGAGGGCATACAGAGCCCGGCCCAGGATCGCCATCGCGCGTTCGTTGTCGCCGGCCAAGCGCGCCTCCGAGCTCATCGCCTGATACAGCTCGACGACGCGCGCCGCTTCACCCGAGCGCTCGCACGCGTCGGCGGCGGCCTCGTACAAATGCATTGCGCGGGCGGGCTTCCCGTCGCGCGAGCAACTCCGGGCGGCCTTTTCCAGCAAGCGCCGGCGAATGGTGTCGTCGTGCGCTCCGTGCATCGCGCGCTCGTAATAGCGCACGGCGTCGGCGTATGCATGCAGCGCGTCGGCCTCGTCGCCGGCGCGCTCGTTGTAGCGAACGCAGCGCTCGGCGTCGAGCGCGGCCCAGGCATGGTAGCCGAGATCGTTGGCAGCCGCGGTATCCTGTGGCTCGAGCGCCGTCAAGATGCGCGCATGCAGCGGTCGCAGCTCGAGGGCCAGCATCTCGTCGTAGATCGCGTCGCGGATCAGCGCGTGTCGAAACGCGTAGGCGATCGCTTGTGCCGGCGTGCGAAGCTCGTCGACGAGCTGCAGGTCGCGCACGCGATGCAGCACGTCGAGCACCTCGGAAAGCGGACGATCGGCGATCTCGGCCAGGAACTCCGCCTCGAACCGGCGGCCCAGCACCGCGGCAAGCACCAGCACGCGCCGCGCGCCGGGCTCGATGCCGGCGAGCCGCTCGTTGACCGCCGAGCGGATCGTCAGCGGCAGCTCGCTGCGCATCCCGCTGCGCTCGCGGCGCTCCAACGCGCTCTTGAGCAGCTCCTCGGCAAAGAACGGGTTGCCTTCGGAGCGTTCGACGATCTCCTCGATCGAGGACGCATCGAGCGTCGCGCGCCCCGCGATCGCATGCCGGATCAGGCTGCGCGTCTCGGCGGGCTGCAACGGCCCGAGCACGACGTGCGCGTTCCCGCGGTCGCGGGCTGCGCGAGCCACGTACCGCGCAACGGCCTGAACGCCGTGCACCTCGTCGCTGCGATACGTCGCTACGACGAGCAGCCGCATCGCCGCGAGCTCCGGCAACAGGTGGGTGAGGAAGCTCAACGTCCCGTCGTCGGCCCAGTGCAGGTCTTCGAAGATCAGCACCCCGTTGCGCCGAGCGCAGATCGCTCGGAGTCCGGCGAGCATCGCGGCGAGTTGCTCCGCCCGCGTCGGCGCGACAGGCAGCACCGCAGCGGGGTCGAGGCCGCGCAAGGCGTCTGCCAGCGGTCCATAGGGGACGTTGCCGACTTCCCGGCACAGGCCGACCCCGATCGCGCCGCGCCCGTTGCTGAGCGTGTCGCGGAACGCGGCGACCAGCCGGCTCTTCCCGATGCCGGCGTCGCCTGCCACGAGCACGACCGAACCGCGCCCGCGCGCGGCAGCGCGGCGACGTTCGATGAGCTCGTCGAGCTCATCGCGCCGCGCGACCAAGACGGGGCAGACCAACGGTCGCACGATCATCGATGGATTGAACGCCTCCGCTGCGCTACGGCGTGGCCGAGGGATTCGCGATGCCGCGACGCCCTTCCGGTCGCGAAAGGTGCGGTTTTCCGACATACCCGGCGGCCCGCGGCGCCGCTAGAGTGATGTCACGATGTTCCATTGGGATTCGAACGCGCTGATCCGCCGCACCGCGCTCTGGGCTGCGGCATCGGTCGTTGCGATCGCCGCCGGAACGATCGGTTGCAGCAATTCGGGCGGCACCGCGACGGTCGCGCCTCCCACCGCTACCGGTTCGCCGACCGCCACGCCGACGGCAACCCCAGTTTCGTCGGGGGCACCGACCCCGACCGCAACGCCGGCGCCGAGTGCCGTCACGCTGACCCCGAGCAGCTTGGCGTTCATCGCAACCGGCGGCGCGAACGCGCAGACCTTCAACGCCTCTGCCGCCGGCTTCACGGGAAGCTTCAGCGCGACGACGGCCGCCACCGGTGCGGTGAACTCGTGCAACGGGATCGCGACCATCTCTCCGGCGAGCGGAACCGGCACGTTCACCGTCACCCCGCAGAGCAACGGGCACTGCACGTTCGCCGTCACCGACGGAACGGAGAGCGCGACGGAAACGATCGACGTGACGACCACCACGGTCGGCGGTTCCTAGCCGTGCAACGGCTCGCGCGATCGTCGCTCGCGCTCGGAGCGATCGGCACGCTCGGCGAGTTCCAATTCGACCCCGATGCCGGAGATCCGCGGCCCGAGCCGGCGACGCGCGACGACCGTGCGACCAGTGGCGACCGCGACGCGGCTCCCGACTCGCCGGAGCCGCAAGAATCTCCGAACGACTACCGGACCGTGGTTACGGGCGGGCCGTAGCCCGAAGGGCGTCCCACGCACCCAAGCCGCGTTCCGCCGACGCGCGCAAGGTCAACCACGTCGCGCGCTCGCCGCGCGTCGGCGCGCCGTCGGCGCTCTCGATCGCGCCGAACAGGTCGCCGAGCGCGCCGGCGTACCAGCGCAACGTGGTGAAGCTCGTCGCCGGAGAGCCGACCGAGTTGCGCGGATCGCGCACCGGCGGAGGTCCGGCGATCGCGTCGATCCGCGCAACGTCGGCGCCCGGTTTCGCGCGCAGCGCGTCGGCTTGCGCGATCGCCGCCTGGACGCGACCGAGCAGTGCGTCGGCGTCGCGTGCGAGCGCGTACTGCGCGCGCAGATCGGCGTCGGTCGCGGTCATGCGCGGGTCACGCCGGACCGCGAGCGAACGCACGAGCACGCGACCGTCGACCGTCAGACGCACACTGTAGCGTCCCGGCGGTACGAACGGTCCGCCGCTGCCGCGGCGGCGCCGTCCCGTCGCGTTCGCCGCCGCATGCAGATCCCACCAGAAACGCTGCATCCCGGGTTGTGCCGGCAGGCGGGCCGGCGGCACGAGCCAGTACGCGGGAAACTCGGCGGTGTTCGGATCGGCCGGCTTGGGAACGTCGGCGCTCGACCAGGCGCGCACGACGCTGCCGGCCGCATCGGCGATTTGCAGCGTGACCGGGCCGTGCACGTCGCGCGGCACGACGTAGTCGATCGGCGCGCCGTAGGGCGGATTCTCGCCGGCGGGCACCTCCGGCGGCGAGGCTTCCGCTTCGTCAGAGTACGGGCGCACGCGCACCGCGTCGCGCGGCGCGAACAGCCGCGCGCCGGTCGCCGCGTCGGCGGCCAGCTCGCGCAGCGGCGCGACGTCGTCCAGAATCCAGAACGCGCGACCGTGCGTCGCGATCGCGAGATCGCCCTGGCGCACCGCAATGTCGCGCACCGAGACGGTCGGCAAGTTCAATTTCAGCGAGCTCCAGGACGCGCCGTCGTCGAACGAGACGAAAACGCCGGTCTCCGTCCCCGCATACAACAGCCCGCGCCGCGCCGGGTCCTCACGCACGACGTTGACGAAGCTGCCGTCGGGGATCCCGCCCACTGCCGGCCGCCAGGTTCGGCCGAAGTCGCGCGTGACGTAGATGTACGGGCGGTCGTCGTCGAGCCGATGCCGGTCGACGGCAATGTATGCCGTGCCGAGGTCGAAGTGCGAAGCTTCGATGATCCCGACTTTGCTCCACGCGCCGAGCGCGCCGGGCGTGACGTTGCGCCAGCTCCGGCCCCCGTCGCGGGTGAGATGCACGAGCCCGTCGTCGGTTCCGGCCCACAACGTATCGGCCCGCAGCGGCGAGGGCGCGAGCGCGTAGACGACTCCCCGGCGCGGCCCGCGCACCGCGGTGTCGGCGAGCGTCGCCGCATCGAGCATCGGTGGGACCGCCGGATTGGGCCGGGTCAGATCGCCGGAGATCATCTCCCAGCTCGACCCGCCGTCGCGGGTCCGGAAGATCGCCTGATGCGCCGCGTACAGCGCGTGATCGATCCCGAACGCCAGCGGCAGCGTCCAGGTCGATCGCCACACGCCGGGCAGTCCCAGCGTCGGCGAGACCGCGTGCGTCTGCGCCGTGCGCAGATCCTCGCGGTCGACGCGGTCGCCGTAGACCACGTTCTCGTCGCGCGGGTCGGGTGCGATCGCGCCGCTCTCACCGCCGGCGTTGATCGGCCGCCAGTCGCGCGCTTCGATGCCGGCGTGCTCGCTGCGCGAGACGATCATCGCGGCGCCACTGTCCTGCTGCGCCCCGTACAGGTGATACGGAAACGCGTCATCGGTCGCGACGTGGTAGAACTGCCCGGTTGGCTGGTTGAACCAGGAGCTCCAAGTCGCCGCTCCGTCGATGCTCACGCTCGCGCCCTGATCGCTGCCGAGCACCATGCGCGCACCGTCGGCCGGGTCGATCCACAACTGGTGGATGTCGTCGCCGTCGGGTGAGCCTTTGATCGGGCGAAACGACGAACCACCGTCGGTCGACCGATAGAACGACGTGTCGGAGACGTAAACGAGATCGGCGTTCTTCGGATCGACCGCGACATGACAGAAATACCAGCCGCGCTGCCACAGCCGCTGGTCTTTGTCGACGAGCCGCCAGGTCGCGCCGGCGTCGTCGCTGCGATACAACCCGCCCGCCTTCGCGTCGACGATCGCGTAGACCCGATTCGGTTCGCTCGGCGCGACCGCAAGACCGATCTTCCCGACGGCTTCCGACGGAAAGCCGCCGCCGCGAACGGGGTTCCACGTCACGCCGCCGTCGGTCGACTTGTAGAGTCCGCTGCCCGGACCGTTCGACGGCGGATACGTGTTCCACGGCGGACGGCGCGTCTGCCACAACGACGCGAAGACGACATGCATCTCGGGATCGCCGGCCAAGTCGATCGCGCCGGTGTCGCGGTCGTGGAAGAGGGTGCGCGTCCACGTCGCACCGCCGTCGGTCGAACGATAGACGCCGCGCGTGTCGTTCGGTGCGTACGCGTGCCCGAGCGCCGCGACGAGCAGCGTGCGCGGATCGTGCGGATCGACGACGACGCGGCCGATTTGACGCGAGTCCTCGAGCCCGATACGCGTCCACGTCGCACCGGCGTCGGTCGAGCGATACATGCCGTTGCCGTGGATGATGTCCGAGCGCATGTCGGCCTCGCCGCTGCCGACGTAGACCGTGCGCGGATCGCTCGGTGCGACGGCGATCGCGCCGATCGACGCGACCGGCTCGGCATCCATGACCGGCGACCACGTGCGCCCGGCGTTCGTCGTCTTCCACACGCCGCCGCCGACCGCGCCGAAGTAGAACGTGCGCCCGTCGCCGGCCACGCCCGCGACGGCGACGGCGCGCCCGCCGCGGAACGGACCGATGTTGCGCCAGCGCAGTCCCGCATACAGCGAAGGATCGACGCCGCGCGCATTTTGCGCGCGCAGCGGGCCGCAAGCGGAGGAGCCAAACAAAGGCCGCGGCGAGAGCCGCGATGCGGCGAGCATGGCACGCGGTTCGGTCGCGGCGGCGGGCCTCGCCTGCCGGAGGGGGCGGAATCTCCGCGCATGCCGCTGGACGCGGCGCGTCGCATGGTCGGATGGACGGCGTTCGCTTCGGTTGACGATCCTTCTCGTACGAGCGCGTCGCCGGGTGCGGCGGCAGCGGAACGCTTCCGCCGGCCGGGTCGCCGGGGACCCCGGCGCGCCGCCTCGGTTGCGGTCGCCTTCCGCATCGCCGTGCCCGCGGCCGGGCCGAGCGCGCGCAGCCGGCTGCCGCGCTACGTCTCCGCCGCGACGAGGTCGGCGTCGTTTCGGTGAACGGCGGTTCTGCGCGGTCGTGAACTGCACGACCGTTTGCAGCGGCTCCGTCTCCGCGCCCGTGGGCCGCGATACGTTCACGGCGAAACTCTTCGACCGAACACGGCGCCGGACATCTGCTCTCGACGGGAAGCCTCACGCAAGCGATCGCGATCGACGCGAACAACGTCGTGAACATGACCTTCAACGGCGTCGTTGCCGCTCTGAAGGTTGCGCTCAGTCCGAGCTCGGTCCCGCCCGGCGCCGCCGCCACGATCGCGGTCGCGGTCGAGGCGCTCGACGGGGACGGTGACACGATCGTCGGGCCGGACGGCTACGTCGACCGAACGGCAATCCGCTCACGGTGACCCTCAGCGACAGCGACACGTCCGGCGCGACGAAACTCTCCAAGCCGACGCTCACCGGTCCCACCGCCGGCATCACCCTCGCCTCGACGGCGCGCAGATCGCGGGCGCGACGATTCGCCCCGTGCCGGGAATCTCAGCGGCTCCGGGCTGCTTGCGATCGCCTGCCCCGGCGCCGGGACCCGCGACCGATCTCTACATCTCGACGCGCGGCGCGGTCGGCGCCTTAGCGCTCAACGCGAGCGGAGCCGCGCAGCCGCTGAGCGTCATGAACACCAACGGATCGTTCTTCGCTCGGCGGACTCGCGGCCGATCAGAGCACGGCCGTCGGCGCGAACGGCACGATCTACCGCGCGTTCACGGCGAAGTTCAGGTGTTCTGTTCGCTGGCACACGGAAACGCGCCGGTTCAGCGGACGATCGTCACGCCCGCCTTCGGCGCGCAGATCGCGGGCTCGCCGGACGTCGAAGCGAATCAGGCGCTCTCCCTGGACGCCGCCGGAAACCTCGACGTGCCCGACGACGCCGGTCGCGTCACCGAGTACGCGCCGGGAGCCGGAGGCCACGCTACGGCTCCGAATTCTTCGTCGACTCTCACGCCCGCAGTGCGTTCAATCCAGTCCTTACAGTTACAGGGCCGCGAGGCCGGCGTCGACGTCGGCGATTTACCGGCACGGGGTCAACGTCGACGTCTACGCGCCGTCCGGATCGACGTGGACGGCGGCCGGGAAACCGCTCTCGCAACCGAACGAAGGGCTGATTCGCCCATCGCGACCGCTGCCGACAGCGCGGGCGACGACTACGTGCTGTACAGCTTGGATTTTCGACCTGGGCGAAACGGTGGAACGTACGCTGCCGGCGGCAATGCCGTTGCCCGCTACGCGCAGCGCCTCGGGGAACGGTGCTCCGGCGAGCGTGCTGACCTTCGACTCAAACAAAGAGTTCGGTCCGGACGCCCCGCTGATCACGCAGCGCCGGCGCACTCTGGCTTCGATCGCATCCGATGTGCGGGCGACGTGTACGTGCTCGCGCGCGCGTTTCGCCGGCGATCGTCACCGTCGCCGAATATACGGCTGCCGGCCTCAACGGCGACGTTACGCCGGCGCACGTGGCGATATTGGTTGGGCCGAACAGCCCGAACGGAGCGATCACCACCGGCGGATTCCCAATTTCACAGAGCCAGCCGCTCGCGGTAGACGGGGCCGGGCAGCTGTACTACGTGGATTGCAATGACAACCGGGTCATCGTCTTCGCGGCGAACGGCACCATGCTGCGCACGTTCGGAAACGCGCAGCAGGTCTCGTGCCCGTCGTACGTCGCCGTCAGCGCCGGCGGTACCGCGTACGTCGCCGCCCAGCTGCTGCCGGCGACCGGCTCGGTGGCGGTCTATCCGCCGGGAGCCACCCCGGCGACGACGCCGGCGACGATCTCCACCGGCGGCGAAGCGCCAACCGGCCTCGCCGTCGATCCGGCAGGAAATCTCTCCGTGCTCGTGCGCGATCCCAATAGCCTCGTGTACGGGGTCGAGGTGTTTGCGGCGGGCGCCGGCGCCCCGAGCCGAGTTTTCGTTCCCGCCGACTGGGTCGCCGGGAACCAGTTCTTCAATACGATCGGGGTCGACGCGTCGGGCAAAACGTACGTGCCCGAGCAGGACGGAAGCTTCACGTACGTGTTCTCGAGCACCGCGAACGGCGGCAACGCGCTGCCGAACCACACGCTCTCGTTCATCATGCCGTCGACGCGCGGAACCACCTTTACGCCGGCGACGTTCGTCGATGCCGGCGGAGCGGTCTACGTCGGCGACTCCGATACGAGCAGCATCTTGATCTATCCGAAGAATTCGACCGTGCCGTCGCGGACGATCTTCGGCGATCAAACCGAGCTCAACGGCATCTTCAACCTCGTGGTCGACGGGGCCGGCGACATCTTTGCATCGACCATCTACGGTACGTCGTCTTCGCGCCCGGGGCGAACGGCAACGTTTCGCCGAGCCGCGTGCTCGACGTATCGGACTGGCTGTGGATCGGCCCCGGGCCGGCGACGCAGAGCAGCACGGGCATCGCACGCTTCCCGAGATCGCACCACCGTCACACCGGATCGAGCTCGGTCTCCCCGGGGAGGGGGCGGAACAACGCGCCGGCTTCGTTCGCGATCGGCTCGGCGCCCGCCGGTTTGAGGTGACGGATGAACCAATGCACGATTGCGCGCAAGCGCAGGATCCGGCTGCGCGGTTTGCCGCTGCGCGAGAGCTCGTGCCCGGTCTCGGCGAAGCGCACGAACTCGGTGTCGGTCTTCCCGAGCCGGCGCAGGATCGTGAACAGCTGTTCGCCTTGATCGATCGGGCAGCGGTAGTCGCGCTCGCTGTGCTCGACAAGCAGCGGCGCGACGATCG
Source organism: Vulcanimicrobiota bacterium (assembly GCA_963723445.1). Taxonomy (GTDB): domain Bacteria; phylum Vulcanimicrobiota; class Vulcanimicrobiia; order Vulcanimicrobiales; family Vulcanimicrobiaceae; genus Vulcanimicrobium. The sequence continues at coordinate 233,924 of CAVRQP010000008.1, forward strand.
CGCTTGCCGCGCGCATCGGCGATCCCTCGAACATGCGGCGACCCGCGTCGTCGGCGTACCTGCTCTCGAGCTCGTGCTCGAGGAACCAGCCCAGATCGGACGCGCCGAGCTCGCTGACGAAGTCGTTGACCGCGCGCATCGAGACGCCGGCGGCGAAACGATCGCTGTGGCCCATCAACCAGCTCGTCATGAACCCGCCGTACGAACCGCCGGCGACGCCGATACGGCCGGTATCGAACGTTCCCAGCGCCAGCGCGCCGTCGAGGATGCGCAGCACGTCGGCGGCGTCGATCCCGCCCCAATCGCCCAGGATCGCATTGGCATAGGCGTGGCCGTACGACTGGGAGCCGCGCGGGTTGCCGTATGCGACGGCGATCCCCTGCGCGGCGAGGATTTGGAACTCGAGAAAGAACGTGTGGCCGTAGGCGCCGTGCGGTCCGCCGTGGATCTCGAGCACCAGCGGCGGCTTGGCTTCGCGCGGCGCTTTCGGCCGAATCAACCACGCATCGAGCAGCGTGCCATCGTCTGCGCGCGGCCTGTAACGCTCGGGCGCGACGACGTCCTTTTCCGCGAGCCACGGGTTGGTATCGGTCAGCCGGCGTTCGGCACCGTACCGCTCGACCAGCGCGATCTCGTTGGGCACGGTCGGCGTGCCGTAGGCGATCGCGATCGTTCCGTCGTCGCCGACCGAGAAGGCGTAGACGTGGCGTTCGCCGCCGGCGACGACGCGCGTGCGGCTGCCGTCGCGCGCGAACGCGCGCAGCGACGTGCTGCCGTCGTCGCAGACCTGGACGAAGATGTCGCGATCGTCGGCCGCCCACGCGACCGAATACGTCCCGCTGCTGCGCAGATCGCCGGCCAGACAGTCGCCGACCGTTCGACCGAGTCCGCCTGAAAGCGAACGGGTCGCACCGCCGTCCGCCGGCGCGACGAGCAGCTCGCTGTCGAAACGTCCGCCGCCGTCATCGCCGTGATGGTGGCCGATGAACGCGATCTCTTTGCCGTCGTGCGACCAAGCCGGTGCGGCCATCGGGCCGGTACCGGAGGTCACGTGCGTCAACGCGCCGCTTTCGACGTCGACGATGCAGATGTCGCTCAGCGCGGTCGCCGACTCGGGCAGGCCGATGCGAGCGCAAAACGCGATTCGCGCGCCATCGGGCGACCACGACGGCGTGTTGGCGTCGAAGTCTCCGCTGGTTACTCGGCGCGCATCGCCGCCGGCCGCGTCGATCACGAAGAGATGCTTGCGCGTGCCGTTGAGCAACCCGTCGCTGTCGCTCTTGAACGGCAGGCTCCGAATGTGGCGGGCGCCGCTCCGCTCGTCGTGGTAGACGCGCGCCGTGGCCGGATCGTGCGCCGCCGTCGCGACGAACGCCAACCGTTTTCCGTCGGGCGACCAGGCCGACGCGGCGATCTTGGCATAGCTCTCGCCCAGCGGGATCGACTCACCGCCGTCAAGGTGCAGCAGGCACAGCCGGGCCTGTCCGTCACGCTCCGCGACGAACGCGACTGCTTTGCCGTCCGGAGCGACGCGCGGCAACCGGTCGTTCGTGCCCGCCGTGAAGGCGCGGTCGGCACCGTCACGATCGACCCGGCGGATCGCGCCGCGCAGCTCGTCGGCCTCACGATCGAACCACGATCGACGGTAGTAGACGGTCGAACCATCGGGGCTGATCTGCGGTTCCGAGACGAGCGCGATGCGCGCGAGGTCGCTCGGAACGAGAGGAGTGGTCATCGCAGCCGGGCATTATCGCCGGGTGACACGGCTTCCCGCAACCTTTGCGATCCTCGGCGCGCTGCTCGTCGCGATGCCGGCCGCCGCCGCCGCCGACGACGGCGACGTCCTCGTGCAGGCGGGCCATGAAGGGCGCCCGGCGAGCTGCGCGCCGTTGCACGTGAAGGCGTGCAATCTCGGAACCGGCGCGTCGGGCGAGCGCGAGCGCGACTGGACGCCGGTCGTCGCCGACGAGGCGACGCGCGTTTTGCGCGCCCACGGTTACACGGTCATCCGGCGCCCTGCCGACTACGCCGAGCACGACACCGCGCGCGCCGCGATCTTTATCCATTTCGACGGCGCCGTAACCTGCGCGAGCGGCGCGTCGGTCGGATTCCCCGAGACGACCAGCCGTGCGTTCGTCGACGCGTGGGAGAAACGGTATCTCGCCTGGTTTCCGTTTCGCTTCGTCGGCGAGAACTTCACCGAGAACGAGCACCGCTACTACGGCTTTCGCAAAGTGGACGCGCCCGAGAAGATGCTCATCGAGTTCGGCGAGATGACCTGTCCGGCACAGTTCGCGTGGATGCGCCCGCGCCTGCGCGAGCTCGGCGACGAAGTCGCCGCTTTCCTGATGGAACGGCTGCCGCAGTGAGGCGCGCGACGTTTCTCGCTGCCGCGCTCGCGGCGGCGTCTGCGCGCCCGCTGCGCGCCGCCGCGCAGACCGCGCCGCGGCTAGACGATCTGATCGACGACATCCCGGGGACCACCGGGATCGTGGCTCGCACGATGGGCGACGGTCCGCCGCTGGTAGCGGTGCATGAAAACGACCATTTCCCTTCGGCGTCGGTCATCAAGCTGGCGATCTTGGCGACGGTCTATCGCGCGTACGACGCGGGGACGGCGAAGCCCGACGATCTCGTGCGCACGCGCGCCGCCGATCTCATCGGCGGTTCCGACGTGCTGGCCGGTTCCCCGGCCGGCAAAGCCTGGACCATCGAAGCGCTGGTCAAGGCCATGATCTACGTGAGCGACAACTCGGCGTCGAACGCGTTGATCACCGCGTTCGGGATGGGAACGATCAATGCGACGATGCGGCTGGCCGGGATGGAAAGCTCGCATCTCGGACGACATTTCGCCGACGTCGTTCCCGCTTGGCGGCGCAGCGAGAACGTGATCACGCCGGCCGACACCGCGACGCTGCTGTTCGAGATCGAGCGCGGCGTCCGCGAAGGCGTCGCCACCATCGCCTCGCCGCAGAGCTGTCGCGGCATGATCGAGATGCTGCTGGGCAACGAGGACGGAACCAAGATCGTCCACGGCCTGCCGCGGGGGACGCCGTGCGCGCACAAGACCGGCGAGATCGACGGCGTGCGCAACGACGCCGGCATCATCGACCCGTTCGGCGACGCACCGTACGTGTTGGTCGTGCTCACCCGCGACCTGCGCGACTATGCGGCGGGCGACGACGGCATCGCCGCGATCGCGCACCGGATCGACGCCGCGCTGCGGCAGGGAAGCTGACGGGCGCACGTAACCGCGCGAAGACGTCCTATCGGGAGAGGAATAGCCGTGAAACATCCGTTTCTTGCCGGCGCGCTGGCCATCGGCGTGGCCGCGACCGGACTGACCGCATGCCACAACTCGACGAGCTCGACGACGCCGGTGGCGCCGGTCGGCGGGGCGACGGCTCCGCCGATCGCGCAACAGATCGTGCCCGTCCCGCTGCCGGCCCTGACCGTCACCAGCACCACGTTCACCGCCGGCGGCACCTTGCCCAACAGCGCGATCTTCAACAGCTTCGGGTGCACCGGCGGCGATCAGTCGCCGCAGCTCAGCTGGACGGCCGGACCGGCCAATACCGCGAGCTACGCGGTGACGATCTTCGATCCCGACGCACCCACCAACGTGGGCTTCTGGCACTGGCTGATCTACAACATCCCGCCGGGGACCCTGTCGCTCGACGCCGACATCCCGGTGCCCGGAGCGGCCGGGACCGGCACGCTGCCGGCCGGCGCCCTCCAAGCGATGGACGACTACGGAATCGCCGGATACGGGGGCCCGTGCCCACCGGCCGGCGGCGGAACGCATCACTACATCTTCACGGTCACCGCGCTGAGCACGATGATCACCGGGCTTACGCCCGCGACGACCGATGCGGCGTTGCTGCAGTTCAACATGGACGGCAACATCCTCGCGCGCGGTCAAATCGTCGGCACGTACGGCCGCTGATTCTCACACCGTGGCTGGGCCGCGCTCGACGACCGGAGCGAGCCGCGGCCCCAGCACGGCGACGATGAGCGCGGCGAGGAAGATCGGCAAGAACGCGGTCGCCGCGACGTGCGTCGCATCCCAGGCTGCGCCTGAGAGCAGCGTGGTCACGAACGAGATCCCGTAACCCAAGGTGAACGTGCCGGCCGCCAAACGCGGCACCTCATGCGCGGGCGCGGAGAGCGCCGGCAGCGCGAAGCTGAGCGTGAGAATGTACGCGGCCGCGAAGCCGAGCAGCGCCGCGCCGGCCACCGTACCTGCGCCGCCGAGGGCCAACACGACGACGACGGCGACGGCGATCAGCGCTGCCACGAAGAGCGAGGTCGCGGGACGGCCGAGAACGCGCATCGGGATCAAACCGACCGCGAGCGACGCCGGGATCTGACCGATGTTGAGCGCCGCCAGCGCCGCGCCGACGAGCGCGACGTTTCCCGTCGCATGAAGGTAGTCGGGCAAGAACGTGTTCGCGCCGAAGTACGCCAAGCTCGCGGCCGACTGAAACGTGCCGAGCTGCCACACGCGTTTGTCGCGAAAGTTCGGCAGCCACGCACCCGAGGCGAGCGGCGGGCGCGGGTGCGGGTCGCGCACCGCCGTCAGCGCGAGCGCCGTGAGCACGACCGGCACGCCCCACGCGACGAAGCTGCGCTCCCAGGAGCCCCCGACGAGCGGCAGCACGAACGGGATCGTCAGCGACGCGCTGATCGCCTCGCCGCACAACAGCCCGTTGGCCCAAATGCCGGTGCCCAAGGCGATGCGATCGCCGAACCAGGCGCGCGCCAGCGAGGGAAACGCCGGCTGAATCGTCGCGATCCCGATGCCCATGACGATCGTCATCGCGAACAGCATTCCGATCGACGGCCCAAAGCCGCGCAGCGCCCCCGAGAGCGCGATCACCCACAGCCCGACGATGACGGCTGCGCGCGCGCCGAGCCGCATCGTCAAGAAGCCGCCGAACATCGACGAGGCGGCAAGGACCAGCACCGGCAGGTTCGACAGCGCGGCGATTCCCGACTCGTTCAAGTGCAGATCGCGGTGGATCAGCGGGATGACCGGCGGGACGGCCAGCAAGGTGAGCCGCAAGTCCGTGCCCGCCAGCCACAGCACGATCCCGCGCACGACCGGAGCGGGCCGCATCAGAGCGCTATGACCGCCGCCGCGACGGCCACGTCCGCGATGCCCAATCCCAACGAGACGAACACCGAGACGCGCCCGGCGCGCGCTACCGCCCGATCGGCCAGCAGCTCACCCAGCGACACGACGCCGTCCCACGACGCCATCCCGTCCGCGACGGCGAGAATCACGTCGCCCGCTTCCGCGCGCGCCGCCGCAAGGTCATCGACGACGAGCGCCGCCGCGCCGACGAGCGCGCCGGGCAACTCACGCTTGTTGTCCACGCACGCCCCGATCGCGTTGACGTGCGCGCCGTCGGCGACCGACTCCGCGGCGAAGAGCGGCCGCGCGGCGGCCGTGCAGGTCGTGACGACGTCCGCGCCGCGCGCGGCGTCGTCGGGATCGCGCGCGACGCGAACGTCGATGTCGTGCGTCTGCGCCGCGCGCGCGGCCGCGTCGGCCCGCGTCCGATCCCGCGACCAAACCGACAGGCGCTCGACCAAGCCGGCGCGCGCGAACGCAGCAAGGTGCGCCAAGCCTTGCGCGCCGCAGCCGAGAATCGCATGCGCACCACGCGGCCGCCGCGCCACGGTCTGCGTGGCGACGCACCGAGACCGCCGCCGTCCGCTCGCGCGTCAGCGCTTCGGCGTCGATCCAGGCCAGCGGTTCACCCGTCGCGGGATCGAGCAGCACGACGACGGCGCGGTGCGTCGGCAGACCGCGCGCCGCATTGGCGGGAATGGCGACGACCAGCTTGGCGCCCAGCGCCGCGCGCGGTCCGCCGACCCAGGCCGGCATCCCGGCGAGCCACACGCCGCCGGGGGTCGTACATGCCGCACGCACCGGGCCGCCGGCGTCGCCGCGGGCGGCGGCGACGAGCACCGAACGCATCAGCGCCGGGAGATCGAGCGTCGTGAGTCGCCGCTCGACCTCGCCCTCGTCGAGCCGGATCATCCGAAGAGCGACGGCTGCTCGACGCGTGCCGGACGTTCGTGCGCGACGCCGAGCGCGGCGTAAATCTGACGGATCGTTCCAGGCGCGTGACCGGCGTACTGATTGTTCGCGTAACCGGCCAGACGCGCGAGTTTCGGAGCGGCGTCGCGAATCGCCGCGGCCCACGCACCGATCTCCGCGGCGCGGTCGATGACGAGGGCGTCGAATCGCGCGACGCTCTGGCTCGTTCCGAGCCAGCGCACGTACGCGTGCGACGCCGTCGGACACCGCAGCTCGTGCAGCATCGCCTCGAGCGGGACGAACGGGCCGTCGCTCACCGCCAGGGCGACGCCGTGCGTGCCCAGCGCATCGCGCAACCGGCCGTGCACGTCGCCGTGAAACCAGTCGCGGTCGCGTACCTCGAACGCCCAGCGCGGGCCGGGCGGAAGTTCGCGCACGAACGATTCCACCGCTTCGAGCTCGGCCGGCACGAAGTCGGGCGGCGTTTGGATCAAGATCGCTTCGAGCTTGTCGCCGAACTCCAGCGCGCTCGCGGCGAACTCGTCGACCAGCGCACGCGACTCGACCAATCGGCGCTCGTGCGTGATCTCGCGCGGCAGCTTGAGCGCGAAGGTGAAACCGTCGGGAACTTGCGCCGCCCACTTGCGCACGCGCTCGGGCGGCGGCGTACCGTAGAACGTCGAGTCGATCTCGACGCTGCGGAACTCTTCTGCATACTCGCGCAAGTAGCCCTCGGGCCGCGCTCCGGCGTCATACATCGGCCCGACCCAGTCCGCGTACGACCAGCCTTGCGTCCCCAGGGCGAGGTTCGGAAGGTTCAGCCGTTACCTGCTTTGTCGCCGTCTTCGATAGTGACCGAAGTCATCGTGTCGCCGGGCCGGATCTGATCGACGATGTGCTGACCCTCGGTGACGTGGCCGAAGACGGTATACTGGCGGTTCAAAAACGGCGCGTCGTCGAGACAGATGTAGAACTGGCTGCCGGCCGAATTCGGGCTCGACGCGCGCGCCATCGCCACCGTTCCCTTGATGTGCGGGTGCTCGTTGAACTCCGCCTCGAGGTTATAGCCGGGGCCGCCGGAGCCGTTGCCGTTCGGATCGCCGCCCTGGATCACGAAGCCCGGCTCGTAACGGTGAAACTTGAGACCATCGTAGAAGCCCGCCCGCGCAAGCTTGATAAACGCGGCGCTGTGCAAGGGCGCATCGTCGGGATAGAACGTGAAGACGATCTCGCCCTTGGGCGTGGTAATGCGCGCGCGAGCCGTCTTCGCCTCGGCCGCCAGCGTTTGGAGCTCGTCGCCCGAAGGCTTGGTGTAGGTTGCCATCGCCTTGGTGCTACGGCGCCGAGCCGCTCATGCCCCGCCTGTCGCCCTTCGTCTCAGTGATAGACGAAGATGCGCGCCCACTGCCAGAGGCCTAGCTCGTACATGCCGAAGCCGATCGACCAGACGAGCAGCGGCAGATACCAAGCGGACGGACGCGCTCGGATCGCGTATGCCATGAGCGCATAGAGAAACGGGATGAAGTCGAGCGCGTGCCGCACGCCGAGCTGCACCATCCCGGTACTGTAGTAGAGCAGCGCGGGGACCGCGCAGCACGCGGTCGCGAGCCAGAGCAGTTGCACGGCACGCTCGCGAATCGGCGCGAGCAGGGCGATCGCGAGCGCAGGGCTGGTGAAGGTCAGCGCGGTTCCGAACTCGGCCGGCCACCAGATACGGCGGATAGTTCAGGACCTCGGGCGGCTGCAAAAAGTAGAAGTGCAACTGCATGCCGAGGTTCTTGAGCGCGAACGGCGGCGACGGATCGGTTCGCCCGATGTCCATGATGCGGTAGAACTTCGGGAAACCGACGTCCGCGATCGTTCCCCAGCGCACGTAGTTGTACCACGCCGCAGGTATTGCGAACAGGGCGCCGATCGTCGCGACGTCCGCGATCCGCAGCGGCTTGACGCGAATCTGCGGCCACAGGGCGATCGCGTAGGCCGGAAACGCGAGGACCATCGGATAACGGCAAAACGCGGCGCAGAGCGCCCACAGGGCGACCCGCCAAGGGACGCGACGGCCGAGACATTCGGCGATGGCGAGCAGCGTGAACGCGACCGAACCCGACTGCGCGACGAACCATACGTCGCCGTTCGCCGAGCAGTACGCGTAGCTGGTGCCGAACAGCAAGAACGCGGCGAGCAGCGCAGCCCAGCCCGGCGACACGCCGATGCGCCGCGCGACCAGCCAGGCCGCTGCAACGCCGATCCCTGCGAGGCCGATCGCCAGCGCCGTCTGGTTCGTCGAAAGCCCCACACGGCCACGAACGGCAGCAGCAAGACGGCCGGGAACGGCGCTTCGTAGACGTAGGCCCGGCCGTGATACGGGATCGCGTCGATGTAGTCGCCCGGGAAGTGCGGCAGGTACGGATATCCGCGCAGCCACGCGTCGGCTTCCCACACGTAGTTGTTCATGATGGTCGCATGGAAGCCCGAGTAGAGACCGAGCGCGACGACCGTCAGCAGCCCGGCCATGACGGCTCCAAACCGCTCGTCGTCCCGGATGCGCCTCCATGTCACGAGGCCTCAGGTTGGCCCTCGGGCGAGCGTTCTCCTGAGCGAATGGGCCAGGTCGCGGCGCGCCGACGCAGGGCGCGAGCACGGTTGCGGGGTAGGCGACGGCAATGTCGATCTGCCGTCACCTTGCCATCCTCACGGTCTTCTCGCTGTGCGGCGCGCTGCCCGCGCGGGCCGACGTCCCGGCTCCGCCGCTCGATCCAGCCGTCGCGGCGGCGATCGCGCGGGTCGATGCGGCCAACCTGCGCGCGACCGACACGCGCTTGGTCGCGTTCGGGACGCGCTCGACGTTCTCCGAGAACGCCGGGCCGAATCGCGGCATCTTCGCCGCGCGCGCCTACGTGGTCGACCGCTTCCGGCAGATCGCGCGCTCGAGCGGCGGCCGCCTGACCGTTGCGCTGGACTCGTACACGCAGCCGGCCGACCCGGCCAAGCGCATCCCGCGCGAGGTCGTGATCTCCTCGGTCGTCGCGACCCTCAGGGGCGACGATCCGGCGGCGCCCACGTACGTGATGTCCAGTCATCTCGACTCGCGCAACTCCGACAACGACGACGGCGTGCACGATGCACCGGGTGCCGACGACAATGGATCCGCCGTCTCGGCGGTCATCGAGGCGGCGCGCGTGCTCGCGCCGTTGCCGATGCACGGCACGGTGATCTTCGCCTGCTTCGACTCCGAGGAACAAGGGCTGTTCGGCAGCGCGCATCTCGCGCAGACGCTCAAGGCGGCGCACGTCGACGTCGAGGGCGATTTGAACAACGACATCATCGGGGCGTCGGTCGGCGACGACGGCGTTAAGCGCGACGACTTCGTTCGCATCTACTCCGAGGCGATACCGGCCGGGGCGAACCCTCGCCTCGATCAACGCGATCGGCTCGCAGAGCGACTCGTCCTCCAACGAGCTCGCCCGCTACGCGAAGGAGACCGGAGACGCCTACAACACCGGTTTTACCGGGATGCTGATCTGGCGGGCGGACCGGTTCCTGCGCGGCGGCGATCACGAGTCGTTCAACGCGCAGGGGTTCCCCGCTTTGCGTTTCACCGAGCCGCGCGAGACGTTCGCCCACCAGCACCAGAACGTGCGCGTCGAGAACGGCGTGCAGTACGGCGACCTGCTGCAGTACCTCGACTTCGACTACCTCGCCAAGGTGACACGCTACAACGCCTCGGTTCTCGCCTCGCTCGCCTTAGCTCCCGCGACACCGAAGGTGTCGGTGGACACCAAAGCACTCACCAACGACACGACATTGTCGTGGGAGCCCGTCCCGCGCGCCGTCCGCTACGAGGTGGTGCGCCGGCTTACGACCGAGCCGACCTGGACGGCGGTCGACGACGCCGGCAATGCGACGCACATGACACTCAAGCTCTCCAAGGACATCTGGCAGTTCGGCGTCCGCGCCGTAGACGCCCAGGGCCACCGCTCCCCAGCCGGTTTTCCGACGCCGATGCGCTGAGCTCCCTAAGACCGGATCTCGTCGATTGCCTTTGCCAGCGCGACGTCGCGGTCGGTGATTGCGTCGACGTCGTGCGACCAGGTGCGGATCGTCACGACGTTCCACGACAGCTCGATGTCGGGATGGTGGTCGAGGCGGTTGGCGACCTCGGCGATCGCCTTCACGAACGCGACCGCGCCGTTGAAGTTGCGCCGGTCGAAGCGCTTCACCAGCGCCTTGCCGTCGTTCGCCCAGCCCGTTGGCACCTCCATCAGATCGTCCCTTTCGCGCGCAACTCGCACAGTGAGGACTCGATCGCGCGCAGCGTGAGCTCGACGTCGTCGTCGCCGTGCGCGGTCGAGAGGAACATCACCTCGTTATGCGAGGGCGGCAGGAGGATGCCGCGCTCGCGCATCGCGTGGTAGAAGGCGGCGTAAGCGCGCTGATCGTCGTGCCGCTGATCGTCGTACGAGCGCGTCGGCAGGCCGGCGCGAAACTTGAAGTCGACGATTGATTCCAGCTGCAGGACCGCGTAGTCGAGCGCGAGATCGGCGAGGATGCGGCGAATGCCGCCGGCGAGCGAGCGTGCGCGGCGCTCCGTATCGGTCAGTAACTCCGGTTCGCGCTCGACGGAGTCGAGCACGCGCAGGCCGAGCGCCGCAGCGAAAGGCATCCCGGCGTGCGTTCCGCCGGTGAAGCACGGTCCGTCGGGGGCGAGCATCGCCATCACGTCGGCCCGGCCGCCGAACGCGGCGAGCGGGAACCCGCCGCCCAGAACCTTGCCGACCGTAGTGAGATCGGGCGTCGCCCCGACGCGCGACTGCGCGCCGCCGAGGCCGAGACGCAGCCAGGTGATGATCTCGTCGAAGATCAGCAGCGCGCCGTGGCGTTGCGCTCGCGCCTGCAGCCCTTCGAGGAAGCCGGGGACGGTCTCGACCAGTCCCATGTTGCCGCAGATCGGCTCGACCAGGATCGCGGCGAGCCGATCGCCGGCCCGAGCGAGACGGCGGTCGACGTCGTCGAGGTCGTTGTAGCGCGCGACGACGAGATCGTCGAGCACGGCGCGAGGAATGCCGGAGCGACGCGGGTGCGGCGTCTCGGCCGACGCGCCCGCGTCCTGGAGCGCCAGATCGAAGTGTCCGTGGTAGTTGCCCGAGAACTTGAGCACGACGTCGCGCCCGGTGAACGCGCGCGCGACGCGGACCGCGCTCTGCACGGCCTCGCTCCCGGTCGTCGTGAAGCGCAGCCGCTCCATCGACGGCAGGTGCGTGCGGATGCGCTCGGCGAGGGCAAGCTCGTCGGGCGCCGTCGAGCCGTAGACGACCCCGCGCGCGGCGAGCGCGTCGAGGTCGCGCAAGAACGGCGGCGTGTGCCCGAACAGCAGCGGACCGTAGCCCATCACGTAGTCGACGTAACGCCGGCCCGCCGCGTCGAAGACATACGGTCCTTCGCCGCGCGCGCAGACGAACGGTTCGCCGCCGACGCGGCGGCCGGCGCGCACCGGCGAGCTTGCGCCGCCGGCAAGGGCACCGAGCACTTCGATCATGGCGGCCACGACGACACACGTTCCCGCCGGGCCGCGCACGTCCATCCATGCCCCTACGGCTCGGCGGTCAAGGGGCGGCGCGCCGGCCGCTGGAACCGCCCCGTCGTGAGCGAGCAACGAACCAGCGCCTTCCGTGCCGACCACGTCGGCAGCTTCTTGCGCCCAAAACTGCTTCTCGAGCTCAGGCACGACGGGGCGGATCCGGAGCGGTTGCGCGAGGTCGAGGATCGCGAGATCCTCCGCATCCTCGCCAAGCAGAAAGAGCTCGGCTTCGAGATGTTCACCGACGGCGAGTTTCGGCGCGGCGGCTTCATGACCGACCTTACCGATGCGGTCGAAGGCTTCGACTCGGAAGCCGGCGTCGCGCGCAGCTGGAACGCCGGCGGAGCGGCCGTCGGCGTGGCGCCCAGCGCCGTGCGCGGCATCGTGACGGAGAAGCTGCGCCAAACGCGGCGCCTGACCGCGCACGAGCTGCCGTTCCTCAAGCAGCACGGCCCGGGGCCGATCAAGATGACGCTGCCGAGCGCCACGCAGTTTCCCGCGATCGCGTACAAGAAGGGGATCAGCGAGCACGCGTATCCGAACCACTCGGCGTTTCTGGCCGACGTCGTCGACATCGTCAAGTCCGAGACGAAAGCGTTGGCCGAGGACGGCGTCGCGTACATTCAGATCGACGCGCCGCGCTACAGCTACTACCTCGACCCGAAGTGGCGCGAGTATTTGCAGGCGGAGTTCGGCGAGCCCGACGTCCTGCTCGACGAGGCGATCGCCGCCGACAACGCGTGCTTCCGGGCAGCGCGCCGGCCGGGCGTAACGCTGGCCATCCACCTCTGCCGGGGCAACAACCGCAGCCAGTGGTACGCCGCCGGCGGCTACGACGCGATCGCCGAGAAGCTGTTCGCGCAACTCGAGGTCGACCGGTTCCTGCTCGAGTACGACGACGAGCGCTCGGGGACGTTCGAGCCGCTGCGCTTCGTGCCTGACGACAAAACCGTCGTGCTCGGCTTGGTCAGCTCGAAGAAACCCGAGCTCGAAAGCGGCGCCGAGCTCGTGCGCCGCATCGGGGAGGCGAGCAAGTACGTGCCGCTCGAGCGCCTCGCGCTCAGCCCGCAGTGCGGCTTCGCCTCGATGGCGGAGGGCAATCTCCTGACCGAGGACGACCAATGGGCGAAGCTTCGGCTGGTCGCCGAGACGGCGCGAACGGTGTGGGGGTGAGTCGCAGGAGACCGCTGAGATGGCATCCGTTCGACTCGCATCGGTCAGCAAGAAGTTCGGCGACACGGTCGTCGTCGACGACGTGACCCTCGACATCGCCGATCGCGAGTTTCTCGTCCTGGTGGGTCCGTCGGGCTGCGGCAAGTCGACCACGCTGCGCATGATCGCCGGGCTCGAGACGACCAGCGGCGGCGACATCTTCATCGGCGACCGGCGGGTGAACGAACTCGGACCGAAAGACCGCGACATCGCGATGGTGTTCCAGAACTACGCGCTCTACCCGCACATGAACGTCTACGACAACATGGCGTTCGGCTTGAAGATGCGCCAGGTTCCCAAGGCGGAGATCGACCAGCGCGTCAAGGAAGCCGCCGACATCCTCGGGCTGGAGCCGTATCTCAAGCGCAAACCGAAGGAGATTGTCGGGCGGTCAGCGGCAGCGCGCCGCGCTCGGCCGCGCGATCGTTCGACATCCGGCGGTGTTCCTGATGGACGAGCCGCTCTCGAACCTCGACGCCAAGCTGCGCGCGCAGACGCGCACCGAGATCGTCAAGCTGCACCAGCGCGTCGCGACGACGATGATCTACGTGACGCACGACCAGATCGAGGCGATGACGATGGGTCATCGCATCGTGGTGATGAAGGACGGCGTCGTGCAGCAGGTCGCGCCGCCGCAACAAGTCTACGACCGTCCGGCGAACCTGTTCGTCGCCGGCTTCATCGGCTCGCCGACGATGAGCTTCCTCTCCTGCCGGCTCGCGGCCGAGAACGGCGCGCTCTACGCGCGCGGCCGCGTCCTTCTCCGTGCGCATCCCCGACCAGCACCGCGCCACCCTCGAGGCGGCGCACGCGATGTCTGCTTCCGGCAGCGTCGACCCGTCCGCCGTCACGCTAGGCGTTCGTCCGGAGGACCTATTGCTGCACGCCACCGAGGTCGGCGCGATCCCCGCCGTCGTCGACGTCGTCGAACCACTCGGCTCGGAGCAAGTCCTGTACTTCACCTGCGACGGCGAACGCCTCACCGCCCGCGCACCGTCGAACACCGCGATCGCGGCCGGCGAAACGATCGCCCTGGGCATCAACCCCAGCCGCATGCACCTCTTCAACACGGCCACCGGAGCAGCGTATTTCTAGCCGACGGCCAGTAAACTTCTCTCTTGTCATCCTGACAGGGAGACAAGCTCAGCATGACAGGGAGATACTATTCTTTGACCGAGCCCGACAAACCGGCGACGTAGTATTCGACGAAGAAGAAATAGACGACGATTGCCGGCAGCACGCCGATGAGTGCGCCGGCCATGAGCTGGCCCCATTGGAACGTGTCACCGCGAATCAGCTCGCTGGTCATGCCGACCGACACGGTCTTGTTGATCGACGACGACATGAACACCAGCGCGTACAGGTACTCGTTCCACGAGAGCGTGAACGAGAAGATCGTCGCGGAGATCAGGCCCGGCACGGCGATGGGGAAGATGATGCGCCACAGGATCGCCAGGTTGCTCGCGCCGTCGACCCGCGCCGCCTCTTCGAGCTCGCGCGGGATGTTCTTGAGGAACCCGATCAGCAGCCAGGTGCAGAACGGCACCAGGAACGTCGCGTAGATCGGGACCAGCGCCCACAGCTTGTCGAACCAGTGCAGCTGGATGATCACCGACGCCAGCGGGATGAACAAGATCGCCGGCGGGACGATGTAGGCGAGAAAGATCGCCGTGCTCACGACCTGCGAGCCCGGGAAGCGCAAGCGGATGATCGCGTACGCCGTGATGTACGACACGAACACGCTGAGCACCGTCGCGGCGACCGAGACGAAGAGCGTGTTCGCGAACCACTGGACGTACGCCGTTTGCGTGAGCAGGTTGGTGAATTGCGAGAACGTGAAGTGCGAGATCCAGAACGGGTTGAGCCCCTGCGACAGCTCCTGATCCGACTTGAACGCCGTGAGGAGCATCCAGACGAACGGCAGCATCAAGAAGATGCCGTAGAGCGCCAGCGGGACGTAGATCCTCAGCTTCGCCGTCATCCTACTTCTCCCGCACCGAACGAACGACGAAGAAGGCGAGCACGATCATGATGACGATCGGCGAGACCGCGATCGCGGCGCCCTCGCCGAGCTGGCCGCCGGAGATCGCGCGCTGGTAGGCCAGCGTCGTGAAAACCTGCGTCGCGTCGGTGGGTCCGCCGTGCGTGATCGTCCAGATGAGCTGGAAGTCGGTCAGCGTGAAGATCGAGGAGAACGCGACCAGGATCGTCGTGATCGGCATCAGCAACGGCCAAGTGATGTGGCGGAAGGCCTGCCAGCCGCCGGCGCCGTCGATCGCGCCCGCTTCGTAGACGTCCTTGGGGATCGACTGCAGCCCGGCCAGGTAGCCGATCGCGAAGTACGGCAGCCCGCGCCAAATGTTCACCACGATGAGCGAGAAGCGCGCGCTCCACGGATGGCCCAGGAAATCGATGTTGCTATGGATCAGATGCAGGCGCACGAGCAGCCAGCTCACCGCGCTGAACTGCGGGTCGAGCAGCCACAGCCAGGCGAGCGCCGACAAGACGGTCGGCGCCACCCAGGGCAGCAGCATCAGCGCGCGCGAGATGCGGTAGCCGCGAAACCGCTGGTTGAGCAAGCAGTGCGAGCGCGAGCCCGAGCACCAGCTTGCCGGCCTCGGCGCAGATCGTATAGAAGACCGAGTACCATGCCGCCCCGCGGAAGATCGGGTCGGCGAAGATCGTCGCGTAGTTCTGCAGGCCGACGAACTGCCCGGGGTTTCCGATCGTCGCGCTGGTGAGGCTGAGCCAAATGCCGAGCAGCAGCGGATACGCCAGCAGTCCGAGCAAGATGATCGCCGCGGGTACGATGAGCAGATAGCCCAGCACCCGCGGCGAATCGAGCCGCGCGGCCAGCGACGGCCGCCGGATCACGCGCGCTTGTAGATCGCGGCCAGCTTCGCCTCGGCTTTGCGCATCGCGTCTTTGGCCGCCATCTTGTTCACGCAGACGTCGGCGAACATGTCGACGACGACGAACTCGTCGAGCGCCTGCGCGGCGGCCTTGCCGGGCTTGCCGTTGAACCCGTCGTACTTCGCGCCGGCGAGCGCGTCACGATACGGCGTGATGTTCGGGTTCGACGTCCAGATCGGGAGATTGGAGTAGCCCTTGAGCGCCGGCGTGACGTAGCCGAGCATCTCGGTGACCCACCGGTCGGCCTGCGGGCTGTCGAGCATGAAGCGCAAATACTCCTTCGCCGCATTGGGGTACTTGCTGTACTTGAACACGTAGGCCGAGGTGAAGTTGTTCGAGATCGTGTGCGTCTTGACCGGCCCGTAGGGCGGCGTCGCGTTCGCAAAGTCGGGGAACAGCGCCGGGTCGTTGTTCTTCTCGGCGTACCAGATGCTGATCCCGTTCATCGTCATGCCGATCAAGCCGGCGGCGAAGGCCTTGTTGTTCCCCGAGTCGTCCCAGCCCGCGACGCCGTCGATCATCGTTTCGTAGAGCTGCCGCGCGTAATCGAGCGCGTTGTTCGTCTCGGTCGAGTTGATGGCGATCGAGTTGTCGGGATTGGCCTGCTTCCCGCCGTATGCCCACAGGATCCAATGCGTCCAACTGTTCGCGTCGCCGACCGCGTGGCCGAGCGCGAACCCCGTCGGATGGCCGTTCTTCTTCAACCCGCGCGCGAGCTTGAGCATTCCGTCGAGGTCCTTGGGGAACTCGGCGAAGCCGGCGTCTTTGGCCCAACCCTTGCGGTAGTTGACCGCGTTGCCGGTGCAGCCGACGGGAAAGGACACCCAGCGCTTCACGTCCTGGTCGTAACAGTACGAGCGCGCGTTGTCGTACCAGCCGCCGTGGGCTTTGCCCATGAAGTCGACCAGGTCCGTCATGTCGATGAGCTTCTCGGGATAGACGAACGGATCGTCGTTCCAGCCCATCACGATGTCGGGACCCGAACCGACCTGCGCCGCCAGCGCCGCTTTGGGCGTGACGTCGTTCCAGGTGAGGTTTTGGATCGTGACCGGCACGCCGGTCGCCGCGGTGAACTTCTTGGTGTTCTCATCCCAGATCGTCTCGTCGCTCTTGACGAAGGCGGTCCAGCGCAAGAGCTGCAGCGAGGCGCCCTTCTCGGGCTTGAACGGCGAGTCGGCGGCCAAAGCCAAACCGGGGATGGAGCCCGCCAGCGAGGCGGCGCTGAGGCCGGCGGCGGATTTGACCAGGAAGTCGCGGCGATCAGGATGCTTCATGACGCGACTTTTCGCCCCGGAAAATTGTGATCCCGGTCGCGCCGGCGGCGGTGTTCCGCTCGCTTGCTCCGCCAAGCGTCCGAGCGGAAGCCGAAACGACCGATGTCATGCTGAGCTTCGTCGAAGCATGAGCGATTCGCGCCGTGCCTCTCACGGGCGTGACCGTGCGCAATCACGCCGTCGCCCTGAGCGCGGCGAAGGGCGACCGAGGCGATCGCGCTTCGACTTCGCTCAGCGCGACGTGGTACGGCACGGCGCGCCCGGTGAATGCCACGTCACCGAACGCCGTGCTTCGACAAGCTCAGCATGACATTGCCAGACGTTGCATGATGTGGCGGCCGTGCGCGGTCAGCGTTTGAGCTTGAAGATGGCGAGGACGTCGCTGCGAGCGTAGTCGAGCTGGAAGTTGCCTCCGGCGGCGACGGCGACGTATTGCGTGCCGTTGACCTCGTACGTGATCGCCGGGGCGTTCGCACCGCCGACGAAGCGGTGGGTCCAGAGCTTGCGGCCGGTGCGGGCGTCGAAGGCGTCGAACGCGCCGCTGCCTTCGCCGACGAACACCAGACCGCCGCCGGTCGCGAGCGCACCGCCGATCATCGGCGCCGCCGCTTTGTACTGCCAGGCGATCTTTCCGGTCTCGACGTCGATCGCGCTGAACGAGCCGGTTTGGATCTTCGGCTTCTGTTTGTTGGTGAACACGCTGCCGGTGTTCATGAAGCCCGGATGGAGATCGCCCGCATGCGGCATGAAGTCCATGAGCTGGTCCATCCCGAGCACGTAGACGCGGTGCGTCTGGGGCGAGTAGGCCGGCGGGGACCACTCCGAGCCGCCGTTCGCGCCCGGCAGCACGCTGGTCTTCTTGAACATGTTCGCGTTTTGCGTGACGAACGGCTGTGACTTGCGCAGTAGGGCGCCCGTGCGGCGGTCGACGATGAAATACCAGCCGACCTTCCCGGCTTGGCCCGCCGCCGGGATGGTCTTCCCGTTCTGGTGGACGTCGAAGAGCACCACGTTGCTCGTCGCGTCGTAGTCCCACTGGTCGTGCTTGACCTCTTGATAGTACCAGCGCATCCGGCCGGTGCGCGTGTCGAGCGCGACGATCGAGTCGGTGTAGAGGTTGTCGCCGGCGCGTTTGGCGCCGTTGAGATCCGGATTCGGGTTGCCGGTACCGAAGATCACCAAGTGCCGGGCAGTATCGATCGCCGGCGTCGTCCAGACCGTCCCGCCGCCGGTTTTCCACGAGTCGCCGGCAAACGTCTTGGGATCGGTGGAGTACCAGCGCCAGCGCTGCTTGCCGGTGTTCGCGTCGTAGGCGGCGACGAAGCCGCGCAGCGCCCACTCCCCGCCGGCACTGCCGACGATGACCTCCCCGTCGTACACCTGCGGCGCCATGCTCTCGGAATAGCCGACGGACGGATCGGCGACCCGGGTCTCCCAACGCTCCTTCCCCGTGCGCGCGTCGAACGCGAGCAGCTTCGCGTCGAGCGTGGTGACGTATAGGTTGCCGTAGCCGAGTGACGCGCCGCGGTTATTCGGGCCGCAGCAGATCTTGAACGGCCCCAGCGCGTACGTCGTCGACCACAGCGTATCGCCGGTCGCCGCGTCGAGCGCCATGATCTTCATGTGACGGTCGACGACCGGCGTCGTCACGTACATCACGCCGCCGGCGACCAGCGGCGTCGTCTCGAAGCTGGCATACATCCCGGTATGCACGAGCTTGACGGGCACCAGTTTGCCGACGTTGGTCGCGTCGATCTGCGCGAGCGGCGAGTAGCGCCAGTTGGCGTAGGTCCGGCCGGGCAGCGGCCAGTCGTTCGCATCGCGTTCGGCGCCGCGCAGCGCCGCATCGTCGAGCGCGACGCGCGCTGCGGGGGGAACCGTCGCGGATATCTCCGGCGCCGGCGTCGTCCCGGGCGCCGGCGGCGGGGCGAGGTTCGGGTATGGCAACAGCCGGACGCGCGCCAGCGTGCGCGTCGTGAGCGGCGCGTTGCCCGGTGCGTAGGCGTTCTTCTGCAGGATGAACGCCAGCACGTCGAGGTATTGCTTTTCGGTCAGACTGCGGGGCGCGTTCATCGGCATCGCGTCGTGGATGAACGCATAGAGCGCCGTCGTTGTCATTTTGCCGATCACCAGCGAACGGCCGAGCTGCGCGCCCTGTAACGGCGGCCCGTCGACCCCTTGCAAGTTCGCGCCGTGACACCGCAGGCAGTACTGCACGTAGACGAACTGGCCGTCCGACGCCTGGGCGCGCGTGTAACCGCCCGCCGGTGCCGCCGGCGTGTCCGCGCCGGCACCGGCCCCGAGCAGCGCCGCGGCTGCAACGAGCCCGGCCGCGGCCGCGGCACGCGACCAACCCCCGACGATCATGCGCGCTTCTCTCCTTCGTCTCGGCGAACGGTTTCCTCACGTCGAATTGCCGGCGTGTCGACCCGCCAGAACGTGAACACGAACGCGATCAACACGATGATCGCGAGGTAGCCGACCGCGCCTTCGGGGACGGGACCGGTCGAACGGTACGGCGGAAACGCCGGCTGGCGCGCGGTTTGCAGGTGCACCACGTACGACGCGACGTCGTCGACATCGGTCGCCGAGAGCTGCTGCGCGCCGAAGATCGGCATCTGATCCGGTCCCACGCGGATCGCCTCGGCGATCTGCGCGATCGAGGTGCGCTCGAGCGACGGCGCCCAGTCGAGCCGGCCGAGGTCTCCGCCTTCGCCCGCGAGGCCGTGACACTGCTGGCAATTCTGCTCGAAGAGCGTTCGGCCGTGGACGAGATCGCCGTTCGCGACGACCGGCGGGATCGGCGGGCCGCCGGCGACCGTCGGCGCGAGATAGGCCTCGAGCGCGCGGATCTCGCCCAACGGCAATCCCTGCCCGCTGCGCTCGTCGCGGTGCGCGCTCTCGATCCACGGCTCGGCGGCCGGCATGCGGCCTGTCATCAGGTAGAAATCGAGCGTTCCCATCCCGACCCCGCGCAGCGACGGACCGTTGCCGGTTCCCCACTTCTGCGGCGCGTGGCACGACGCGCAGTGCGCCGCGTACGATGCCGCACCGTCCGGCGGCGGCGGCAACGGCGCGAGCGCGCCGAGCGCCAGCAGCAACGGGATCGCGAACGCCGGCACGTCAGCGCCGCTCCGCGGCGTCGAGCGCCGCGCCGATGCGCCGCTCGCGCGCGCCCCAATCCGCGACGCACCACAGCAGCGCGAGCAGGACCGGCGTTCCGGCGCTCAGCCACATCACCGCGCCGGCGTTCATCTGGTCGTCGAGCGCGCCGGCGCGCGCGGCGTAGTGTGCGTACAACACGCGGTTGCTCACGTAGAAGCCGAAACCCAGGAACGCGCTCATCGGCAGGCTCAGGAACAGCGCGAGGATGCGCGCCGGGTGCGACGGCGCGTGCGGCGCGGGCGCGATCGCGAAGATCGGGTTCCAGTAGATCAGCGCGGTGACGAGGTAGAGCACGTGCATCCAAGCGTGCACGGTCTCGTTCTCGAGCGCGCGCTCGTAGAGCGGCGAGAAGTGCGTGCCGTACAGCACGACGGTCAGCAGCGCGAGGCCGAACAGCGGGTTGTCGACGACCCGCATCGGTGTGCTGTTGAGCAGGCGGGAGAGAAATGCCGCGCCGCGAGCGGGCAGGGCGGCGAGCGCGAGCCGAACCGGCGCGCCCATCAGCAGCAGCGGCGCGGCGAGCACGATCAGCGCGAGATGCTGGACCATGTGCCAGCTCAGCGACGCGTCCGAGAGGCCGTCGAGCGGACCGATCAGCGCTCCGGCGACAACGAGGAGTCCGGCGCCGAACGCGAACGGAGCGAAACGCGGAAACGGCCGGCCCGCGCGCGCGACGCGCACCCGTCCCCAGGCATACAAGGCGGCGCTCGCGACGAGCGCGACGACGAGCGTCATGCCGGCTGCGGCTCCTCTTCCTCGAAGCCGCCCTCCGCGGTGCGCGCCAGCGTCGTGACCTCCGACGGGTAGATCGCGCTCTCGGCGATGCGCGCGCGCATCTCGGCGGCGATGCGCCAGGCGATCCAGCCGGCGACCAGCGGCCCGACGACGAACAGGATGCGGTACGCCCACACCAGCGACTCGAGCCGCAGGTGCAGCGTCGCGGCGGTCTGGTCGTCCGCCGCAGCGAGAGTGAGGAGGATCCCCTCGAAGATCAGCGCCGCGCCGACGGCGACGCGCCACGGGACCTGCGTCGGCGCGTCGAGCACGTCGTGCACCGCGTCGTCGCCGGTCAGCCGCTTCTCGATGAACGGCCACAGCAGCATGAACGCGAACGTCAGCGTCGGCAGCACCAGCCCCGGCCAGAACACCGGCGGGATCGGATGGCCGAAGATGCGGAACTCGGTCGACGGCCCGAGCCGCAGCGCGCCTTCGAGAAACGCGGTGTACCAGTCGGGGACGGAACCGTTCGCGGCCAGCCAGGGATGGTACGGACCGAAGTTCTCGATCGGGTTGATCTCGACCAGCGCCGCGAGCAGCGCGAGCGCGGCCAGCGTCGCGCCGAACACCGCCACCGTGCGCAATGCGTAGTCGGGCCAAAACCGCCGGCCGACGACGTTCTTGGGGTCGCGCTCGAACTGCGTGTGCTTCTGATAGACGAGCAGTCCGAGGTGCAGGCCGATCATCGCGCCGAGCGTCACCGGCAGATAGAACACGTGCAGCGTGTACAAGTGCGGGAACAGCAGCGGCCCCGGGTACGCGTCGCCGCCGTTGAACACCGACGCCGCCCAGCGCCCGATCAGCGGGATCGAGAGCGCGATGCTCTGCGAGATCCGTATCCCGGTCCCCGACAGGAGGTCGTTCGGCAGCGAGTAGCCCGTAAAGCCGGTGAACGACGCGAGCGCGAACATCGAGAACCCGATCATCCAGTTGATCTCGCGCGGCCGGCGGAACGCGCCGGTGAAAAAGATGCGGCTCAGGTGAACCAGGATCGCGGCGACGAAGCAGATCGCCGCCCAATGATGGATCTGGCGGATGACGTAGCCGATCGGGTGCGCGCGATCGGCGAGCGCGAGCACCGAGCCGTACGCTCCGGCTGCGCTCGGATCGAACGCGAACGTCAGCCAGATCCCCGTCGCGACCAGCGTGACGAAGAAATACAGCGCGAACTCGCCCAGATAGAACGACCAGTGGTCGGGATAGATCTTGGCGAGCAGATACCGCGCGCCGGCGTTCGTGCCCAGCCGATCGTCGAGCCAGCGGACGACGCGCCGAAGGATCACGACACGCGATCCCAGTCGTCGGGTCCGACCGGCGCGCCGAAGTCGCCGCGCGCGACGAGATAGCCTTGCGCGTCGACCTCGAGCGCCAGTTGCGGGAGCGGCCGCGGCGCCGGCCCGGAGACGTTGCGCGCGCCGTGCAGGACGTCGAAGCGCGATTGGTGGCAGGGACAGTACAGCTCGTGCGACGCGTGGCGGTAGATTGCGACCGGGCAGCCCGCGTGCGTGCAGATCTTCGAGAATGCGACGTAGCCGTCGGGCGCGGCGTCGCCGCCCTCGCCGGCGACACGCAGCAACTCGGGCTCGACGCGGATCAACATCGCGGCTGCTTCGGGCAGCCCGACGCCGTCCTGCGGAAAGACGGTCTCGACCCCACCGTCGGCCAGGCGATCGCGCGCGATCGGCCGGTTGTTCTCGTCGACGAGCCGCACGCCGGGGCGCCAACCGGTGATCACGCGCCGCCCCGGCTTGCGTGCGAGCGAGATCAGCGGGACCAGGCCCAACACGCCGAACGCGCCCAGCGCCGCCAACCACAGCTTCCCGAACGCCGGCCGGCTGATCCCGTCGTTGGGTAACGGCTGCGGCGCGGTCGGGCCGCGCGGTTCGCGCGGCTCGCGCAGGTCGTCCGGGCGCGTGGAGCGCGACGGCTGCCGCGCCGGCGGCGCCCGCCAGGCCGACGAATGCGACGACGAGGGCGAGCGCCAGCAGCCCCGGCGGCGCGCCGGTCGCCGCGGCGACGGTCGCTCCCAGCGCCCCGGCGATCGCGAGCGCGAGAAAGAACGCGACCCTCATCGCACCAAGAAGATCGTCGCGTACAACGCGAGCCAGACCACGAACACGAAGTGCCAGTAGTACGCCACGGCTTCGACGCCGGCATGGTGCTCGCGCGTAAAGGCCGGCCGGCGCAGGAAGATCGCGACGGCCGCGAGCAGGACGACCCCGGCCAGCACGTGCGCGAAGTGCGTCCCGGTGAGCACGTAGTAGATCGTCGCGTACGCGCTGCCGTCGATGCGGAAGTTGGCGCTGCTCCAGTCGCTCCACTCCAAACCGAGGAAGCCGAACGCGGCGACGATCGTGAGCACGAGCATGAGCCGTGCGAGAACCCGGTTGCCGCGCGTCGCCGCCATCTGCGCGACCGTCATGGTCACGCTGCCCAGTCCGAGCAGTACCGTACCGACCGCCATCCCCGTCGCGTCGAGCTGGGTTCCGGGCGGCGGCCAAGCGGCCGTGCCGCCGCGCAGATCGAAGTACGCTGCGAGCAGAGCCGCGAAGACCATCGATTCCGATGCGAGGAAAACGACGGTGCCGAACACGAGCGGATGGGCTCGGATCGCGACGGATCGCATGGAGTCACCCTACCCGGGTAGGGGTCGCGCAAACCGGGTAGCATAGCGGCGTGCATCCTGCGACTTGGCCTGCGCTCGGCACGACGCAGTCCGGGGCCCTTGCGGACGACTGGAGGATCTTCACGTACGCGGCGCTCGCGGTCGCATTGTTGGTTTGGGGGCTGATCGCGTTTGCCGCGCTGCGCTTTCGCCGCACGGCGCGCAACGCGCAGCCGCGCTCGCAACGCGAGAGCAACGTGCCGCTGGAGATCGCGTGGACGGTCGCGCCGCTGGTGCTGGTGATCGCGCTGTTCGGGGTGACCTATCACATCGAGAACGACGTCGAGCGTCTCGTCCCGAACGCACCGGTGCAGATCGCGGTCAACGCGTACCGTTGGGGCTGGACGTTTCGCTACCGCGGCGGCCCGACGATCGACGGCACGCTCAACGCGCCGCCCGAGATGGTTCTGCCGCTCGGCCAGACGGCGGAGATCGCGGTGAGCTCGAGCGACGTCATCCACGCGTTCTGGGTACCGGACATGCTCTTCAAGCGCGACGCGATCCCCGGCCGCGTCAGCTCGTTCGATCTCACGCCGTCCAAGCCGGGAACGTTCGCCGGGCGCTGCGCCGAGTTCTGCGGGCTCGGTCATGCGACGATGCCGTTCCAGGTGCGCATCGTCTCGCCGGCCGAGTACCGCCGCTGGCTCGCCTACGAGGCGACGCAATGAGCGCGACGACCCTGCCGCGCGTCACCGCGCCCGAACGCCACGACATCCTGTCGTGGATCACCAGCACCGACCACAAGCGGATCGGGATCCTCTACATGGGGACGACGCTGCTGTTCATGTTCGTCGCGGGGCTGCTCGCGATGGCGATCCGCACGCAGCTCGCGCGCCCCAACGAGACGCTGATCGGCGCGCACGCCTACAACCAGATCTTCACCCTGCACGGTACGGCGATGATCTTTCTGGTCATCGCGCCGTTCGCGCTGGGGCTTGCCAACTACCTGATCCCGCTGCAGGTCGGCGCCCCCGACATGGCCTTCCCGCGGCTGAACGCGACGTCGTATTGGATGTTCCTGTTCGGCGGGCTGATCGTCTTCGCCGGCGCGGCGACGAACGAAGGCGCCGCCGCAGCCGGCTGGACCTCGTACGTGCCGCTGTCGGAGATCACGGTCTCGACCGGGCTGGGTCAGGACTTCTGGATCGTCGGCCTGGCGATGGTCGCGGCCTCGTCGATCATGACCGCGCCTGAACTTCGTGACGACCGCCTTCATCTTGCGCGCCCCGGGGATGACGATGTGGCGCCTGCCGATCTTCACCTGGGAGATGATCGCGACGGGGCTGCTGATCTTCATGGCGTTTCCGTCGCTCACCGCGACGCTGCTGCTGTTGTTCGTCGACCGGCGGCTGGGCGGCCACGTCTTCGACCCGGCGTTCGGCGGGAGCCCGGTGCTCTATCAACATCTGTTCTGGTTCTTCGGGCATCCGGAAGTCTACGTGCTGATCCTGCCGTACTTCGGCATCATCAGCGAGGTGATCTCGACGTTCTCGGGCCGGCCGATCTTCGGCTACACGGGGATGGTGCTGTCGGCGTTCGCGATCGCCGGGCTCTCGATGGGCGTGTGGGCGCACCACATGTTCACGACCGGCGCGGTCAACAACCCCTTCTTCAGCTTCGTCTCGTTCCTGATCGCCGTGCCGACCGGGATCAAGTTCTTCAACTGGATCTGCACGATGTGGGGCGGGTCGATCCGCTACCCGACCGCGATGCTGTACGCGATCGGCTTCCTGCTGAATTTCTTGCTCGGCGGCGTCACCGGCGTGATGGTCGCGTCGCCGCCGGTCGACTTCCAGGCGCAAGACTCGTACTTCGTGGTCGCGCACTTCCACTACGTGATCGGCGGCGGGAGCCTGTTCGCGCTGCTCGCCGCGCTGTACTACTGGTGGCCGAAGATGTTCGGCTGGATGCTCGGCGAGCGGCTCGGGAAGATCGGCTTCTGGCTCACCTTCGTCGGCTTCAACGTGACGTTCATGCCGATGTTCTTCATGGGGCTGTTCGGGATGCCGCGGCGCACCTACACGTATCCGGACTCCGGCGCGCTGCCGATGCTCAACGCGATCGCGACGGCCGGCGCGTACTTGATGCTGATCGCCGCGCTGCTGTTCGTCGCGAACGTCATCATCTCGGCGCGCCGCCGCGTCCCGGCCGGCGACAACCCGTGGGGCGCGAACACGCTCGAGTGGGCGACCAGCTCGCCGCCGCCCGAGCACAACTTCGACGCGCTCCCGCCGATCCGTTCGGCGCGGCCGCTGTGGGATCTCGCCCATCCGCATCCCGCGCCGCGCGACGGATCGCCGGAAACGTCGTGACGACCGCGCGGGGCGTCTTCATCTCGTCGGCGCTGTTCACCGCGGCGCTCGCCGTCGCGTATTGGTTCGTCGCGCACGAGCCGGCCGGGACGATGCTGCTCGGCTTCATGTCGGCGGCCCTGACGACGATCGCGGTCTACATGTTCCTCGCCGAGCGCGACGCCGATCTGTACGCCGACCGGCCCGACGCGACGATGCGCGACGCGGCGGGCGAGCACGTCGGCACGTTCGTGACGCACTCGCCCGCGCCGTTCTGGATCGCCGTCGCGCTGAGCGGAATCGTGCTCGGACTGGTCGTCGCGCCGGCGGCCGCGGGGCTGGGAATCATCGCGCTGTTCTTGCTGGGCGCTCTGCTCATCGTCCGCAGCCGCTAACGCTCCGCCGCGTCCGCGCGAACGCCGCCGCTAGGGCGAGATCGCCCGCGGAGAGCCGTGGTATTGCTGTACCGGCTCCGGGAACGTGATCTCGGTTCCCACGCGCTGCGCCGCCTGTATCTCGTCAGGAGTCGGCGCCCTGCCGGGAAACCATGACTCGACCGGCGCCGGCGCCGGCGCGGGCGGTGCGAACCGCGGAGGCGCTTCTTGCACCTGCGCGCCATCGACGGACACGCCAAGCTTCGCCCCGGCGCCGCGGTGCAGTGCGGCAACGGCGCGCGCGTTGCCGGGATCGGTCCCCGCGACGGCTACGATCCAGCCGAGTTTCACGGCAGGCAACACGAACGTTGCCGCGTCGCGCGATCCGCCTCTTCCGAGGATCTCGGCGAGCCGGCGGTAATTGCTGATCGATAAGCTTTGACCCTCGGCTTTGATCCATCCGGCCGGTGCCGTCGCGCCGTCGAAACGCCGCGCCTCGCCGATGATCGGCGACACCAAGACGCGTTGCGGTATCGGCTCGGCGGTGGTCGCGCTGGGCGCGCGCCCGCTCGCAGACGGCGAGAGTCCGGGCAGGATGCCCGCAACGGAGTTCTTGGCGCAGCCGGCGAGCGCGGCGGCGCTCGCGGTCAAAAAGGCGGCACGCGTCGGCGAGGTCATCTCAGTTCCGGCTGGGGAAGATGCCCTGCAAGGCGATGCAGAAGTTCACCACGAGGAAAGGCTGAATGTTGGGGTGCGGCTGACCTCCGCCGGCGGCGGCGATCATCAGGGGATTCATCACCGCCACCGTCGTCGGCGCCGTCGCGGTCGTGTAGACGTTGTTCCCGGCACCGAACGTCGCTAAGGCATTTCCGTTCGGACTCGGCGAATTGTTGCTGGCGGTATCGCCGTCAGCCCGCACCAGGTGCGTGTGCGAGGCGGTCTGCTGCACCGTGAGCGTCACGCTCTCGACGCCGCCGAAGGCGCCGAGCACGTACGGTGAAAGCCCGGCTCCTTGTCCTTGATGGATGGGACGCGGCTTTGGAAGTTCGGCAACGCGAAAGTCGACGTCCCGTTCCCGCCATAGAACGTGCCGAGCAGCGCGAACAGCGCGGTGTTCTGGTTGATCGAAAGGATCTGCCCGTTGCAGAACGCCCATCCTTGCGGGGCAAAGTTGAACCCGAACATCCGAATCTCGCCCAGGAACGCCTCGGCCATGCGTGCCTCCAATCCAAGCTGCGCGTTGCCTCTAATGGTCACCGTTCTTAGTATGCGGGCACCTTCCTCGTAGGCCTGACGACCGAACGCCGTATCCGTCGAAGCCGTTGCCGGCCCAATCCCGGTGAGCGGGCGCGTCAACGGGACGCCGCGGCTCGTTCCCGAAGCTCGCCGTCTTGCGTCCGGCCCCTCGTGCAGCCACAATCCACCAAAGGTTACCGTCCCGCTTCATGGCCGCCCAACTCGAGATCAGACCCGACACCAACATCCGCGAGCTCGTCGCCGATCTGCCGATCGCCGAAGACGTCTTGAGCCAGTTCGGCTTGCACTGCGCCGGCTGCGGCGTCAACAAGTACGAGACGATCGCGCAAGGCGCCAAAGCGCACGGCCTGCGGATCGAGCCGATCGTCGCCGCGCTGGTCCAGGCGCGATTGTCGGGCCGGGTGCCCACGATCATGAACGAGGACAAGACGCCGCTCCGCCGCGCGCCGGGCGAGTTCAACCGCCGCGCGAAGTTCCGCTACGTCGTGCCGATCATGTCCGGCAAAGGCGGGGTCGGCAAATCGCTGACCACCGCGCTGCTGGCCGTCGGCCTGCGGCGTGCGCACCAGAAGGTTGGGATCCTCGACGCCGACATCACCGGCCCGTCGATCCCGCGGCTGTTCGGCTTGCGCCAACCGCTCGGTCTCGAACCCGATCCGTCGACACCGCCCGGCCAGCAGCCCAAACCGCTGATGGTGCCCGCGGTGTCGCGCTCGGCGATCGAGATCGTCAGCTCGAACCTGCTCACCGACAAGGAAGACACCGCCATGATCTGGCGCGGGCCGATCCTCTCGGGGGTCATCCGCCAGTTCTACGAGCAAGCGCTATGGTCGGATCTCGACTACCTACTGATCGACCTTCCGCCCGGGACGTCGGACGCGCCGCTGACCGTGCTGCAATCGCTCGCGGTCGACGGGATCGTGCTGGTCACCATGCCGCAGCGCTTGGCGACGATGATCGTGCGCAAGGCGGCGAACCTCGTGCACCAGCTCGGCAAGCCGATCGTCGGCGTCGTCGAGAACATGTCGTACTTCGTCGCGCCCGATACGGGCGTCCGCTACGACGTCTTCGGCCCGTCATACGCCGACGAGGTCGCCGAGCTCGCCGGCGCGCCGATCCTCGCCCGATTGCCGATCGACCCCAACTTGGTGGCGCTGGCCGACAACGGTCGCGTCGAGGAGATCGATCATCCGGTGATCGACGTGCTCGCCGAGCGGCTCCAGGCCGCAATGGCGCAGCGCCCGGCGAAGCCGGCGGAGTCGATCTCGCTGATTTGAGGCGATCGGCCGCGTTCTCAATCGTCGGCGGCGGGGTCGTCGGCGCGAGCGTTGCGTACCACCTGGCCGCGCGCGGCACGCGCGACGTCGTCGTGCTCGACCGCGCGCCGCGCGCCGGGGAAGGCAGCACCGGACGCGCGACGGGCGGCTTTCGCGTGCAGTTCGCCGGCGCGACCGAGGTGCGGCTCTCGCTGCTCGCGCGCGAGAAGTTGCGCCGTTTCGCCGACGAGACCGGCGGCGACTGCGGCTTCGTCGCGGCCGGCTACCTCTGGATCGCCGAGGACGAGGCATTGCTCGACGCGCTGCGCGCGGCGCTCGCCGTACAGCGCGCGAACGGCGTCGACGACGCCGTCGAAGTCGATGCCGACAACGATCGCGACGCATCAACCCGCACGTTCGCCGCACCGGCGTGCGCGGCGGAACGTACTGCCCGAGCGACGGTTTCATTCGGCCGCTGCACATTCTCGACGGCTACCGGCGCGCGGCGGAACGGCTCGGCGTGCGCTTCGAATGGGACGCGAACGTCGCCGGGTTCGATCGCGCGCGCGACGGTCGTATCGCCGCCGTTCGGACGGCGCGCGACGCGATTGCGGTCGATGGTGTCGTGAACGCGGCGGGCGCCTGGGCCGCGCACGTCGCCGCGTTGGCGGGCGTCGATCTGCCGGTCACCCCGCTACGCAGCCAGGTCGCCGTCACCGTGCCGACCGGCGCGTTGCCGGCGACGATGCCGATGACGGTCTACCCCGGCGACGGCTTCCATCTGCGCGTGCGGGACGGACGGGTGCTGCTGCTCATGCCCTCGCCGGCCGCGGCGGACCCGTTCGGCGACGCCGTCGAACCCGCGTGGGTCGATGCGGTCGCCGGTGTCGCTCGCGAGCGCGTGCCCTGCCTCGAAAGCGTCGAGGTCGAACGCGCCGCCTGTTGGGCCGGCCTGTACGAGATGTCACCCGACGGCCGGGCGATCCTCGGCTCCGCACCCGGCGTGCCGAACCTCTATTTCGCCAACGGGTCATCCGGTCACGGCGTCATGCACGCCCCCGCGCTCGGGCAGTTGCTGGCCGAGATCATCCTCGACGGTCACGCGACGACGCTCGACGTTTCGTCGCTGCGCCCCGACCGTTTCGGCGACGACGACGCGCGGTAGCGCACCGAGCTGCTCTGAATGCCGGCCACGCGGTTTCGCCTACGGTACGCGGACGTCGAACTCGATCGGAGGCTGGACCGGCGCATAGCGCTCGCGATCGCAGGTCGCCGCGTTGACGAACAGCGTCGCGCCGTGGCGTTCCTGACCGTACCCCTCGTGAATGTGACCGAATAAGTGGACCTGCAGCCGCGGACCGAGGTCCTGGACCGCCGCCAAGAGATAGGGGCAGCCCACGCGGGTGTCGAGCCCGCCGAACGTCTTGTCGAGGATGCCGTGCGGCGGCCCGTGCGTGAACAAAACGTCCGTGTCGCGCGGTATAGCCGCCCACGTCCGGCGCGCGAACGCACCATCGTCATCCTGCGGAAAGTTATACGCCCAGTCGAAGAACCAAGGCTGCCACGGCGACCCGTACACGGTGAGTCCCTCGACGACGGCGGCCTCATCGATCAGCAGCGTAACCCCATTGGCGCGAAACAGCTCGCGGTTCGCTTGAGGATCGGATTCGATCCCGAAGTCGTGGTTGCCCGGAATCGCCACGATCGTGCGAAACCGGTGCTGCATCGAGCCCAGCCAGTGCGCGGCACGCTCCAGCTCCGCCTCCGAGCCCTGCATGGTGAGGTCGCCGGCATGCAGCAACACGTCACCGTCAGGAATGACGACCCGCTCGGCTCGATTATGCGTATCGGAGATCGCCACGCAGTGCAATGTCGCTGTCATCCTGAGCCTGTCGAAGGATAGCCGCGCCGCGACTGGGGACAGGGTTCGATTGCGGCACGGCCGCCGCCCTTCGACGAGCTCAGGCTGACACGATTCGACACGCTCAGCACGGGCCGGCCAGGGTGACGGGGGTGTGGGTACACGGACGAAGGTGCCGGATGCAATGGTGATACGCAGGGGCGCGCTCGGCGCGGCGACGGGTTTCGTTCTCGGCTACGCCGCAACGCGGGCGGTGCAGGCCGTGCGCGATCTGCGTGCGCCGTATCCCGCGCGCCGACCGCGCGATCCGAAGCGGTATGCGGCCGAGCAACGCGCGCTGTGCTGGCCGGCGTCGCGCGCGGCGTCGCCGGGATCGCGACGACGGCGTTCGTGCTTGCCGATCCGCTCGACCGCGCGCTGCGCCCGCTCCCGCGTCCGCTCCGCGCGCCCGCGTTCGCGCTGCTCGCTCTCGCGTTGGATAGCCTGCAAGACCTGGGCACGAACTACATCGAGGGGTACGTCCGCGAACGATGCTACGGAACGTCGGAACAGAGCGCACGCGGCTGGCTCGCCGATCAGGCCAAAGGACTGGCGGTCGGCGCGGTCGTGACGGCCCTGCTTGTCGAGCTGGCCGACGCCGTCGTCGTGCGGGCGCCGCGCCGCTGGCCGGCGATCGCCATCGCCGCGACGCCGCCGCTCCTGGCCTTCGCCACGATCGTTGCGCCGACGTTCGTCATGCCGCTGTTCAACACGTACGAGCCGGTCACCGGCGAGCTCGAGCGGCGCATTCGCGAGCTCGCCGGCCGTTTCGGCGCGGGCAAGGCGTCAATTCTGCGGTTCGACATGAGCCGTCAAACCAAGAAGGCCAACGCGTTCGTGACGGGCGTGCTCGGCACCGAGCGGATCGTGCTGGGCGACACGCTGGTCGCCGCCTTTTCACCCGACGAGACGCTGTTCGTCGTCGCGCACGAGCTCGGCCACTACGTTCGCCGCGATCCGTGGTTGGGGATCGCGTTGGGCACCGGGATGCTCGCCGTCACGGTGCTCGCCGCCGATGCGCTGCTCCGCCGCACGACGCGGCGCGGTTTGGACTCGGCGGCTCAGGGTGCGCGGCTCGCGTTCTTCGCGACGCTGGTGCAGCTCGCGCTCGTCCCGCTCGGGAACGCGGCATCGCGCGCGATGGAGCGCCGCGCCGACGGTTTCGCGCTCGGCGCGACGAACGACCCCGACGCCGGGATCCGCGCCTTCAGGCGGTTGGGCGAGCAGAACCTCGCCGATCCCGAGCCGCCGCGCTGGGCCGAGCTGCTATTCGGCTCGCACCCGTCGCTGGGGTCGCGCATTCGCGACCTCGAGCGAGCCGTCACTCGTCCCAGCTGAGCTCTTCGTCATCGCGTTCGCGCGTCACCGCGGCGCGCGCGGCGATCCAGCGCACGAACGGCGCGGTGTCGCGCATTGCGTCACGGAACACCGCGAACGCGCCGCGCGCTTCGAGCTCGCGGTCGGTGATGTCGCGTTGCACGAGGTAGTTGCGCGCGCGGATGAGCGGCAGGCGCGGATGGGTTTTGGGGAAACCGCGCGGCGTGACGCGCAGCGGCTCCGTGTCGAGCGGGAGATAGGGTCGCATCGCCTTCGACGCCAGGATACGATCGAAGCGTCGCGCCTCGCGGCCGTCTTCGGCGAACGCGCTGCGCAACGCGTGAATCGCAGGTTTAGCCGGAACGTAAATTCCGGCGGAGAAGTGCGTGTCACCCGGGGCGAGATGGATGTAGTAACCGGCGAACGCCCCGTCCTTGCCGCCCGGCGACATCCAGGCCGATAGCCACGTCTTGTAGGGCGCTTTCGTCAGATGGAACCGCGTGTCGTTGGCAAGACGGAACAGGCAGGCGCGAGGATCGACGTGCGTCAGCCGCTCGTCGGTGCGCGCACCTGCCAGCAGCAGCATCGTCACCATATCCTCGAACGCATGGCGCACGTGCGCGTCCCAGGCCGCGCGGTTGGCGTGAAACCAGGTCCGGTCGTTGTTCCGCTTCAAACCCCGAAGAAAGCGAAACGTCGTCTGGAGATCCAGTGGATCAGCGCGGCGCGACGGCATCGATCGTGTGGGCGGTGCCCGTGTCCCAATGAGTCAACGCGCCGATACCGACGAGAATCCTAGCCCTGTTTGTCAAGGAGCCGTCGAAGAAGGACCATTAAGATACTCCTCTTGGCACGACCGGCAGCGGATCGATAGAGATCGTAATCTGCGGCAAGGGCGTTGCGCAACCATTCGTCCTTGAGACGGCAAGATTCGTCAGACATCTCGTGCGAGACGCCCGCGGTTGGGCACAACGACTCGTCCAGCAAGTCATCTTGCAGGAGCCGCAAGATTGTATACTCGCACGCCGGACGCTGATAAACGTTCTGCCTGGACGCGTGGCCTGGAATGCTGCGTCTCTGCCGCAAGATGAATCCGCGCGTTTCTAAGGCACTCAGTGCCTCGAACACGCTCGTCAGACTGGAAAGCCCTAGGTCTTGCTGGATCTGCCTCGACGTCGGATGACAAACGCCGGTCGCGTCACCTAGCATGTTGAGATACATGTACAGCGTTACTTGGCGAGCGCTGAGCACGTGAAACATGAGCCCGCTCCACCATGCCGGCACCTCGGTGTAGGGCCGGCACACATCGGTAAAGCAGTTCGCAGGATCGATCAGCAGGCTAGTAATGAGAACAACCTCGCTAGTTAGTGAAAGCGGGCGGCGACAATCGCGATGTCGTCGCGTCTGCGCCCGTTGCAAAAGTCTTCAGCATCCACTAAGAGAGCCTCAACAATGTCCGCTTCGGCTTCGTCACGATGGCGGCGAACAACTTCGATTAAACGCTCCATTCCGTATAGGTCACCCTTGTCATTTCTCGCTTCGGTAACCCCGTCGGTCGTGGCAACGAAGAGCGTGTCGTCGCTCAACTCGATGAAGCTCTGCTTGAAGAGATGATGCTGGTCGTCGAACACACCGATGAGCGGTGCGGTCGGAGCGAGGACGGTTACTCCTCCATGAGGCTGCATTACAATCACAGGTTCGTGACCCGCACACGTATAGGTCATCATTCGTCGACTGGGATCGACGATCCCGAGAAAAAGGCTGGCAAATGATTCCGTTCGCTCGAACGCGTTGTTTTCCAGGTACAGACGATCCAACGCTCGCACGACCTTTTCCGGATTCAACCCATGCGACGAATAGGCTCGGAGTCCGTACTTGATCAGTGCGGCGTGTACTGCCGCCTGTGTTCCCTTCCCGGAGATGTCGGCGATTGCGATAGCAACGGAGTCATTATCGAAGTGGTATATGTCGATGATGTCCCCGCCGGCATGCCCTTCGGCTAATTTGTACGTAACCGCGTACGATACGCCTGGAATACTTGAGTCGGATTGCGCGAAAAGATGCTCGACGAGAATCTGAGCGGCCTCCGAGGTCGCCGGTACGGTTTCTAAGGCCACGGTCGAGGTGCCGGGAATCTTTGCGGAAAAACCGCGATCGGGCGTCGTTGCGAATCCTGGATCAACGGTCCCCCGGCTAACGGGCTGCAATCGCTTTCTCATCGGACGCTCCTCAGCTCGGTAAGCCAGCAAGAAAGCAAGGCCATCGCACGCGTATATATCGATGGAGCCAACAAGCTGGCGCCGAGCTTTCTCCGAAAAGCGCCTCGTCAGGAACGGACGCTCGGTAAGATTTCTGACAGGGCGGCGCCGAACCTCGGTCGCTGATCATCCAGTATTCCGGTCGTCGGCGATGTTACGCGCCCTTACGTCCGTGACAGCAATCAGGAGGTTGCTCGTGAAGTGAAGGTGTACCGCGGTAAACCCGGCACCTTGTCGCGGGGCGCGGCTAGAGCGCTTCGACTGCCTCGATCATTCGAGCGGCAATGGCATCCCAGGTGCGCGCGCGAGCGTGCGCGACGCCCCGCGCAATGCGTTCGGGCGGCGCGATCAGCGCGGCGCGCGCCGCCGCGACGAACTCGCCGGCGCCGTCGGCGATGTACGCGGTGTCGCCGAACTCCGCAGCGACGTCGGCGATCCCCGTCGAGACGACCGGCTTGGCGGCGGCGAAGTACTCCAGCGTCTTGGTCGGCGAGATGAACTCGGTGGCGCGGCTGCGCGCGAACGGCATCAGGGCAGCGTCGAATCCGGCGAGCCACGACGGCAGCGCGTCGTACGGTACGGCTCCGGTCAGGTGGACGTTTTCACGGCGCGGCAGGCGAGCGGGGTCGAGCTTGACGACGGGTCCGACGAGCACGACGTGTCCGTCGGGGAATGCATCGGCCAGCGCGGCGATCAGGTCGATGTCGAGCCGCTCGTCGACCACGCCCACGTAGCCGAACACCGGACCGTGCAACTGTGCCGGGAGCGGATGCGGCGCTACGTCAGCGGCGAACCGCTCGACCTCGACGCCGCTCGGCTCGCAGCGTACTTTCGGCCCGTGCGCCGTGCGTTTGGCATGGAGCGACCGTCCACCGGTGAAGACGACGTCGGCGCGCTCGAGCAGCGCACGCTCATTTTCGACCATACCTTCGGGAGCGAAGTCGAACTGCGCGAGCTCGTCCATCACGTCGTAGACCAGCGGACCAGCAACGAATGCCTCTGCGAGGCCGCGCATCATCGGGTGTGTAGATCCAAGCACCCGCCGGCGTCGAACCAACGATACCACGCACGGTGGCGATCGTCGCGTCGTCGAGCAGCGGCAACGACCAACCGCGCCGCCGGAGCGGCCGCACGATCGTCACGTTGCCCTCGGCGCGCACGTCGTCTCGATCCTCAACGCCGCGATGCGGCTCCTCAACGACCACGACCGGAACCCGCGCGCGATGCGCGAGAGCACCTGATGCGGCCGCTGCCACACCCCGTCCCACCGCAGGTGCAATCCTGCGACGAAGGTTTCCGGGAGCGCCATTCAGCGGGTGGTCGAAGCGAGCAGACCCAGATAGCTGCCCCAGAGCACGGACAGCAGGTGCGTAGCATGACCGCGGGTTTCCGAGGTGATCGACCGCAGAGCGAACAGGTCGCGCGGGACACGCGTAATGTCCTTGTCGATGATAGCGAGCTCGGGCGGGTCGATCCGATCGTCGGCGCGCATCGCGACCGGCACGGCGCGTGCGTGTTGCATCTGGATTGCTCGGCTTATCATAACGTTGCCTTTCCGTACGGTTCCTTGCTGCCGTACCGCGAGGCCCGCCAAAGGCCTCACCATTTTTAGGGAGCGGACAGGACGCCGTCCGCTACCGCTGCTGCGTCGAACGGCGAGTGGTTGTTCGCTGTTAACTTTTCCGGAATGTTGAGCGGACCCCGATCAGCGGCGCGGGATCCCAAGTCCCGCGAGCGGGCCGCGTCGATCTCGACACGCTCCTTGCAAAGCTCCACCTGACTCCACAGACTCGAACAACTTCGAACAACTTCGAACGCTCCGGACGACTCCGAACAACTCTGAGAACGAGCTATGCTCTTGCGCTCGGCTGACGGTGTTAAACCCCTTCCTTGGAGGGGTACGTTTTACCTGACAGAGGGGAGATCGCGGTGCAGCGAATTGGCGCGGCGGCGTCGATGACGCACAGGGTACATTCCGGTCTGGAAACCACCGTCGGCCTGGGTCGGGCACATCGAGGAGCGCCTCGCTTGTGCAGAGCTCGCGGCGCGACGCCGGGGTGCGGCGGTTCCGCACAATAGTCTCGCTCCGACGTCCGGCGACAGAGGCCGCGTCAGCGTTCAGACCCTTTTAGCGGCCTCATCTACCAGCACCAGCGGAGCAACTACCACGTGAACACGAGCGATTTTCTACTCGAACGGCTTGTCGAATGGGGTTTCAAGCGAGTCTACGGTTACCCAGGCGACGGGATTAACGGCATCATGGGCGCCTTCGATCGAATCGGCGACAAGCTGGAGTTCATTCAAGTTCGCCATGAAGAGATGGCGGCGTTTATGGCATGCGCGCATGCGAAGTTCACGGGTGAGGTCGGCCTGTGTCTTGCGACGTCCGGCCCGGGCGCCGTGCACTTGCTCAATGGTCTTTACGACGCGAAGATGGACCATACGCCGGTCGTAGCGATCGTCGGACAGGCGGCGACAACGGCGCTCGGAAGTTCGTATCAGCAAGAAGTCGACCTCCAAGTGCTGCTGCAGGACGTGACGGAGTATGTCTACACGGTGTCGAGCCCAGCGGCGATGCGCCACGTCGTCGATCGCGCCGTCCGAACGGCCACTGCTTTTCGGGCGGTCACCTGTGTGATCGTTCCCAAGGACGTGCAAGAGAAAAAAGCCGTGCCCCAACCACCACGCACGCACAATATGACGCGCAGCAGCGTAGGGTACTCGGCACCGGTGGTCGTGCCGACGCAACGCGATCTGCAGCGTGCGGCCGATATTCTCAATAGCGGCGAGCGCGTGGCGATGATGGTCGGCCAAGGCGCGGCGAACGCGACCGACAAAGTGCTTGCGGTTGCCGACCGTCTGGGTGCAGGAATCGCCAAGGCGTTGCTCGGCAAATACGTCGTTCCGGACGATCTGCCGTACGTGACCGGGACCCTCGGATTGCTGGGCACGCGTCCGAGCTCCGACATGATGAACGAGTGCGACACGCTTGCTGATGGTCGGCACCTGTTATCCCTATTCGGAGTTTCTGCCCAAAGAGGGACAGGCTCGCGGCGTGCAGATTGACATCGACGCGCGCAACGTCGGGCTTCGCTTTCCGACCGAACTCAATCTGATCGGCGACAGTCGTGAGACCCTCGCGGCGCTCTTGCCTCTGCTCAACCCCAGAACGGATGACGCCTGGCGCGCGAAGATCGCGAAGGACCTCAAAGATTGGTACTCCGATGAAGAGGCGCGCTGCCATGTCAGGGGTGAGCAGATAAACCCGCAGCTGGTTTTTTGGGAGCTGAACGAGCGGTTGCCCGACAACGCGATCCTCAGCGGCGACGCCGGCACGGCGACCAATTGGTTCGCGCGAAACATTCGCATGCGCCGCGGGATGAAGTCGTCGCTCTCGGGCAGCCTGGCCACAATGGGGTCCGCTGTCCCGTACGCCATCGCAGCGAAGTTCGCGTTCCCGGAACGCGTCGTTATCGCGTGCACCGGCGACGGGGCGATGCAGATGAACGGTAACGCCGAGATGCTCACCGTCGCGAAGTACTGGAAACGGTGGGAGGATCCGCGGCTCATTTTTCTGGTGATGAACAACTCGGACCTGAACCAGGTCACCTGGGAGATGCGGATCGAAAGCGGCAATCCTAAATACGAAGCGTCCCAGGCTCTGCCGCATTTCAACTACGCGCAATACGCCGATCAGATCGGTCTGAACGGCATTCGAGTCGAGCGTTCGGAAGACGTCGGCCCAGCGTGGGATCGCGCTTTAGCCTCCGACCGGCCGGTGATCTTCGACGCGGTCGTCGATGCAAACATCTCGCAATTGCCGCCGCATATCACGCTCACGCAGGCGCACAATCTCTTCTCAGCGCTTTCCAAAGGCGATCCCGACGAAGGGGGCGTGATCAAGGAATCGATCAAAGAGGTACTGGCGGGACTCTTGCCGCACGGCTCGGAGAAGTAGCGGTGTCCGCCACGACCGCCGTGCGAGCCGATGCGCGGATCGATGCACTCGA
Organism: Vulcanimicrobiota bacterium; assembly: GCA_963723445.1. Taxonomy (GTDB): domain Bacteria; phylum Vulcanimicrobiota; class Vulcanimicrobiia; order Vulcanimicrobiales; family Vulcanimicrobiaceae; genus Vulcanimicrobium. The sequence goes on from CAVRQP010000008.1 coordinate 272,220, forward strand.
GGTGCGCGCCTACACAGTTCCTACCGCGACGCCCGAATCCGATGGGACCTTGACGTGGGATTCCACCACGCTGGTCTACGTCGAGGTGCATGCGGCCGGCGAGACCGGGATCGGCTTCACCTACGCCGATGCGGCTACGGCGAAATTGGTCGAGACCCTCTTGCGCCAGGTGATCGTAGGGAAGGACGCGGCCCAAATCGGAGCGCGGTGGGACGACATGTATTCTGCGTCGCGCAACCTCGGGCGCGGCGGCATTACGTCGATGGCGGTCTCCGCCGTGGACGTGGCGCTCTGGGACCTCAAGGCAAAGCTCCTGGGCGTTCCGGTCTACGTACTCCTCGGCGCGGTCCGACTCAGCGTTCCCATCTACGGCAGCGGCGGCTTTACCGCCTATTCCGAGCCGCAGCTCTGCGAGCAGCTCGCGGGCTGGGTTGATGAGGGTATACCACGCGTGAAGATGAAGGTCGGCCGTGACCCCGAAGCGGATCCGGCGCGCGTAACGGCGGCGCGAGCGGCGATCGGCACGAGCGCCGAGCTCTTCATCGACGCCAACGGCGCGTACTCGGCCCAGCAGGCTATCGGCCTCGCGCAGAAGTTTGCGGAGCAGCGCGTAACGTGGTTCGAGGAACCGGTCTATCGCGAAGACTATGCGGGGACGCGCTCCGTGCGCGCACATGCACCGCCCGGGATGGATATCTCCTCCGGTGAGTACGGGTACGGTCTCTACACCTTCGCGCGGATGATCGCCGCGCAGACCGTTGACGTTCTCCAAGCCGACGCCACGCGTTGCGGCGGATTTTCGGGGCTGCTGGCGGTGGACGGTTTGTGCCAGAGCACCCTGACGCCACTCTCGACCCACTGCGCACCGCATCTGCATCTGCACGCCGCGATGGCCTGCAAGCAGCTGCGTCACAGCGAGTATTTCTTCGACCACGTTCGCATCGAGCGCATGCTCTTCGACGGTATGCTCGAGCCCGTCGGCGGCGCGCTTCATCCCGACCCCGCTCGACCGGGAATCGGCCTAGAATTCAAGCACGCGGACGCCGCGCGTTACGCGATCTGAGGACGGATGATCAAGATTCTGCAGTCCGCCGAGCAGGCGCGTGCGTCGCACATGGCCTCGCGCATCCCGCCTTCGGGAACGCGCTCCGACGCCGTCAAGGGCCCCGACCTGGATCGGGATGCCCTGGCGGCGGCGCTCCGGCAGGCCGTGCGCGGCGAGGTCCGGTTCACCGATGGGGATCGCGCGCTGTACGCAACGGACGCCTCGAACTACCGGCAGATCCCCATCGGCGTCGTCCTGCCGCAGGACGCCGATGATGTGATCGCCGCGATCGCTGTCGCGCGCCAGTATGGCGCGCCGATTGTCTCGCGCGGCGGCGGAACAAGCCTCGCCGGCGAGACGTGCAACGCCGCTGTCGTGATCGACATGTCCAAGTACATGAACCGTATCGAGGGGATCGACTGGGACCGCAAGTCGGCGCGCGTGCAGCCCGGCTGCGTGCTCGACGACCTGCGAGACGCAGCGGAGACGCGGCATCTCACCTTTGGGCCGGATCCGGCTACGCACAACCGCAATACGCTCGGCGGCATGATCGGCAACAACTCGTGCGGGATGCATGCGCAGATGGCCGGCAAAGTCGAGGAGAACACCGAGGAGCTCGACGTCCTCCTATACGAGGGGCTGCGGCTCACGCGTCGGCCCCACCAGCGACGAGCAACTCGAATGCATCATAACCGAGGGCGGACGCCGCGGGGAGATCTACGCGCGGCTCAAGGCGCTGCGCGACAAGTACGCCGATCTGATCCGCGCGCGGTTTCCCGACATCCCGCGGCTCGTCTCCGGCTATCCGTTGCAGCAGCTCCTGCCCGAGCATGGCTTTAACGTCGCGCGCGCGCTGGTGGGGACCGAAAACACATGCGTGACGGTCCTCGAAGCGACGCTGCGGCTCGTGCCGAGTCCCCCGTGCCGCACGATGGCGGTGTTCGGTTTTCCCGACATCTTCACCGCGGGCGACAAAGTGACGTTCTGCAACGCCCACCAACCGATTGCGCTCGAAGGTATCGACAGCAGCATGTTCACCTACATGCACGACAAAGGCATGTCGACCGCCGGCCGCGCGATGTTTCCGGACGGCAACGCGTGGCTCGTCGTCGAGTTCGGCGGCGCGACGAAGGAGGACGCGGACCGCCAAGCACGCGGCTTGATGGACGCGTTCGAGGCCACCGAGCACGCGCCGAGCATGAAGCTCTTCGACGACGAGCACGACGAGAAGCTCCTGTGGCAGATCCGCGAGTCCGGCTTGGGATCGACCTCGAAGATTCCGCGCCAGCCCGACTTCTATCCAGGTTGGGAAGACTCGGCGGTCGCACCCAAGGACGTCGGTAATTACCTGCGCGACTTGCAGAAGCTGTTCGATAAGTACGGCTACACCGCGTCGCTCTACGGTCACTTTGGGCAGGGCTGCATCCACTGCAGCATCGACTTCGATTTGTTCACAGCCGAAGGCATCGAGAACTGGAAAGCATTCCTCAACGAGGCCGCCCACCTCGTGACGTCGTACGGCGGTTCGCTTTCCGGCGAGCACGGCGACGGACAGGCGCGCGGGGCATTGCTGCCCATCATGTTCGGCGAGGAGCTGGTGGAGGCGTTCCGCGAGTTCAAGGCGATCTGGGATCCGGCCGGCAAGATGAATCCCGGCAAGGTCGTGGACGCCTATCCGGTCGACGTCAATCTGCGCTGGGGCACGCACTACGACCCGTGGGAGCCCAAGACCCACTTTTCGTTCTTGGACGACCGCGGCAGCTTCGCGTACGCCGCGAATCGCTGCGTCGGGACCGGCAAGTGCCGCAAGCACGATGCCGGAACGATGTGTCCGAGTTACATGGTGACGCGCGAGGAGATGCACTCGACGCGCGGACGCGCTCGGCTCCTGTTCGAGATGCTCGAAGGCGACCCGCTGCGGGACGGCTGGCACGACGAGACCGTCAAGGAGGCGCTCGATCTCTGCCTGGCGTGCAAGGGCTGCCGTGGCGAGTGTCCGGTCAACGTCGATATGGCGACGTACAAAGCAGAGTTCCTCTCGCACTACTACGAGGGCAAGCGACGACCGATCGCCGCGTACGCGTTCGGGCTCATGTACTGGTGGGCGCGTATCGCGGAGCGCTTTCCCGCCGCGGTGAACTTCGTGACGCAGACGCCGGGATTGCGCGACCTCGCGAAAGCCCTGGCCACGGTCGCGCCGCAGCGCCGCATTCCGATGTTCGCGCCGCAGACGTTCAAGGCGTGGTTCGCGAACCGAGAAGCCCGGAACGTGGGCAAGACGCCGGTCGTGCTCTGGGCGGACACCTGGAACAACCACTTTCACCCGACGACGGCGCAGGCTGCCGTCGAGGTGCTCGAAGCGGCCGGCTTCCAGGTGGTCGTCCCGGCCGAATCGCTCTGCTGCGGACGGCCGCTCTACGACTACGGGATGCTCGACTTGGCGAAACCACTGCTCGAGCAAATCCTCGACACGCTCAAACCGTACATCGAAGCCGGTACGTATGTGATCGGTCTCGAGCCGAGCTGCGTGTCGGTGTTCCGAGACGAGATGGTCGACCTGCTCGCGGGTCGAGAAGATGCGCAGCGTCTCAGGGATCACACGTTGCTGCTGAGCGAGTTCCTCGTGCAGCACGCGCCTGACTTCGCCTGGCCGCAGCTCGATGGCAAAGCGGTCGTGCACGGCCATTGCCACCAGAAATCCGTGCTCGACTTCGGTGCCGAGGAGACGCTCCTCAAGAAGCTCGGGCTGGACTACGAAATTCCGGACACCGGCTGCTGCGGCATGGCGGGCGCGTTCGGATTCGAAGCCGGCGAGCACTACGACGTGTCCATCGCGTGCGGGGAACGCGTACTGCTGCCCAAGGTGCGCGAGGCAGACCAGACGACGCTCGTCATCACCAACGGCTTCAGCTGCCGCGAGCAGATCGCGCAGACCACCGACCGCCAAGGCCTCCACATCGCGCAGGTGCTCGCGATGGCACTGTCGGGGTCGAAGCCCGGTCCGCGGCCCGAGCTCACCTTCATGCCGGACATCGCAGCGGCGTCGCGCCGCGCGACGATGCGCGGTGCTCTCGTCCTCACTTCTCTCGCCGTCGGCGTTGTGGCCGCTCTCGCGCTGGCCCGGCGCCGGTAGGATGACGCGGATTGTGGTTCTGGGCGGTGGCTTCGCCGGGCTGGGGGTGGCGCGCGCACTCACTCGCTCGCGGCGACGCTCGGAACTGGACGTCACGCTCGTGAACCGCGAGAACTTCCTGTTGTTCACGCCGATGCTGCCGGAGGTATCCAGTGGCTCGGTTGAGCCCCGGCACATCGCGCAGCCAATACGGTCGGCCCTGCGGGGCCGCGCGCGGTTCGTGCTCGGAAGCGCCATCGCGGTCGACCTTGAGGCGCGGTCGGTGAAGACGACGCACCCAGTAACCGGCGAGGGGACCGACATCGCCTACGACCATCTCGTGATCGCGCTCGGTTCGGACAGCTCGACGCACGGCATTCCCGGCGCGCAGGATCACAGCGTTCCACTCAAGACGCTCGATGACGCCGTCTCCGTGCGTTCGCAGATCATTGCCGCGTTCGAAGCGGCTGCCGTCGTCCAGGATGACGTCGAACGCCGGCGGCTCCTGACGGTCGTCGTCGTCGGCGGAGGCTTCGCCGGCGTCGAATGCGCCGGCGAACTCTTGGCATACCTGCGCGCGATCCGCAAGCAGTACCCCGCCGCTGATAAGCCCGCGCGGGTAATCCTGGTTGCCGGAGCCGGCAGGTTGTTGGAGCAGCTTCCACGGCGCTTCGGCGACCGTGCAGCGCGGATGCTGGTGCGCCGGGGTACCGAGGTCGTGTTCGGGGACGAGGTCGCGTCCGTCGACGCCCGCGGATTGACGCTCAAGTCCGGCAGACGCTTCGAGGCAGGCACCGTAGCCTGGTGCGCGGGCGTGCGTGTGTCGCCGCTGGCGGAGAACCTCTCGCTCGAACACTCGACGCACCATGCGATCGTGGTGGACGGCGACATGTCGGTGCCTGGGCGACCAGGGGTCTGGGCGCTGGGCGATTGCGCACAAATCCCTAAGCCCGGCGGCGGCTCGTATCCGCAGACCGCGCAGCACGCTGTCCGCGAAGCGCCGCTGTTGGCTCGCAACATCGTGGCGGCGATCCGCGGACGCCCGACCCGCCCGTTTCGCTACCGCGAGGCCGGCATGATGGCCTCGCTAGGGAATCGGGAAGGGCTCGCGGACATCGCTGGACGGGCGATGGTGTCCGGCCTCCCGGCGTGGTTGATGTGGCGCGCCTATTACCTTGCGCGGCTGCCCGGTGCTTACCGAAAAACACGCGTAGCGATGGATTGGGCCCTTTCACTGCCCTTTCCGCAAGACATCACGAGCATCGAATGATATGACACTGCAGGACAAAGTCGCCGTCGTCACTGGTTCGGCAACCGGCATCGGACGCGCCATCGCGACGGAAATGGTGCGCGAAGGAGCCCGCGTCGTGATCGACTACGTCGGCGCCAGCGACAAGGCGGACGATCTCGTTCATGCGATCCAGACAGTGAACGGGGGCGCCACCGCCGTTGCGGCCGACGTGAGCGACGCCGCACAAGTCGACATGCTGGTCGAGCACGCCGTCACGACGTTCGGACGCATCGACATCTTCGTCAATAATGCCGGCATCGAGCACGAATACCCGTTTCTCGAAACGCCGAAGTCGGAATGGGACAAGATCATCGCCGTCAACCTCACCGGGCCATTCTTGTGCAGCCAGCGCGCCGCTAAGCAGATGGTCGCCCAAGGCGGAGGCGGTCGCATCATCAACATTTCCTCAGTTCACGAAGATCTTCCGATGCCGACGAACAGTCCGTACTGCGCCGCCAAAGGCGGCCTACGGATGCTCATGCGCACCATCGCCGTGGAACTAGCGCCGCACGGCATCACCGTCAACAATGTCGCTCCCGGGGCGATCGACACGCCCATGGACGCGCCGCTCGAGGCAAACGCCGGCGAGATGAAGGCGCTGCTCGACGAGATCCCGTTGCGCCGGATGGGCAAGCCCCAGGAGGTGGCGGCGCTGTGCGTCTTCCTGGCGTCTGATGCAGCGGCGTACATTACCGGCTCCACGTACGTCATCGACGGCGGGATGATGCGCAAGTCGGGACGGCTCTAGCGTGACGGGTTCCGCCGACGTCTCGGGAACCGGCGAACGCATCGGATTCTATTCCGTACCGGACGACAAACTTGCGGTCGGCAGCACACTCGGCGGACCCAAGATCTGCATCGTCATCAAGGCGACCGGCGCGATCGAGAAAGTCTACGCGACCGACGCGGGCGAGGTGCTGTTCGGTACGGTCGTGCTGCATCATTGGGACGAGCGCACGGGCGTGCGACTTCCGGCGTTGCCGGGCTCCTTCGTCATCCGCCCGCAATGTCAAGAGCACCACTTCACGCTGAGCAACGGCGTGACGGTCCACGAAACCATTTTCGTGCTCAATCCGAAACCTGGCGATGACGATGCCGACGTCCCGGCCGCATACTATGCCGTGGAGTTGCGTAACGATGGCGACAGCGCGGTGCAGATGGGGAGTTACGCGTTCTGCCAGATGCGCGGTCAGATGCCGCACGACGTCCACGTGGAATACGACCGGCACTTGCACGCAATGATCGCGTGGAACGAGACGAGCAATCCCAATCACGTGCGCTTGTTCGGCGTGTCGCAACCCCCGACAGGCTACGAAGCGACATCCAATGCGGCGAAGGCCATCGCCGAACGGTGCCCGGGGCTGCTCTCGAACTCGACCAAGACGTCGCCGAACGATCCGCTCGGCGTCTTTCACACAAGCCACGCGCTACGTCCGGGCGAGTCCGCCCGCGTCTGGTATACTCTTTCTTTCTCCATCGACGGCCGTGCGGCAGCGAAGAAGGCGTACCGTTCGTGTCCCAACGCGAACGACGCCCTGAAGCGTACGACCGAGCACTACGCCGAGGTCCTCGGCCGATCCGTGGTCGTGACGCCCGATGCCGAGGTCAATCGCGGCGTGCTATGGGCGAAGGCCAACATGCTTCGCAGCGAACTGCACTCCCCCACCGGGTGGTCGTTCGTGAACGACCCTACGCGGTCCAACAATAGTGTCGGCCGCGACACGGCATGGTTCGCGTTCGGCGCGGATTACGTCACCCCCGAGTTCGCGCGGGACTCGCTGCTCGCATACGTAGAACGTCAGGAACGCTCCGGGATGATCGTGGAGTACTACGACATCCGCAGCGGCAAGAGCGCGGACTACGGCCTCAACGTCAACGACAACACGCCGTTGCTCATCCTGGCGCTATGGCACCACTACAGCACGACCGGCGACGAAGCGTTCCTCGAGGGCGTGTATCCTGCGGCGCTTCGCGCCGGACGGTTCCTGCTCCGTCAGCGCAACGATCAGGGACTGGTCTGGTGCACGTCGGTAAAGACGCAGGACTGGGGTATCGTGGGCTGGCGTAACGTCATCGACGGCTACCGTCTTTCAGGCGCGACGACGGAGTTGAATTCCGAGTGCTACGCGGCTCTGGCAACGGTTGGACACATGGCGCGCGTGCTTGGCAAGCACGAGGAGAGCGCCCAATTCGCAGCTCACGCGCGCGAGCTGCGCGATGCGATCAACGAGCATCTGGCGAATCCCGAAAACGGACTGTACTACCTCAACATCGACGTCGACGGCAGTCTGCGGACGGACATTACCTGCGACCTTGTCTTTCCGGTAATGTTCGGCGTAGCATCTGACGAAACGGCTGCGCGAATCATTGGCCGGCTGAGCAACGAGGACTTCTGGACCGAAGCCGGGATCCGGACCGTGCCGCGCGACGCGCCCGAGTACGGCCCGACGCACGGATACGGCCTGCTGGGGGGCGTCTGGGTCGGCGTGACGTTCTGGTTTGCGTTTGCGGCGGCACGCTTCAGCGCGGCGTTCATGGCCTACGCGCTCTCGACGAGTTTCCGCCATTATTCGCGGGATCCGCGGAAGAACAACACCGTCCCGGGGCAGTTCTCCGAATGGCTGCACGGCGAGACGCTGACGAACCAAGGCATGATGCTTTCGCCATGGTTTCCCCCCCGGTACCTCTGGGCCGCGATCGAGGGCGCTGCCGGCCTCGATCTTTCCGGCGACACCCCGACCGTCTCGCCGCGCCTCGCTCCGGACTGGAAGTGGCTGGGCGTGCAGAATCTTCCTTACCGGGGTTCGTCGTTGACCTGGTTCGTCGCGCGCGCCCCCGACATGCGAATGTACACGAACTTCACCTTTCACCAGTCGTCGCCGTACATCGCCTATGAGAACGACATCAGCCACCTCGTCGCCACCGATGGGCACGCCTCCATAGCGCTGGGCCTGCGACAGGCTGACGACATCGTGCTCTTCGTCGGCAACACGGTCGAGCGTACGATCTCCACCGCCGTGCGTATCAGCGACGGTGTCCAAGGCACCTATCGCATCAGATCGTTCGACAGCATGCGCGGCGCGTGGGTAGACGGCAACACGATTTCGGGAGATCAGCTGCGCGTAGGAGTCCCGATACAGCTCGAGCGCAAAGGGTTCTGGTTAATCGAACTGCAGCAGGAGACGTAGGCGCGTGCCAACCGACTTGTACGATTTGGGGATCAGCGAGTTCACGACGTGGCCGTGGACGTTCGAGCAGGATGTCGAGCGATACCGGAAGCACGGCATGGAAGCGATCGAGATCACGGAGTTTAAGCTCGATCCCGCTCGCATCGCAGAGCAGCTCGCGCTCGTTCGCGCGCATTCACTCAAGGTCAGTTCCGTCCAAGCGCGGATCCACTCCCTTTACCCTACGCTACTCGAGCCGCAGCCGAGTGCACCGGCCGATCGGCTGCGCCACATCTGCGACTCGATCGAGACGATCGCCCCGCACGTGCCTGAGGACTCGCCGTTCGTAGTGATCACCGGGGCGCACGCGGACGGGAATATTCACGCGGTTCTCGATACCGCCCGGCGCGAATTCGGAGAGCTGGCCCGATTCGCCGAGGCGCATGGAGTCCGGATCGCCCTCGAACCGCTCAATCCGACGTTGATGAACGTCGACTCCGCCCTCTGGTCGTTGGGAGACGCGCTCGATCTGGTCGATGAGGTCGCCCATCCGGCGTTCGGGCTATGCGTCGACACCTGGAACATCTGGCAAAGTCCGAACCTCGCCCAGACGCTCCGGCGCGCCGGAGACCGCATATTTGTTGTTCAGGTCAGCGACTGGCGCGCGCCGCTCGGCTACTACGATCGTCTCGTCCCGGGTGATGGCACAGCACCGCTGGTCGAGCTCGTGAAGGCCGTAAACGCCAGTGGCTATGCCGGTCCGTTCGTCATCGAGATCTTTTCGAGTGAATCGCTTCCGGGATCGCTTTGGCGCACTGATCTCGATCAACTGCTCGACCGTTGCACCGTTGGTTTCGATCTCATCTGGGACGCCGTGATCGCCGGTCAAAAACGGGTGCAGCCGCCGCAGTCCGCCGAGAGCCGCTGACACCGTGAGCGCACCGGTTAAGGGAAGGGATAACGGAATGCAGCCGCCGTCAACTGTATACGACCTGAGCCAGCCGGTCTTCACGGATTGTCCGCAGTACCCCGATACGAATCCGCGTCCGGCGCAGATCCGGCTCTTCTACATGCAGGCGGTGCAGGGCGTCAACAAAGAGATCGTCGAGATCAGCACGCACACTGGAACGCACTGCGACGCGCCCTACCATTTCTTTGCCGACGGAAAAACGATCGACGAGATCCCACTCAGGACCTACATTGCGCCAGCCGTCGTCGTCGACGTCCGGCACAAGGCGTCCGGGAGCGCAATCGGTCCTGAAGACCTTGGACCGGCGCTCGACGACATCGCGCCCGGCGACGTCGCGCTGCTCAATACGGGATGGGGACACAAACGCGCCAACACGCGTGAGTTCCTCACAGAATACGTTTATCTCGGCGATGCCGGCGCTCGGGCGCTGCTCGAGCGCGGCGTCGCCGGGGTCGGCATTGACGCCGTCAGCCTGGGCGGATACGGCGATCCGGCCAAGGCGGCCCCGGCGCACCGCATCCTGCTGGGCGCCGGAAAGTTCATCGTCGAGGAGCTGTGCTTTCCGGACGCAGTGACCGATGGGCACAAACGGCTGTTCGTCGCCGTACCGATCAAACTGCGCGGCTGCGGCGGCGCCTGGACCAGGGCAATGCTGTGGGAGGCGTAAGCCCCGTCGTTTTCGGCGGACGGTCGGACCAGCGCGAGCTGCGGCGCCGCGTCGGCGACCTCCGTCGGCTCGTAGGAGTGACATCGGTACGCTTCGACGACGGCCGCGCCGAGGGCGTGCGCGCCTTGGAGCTGCGCAACGGCTGCGGACTTTCGGCGACCCTCGTTACTGACCGCGCGCTGGACGCGCTCGAGCTGAACTATTGCGGCGTCCCGCTCACCTGGCTCGGACCGGGCGGCCTGGCGTCCCCGCGCTCCTACGTACCGACGGTCGAGGAATTCGAGCGCAGCTTCTTCGGCGGCTTGGTTACGACGTGCGGGCTTACGGCGTTCGGACCGCCCGGGTCGGACCGCTGGGGCGCCTGGTCGCAGCACGGTCGTGTGAACTGGCTGCCTGCACAAGACGTCACGACGTCAGTGGACTGGGAGATTCCCGTACCGCAAATCCAGGTAACGGGTGTCGTGCGCGAAGCCCGGATGTTCGGCGAGAATCTCCGGCTCGAGCGGACCTGGACGATGCCCGTCGGGATCAACCGCCTTGTACTCCGCGACCGGGTGACGAATGACGGCGGCGAACCGGTTCCCCACATGCTGCTCTACCACTGTAACGCCGGATATCCACTGCTCGATGAACAAACGCTTTGGACGGTTTCGCAGAGCGCCGTCACGCCGCGGGACGACGAAGCTGCGAAGGCTATCACCCAATGGAACCGCGGCGGGAAACCGGAACCAGGTTTTCGCGAGCAGGTCTTCATCCACGAACCTGAGGCGAATGCAGACGGCTGGGCCTTTGCCAGTGTCTCCAATCCAAGCCTTTGCAATGGAATCTCACTGACGGTGAGCTACCGGCCCGAACAACTTCCTGCGTTGTTCACGTGGCGAATGCTCGGGCATGGGACGTACGTAATGGCTGCCGAGCCGGCTAACTGCGCGACGGTTCAAGGCCGTATCGAAGCGCAGCGCCAAGGCACATTGCCCATGCTCGAACCGGGCGAATCACGCGAATACGAGCTAAACTTCGAGGTGCGGACTTTTTAGGTTGCGGCCGGAGATCCGGATCGGCAAGCAGGCCAGCGGCATCAGCGCATCCATCATCGACGAATAGGTCTCACCCCACAGCCAGGTCTGCATTCCGCCCATCGAGGTGCCCGTCACCAGACGCAGGTGGTCGACCTGCAGCGCGTCGACCAGCACGTCGTGCTGCGCGCGCACCATGTCGCGATAGCCGTAGTGCGGAAACTTCTCCCGAAACCCGTCGCTCGGTTTCGAGGACTTGCCGTGTCCGATGCCGTCGGTGATGACGATGAAGTACTTCGTCGCATCCAGCAACCCGCGCGGGACGAACAAGACGCCGGCGAACTGATCGGAGGAATTGGTTGCGCCGCCGGTCCCGTGCAGGATCAGCACGGCGTTGTCGACGTGCCCGGCCGCGTCGCGGTGCGGAGCTCCAAGCGTGACGTAGTGCAGCCGCAGGTTCCGCATCGTTCACCGTCGGCGAATCGGAACTCCGGCTCGACGTACGTCCCGTCAGCCGGCGGCGGCCAGCTCGCCGCCCGCGCCGGCCAGGTCATTGCCACGGCCGCCGCCACGACCAGCTCGCCTACGCAAGCAATCGACTCAGCATGCGAGGGCTGTACTTCGTGCCGTCATGCCGAGCCTGTGGGATCAGATGCTGACGACCGACGAGGGGCGGGTGCCGAGCCAGGTGGCGAGGTCCGTCTTTTGGTCGACGTGGGCGTTGTCGCGCAGCTCGCGGCGGAACTCGCCGAACAGGCCGAAAGCCTCCGCGAACGCGTCGTGCTTGTGGATCGACTCGTAGTTCACCTGACTCGCGGCGATGTACGTACTGTCGGGGAAGTCGGCATAGACGTCGAGCGCGCGCGCGAGGATGCCGCGCACGACGTCCTCGACGAACTTCGGGTTGTGGTGCGCCTTGTTGACGATGAAGAACTCGTCGGGGCGCTTGAGCAGGTCGTACGTCTCGCTCGACATCGACGACTCCACGATCTCGACGAGGTCTTCGGCGCGCAGCTCGTCGGAGAACGGGCTTTCCGCGCCGACATAGATCCCGCCGCGACCACGCTGGTTGTGCGTCGCGACCGGCAGCGCGTCGACCGCGCGGACCGCGTCAGCGGCGCTGAAGCCGGCCTCCTGCAGCTCGCGGATCGAGTGCTCCCGCACCATGAGCTGCGCGCACGGACAGGCCGTCATCCCTTCGGCTTCGACGCCGACGATCCGGCGCGTGCCGTGCGCGTCGGCATGCGCGATCCCGATGAGCGTGTAGGTCTCCTCGGTGCGCTTCCCGCTCACCGGCGTCCAGCGCTCGAGGCCGAACTCGGCCCGCAGGCGCACGTCAGCGCGCAACGCGCCTTGCGACCCGACGATCTCGCGCGCGATGCGCTCGGTGAGGTCTTCGACCCGCGACGGCGCGTCTTTGCGCGCCAGGACGTCGAGGGTCGCGGTTTCGAGCAGCTCGGCGAAACGCGACATGTGCACGCCCGCCTTGTCGGGCGCGAGGTCGGCGACCATGGTGAAATCACCGTAGAATTGCCGCTCCACGCCGCCCGCGTTCAGCCGGATGATGTGCTTGACGGAGGAAACGCCGACGCGGTTGAGCGAGAGCCGGACATCGGGCGTCTCCTCCTGCCGATTCGCCGCGAAGTGGATCGCGCGTGTTTTGCGCGTGATCCCCTCGTGCGGCACCGCGGCCGCCAGCTCGGCGATCGTTTTGCCCGCGCGCGGTTCGACCAGTTGCGGTGCGATCTCGGCGAGCGGAATCAGGTTGAAAGCGCGCGCCGCGAGATACGGATGCGGCACCTCGAAACGACCGAAGTCGGCAACCAGATCGTCGATGAGCAAGATGTCGATGTCGATCGGGCGCGCGTCGAGCGGCGTGCGCGTCTGGCGGCCGATCGCGGTCTCGATGCCCCGCACGAAGCGCTCGAACTCGACCGGCTCGAGCCGCGTGGCGAGCTTCGCCGCCACGTTGAGAAAGGCCGGGCCGGCGACCCCGTTGGCCGGAGGCGTTTCGAAGTACGACGAGACCTCGTCGATGCGCGCTTCCTTGCGCAGCCGCTGGAGCGCCGCCAGGATCGTACTCTGCCGATCGCCCAGGTTGGAGCCGATGCCGACATAGACGGTACGCATCGCTGCCTCTAGACCACCTGCACCGGCGGAGAGTTGCTCATGACCGCCGCCATCATCCGCGCGAGCTGGGCGGTCTCCGCGACGTCGTGGGCGCGCACCAGACGCGCTCCGGCCGCGATGCCGATCGCCGCGGCGGCGAGCGACGCGGGCAAGAGTTCGGCGGCCGGCCGGTCGACGACGCGCCCGAGGAAGCTCTTGCGCGACGCGGCCAGCAAGACCGGAAACCCGAGCGAGCCCAGCTCGCCGAAGCGCCGCAGGATCTCGAGATCGGTCGCGGGTTCCTTGCCGAACTCGAGCCCGGGATCGACCACGATCGCATCGCGCCGGACGCCGGCCGCGACCGCGCGCTCCGTTCGCTCGTACAAGAACTCGACGATCTCGGCCATCACGTCGCCATAGACATATGCCTCGGGTTCGCGCACCTTCAGCCGGCCCTTCAAGTGCATGACGACCAGCCCCGCATCGTACTTGGCTACCGTCGCCGGCAGCGCCGGATCCGAAAGCCCGCTGCAGTCGTTGATCAGATGGGCACCGGCGGCCAGCGCGGCTTCGGCAACGCCCGCTCGGTACGTGTCGATCGACACCACCACGTCCAGCCGCGCATCGGCCAGCGCGCGCACCGCCGGAACGATCCGCCGCAACTCTTCATGCGGGCCGACGCTTCCGTTTCCGGCGGCGTACGACTGGCCCCCGAGATCGACCAGGGCGGCTCCGTCGGCTGCCATCGCACGCGCCGCGGCGACCGCCGCGTCGACCGAATCGACGTGTTCGTAGAACGAATCCCGGCTGACGTTGACGATCCCCATGACCCGCGCCGCATCGCGCAGGTCGAGCACGCGATCGCGCAGCCGCAGCAGCATCGGCGACGAGGCCGCTATCGTCACTAGATCGTGCGAACGTTATGCGCTTGAAGGACGCCTTCGACGCGCACCCGCAGATCGATGAGGTGCGCCCGCGTTCCGTCCTCTCGCGCGGTGCGCGCCGCGACGGCAAGACGGGACGCCAGCCGGATGAGGTGGTAGCGCGCAAGCGCCTGCGTCTCCCGCGGGAGGTCCAACTGGTCGGCGAAGACCGAGGGCAGCGCGACGATCTCCATCTGCAGGTCGGCGAAACGGCGCTGCAGCTCACGATGCGCCGGATCGATCGTGGCGTGGCCGAGGTCGTCATAGATCGCGCCGTTGGTCCAGGCGAACAGGTCGGCCAGCGTCATCGTGTCGCCGGGCTTGCGCACCTTGAGCTCCTGGTCGGCGATGCGCGCCAGGTTGACCGGCGAGAACATCTGGGCGATCGCGTCGTCCTGCAATTCCGCGATGGCCTCGCGAATCGGGAAGTCGCTGCGCCGCACGCCGTTGGCTCCCCAATGCACGCCGTAGCGCGTCGGGGCTGCCGCGTTGAGCAGCTCCGGCGAGAAACGAAACGCGCGCGACGAGAGAACGTAGCGGTCGATCAGATCGAAGGCGCGCCGCTGCTGCGCGCGCGGCACGGACTCGAACGGCAGCGTCGCGCCGCGCTCGTCGCGGTGCGCGCGCGACGTGTAGATGCCGCCGACGTACTTGGTCGCCAGCTCCGCGCTGTTGAGCTCGTCGTTGAGGACGGTGGCGAGCTGCGCGCGAATATCTTGATACGAGCGGTTGTCGCCGGGATACCGGCGCATCAGCCGCGATGCGACGTCGTCGTCGACGAGCAGTTGCTCCTTGAGGTACGCCAGCGGATCGCTGGAGAGATCGAAGCGCTGAATCCGCGGATCGATCGAGATCGCGGTGGCGTCCTCGTCGGTGCCGTAGGCGTGGCCCGGTTCGGTCGATCGCGCCGCGATGCGCGACAAGCGGGATCGATTCGTCGGCCGACGAGGAGACGTTGGGGAAGGTCCGGTAGCCGTATTCGATGGCCCAGTAATCGTAGGGGCCGAGATGGGTGGGGAAATAGTCCGCCTGGCGTTCTCCGGTCGCCGCAATGTTGGCCGGCGTGTAGTCCATCACCGAGCCCGTCGTGCCGTGCACGCGGGTGAACGCCGGATCGTGCAGTTGCGCGTAGCTGAACGCCGTCGAGCCTTCGAAGTTGTGGCGCAGCCCCAGCGTGTGCCCGACCTCGTGCATGACCGTGTTGTAGAGCCACTCCTGGGCGTACCGCTCGCGGTCGGCCGGCGTGGCGCGCGGGTTCTGCTGGAGCAGCAGCGAACCGAGCGCCGCCTTCGCGACGGAGTCTTCTTCGAACGAGCACTCCTCGCTGCGCGGCCCGGCGGCGTCTTGTTCACCGCCGAACGCGCTCGCGACGTCGAACGGACCGGACGGTTGTGCATAGGCGTCGTGCGCGCGCTGCGCCGGCAGCACGCGGTCGACGTATCCGCGTTTGATCGAGCGCAGCGACTCGCCGTCGATGACCACGGTGGCGCGAATGATCTGGCCGGTGTCCGGATCGCTCACGTGCGGGCTGTACGCGCTGAAATCGGGTTGATCCGACGTGATCCAGCGGACGGTCGTGTAGCGCGCGTCGTCCGGATCGAAGCTCGGATCGGCCGGCGGATCCTTGACGACGATCGCGTTGGGATGACCGATCTTGGCGAACGCGTCGTTCCAGGCCAGGATCCCGCGCCGCACCGTGTTGCGGTACTCCGCCGGGATCTCGTCGGTCAAATAAAAGGTGATCGGGCCGTTGTCGAGGTTCCACCGTTCGATGAAGCGCTCGAACGGGCTGGCCTTGGCGTCGTTGCCGTAACGCTTGCGCGCGGTGATGAAATAGCCGACCCGGTCGTCCGCGTAGCGCGGGACGAACTTCGGATCCCGCTCGGGCGGTGCGACGATGCTGTAGTGCATGCCGATCGGAATGCCCCGCCCGTCGGGCACGGTGGGCAGCGCGTTCGCCGGCCCGTTGAACGTGAGGTTGACGCTGATCTCGTCGTTGCGCGGGAAGGCTTTGGTCGCCAGATAGTACGACTTGCTCGCGTCGACCGCGAACGACGGCCGCACGGTGAGAATCAAGAGTCCCGGCAGCGACGGCGGCGTGACACCGCGACCGAGATCGGCGCCGATTCCCTCGAAATCGGTGAGGAACAGCGACGGCGACACGACGATGTGCTTCTTGGCCGGATCCTCGGCGACGATCGGGGTCGAGAGGATCACCGAGTCGGCGACGCTGATCGCCAGCGAGTTTGCCGCCGCGCTGCCCTTGTCGGCGACGTAGCGCGTGTTGGGCGTGATCCACAAGACGCGCTTGCCGACGAGCTTGAACGTGACGGCGAACGGCTCGTAGACGCGCCCGGCGAAGGCGCCGCTGCCCACTCCGCGCTCGATCGACGGCAGGACGATGTACGTCTTGTCGAAGTTCTCGGGCCGCAGGTCGAAGAAGAGCTCGTCGTCCTTGCGCACCAGATCGATGACGCCCGGCTGCTGCGTCGCCGACTTCACGAAGGTCGCGTACGATTGCGCCGGCGGCCGGCGCGAGCGGGAACGGGAAGGCGACCGGCCCGGGCTGGAAGCGGGCCGCACGGGCGCGCCCTGCGGCGCCGTCGACGGTTCGGCGGGCGGGGTGGCGCCGAGCGTCGGCCCGGGCGCCGGTGACGGTGGTGACGTCCGGGCGGCTTGCGGGGCAGCGGTCGCCGCCGGATTGGGCGGTGCGCCGCTTGCGGCGAGGGCGTGCGACGACAGCGGCGCGGAGCCGAGGACGAGCGGCGAGCAAGACGACAGACCAGCGCCGGTTCATGCGGCGTTGTTCGTGCCGCGGCCGGGGCAGCCCGCTAGGGCCCCTCGCTTGGCTCGCTAACGGCGCAGGGTCCAATGCTGCGCGTTCGCGCTTTGGGTCACCAGCGTCGGCGAGAACCCGCCGATGCGGTCGCTGAGCGCTGAAAGCGCGACCGGCGAGCCGAGAAAGTCGATCGGGACGTCGCGCAGCAGCAGCGCCTCGATGCGCGCGTACGCTCGCTTGCGCGCCGGCTCATCGGAGGGGCGCAGCGCGTCACGTTGCGCGGCATCCATCGCGGCGCTGCAGTAGAACGAATGATCGTAGCCGTCGGGCGGACGCTGATCGCAGCTGAACTGGCCGCTGTCGTCCGGATCCATTCCGGCGAACCAGCCGTACAGCGCGAGATCGTATCGCCCGCGCGTCAGGATCCCGCCCTCGGAGGGCGGCGCGTCGAAGACGTTGCCGAGATACGCGTGCACGCGCACGTCGACGCCGATCCGGCGGAGCTCGTCCTGAAGGACGACCGCTTCGAGGCGGTGCGTCTGCGACGACTGCAAGATCGCGAGGTCGAGCCCGAGGGGCCGCTGCGGGCCGTAGCCGGCCTGTGCCAACAGGCTGCGCGCGCGTTCGGGATCGAGCGCGATCGGGCGCAGCGACGTGTCGGCGGCCCACAGCACCTTCGGCAGATCGGCGATCGCCGGAACGTAAAAGCCGTGCGTGACGTTGTCGCGGAACGCGCGCGGCGTCGATTGCGGCGGCCAGCGCGCGCCGCACGCGCACGTCGGCGGTCGGGCCGTGCGCGGTATTCATCATGACGCCCCAATACGCGTTGAGCGGGGCGGTCGAAATGCGCACGTGCGGGATCGTCCGCGCCGACGCCGCGGCGTTGGCGGAGATCCCGAGGATGCCGTCGAGCTCGCCCGTGCGCAGCGCGACGAGCTGGCGTGTTCTCGTCGGGGATGAAGCGCAGCACGATGCGCGGGATCGCCGGCTTGCCGTTCCAGTACGCGTCGTTCGCGGCCAGCTCCATGCGGTCGCCGCGCGCCCAGCGCACCAGCCGGTACGGCCCGGTGCCGATCGGCGCGGAGCCGAGCGGAGACTGCGCCAGCGTTCCGCGCGCAGCAGATGCGCCGGCGCGAGATAGTACGGCGCGTCGCTCTCCGCGAAGATCGTCCCGACGAACGGCGCGAACGGGCGCTTGAGGCGGAAGCGCACGGTGTACGGGTCGGGCGTCTCGACGCGTGCGACGACGTCGTATCCGTGACGCGACTGCACGACGCTGCGCGGATCCATCACCGCCCGGAACGACGCGACCACGTCGGCGGCGCGTGAACGGCGTGCCGTCGTGCCAGCGCACGCCGCGGCGCAGATGGTACGTGACCGTCAGGCCGCCGGCCGAGATCCCGCCGTTCGCGCGGGTGGGAACGACCGCCGCCAGCGCGGGGACCGGCCGGCCGCGCGCGATCGCACGCGATCAGCGGATCGTAGCATCAGCCGGTCGATCTCGTTGTCCTGGATCGATTGCGCAAGCATCGGCACGAGGCTGCGCGGTTCGCTCACGATCGCGAGCCGCAGCGTGCTCCGGACGCGAGCGCCGGCGGACGCCGCAGCCGGCGAGCAGCGCCGAGCGCCAGCGAGCGCCGCGAGCGCGCCCGGAGCGCGCGTCTAATCCGGTTCGCCGAATAACGGGCGCACGTTGCGCTCGCCGCGGTGCAGGTAGTCGACGCCGTTCATCCAGGCCGGGCGTGGCGCGCCTTTCAGCCAATGGTCGAACCACTCGTCGAGGTGGACCGTCCAGTATTTCTGGTGCTCGCGGTCGCGCAAGCCGTGCTCCTCGCCGTCGAACGAGAACAGATACGCCTCCTTGCCGAGCCGCCGCATTGCGGTGATGAACTCGATCCCTTGGAACTGCGGCACCGCGCCGTCCTGGTCGTTGTGGATGGTGAGGTACGGCGTGGTGATGTTCTTGATCCCGAACAGGCCGGAGTTCTCGAGGTATAGGTCGGGCCGGTCCCAGGGCGTCGCGCCGATCCGCGATTGTCCGTGCTCGTACTGTCCCTCGCGCACGACCCCGCTCTCCAGCCGGATCCCCGAGTACGCGCTGATCATGTCGTCGACCGCGGCCCCGGCCTCGACCGCGCGGAATCGGTGCGTCTTGGTGATGATGTAGTTGATCTGGTACGCGGCCCACGAATGGCCGGCGATCCCCACTCGCTGCGGGTTCACGTAACCGGTGCGCAGCGCGGCGTCGACGGCCGGCATGATGCAGCGCAACGCGCTTGCGCCGGGGTGGCCGTTCGTGTAGTGCACGTCGGGGAGCACCATGACGTAGCCGTTGGAGACGTAGCGCGCGAGGTTCGGGCTCGTGCCCGGCCCGGGCATGTAGTAGGTGTGGAACAGGTTGCTCCACGTCTCGTAGAAGTAGACCAGCAGCGGCGCCTTGCGAACGCGTTTGAGGCCGTCGGGGACGAGCAGGACGGCGCGCAACGGCGTTCCGTCGGCGGCCTTGTAGCCGATCAGCCGCTCGGTGCCCCAGCGATATTTCGCCTGCTGCGGGTTGGCGTCGGTGACTTGCGCGAGGTGACCGAAGGCTGTGTCCGAGCTCCACAGATCGCGATACCGGCGGAACGACTCGCGCGCGAAGACGAAACGGTTCGCGTGCTTCGCCGCCAGCGGCGGTTCGGTGAAGCCGTGCAGGCCCGCGTTGAACACCGTCCGCACGCCGTTGACGATCTCGGGCGCCTCGAACAGCGTCCGCGGGACGCCGCCGCCCGGCGCGACGCGCGCGTACCCGCTCTCGAAGCTGCGTGCGTCGATGAGCGCCGAGCAGCAACGGCCGGCCGGCGGCAAAGGCCTTCGCTTCGCGATCGGTCTGCACCGGGCTGTACGCGACGTGGTTGCGCCGGCCGGCGCCGCGGGTGAGGTTGGTCGCCGCGCCGGTATCGGGATCGGCCCGCCAGACGTCGTACTCGTCGTAGAGCAGCACGCCCCGGTCGCCGGCGATCCAGCCGCCCGTCCCGTACGGCGGCGGCGGCGCGGGGTGGTCGTCGTCGACGTTGGAGAACGCGACGCCGGCGTTTGCCGCCAGCACGACGCGCTTGCGGTCGGCGACGCGTACCGCGATACCAATGGCGCAGCTTTTCGTCCCAGCCGAGCACGTAGCGGCCGTCCGGCGAGAGCTCGCCGTCGCTGCGCGCGCTTCGCGAGCAGCGTCCGCCGCCCGTTCGCGAGCGCCACGGCGTACAGATCGTCGTAGCGCTCGCCGAGCCACGACGACGCGCGCGCGGTAGGGCCGATCGTCGGAACCCAGCGCGACGGTCGCGTTGTCGTTCGTTTCGACGTCGCGCAGCGACGGCGAGCCGAGCTGCGCGAAATGCGACGTCGCGAGGTCGTAGGCCGCGAGGTACGTGCGCTTGCGCTCGCGCGTCGGCATCGTGCTTCTGCTGCGATTGCAGCACGGAGTCGTGCCACGTCCACAGGTCGACGGCGGTCGGCGCCGGCGTCCCCGACGGCATCGGCGTCGGTGCCGCCGCCGTCCCCAGGAACACGCGCCTGCCGTCGCGCGAAAAGCGTGAGCGTTCCGTTCGCGTTCGGCGTCGTCTTCGCGACGAGTCCGGCGCTGCCGGCATCGACCGCCTTGACCGCGGTCAGCGTCGCAGCCCGCAGATCGACGACGTATAGTGCGTCGTGCGGCACGTCGTCCTCGTAGGTCGCAACGTCGCTCAGAAACGCCAGCGTCGAACCGTCGCGCGCAACCGCAAGGCCGCGGTACCGGCCGGCGCCGGTCAGGACGTCGCTGGTCGTGCCGTGCGCGACGTCGTAGACGTGCAGCCCGTCGCCTTTGCCGTTCTTCGTTTCGGTCGCGTACGCGACGAACCGGTCGTCGTCGGAGACCACGAAGTCGGTCGCGTCGTTCGCCGTGACGTGCGTTCCGGCGACGAGGTCGCGAATCGTCAGCGGCGCGCCGGGCTCTTTGGTCTTGTCGGCTTTGGGCGCCGGCGAATGCGCGACGCGCGTCGCGGTACGGCTGCCGTCGCGACGGGCGCGGCGACGGTGAAGGTGACGGTGACGGCGACGGTTCAGCGCGATAGGCGATGGTCGCGCCGCCATCCTTCGCCACGGCGATCGTCTTGACGTCGTCGACGATCTCGGCGGGTTTCGCGCTGTCGAGATCGAGGATGCCGACGCCGTTCTTGGGCAGCTCGGCCGGCTTCTTCTTCGCCTTCTTCGCCGCATCGACGTCCTTCTTGCGCGCGACGTGCGTGAACACGACGAAGCGGCCGTTCGCGGCGAACGACGGCGCGCTGCCGCGCGACTCGCGCCGTTCCGCGCTCGAATCGAGCTCGCGCACGACCAGCGTCGGATCGCCGTCCTCCGGCGTGAGCGCGTAGGCCAGCCGCCGCCCGTCATCGGACAGCTTCGGCGTGCGGATCGCGTTCCAACCGTCGTACGCCTTATAGTCGAGCGGGACGGTGACGTCCGCGGCGACCGGCCGCGGAACGCCGGGCAGAAGCGCGCACGCAAGAGCGAACGCGACGCAAGCACGGACGCCGAACATCCGGCGTGCGTACCTTGGCAGGCCCTAGGACACCTGCGCCTCCGTCACCGCAGACGTCTCGCGCCTGGACTCACGCGACGGGCGTGAGCCAGGGGCCCGGGGCCGGCCGGCGGCCGCGGACGACGTCGGTGTACGTGACGCGCAGACGCTCGGTTAGCGGGCCTTCGGCGCCGAAGTCGCGGTCGTCGATCCGCACGATCGGTACGACTTCCGCCGCGGTGCCGGTGAAGAACGCTTCTTCGCAGGCGGCGAGATCCTCGAGCGACAGCGGGCGCACGCGTGTCGTGATCCCGGCCTCGCGGGCGAGCGCGAGAACGCTGGCGCGCGTCACTCCGGGCAGGATGTCGGCATCGGCGTCATTGGTGATGAGCACGCCGTCGCGCACGATGAAGATGTTCTCACCCGAACCCTCGGCCACGTCGCCGCGGTCGTTGAGCAGCAGCGTCTCGTCGAAACCGCGCGCCTGCGCTTCGGCCAGCGCGCGGATCGAGTTCGTGTAGTGACCGCCGGCTTTAACGGTCGACGGCAGCGCGCGCGACGGGCGTCTTCATGAACGGCGAGATGGTCGCGCGGAACAGCGGAACGGCGGTGCCCGGCAGGATCCCATCGAACGGAAGCACCGCGATCATGACGTGCACCGGACACTCTTTGCCGGGATTCAGGCGTACCGTTTCGCCGCCGAAGTATGCCAACGGCCGCACGTACGCCGCGTCGCGGCCGCTCGCCCGAACCGTCTCGACGATCGCCGCCACCAGACCGCCGGCATCCCGGCCGAGCTCCATCCCGTAGGTCGCGGCACCGGCCACGAGCCGGTCGACGTGCTCGCGCAACCGAAAGATGCTCGGGCCCTGCGGCGTCGCGTAGACGCGAATCCCCTCGAACACCGACGAGCCGTAGTGCATCGCGTGGGTAAGCGCGTGCAGCTGCAGACGATCGTCGTCGAGCAGCTTGCCGTCGAGCCACACGGTCGTGGCGGTCCGGGTCATCACGGGGCTTCTCCTCGCTTGGGAAACGACGAACGCCCCGGCGCTTCGGCCGGGGCGTTCGTTTGCGTTGGTGTCAGAGTGGCTGCGTTACGCGAACGACGATCCGGCCGGCGGGCGACACCCGACGATAAAAATCGAGACCGGAAGGACGTAAGAGCGCAGCGCCATCGTCCGCGAAGCCTAGCACGGCGGCGGGGCCACGGTCAAGCGACCCCGGCCGCGATGCTCACCCGGCGGAACGGCCGGGTTCTCGAGCCGCCCGACGCCTTCGATCTCGACCCGCACCCGCTCGCCCGGCCGAATCCAGCGCTTCGGCGTGCGCGACGTGCCGACGCCGGCGGGGGTGCCGGTCGCGACGATGTCGCCGGGCTCGAGCGTCATCACGGCCGACAGGTCGGCGACCAGCCGCGGGATCCCGAACACGAGTTGCGACGTCGAGGAGTCCTGCAGCATCTCGCCGCCGATCGAGCAACTGATGCGCAGCGCGTGCGGATCCGGTACCTCGTCGCGCGTGACCAGGTACGGCCCGCACGGACCGTGCGTGTCGAACACCTTCCCCAGCGTCCACTGCGAGGTGCGCATCTGATAGTCGCGCACGCTGACGTCGTTGAAGCACGTGTAGCCGGCGATCACGCCGGTAGGCCTCGGCTTCGCCGACGTGACGCGCGCGCGTACCGATCACGAACGCGAGCTCGGCCTCGTAGTCGACCCGATGCGACTCGGCCGGTATCACGATCGGTGCTCCGTCGCCGACGAGCGTGTTGGGCCACTTCGCGAAGACCGTCACGTGCTGCGGCAGATCGAGCTTCACTTCGGCGGCATGGTCGCGGTAGTTCAGCCCGATGCAGATGATCTTAGCCGGGTTGGGGATCGGCGGCAGCAGCTGAACGGCCTCGCGCGCATGCACGTGATCGTCGCCGGCCGCGGCCAGCGCGCGCCGCGCTTGCTCGAGCCCTGAGCTGCCGAGCGCAAGCAACTCGATCAGCGTTGCCGGCAACGTCGAATCGACGGCGCGCAGGTCGACGATCCCGCGCGCGTTCGCGGCGCCGACGGTTGCGTCGCCGTCGGTGCGATAGGTGCAGAGTCTCAAACGTCCTCCCAGGTTTAGGCGCGACCGGCCGGGGGTACGCACGGTCCCGAGGGGCCTTCAGCAGTACACCCCAGCAAGCCCTCGAGAGTCACGGCGCCGTTCGCACCAGCACAGGTGGACGGCGCCGTTCTCTTATCCGAGTTACGCGGCTTCGGCGCGCATTATGCGGCTTCGGCGCGTGCGTCCCAGACCGAGCCGCCGCCCAGGACGACCCGCAGATCGCGGATCGCCTCTTCGTCGGTGGCGGCCTTGGCCACGACCGCCGCCGCACCGGTCGCCCGGCACAGCTCGAGCCAGCCGCGCCCGCGTTCGGCGGTGAGCACGACCGGGCGGATCGACGGAGCCTCGGCATGCAGGACGTCGAGCACGCCGACGACGTCGTAGCCCGTATAGTCGAGATCGAGCAACAGCACGTCGGGCGACGCGCGAACGATCGCGTTCAGATCGAGGGCCGCGGACTCGCCCGAGATGCGACCGCCGGCTTCCCCGACGAGACGTGCAAGCTCGGGTCCGAACAACGCTTGAGGTTCCACCACGTACACGCTCGGCATCGTTGTGCACGTTTTTTCCCGGCCGAGCGAGGCTTCCGACAGGGCGGGCGTCACAATTGCGGGTCGGGCCGACCGACAGCCGCAAGCCGGCCGCGTTCGAGGCGGACGGCCGGCGCGCCGAAAGCGACGGCGTCGGACTCGTCGTGCGTCACCAGGACGACCGGCACGTCCAGCGTGCTCAGCGTAGCGCGCAACTCGTCGCGCACGCGCACCCGCATGGCCTCATCGAGCGCGGCGAACGGTTCGTCGAGCAAGACCGCGCGCGGCTTCCAAGCAAGCGCTCGCGCGAGCGCGACCCGCTGGCGCTCGCCGCCCGATAGCGCCCCGGGTCGTGCCTTCGCGAGCGCTCCGATCCCGAGCCGTTCCAGCCACGCGCCGGCGGCGCTGCGCTGCGCCTCGCGACTCGCACCGCGCGCGGACAAGCCGTAAGCGACGTTGTCGGTCACGTCGAGGTGCGGAAAGAGCGCGTATTCCTGAAAGACGTACGCGACGTCGCGCCGGAAGGCCGGCACGTCGACGCCGGGGCCATGGAGCACGTGCCCGTCGAGCACGACTCGCCCGGCGTCTGGACGTTCGAGACCGGCGACGATGCGCAACAGCGTCGACTTGCCCGCGCCGCTCGGCCCGACCAGCAGCGTGACGCCGGGCGCGAACTCGAGCTCGACGTCGAGCGTGAACTCGCGCAACGACTTGCTGACGCGAAGCTCGATCACGCGCTGCGCCGCTCGAGCAAACGCGCGAGGACCACGATCGCCAGCGCGATCGTGACCAGCACGACCGCGAGCGCCGCCGAAAGGTCGACGTCGCCGTTCTCGAGTCCGAGATACACGGCCAACGGCAGCGTCTGCGTCACGCCCGGCAGGTTGCCGGCGAACATGATCGTCGCACCGAACTCGCCGAGCGAGCGTGCCCAGGCCAGCACCGCGCCACCGGCGAGCGCCGGCATCGCCAACCGGACGGTAATCCGCGCGAACGTGCGCAGCGGCCCCATCCCGAGCGTCGCCGAAGCCTCCTCGTACGCGCGGTCGACCGACGCAAACCCCGCCCGTGCGGCGCGCACGTAAAAGGGAGCGCCGACGAAGAGCTGGGCGAGCACGACCGCCGCGGTGGTGAAGGCCAGCCGCACGTGCAGCGCGCCGAGCAGCGGCGACGCCAGTCCGTACTTGCCGAAAGCGAACAACAGCGACAGCCCGGCGACCGCGGGCGGCACGACGATCGGCAGGTCGACGATCGCGTCGACGAGGTCGCGGCCGGCGAAGCGACCTCGCGCCAGGGCATAGGCCAACGGCGTTCCCAGCAGCAGGGTCAGGCCGAGCGAGCACGCCGTGGTGATCAGCGAGATGCGCAGTGCCGCCAGCGCGTCGGGTGAGCCGATGGCGGCCGCGAACCGCGCCGGCGTCAAGTGCCCGTAGAGCGTCCCGAGCGGGATCGTGATGAACAGGACCAGGAGCGCGGCGCCGAGCGCGACCGCAGCGCGAATCATCGCGCCGGCTTCCATAGCATGTGTCTGCCATCGCTACGGCGCGCGACCGGGGCCGACCTCTCTCGCCGAGATAGCGGGACGAAGGGATCGGGCCCGAGCCGCCGGATATCTCCAGACACCGAAGGGGAGGACGGTATGGCCACACTCCTGGATCGAGAGATCGCGGCCGAGGGGCTCGGGCACGGGCACCTCGCGATGGAGGATGACGAGTCCGGCTGGTCGCTCGTCGCCGCGGCAGCGAGAGACGGCGCGCGGATGCGCCACGCCTTCCGGCGACTACCTCGAATACTACGGGGATCCGGCGAGCGACTTCGACGCGGCGGAGGCGGTGTACGGCGAGCTCGTCGGCAACTGCGCGCGCCACGCGCCGGGCGAGCTGCGCATCGAGTTTCGCTGGGCCGACCAGGCGCTGGTCGTCATCGACCACAGCGACCGGCTGCGCTCGTGGCCGTTCTCGCTCGACGATCCGCGGTGCGAGGCGACGCACCACGCGTACGCGCTCATCAGCGCGTTCACCGGACGCATCCACGTCGCGCGCGAGCCCGACGGCCGAACGCGCGCGAGCATGGTATTGCCCGTCATGCGCCGCGAGCGCTGATCGCGGCGGCGTGGCAGCCGTGGTCCATCGGGTGCGCGCGGTTCAACCGCCAGAGGTACAGCGCGAAGGCGCCGAAGCCGAGGTTGAGCCAGAAGGTGTAGTTCACCGAGAACATGGTGAGGTCGTGGCGCACGTTCGGATTCGGCTTGGGCACGGCGTGCAGCGCGGAGAACGCAAGGTCCATCGCGATCGCCGACAGCACGATCGTCGCGAAGAACACGGCGAACATGTAGAGCATCATCCGCCAGCCGTAGTACTTGCGGTAGACGTCGAGCAGCGGCAGCACGACGAGATCGGCGTAGAGGAACGCGAGCACGCCGCCGAACGAGATTCCGCTCGCCCACAGGATCGCCGCCATCGGCACGTTGCCGATCGAGCACACAAAGGCCAACATCGCGATGACGGGCCCGACGAGCGCGTTGCCGACGAGTTGGACGCCGGGCGACGCGCCGTTGAGGAACAGCGCCTTCCACGCCCCGCCGGGTACGAACGCCGCGAGCACGCCCGCGATGAGGAACCCGGCGAGCAGATCCTTCCACAGCATCGAGACGTCCATCGCCACGTTCTGTGCGACCGCGACGTGCACGGCCGGGTCGCGCAGCCGCTCCAGCATCGTCCGGCCGCCGGCTTCCATCGAGCCGTGCTCGTGCCCGGCGACCTCGTCGGCGTGCGCGCGTGCCGCTTCGACCAAGGCCTTCGGATAGGTCAGCTTCACCAGCAACGTCATGATCGCGATGAGCACCAGCCCGCCGATCCACTCGGCCGCGGTGAACTGCCAGCCCATCAGCAGCCACAGGATGATCCCGAGCTCGAGCACGAGGTTGGTCGACGAGAACAGAGAACGCCAGGCTCGGGACGAGCGCGGCCCCTTTCTTGAACAGCGTCTTGGTCATCGCCGCGGAAGCGTACGAGCAGCTCGAGCTGACCGCGCCGAAGCCCGTCGCCAGCGCCACCTCGCGGATGCCGTCGCGGCCGAGCAGGCGCTGCATCTGTTCCTTGGAGATCGACGGCCTGCACCAGCCCCGACAACGCGAAACCTAGCACCAGGCTCCAGCCGACCTGCCACAGCATGCCGAGCGCGAGCAACAGCGCCTCGCCGGCCTTCGCGAGCAGCATTAAATCAACTCGCGCTGAAAGTTGAGCGTCTCCATCAACTCGGTCACCGCCGCGCCGGCCTCGCCGGATTTCACCTGCGCGACGAAACACGTCGCGAAGTGATTCTGGAGCAGGATTCGCGCCACGCGGTCGAGGCTGGCGCGCGCCGCGGAGATCTGCTTGAGGACCTGCATGCAGTACACGTCCTCGTCGACCATCTTGTAGATCCCGTCCGTCATGCCGCGCACGGTCTTGAGCCGATTGAGAACGTCGGCCTTGCCGGCCGCGCTCAGCCCGCTCTTCTTCGCGAGCTCACGTTTCTTCGCCATTGCAGGCGAAGGCTACCATACCCCACCCCCGGTGTCCAGCCTCCGACGTTACGTTTACCACGCAATGATATCATAGCCGCTGACGGCATTCTACTTTGGGTTACGCGCCGGCCGCGAGCGCGTGCTGGGCGGCAAGGAAGGTGACGGTGACGCGCGGTGCCGCCGCGGACGATCGGCTCGATCTTTACGCCGTCGGCGACGGCGCGCACGAGTTCGAGGCCGCGGCCCGACTCGGCGAACGGGTCGAACGCGCGCTCCGTATGGGTGAAGCCTTCGCCGGAATCCTCCACGACCAGCGTCGCGGCTCCGTCACCGTCGGTCGAGACGATCACGCGCACCGGGCCGGGCGCATGGCGCACGGCGTTCGCGACGAGTTCGCCGAACGCGAGCTCGCTGGCGTACGCGACATCGTTGCGACCGGTCCAGCTCGCGATCAGCGCGCCGATGTCCCGCCGCGCGGTGGCGCCCGTGCGCGCGTCGTCGCTGACGAACCGCCACTCGCGCTCGTCGCCGGGCAGGTCGGCCGCGAAGCGCTCGACCGTCACCGTCAAGATCGCGATGTCGTCGGACGGCTCGTCTTCGCCGAGCACCTCCTTCATCAGCGCCGCGGCGAGATGATCGATGTCCTCGCGCGCCAGGTTGCGGATCGCGTTCTCGATGCGCGCTCGCCCTCGTCGAGATCGCGCGAGAACTCCATCAACCCGTCGGTGAACATGACCAGCGTGCACGGCGCGCGCAGGCGCAGCGCGAAGTCGACGCCTTGCTCGTCGCGCAAGCCGATCGGCAGCCCCGCGCTGGGCAGCCGGCGCAGCTCCTTGCCGTCGTCGACAAGTGGCGGCGGATGACCGGCGGTCGAGTACGCGAAGCGCCCGGTAACGGGGTCGAGCACGCCGACGATCGCGGTGACGAAGACGCTGCGTCCGCTGGCGATCAGCAGCCGGCTCGCGCGATCGAGGATCGCGGACGGATCGGCCGATTCGAACGAGGCCGCCCGCAGCGCTTGGCGGATCTCACCCATGATAACGGCCGCTTCGAGACCGTGGCCCGTCACGTCGCCGATCGTCAGCGCGACGCGGCCGTCGGGCAGCTCGAACGCATCGTAGAAGTCGCCGCCGACCCGTTGCGATTCGGACGCCGCCGAGTACGACGCGGAGAAGCGAATGTCGGGCAGGAGCGGCAGCGCCGACGGCAGCATCGCGCGTTGCAGCGCGTCGGCCGTCGTGCGCTCGCGCTCGTAGAGGCGAGCGTGCTCGAGCGACAGCGCCGCGCGGCGCGCGAACTCGCGCACGATCGCGGCGTCGTCGAGCTCGTATGCGCGACCGCTGCGGCGCGCCAGCGCCAAGACGCCGACGGTGACGTCGCCGCTGACCAGCGGCACGATCATGGCGGCGGCCGGCGCAGCCTCGCGCAACCACGCATCGGGAACGCGGTCGGGATCGTCGAGCACGACCGGGTCGCCCGCGGCGACGATTCGCGCGACCACCTCGTGCAGTGCCGGAGGCAGCGCCGTGCCGATCCCGCGCCGTGCGTCGAGCTCCTCGGTGATATCGGTGCTTCCCAAACCGCTCAGGATGAAGCGCCCGTCGTCGTCGAGCAGCGCGACCCAGGCGCGGTCGGCCAATCGCGGAATGAGCAGCGCCTTCATTGCGGCAACCGTTGCGGTGACGTCGAGCGAGGCGCCGAGGCGTTCGCCGGCCGCGAGAGGAAGGCTTCGCGCTCCTCGAGCCGTTTCTGCGCGTCGACGTCGGTGCACGTCGCGATCCATGCCACGACCTCGCCCTCGCGGCCGCGCGCCGGCGCGGCGTTGACGAGAAACCAGCGATAGCGTCCGGTCCGCCCCTCGCGCAGCCGAAACTCCGCGGCCAGCGGCTCGCCGGTGCGCAAGCTGTGTCCCCAGCGATCGCGGATCGCCGGCTCTTGGTCCGGATGGACGGCATTGCGCCAACCGCCGTCACGCGACGCGTTGAGGTCGAAGCCCGTATACACCGCCCAGCGATCGTTGACATACTCCGCGTCACCGTTCGCGTTGGTCGTGAAGATCAGTTGCGGGACCACGTTGGCGAGCGAAGCGTAGCGCGCTTCGCCGACCTCGAGCGCCTCGGCGGTCGACCGGCTGCGCGCGGCCAGCCGTAGCATCAGGTCGTTGATCTTCACCAAGAAGACGGCCAGCACGACGATCGCGGCGACAAACTCTTCAAGCCGCGCGGCGTACCAGCCGAACGAGTAGCGGCCTGAAGACAGCTCGCCGCCGGTGATGATCGCGACGGCGCGGGCGAGCAGCACGACCGCAAGCCATACCTCGGTCACCGTCTTGAGCCCGTCGGCGACGATCGCCAGGCCGATCAGCATCTCGCCGGCGGTGAACGGTACGACATAGCGAAACCAACCCGACGCGTAGGCGTTGCCGGTGAGCGGTCCCGCCAGCCAGCCGTAACCGGCGGTGACGACGGCCGCGAACGCGCAGGTCGCGAGCAACGTCGCAACTGCGAGTACGCGCACGCCGTCACGCCGCAGGCGCCAGTTCCGCCGCCCGGCAATCCCGACCGCGATCACGAAGGCGCCGAAACCGACCTGCGACGCGACGTACATCAGCGACGCGGTCTGCGGACCCGCGCCGAAAAGTCCGGTCCGCGAAAAGATCCCCGGGAAGGTGAGCACGTACAGCGTCTGCGTGAGCGCGGCGTATCCGTAGGCGAGCGCGAGCAGCGCCAGCTTGAGATCGCGCTCGATGCGGTACTGCACGTAGAGCAGGACGGCGGTGAGCACCAGCGCGACGATTCCGGCCCCGACGACCGAAGGCACGAAGGCCGGGACCTCCAGCGCCCGCCACGGCGAGAACGGGACCGACACGACGAACAGCGCCAATAGCGCGAGCGCGGTGGCGCCGGCCCAGCGACGGTCGGCGGAGGTCGCCGGGGCGGTAGCGATGTTCTCGATCGCGCGCGTGTCCAATCGGGTCACGCCGCCACCGCGCTCTCCGAAGACCGGCTTAGAAAGGGTGAACAAACCAACCGCTACCTTTGCCGCCGGCAATTCCCATGGTGTGAAGGCCGGCTTTCGCGACCTCCACGGACTGCTCGACGCGGAGGCCCGTTACCTCGGAGGAACGACGCAGAATCCGGCCGATCAGGGGCGATCGCTCGCGGCGGGCGCCGGCCGGTACATCTCCGGGCGCGTCGCGAACTCTTCGACGGCCTCGGCTAACGCTTCGTCGGCGATCTCGGTCAGGCCGGCGGCGACGTTCTGGCCTTTGTGAATTTTGTTCGCGGTGGTGAACGTCTTCCAGCGCACGACGCCGGTGCAGTCGATCAGGTAGAGCTTGAGCGACGCGCGGATCGGCGAGCGGTCGAAGACGCCGGATGACGAAACGACGCCGCCGACGACGGGGATGAAGCCGGTGAGATTGCGTTCCTTCGACTGCTCGAAGCGCAGTTGCGGGATGAGGACCCCGTCGGCGTTGTACGATCCGCACATTTGGCGCGCCGTGCCGACCGCTTCGATCGCATCGATCGGCACCGAGACCGCGGTGCGGATTTTCTTGTCGGAGAGATCGACGGTGAACTGCTGCGTTGCGTTCTTGAAGACGGGATCGGTGTTGCCGGGCTCGCTGAACGGCACGATCACGTACAGCGGCCCGGTCGACTCTTCGACGGCGAGGCCGGGGAGCGGAGCGATCAGCGCGAGAACGAGCGCGAGCGCGAAGCGTCTAGCGAGCATGTATCCTCGAAAACGTTGGGGCGCGCGGGTTGCGTTCCCGATTCGACGCCGAATCAAGCCGAGAAGGCAAACCCTCGTTTCCCTTGTTGGCCTGTCGGCGTAGCCCGCAGCTTTCAGCCGCCGGCGTAGTTTTGGAGCGGCGTAACCCGACCGCCGAAGATCTCCGTCGGGTCGATGCCGTAGGCCGTCGCGAGCCGCTCGATCTCGTCTCCGGTGAGCGCGCTCGCGCCCTCCTCGGCTTGTGCGAGGCGGTCGGGGCCGACGTCCGTCCGAGCGGCTGCCGTGTCGACGGTCAAGCCTGCAGTGGTACGAAACCGAGTGAGCCGCTCGCCGACTTCGCGCAACAGCGCGCTGCTTTCCATGCCCGGGCTTTCGTGTGCGCGCCGAGGGTCTTCCCGCTACGGCCGCGTACGGGCGACGGGTGATCGATGGTCGTGCGGCCGACGAGAGCGCACCAGGCTATGAGGGATGGCGCGTCGTCGCGGCCCTCGGCGTCGTCACCGTGATCGCCTACGGCTCGACGCAGTATCTCTTCTCGCTCATCGTGCGCCCGGCGGCGAGCGATCTGGGCTGGTCGCACGCGCAGATCGACGGCGCGTACTCCTGGGGTCTGGCCGTCTCCGCCGTCGCCGGCGTACCGATCGGCGCGGCCTGCGACCGCTACGGCGCGCGCGCGCTCATGGCGACCGGCTCAGCGGTCCTGGCCGCTTCGCTGGCGCTGCTGACGATCGTCGCGAGTCCGGTCGAGTTCCAACTGGTCTGGGGTGGCGGCATCGGCATCGGCACGGCGCTGACCTACTATCCGGTCAGCTTCACTGCCGTCGCGCGCTGGTTCCGCCGCGGGCGGCCGAGCGCGTTCTCGCGCCTGACCTTCATCGGCGCGTTCTCGTCGACGATCTTCTATCCGACGACGGGCTGGCTGATCGCACGGTACGGCTGGCGTGAGGCGCTGTGGTATCTCGCCGGCGTCAACCTGCTCGTTTCAGTTCCGCTCGCGCTCGCACTGGTCCGCAGCGCTCCGCGCGCGCGAGCGCCCGACGACGAGGCCGAGCGCTCGATGTCGGTCGCGGCGGCGATCCGCACGTTTCCCTTCTGGTCGATGACCGTCGCCTTGTCGATCGGCTACCTGGCCAGCACGGTGATCTTGGCCGAGCACGTCGCATACTTGACCGGCCGCGGCTATCCGCCGGCGGCCGTCGCGACCGCCGCCGGGCTGCTGGGCCTGGCGTACCTCCCGGGCCGCTGGCTGGCGAACGCGGGGGCGCGGCGGCTAGCGCCTTCGGTCTTGCTCGCGTTGGTGCTCGTCGCCGAGGCGGCCGGCGTCGTGCTGCTGGCCGCGCAACGATCTTGGACCGGCATCATCGCCTACCTGGCCGTGTTCGGCGCCGCGTACGGTGCGATGGCGCCGGTCCGGGGCGGGATGGTCGCGCACTTTTTCGGTCCGACGTCGTATGGCCGCATCTCGGCGATCCAGAACCTCCCGGTCGCGCTCGGGGCTGCCGCCGGTCCGGCGATCGCGGGTACGGTCATCGACCGCTTCGGCTATCCGGCAGCGCTCGCCGGCTGCGCGGTTGCGTTCGTCGCGGCCGCCCTGCTCGCGCTATGGACGCGCCGGCCCGGTTCATAGGGCTGCCAAATTTGTGCCAGACCGCCTCGCCGGGCACACACGGGCTCCGGATGCTGCTACTATAGAAATAGGACATGGAAGCCAGCGTCAATCGCGCCCGGCGACTCCTGCGTCGCGCGCGTACCCCTCATCTGTTGGATCGCGACCCGGTAGCCCTGCGGCTGTGCGCGGCGTTACGCACTCCGACCACGCTCGAAGCGATCCATGTCCTGCTCGAGCGGGCGCTTGCGCGACTGCGATCCGCGGCTGCGCATGACGATCGATCTGGTCGATCGGCGACGCGGCCTGGGCAAGGTCGCCTCGGCCGAGATGCACCTCTCGCAGCGCCACTTCTACCGGCTGCGCGCGGTCGCGCTCGAGGCGGTGGCGCACGAGCTCGACGTTGCGCTCGACGCCGGAACGCCGTCTCCCGACGTCGACGACGACACCTTGGCCTGGTACGCTCGCGGCCGCTACTTGCTGAGCCGCCGGACCGCGTCCGGGTTCGACGGTGCCCAGCGCTGCTTCGAGATGGCGCTGCGGTGCGATCCCAACTTCGCCCGCGCGCACGCGGCGCTCGCCGAAGTGCATTTGCTCGCCGCCGAATACGAGCTGCGGGATCCGCGCCGCGCCTTCAGCGAGGCCCGGCGGTGCCTGAATCGCGCGCTCGAGTTCGGCGCGAGTCTCCCCGAGAGTCTGGCGGCGGCCGGCGATCTCGCGCTCTTCGCCGACGGCAATCCCGAGCGCGCGCGCACGCTGTTCCAAGCCGCGATCGCCGCCGACCCGTCGTACAGCGGCGCCTACAACAACGCGGCTTGGCTCGAGCTCGATGCAGCACAATCACGCGGCCGCCGCCGATCTGATCAAGCAAGGTCTGATGCGCGAGCCGTCGTCGCTGGTCTTGCAGACGACGCTCGGTCTGGTGTATCGCGAGTCCGGACGAACGCGCAACGGTATCGATCAGCTGCGCTCGGTCGTCGATGCGGACAGCCGGCTCGACATCGCGCGCTTCCACCTCGCGGCCGCGCTGGTCGATGCGGGCGAGTTCAACGCGGCGATGGCCGAGCTCGAGCTGCTGATGACCGACGGCGTGCAGCAGTCGCACCTCGCGGCGATGGGCCACGTCCGCGGCAGGCTGGGCGACCGGCTCGGTGCGCTGCGCGATCTGCGCGCGCTCGACGCGATGGCGCCCGGCGGTAAGCCGCAGCATGAGTTCCGCGCCGTCATTCTGGCCGGACTCGGCCAGTCCGACGCCTCGCTCGCCGAGCTCGAATCCGTCGTGCGCGCGCGCCGCCCGCTCACCTGCCGCATCTGCCTCGCACCGTTTTTCCGCGTGCTCGCGTCAGCCCGCGTCAACGACCTCTTCGAGGCATCCCAAAAAATCTCGGTCGCTTAAGCCGAACGGTAGCGCTCGTAGACGGCCTCGAAGTCGGGCGCTTCGCGCAACGGACGCAGATACGTTCGGACCGCGACCAGTGAGGTCCCCAAGATCTGGCGCGACGGGCCACGGAGCGGCCGAGGCGGCAGCGGCACGCAGCTCGGCCACCGCTTCGCGCACCTGTCCGACGCCGGCCAGGATGATGGCGCGCCGTTCGGGATCGCGCTCGGTAAAGCTCAGCCAGGCGGCGTACCGGTACGTCATCGCGTACAGCGGATCGGACGAAGTCGCCGGCGACGGCCTTGGCTTCGGCCGAATGCCGGTCACCCCGCAAGGCCGCCTCCAAGGCGTTTTCGCGCCTCATCGAATGCCGGGCGCGGGTCGCCGAGCAGATACTCCGCGTCGTCGCGCAGCGCCGACCCCACCAACGCCAACAACGCCGACCGAAGGTCGCGCGCACCGACGACGGCGTGCAATCGGTTAGCCGCCTCATCGTCCTCGATGGACCCGGAGGGCGGCTACGCCTCTGAGCCGGGACCTGCCAATCTCTGCCATCTCAGCGGCCTCAAACGACGAGCAGCCCCACCGGAGCGGGGCTGCTCGTCGTGCCGTTCAGGAGTAGGCGCGCCTAGATTTTGATTCGGGCCTCGAAGTACATGTTGAACGGGAACGCCGGAAACGTCGGGAAGTACGGCGAGGCGACTTGCGGTTGCAGCGCCCAGCCGGGGTTGTACGCGTTGCCGATGTTGTTGTTGCCGCCGGCTTCGATCGTCGGCGTGCCGTACGTGCACGCCTGGTTGACCGAGAACGGAACCTTCGTTCCGCCCCAGCAGCGGTTGATGATGTTCGCGAAGTTGGCGACCAGCGTCAGCCGCTTGTTCACGTCGTACGTGATCTGCGTGTGCAGCTGGAGCGCGTTCGGCGCGACGAATCCGCCGATGCCGTCGAACTGGTTGGTGAAGGTGTCCGGGATCGACAGGTTCTGGGTGCAGTTCGTCGCGTCGTACGGCGCTCCGCCGGCCGCGCCGTACTTGTAGCGCGGATCGCCCGCCGTCGACGATGCGAGACCCGCCGCGCACGCGTCGGGCAGGATACCCCAGTTCGAGAGCGGGACGCCGTAGCGCGAGCCGCCGGAGAACTGGAGCGCGGGTGTGATCGCGAGCGGGCCGTGCTTGTACTGCACGAGCAGCGTCGAGACGAACGGCGCGCCGTAGCTGTCGTAGCCGCCGCCGCCGGGCAGACCGCCCGGGAACGTGTCGAAGGTGGGGAAGTTGCGCGTTCGGATCGATCAGCGGCTGCACCGGCGCATTCCAGTACGGGTTCGCGATGCTGCCCGGCCGCGCAGCTCGGATCGGCTGCGCCGGTCGTCGTGTAGCACGGAGCCGCCGCCGCGTGCGCCGGCGCGCCGCCCGCGCACCGCGGGTCGGTGCCGTGCGACGCGCAGAACGACGTGTACGCGTTGTAGCCGATGATCTGCTGGTTGATCGGATCGACGATCGAGCTGCCGTTGCCCAGCCGGGTGTAGTTGATGTAGCTGTTCGTGTAGGTGAACGACAGGCGCGCTGCGAGGCCGTTGCGCGAGAAGTCGCCCTTGTCGACTTCCAGCTCCAGCCCTGGGACGTCTGCTTTCCGACGTTGAGACCGGACACGAAGCTCGTCCTCTGGTCGAGGAAGAACTGTTGGATCTGGTCCTGCGTCTTGCGCAAGAACGGCGTCAGCTTCACCGACATATCGCCGCTTGAACTGGTGCTCGTACGAGAAGTCGTAGTTGTTCGCGATCGACGGGCGCACCGGGTGCACCGGCGTGGTCGGCAGTCCGAACTGCCCGAAGTGCGCGAGCGTCGCGACGTCGTTGGGCTGCAGGTAGTTGTACTGCTCGAACGCGGTGTTCGGCGCTTGCGCGTAGCGGCCGTAGCTCGCCCGCAGCACGGTGCTCGGGTCCGACCGTATAGGTCATTCCGATGCGCGGCTGGAGGATGCCGTACGACGTCGACCTGATTCGTGACGTTGACGATATTCGTGCCGTTGGCGAGGTTATACGCGTTGTAGAACAACGTGCGTGCCGGCGAGTTGAACGTATCCGCCGCCCTGGAACACGAAGCTGTCGTAGCGCAGTCCGAGGTTGACGTTGAGCCGGTCCGTCGGATGCCATTGGTCGGTGATCGAGAACGGCGGCGAACTTCGGCGTGACCGTATTGTACGTCGCGGAGTTGCCGGTGTTCCCGACGACGTACGCGCACGGTCCCGCCGCAGGTGCTGCCGTACGTGCCGGCGGCAATGACCGTTCCGTTGTACGCCGCCAGCGCGTTGAACGTGGTGGGCGTGAACGTCGTACTGAACGCGCACGGACCCGAAGTGCCGGCCTTACCGTTGTAGCAGACCCCGCTGTACGGGATCGTTCGCGTTGACCAGATAGCCGACGGTCGGGTCGTTGCCGATCCCGGAGTTGTTGTAGCGCATGCGTCGTGGCCGTCGTGTAGGACCCCTGCACGGAGAGCAGGTGCTGCGCGTTGAGCTGGTCCGAGAACTGCGCGCTCACCCCGCGCGTGTGGCTGTCGAGCAGGTACTGCGCCGGGATGCCGAGGTTGAGCTGATTGTTGGAGTTCGGGCCGTTCTGCAGCCAATCCGAGTAGTACGTGTAGCCGTACACGCGCAGGAACGCGCTGGTCCCGAAGTTGCGCTGGTACTGCAGCTTCACGATCGACTGGTCGTTGGTGAACGCGTCGTCGCGGTTGGGATCGATCTGGGCGCCGAAGGCGCGGCCGCCCGGCGAGTCCGGGAAGAGATAGGGTACGCCGCTTCCGTTTCCGCCGGTGAATCCGGCCGGCAGGACCGTCCCGTTCGGCGCGCCGGCGAAGTGGTAACCGTCGCCGTACGTTGTTCCCAAGCCGAGCGCGCTGAGAAATGCCGCGCCGCCTTGGGTCGTTGATCGAATTCGGGATCAGGTTGTCGATGAAGTTGTTGTCGAAGAGGAGCTGCACGTCGTCACGGTTGCCGTCCTTGCGCGGGATCCCGAAATGCAGGTTCAGCACCGTGTCGCGGTCCTTGACTTCGGGGACGAAGCCGCTGAACGCGTTGTACGGGCCGAGCGCCCACGCGAACGCATTGGACTGGCCGCCGTTCGTGTAGTCCTGGCCCTGCGGTCCGTGGCAGCCGATCGGCGCCGCGCTCGGGCAAGGCGCGAGCGCCGCGCCCCAGACGGACTGGAGGCTGGCGCCGTTGTACTGATCGTAGTAGCGGTAGTCTTGGTTGTACGCACCGGCGCCGAGGTAGTACGAGAACGTGCGGCTGGGGTTCGCGCCGCCGGTCTCGAACGCGACCTTGCCGTACATCGCCGGCGAGCCGGTGGCCAGCGTCAGGTTCCGCGTCGCCGGCGCCGTGCCGGTGCGAATGACCTGGTTGATGTAGCCCGAGATGCCGTTCGCTTCGGCGTTCGCCGCCGGCGCGCCGGTGTAGACCTGGAGCTCCTGCTGGCCGAGCGAGGAGATCGGCCCCGACGGGTAGTTGTCGAACGCGCGGTTCACCGGGACGCCGTCGAGCTCGTAGCCGATCTGGTCGTAGTCTCCGCCGCGAATGCTGATCGTCGGCGCGGCGCCGATGTAGCCGGCCTGGCTGTTCGCGACGAACACTCCGGGGACGGTCGCGATCGCGGACCACGCGCTGTTGAGGTTGCCGCCGCCGCCGACGCCCGAGGCCTTGTCCTGCGTCACCGAATTGATCGAGTAGACGTCGGCGGTCGTGCCGGGCTTCACCAGCGCGGCCGCGGCGCGGGAGGTTACCGCACCGATGACTTTGAGCTTGACCGGCTGCGCCAGCGAGACCACGAGGGTTTGGTCCGCCTGCACCGTCACGCCGCTCACCGACGCGGCGTCGCGCGATTCAGTCGCCGGGGTGGAGATCGTGTACGTATCGGGATTGAGCGAGATGAACGAGAAGCGCCCGCTCCCGTCGGTCGTGGTCGTCGACGCTTGGGACGGGCTGGTGGCCGTCACGCGCGCTCCGGCGACGGGTTGATTCGATTGAGGGTCGACGACGGTACCGTTGATTGCACCGGTCGTGCCTGCCAGAACGCTTGTCGTTCCCTGGAGCACGAACGCAATGAGCAACAGCACCGCGACGACCGAACGTTTCGCAGAGGAAACGAGAGGTGTCACAGTTTTTTTGTCCTTTCGGCGGAAAGCCGCCGCCCTCGGGCTTCGCCGGAAGATGAGCCGGCGCTGTTGCAAGAACTGCCGTATCTCTGCCATCGAGCGTGAAAACAGCGGCGCGTGGTGAGAACAGCGGTGACCGGGTCGGAACGGAGGACGCTTCTGGAACGAAAAGCCTGACGATGCCCGCGCAACGATTCGACCGAGACGCCCGTAGCTAGATCATGAACGGTCGCATGCGTGACCTCTTGCGTCAGCTGCACGACCCGCGCGCCGCCGATGAACACGCTCCGGCCGGCTTGCTTTCGAACGGCGCGGACCGGCGCGGCTACCGCGGCGCGCTGGTCGACTTCATCGAGACGACGTTGCGCGACTACGATCCGCGTTATCGCGAGATCGTCATTCGAACCGACGTCGAGGGGAAGCCCGGTAAGCAGGTCGCGCACGAGCTGGCGCTTGCGCAACGCACCTACTACCGGCTGCGCGCGGTCGCGATGCGCGCGCTCGACCGGGCCCTCGAGCGGCGGCTGCAGGACGGTGAGCGGGCGCTCTCGGCCGGCGCGAGCGCCGACCTGCACGCCGCGCTGTTCGACGCGGTCGCCGCCGTCGATCCGGCGCGAGCGCGCGCGATTCTCGGACAGCTCGAACCCGCCGGCAGCGAGCAGCGCCTCACGGAGCTGCGCTTGCGCGTGGCCGCCGGCGACGTGCCGGACGAGACCGACATCGATCGGCTCGACCCCGCGCACCGTTTTGCCGGCGAGGTGTGGCGCGCGCGGGCCCTCGAATCGGCCGGCGGGTTCGCCGAAGCGGAGAGGCTCGTCGCGGCGCTGGAGGCGTCGCTCGATCGCGCCGCGACCGATCGGGTCGCGGCGTTCGATCTCGCGCTGCTGCGGCGGCTCCAGGCGCGCCGGCACGGCCGCGCGGCCGAGTTCGTCGCGGCGGTCGACGATCTGATCGCGCGAGCCGACGGCCTGCCCGAACTGCAGACGCACGCGGCGATCGCGTACGCCCACGTCGGGATCCACCGCTCGATCGACGACTGGCGCGAACGGCTCGACGCGGCCAAGAGCGCGACGCGGGCCGGCCGCGACGTCGCGATGCTGCGCTATGCCACCATGGTCGAGGGCTACCTCGCCTACGTTCACGACGATCCTGAGCTCGCGCTGAATCGTTCGCGCATCTCGACGATCGACGGCGCGAACCCCAACTTGGCGTTGCAAGGCGAAGCGTTGCACGCGCGCGCGCTGCTCGTGCTCGGGCGTCCGTGGGAGCGGCCGCTCTGGACGCGCGACGTGTTGCCCAACACGTGGTTTCAACCCGAGCTCGACGCCCTCGCCGTCCACCACGCAGTTCGGCGCGGCGACGCCGATGCCGCGCGACGGCTCGCGGCGGCCGTCCGCGAACACCCCGCGACGCCGCTACGCTCCGTGCGTCGTCGCGCTGCTGGCTGCCGCGTCAGCGATGCTCGACGACCGTGCGGTCGAGACGGCGGATGTCCCCGACGATCTGCTCACGCAGGTCGACATTCGCAACCTGGACGCGTTGCGCGGCGAGGGCGGCCGCCGCAGCGACCGCCCTCGTTGATCGAGCGCTGCGCGCGAACGTCCGTCAGTAGGTGCCGATCACGCCCAGCGGCGAGACCGTGATGTCGGCCTGCGCCGGCAACGCCGGGCTCTGCTGCGTGTTGCCCGGCGGCGCGAGCCCGAGCACGTCGTAGTCCGCGCCGAGCACGTAGGCGACGACCGCGTCGCCCGTTGCGAACGGCGGCGTTCGCTGACCGTTCGGCAAGACCGGGCCCTGCGCGGTGGTGAGCGAGAACGTGCCGCCCGCCGACGCGTCGATCGAGTAGAACGTCAGCGCGCCGCTGGTCCCGTTGACGTCGACGACGTAGAGGATCTGGTGCGTGACGCCCGCCGGCGGCGCGGCGACGGCGAACGTCGCGCCGCCGCCCGCCGAGCTCGGCGAGCAACCGGCGCGGGTTCGGCCGGCAAACCGGCGACGCGCGCGTCAGCGTCGCGGTCGCCGTCTTCACCGCCACCGGCGCGGCGCCGGGCGCGTTGCCCGGCACCGTTACCGTGAGCGTGTACGCTCCGCCGACCGGCGTCGCCGCGAAGGCGGTGAACCCCGACGGAAATCCGGCGAAGCCCGGCGGAAACGTTCCGTTGTGGATCTCGGGCGTCGCCGGCGGGCC
The DNA here is from genome assembly GCA_963723445.1 of Vulcanimicrobiota bacterium. Lineage (GTDB taxonomy): Bacteria > Vulcanimicrobiota > Vulcanimicrobiia > Vulcanimicrobiales > Vulcanimicrobiaceae > Vulcanimicrobium. The sequence goes on from CAVRQP010000008.1 coordinate 313,026, forward strand.
CAGCAGAAACGGCAAGCCGGCCGCCGCCGATGCGTAGATCGGCTCGGCATAGGTGTCGGTGATGGTGCCGAGCGCGCTCCCGAACGCGCGTCCGCCCGGGTTTCCGGCGATAGAGCGCCGCCCCGCTGGACGTCGAGTTCGCCGGCGCGAACCCGTACGAGAACGCGCCGCCGCCTTGACCGAACGTCGTCGGCGACCGCCGGCGTGCCCGGCTGCGTCGGCGGCGTGCCGCTGATCGTGTTGGTGCCGGCGTCGGCGTTGCCGGCCGGCGGCGCGCCGGCCGGAACGACGAAACCGGCCGGACCTTGGAGCCGCGGCGTGTCGAGCAGCACCGCGGAGAGTCCGTTGGGCTGGCGGTAGGTCACGAGGGTGTTGAGGTAGATGCCCTGTCCGGCGAAATTCGCCGTGCCGACCGCGAACTGCGAGCACGGTCGTACCCGCGACGTCGGCTACCTGGGTCGGTGGCTCGTATCCGAGCTGACCGCTCGTGCAGGCGCCGAGCAAGAGCGCGATGATCGCTTGCGCCCGCGGCGGCGCGTGTGTAGTTCGACAAGCGACGCCTCCTAGAAGCTCAGCTGGTAGTAGAACTCGGCCGTCCGCGAAAGGCCGGTCGGACCGTAGACGTACGGCAAGTTGCCGTGGATCGCGTGAAGTTGTACACGCCGATGAACGCCGGGTTGAGCGCCAGCGACGAGTAGCCCGAATACGGCGCGCCGCGCCCCGTCGCGACGGGCTGATAACGCGAGTTGATGCTCGGCACTCCGTAGTAGTTGTTGAACAGGTTCGTCATCAGCACGCCGAAGGTGTTGCGCGGGTGCTTGGGCGGCGTGTACTCGATCGTCAGCTGCGGGGTGAACGACGCCTTGCTCAAGACGCCGCCCGGACTGGCCGATTCCGGCGTACCGCGCGTCGCCGCGATGTTGGGCGCGAACACGCTGCCCGGATTGAGCGGATCGACGTATTGCGGCGCGCCGTCCGAACCGCTGAGCTGCGCTCGAGTTCGTCACGTTCGTATTGGGCAGGTTGTACGGCACGCCGTTGACCGTAAAGGCCGACAGCAGCCCCGAGCCCAGCGGATAGCCGTGGTTGTAGAAGATCGTCGGGTTGAAGCGCCAGCCGCTGTGCGTCTTGTAGCTGACGGCGAGCGATCCGACGAACGGCGAGATGAAGCCGACGCGATACAGGTTGCCCAACTGCAGCGCTGCCGGCGGGATCGACGGATAGAAGTTCTCGCTCGGCGACGTCGGCAGCACGTTGGTGAACTCGTTCTGGTACGTCAGCGAGAGCTGGCCGGACAAGCCGAACGCGGCTTCCTTGGTCAGCAGGAACTCGACGCCGGTGATCTGGCTGTGGCCGAGGTTCGTGTACACAGCCGGGTTGAACTGCGGCGCGCCGAACGCGTCGGTGACGACCTGCACCGTTGCGAACGAGCGGCGTCGCCGATTGCGCGATCTCGTCGAACGCCTTGCGGTAGAACGGGCGTCAGCTTGAGCGCGAAGTCATGCGGGAACAGGTGCGAGTACGAGAACTCGTAGTTGTTGAAGGTCACCGGCGCGCAGCGGCTGGATCGGCACGCCGGTGTCGCCGATCTCGTTGGCCCAGTACAGCTGGTTGGCGTAGTCCTTGCACGCGCGGTCGTTGGTCGTGCCGCAGAACATCGCCGGCCCGCCGGTCGTCACGTCGTACGACGGGACACCGACGAACGCCGCGTATTCCGACAGGAAGTTGTTCGTGTGGTCGACGTAGCTGATGATCGGGAACTGCACCGAGCGGCGCGTACGAGAAGCGCACGGCATCGTTGCGGCTCGAACTGGTCGACGAACGAGAGGCGCGGCTCGAGCACGCGCGGCCGCCGCGTCGAAGCGTCGTAGTTGAACGCGGTCGAGCGCGGGGTTGGGTGAGCCGTTCGCGAACGTGCCGGTCGACGTCGGCAGACACGTGTTGATGTTGCACGAGTAGAGCCAGTTCGCGCCGTCGAGCCGCAGGCCGGCGTCGATCTTGAGCCGGATCGGTCGGCGAGTACGTGTCCTGCACGTACAGCGCGAAGTCTTGGCGCTGCGTCTGGCCCGATTCGTTGCCCAGCGGCAGCCGCGTACCCGGCCGGGACGTACTGCGTCCCGGTCGGGTTGTTGCCCAAGCAGATAGCCGCACACGCCGGGGCCGAACGGGCAGCTCGCGTCGTTCGGCAGAAAGTCGGCGCCTCGAGCCCGCCGCCGAAGCCCGCCGAAGTCCGTCAAGCCGCCCGGTCGCGGTGGCCTGGCTGAAGACGGGATGAAGGAACTTGTACGTGCCCGCCGAAGGCGAGCAGGTTCTTCGAGCCGAGCTGCCTGGTGACGTCGACCGCCAAGCCGCGCACGACGCCGCCGATGAGCGCAGTTGAAGTCGCCGAACGGTGACGCCGGTCGCGAAGTACGGGAAGTCCTGAAGGTTGACGCTGTTGACCTCGTAGTACTTCGCGGTCAGGAACGTCGAGGGGTTCACGTTCCACGAGTACTGCAGCTTGAACGTTTCCTGCGGCTGGTTGAGGTTCTCGGGGAAGCGCGAGCCGATCTGCTGCGTCAGGCCGCTCTGGCCGACGGTAAGCGGCAGTCAGCGCCTGGATCTGCGCGACCGTGAACGGGCCAAGGTGCGCGGTCGCCTCGGCCAGCCAGAGCGGGTCGTTGTCCTTGTAGTACAGCGGCTGGCCGGCGTGCCCGAAGCCGTTGGGCTGGTTGACGAAGCCCGCGCCGTTGTGGACGTCGAGCTGCGTGTTGTTGTAGAAGAACTGCAGCGACTGGTTGTTGTCGCGGCCGAACTTGTAGACCAGGTTCTCGACGACGTCGTTGAGCCACTGATTGTTGCGGCTGGAAGCTCGTCGCCCAGCATCAGCGCCGGCGTTCCCGCCGGGCCGAACTGATAGCCGTTGACGCGGTCGATGTACGCCGACGAGTACGACGAGAAGCGGCCGTTCGGGGTCGCCCAGCCGTATTCGCCGTTGAACGTGTGCTGGTGTGCGCCGCCGTCGTACAGGTCGTACTCGAGCTGCCCGAAGCGCCGGCGCGGTGCCGCGCTTGGCGACGATGTTGATCGCGCCGGTCCCGGCGTTGCCGTTGGACGCGTCGCCGGCCCCCGGCGTGACCTGGAACTGGCTCTCGCCGTGGAGGATCAGGCTGTTCACGAACTGGTTCGTGAACGGGTCGGTGTAGTCGACGCCTTCGTACTGGAAGCCCTCCTCGTTCTCGCGGCCGCCGCGCAGCACCGGGTAGCCGCTGACGTCGAACGACGCGCCGGGCAACGCGCCCAGCAGCGTCGACCTCGTTGATGTTGTTCGACTTGCCGGTGATCGTGTCATCTGCTGCGCGTTGACGTTGTACGTGTCGGCGGTCTGCTGCGGCTGGAAAGCCGACGCCGTGCTGCGCGACTGCGTGCGGCCGATGTTCTGCAGACGCCGGCTGAGCTGCTGCGAGACGCTGACGGTCTGATTGATGCCGACCGTGATGCCGTTGGCGGTGTACGTCTCGTAGCCGTCGACCGTA
>CAVRQP010000009.1:0-93809 GCA_963723445.1 Vulcanimicrobiota bacterium
GTCAGTGACGGTCTAAAAATCCCCACTATCGACGGTCTAAGAATCCCCAGCCCGTAACGGAAGAGCCCTCCATCCAGCCTGCAAGCCTGATGGAGGGCCCAGCTCATCGTACGGGGTCTATGGATGACGATCAAGATACAAGCGGCGCACGGGGTGCCGCTGGCCCAGATAGCGCGGTCGCTGGGGATCGACCGCAAGACGGCACGACGGCTGCGCGACGCGCCGGCCGAGCCGACGTCGCCTGCGGCGCGCAGGCGGCCTTCGTCGCTGGCCAGGCACGAGCAGTACGTGCGCGATCGGCTCGCCGCCGGCGTGCCGGCGGCCCAGATCGCGCGAGACCTCTCGCGCGAGGGCACCGCGATACCGTATTCGACGGTACGCGATTTCGCCCGGCCGTTGCGTCCGGTCAAGCCGCCTGCGGCCGAAGAGGTCCGGTTCGAGACGGTTCCGGCCAAGCAGGCGCAGTGCGACTGGAGCGACTTTGGCAAGGTGCTCGAGGACGGCGTGAGCCGGCCGCTATGCCTGTTCGTGATGGTGCTTGGGCTACTCGCGGTTCATCTACGCGACGTTCACGACGAGCATGAACGAGCTCGCACTGCAGCGCTGCCACCAAGAGGCGTTCGCGGCGTTCGGTGGCGTGCCGCACGAAGTGCTTTTCGACAACATGAAGACGGTGACGGTTGGCCGGGACGGAGCGTTCCAGCCGATCTTTCAGCGCGAGTTCGCCGACTTTGCCGCGCGCTACGGGTTCACGCCCAAGTGCGCGCAACCATATCGAGCGAAGACCAAAGGCAAGGTCGAGCGGGCGATCGGCTTTCTCGAGACGTCGTTTCTTCCAGGCCGCACCTTTACCGATTTGGTCGACGCCAACGCCCAACTCGCCGACTGGCTGGCTCAAGCCAACGCCCGCGTGCATCGCACGCACGGCGAAGTCGTCAATGAACGCTTCGCGCGCGAGGTGCCGCTGCTGATTCGCACTGCGGCCAGGGATGCAACTGGTGGCCAAGACCGCGCTGCGCGTGGTCGACGCCGAAGGCTGCGTCACCTATGCGACCAACCGCTACGAGCTGCCTCGCGGCTATCGCGGCCGCACCGTGCTGGTTCGCGACGACGGCACGCATGTTGCGCGTCTACGACGGAGCGGCGCTGATTTGCGAACACCTCGTGCTGCAGGGCCGGGACGGCCGGGCTCGCCGGAGTTCGACGGCGCCCCCGGCGGTGGTTTCCCTGCAGGAATATCGCGCCGTCACCGTCGAGCGACGGTCGCTCGCACTCTACGATGAGATCGCCTCGCAATGAGTACCGGTCTGGCCTACGAACGAATGCGCGACGCGCTCGACCAGTTGCATATGGGACGCGCGCTGGAATGCGTCGACGGCCTGCTCGATCGGCTTGGAAACAACGAGCTCACCGCCGTCGAGCTGCTCGACCAGCTGTTAGGCGCAGAACTGGGCGTGCGGCGTGAGCGCAGCATCGCCATGCGGCTCAAGCTCGCCGGACTGCCCGCCGTCAAGACCATCGACGCCTTCGACTTCGCCTTCCAGCCCTCGCTCGACGAAGCCAAGATCCGCGACCTGCACACGTTACGGTTCTTGGCCAACGGCCAAAACATCATCTTCCTGGGCCCGCCCGGCTGCGGCAAGACGCATCTGAGCACGAGCTTGGGACACGCCGCCATCACCGCCGGCGAGATGGTCCATTTCACTACGGCACGCGAGCTCTTCGCCAAACTGCGCCACTCGACCAGCGCGAACTCGCAATTTCGCCGGCTTACCGCCAATCGGGCAAAGCTGCTCATCATCGACGAGATCGGCTATGAGCCGCTCGACCACCTCGCGGCAACGCACTTCTTTCGCCTTGTCTGCGAGCGGTACGAGCGCGGCTCGATCGTGCTCACTTCCAACAAGCGATTCTCGGAGTGGGGCGAGCTCATCGGCGACGAGACCTTGGCGGCGGCAATCCTCGATCGGCTGCTGCACCACGCCACCACGTTTTCGATCAGCGGGCCGAGTTATCGACTCAAAGAGAAGCGGCGCGCCGGTACCTATCAGGACGCGAGCACGAAGGAAAACGACATCACCTAGCAACACTCCTTCCGCGTCGGGTGGGGATTCTTACGCCGTCCGAAGTGGGGAACTTTCCGCCGTCACTGACACAGGCCAGCACCGCGTTGACGTTACGAGGCCGTCGAAACGAGTCCAGACGTACGTCGCGTCGGTTGCCCACCGCACGTCGGAAACCATCGTGACGCTGGGGCTGCTCTCGACTCGCGGAGAGCAACGCTTCTTGAGCCGCCGGTGGCACTGCCAGCCCTTGAGCTGCATGAGCCGTTGGACCGCCTTCCGATTGATCTTCAAGCCCGCTCGCCGCAGCCGAGCCCACACCATGCGATACCCCAGATACGGCTCCGCGTCGATGAGGTGCTTGATCCGCTGCGCCAGGACGTCATCAACGATCGGCACGCGATCGTGTTCGCGGTAGTACGCCGTGCTGCGGGCAACCGCCAGCACGCGGCAGATCACGGCTTGAGGCCATCGTCGTCGAGCAGCGAGCCGTTTAACGTCCGCTCGACCGAACTGAAAGGCCGCATGGCCTCCCGGCGAATCTCGTTCTCCATCACGAGCTCGCCGATCTTCGACTGCAGCCGCTTTAGCTCGGCACGATACTCGGCTTCAAGGCCCTTTTTGTTGACCTTAAGTGCATCGACGCCGCCGCGGTGGTACTCATCGGCCCAGCTGCGGAATTCGCCCTGCGTGATACCGTGTTTGCGACAGCCTTCTGGTACGGAGATCTGACCTTTGAGCACCTCGAGGATGATCGCCGCCTTGCGCTGCGCGGTCCACCGCTCGAACTTCTCGGGTTCGGGTGCCGGCTTCGCCGGCGGGGATGGCTTTCTCATCGGACACCTTCTTCGCTTCGGAGGTGTCCAGCTCCCAAGGGGGTCACATCACTTGGACGCAGAGAATGCGACGGTTCAACGCGGACGCCGCGGCGTCCGTCGAAAGGCCACCCGAACCGGAGGCAGCGTCCCCAGCTAGCGAAGGCCGCTCCTACTCCGTATGCTTCACCGAGGGCGCGCCGGCGCCTAGTAGCTCGGCGACTATATCGCCGCCGATGACACTAACTCGCACGTTGTTTGACAGAGCCCCTTGAGACTGTAAGCTGACAGAGTGGACGGGCAGTGAAGAAGGCAGCGTCGAAAGCATCTGGATGAAAAGCTTAGGCGAACGAATTCGGGAATTGCGAGAACAACAGGACCTCTCGCTTCGAGAGCTCGCCAGCAATTGCGATTGTCCGCGGCATTTTTGTCGGATGTCGAGCTAGGGCGGCGCCATCCGTCAGATGAAGTATTTGTTGAAATCGCGCGCGCGCTCGGCACGACCGTAACAGACTTGCGGAAGCACGATACGCGCGCACCCCTGCAGGAGTTCAGGCGGCTCGCTGCAGCAAATCCAGCGTACGGTATTATGCTTCGAAAGGCCCTCGATAAGACGGTCGATCCCAAGGACGTGATCAAGTTCCTCGACGCACACAAGAAGCGAAGTGACAAGCGATGAAGACGTCCCGCCCGGCATCGGGCCCCTTCCTCGAAAGGCCGTATTTTAGTCTGGAAGAGATCGAGCAGATCTGCTCCGACGAGCTGCACAAGACCAGCCTTTTCCCCGCCGACCCAGCACCGATCCCAATTGATCGGTTTATCGAGAAGCGCTTCAGTGTCCGCGTGGCATACGAGGATCTGCCTAACGGCGTGCTCGGCTTTACCGAATTCGGGGATAGCGGCGTCGAAGCGATCGTAATCGATAACAAATTGGACGCTGAGGGCACGCCGACCGCAGACCGTCGCCTGAGGACAACGATGGCACATGAAAGCGGCCATGGGCTGCTTCACGCGTACCTCTTTGCTCTAGGGCGGGCCGCGCGTCCCTTATTTGGTGACGGTCTCGATCCGGCTCGCCCGCGTGTTCTATGCCGTACAAACGACGTCTCCGGCGCAACAAGTAATGGACCTAAGCGGTACGATGGCCGCTGGTGGGAATTTCGGCAAATCAAGCGATGGGAGCTTTGCTCCTTCCCAGAACGCTGGTCGAGAGGGCGCTTGAACAGGTGTTCGTTACGAGCGGAGCCCTTGGACTGCGCGTCCTTCAGCAGCACGACCGGGAAGAAGCTGCTCGGCTATTGGTGGGCACGTTCGAAGTCAACCCGGTCGCGGCGCGGATACGGCTCGCGGCGCTCTACCCCGAAGCCGGCACCCCCCAGTTGACGTTGTAATTTTTTTTGGGTATACTGTAAGCTAACGTAAGCTTACAGATGGGAAAGCGATCCCGCCCGGGGCTTGGATCAGGAGGAATAGGATGAAGCCAAGATCGACAACAACGCAGACGAGCAGGAGCGCCGCCGTGTGCCGGCTGACGAGCCAGATCGTCGCCACCGCGACGAGATCACGGTGATTGTGATCCCGCCGAATAACAAGAACCCGAAGGAATTCACGTGGCCCCTTTCGCTCACGATCGGCGATGCGGCGACCCGGGCGGCGGCGGCCTTCGAATACTCGGGTCAAGAATCCGACACTGTCGCATGGCGGCAAGTTCTTCCCGCCGACCGAAACGCTGATGGCAGCCCACATCCACGACGACGAGGAGCTCGACCTCATTAGCGCGGGCGGTGGAGTCTAACAGCCGTGATCAGCGCCGTTCTGGACGCCGTTCTGGCGGAAGAGCTACCTGCGGTCGAGGCGCGTGCCCGTCGAGCCGGCTGGGGCTTTGCGTTTACCGCGACTCACTGATCCTGTCGATCATCATCACCAGTGCAGCGTCGTCCGATAAATACCATCTGCAAGGCGACCTCAACGGATACAAGACGGTGCCGCCGGCGTGGACATTCCTCGAACCCGACACCGGTATTGCTGGTACCCATCGTGCCTTCCCGGCGCGCGCTGCTGCGCTTCCCAGCTAGCCTCCGTGTTCACCGAGCACCGAGACGCTGCGGGTGTGGCACATCCCGTAATCTGCCTGCCCTGCAATCGCCTCTGCTTCAAGGAGAACAACGGCTTGCACGCGCGATTGGAGCGTCGCCACCTGGCTCTCGATGCCGAACCAGTACGCGACGTTGGTGGAGATGGTGAGCCGTGTGGCCCTCGACCTTCAGGCGGTTTGGGACCCTGGGCGCCCCGTTGAGCGTGCACCGTCTGAGTCCACTGCCGCGCGGAGTGCTGCCGCGGGGAGGACTTCATCGCGCCAGGCGCTGATCGCGGCGACTGTGTCGGCGCTCAGTCGTACCGCGAGCCGGCGAGGGATCACGAAGGCATTGCATTTCGGGGTGGTCTCCAAACCGATTGCGGTACGTTTATGATGTGTGCGGTCGCCCGCGCGCTGAGCATTCGCGCGGGCGGGTGTATGTGGCTCAGGAGGAGGTCCTAAGAGGACGCGGTCTGCGCGCCATGGGGCTGGGCTTGCTAGCGCAGGTCCACTCACACCCCGGCGAGGACGCGCGCCATTCCGACGGCGACGATAAGATGGTCGTCGCTCCATACCAAGGCATGCTATCTATCGTCGTGCCGCACTACGGGCACGTCGGGATGACGCCTCTGTCGGAAGTCGGGGTTCACCAATTTCAAGACGGCCACTGGGTCCTCTGCAGCGAGGGCCTGGAGCGGCTCCGCGTGCTCCGAGCGTAATGGACCTCGGTGAGTGCCGCCGAATTCTGGCTCGCGCGCGACGGCAGATCGAGGCGTATCTGGGGCAGGACGAGCTCGCCCCGCGTCCCGTCACGCTGCTGTGGGGCGAGAGCGCGGCCAACAGCGCGGTTGGTCAGCTCCTTATTTTGTCAACGCTCAATCAAATAGCACGGTTCGCTCGCAGCATCTCGTTCGTCGGACCCGATTCCCCGCTATTAGTGCCGACACTGGTTCCGGCGCCGTCATTCCGTGACGCGCTTGTTGGAACGGCGCGCGCGATCGATCCTTTCGTGGCATTCCCCAGCGATCGAGGCGAGGAATCCATTGCGATCGGATTCGGCCGCGACGCACCTGCGAGCGCGGACCTCTACGTCGGTGGCGAGGATTGGGATGCCGTCGTATCGACGGACGCAGCGGACCTTCCCGCCTGGGCGGATCCGCCGCTGGCGTCGCGCTCGCTTCCTGCATCGCTGCTGCGCACGGCTTCTGCGCCAGCCTCGACGTCGATGCGGAGATGTTCTTCGGGGCCTTCTCGGCTTGGTCCATGGCGCGAGGTCACGCCGAGGCGCCGCCATTCCCAGCGTCTCCCAACCTCGGGAGCGTGCTCATTGCGGGCGCGGGCGCCGTCGCGTCCGGATTCGCGTACTGGGCAAGACTATTAGGTATCCGGGGACATTGGGACGTCGTCGATCGGGATCTGGTCGATCTCCCCAACACCAATCGCGGGCTCTTATTCACAGCAGCAGAAGCGGGACAAGAGCGTAACGCCCCCGTTGCCAAGGCCGAGGTCATCGCCTCGTGGCTCGACGGCGCTACTCCTCACGTGGAGTGGCTTCACGAGTATCTGGAGGGCGATGGCGTGTCGCGCCGATGGGACCTATATCTTCCCCTCGCAAACGATCTTGGTGCCGAGCGGTGATGCAACGTCAGTATCCACCGCTCATGTTGCATGCGACGACGGGCGAACACTGGGCGACCTTTAGACACCGTCATCGCGCGCTCGTCGACGGCTGCATTGCCTGTCGGCTTCCCGGTGATCTTCCTGTGATGCAGTGCTCTACGTCGACTGTAAGTACGATGGCAGTCAAGAAGCCGACGCCGCCTTACCGTTCATGTCCGCCGCCGCCGGACTTCTTTGCAGCTCGGATTGCGTCCGGCTGACACTCGGCGAGCTGCACGGCGAAAGCTTCCTGACGATGGACTGGTTGCGCGGTCTCGCGGTGCGTCGGGGCGAATGGCCCTGCAGCTCGCACTGCCGGCAATGGGAGCCCCGTACCAGATCCATCGAGGCTTCGACGAACGAAGTGGTTTCGGCCAGCTAACGGAGGGTGGCCAGCGTGCGGTTAACCGGCGCGAGCTTTAAGGTCAGCGGCCCTAGCGGACGCGTTCGGCCGACGGCCGTCGGTCGCTGGGGCAACGCTAAGCCGGACGGTAGTTTGTGCGCGCCTTTGCCCGGCGCGGCTTGGGCGGGCGCCGGCAAAGGCTGCTAAGAAAGGGATTCAATGTGAAATTCGAGCCCAATGGTCGATTCAATGTGAAATGGCGATTCATTGTGAGACAGCGCCTTTCTGACCTTTCTGACTTTTCTGCCTTTCTAAGCTCACTCACAATGAATCGATGAAAAACTCGATTCAAGTTGAGATAGACGCTGACGAGACGAGAAACTTAAGCCAAGACTGGGAACCCAAGCAGACGAGGGCTGCGTACCGCGCGGCCCTCGTTCCTTTTCGTACGGCGTTTCAAATGGCTCCTCGACCCGCGGACGAGCATGTCGCGGTGATGCAACGCGCCGTAGTAAACTTTACGGAACATCGTGCGCGTATACGATGGGTCGCTCTGGGCTCCTGACGGGCTCGCGGGGCGTTGTTGCAGGACCGATGATTTTAAGAAGGTTTCGCGGCATGGGAAGATCCCGGCGAACACCGCCGGGATCTTCCCATGCCGCGCTGCGCTGAATGAAAGTCGCCCGATCGTATCGTAAGTACCGGACAGATGCTGCCCGCCGACGTACCCGAGTATCGGGTCCACACGACATTATCGCGCGTCGAGCATTGGCGCCATGTGCTGGAGATCGTTGCCTTGATTGCGGCGGCGATCTGGGCATTCTATGTTTTCATTTACCAAGAACGGATAAAACCGGCGGGCGAACCGCCCCGACTGCAGGTTGACACGCGCGTTGGGCACGACGTGCTCGAAGGGGGCAAAGAACTCGTCACGATCAACGTGACGCTAAAGAATACCGGTTCGACCGATATCTCGATGGGTGCTTTGCTCGTCAATGCGTACGGTATGCGCTATGCGAACGATGGCACGCGCGAATCCCGAGAGTTCCATCCCTCTCGCGGGATCACGATCATCAACCGCGGCCTGAGGAGTGCCGCTCCGGTGCTTCTGTACAGCCACCTGTCACAGTGGCAGCCTCTTGGTGTGGCGGGTCAGATATTGCGGCTGCCCATTGCTCAGGACTTGACGTTTGAACGGCCGTTCGTGATTGAGCGTCGTACGTATGAGACGCTGCGGATCACCTACGGGTATTGCTATCAGCGGCAAGACAATCTAACCGCGACCGCACTTGTCCCGAGGCGCGCGCGAGACGGTGCGTTTGACGTTCGAGACATTCTCCGCGCAAACGGCGTGCACGCGGGACTCCGTTGCGGTGGAACGCTCTCCTACAACGGCGAATACGCGTTATGAGCGAGGCTGCCTAACAACTCCCTCTCCTGGCCCGACGTGGCGCCACGCACAGCCAGTCCGATCCACGCCGGCCGACGAAACCCGATTCAATGCGAAATGATCGCCGCACTGTCGATTCAAATGTTGAGGCATGTTCGACAAGAGAGCAGTGAAGGTTACTGGTCCGATAAGGCCATCGAAGTCACTGCTTCCACTTCATGACGCCGCTATAACCGGTTTTGATCTGATCGAAAACTGACTCGACGAACGGTTTGAACGTCGGTTCTGCGTACATCCCTGTAAGGGCGTCGATCGCTCGTGCTGCCGGTCCATCGAAACCGAGATGATTCGATCCGAACGAGCAATTGACGAGGCGTAATGGACCTCTTCCCGTGATGACCAGTTCGCAGTCCTCGAAGTGCTTGTCTTTATACTCCTTTTCATCGAGAATGATGCGCTGGGACTGAAGAGTCTCCCGTTTGTCTTTCATCTTACCGCCCTCATTCCCAATCGCCCCAGGTTGCGCCTATCCCGAGCACGGACTCGGGCGATTTGACGCAAGGAACCCTTGCTTGCTAACCCGAACGACGGCGCTTCCGCGTTCATGCAAATAGGAGCATCACCGTGCGGCAACGCCTGGCTTCTCTGGCGGCGCTTCTCGTGTTCGGCGTCGCGACGGTCGGCGTTGCGCTCGCCGACACGCAAGTCTATGTCGTCAATAGCGACTCGACGTCGCAAGTGAAATATGAGATCAAATGCGGCCCACGAGGCAGCTGGACGACAATCATGATCAATCCGCAGCGAAAGCAAGGCTACGATGACTGCCCGACGTCGTACTACATCCGATTTAACAACGGCACGCAGACGGTTTCGTACAAACTTGTTGACGGTACCGTGAACACCTTCACCTGGCACGAGGACGCGCATATCTGGAAACTTATTGCGCGTCCGATGCGCGACGACGAGTAGCGTCGCACGACATTTGCGCGGCATCGTAGCGGTCAGGCGTGGTCCGTGTTCCCGTACGGTCCTTGCGGAGGTCATCCGTGCGCGCGGCGAAACGCGCCCGACAGCTCAGGCTCTCAGGGACTATTTGGCCCGGCCCTTCACGCCGTTCGAATTGCTGATCGCCGGTCGTCACGCCGGAGCTGGGAGTCACCAGCCGCTCGGCTCCTAGCGGCGTCGAGCGGCGCTTCAACAACCGGAACGACTACGGCGCCAGCAAGGAGCATTCCGGGGATCGTCGATCTCGCGCAGGAACGCATATCGGCGCCCGGACACTTGCTATCCACCTATCGATCTCGACCCGCGCCGCCGTCACGCCCTCTGTAAAGATTGCAACGCCCGGGCGTCGTTTTCGAGCCGTCCTCACCCGCCGACACTGTTACGCGAGGGTGGACACCTCCGCCGGCATTCCGGCTCCCCTGACGACCCCGGCCGAACGCCTGCCGTTCCCCGACATGGACCAACTGCCTGCGGCTTTGCACATGGACGGCGTGGCGGGCGTCGCGGACTGGGCAGCCGCGAAGGTCCTGGTCGAGCATCTTTTCGCACGCGGCAACGCGAACATCAACGGCGTTGAATACGCCGTCGGGTACCGCCTCGCGCACGGACTGACCGGCGGTGACATCGTCGACGTCTACCACTTCGACAACGACGCGGTATCGTTCTGCATCGCGGACATCCAGGGCAAGGGAACCGAGGCCGCGATACACGCGGCGATGGTGAAGTACGGCCTCCGCTCCTACGCCTCGCAGGGACTCACGCCCGAGCGCGTCTTGCGCTCGCTGGACCGTCTCTACCTGGAGAACAACGCGTTCGAGCGGATCGAGTCGTTCGCGTCGGTGTTCTTCGGGATGGTCGACTCGACGCGCCGGATGATGCACTACGCGTCGGGCGGGCACGAGGCCGCGGTGATCGTCGTGCCCGGCGAGCGTGCGCTGACGATCGTCCCCACCGCGCCCCTCATCGGCGTCTTCGACGACCAGCACCACCTGTTCAAGCACGCCTTCGTCGACCTGCCGCCTGGTACCATCTTCGTGGCGACGACCGACGGCATCACCGAAGCGCGCGCGCCGGACGGTTCGTTCTTCGGAATGGAGCGTTTCGTGCAGACGGTCGAGGAGTTAGCCGAGGCGCCGACCGAGACGATCGTCCAGGAGATGATTTCGCGCGCAGTCGCGTTCAGCGCGGACAACCTCCACGATGACGCAGCGGTGGTGGCGGCCCGCTTTCCCTAGCACGGCCTCATCACCACTCGCTCTTCGGCGTCGGTCGTCCGCCGCTAGGCAATAGTACGACTCCCATCTCGCCGGCGCCGCCCACGCGAAGCGGCGTAGCGCGCGGCCGTCCTCAACTGAATCTCGGTTGGAGCGACGACCGGCTCGATTTCCACCGGCGCGCTTGTTCGAAGTGCTTAACGCCCCGCTACGGTAGAGCAGTACCGTGGGCGGCTCAAGGCAGGCCTTGAGTGACGGGAAAGCCGCGGAGTCTCGCTCGCGCGAAGCGTCTAACGCAGTCGGGCGCGTGACGACATCGGGCCATTCACGTCGTATCCCACCAGAACAACAATACCGTCGTGGAGTACGCGCGCCGCCGTACAATGCCGGCCCCGTCACGACGATCTCGAACGGCGTCGCCCAGCCTCAGCAGACACTCGTCGATCCGACGGGTAATCTGTTCGTCCTGAACGCCGGCGCTCTGGTCACCGAGTTCGCGCCGCCCTACACCGGTGCGCCGACGGGCATCGGCAGGATCGGAGGGTTTCCGACCGTTTTGGCTATGGATGCTGATGCCAAGCTGTCCATTGGGTACGGAGACAACAGCACGGTGTCGGTCTACGCCAAGCCGTACACAGGCGCGCCGATCGCGACCGCTTCGACCGGGATCAACAACCCGGTCGCGCTGGCGATTGAGCGACTGGTGACCGCCGCGGGGGATGATTGGGCGCCGGGCAGAAAAGCCAGCCACCGCCCTTAGCAAGCGGTTGTTGGGGCACCTACGTGAGCACCTCCGGAGGTTGTTGCCGTGGACCCATTTCGGCGTCACTTCATACTTGCGACGAGCCTCGCTCTTGTGCTGGCGCTCGTGACGTCTGCAACCGGCAAGGCGGCCGACGTCCCTTACCCGCGGATGGCTCCGCTCGGCAAATACCTCATGACCGATCGTCAGGCGGAAATCCGTCTTGCGCAAAGCGCGGCGCCGCCGGCGATATCGCTTCACGCGACCATCCTCGTGCTCGGTTCCCGCGCCTACGAAACGGCGGAGAAGGGCAGTAATGGATTCACGTGTCTCGTCGAACGATCGTGGATGTCGCCGTTCAGTTCCACCGAGTTCTGGAACTGGAAGATGCGCGGACCGATCTGCTACAACCCCGCCGCGTCCCGCAGCATTCTCGTCTACACGCTTCGGCGGACGACTCGAGCGCTCTCGGGCCAGAGCAAATCGGAGATGCTCGATCGTATCCGAGCGGCTGTTGCCGCAAAGGAGCTGCCGGCGCCGGAAGTGGGCTCCATGTCGTACATGCTTTCGAAGCATGGTTACCTGGGCGACGGCGCGGGGGCATGGATGCCGCACCTCATGTTCTACGCCCCGCAAGCGGATGCCGCGAACGGCGGCGCAAGTTGGGGTGCAAACTTGCCGGGGTCACCGGTCGTTCTCGACACGTCGCACCGTATCGTCCCCGAACCGGAAACGATCTTCATGGTCCCCGTCGCTCGTTGGTCGGACGGAACCACCGCGTCGCGCATGTGATGAAACTGCGAAGGATCGAACGTCAACAGCGGCCGCTACCTAGCCGCGACCGGTGATACGTTCACTGCGGCCGAGCTGTCATCGCCGTTGAGCAACTCGAGCCGAATGGGGCGGGCCCCTGGGTTGTCGAACAGCCGGATGCCCGTGCCTGCGGCGGTAAGCCGCGCGGTTGGCGTCGAAAATAGGCAGCATGCCGAAAGCCTTCAGCCCGCGGACGCTTGAGGTGTTTGAGGAAGCGTCAGCGTCGATTCCTCTTCGTCCGCTCGATCGAGCATTTGAAGCTGCGGCTATTCGGCTGGGACAGGATCCCGGAGGACCCGCCGGCTCGCGCCGAACCCAATTCCGCCGGTATGTAGTCAGCGTGGACCAGCGCGATCCGCAACAGTTGGATCGACTTTGCGATGCGCTCGGGGCATTGATCGAGGAAGCGGCTCCGTCCAAAAAAGACTTCCTCGTGAAGGCCGCGGAGCGTGACGGCTTCGTCTTCGCGGACGGCGTCTTTCGGCTGGCAGAAACAGCTCCGCGTTCTTTCGCGGTGAAGCATTTCGCGGACTTGGCGTCTATCGACGACCGCGGCAGGCGGCTGCATCTCCTTGCAAACGATAATCCCAAAGACGCCGTTGATGGAGCCAAGGAGCTGCTCGAATCGGTTTGTCTTACCGTCTTGCGCCTTCTCCGCGAGCCTGCGCCTGCGAAAACAGCTCACCTCACTGATATCGTCGAATCGACGCTCGCTGTTCTTGAGCTCGCTCCGGCGGGCATCGGCGATGCGAAAAGGGGCGCTGCCCTCCTTCGTGGCTGTCTCCAGTCGCTAGGAGCCGTCGTTGGTGGACTCGATGAATTGCGGCACGTCTACGGCTCGGGCCATGGGCGCGACGGAAAATGGAAGGGTCTTTCGCCCCGTCATGCTGGTCTCGCGGTCGGCGCGGCTGTCACGTTCGCCGGTTTCGTAGCGGAAACGTACGTAGAGCGCGCGGCGTTGAAAAAAGACTGAGGCTTCCGCGCGGACGCGACATTACGTGCGCGATTGTGCCACGAGCGTGGCTTCGAACGCTTCGGGATCGCGCTTGTACTCCGCAATCTTCTGCAGCATCTGCTCGGGCGTGCGAGACGTCGCGGTAATGTAGCGCACGCTCGCGCGGCCCACGCCTTCGAAGAGCGCGTCGTTCGTGCGCGGCGGTTTCGTCTCCGCCGGCGCGGCGAGCGGACCTTCGCCGAACGTCTCCCGAATCGCCGCGTCGTTGTCGGCAGCGGCGGCGTCATCGCTGCTCAGCACGCCTTCGAAGGTCGGAGCCTGCGGCATTCGATTGAAGAAGCCGGCGGTGTTGATGTCGGCCCCCGCCCAGCCCAGCAGCGTCTTGATGAGCGACGTGTGATCGAACGGATACGCACTCCCGGCCGGCGCGCGAAAGACGGTGAAGGGCGCGATGTACGGAGACATGAGGATCGTCGGAACCCGCACGCCGAAGAGATTGAAGTCGAATCCGTTATCGCTCACCAAGCCGTCGGGGTTGATGGCACCCCACTGCGGCGGCACGTGATCGTATGTGCCGCCGTGCTCGTCGAACGTGATGATAAGCAGCGTGTTCTTCCACTGCGGACTCCGCACGAGAAATTGAATGACGTTTCCGACGAACTGATCGCCGGGCGTGACGCTCGTCGGCGGATGCAGGTCGGTGCCCTGGGTCATCTCGATCGAACCGGAGACGCCGTATCCCCACTTCGGCTCGAGATACGTGAATGGAAGCAGCGTACCGTTGAGCGCGCGCGTGTAGAATTGCTTGATGTTCGCAATCTCGTCGCAGCCGTCGGTGAGCTGGGGAAACGTATACTGCGTGAAGCACTGGTTCTGCTGCCAGATGTCGGTGAAGTAAAGGCCACACGCTTTTCCCGCCGCGGCGAGTGCGTTGAAGATCGTCGGGAAGTTGAACTGCTCGACCGCGCTGACCGACAGGTTGGCGTCGCGCCCGCGCGACGTGCCGATGATCGAATACGCACGATTCGGATTCGTCTGCGTCGGCACCGAAGAGAACCACGCATCGCTGATCGCGCCGAGCCGGGCGCCCGACGAGAGGTTCGGAAGCTGCGACGGCTGGAACATCCAGAGGATGTCCATGCCGCCGTACGCCTCCGTCGTCTCGGTCGTCCAGTAGTCTTGAAGAAATCCCAGCATCGTCGGCTGCGTGCCGTACGGCGGCTCGGTCGAGACCATGTTCTGGTTGCCGAAGATCTGATTGAGGACGCCGCGCCCGGTTCCGAACCGCGAAAGATACTCCTCGGTCGGATCCCACCACGGGATGATCGACGGGTCATCACCCTTCTTGAGCAGATCCGCAACGGGGATTGGAAGGACCGGATAGTTCTGGAGATCACCCCACCAGTCGAAAGCCGGATTGCTCGCAGAAGGAGGGATACCGTTGTACCGCTGTGGCGAACCTTTGGGGTAGAACGTCAGCGGTGGCCCGCCTGCCGGGTAGAGATAGCCGAAGAGATTGTCGAGCGAACGGTTCTCCAGCATGAGCATCACGATGTTGTTGATCTGCGGCATCGTCGATTGAGGCATTCGAGTCCCTCCATCCCGGCAAGGGCAATCGTGTCGCGGCCTCATGTGAGCCGGCCGTCGGCTTCCAGCGGTAAAGTTCTAGGCAGCCTTGTCAAACCTTCGCGGCTCAAGCGTTTGCGGCGATCGGTGTCGCGATGTCGGGCGGGGCGACGGCGGTTTCGAGCGGGCGAACGCCGGCGGGCAGGTCGTCTCGCATGAAGCCCGCGATCTCGCGGAGATCGTTGGCTCGCGTCTCGGTCGCGCGCCACACGAGCGCGATCGTGCGCCCCGCGCGGGTTTCGTCGAGCTCGCGATAGGTGATCATCCCCTGCATCGTCGTGTGCTCGGCGGCGGCGAGCAGCGGGATGACGGAGATCCCTTCCCCCGCCGCGATCATGTGCCGGAGCATCTCGAGCGAGCTGGCATAGCGGCTCTGGTTCGACAGCGGGCGCGGGTCGCAGAGTTCCAGCGCCTGATCGCGCAAACAATGGCCGTCTTCCATCAACAGCAGCGGCGCGCGCTTGAGATCGCGCACGCGCACGTGCTGACGCTGGGCGAGCTCGTGGTCGCTGGGACACGCGAGCCGGAACGGTTCGAAGAAGATCGGCTCTGCGACGAGACCATCCATCGGAACCGGCAGGGCGACGAGGATGACGTCGAGCTCGTTGTGACGCAGCGCGATGAGCAACTCGTCGGTCGTCGACTCGCGCAAACGCAGCGCGACTTGCGGAAAGCGGCGGCGGCCGAGGGCAATGACGGACGGCATATAGTAGGGCCCGAGCGTTGCGATCACGCCGATGCGCAGCTCGCCGGAGAGGGGCTCGGCGCTGCGGCGGGCCTCTTCGAGCAGACGCCGCGCATCGCCGAGCAAGGCCTCGGCTCGTTGGAGGACCGCCACGCCGCGCACCGTCGGCTCGACTTTCCGCTTCGTGCGTTCGAACAGGGGGAAGCCCAGAATCGACTCGAGCTTGCGAACTTGCTCGCTCAGCGTTGCTTGGCTGACGCCGCACGACTCGGCGGCGCGGCCGAAGTGGCGCTCCCGGGCGACGGCCACAAAGTATTCGAGATCGCGAAGGGAGAGCGACGAGACGTGGGCCGGGCGCATGGCCGAATACTAATAGGCTGGCCCTTATAAAACCTGCGGAAAAATCGATTTTACTTGCGGGCGGCGACGTGCTATCGTCTCGATATCGCCTTGGCAGCGCCAGGGCAGCGCAGCCACGACACGATTGGCCGGCATGAGAGTGCGAGTCACGCTCAAGACCCTGCCAGGTCAAATCCAACGACGATCGGAGAACGAACATGCTCGACGCGGAACTCGAGAAGAACGGTGGATGCCCGGTGGCGCCGCAGGGCACACCGCGCGGGACGCACTTGGACGCCGGGATGATGACGAATCAAAACTGGTGGCCGAACATGCTGAACCTCAAGGTTCTCCATCAGAACTCGGCGCCGTCCGATCCGATGGGCGCGACATTCCGCTACGCCGAAGAATTCAGGCAACTCGACTTGGCCGCGGTGCGCAAAGACCTGTTCGCGCTGATGACGCGCTCGCAGGACTGGTGGCCGGCCGACTTCGGGCACTACGGTCCGCTCTTCATCCGCATGGCGTGGCACAGTGCGGGCACGTATCGCATCGCCGACGGTCGCGGCGGTGCCGGCTCGGGCTCGCAGCGCTTCGCTCCGCTCAATAGTTGGCCCGACAACGCGAGTCTCGACAAGGCGCGCCGACTGCTGTGGCCGATCAAACAAAAATACGGCAGCAAGCTCTCGTGGGCCGACTTGATGGTGTTCGCCGGTAACTGCGCGCTGGAGTCGATGGGGTTCAAGACGTTCGGTTTCGGCGGCGGACGCGTCGACATCTACGAACCGGAAGATGACGTCAACTGGGGTTACGAGCGCGAGTGGCTCGGTGACGAGCGCTACTCCGGCGACCGCGAGCTCGGCGGTCCGTTCGGCGCGGTGCAGATGGGCTTGATCTACGTAAACCCCGAAGGGCCCAACGGCAACCCGGATCCACTGGCCTCCGCGCGCGACATCCGCGAGACCTTCGCGCGCATGGCGATGGATGACGAAGAAACCGTCGCGCTGATCGCCGGCGGACACACGTTCGGCAAAGTGCACGGCGCGGCCGATCCCAAGCAGTACGTCGGCCCGGAGCCGGAAGGCGCCCCGATCGAGCAGCAGGGACTGGGCTGGAAGAACTCGTTCGGCAGCGGCAACGGCGCCGCGACGATCACCAGCGGCCTGGAAGGCGCGTGGACGCCGACCCCGACGAAGTGGGATAACAGCTTCTTCGACACCCTTTTCAAGCACGAGTGGGTGCTTACGAAGAGTCCCGCCGGCGCGAACCAGTGGACGCCCAAGCAAATCGACGAAGACGAAAGGGTTCCCGACGCGCACGATCCGGCGAAGAAGCATCCGCCGATGATGTTGACATCTGACCTTGCGCTGCGTTTGGACCCCGCCTATGCGCCGATCTCCAAGCGGTTCCACGAGAATCCAGACCAGTTCGCGGACGCGTTCGCCCGCGCGTGGTTCAAGCTGACCCATCGCGACATGGGCCCGCGCGAGCGGTACCTCGGACCGGAAGTCCCCCAGCAAGAACTGCTGTGGCAAGACCCGATCCCGGAGTTGAAAAATCCGCTCGTCGACGATGCTGACGTTGCGGCGCTCAAAGCCAAGATCCTCGCCTCCGGAATCGAGATCTCGCAGCTCGTGGAGACGGCGTGGGCGGCAGCGTCGACGTTCCGCGGCTCCGACAAGCGCGGAGGCGCGAATGGTGGTCGCCTGCGCCTTGCGCCGCAGAAGGACTGGGAGGTCAACCAGCCCGCGCAACTCGGCAAGGTCCTTGCGGCGCTCGAGGTGATCCAAAACGAGTTCAACGGCACGCAGACCGCCGGAAAGCGCGTCTCACTCGCCGACCTGATCGTGCTCGGCGGCTGCGCCGCCGTCGAGCAGGCGGCGAAGAATGCGGGCCAAGACGTGAAGGTTCCCTTCACGCCGGGGCGCGCGGACGCGTCGCAGGAGCAGACCGACGTCAAATCGTTCGCAGTTCTCGAACCGCTCGCCGACGGATTCCGCAACTACCTCAAAGCGTCGCCCTACGGCATTTCGACCGAAGAACTGCTGATTGACCGCGCGCAGCTCCTGACGTTGACGGCTCCCGAGATGACGGTTCTGGTCGGCGGCTTGCGCGCGCTCGGCGCGAATGCCGGTGGAACGAAGCACGGCGTGTTCACCGATCGCCCTGGGACGCTCAGCAACGACTTCTTCGTCAACTTGCTCGACATGGGCACGTCGTGGAAGAAGACCTCGGAGTCCGAGGACCTGTACGAAGGGACCGATCGCGCGAGCGGCGCGAAGAAGTGGACCGCCACGCGCGCCGACCTCATCTTCGGCGCGAACTCTCAGCTTCGTGCAATCGCCGAGGTTTACGGCGCCGACGACGCTAAGCCAAAATTGGTTCGGGATTTCGTCGCCGCTTGGGACAAGGTGATGAACCTCGACCGCTTCGACCTCACCTGACCGGTTGAAGCAATGCACCGCGCGCGGCGATCCGCACGTCGCGCGCGGTGTGCGCCGCTAGCAGGTTGCGTGCCCGCGCGTCCCCTCGACCGGACGGCGAGGGGTTTCGTGTGACTTACGCCTCGAGAACGTTGATAGGATACTTCTGATTTTCCGGGTCGCGGGTCACAAACGTCAGCCCTTCGTTCTGTGCCTGCGCGATCATGATTCGGTCGAACGGATCTCGGTGGAGATCGGGCAAACCGCCGACGGCGAGCGCATGCGCCGATGAAATACCTAAGGTTTGAAAGCCCAGAGAACGCACGCGTGCCGGAAACCACACCGGAGGATCCGCCGGCACGGTGAGCTTGCCGAGCGCGACCTTGATGCTGATTTCCCACGCGACTGCGGCAGACACCAACACCTCGTTGGCGCTGTCCTCGATCGCCTCGCGCGCAGCGGGCTGCAATCGGTCGGGATCGGCGGCGGCCCACAGAAATGCGTGCGTGTCGAGCAACAACCGCACGGCTATGGCCCATCGAACAGCGCGGTTATCTCCCGATTGACCGCATCAAAGTCCGGTGCGATAGTAATCCGCCCTCGGTCGACGCCGAGCTGGCGGCGTGCAGCATCGGTGAACGGCACGAGCTTCGCCACGGGCTGACCGGAAAGGCAGATGATAATCTCCCGTTCGCTGCCCTCGCGCACTTGCCGGACCAGGCTGGACAAGGTGCTCTTGGCATCATGCATATTGACGCTCTTCATCGGACTTAGTTTATCAGACTTAGTCTACAAATGCCAGACTTGAGCGTTACCTCGCCGGTAGGACCCCGGGGAAAACGGCCCGGTCTTCGATCCGCTGCAGGCGAGCGGCCGCCCGGGCGGGCATACTGGCCGAACGAGGAGGGTCGTATATGAACCGATTCCGTCTCCTAGCCGTCGTGGCCGCTTGCGCCGTCGCAACCACCGTCGCGGCCTCCGCCGCACCGGGCCGCATCAAGATTCACGTACACGTTCGCGTGACGAACATTCCGCTCAACGACGTGACGATTAGCTGCGGCAGCTTCGGCGCCGGAGCACCGCCGCACATCGGAGAGCGGCCGCTGACGCACGTATCGACCGCGCCGACCGCGCCGCTGCAGATGATCGAGCTTACCGTACCGGTAGCCTCGGCCGCATTCTTCGTCGGCTGTTGGCCGTCGACGAGCCTGCCCAACGGCCTGAACGAAAAGGCCACCACGCGGATGGTGTCGGCGCGCTTCCCGCGACCGCTGCCTGCCACGCCGATCGTGATGGCGCCGATGATCGTGCTGGGCAACAGCCACTGAGGCCCATCAAGCCGTCACCAACGCGTACGCACCGACTAGAGCCACAAAGACACCACTAGCCACTTCACCGTACCGTTCGAGCGGCCCGAGCGAAATTCTCTGTAAGCCCGAGACACCGGCGGCGGAAACACCGACATACGTTCCAATTGTGGCGAGCGCAAAGACCACGGCCATCACGCACAGCAGCGACATTCCGTAAGGCGAAGCCGCAAAGAATGCCGGCAGGCCCTCGATCATTGGCGACGAGCCGAGGATCAAGAGCAATGCTGTCCGGCCGGTGACGGCATGATCGTGTTCGTGGATCACCGCCGCACCGCCGTCGGTCGCGTGCAAGTGGCCATCGTGATCGTGCCAATGGACGTGTTCCGTCGCGTCGGCATGGCGGTGGAGATGCGCGTGGCCGACGTCCGCATCATGATCCACGCCTCCACGGAGCTCCCGCCACCCACCATAGGCGATCCATGCGCCGAAGACGAGCAACGCAACGGCAGCAGCGACGCTGACGAGATGCGCGTACCGGACGGCCAGGGCTGCGCCGACGACCCACAAGAGCAGACCCAACAGCAGCGTGGTCGTCACGTGCCCGACGCCGGCCAGCGCCGCGGCACGCGCGGTGCGCGACACGGACCATCCTTGCTGGCGACCGAGAACAACGATCGGCGCCCAATGGTCGGGTACCAGAGTGTGCAGGACTCCGACCGTGGCCACCGTGGCAACAAGGAGCGACTGCGTCACCTACGAGCCTTTACCGTCGCGCGTTCCCGGCGTACCGAGCGAACGGCGTCTCGGATCAAGGTGAGTGCAGGCGCTCCGTCCACGCGCAACCCAATATGGTACGTCCGGCACATAAGACCGTAGGAGTGCCGATCGGCCGCGTCCGGCTCAACATCTCGCCGGTCCACGCGAACCGAGGGTGAGCCGAGAAAGCGGAGGTGTTCGGCAACCTCCGGCGTTTCGACCTCGACGTCGACGATCTTCGCCTCGCGCGACTCCGCCTGGAGAGTGCGCCGGACCCGCTCCCGAAGCTCTTCGACATTCGGGCAGCCCTCGAAGCTCAAGATCTCGATAAGCATCGTGCTGTCACGTGTGCTTGGGACCCGCTCGAGCTGAGGACGGTGCCGGCATGGCGCCGGTGCCCTGGTCGCCGCACTGACGCAGGACGGCCGTGCGGTGAGGCCCCAGCAGAGGCAAGGGTCCGTAGCCCGATCGTTGTAACCGAAGATAAGAAACGAATCTGAGCCTCAACCATGGGTTAGCCAGTTGTGCATTTCGAGATCATAGGCAACGATCCGGCCAAGCTCCGCGAATATTATTGCGAGCTCTTCGGCTGGACATTCAACGAGAACCCTCCCGTGGTTCCGACGACGCGATGCGCGCGACTATCCTAGCCGTCTTTGGTGCGTCGCTGGCGGCGTGTAACATTTCACAAACCGCCGCCGCCGCCGCGACCTTGCCGGCCGACGACGTTCGGGCCGTCGTGACGCAAGCCGTTCGGCCGGTGATGACGCAATACGGCATCCCCGGAATGGCCGTCGGAGTCACAATTAGCGGACGCCACTACGTCTTCACCTACGGCATCGCATCGAAAGCGACGGGAAAGCACGTCGACGCTTCCACCCTGTTCGAGATCGGATCGATCACGAAGACGTTCACGGCGAGCCTGGCGTCCTACGCGCAGCTCGCCGGGAAACTCGCGCTGTCCGACGCGGTGAGCGCGGACTTCCCGTCTCTGCGCGGCACGGGCTTCGACGACGTCCGTCTCGTCAATTTGGGAACGCACACGGCCGGCGGTCTGCCGCTGCAGTTTCCGAACGACGTCCAGACCGCCGGCGACGCGATCAAGTACTACCAGCGATGGAAACCGGCGCACGCCGCCGGCACGTACAGGCTCTACTCCAACCCCAGCATCATGCTGCTCGGTCTCGTTGTCGCGAAGAGGATGGACGCGGATTTCGCCACGTTGATGCAGCGTGAGGTCTTCGCACCTCTGGGTCTGCGCAACACGTTCCTGACCGTCCCCGAAGATCGGTTGTCCCGGTACGCGCAGGGCTACACGAGTGCCGGCCGGCCCAGGCGGATGGCTCCCGGTCCGCTCGCGGCAGAAGCGTACGGTATCCGGACGACGGCGCCCGACCTGCTGCGATTCATCGACGCGAACATGAACCTGGCCGGCCCCAACGATTCGCTACGCCGGGCGATCGTCGACACGCACACGGGATACTACCGAGTCGCAATGATGACGCAGGACCTGGTCTGGGAGCAGTACCGCTACCCGGCTCCGCTGTCGAGCTTGCTGCAAGGCAATTCCGACCAGGTCGTGCTCGAAGAGAACAAGGTGGTGAAGATTGACCCGCCGTCGCGCCCCGAGGCCGATGTCGTGATAAACAAGACCGGCTCGACGAGCGGTTTCGCGGCGTACGTCGCTTTCATTCCGCGACGAAAGACCGGGATCGTCCTGCTCGCGAACAAGTCGTATCCGGCCGCGGCCCGGGTCGCGGCCGCCTATCGCATCCTCGCCCGCCTCAATGCTTCGCTTGGCTCACCACTTCGGCGATCGCGGCGGTGACCACAGCCGGCCGGTCGAGCTGGATGAAGTGCTCGGAGTGGTGGATTACGAAATTGACGCCGACCGACGACAAACGAGCGAGACGATCGTGTCCGGCGGTCCAAACGCGGTCGATCGCACGCATTTCCGCCGGTGGAAGCGGCGAGTCACCGATGTCATTTGCCGCGGTCAATACGATGAGCGGCATCGCGCCGTAGCTGCGCTGCTCTTTGAGATCCTCGGCAGAGTCGGTAGCAACAGATGCCTTGTCCTCGGATCCAAGTGCCGACCAGAACGCCGGCCGAACCAGCGGCGCACGGCTCAGATGCGCCAACTCGCACCATGCCGCGCCGTTCTTGGCGCATTGCGCTTGTAAGTCGGCGCCCACGTTTGGGGGAAAGCCGCAGATCGCGTACGCTTTGGAGCCGTGGCTGACGTCGAGCTTGCCGTGCAAGGCGGCTTGATAGCAGAACGTGTATGCACCCCCCGCCGACTCCTCCATTCGCTTCATCGTCGGCGACACGGCATGCAACGCCGGCGTCTGATTTGGAAACGACGGATCGACGAGCACCATGCCGGCCACTTGTTGCGGATAGCGGTCAGCGTAGAGGGGCGCGTATAAGCCCGCGATGGAGTGCCCGACGAGAACGTACGGGGGCGCAACCTGCGCTCGCTGCAGAAGGGTGTGCAGATCGGCGACCATGGCGTTTGCGTCGCGGGGCAGCGGCCCGCTGCTGCTGAATCCCATTCCCGCACGATCGAACGAGCACACGCGCGTGAACTTGGCGATCGCCGGTTGGACTTTGCGCCAGGTGAACATCGTTTCACCCTCGCCGGCATCGAGGATGACGGACGGCGATCCATGACCGGCGCAATAGAGATTGAGCGTGTGTCCGCCGACGTCGACTAAGCGCTGCGGGTGCAGATATGGCGCAATCTCGCCCGGAGTGAGAACGGCTGGAGCGGCAGTGCCCGTACAAACGGTAACACCGACCGCTACAACAAGCAGGCTCAACAGTCGTTTCATGGCCTCAGCGCTTAACGTAGGACGCCGCGACATCCTTGCAGACGCTCTGCGCCTATCAGCGTCGAGTTCCGCTAAAGTCGACGTCCTCGGTGTCGACCGTGCCGGCCGCCCGGCCCGAGACACCTGCCTGCCGGGCCTTCTCGACCAGTCTGCCGACGTTCGCGACGACGGCGTCGCGCGCGTGAGCGTTCTCGACGACCCCGCTCTGCACGTCGACGACGAGGAGTGCGGCATTCGGCCGATTCGCGAGCGTCGTCATGGTCTTAGATCGTTGCTCCGCCGAGCTTCGCATGGAGGAGCGCGGTCAGCGACTGCCAGTGACGTTCTGCCGCGGCCGCATCGTACACCGGCGTGTCGCGGAATACCCAGCCGTGCTTGGCGTCGTACGTTTCGATCGAATGATCGACGCCGGCCGCCGTGAGCGCTTCCTCGAGCCGGACTTTCATGTCGTCGGGGAACGACTGATCCTCTTCGGCGCCGGCGACATAGACGCGGGCCTTCATGTTCGGCGCGAGGAGATGCGGGCTCTGTGGATCGTCCGTCGCGAGCCGGCCGCCGTGGTACGACGCGGTCGCCACGATCTCGTCCGG
The DNA here is from genome assembly GCA_963723445.1 of Vulcanimicrobiota bacterium. Taxonomy (GTDB): domain Bacteria; phylum Vulcanimicrobiota; class Vulcanimicrobiia; order Vulcanimicrobiales; family Vulcanimicrobiaceae; genus Vulcanimicrobium. The sequence continues at coordinate 23,640 of CAVRQP010000009.1, forward strand.
ATACGTACCGGCCGCCGTCAGCGACATCAAGCCGCCCATGCAGTAGCCCGTCGTCGCGATGGGACCGGGTTTCACGTCGGGCTGCGCCTCGAGGTAATCGAGAAACGCGCGCGTGTCGGACATGATGTTCGCCGGCGTCGCGAGGGCGAAGTACTTCTCCATGAGGACCTTGCGTTTGTCGGGATCGCTGAACACGGTGTGCGGATCCATCGGCTCGTACGGTCCGGAGCGGTAGAACAGATCCGGCAGCAGGACGAAATAGCCATACGTGGCGAGCCGCTCGCCGAGCTCGAGCATCGCCGGACGAATGCCGAGGCCGTCCATGTACACGAGCACCGCAGGCCAAGGCCCCTCTCCGGCGGGTCGATACACGAAGCTCCGGCAGGTTCCGCCGTTCGTGGCAATATCAATCTGCATGCGGCGCGGCCTTCGCTGCATTGCCGGCGGCTCCCGCGGCGTTTCGGCCGGACGACTTCACCGCAACGCAACGAGCGCTCGTCCGGTCAGCGCGCTTGCGCCATCATCGCCGCCTTGAAGTGCGCGAGCTCGGCGCGCGTGATCGTGCTCTTGAGAACGACGACGTCTTCGTGGCCGACCCTCCACGTCACGGCGCCGAGTCCGGTCTTCTGGCCGAATTCCAGCGTGTACTTGCTGTGCGCCGGGGCGGCGTTGCCGGGCGCCACCGATGCGGGATTCGCCAAGATGACGAAGAGCAGATGGTTGGAGCGTCGCCACGCGCCCGGCAGATTGTACGCGATCTGCATCGCACCGGGCCTGTAAACCATCAGCCCTTCGGCCGTCGTGCCGCTCGGCAAACCCGCCGGCAAGAGGACCGGGAAGTTCATCGCCCGCGCTGCTTTCCGCAGATCTTCGTCGTTCGGGTTGCGAACCGGCGCTCCACCTCCGCCAAGGCCGTCGGAATACATTTTCACCGTTCCGGACGGCTCGATCGACACTTGGACGTGGCCGAAGATCTCCGCGGCGGCCGCCGCCGTGACGACCGAGACGCTCGCGACGATTGCCGCAATGAGGCCCCGCCGCCGCCGCGCCGGTGTACGCGGATGATTCGGCGCGTGGCGGATCGCCTCGAGCGGGATCGACGGGACGACGATCGCTTCGCGCGCGATCTCGCAGGAACGCTCGAAATCAGACTGCATTGGTCCGTGCCTCCTCGGCGGGTCGTGAAATGCGCTCGGGCGACTCATCCAACAACGGCCGCAAGCGCCGCCTGGCGATCATGAGGCGAAAGCGCACTGTGCCCTCCGGAACTCCCAAGACCGCGGCGATCTCGCGGCTCGAGAGGTCCTCGAAGTATCGCAGCACCACGACCTCGCGCAGCTTGTGCGGCAGGCGCGAGAGTGCGCGCCAAACGTCGACTGACACCGCCGGATCGGCCGGTGCGGCCGGGATCTCGGTCGCCGCTTCGGCGCGCGAGCGGCGCCGCTGGATCGCGGCCGCCTCGCGCACCACAACGCGATAGAACCAGGTGCGGAACGCGGCGCTGTCGCGCAGCGAGGCGATCGTCCGGTACACGATGATGCACGCCTCTTGCGCGACGTCTTCGGCCGGTCCGTCTTCGCCGACAATGGCGCGCGCGAGCCGGTAGGCGTCCGGCCAGACAGCTCGTAAGAGCGACTCGACGTCGTCCGGACCGCCGGCTCGGGCGGCGTCGACAAGGTCCTTGAGCACGGGGCTCGGCATTTCGCGTCCTCGACGTCGGGGCTTGCACCTACCCTATAGAGGCCCCCAAAGACCCGAAGTGTTTGCTCTTCCAGATCGAAACGTCACGAAGCTTGGCGTCCATCGTGGTTGCTCAGCGGCCGACTGCTCGGGATATCGCGCCTTGCACTCTTTGATATGTTCCGGACGGCGGTCGAGGCCTCGGTGAGAGGTGACACCCCGACTTGATCCGGTGTTTTACACCTAACGTGAACCAGCAATCTGAACGGGCGGTCCTGGCCGGCGGCTGCTTCTGGGGCGTCCAGGACCTGATCCGCAAGCTGCCGGGCGTCCTCGCGACCCGGGTGGGATACACCGGCGGTGACATCGCCGACGCGACCTATCGCCGTCACGGCACCCACGCGGAGGCCATCGAGATCGTCTTCGATCCGAGCCGGATCGGCTATCGGGATCTGCTCGAATTCTTTTTCCAAATTCACGACCCGACCACCGTGAACCGTCAAGGAAACGATCGCGGGCTCAGCTACCGCTCCGCCATCTTTTATACGACCGACGAACAACGCCGGATCGCGGAGGAAACGATCGCCGACATGAACGCTTCGGGGCTATGGCCCGGCAAGGTCGTCACGGAAGTCGCGCCGGCAGGCGCCTTCTGGGAAGCGGAGCCCGAGCATCAGGATTACTTGGAGCGCATCCCCAACGGCTACACCTGCCACTTCATCCGGCCGAATTGGAGGCTTCCCCGCCGGGCGAGCGCGCAGCGCAGCAGCTGAAACGCCACCAGAGGACGCTGCCGCACGAAGCGATGGCTTAGATCCCGGGGAGAAGGTCCGGAAGCTCGCGGTCAAAGTGAGAAGCATGTCCGAACTCGCGTGGTATCCGGCGGCTCTTGCCGTGCCGGTCCCCCCGCTTGGCCTCATCGCCGACACCGGTACGTTTCGCGAGCGCGCACTCATCTACGAGCTCAACGTGTGGCTGCCTCGTCTCGCGGCCGGCACGACGGCGCCCGACCAGGGCTATCCGACCATCCGCAACGTCGAGATTCGCAATCTAGCCCCCTAGCACTCACCGTTCGAGAAGCCGACTCGGGCCGATCTGAAATTCACCGGCGAGTAGACGTGCACCCAAGCAAAGCCGGTCCGAGCTTTCCTCGGGTCGAGCTCCGCACGGACGTGCATCTTGCCGCTGGGACCGATCGTGATCGTGCGCATGCGCCAGGAATGGTTGTTTGAGCGTGCCCAGTGATACTTCACGACGTGCGGCATCCCGGCCGGCCAGTTCGCCGTGACGATGTCCGCGTCGAAGCGGAACAGGCCGCAGCCGTTGACGGAGTTGCGCGACTCGACGTTTTGGACCGTGATGGTCGGCCCGGCGGCGGCAGCCGGCGCGAGCGGGACGATCGCGGCAACGGCTAGCGCGAACGACGCGGCCGATACGAAAAGGCGCATGATCGATCACCTTAGGACGGAAGGTGCGGGTGGTTGCTCGTCCGCTTTGCCGTAGGAACCCGCTGCTCCCTTGATGCTTCGCGGAAAGGACGCGATCGGAGATCGGCCCCGGGCCCGGCAACGCGAGGCGGTCCCTAGAGGATGGTCCTACGGAGCGCCCGGAACATCGGTGAATGATCGACGATGCGACCATCTGTTCGACGTCCTGGGGCTCAGGGCGGCGCGTAGGAGCGTTGCAATCCGGCACGCCTTCGTAACGGTGCTCGAGGCGTTGGCGCCGGCTCCTCCGGTGGTACCCGGCTACGTGCCGTTCGCTCTGCTGCTCGTGATCGAAGGAGCTGCCGTCCTGTTCTGGGTCCTCGTCGTCGCCCGCCGGCGAAGGGATGCTCTCGGAGCATTGATCGTGTGCTCGCGCTGCGCGCAGTTGAACCGGCGGACCGAAGTGTTTGCACGCGGAGCGGACGCCGTCGCCGTCGGCGCGCTGGCATTCCTGGTCGCGCTGCCGTTCGTCGCGGCGGGTTATGAGAGCGGCTTCACGTTCTCGCTCGCCGTGCTGGGTGCTTCGGCCGTAGCGGCGGTCATCGCCGTGGCCTCCGAAGCCGACTTTCTCGTCCGCTCCGCCGCTGGCCGCCTTTGGCCGCAGTTCGTCTGGAGCGCGGAACCGGCGCGCGTCGTCGGCGGCGGAGCGCGGTGGCTGGGCGCGATCTTCGCGCTGTATCTGTTTCAACCGGAAGCTCGGCTCGGCGTGATCTTCGGAGGCATCGGCCAGCGGCTGGTCGCCGACCTCGCCTCGACGTGGACGATCTGGGCCGCGGCCGCGATTCTCGTGTTCACGGCGATCGTCGCCCTGGCGGCCCGATGGCTCGTACCGCTGGCGTTCCACAGCCTCCCGACCGCGCTGGCTGCTCGCCACGCGCCGCGCGGAACCTCGGCGTGAACCGCGACACCGCGTTCGCCGCGGCGCACGCCGATGTCGAACGTCTCATCGCGAACGTCGAGCATGTCGTGGTCGGCATGCACGACGTCGTGCGCCTGGTGGTCGCGGCGTTGCTCTCGCGCGGGCACGTGCTGCTCGAGGATCGTCCTGGCGTCGGGAAGACGGTGCTCGCAAGAACGCTGGCGCGCTCGATCTCCTGTGAGTTCAAGCGCGTCCAATGCACGCCGGATCTCCTTCCGGTCGACATCACCGGTTACGTCGACCCGCGCAAGGAAACGTTCGTGCCCGGCCCCGTGTTCGCAAACATCGTGCTCGCGGACGAGCTCAACCGTGCGATGCCGCGGACGCAGAGCGCGCTGCTGGAAGCGATGGGCGAGGCGCAGGTCACCGTCGACGGCCGCAGCTATCCGCTCCCGAATCCTTTCATGGTGATCGCGACACAGAACCCGATCGAGCACTCGGGCGTGAACGATCTGCCCGAAGCACAGCTCGACCGCTTCCAGCTGCTGCTGTCGCCGGGGTATGCCAGCGAAGACCAAGAGGTTGAGATCCTTCGCGACCGGATGGTCGAGGATCCGCTGACCGGCGTGAGCGCGGTGCTCACGATCGAGCGCGTGCGCGAATTGATGGCGCTCGTGACCTCGGTCGTCGTCGACGAGCGGCTGCTGCGCTACATGATCGCGATGGTGCGGCAAAGCCGTCTGTCCGACGAGCTCGCCCTGGGCGCGAGCCCGCGCGCCGCGCTGCAGTTGATGCAGCTCGCCCGAGCGTACGCTCTCGTGCAGGGTCGCGCCTACGTAACTCCCGACGACGTCAAGGCGCTGTTCATCCACGCCCTGCCGCACCGGCTGATCCCCAAAGTCATGCCTGAATCGCTGATGAGCATGACCGAATGGAAGACGCGGATCGTGAAGCGGCTGGTCGACGCCATTGGATTTCCGGGCTGAACGGCGCGCGCAGTGGAGCGGCCTTCCCGGATCACGCTGACGATCGCACCGCCGATCGGCATCGCCGTGCTCGGCGTGTCGCTGGTGGCCGCCACGGTCGCCGGCGTGGGGCATCCGGAACTCCGCGCGCTCGTCGTGTTCGCCGTCGCGTTTCCGCTGCTGTGGATCGGCCTCGCGACGACGCTTTCGTATACGACCGCCCGTGCGCTGCGAACGGGCGCCGTCGACGTACCTTCGCGAACGCGCGCCATGGGCAGCTTTCGGTTGGGGCTCACGCTCGTGCACGGCGGGCGCGGATTCCCCGCCATCGGGGTGTTGACCAACGCCGGGTTTTCGGCGGCCGGCGTCGTCCTGGACTCCGGCCCTTGGGCGGAGATCCCCATCGTCGAGTCCGGTCGGGCCGCGACGTCGCGCTGGGACGTCCTGGCGAAACAACGCGGGACGCTGCTGGTGGGGCCCTTTCGTGCCGCCGTCGAGCTGCCGGGTAGCGCGATCCGCGCGACCGCGCTCTTCGACCGGATCTACGCCGTCACCGTGCTGCCGGCGATCTATCACCTGCAGCCGTTCGTCGATACGCTGCTCGCCGGGCGGCACGTCGCCGTGGGACGGTTCCAGACCCTCCCCGTCGCGACCGAAGAGTATGTCGGCGCGCGCGAATATCGTCCCGGCGACTCACCGAAGCTCATCCATCGCGTCCTGTCGCTGCGCGCGCGCGACCCGAATCAGTTCTACGTGCGGGAGTTCCAAGATCCCAGCCGCGACGATCTCAGCGTCGTGCTGGACACGGCGCCGCCGCTCGACGGCGACGAAGCACTTCACCGCTATCGCTTGGAGAAGGCGATCTGCTTCGTCGCCGCGTTGTGCCGGACGTTTGCGGCACGGCGGCTCAGCGTGCGGTTCGTCTGCCAGCGCGGACCGCGCGACGTCATGACGCTGCGTTTGCGCTCGCTCAATGCAGACCTCGATCGCCTCGAGCTGGAGCTCGCGCGGCTCGACCTCGCGGGAGATCGGGCCACGCTGGGGCGGGTTCTCGTCGACGAAGTGCGCCGCCACGGTTCGGCCGTCATCTTCGTCAGCCTGCGACCGCGCGAGCTGGTCGAGCAGCAGCGCCTGCCCATGGTGACGCTCACGCCGGATCACGTCCCGGTGTTCACGCGCGAGGTCGTTTGGCAGTGAACTGGCTCAGGCGCGCCGACCCCGCGTTCTACCACAAAGAACCGTACCTGCTGCGGACGCAGGCGCAGATCATCACGTATGGCGATGAAGCCAAGGCGGAGGTCCGGCTGAGCGTCCTGACCGCCGATCCGGTGATGCACGCCGCCACGGCGCTCGTCGCGTTGTGCGCGTACGCCGCGGCGACCGGTGCCGGTGCGCTCGACCCTCGCCGGGACTGGCCGGCGATATGGGCGCTCGCCGTTCTCGCCGTCGCAGCGCCGCGTGCGCTGCCGTTTTGGCCGCGCCCCGATCGCTGGGCGTGGTTGCGTCAGGCGCTCATCGGCGGCGCGCTGGTCGCGATCCCCGCAATGTGGACCCACGACGCCGCTGACCTCGGGATTGCGCTGCTGACCGGCACGACGCTGTACGCGGCCCGTGGGCGCGGCCGCGGCGCACTGCTCGTCGTTGCCGCCGGCGTGCTGTTCGGCGCACCCATGCTCGCGCGATCGTACATCGGAGCTGCGCTCGCTGCTGTCTTCGCCGCCGGTGCCGGCGTCCTGGGCGTCACGGCGATCGCGCCGGTGTGGCGTCTTCGCCCGCAGGTACTGACGTGGACGGCGTTCGCCATGCTGCTCGCCGTGTGCGCGTATGCCTTCGCCTTCGACGCTCCGGCCGTCGCGCCGCGCATCCCTGCCGTGATCGCCGCGATCGGCGTCGCATATCTTGGCGTCTGCATCATGGCCGGACGGATCCGGCGAGCCGAGCGCATGGCGAGCCCGATCGGTGCCCTGTCGATTCCCCAGAGCATCGTCCCGCTGCTCGATCGTTCGCAACACCATGCAATCATCTGCTGGCTCGCATAGTCCGCCGTTCCGGCCGCGAGTCTTGCTCGCCGCCGTCGCGCTCGCGGCGCTGGCCGCGTCGCTTTTGCTGGCATTCGTGTCCACGACGGCTGCGCGTCCGCATGCGCGCCGCGACGGCGCCCGCGTCGCGACCGCGGCAACACCGATCGCGGCACCGGCGACACCGCCGGCGGCATCGACCTTTCCGGCCGATGCCGAGAACCCGAACGGCGTCGGCGCGGCGCCGTCGCTGTCGGCGCTGCTAACGCCATGGGCGTTCGCCGTCGATGCGATCGCGGTTGCCGGGCTGGCGGCAATCCTTATCGTACGCTACAAGATGCGGCGCCGTCGCGGAGCGCGGATATGACCGCGATCGTCGAGGCACTGTGGTTACGCGCGCTGCAGGTCGTGCGCGCGCGCGGTTTGCTCCCCGCGAACAAGACCGCGCTCACTCCGGGCGAGCTTGCCGCCGAAGTTGAACGGCGCGGCGAAGACCGGCTCACCCGGCTGGTCGACGGCTGGTACTATCCGGCGTCGTACGGGCGTGTCCGGGGGTGGCTCTCTGACGAGGACGCCGGTCGCCTCGTCGCGGAGCTTGAGGCAGAGAACGCACTCGCGGAGGCCGTGCCGGCGCAGACGGCGCCGGCGAAGATCGCGCCGCCGGTGATCGCAGATCCGCCGGCGCGCCGCGAGACGAACTGCGAGCTCTGCGGCGTTCCGGTGTCGCCGGACCCGCCGGATCGCGCCTGACCGGGCGTCTTGTCGGCAAGCGCGTCGCCGTCGAAGCTGAAATCGAATAGCTCGTAGGTGCGCCCCGGGCGTCGAGCACGTCCACTCGCGCCGCCGGCGAGAGCGGCCGGCGCGGGGCGTAGCCTCTCGAGTGAAGCGTCGCACAGCGTCCGCTTCAGGAAGCACGAGCCGAACAGGCAACGAAGTCGACGACCATCACTAAGCCGAACTCGGTTCGAATATGACATCGCAATCGCACGCGCAAACGTACCCGCCCGGCGCTCCCTGCTGGGTTGAGACGCTGCAGCCTGATGCGCGCGCCGCGGCCGCGTTCTATCATGAGGTGTTCGGCTGGGACGCCGGCGGCTCCGGACCGATGCCCGGCGGCGGCGAGTACTTCGTCGCGCGCATCGACGGGGCGGACGTCGCCGGCATCGGAACGCTTCCGCCGGGCGGCATCGCGGAGCCGCAATGGGCGACCTACGTTCTCGTCGACGACGTCGAGTCCGCGCTGTCGCGCGCGACCGTTGAGGCCCTTCGTCACGTCCATCGCCGCCGGATCAGCAACATCATGGCCGCGGCTAGAGCGAACCGTGTACGTGGCGATGCCGTCACCGGTCGTCCGCGACCGGTCGCTTATTTTGGTGTTTCGCTCGGTAGCGGAGTCGGTTTCGGTTTCGGCGTCGGGCGAGGTCGCGGCGGTAACGTGCGGACGACCGGCCGCGGCGTAGGCGCTTCGACAGCCGGCGGACGCGGCGCCTCCGTCTGAACGGAGGCCGGCCGCTGTTGCGCCGGTGGTGCCGTCACCGCCGGTTCAACGATGCGCGGTCGCGGCGTCGGTTGGACGAGTTGCGGTCGCGGCGTCGGTCGAGCGATTTCCGGGCGCAGCGTCGGCCGCCGTGTCGGGGCGGCGGTCGGTGCGAGCGGTCGCGCGGTCGGCGCGCTGGGCGGGCGCGAGGATTCGGGGCGCCGGAGAACCGGACGCGGAGCCGCGGTCACCGGACGCACGGGCGCCGGTGTCGTTGCGACCGCCGGGCCGGCGGGCGCGATCGTGCGCGGAGCGATGGTCCGGTGAACGATCAACTTCTGCGCCGCGCTCTTGTCTTGCGCCGTGATCGGGACGAACCCGGCCGGCTTCCGCGTCGGCGCGAGCGGTTGCGCCGCGGTGACGACGGGCGGTTTGCCGCCGTTGACCCGGGCCAGCAGACCGTGGTCCTGCGACGCGATTTGCACGTGCTGCTGTTGAACCTGCGTCATCGAGACGTGGCGCTTTTTCCCGACGTCGATCTGACCGGCAGTCGGCTGAGCGCGCAGTCCACCCGGGCCGCCGTTGTAGCTGCTGCGCGACGCGGGGCGATTCACGACGACCGTCTTGTCGATGTACACGTTGACGATCGTCGGTCGGACGCGCGTGACGGCGGTGTTGTAACGGAACGTGTTGCCGTACCAGCGGCCGCCGGCGTAGCCGTTGCCGTAGTAGCCGCCTCCGTAGTAGATGCCGCCGTAGAAGCCGACGTTCGTCGCCCAATAGCCCGGGTTCCACCCATAGTAGCCGTTCTGCCAGCCCCAGTAGCCGGGCGTCCAGAGCAAACCCGGCTGCGGCGGCTCAACCCACGTGCCGGGCACCCAATAGTAGCCGCCCGGACCCCAGGCCCAATAACCGGGGACCCAAATCTCGTTCGGATCCGGCACCGGCGGTGCGTCGTAGTCCGGGATCGGCGGCGGCGCCTCGCTGACCCAATCGGTCGTCTCCGCGTACGACGGCGGCGCGGCTTGAGACTGATCGCCCGGCGGCGCCCCGGCGAGCGTGATCGCGACGACCTGGTTGGTTTCGTCCCACGATACGCCGGCGCCGAGCGCTTCGGAGACGAATCGCAACGGTACGTAGGTCGATGCGCCGACGATGAACGGCGCGACGTCGATCGTCTGCGGCTGACCGTTGATCGTCGCCTGTCGCGAGCCGATCTGCAGCGCGATCTCGCTGCCGTTTCCGGTCGCGTTGATCTGGCCGTTCGAGTACACCACGCTCGCGCCGAGCCGCTCGAACACGCCGCGCAGCGGCACGAACACGCGTCCGGCCTGCATGATCGGGGGCGGGTTGATGTCCACCGAGCTGCCGTTGATCGAAACTCCGACCTGCGCGTCGGCGGCGGCGGCGAGCACGAGCATGAACCCGAGCACCGCCGCGCCCGTGGAAGCAAAACGAAACGACCGACCGAGACCCATACGATATCGTCCTCCATCGCGCACGTTCCCGTACCGCCCGCCCGAGCCCCTGCAATCACCGGAGCCGGCAGCGACGCGGGGCGAGCGAAATGAGACAGTCCGGGAAGCCTCATCGAAGCGGCGGCGACGCGATGCGGCCGTTCTCGAGGATCGTGCCGCCGAACCTCCGGCGGTTTTCGTTCGACCAAGCATAGACGACAAAGGGCTCCCTCGGGGCATCCTTTTGCTCGGCACGTCGGCGGAGGTGGTCGCATGCGGCATGCTCTCGTTTCAACGCTCGCCTTGGTCGGGGCGCTCGGTGCGATCGCGGTCGCCGATCCGGCGGAGCACGTCAGCTCCCTGAGCGATCAGCATGCCGTCGGGATCACGATCTACAACGCCGAGCTCGCATTGGTCCGCGACCGCCGGCATCTCGCGCTTCCGCGCGGCGAGTCGCACCTCGCGCTGCGGGACGTCAGCGCGAAGATGCAGCCGGAGACCGCCCTACTGGCGAGCCTCACCGCTCCGGCCGGCCTCGCGGTCCTCGAGCAGAACTTCGACTACGACCTGCTCTCGCCGCAGAAGCTGCTGGAGAAGTATGTCGGCCGCGACGTCGACGTCGTGCGCATCGATCCGCGCACCGGCGAGAGGCACAGCGAACGGGCGCGCGTCCTGGCCACCAACGGCGGCATCGTCCTGCAGTACGCCGACCGCATCGAGACGTCGGTGAACGGCCGGCTCTCGTTTCCGTCGCTGCCGCCCGACTTGCGCGATCGACCCACGTTGGTCACCGAAGTAAATAACGACACCGCCGGCGAGCAAGACGTCGAGCTGACGTATCTCACCGGCGGGCTGAGCTGGAAGGCCGACTACACGGCGCTCCTCGCGCCCAACGACGACCATCTCGATCTGCGCGGCCTCATCACGCTGCAGAACCAGAGCGGAACAGCTTACCGTGATGCGGCCGTGCAACTCGTCGCGGGCGACGTCAACGTCGTGCAAACCCGTCTCAGGGCGATCGGTTCGGTGGTGGCGAGAAGTGCGATGGCGGCGCCGCCGCCCCCGTCCGAGCAGGCGCTGTTCGAGTACCATCTCTACACGCTGCCGCGGCGCACGACCGTCGCGGACAATCAGACCAAGCAGGTCGAGCTCCTGACGGCGACCGGAGTGTCGGTCGTCAAGACGCTCGAGCTGCGTGGCTACGACTCCTACTATCGCTCGGCGTCCGCCGATCTCGGGACACGGCTCAAGGTCGGAACGTACATCACGTTCCGCAACCAAGGCGGCCAACTCGGTATCCCGCTTCCAAAAGGCATCGTGCGCGTCTACAAGCGCGACAACGCGGGAACCGCGCAGTTCATCGGCTCCGATTCGATCGATCACACGCCCAAAGGCGAAACCGTGCGGCTGCACCTCGGCGACTCGTTCGATCTGACCGCGAACAAGAAACAGACCGACTTCCGCGTCATCGACTCGAACCGCGACATCTACGAGAGCGCCTACGAGATCGTCCTGCGCAACGCGAAGAAGACTGCGGAAACGGTACAGGTGATCGAGCCGATTCCCGGCGACTGGACGATGCTCGCATCGTCGCTGCCCTACCACAAGTCGTCGTCGGCGACGGCGACCTGGTCCGTCCATATCGCGCCGGAGAGCGCCACGACCCTCACGTATCGCGTTCGCACGAAGTTTTGAGGCCGCCTCAATGAGCGAGGTCAACACGTTTCACCGTTTTCTCGTCCTGGCTCTCGCGCTGGCCGGAGCGCTCGGTACGGTCGCGGCTGCCGATCAAGCGGAGCGCGTCAGCCCGTTGAGCGATCAACGCGCCGTCGGTATCACGATCTACAACTCCGATCTCGCGCTGGTCCGAGACCGCAGGCATCTCAGCCTACCGCGCGGCGAGTCGCACCTCGCGCTGCGCGACGTCAGCGCGAAAATTCAGCCGGAGACCGCGCTGCTGACCAGCATCACCGCTCCGGGCGGGCTCGCCGTACTCGAGCAGAACTTCGACTACGACCTGCTCTCGCCGCGGAAGTTGCTGGAAAAGTATGTCGGTCGTGACGTCGATGTCGTGCGCTACGACCCGCGGACCGGCGAGCGCCGCACCGAACGTGCGCGCGTCCTGGCGACCAACGACGGCGTCGTGCTGCGCTACGCCGACCGCATCGAGACCGCGGTGAACGGGACGCTCTCGTTTCCGTCCCTGCCGCCCGACCTGCGCGACCGTCCCACGCTGGTCACCGATGTCGGCAACGATACCGGCGGCGACCAGGACGTCGAACTCACCTATCTGACCGGGGGGCTGAGCTGGAAGGCCGACTACACGGCGCTGCTCTCGGCGAACGACGACCGGCTCGACCTGCGCGGCCTCATCACGCTGGAGAATCAGAGCGGAACCGAGTACCGCGACGCGACCGTCCAACTTGTCGCGGGCGATGTCAACGTGGTGCAGCCGGCACTCACGCAACTCGGCGGCCTTCGATCGGCAGACGTGTACAACACTTCGATGCGCCCGTCGGAGCAGGCGCTGTTCGAGTACCACCTCTATACGCTGCCGCGGCGCACGACCGTCGCGGACAATCAGACCAAGCAGGTCGAGCTGATGACGGCGGCCGGCGTACCGGTCGACAAGACGCTGGAGCTGCGCGGCTCCGACTTCTACTATCGCGCCGCGAACGCGGATCTCGGAACCCGGCTGAAAGTCGGCACCTACGTCACGTTCCGCAACGAAGGCGGGCAGCTCGGCATTCCGCTGCCACGGGGTATCGTGCGAGTCTATAAACGCGACAACGCGGGCACCGCGCAGTTCATCGGGTCCGACGCGATCGACCACACGCCGAAGGGCGAAACCGTGCGGCTTCACCTCGGCGACTCGTTCGACGTGACGGCGAACAAGAAGCAGACCGACTTTCACATCGTCGACTCGAACCGCAACATCTACGAGAGCGCCTATGAGATCGTGCTTCGCAACGCGAAGAAGACGCCCGAGACCGTGCAGGTGATCGAACCGATCCCGGGCGACTGGACGATGCTGTCTTCCTCGCTGCCCTACCACAAGTCGTCGTCGGCGACCGCGACCTGGTCGGTCGGCGTTCCGCCGGAGAGCGCCGCGACGCTCACCTACCGCGTCCGAACGAAATTTTAGGTCGACGAAATCATCGACGGCGAGCGGCCGAGACGGCGACGCGTTGCTTGTTGCCGCCAAACATCGCGCTTGCTACGCTGGCGTCGCGGGATTTTCCGCTTTACCGAGCGACGGAGGTTCGGATGTCAATCTTGTTCGCGAAACGTATTGCCGGCTGCGCATTTGTCGTAGCATCGGTGCTCGCCACGGTTTCCGCAAGCGGGGCGCAAGCTTCGGCCGCGCCGGTCTTCAAGCCGGCGACGTCGGTCATTCTTTGCCAGCCGGGGTTCGTCTACCGGTGCGGGCCCCACGGCTGCTACTGCGTACGCGCCTAGACGAAACATCGCAGCGGCCCTCGCCATCGCGTGCTGCGCGACGGCGGGGGCCGAACCATGAGCTCCGCGCGGTGTGGCCTTAGGCTCGGTCGTACGCGTCCTGCAGCGCTGCGATGTCGAGCTTCGTCATCTTGAGCATCGCCTGCATGACGGCGTCCGCCTTTTTGTCGTCGTCATCTTGCAGCAGCTCGGGAAGGACCGAGGGCACGACCTGCCACGACACGCCGTACTTGTCTCGAAGCCAGCCGCATTGGATGGGTTCGCCGCCTTCGGAAAGCTGCTCCCAAAACCGGTCGACTTCCGCTTGCGTCGTGCAGTCGATGACGAACGAGATTGCCGGGGTGAAGGCGTATTCCGGGCCTCCGTTCAGGGCGACGAACGCTTGTCCGTCGAGCTCGAAGGAGACGGTCATCACCGCCCCTTCGACGCCGGGCGAGCTCTCCGTGTAACGGCTCACGTTGGCGATCTTCGCGTTGTCGAAGATGGACACGTAGAAGTTCGCCGCCTCTTCGGCTTGCCCGTCGAACCACAGGAACGGCGTGATCTTTCCCATTACGGCAGCGTCACGATCCACTCGGTACCGAGTTTGTCCGTGACCATGCCGAAGCGGCCGCCCCAGAACGCCGTGTCGATGGGCATTCCGACCTGGCCGCCGGCGGCGAGCGCGTTGAAGATGCGCTCGCCGCGCGCTCCGTCGTCGAAGGAGAGTGCCAGCGAGATGTTGCCGGCGTCGGGATCGACCGCCTTGACGTCGCGTCCGTCGGAGGTCAGGAACGAGATTTCGTCGGCAGTGAACGACGCGTGCATGACGCGGTTTCCTGAATCAGGCGGCATGTGGCTCGCCACGGGAGTGTCGGCGACCGCATGAGCTCGTAGGTTCCGCCGAAGACGTCCTTGTAGAACTCGAGCGCCTCTTCGCAGCGTCCGTAGAAGAAGAGGTAGGGTTGTAATTGCGTCGCCATGGATGTTCCTCCGGTGATCACGCGCGAGCGAGTGTCGCGGTCGTGCTTGCAAGTGTGGGATGACCGGCCCTGTCGCTCGACGCGTCCGGCCGCTGAGCGAACAGCGGGGCGAAGCTCGCGCGATACCGCGTCGCGACGACGGCCCAGAGCGTGGCCACGATCGCGGCTGCCGGCAGTCCCGCCGGCGCCATCGTAACGTGGAAAACGATGATGTTCGCGATGACCGCGGCGAGCAGTGCCAGGCCGAGCGGGACGTACCGGTTCGACAGCAACAGGATGCCGGCGATGAGCTCGACGCCGTCGACGAACAGCACCCAATACGACTTGAAGAAGACGTCCTGGAACTGGCCGGCCAGTCCCGGCGGTGCCACCGGCGGGTGCGAGATCAGCAGAAAACCGCTGAGCCCGGCGGCGCAGAAGACGAGTCCGAGCAAGATTCGCGCGACGTTGACCGTGGTTTTCATGACTGGCGTTCCTTTCCGGATCGAGCCGAGGTTCGCCGATATTATCAAGTCTACTTGTAAAAAGCAAGTACTAGTCAAAAAAAGAAAGTTTGTGCTATCCTGGCAAGCGTGAAGACGGCTCGAACCTACGGCCAGTACTGCGGGTTCGCCCGCGCCCTGGAGGTGGTCGGCGAGCGCTGGGCCCTTTTGATCGTGCGCGACCTCCTGGTCGGGCCGAAGCGCTTCACCGACCTGCTCAACGGGCTCCCCGGGATTCCGAGCAACGTCCTGACCGCTCGGCTCACGGAGCTCGAGCAGGCCGCCATCGTCCGCCGCCGGGTCCTGCCGCGCCCGGCCCGCGCCGTGGTCTACGAGCTGACCGAGTACGGATCCGAGCTCGAACCCGTGGTCCTCGAGCTCGGCCGCTGGGGCGCGAAAAACCTCGGCGATCCTCGGCCCGACGAAACGGTCACCACCGAGTCGCTGGTCACGGCGCTGCGCACGACGTTCCACCCCGAGGCGGCGCGCGGCGTGCGGGTCGCTTACGAGCTACGGGTCGGCGAAATCGTCCTGCACGCGCGCGTCGACGACGGCCGCGTCGAGGTGGCCCAAGGCCCCCTGCCCGGCGCCGATCTGGCGATCGAGGCCGGCCCCGGGATTCGAGCCCTCATGGCGGGTGAGCTGAGCCCCCAAGACGCGGTCGCCAACGGCATCGTGCGGCTCACGGGAGACGCGCAACTTCTCAAGCCGTTCGCCCGGATCTTCCGGATCGCGCCGATGCCGGCGTCTCGCTGACGGGCGTGCCCTACGCGTTCAGCTTGGCGTATAGCTGCGTTTCGACCGAGCGCAACGCTTTGCTGATCGGGCAGTTCTCTTTCGCGCCCGCCGCGATCTTCTGGAACTCGGCGGCATCGACACCGGGGGCGGTGACCGTCGTCGTCAGCTCGATGAGCGCGATGTCGAAGCTCTCGCCGGTCCGGCGCAAGTGGACGCGAGCCGTCGTGTCCACCGACGCCGGCGGGTGGCCGGCTCGGCTCAGGCCGAGCGTCAACGCCATCGTGAAACACGATGCATGCGAGGCTGCGAGCAGCTCCTCCGGGTTCGTCCCCGGCTCGGTGCTGAACCGCGTGTTGAACGAGTAGTTGGCGGAAACCGTCCCGCTTTCCGCGTCGATGGTGCCCTTGCCGCGCGCAATGTCGCCCTCCCAGTGGACCGTTGCGGTGCGTGCGATATCCGGCGTTTGCATGTGCGCCAGGACGCGGGCGGGTGCGCGGCGGTTGCGGCCGCGACCGTCGTGTTATGCCGTCGATCGCGACCGGTCGGGCAATGCACGCAGCTCGTCGCCGGCCGCGTAGAGCGCCGTCAACGTGACGATCACCACGACGATCGGAACGATCGCCGTCCACGCTGCCACGGCGAGATTGGTCTGCATGTTCATCATGAGGTTCCCGAGCGACACGATCGGCGGCTGAACGCCGAAGCCAAAGAACGACAGGGTCAGCTCGAGCAGCAAAGCGCCGGCCATGAGATCGACGACGCTGCCGAGCGTAGCTCGGCTGAGCGGTCGGAACGCCGGGACGATCGCCGGCCACGAGACGGCGGCGATCAGGAGTCCGGTCACCAGCGGGCTCAGCGAGGCGTGCGGGCTGGACCGTTCGCTGAGCACCATCACCGTTGCGAGAAGGAACGGGAGTGCGGCGAAGGCGCGAATGCCGGCGACGCCGAGTGTGGCTCGGTCGTCGTACCAGGGAAGCAATTTCGTTGCCTGCGCGACGAGCGCACCGAACGCCGTTGCGACGGCCGCTGCAAACAACGCGATGCCGAGCGAGGTGCGGATCGCAAAAAGCAAGCGTGTCAGCAGGTCGCGTCCATCCTCGTCGGTTCCCAACGCGTGGCCGGCGATGCCGGGCGGCAGAGGATGTCCCGTCCAATGGGTGAGGTCGATGAGAGACGGACCGGGCGAGATCAGGTTCGCTGCCACGGCGCCTGCCGCGGCCCCCAGCAGCACGACGAACGCGACGGCGCCGAGCGCGGAGAATCGGCGCGTGCGTCGGGCGGACGTCTGCGGCAAAGCCGCGGGCCCGGACCACGTTCGACGCCGAGCTCCGAGTGCGAGCTCGGCGCAGATTCGTATCGAGGCGATGCCGGCACAATACACGAGCAGGCAACCTGCGACGAGGCCGATGTCGGACAGCTCGAGGCCGTTGAGAAAGAGCCGCGCAACGCCGGGCCATGCGAAGACCAGCTCGACGATGTAACACGCTGACAACAGCACCGGCCCGATCAACGAGGCCGTCATGGCAATCGGTGCGACGAGATCACGCGCCGACAAAGCGCGGGCGCCGTCCGCCGCCCGAAAGAAATCGTAGAAGATCACCGACGCCCAGGCCCCGAACGGAATCGCCAAGCACAGGACGGGCACGACGAGATGCTGGAGCCGGTCGAGGACGTGGAATCCCGCGACCGAGGACAGTCCCCCCGTCGGCAGCCCCGGCGTGAACAACAGCACGAGCTGGAGCGATAAGGCCAGCATGAAAACCGGCAGCGCTCGGCCGACCAACTGCGGGACGGTCAGCGCGCCGCGCAGCAGCGGGGTGCGAGCCCGCGCGCGGAGATAGCCCATGGCGGCACCAAGCACGACGACGACCGTGAAGGCGCAGACGGCGAGCGCGATCGTAGCCGGTAGTCCGGCGGCGATTGCCCGTGATACCGGTTCCGAGCTCGACGTCGACCAGCCGAGATCTCCGTGGAGCACGCGCAACAGCCATGCGAAATACTGCACGCCGAAGGGTTCCCCGGAGCCGGCGAACGGGTGCCGCGAGTACACCGCCATCGCCCCGCCCGGCGCCGCTTCCAACAATCCGAAGACGCCGACCGTCGTCGCCAAGAGGAGGCCGAGGTTCGTCAGGAGACGATAGAGACGGTGCACTAGCGACCCCCAACTAGCAGTGCGGTGCGAAGCCCGGCCTCGTTATATACGGGGCGGCCCAACGCCGGCCTGCTCGCGGGCCGCGCGGCTGAAGGCCGCGAACGCAGGCTGCGTGATCTCCATCGTCCGGGCCGGCATCACCACGGTCGACGTCGATGCGATCGTCAACGCCGCGAACGAAGCGTTCCGCGGCGGCGGCGGCGTCGACGGCGCCATCCATCGAGCGGCCGGGCCCGAGCTGCTCGAAGAATGCCGGCGGCATCCGCGGCTGCCGGCCGGCCGGGCGGTCCTCACCGCCGGCTATCAGCTCCCCGCGCGCTGGATCATCCACACGGTCGGTCCGGTCTGGCACGGCGGGACGGCGGAGGCGGCGCTCCTCGCCCAGGCCTACGAGAGCGTGTTTCGCGTCGCGGGCGAACGAACGGACATCCGCACGATCGCATTTCCGGCGATATCGACCGGTGCTTACGGCTACCCGAAAGGAGAAGCGGCAGCGACCGCCGTGCAGAGCATGCGGCGACACGAAGCGCGCGTTCGACGAGATCGTCGTGTGTCTGATGGATGCGGAGAACGTGGCGGCGTACGAGGGTGCTCTGCGCGGCGAGGCGGGCGCGTGAGCCGCGTTTCGCGATCGCGTTTCCTCACGCTGCGGCGCCGCGGCCGCGGCCCTGCCGTACGTCGAGTGGGTGCGGCCCGCGCTCGCGCAAGCCGCGCCGTCGAAGCTCTCCGACATCGAGCACATCGTGATTCTGATGCAAGAGAACCGGTCGTTCGATCATTATTTCGGCACCCTGTCCGGCGTGCGCGGCTTCGGCGACGCGCGCGCGGTGATGCTGCCCGACGGGCGCCCGGTCTTCTATCAACCCGACAGCCGGTCGCGCGACGGGTACGTGCTGCCGTTCCACCTCGACACGAAGACGACGAGCGCGCAGCGGCTGCACGACCTCAGCCACGCCTGGGCGGTGCTGCACGAATCGTGGAACGGCGGGCGTCAAGATGGTTGGGTGTCGGCGCACCTGCAAGAGCAACGGCAGCAGCGGGCCGCTGACGATGGGCTACTACACGCGCGACGACTTGCCGTTCTACTACGCGCTGGCCGATGCGTTCACGATCTGCGACGGCTACCACGCATCGGTCATGGGTCCGACGAATCCCAACCGGTACTACTGGATGAGCGCCTCGATCGACGCCGCCGGCAAGAACGGTGGACCCGCGACCAACAATCGCGGCAAGCGGTACACGTGGGAGACGTACGCCCAACGGCTCGAGCGCGCCGGCGTGTCGTGGCGCATCTATCGTCCGGAGATCACCGCCCAGTTTCCGGTCGGGCTCGACGTGATCATGAACTTCGCGGCGTTTCAGGATGCGCCCAAGACGTCCGGGCTCTACGAGAATGCGGCCAAGGAGCGTTCGGTGGAAACGATGCTCCAGGACATCCGCAGCGGCAACATGCCGCAAGTCACCTGGATCGTGCCGCCGTACGACGTCTGCGAGCATCCCGACGAACTGCCGGCGGCGGGCGAGAACTACGTGCGGCAAATTCTCGAAGCGTTTCGAGCGAACCCGAAGCTCTGGGCGCGCACCGCGTTCATTGTGGTCTACGACGAGAACGACGGTCTGTTCGATCACGTCGTGCCGCCGACGCCTCCGCCCGGCACGCCGGGCGAGTTCGTCGACGGCGTGCCGATCGGCCTGGGCTTTCGCGTGCCGTGTCTGGTGATCTCGCCCTTTTCGCGCGGCGGCTTCGTCTGCGGCGACACCTTCGACCATACGTCGACGCTGCGCTTGATCGAGACGCGCTTTGGCGTGGAGATCCCGAACCTCACCACGTGGCGGCGCGAAACTTGCGGCGACCTCACCGCCGCCTTCGGCTTCGGCGAACCTCCGGACACGAGTTTGCCGTCGCTGCCGCCGACGGCCGACGCCCTGCGTCGCGTGCAGCAACAGATCCGATCGCTGCCCGCTCCGTGCTGCTCCGAGCATGCAAGCGATGCCCAAATCGGAGCTCGCCGCGCATCACGCGCCGCCGCCGCGGGTCTTCGTTATCCTGAGCTCGTCGAAGGGTGACCGAGCGGAGGACTATTTGCGGCGCTTCGATCGGCTCGTCGTCGTTGCGCCGCACCCCGATGACGACGTGCTCGGATGCGGCGGTTCACTCGCGGCGGCGGCGGCGGCCGGTCTCGAAATCGCTGTCGTGTACGTGAGCGACGGCAGCCGCGTCGCATGCCGGTTCGGCCAAGTATCCGCCGGCGCGGTTGCGCGATCTCCGGGAACGTGAAGCGCGCGCCGCGCTGACCATCCTCGGCGTGACGTCGGAGCCGTGCTTCTTGCGCGTCGCCGACGGAACGTCGGCGAGCCTAGCCGCCGATGCGGCCGACGCGATCGTCGCGGCGATCGTCGCGGCGATCGGCGAAGCGGCCCGGCCGCTCGTCATGGGCCCGTGGATTCGCGACCATCACACCGACCATCTCGCCGTCGCGGCGCTGGTGCGGCGCGCCTGTGCGCGACGGCCGGCGGCGGCCTTGCTCGAATACGCCGTTTGGCTCGACGAACGCGGCAGCGACCAAGACCAGCCGCGCCTCGACGAAGCGATGCCGGTCGTGCTCGACATTCGAGAGCACCGGCCGGCCAAGGCGGCGGCGCTCGCGGCCCATCGCTCGCAGCTCGGCGGTCTCATCACCGATGCGACGACCTCGTTCGTGCTCCCGCCCGGGTTGGTGGCGTCCGTGGATCGGCAAAACGAGCGGTTTCTGAGCGTTCGGCCGCCGGCGCAGGGCTGAACCGGTTTGTCCTTGGGAACAACCGCTGCGTGCCTTTGGAGTCGCTCGCGGCCGATTATTTCGAGCGTCTGTATGCTGCCGACGACGATCCGTGGTCGTTTGCGACGAGCCGGTACGAGCTCGACAAGTACGACGACACCCTCGCGGCGCTCGGGCCTCACTACGCGCGCGCGCTCGAAATCGGCTGCTCCATCGGCGTCCTGACCCAACGGCTCGCCGCACGCTGCGACGAGCTGCTGGCGATCGACGTCAGCGAGCGTGCCTTGTCGGCGGCGCGCGCGCGCTGCGCGGCGCTTCCGCACGTCGGTTTCGCGCGCGTTCGCGCACCCGGCGAATTTCCGGCTCGGCCCTTCAATCTGGTCGTCCTCTCCGAGGTTGCGTACTATTGGTCGGACGCCGACCTCGCGCTGGCTCGCGACCGCATCGCTGCGGCGCTGGAGCCCGTCGGCGACCTGCTGCTGGTGCATTTCCTGCCGAAGGTCGACGACTACGTGCGAGACGGCGATGCGGTGCATCGCTATTTCTTGGCGGACGCACGCTTCGCGCGCGTGCACGGTCATCGTGCGGAGCGCTATCGGCTGGACCTCCTGCGGTTGCTGCCGTGACGCCGGCGGGGCGGGGTTTTGCGGGCTTGCCGCCGGCACGCCCGCGCTGCATCGCGTCGATCGCGATGCCGGCGCGCGACGAGGCCGACCGGATCGGCAAAGCGGTCCGCGCGATCGTCGCGCAGCGCCGGCTCGACGGTGCCCCGCTCGATCCCGACGCGTACGAGCTCCTCGTCCTGGCGAACGGCTGCTCCGACGACACGGCCGCCGTCGTCGAACGCTGTGCCGCGGAGGCGCCGCGCCATGCCGTCTACGTCGTGCGCGCCGGCGCGGATGCGCCCGAGAGCCGTCACGTCGGGGCGGCACGCCGGGCCGTGATGAACGCCGCGGCCGCGCGCATGCCCGACGGCGGGGACGTTCACCGCGCGATTCTGACAACCGATGCCGATTCAGTCGTGGCGCCGGATTGGGTGGCGCAGAATCTTGCAGCGTTGCGAACGGTCGATGCGGTCGGCGGCCGCATCGTTCCGGATCCGCTCGAGCGCGCCGCGCTTTCCGACGTCGTCCGGTCGGAGCTCGACGCGAAGACGGCGTACGAGTTCGCGATCGCGTGCCTGGAGGCAACGGTCGATCCGTTGCCCTACGATCCGTGGCCTCGCCACCGGCAGCGGTGCGGCCCGAGCCTGGCGCTGCGCTCGAGCACCTACGCCCTGGCGGGTGGGCTTCCACCGCACGAGCGCCTCGAAGATCTCGGCTTGTACCAAGCACTGCTGGCGGTCGATGCGCGCGTCCGTCACAGCATCCGCGTGCGCGTGGTGACGTCACTGCGCGTCGCGGCACGCGTGGAGGGCGGGTTCGGAAGCGAGGTGGCCGCGATGAACGCGGTCGCCGGCGCGGGCCGGACGACGCTGGTCGAACATCCCCGCACGACGTATGAGGCGATCGTGGCTCGCGCCGCCCTGCGCCGCTGGTGGCCGGCTCGCGACTCGACCGATCGTTGCGAGGTCATGGCGATCTTCGACGTGGACGCCCGCTTCTTTCGCGAGCACGTTGCGGACGCTCCGACCTTCGGTCTCGCGCTCGCGGCGTCACAGTCGTTCGCCGCGCAGCGCGGACCGGCCCGGCGGCGTCCTCGAGGTCGCGATCGCGGAAGCACGCGCCGCGCTCGCAGCCTATTCGCTCGAAGCGCGCTCAAACGCGTCGATCCCCACGCGCGCGATGGCCAGGTCGGGCGCGGGCTGACGCAGATACATCCGCAGATCGCGAACCAGCGCGACGAACGGTTCGGGCGCCGATAAGCCGCGCGCGCCGACGGCGCGTTCGACCCGTTCCAAGACGTCCAGCGCGGCGCGTTCCGTTGCATAGCGGGCGGCGTCGACGGTCGCTTGCAGCGCCCGTTCGCGCTCCGCGCTCGGGTCGGCATCCCAGGCCGACCACGCCTCGGCGCACGCGCGCATCCACTGCGCCGACGTTTGCGCCGCGACGGTGCACTCGCCGAGCCGCGTCATCTGCACCGCATCGCCGCCGGTCGCCCGCCGCACCGCAAACGCGGCCAGCTCGTGAACGAGGCGCGCGATACCGCCGGCTTGCACGGCCACGAAGCGGGCCGCGCCCGCGCCGAACCACGGCTGGCGATCGTAATCGCCCGCAGCGCCGATCGCCGCGTCGGCGTCGAGCCGCACGCCGGTGAAATCGACCGCGAAGCTGTCGGATTCGAGCATCCCCAACGGATCCCACGACGAGTGGTCGATGCGAACCGTCACGCGATCCATCGGAACGAGCAGCATCTGCGAGAGGCCGTTCGCGTCACGCGCCGTTATCAGCGCGCGCGTGACCGTTCCGGCGCCCGAGCAAAACGTCTTGCGACCGCCGAGCTCCAGCCATCCATCGCCCGCGGCGACGACGTGAACGCCGTCCGCCGGCGCCGTGTTCCAAACGCCGAACAGCGCGCCCGCCGCCGCTTCGTCGTTGGCCGTCACGCGCTGGCGTTCGGTACCGCACCGCGAAACCAAGGAGATCGCGTTGCCGTGTCCCTCGATGAGCCGTCCGAGCACGAGGTTGCGAAATCCGACGGCGCGCAGGTCGGCGAGCTCAGCCGCTCGCCCGGCGACCGGAACGCCGCGCTCGCCGGCCGCGGCGCGACCCAACAGACGCCGGTCCCCCAGCAGGTCCTCGACGGAACGATCGGCGAGGTCAAAACCTGAGGAGATCATCGACGACCGTGCTATGTGCCTTCGAGCGGCTCCTTCCTCTCGCACGAAAGCGCGCCGGGGTGTTCGGCGTGCGCATATCTAATGGAGAACCGCTGCGAATGCGCGTGCGGCGCGAGCCCGAGAATCGTCGGACGGAGGACGGGATGAAACAGCGGCCGCCGGGTTCGAACTGGGGCGACTACGGAATCGACGACCGTGTCGGTCGTCTCAACGAGCTGACGTCGGAGCGGGTCGTTCGCGCGGCCGCGGAGATTCGGACCGGGCAGCGGTTTTGCCTGAGCCTCCCGCTCGATTATCCCGGCGGGAACGTGGTGTTCCCGTTTCGCCATCCACCAGAACGAAAGGTCGTCGACCGAATGGGACGTCCTGCGATCGACTTTCCGTTCTCGGAGCAGCGCGAAGGCGCGACGGGCGTCGTCAACGACGACATCGTCACGCTCTGGACGCAGTATTCGACGCAATGGGACGCGTTCGGCCACGTCGGGTCGCGGTTCGACGCGGACGGCGACGGCGACCCGGAGGTCGTCTACTACAACGGGCACTATCCCGGCCCGGACGTCGACGGCATGGCGACCGCGGGGTTGCAGGGCCGCGGCGTTCTCGTCGACCTCCATCGCAGGTACGGGAACGCGAAGGTCGCCGTCGACCACGCCGCGCTGCTCGACGTCATGCGCGAGCAAGGCGTGGCGATCGAACCCGGAGATATCCTCACCTTCCGGACGGGTTGGGCGCAACTGCTGTTCGACATGGACGGCGCGCCGGACAAAGAGCTGCTGCGTAACGCCTGCGCGGGGCTGGACTCGAGCGATCCGATCCTGCTGGAGTGGATCGCCGAGAGCGGTATCGCCGCGATCGTCGCCGACAACCTCGCGGTCGAGGCGTTCCCGCCGCAAGACGGCGGCGCGGGCACGCCATACTTGCCGCTCCACGAGCTGTGTCTTTTCAAGCTCGGCATCAACTTGGGCGAGATGTGGTTTCTCACCGAGCTCGCCGACTGGCTGCACGCAAACGAGCGCACGCGATTCTTTTTGACCGCGCCCCCGCTGCGCTTGCGCCGCCACGTCGGGTCGCCGGTCACGCCGATCGCCACGGTGTAACGCCGGACGATGAGTGCTGAGGCCGGCGATGCGCTCGAAGTGATCGTTCGTTTTTTGCGCTCGGTCGGGCTCGGCGGATCGACTCGTGAGCGCCGGCGACCTCCTCGACGCGCCAGTCAGGCGGAAGAGATGATGGCCGTTGCCTGGTCGTACGCGGCGGCGCTGCATCTCGAACTCGACCCCGCGCTCGTATTTCATGCCCACGGGTATGGCGGGAGGCGCGTGGATCGTCGAGGCCTTTGCGAAAGGCGGTAGATCGGCGTGCCGGGCCTCTGCTGGCTCGGACTCACTTCCCACAACAGCGGTGGCGATGTCGTGCCGGGCGCCGTCTACCCGACGATGATCGCCTGGCTCAACGAGACCGAGAACGAACGGAGGTAGGCTAGGCGCCGCAGGTCAGATCGATCCGGTAGTTCGGCGCGACCGTCTTCTGGCGCCACAGCTTGCCGCTACCATTAGGGTTGTAGTGGCGGTAGTTCGCGACGTCGAAGGTGATCAGCAGCTTGACCGGCGGATTGTTCGTTTGATCGAGCGCGTCACCGGACTTGAACGCCTGCGTGAACGTGAACTGCCCCGACGCCGGGAATTTGTGGTAGTCGAGCTTCTGCTCGAGCAGCGTACCCGAGGTCGTGCCGCCGGCGGACAGCGTGTCGCCGTTCTTGAGCGCGAGCACCAGATCTTGTTTGAGCGAGTCGTTGGGTGAGAGTCCGGCGATCGAGGTGCCGTTCGCCCACTGCATCGTGACGTCCCACGCATTGGGATCGCTCGACGTCGCCGGGACGAAGGCGACTTTGGTCACGCGAACGCGCCACATGCCGTCGAACATCCACTTGTTCATGCAGCCGCTCTGGGCGGTGACTTGCGTCGAGCCCCCTTCGTTGGTCGCCGCCTGGGCGGAACAGGGCAACGAGAATAGCAGCGGCAGCATCGCCGCGACGAGCCGGATTTTGGCATGATGGCGAATGACGATCACGTTCCTTTTTGCGGAATCGAGGGTCGTTCATGTTCCGGCCGAGCCCTCCGCCGCCTTCACGCGGCCGCCGGGGAGAACCGGGGCGCGCTGGAAGTCTCGACCCCGCGGCGAACTGGTCGTCATGGCGACGAACCCCGTTCCGCGCCGCTGGACCGTCGTGGTCGACGGTATCCGTTGGCTGCCGCGAATGATCGACAAGGCGCGCATGCGAAGCGGCGGGCGGCTCGGGAGCTATCTGCTCGGGCACTCGCCGGTGGACCGCGCCTTTCTCGAGCGCGCCGGGATTTCAACGGAGGACTTCGCGCAGGTCGTGGGCGCGGTTGCCGGCGACGATGCCGTCCTGGCCGCGCTGCGCGCCCGCGCGGGTTGGAACGAGCCGCGCGTTCGCCGTTGGTCGGAGCGCTTTCCGACCACCTATCGTACGTACATCACGCTGTGGGATATCGACGAAGGCTACGTGCGTCCGAACGCCCTCCAAGCGTTCGGACTTGCCGCTTTTCGCCCGCTCGAAGGCGCCGTGATGGGATTGGTGCGGCGGGTCCGGCGCGCGCCGTAGCTCGGGCGACGCGTTAGGGCGAACGCATGGCTCGTTGTGAGGTAGAGAGCTTCAGCTTGCGGGCCGGCTCAGCATGATAGGGACACGCCCTTCGACAAGCTCAGGGTGACAGGGCGGTTGCGAGGGCGGTTCCGTTCGGGGAGCCCAGGCCGGTGCAGGGGTCCCAGCCCTTCTTGGCTTTGTACGCTCCGTTCGAGCCCGACGTGACGTCGCGCAGTGCCGACGGTTGCGGCGTAGAGGGCCGGGTTCGCAAACCCCAGCGGTCTCGCGCGGCCTTCGTTGAGGCGGGCGATCAGGCCGGCCCACAGCGGCGCGACCGCGCTCGTTCCACCGAAAACCGCCTGCTCTCCATCGACGACGACGGCCCATCCCGTGTTGGGATCGGCATCGCCGGCGACGTCGGGTACGCCGCGTCCGACGTGCTTACCGGCGTTTGCCGACGGCGGGACCTGCGCGGCACTCTGCCACGACGGCAGCGCGAACACGTCGCTGATGCCTCCGCCGGTCGCGCCGCCGGACGTGCCGTCGTTCCACACCGTCTCGCTCGACAGCGTCGTCCCCGAAGCCTTTACGCTGGTTCCCCCGCATGCGATCACGTTCGGGCTCGAGGCGGGGAAGTCGACGTGCGCGAGCCCGTCGGTGACGCCGTCGCTCGAGCCGGAGTCGCCGGCGGCGACGGTCACGGTTACGCCCAGCGCGCCGGCCTCGGCGAGCGCGTCGTCGTAGTTCGTCAGCGATTGGGCCGTCCAGGTCGACTCTGCACCACCCCAGCTGATCGAGACGATCGTCGGGTGGTTGGTCGTGTCGTGAATCGCGGTCGTGATGGCGTCGAGAAACCCCTGGTCGGTGTTGGGCGCGAAGTACACGACGATCGTCGCCTCGGGCGCCAGCGCGCCCGCGATCTCGATGTCGAGCAACACCTCGCCGTCGGCGCTGTTCGCGTCGCCGACCGGAGCGTTCGTCGCACCGTCGACGCCGACGCTGATCACCGTCGGGGGCGTGGTGATGCCGAGGCCACCGAAGAACGTGGTGAGATCGGCCTCCGTGTAACCGCCGCCCAACTCGATCAGCGCGATCGTCTGGCCTTTGCCCGTGCCCGTTGGGAAAGCGTACAACTCCGCGATCTGCAGCGGGGTGAACGACGTCGCCGCGGCGGCGGCGCGCACCATGCGGAAGTGGGTGTGCGCTTGGACACGGTTGTCGAGCCCGTGCACGCCGCGCACGATCTCGGCCAGCGCCGCCGGTACCGTCAGCGTGCCGCTGCGGCCGCGGAACTGTTCGCCGTCCTGCTCGTAGACCTTGAGGTTCGCTCCGAACGCCTGCCCGATCGCCGCAGCCGGCCCGCTGACTTGGACGCTGCGGCGCGCGGCGTCGCTCGCAACGACCGTCAAGCCGGAGGACGACGCGAACCGTTCGACGGCGGCGAGGTCGTCGGGCGCGGCGCCGTGGCGGCGCGCGAACTCCGCCCGCGAGAGCGGCGGCGTTGCGGTACCCGTCGCCTGCGGCAGCGGACTGCGCGGGCGGACGATGACGGTGACGCTGACGACAGCATCGGGAGCGACGTCTCCGACGACGACCGCGCCCGGCGGTTCGCTGCGCTCCGAACCCGGTACGGCGACACGATCTTGTGCCATGCGTGCGACCTCGAATGTGCGGTTTGGATAGAGAGCGTATTATGGCATCGCGAAGCGGAGAAGGCAACGGCTTCCTCCGAACGATCGTGACCTTCGCCGGAATGACCCGGCCGCGTGGCGGCAGAACATCGGCGGTAAGCATCCGGCCGAAGGCAGGTAGATCCATGACGATCAAGCCGCGGTACGTCGCGCTCATCATCGGTATCCTTCTCGTCGTTCTCATAGCGGTCACGACGTATCGGCATTCCAACGCATCCCGAGCGGTGGTCGATCCGAATGCGCCTTCGTTCCCGCCCGGCACGGGCGACACGAAGTAGCCGCGCGTGAGCGAACTCGACGGGTTCGGTTGCGATCGTCACCGGCTCCTCGGATGGGATCGGCTTGGCCACGGCGCGCCGGCTCGCGGAGCTGGGTGCATCCGTCGTGATCAACTCGCGATCGCAGGAGCGCGCCGATGCCGTCGCGCGCTCGCTGACCGGCGATCGTCTGCGCGCGATTGCCGTCGGCGCCGATCTCGGTGCGCCGGCCGGGGTCGAACAGTTGATCGCCGCCGCCGTCGACGCCTACGGCACGGTCGACATCCTCGTGAACAACGCCGGCGTGCCGAGCGTCGTCCCCGCCGAGGAGCTGCGGCTCGAGGACTGGCGCGCCGTGCTCGACCTCAACCTCACCGCACCGTTCTTGTGCGCGCAGGCCGCGGGACGCATCATGCTGGCGAAAGGTAAAGGGGTCATCGTCAACGTCGGGTCGGTGTTCTCCAAGCTCGGGATGCCCGGCCGCGTCGCGTACAGCGCCAGCAAGCACGGATTGGACGGGCTCACCGCGACGCTGGGCGTCGAGTGGGGGCCGCGCGGCGTGCGCGTCGTGTCGGTCAACGCTGGATACACCGCGACGGCGCTGGTGGAACGCGCGATGTCGACGGGTCGCTTCAGCCAGCAGGATCTGTCGCGGCGCACGCCGCTCGGGCGGCTCGCGACGCCGGCCGAGATCGCGAACGTGATCGCCTTCGTGGTCTCCGCCGATGCGTCGTTCGTCAACGCGACGTCGATCTACGTCGACGGCGGCTGGACCGGGTACGGCGGATGGTGAACGTCCTCGATCCGTCCGGGACCCTCGCGCCGGGCGCGACGGCGCCGCTCGGCGACGACGACGTGCTCGCCGCGCTGCATCTGATGAAGTTGAGCCGCGCGTTCGATGCCAAGGGGGCCAGCCTGCAGCGGCAGGGC
Source organism: Vulcanimicrobiota bacterium (assembly GCA_963723445.1). Classification (GTDB taxonomy): domain Bacteria; phylum Vulcanimicrobiota; class Vulcanimicrobiia; order Vulcanimicrobiales; family Vulcanimicrobiaceae; genus Vulcanimicrobium. The sequence goes on from CAVRQP010000009.1 coordinate 52,400, forward strand.
CGTTTCGGAACGTTTTCGCAAGTGAGCGGTCAAGAGGCGTCCGTGGTCGGCTCCGCGTGCGCGCTCGATCCCGCGCGCGACTGGATCGTGCCGCAATATCGCGAACTGCCCGCGCTGCTCCGGCACGGCTACCCGCTCGCGAACTTCATCCGCTACTTCCAGGGGAATCCGGCCGGCGGCGTGATCCCCGACGGCGTAAACATCCTGCCGATCCAGATCTCGATCGCCGCGCAGCTCCCGCATGCGGTCGGGCTCGCGTGGGGCCTGCAGCGACAGGCCAAGGACGCCGTCGTGCTGGTATATTTCGGCGACGGCGCGTCGAGCGAAGGAGACTTTCACGAGGCCTGCAACCTCGCCGGGCTGGTCGGCGCTCCGGTCGTCTTCTTCCTGCAGAACAACGGTTGGGCGATCTCGACGCCGCGCCGCAAGCAGAGCGCGGGCCGCACGCTGGCCGAACGCGCGCCGGCCTACGGTTTTCCCGGCGCGGTCGTCGACGGCAACGATCTCTTCGCCGTCTACGCCGAGACGGCGCGCGCGGTGTCGCGCGCGCGCGCCGGCGCGGGCCCAACGCTGATCGAGTCGGTCACCCGGCGCCTGGGGCCGCACAACACGGCCGACGATCCGACGCGTTACGTCGATCCCGGCGACGCGGATCTCTGGCGCGCACGCGATCCGATCGACCGCGTGGAACGCTATCTCGTGCAGCGCGGCGCGGAGCACGCCGCGCGCATCGCGGCGCTCGACGTCGACGTCGCCGGCGAGATCGAACGCGCGCTCGCGGAAGCCGATGGGAGCGAACCGGTCAACGCGGACCAACTGTTCGCGCACGTTTACGCCGAACCGCCGAAGCGCCTCGTCCGCCAGCGCGCCCAACGCGCGGAGCGCGATCGCTGATGGCGGTGATGACGATGATCCAGGCGATCCGCGCCGGGCTCGACGAAGCGCTCGAAGGCGACCCGCGCGTCATGATCGTCGGCGAGGACGTCGGGGCGTTGGGCGGCGTGTTTCGCGCGACCGACGGCCTGCAGGCGAAGTACGGCGAAGCGCGCGTCGTCGACATGCCGCTGGCCGAAGCCTCGATCGTCGGCGCGGCGCTCGGGCTCGCGGTCGCGGGGATGCGGCCGATCGCCGAGATCCAGTTTCTGGGCTTCGCCCATCAAGCGTTCCACCAGATCGGCCAGCAGGTCGCGCGAATGAGATTCCGCTCCCAAGGTCATTGCCCGGTACCGCTCGTCTTGCGCGCGGCGTTCGGCGGCGGGGTGCGCACGCCCGAGCTGCACAGCGACGCGTTCGAAGCGTTCTACGCGCATTGCCCCGGGCTCAAAGTCGTGATGCCGGCAACCGCCTACGACGCGAAAGGGCTGCTGGCGACGGCCATCGCCGATCCGGATCCGGTGTTGTTCTGCGAGCCGCTGCGCGGCTACCGGCTGGTGAAAGACGACGTTCCCGACGAGCCGTACCGCGTACCGTTCGGACAGGTGCGCGTCGCGCGCGCGGGACGCGACGTGACGCTCGTCGCGTGGAGCGCCGCCGTGCAGCTCGCGGAGCGCGCAGCCGATGCGCTCGACGCCGAAGGAATCAGCGCCGAGGTACTCGATCTCCGGACGCTCACGCCGCTCGACGTCGACGGCCTGGCGGGAGCGGTGGCACGGACCGGCCGCTGCGTCGTCGTCCAGGAAGCGCCGCTCAGCGGCGGATTCGGGGCTGAAGTCGTCGCGACGCTGGTCGAGATGTCGTTCTACGATCTGCACGCGCCGATCGAACGCGTCGGAGCGCCCGACACGCCGTATCCGCTGGCGGGCGTCGAGGACTTCTATCTGCCGTCGATCGACGACGTCGTCCGCGCTGCACGGCGAACGCTCGCGGCCGCGTGAACGATCCCGACCTGGTCGAGCTGCGGCTCGCCGACGTCGGCGAGGGTTTGGCCGAAGCCGAGATCGTCGCTTGGCTCGTCCGCCCGGGCGACGCCGTGAAGGCCGATCAACCGGTGGTGGTGGTCATGACCGACAAGGCGTCGGTCGAGATTCCGGCGCCCGTCGCCGGGCGAGTGCATGAGTGCATCGGTGCGCCCGGTTCCATCGTCGCGACCGGCGCGGTACTGCTGCGGATGGAGAGCGCGGCACCACGCGCTTCCGGTCCCCAAGCGGCGCCGAGCACGCGGCGCCGCGCGACCGAGCTCGGCGTCGACTTGCGCGCGATCGCCGGCAGCGGCCCGGGTGGTCGCGTCCTCGCCGAAGACGTCGAGCGCCATGCCGCGTCACTCCGGCCCGCGGCAACCGCGCCGGACGACCGCATCGTTCCGCTGCGCGGCTTGCGGCGGCAGACGGCGCATGCGGTCGCGCACGCGTGGCGCACGGTACCGCAGATCTCGGAGTTCCGCGACGTCGACGCGACGGAGCTCGTCCGGGCTCGCCGCGAGGTTCTCGAGCGCCGCGCGGCGGACGACCGGCCGTTCACGTACCTGCCGTTCTTCGTGCGCGCGGTCGCGGCGGCGCTGCAGATCCACCCGCATTTCAACGGCTTTCTCGATCTCGAACGCGACGAGATCACTCGCCGCGACGCGTGCAACATCGGCATCGCCACGGCGACCGAGGACGCGCTGATCGTTCCCGTCTTGCGCGACGCCGCGCGACTCGAGCTCGGCGAGATCGCCGCCGAGCTCGACCGGCTCGTCGGCCGGGCGCGCGAAGGCCGGCTGCAGCCCGCCGAGCTCGCCGGCGCGAGCGTCACGATCACCAACTTCGGGAGCTATGGCACGGAGTTCGGCGTACCGATCGTGCGCGCAGGCGAATCCGCGATCGTCGGATTCGGCCGAATCCGCGACGTGGTCGTGCCGGTCGACGGCGTCCCGGCCGTTCGAGCGATGCTTCCGCTTACCGTCTCAGCCGATCACCGGCTCAACGATGGGCGGCAGCTCGCGGCGTTCGCCGCGACGATCGCCGAACGCTGTCAAGCATAAACCGGACCCAAGGAGTCGCCCCGCAGCAGCAGGCCGAACTGCTCGGCCGGCATCGGCTTGGCGAAGAGGAATCCTTGAACCGCATCGCACTTGAGGGCGGCGAGCACGGCGCTCTGACCGACCGTCTCGACACCCTCTGCGATCACGCTTGCGCCCAACGCGTGCGCCGCGGCGATTACCGCGGATGCGATCGCCTTGTCGACGGGGCTCTTCACGATGTCGGCGACGAAGCACATGTCCAGCTTCAGCGCGTCGACGACGTACGACCGCAGGGTGGCGAGCGAGTTGTAGCCGGTTCCGAAGTCGTCGATCGCGATGCGAATGCCGAGCTCGTGCAATTCTTTGACGACGGCCGTGGTGCGTTCGATGTTCGGGCTCAGCACCGATTCCGTCAGCTCCAGCTCCAGCAGCTTGGGAGGCAGCTCCGCGTCGCTCAGGGCCTGCCGCACCGTTCGAGCGAAGTTCGGGTCGGCGAGCTGCTTGCCCGAGACGTTGACGCTCACGCCCAACGGGCGCGTTTCGCGGCTCCACTTCGCGCCTTGGAGGCAAGCGGTTCGCAGAACCCACGCGCCGATCGGAACGATGAGCCCTGATTCCTCGGCGTACGGGATGAAGTCGTTGGGCTGGACGACGGCGCCGTCGGGCTGCGGCCATCGGAGGAGGGCTTCGCACGATCGCAGCGCTCCGCTCATCTGGTAGACCGGCTGATAGGCGAGCGCGAAGCCGTTTTCGTCGACCCTCGACCGCGAGGCTGGACGCCGAGGCTTCGCTCGCTTCTATCAAGGGAGCCGGTTCGGCGCTCGTACCGTGAGCGTATCCCCGGGACGGTAACGCGGCAGGGCCTCCGCCGGGCGTTACCGCCGGCGGCGATCTCCCCCGAGCGGTTTCCCGGCTATCTGTCGCCGGGCAGCCACTCGACCGAGGCGAGCACCTTGGACATCACGTCGGGCGCGATCCGTTCGCCGATGAGGTGGTAGAACGGCCCGGTTCCCATCCAGTCGCAGTAGACCTCGTTCTGGACCGCATGCAGTTGCGCGGACGAGGGCGCGATCCCCGTACCGTCGATGCCGGGTCCGAAGCGCAGCGCGACGACGCCGAACGCGGTCGTCGGGACGCGCACCTTGTACGTCAAGCTCGTGCCGCCGAGGCCGCCGCCGGTTTCCTCAAAGGCGAACCACGACGAACCCTTGTGATAGCGCACGAAGTACTCGGGACCGGTCCAGCACGTTCCACTGGCGCTTCGCCGCGCCCGCGCGGCGCACGGGGTCGTTTTCACCTGTTCGAGCGAGTAGCCGGGCGGCACATATTTCGGAACGGCGACGCGGATCCCGAGCGCATCGAGCGCAGCGGTTTGCTTCGCGGTCAACTCGGCGGCCGTCGCCGGCGACGCGGCGAGCGAGAGCGTCATCACGACGCCGGCGAACGCGGCCGGTACGCAATGAATCAAGCGCGACATGAACATGTTACTCATCGGCACGGCGCTTCGTCACACGAAGGCAAGCTCCCTCAGGCCCGGCAGGATTTTCAGGTTCCGTCGGTTGCGATGCGCGGCTGCTCGAGCGCGGGTGCCGTCTCGTCCCAGAGTAGCCGGAACACGACGCCGGCGATCGCCGCGCCGAGCAGCGGCGCGACACAGAAGAGCCAGAGTTGCCCCAGTGCCCAACCGCCCACGAACAGCGCCGGACCCGTGCTGCGCGCCGGATTCACCGACGTGTTGGTGACCGGGATGCTGACCAGATGGATCACGGTCAACGTCAGCCCGATGGCGATCGGAGCGAAATGACCGCCGGAGATCGGGCCGAACGCGTACGCGCGCCCGTTGCCGCGGTCTATTCGGCGACGGTTGATTTGCCCGGCGGGTGACCGCACGCATCGGGGTGACGGCGCGGTACTCGCAAAACACGCTGCGGATGAGCGACGAGCGACATGGGGCCAAGCAGCCCGACCGGTTCGATCCCGCCCGCGCGGCGATCCTCGACGATCCGGCGCGGTTCGGCTACGTCCCGGTCGACGCGCTGGTCGCGCTGCTCGCGCCGCCGGCCGGCGGAACGCTGATCGACTTCGGCGCCGGCACGGGACTCTATGCGATCGAGATCGCGCGCCGCCGCCCCGACGTGCGCGTCGTGGCGCTCGACGAGCAGCCGCGGATGCTCGAGCACGTTGCGGACGCGATCGCGCGTTCCGGGTTGGCCAACGTCGAGCCGATGGCACCGCAGGGGTTGGCCTCGTTGGCCGCGGCGGCGGACGGCGTGCTGGGCCTCAACGTCCTGCACGAGCTCGGCGATCGCGCGCTCGACGACGTGCGCGCGCTGCTGGCGCGCGACGGCAAAGCCGTCTTCGTCGACTGGAGCGCCGACGTCGAACGTCCGATTGGGCCGCCGCGCGATCACGTCTACGGCGTGGCGGAAGCGGCGGACCGTCTCAGGCGTGCCGGATTCGACGTCGTGGCAGCGCCCGCGTTCGCCTACCACTATGCGTTGGTCGCGAGCTCCGCTATTTAGACAGCGCCTTCTCGATCGGTTTGGCGGTGGTCCACTGGGCGTCCTGACCGCTCGTGCCGCCGTTGAAGAGCTCGGCGAAGTCCGCGCCGTTCGCGTCGTGCTCCATCCACGAGTACGCGCCGGTCGTCCCGCCGTTCTTGCCGTAGACCAGTCGCCCGGAGGGGTCGTGATAGACGACGTCCCAGCCGCCGCCGTAGTAGGCGCCGTTCGAGCGCGGTTTGAGCGGTGAGGGCAGCGGCCCGAACATCGCCGCGCGGCTCTTCGCCGAGATGATCTTGCCCGCGTCGAACGCGACGAGTACGTTGACGACGTCGGTCGCCGACATGACCCACCCGCCGGCGGGCGTACCGGCGAGCGGTATCGTGTTGGTCGCCGGTGTGTTCGACTTGCCGTATTGCTTGACCGCACCGGCGATCGGCGCGCCGAGGTCGGCCGCGGCGGCGGTCACGCCGGCCGGACGTGAAGACGTGCTGCTGCGTGTAGGTCTGGTACTTCTCGCCGCTCGCCTTCTCGATCACCGCGCCGAGCACGTTGAAGCCGGTGTTGGAGTAGACTTGCTTCTGTCCCGGGGTGAAGTTCAGCGTCTTCGCCGCCGCGGCTTTCGCGATATCGAGCGGATCGCTGGTCGTGACGTGGATGTTGTCGTTGAGCCCGGAAGAATGGTTCAGCAGCTCCGCGATCGTGATGTTGGGGAGCCGCTTGTCGGGGCCGTGGAGGCCGAGGTACGGAAAGGCCTTCGTGGTGAGCGATATCTTGCCGCTGTCGATCAGCGTGAAGATCGCCATTGCCGTGAACGGCTTCGAACCGCTGGCCAGCAGGAAGACCGACGTCGTGGTGACCGGCTTTTTCGCGGCCACGTCGGCGTAGCCGAAGCTCTTGGCGTCGACGATCTTCCCGCCGACCGCCGCGGCGAACTGCGCGCCGGGAACGCCGTACTTCTTTTGAAGCTTCGCGACGACCGCATCGGCCGCGGTTCCCGCCGGGGCGGGCTTGGCGAGCAGGACGCTGCCCGACACCATGAACGCCGCGATCCCGCAGCCCACGACCAATCGACGCACGTACAAACCGCCCTTCGGAATAGAGCCTGCTTGCCGGCCCGTTGCGGATGGAGGGCGCGTGAACCTTGTCCGGCATCGACCTCGGGCGGTTAGACGGCGGGCTGGAGAAGGCGCTTCGCGGGGCGCGCGCGATCGCTCGGGAGCGCATCGACGCGCAGCAGATCGCCGAATCGCTCGGCGGACATCGGCCGCGCGAACAAACCGCCTTGAAGCGCGTCGCAGCGCAGCTCGGCGAGGATGGCGCGCTGCTCGGCGAACTCCAAAGAGATGCTGATGCCGACGCGAATCGCCCGCGACTCGCGGCACCAGGCGGCGGCTTGCAGGCAGACGGATCGTATCGCCCACGCACCGATGGGCACGCTCAGGCCCGCCGCCTCCGCATACGGCATGAAGGCCTGAGGCTCGACCACCGTGCCGTCCGCCTGCGGCCAGCGGACGAGCGCCTCGCATGAACGCAGGGCGCCGCTCACGTCGTAGATCGGCTGATACGCCGCGTCAATCCTTGCGTCTCCATCGCTTGGCGCAGCTTGCCTTCCAAGCGCAGACGATGATCGGCCTCGTTCTGCATCGCGGGCGCGTAGAAGCACGTCGTCGCCCGTCCGTTGCACTTGGCCTCGTACATCGCCGTGTCGGCTTTTCGGATCAACGTCTCGACGTCGCCGCCGTCGCGCGGGAAGAGCGCGATCCCGATGCTGCAGGTCTGCCCCGTCGCCGGCGACGTGCCTCAGTAACCGATCGGTCGCCGGGAGCGCTTCGATGCCGGCTTCCCGGCGGATGCGCTCCTGCAGGGTCAGGGCGGCGTCGGCATTCGATGCCGCGTAGAATGCCGCGACGTCGCACGACGTCACGTGCCGGAGGTGCTCCAAGGCGCCGTGCACGAGGTAATCCCAGGGCACGCCGCGCAGCGCGGCTTGGCTCACCTTCAGCAGCGCTGAAGTCGCTTCGACGCTCATGGAGCCAGCATAGGGGCGGGAGGTAACGCCGCGAGGTCGGCGTTGCGTTTTGACCGCCGCTCGGCAGAAGAGTGCTCGCTTAGTAAGACCTCTTGGCGAGGAATGCGGGGCGCCGTTGCGATGCGGGATTGTTTGAACTCCTCTCCGCAAGACGGGGCACCGTGAACCGAATCGCCGCGGTCCTGCCGCTCGTTCTCGTTCTCGCCGGCGGCATCGCGGTGGCGCAGCCGATGGAGACCCCTTCGCCGGCGCCGGCTCCGTCGGCGGCGCCGGAGCCGTTGCCGCCTGCCGGCGTGATCCCGCCGAGCATCACCATCGACGTCACCGGTGCGCCGGTCACCGAGGCGGATGTCCTCGAGGCGCAGATCCGCGCGGCGCTGAATCGTCGGATCCGGCCGACGCTGCGTCCCGGGGCCGCCGTCAGCTACGGGCCGATCGTTCCGTGGCCGTTGCTTCCGCTCGCGTTCGGAGCCGCGGTCGCGGTGAACGTGACCGTGACGATCGACGGGGACGCCAGCGCCCCGGTGACGGGCGTTTCGACGGTGAGCGTGTACAACGTGGCCCTCGCTCCGGCCCGACCGGAGGTGCTGTTCCTCAGCGACGACCCGGAGTATCTGCTGAGCGAGGGCGTCGTGTTCCGCGGCAGCGTTGCCGCCGGCCGCCCGGCGCGGCTGTATTACTATCACTCCGACATCGGCCTGCCGCGCGATCTCGACGTCGTGCTGTCGGCGGCCGCCGGCGCGCGAGTGCAGCTGATCGCGTCGCAGGCCGGCCCCGATCTCGACGTGATGAGCGTGGGTCACACCGTCACGCGCGACCTCTTACGATTCGAGCAGTCCAATGAAGGGACGGTGGTCGACGTCGAACCAGGCCAACCGCTGGTGGTGCGGCATGGCTTGCTGCTGCAGGGCGAGGTCGTCGCCGGCGCGGTCGACGTGCGCGTCGTGTCCGGTGGTCCGGTCACCGTCTCCGTGCTCGCCTCGCCGGCCGGCAGCAAGCCGGACGCAATGCTGGCCGGTCCGCGCGTGCCGTTCGACGGACATCACCGGCACGGAACGTTCGACCTCGAGGGCTTCGGGACGATCGCGCAATCGTATACCGCCGGCGGACCCGACGTCGCGGCGCAGTACGGCGGCCGGACGCCGACCCTTCGGAACGTGGACCCGAACGATCCCGGCCGCGACTACGGCGATTACGGGGCGCTGCACCTCATCGCGTTCACCCTCGTCAATCCGACCGACGCGCCGCAACTCGTGTATCTCTACGAAAAACCGCTCGGCGGCCCGGTCCGCAGCACCTTCATCATCGACGGCCAGCTCAAAGAGCTCGGCTGCGTGCGCCTGCCGCAGCCCTATTGGGTGACCACCTATCAGCTGCCGCCGCACTACACCGGCGTGTCGACGACCTTGACGATGACCGACGGCGGCTCGTTCTACCCGCTCGAGTTCGGCGCGACCGCGACGCAGCCGCTGCCGTACACGCCGCCGGTGGGTTCGCCCGACGGCTGCTCGCCGAACGCGCCGCCCTTCACCGACCCAACCCCGTCACCTTGACAGGATGCTGAGGATGTTGCCGTCGGGGTCTTTGAACCAGACGACGCGGAAACCGTCCGGCGCGACGTGGACGTCGCCCCGCAGCGTGAGCTCCGGCAGATCGTAGTGCTCGAACGTGACGCCCTTCGCTTGCAGCGCTTGCACGATCGGTTCCAGCTCGGGCACGGACCAGGTGACGCTGGTTGCCCTGTTGGTGCCGGCAAACTGCGAGATGTAGACGCCGAGCTTCGAGTTTCCGCTCGCGTAGGTGATCGCTTGAGGGTTGTCCGAACCCGGCTGCTCCGTCAACCCCAAGGTGTCACCGTAGAAGGCGCGAGCGATCGTCAAATCCTTGACCGCGACGGTGGCAATGGCATCATTGTCTGCGAGCACGCTGTTTCTCCCAAGGGTGTTCAAGATGACACGCCGGCGGCGCGGTCGAGGAGGAGCTTACGTTCCCACGCGTTTTGGGTGAGCGAAGCCGCGCGCTCGAATTCCGCGCGCGCTTCGTCGACGCGCCCGAGCTTGGCGAGCAGGTCGCCGCGCACGCTCGGCAAGCGATGATAGTTCGCGAGCGAGCGCTGCGCGGTGAGCGCGTCGACGAGCTCGAGCCCGGCCTCGGGTCCGAACGCCATCGCGAGCGCCACCGCGCGGTTCAACTCGACGACCGGCGACGGCGCGAGCTGCGCGAGCGCGTCGTACAGCGCTGCGATGCGCGCCCAGTCCGTCGCCGGCGGGGTGCGGGCGCGCGCATGACACGCGGCGATCGACGCCTGCAACGCGTACGGGCCGAGCGCGCCGCCCAGCGTTGCGGCGCGCTCGAGCGCTGCGAGGCCCCGCCGGATGAGGACCTGGTCCCACCGCGCGCGATCCTGGTCGAGCAGCAGAATCGGATGTCCCGAGGTGTCGACGCGCGCGCGGATCCGTGAGGCCTGGATCTCCATCAGGGCGACGAGACCGTGCACTTCGGGCTCCTGCGGAGCGAGCTCGGCCAGGACGCGGCCCAGCCGCAGCGCATCGGCGCACAACGCCGGCCGCATCCAGTCGTCGCCGGCGGTGGCGGCGTAGCCCTCGGTGAAGATGAGGTAGAGCACCTCGAGTACCGACGACAGCCGCGCTGCGCGCTCGCTGCGATGCGGAACTTCGAATGGAACGTGGGCTTCGGAGAGCGTGCGTTTCGCCCGCACGATGCGTTGCGCGACGGTCGGCTCGGGGACGAGAAATGCGCGGGCGATCTCCGCGGTGGTCAGGCCGCCCAGCAAGCGGAGCGTGAGCGCGACGCGCGCGTCCGTCGAAAGCACCGGATGACACGCGATGAACATCAGCCGCAGCAAGTCGTCGCCGATGTCGTCGTCGAACGCCGCGTCGAAATCGGTCGCGCCGGCGGCGCGCGCTTCAAGATCGCGACCGAGTGCTTCGTGTTTGCGTTCGAGCCGGCCGGTTCGGCGCAAGAAGTCGATCGCCCGGCGCTTCGCGATGGTCATGAGCCAAGCACCCGGCTTGTCCGGGATGCCCGACTCGGGCCATTGTTCGAGCGCCGCGACGAGCGCGTCGTGCGCGAACTCCTCGGCCAGACCGACGTCGCGCACGATTCGGGCGAGTCCCGCGATGAGCCGCGCGGACTCGATCCGCCACACGGCGTCGATGGCGCGGCGCGCATCGGTGGGGCTCATGCGCCGGACGGCTACGTCTGAGAGGCTTTGCGCTGCAGCTCCTCACGCATCGCCTGCTCGCGCCCGCGCAACTCCGGCGAGACGACCTCTTCGGGGAAATCCGCGGCCTCGAACACTTGGCGAACCTCGATCTGGCCGTCCTGAAACGGAACCCGCGACGCCCACTGGATCGCCTCGTCCTTCGACTTCACCTCGATCAGCCAGAAGCCGGCGATCAACTCCGTCGTCTCGGTGAACGGGCCGTCGGTTACCGTAGGCTTTCCGCCGGAGAACGTGACGCGGGCGCCCTTGGAGCTCGCCTGCAGTCCGTCGCCGGCGAGCATCACGCCCGCCTGCACCATCTCCGAATTGAACTTTCCCATCTCCTCGAACAGCTCCGGGCCGGGCAGAATCCCGGACTCGGACTGCGGGCTGGCCTTGACCAACATCATGAATCGCATCGTCGTATCTCCTGGTGGGTGGGCTGTCGGGCCCGTCGTATGCGCGCCGCGAACCGCGGCTCTATGATGGCGTCGAACACGGGGCCTCGAAATCGACACGGCGCGAAAAAAGTTTTCCCGGCCGGCCGCGACGATCAGCCGCCGGCCATGGCCCCCACGATCAGCAGCGGCTCCGCGCCCGTCGCGACGGGGTCCGGGAGCGGAGCGTCGGGCGATTCGTGCGAGAGGTCGCGCGCGCAGGCGAAGAACCGCACGAACGGCCGGCGGCGCTGGGTAACGTGATCGCGGATCGCCCCGCGCAGCATCGGATAACGAACCTCGAGCTCGTCGAGCACCGCGCGCATTGAGGGCTCTCCGGCGACCTCGAGCTGCACTTCACGCGCGGCGCGCGCGAGGGTCTGCAGATGCGCCGGGATCACGACGCGAATCACGGCAAGGTCTGGACTTCGACCGACAGCACGGCCGGCAGATCGCGCACGATCGGCGCCCAGCTGTCGCCCGCGTCGGCCGAGGCGTAGACCTGGCCGCCGGTCGTGCCGAAGTAGATGCCGCACGAGTCGAGCGTGTCGACCGCCATGGCGTCGCGCAGCACGTTGACGTAGCAGTCGCGCTGCGGCAGCCCGTTGGTGAGCGGCTCCCACTCGTTGCCGCCGGTGCGGCTGCGATAGACGCGCAGCTTGCTGTCCGGAACGAAATGCTCGGAGTCGCTCTTGATCGGGATGACGTAGAGCGTCTCGGGCTCGTGCGCGTGCACGTCGATCGGAAAGCCGAAGTCGCTCGGCAAGTTTCCGCTGACCTCGCGCCACGAGTCACCGGCGTCGTCGCTGCGCATCACGTCCCAGTGTTTTTGCATGAACAGCACGTTCGGGCGCGACGGGTGCATCGCGATGCGATGGACGCAGTGACCGACTTCGGCGTCCTCATCGGGTATCTGCGCCGAGCGTAGGCCGCGGTTGATCGGCCGCCAGGTCGTCCCACCGTCGTCGGTCCGGAACGCACCGGCCGCCGAGATCGCGACGAAGATGCGTTGCGGGTCGGCGGGGTCCAGCAGGATCGTGTGCAGACACATCCCGCCGGCGCCGGGCTGCCAAGCCGAACCCGACCCGTGACCGCGCAGGCCGGCGAGCTCGTGCCAACCGGCGCCGCCGTCGGTCGAACGAAACAACGCCGCGTCCTCGACGCCGGCGTAGACGGTGTCCGGATCGGTCAGCCCCGGCTCGAGATGCCAGACGCGCGCGAACTCCCAGGGGTGGGGCGTCCCGTCGTACCATTGATGCGTGCCGGGGACGCCGTCGTAGACGAACTCGTTGCCCACCGGCGCCCAGGTCTTGCCGCCGTCGTCGGAGCGTTGGATCTGCTGCCCGAACCAGCCGCTGCTCTGCGAGGCGAACAGCCGATTCGGATCGGCCGGCGATCCCTTGACGTGATAGATCTCCCAGCCCGCGAAATGCGGACCATCGATCGTCCAGTCGCGGCGCTTGCCGTCCGACGTCAGCACGAACGCGCCCTTGCGGGTGCCGACCAGTACGCGTACGCCGCTCATCTGTGCTTCCTCTCGGGTTCGGGGTAAGACTCGGTTCGTACGCCATGCGGGTCCGCCGTCCTCGAATCTCGCGCCCCGCCGGAGAGGGCCCGACGGCCGGCCGGTGTCGCCGCTCACATCGCGAAGAGAGCGGCGATGGGTAGCGGACACCTCACGCGCGCCGAGTTCGAGCGCGTCGTCACCGAAGCGCTCGATGCGCTCCCGAAGCGCTTCGCCGACCTGATCGAGAACGTCGTCATCGCGGTCGAGGACGAGCCGACCGACGAGGATCTCGAAAGCATCGACGATGACGACGGTGAGGGTGATTCCGAGCTGCTCGGGATCTATCGCGGCGTGGCGCTCACCGAACGGAGCCGACGAGCCGCCGCTGCTGCCCGACGAGATCGCGGTGTTTCGCGGACCGATCAACCGCATCACCCGCACGCGCGCGGAGGCCGTGTTCGAGGTGCGGGAAACGGTGATTCACGAGCTCGGCCACTACTTCGGGCTCGACGACGACGAGATGCCCCATTGAGTCCACGCTCGCGCCCGGGTTGGCCGTCGCGAAATCGCGCGATTCACGGGCGAGGATGTTTCGCGACGGTGCGCATTCACGCGGCGGAAGAAGATCGCCGAGTACACCGGCGAGCGCATCACCAACGCCGAAGCGCAGCGCCGCGGACACCGCCGCGTGCTGCGGATCAGCGGTCTCGATCATCGCTACAGCATCGACGGCTCGCGCGGCGGGAACGGTACGCACTACATCAACCACTCGTGCCGGCCGAACTGCTACCTGCAAACCATCAGCGGCCGCTTGATCGTGCTCGCGCTGCGCGACATCCGGCGCGGCGAAGAGATCACGCTGGACTACGTCTCGTCGATGCACTCCGACCACAAGCGCTGCTCCTGCAAAGCGCCGGACTGCCGCGGCACGATCAATAAGACCAGCCGCGGCGCCTGAGGTCCCAGGCCGCCAGCAGTCCGACGCCGCCGGCAACGACCAGCCCGGCGCCGACCCAGGGCCACCGCGCGTCGCTCGACCGGCCCGCGACGATCATCGAGGATCCCGGCAACGACGAACGCGGCCGGTAAGCCGAACATCATCGCCCAGAAGAAGCTTCGTGCGGCGTCGCTGCCCCGCTGAGGTTGCATCCCGGCACGCTTCGGAACGGCAGCGTGTTTCCTTGCCGCCGGGAGGCGGCAAAGATGAGGAAGCGAATCGCGTCTTCGCCATGCACCGCATCGTGTTCGTTTGCATTTCGGTTGCAGCCGCCGTCGCGAGCGGCATCCCGGCCTTGGCCGATCCGAACCTCGCTGCGGCGAATGCGGCGATGGCGGCGGTCGTGCAGCGAGCCAAGGCGCCGGGCGCCGGCTTTGCGGTCGGCGACGGCGGGCGCATCATCGAGGCCACGGGGTTCGGGTACGCCGACATCGCGGCGCGAACGCCGGTCGGGCCCGAGACGATGTTCGCGCTGGCGAGCTGCTCGAAGCCGATCACCGCGATGGCAATCATGAAGCTCGTCGACGACGGTAAGATCACGCTCGAGACGCGGGCCTTTGCCTTTCTCGACCTGCCTAACCTCGCCGATCCACGTTCGGCCGGGATCACGATCGAGAACCTGTTGAACCATTCGTCGGGGTTGCCGCACGACGTGCTCGCGAACACCGACGACCCGATGAACACCGCGCGAGCCGCCGCGCAGGCGCGCCTTGCGTTCGCGCCCGGAATGCAGCAGGCGTACTCCAACGCCGGTTTCAACGTGCTCGGCGCGATCGTCGAAAAGGCGAGCGGGCAACGCTATATGGACTTCGTCGAGGCCACGGTGTTTCGCCCGGCCGGCGTCACGCGGTTCGGCGCGCTCGAGTCGGCGTCGGTCATCCCGGGGCAAGCCGTGCGGTATGCGAAGAATGGGCGGCCGGTTGTGAACAAGCGCAGCGAGGGAGGTACGCCGGCCGGTGGTTGGATTCTCTCGCCGTCGGACATGGTGCGCATCCTGATGGCCTACGACGCCGGGAAGATCGTCTCGCCGGCGTCGCGCGCCGCGATGCTCGCGCCGCCGGTAGCGCCGTTGCGGCCACGCGCGAACGGAAGCGCGTTCGGCCTGGGCTGGGACGTCGTGCTCCGCGCAGGCGGCGATCCGAACGCCGTCTTGTACGGAAAGAACGGCGGCATCCAAGGGTCGAGCACGTGGATCGAGCATCGCCCCGACGGCGTCGACTTCGCCGCGTTCTACAACGGCGGCAACGGCAGCGGTGCGCATCGTCCCGACCTCGCCGCCGTCGAACGCTCGCTCGATCGGCGCTGATTGTTTCACGGCGCTCGCTTGAAGCCGGGCTGACGCTCGCTCGCGTTCAAGTTACGGAGCTCCTGTTGCGTGTCACGTGAAAACGGGTATTCTTCGGTATCATGAAAACGTCCACCGCAGTCGATCTCCTCCGCCCGGTCGCTTTAGGCGTCGGCATCTTCGCTGCCACGAGCGCGATCGGGGCGGCGCAAATGAACTCCACCCCGTGCACGCAATCCCCGTCCGCGTACAATACGTTCGATCCCGAGTACAACAGCGTCAACGCTTGGGAGCCGACATGGGATACCGGTGCGTACGACCGCAACCACATGATCCTCGGCACCGTCGGTTCGTTCGCCCCGTTCCGGCTTACGCTGACGAGCAGCCAAGGCGACACGATGACGATCGACCTCAAGCAAGGGACCGTCATTCGGCCCAACGGTCTGACGCCGTCGTCAGGCCAGCGCGTGGCCGTCTTCGGTTATTGGAGCAACGGCACGTTCATCGCCAACCGCGTCGTCCTCCACGGCTCCTAAACCTCGGCGACGAAGCCTGTGAGCCGTTCCGCCGCGCAGTTCGTGCCTGCGCGGCGAACGCTCGCGAGCTTGAAGAAGGCCGCGGCGCACTGCCGCGGCTGCGATCTGTACAAGGATGCGACGCAGACCGTCTTCGGCGAAGGCCGCAGCCGGGCGATCGCGATGTTCGTCGGCGAGCAGCCCGGCGACCGTGAAGATCGCGAAGGCCGGCCGTTCGTCGGCCCGGCCGGCACGCTGTTGCGTGATGCCATGGCCGCGGCCGGAATATCGATGCGACGACGTCTACATCACCAACGCCGTCAAGCATTTCAAGTTCGTCGAGCGCGGCAAGCGCCGCATCCACGCGAAACCCAAGCGGACCGAAGTGCTCGCCTGCGAGCCGTGGCTGATCGAAGAGATCGCGTGCGTGCGCCCGCAGTTGGTCGTCGCGCTCGGCGCGACCGCCGCCGGAGCGCTGCTCGGCCCGGCATTTCGTCTGACGCAGCACCGCGGTGAAGTGGTCGCCTCGCCGCACGCGCGGCGCGTGATCGCCACAGTGCATCCGTCCTCGATCCTGCGAGCGCGTGACGGCGACGCGCGCCGCGTCGAGCTGGCCGCCTTCGTCGACGACCTCAAAGTCGTCGCCGCGCTCATGCGCGCGAACGCCGCGCGCTGACGACGGTTCCGAGAACGGTCGCTATCCGAGCCCAGGTCCTCCCTGCTGCCCAGCCAAAGGGTGAGCGATGAACACGACGATCGTTCGGATCGCGGTCTGCGGGCTTTTCGTGCTCGGCGGCCTGGTGAGCCCGGCTGCTGCCCAAAAGACGACACCCCGGCCTGCCGCGATGCCGGCCCGGCCGGCACCGAGTCCGTCGCCGACGCCGCTCGCCTTCACGGCCCGCGCGCACGCGGACATCACGGTCGTCACGGCCGACCGGACGATCGACGGCAAGGCCGTACTCGGGATGTCGCAGCGCGCGAACTTGACGCGCGTCGACGTGATCTCGGTGACGACCGACGCGATACCGCTGCCGCCGATCAGCGTGAGCTTCGTGGTCGATCGCAATGCCCGGACCGTCACCTCGTGGAGCGCCGCGACGAAGCAGTACTACGTCCAACGCATGTCGCCGGCCCCGAGCCCCGGGCCGACGCCGGCGCCGAAGCCGCTGGGGCTGTTCGCCGGCACGTCACCGTTTGCGAAGCTCGACGTCCTCGACGTGAGCATAAAGCTGACCGGGCACACGACGACCGCCGGCATCGCGACCACCGGCCTGCTGATCGATGGACACTTCGCGAAAAAAGGGTCGACGAACGTCGCGCACGCGACGGTGACCACGCAACTCGCCGACGACTTCGGGGCGTTTCCGCTGACGATCGACGCGTCGCTCGAACCCGGCGCCCCGTCGACGGGCGTCACCTCGCCGGCGAGCGTGAAACTCTCCTACGCGGTCGACGAGTTGACGCGCGCGCTGCCGGCGGCGGCGGGTTTCCGCGTGCCGGCCGGGTATCGCCGCGCGACATCGATGCTGGCGGTGATTTTCCCGGGCCAGTCGAGCGCGCCAACTTCGCTGCGTCGCCCTCGCCCTCGCCCTCGCCTTAGCTCGCGCGTGTGCGGCGCGCTTTGCGCAGGGCGCGCGGAAGCTCGGCGCGCGGCACCGTGCGCGCGTTGCGCGCCGAAACCTCCGAGCCGCAGTGCCCGCACGTCAATACGGGCTGTGTCGTCTTCCCGCACGCGTCGTGGACCAGAACGCGCGGCGCCGGATCGGCTCCGCGCAGATGGCGGTCGCCGTATTGCAGGAGCGCGATCAGGACCGGGTAGAGATCGCGGCCCTTCTCGGTGACGACGTAGTCGAAGCGCGGCGGGATGCTCCTGATACGGCCGGCGCTCGAGGATCCCGGCATCGGTGAGGCGCTTGAGCCTCAGGGTCAGCACGTTCGTCGCGACGCCGAGGCCGCTCTTGAGCTCGTCGAAACGGTGCGCGCCGCGAAACACGTCGCGCAGCACGAGCAGCGTCCACCAGTCGCCGACGACGTCGAGCGTGCGCGCGATCGAGCATGACCGGGTGCCGAACGTCTTGCGGGTGCTCATCGCAGCGAGTCATAGCGCTGTGAGTTGCAAAAAGCAAGTGACTCGCGTATGATGGCCGGCATGACCAGCACCATCGTTGCCGCGCCGCCCGCGGCACCGGGCGCACCGGCGGCGGAGCTCGATCCGCGGACGCGGGCGCTCTTGTACGCGCCGATCGTGCCGTTGCTGCTGACCCTCGCATGGCCGAACGTCGTCGTCATGCTGGCCCAAGCCAGCACCGGGCTGATCGAAACGTTTTGGGTCTCTCGGCTGGGGACCGACGCGCTGGCCGGGATGGCGCTGGTCTTTCCGGGCGTGATGCTGATGCAGATGATCTCGGCCGGCTCGCTCGGCGGCGGGATCTCCTCGGCGATCGCTCGCGCGCTGGGCGCGCGGCGGCCCGACGATGCCGACGCGCTGGTCGTCCACGCGCTGATCATCAACGTCGCGCTCGGCATCCTCTTGTCGGCGCTGGTTCTGATATTCGGGCCCGACCTGTACCGCGCGCTGGGCGGCCGCGGCGCGTCGTTGGCGGCCGCGTTGAAATACTCCAACGTCGTGTTCGCCGGCAACGTGTTGCTCTGGGTGATGAACGGGTTGGCGAGTGCCGTCCGCGGCACGGGCAACATGCTTTTCCCGGCCTTGGTCGTTGTCGCGGGCGCGTTCATTCTCATCCCGCTCTCGCCGCTGCTGATCTTCGGCATCGGCCCGTTCCCCGCGCTCGGCATCGCGGGCGGCGGCGTCGCGATGGTGATCTCCTTTGCCGGCGGAGCCGCTGCGCTGGCGTACTACGTGCTGTCCGGTCGCAGCGTCGTGCGCATCCGGCGCAGCCCGCTGCGCCGCGCGTTCTTCACCGACATTCTGGCTGTCGGCGGCGTCGCGACCGTGTCGTCGCTGCAGACCAACGTCACCATCGGTTGCGCGACCGCGCTGGTCGCCGGCATTGCCGGACCGGCCGGCGTCGCGGGGTACGGAACCGGCGCGCGTTTGGAGTATCTGCTGATCCCGCTGGTGTTCGGCTTGGGCGCGCCGCTCGTGGCGCTGGTCGGAACGAACATCGGCGCCGGACAGCCGAAACGTGCGCTGCGCATCGCCTTCGTCGGCGCGGCGATCGCGTTCGTCATGACCGAGGCGATCGGCGTGGGCGCCGCGATCTGGCCGCGCGCCTGGCTGGGCCTGTTCGGCTCCGATCCCGGCATGTTGGCGACCGGCACGGCGTACTTGCGCGCCGTCGGACCGTTCTACGGATTCTTCGGTCTGGGCCTCGCGTTGTATTTCGCTTCGCAGGGAGCGGGCCGTCTGGGCTGGCCGTTGCTGGCCGGATTTCTGCGCATGGTCGTCGGCCTGGCCGGCGGCTGGTTCGTCCTGCGCGCGACCGGTTCGCTGCTGGGATTGTTCGTCGCGCTCGGCTCGGGGATGCTCACCTACGGTGTCGTGGTGACGGCTGCCGTCGCGCTCGGCTCGTGGTTTCGGCGCGTAAGCTCAGGATGACATGGACCGTTATCGACTCGAGAGGATGGGTGGCACGCGGTATGTACCGTCGAGACCGCTTTTTGTCGGCCAGTACAAACGTAACGTGACCAGAAACGGTCCGGCGGGCGTGGGTAGCCAGTTCGTTTGATCGCCTTCCGGCGCGTCGTGTTGGATCGCGACGCCGATCGATCCCTCAGTGTGCGGACTCAGGTTGGTGTCGCGCAGCGCGTAGCGGCCGATCGGATTCGGGACGAAGAAGTGGTCGGGACCGTAGGGCGCCAGCGACGAGAACGCGTTCGCCGGCCGGAGGTTCGCGGCGTCGAAATGGATCGTGTAGCGGCGTAGCCCTGAGGGCGGTGCGCCGTTGCCGTCGACCGAGGTCTCTGGATATACGCCGATGCCGCCTAGGCGCCGAGATCGGCGCGTCCGCGGCGCGCGGCGGGTCCTGCGCCACGTGCACGAAAACTAGAACGTCTGCCCTATCACGCGCAGCCACCCGGAAGGGGCGTCGGTGCCGGTGTCGACGTCGGATCGATCAGAATCCGCGGCGGCTGGTACGACGCGTCGCCGAACCGGCTCGACGGCACCACATGATACTGCTGCTGGATCGTGGTGACGACGCCGCGTCGCCGCCATGCCGGCGCGCGCGAGTCGGCATCAGATGCGTCGTCGAGAAGCACGAGCGTCGGGCCGGCCGGCAGCGCGCCCTTCCAGCCGGGACCGGTGATCGCATAGTCTTACGGAGCCGATCCGGAAACGCGCGCGGTCGGATCCTCGCGAGCCGCCCGAGACGGCCCACGCCGGGTTCCGCTCGCTAATCGCCCCGGCGTGCGGCGCCCCGGTCCCGTCTGTGCTAGGATTGAAGCACGCGGCGAACGCAGGAGGGGCGATGATCGCATCGAGTCCGGCCGGGATTCCCCGCACGATCTTCGATCCCGAGCACGCGATCCTGCGTGATGCGATGCGCCGCTTCTGCGAGCGGGAGATCGCGCCGTTTCACGACGGTTGGGAAACCGAAGGCATCGTGCCGCGCGCGATCTGGCGGCGTGCCGGCGAGCTCGGTTTCCTGTGCATGACGCTGCCGGCGGAGTACGGCGGCGCCGATGCCGACTTCCGCGCATCGGTCGTCTTCACCGAGGAGCTGGCGCGGATCGGCGCGAGCGGGCCTGGCTTCGCGCTGCAGTCGGACATCGTCGCGCCCTATATCTTGCGCTACGGCAGCGTCGAGCAGAAGCGGCGCTGGCTGCCTCGGCTGGCCTCGGGCGAGATCGTGAGCGCGATCGCGATGAGCGAGCCCGGCGCGGGCAGCGACCTCGCTGCGGTCGCGACGCGCGCGGAACGCGTCGACGGCGGCTACGCGATCAGCGGGTCGAAGACGTTCATCACCAACGGCGTGTTGGCCGATCTCGTCATTGTCGTCGCGAAGACCGATCCGAGCGCCGGAAGCCGCGGCGTCACGCTGTTCTTGGTCGAGCGTGGCGCGCCGGGATTCGCCGGCGGCCGTCCGCTCGAGAAGATCGGGCTCAAAGCGCAGGATACCGCCGAGCTCGCGTTCGACCGCGTGCGCGTCGGCGACGACGCGGTGCTGGGCGAGGTCGGCGGCGGTTTCAAGCTGCTCATGAGCGAGCTCGCGCAGGAGCGGCTTTCGATCGCCGTCACTGCCGTGGCGGCCGCCGAAACGGCACTCGCGCAGACGATCGCATACTGCGGCGAGCGTGAAGCCTTCGGCAAACGCATCCTCGACTTCCAAAACACGCGCTTCTCATTAGCCACGCTCACGGCGAAGGTGGCGCTGGCGCGGGTATTCGTCGACCGGTGCATCGAGCTGCACTGCCGCGGCGAGCTCGACGCGACCACGGCGGCGATGGCGAAGCTCGAGACCACCGAGCTGCAGTTCCGCGTGCTCGACGAGTGCCTGCGGTTGCACGGCGGGTACGGTTACATGCTGGACTATCCGATCGCGCGTGCGTGGGCCGACGGGCGCGTGCAACGCATCTACGGCGGGTCGAACGAGATCATGCGCGAGATCATCGGCCGGTCGCTCGAAGGGAGACGTGAATGACCGCAACCGCCGTCGCTCCGGCGCTCACCGGGCTGATGATGGATCGCTCGCTGCAGATCTCGCGGCTGATCGATCACGCCGCGCTTTGGCACGGCGACGTCGAGATCGTCACCCAGCGCACCGGCGCCCCCGACCTGCGGTCCACCTACCGTGACGTGCGCGCGCGCAGCGCGCAACTGGCGCACGCGCTCGCGGAGCGGCTCGGCGTCGTCCCCGGCGAGCGCGTCGCGACGTTCGCGTGGAACACCCAGCGCCACTTGGAGCTCTACTACGGCGTCTCCGGCAGCGGGGCCGTGCTGCACACGGTCAACCCGCGCCTGTTCGCGCCGCAGGTCGTCTACATCATGAACCACGCGGGCGACCGCTACGTGTTCGTCGATGCCGGCCTCGTCCCGGTCCTCGAACCGCTGGCGGCGCGGTTGCCGCACGTCGAAGGTTACGTCGTGCTCTGCGCCGGCGAGGAGATGGCGGCGACGTCGCTGCCCAATGCCGTCGCCTACGAGTCGCTCATCGCCGGACTGCCGCGTGAGATCGAGTGGCCGGAGCTCGACGAGCGAACGGCATCGTCACTTTGCTACACCTCGGGGACGACCGGCAATCCCAAAGGCGTGCTGTACTCGCACCGCTCGACGGTGCTGCACACGTTCGCTCAGGCGGCATCGTGGCAAGCCGGTCCAGGGTCGCAGGCGTCGATCCTGCCGGTCATCCCGTTGTTCCATGCGAACGCGTGGGGATTGCCGTACCTCGCGCCGATGCAGGGCTCGAAGCTCGTCTTCGCCGACCCGCACCTCGATCCGGCCGAGCTCTACGGCGCCCTCGAGCGCGAGCAGGTGACGCTGACCTGCGGGGTGCCGACGATCTGGCTGCGACTGCTCGAGTATCTCGATCGCAACGAGCTGCGTTTCTCGAGCCTCAAGCTGCTGGGTGTCGGCGGCTCGGCGCCGCCGCGCGCCCTCATCGAAGCGTTCGAGGTGAAGTACGGCGTGACCGTGCTCAACGCGTGGGGGATGACCGAGACGAGCCCGGTGTGCACCTACGGGACGCCGCGGGTCGAGCACAACGTGTTCCCGCAGTGCATCGACTACAAGACGCGCGCCGGCCGCGCGCTGTTCGGCGTCGAGATTCGCATCGTCGACGACCGCGGCGCGCCGTTGCCGTTCGACGGCGTCGCGCAGGGCGAGATCCACGTGCGCGGGCCCTGGATCGCGTCGGCGTACTTCGAGGACGACGAGGCGACCGCTCGCGGCGTCACCGCCGACGGTTGGCTGCGCACCGGCGACATCGCGTCGATCGACGCGCACGGTTACGTGCAGATCCGGGATCGCGCGAAAGACGTGATCAAATCGGGCGGTGAGTGGATCAGCTCGATCGAGCTCGAAAACGTCGCCGTCGCCGATCTCGACGTCGCCGAAGCGGCGGCGATCGGGATCCCGCATCCCACCTGGTCGGAACGTCCGGTGCTCTACGTCGTCGCGGCACCCGGCCGCGAGCTCGATGCGGCGAGCGTCATCGCGTTCCTCGACGGAAAGGTCGCCAAGTGGTGGATCCCCGACGAGGTGATCGTCGTGGCGGAGCTGCCGCACACGGCGACGGGAAAGATCTCGAAGCGAACGTTGCGCGACCGCTACGCGGCGGCGCCGTAACGGAGCGCGGCGGTGCGTGTCACGATCGCATTCGCGGTGACGTCAATCGGCTGGAGCTTCGGCGCCGCGATCTTCGGCGACGCGCTGGGTTGGAACGCGCTCGTCGTTCCGCTCGGCGCGGCCGTCATCGTCGCGCTGTTCGGCTGGTCGCGCCGCGGTCGTGACGTGGTCGACGTTTTCGCCGCCGCGATGGCGGTGTCGTACTCCGCGTTTCTCGGCTTGGCGCTGGCGCGTATCGTCAACCCGATCGTGCTCGCGCAGGAACCTGCGATGTGGTACGGCTCGGAACTGCACTTGCGCTGGCCCGTCGTGCTGCTGGCGGGAATCGCCTATGCGCTGATCCTCACCACCTTTGTCGCGATTCCGTTCGCGCTGATCCCGGTTCGCCCGCACCTCGAAATCGAACGCAACGCCCGCTTCCTCTCGCTGATCGGAAACCTCGCCCACCGCGACGACTGCGTGTGATCCTGAGCTGACGACGTTCGGTTCCCCTCGGGCGCAGCTCAGGGCGACGGCGTCATGCAGCTATCGGGCGGCACGAGGTGCAAGGGGCGAGGCCTTGGGCCTGGGCTTCTTCGAGGCTGCGCAGGCCGAAGTACCCGCTGACCGTGTCGACGCGGGTGGCGATGTCGCCGCAGGTCGGCAAGCAGAAGTAGCCGTCGTCGGTGGCGACGTAGCGGAAACCACGATCGATGATCTTCTCGACGGCGCCGATATCGAGGCCTTCGCTTTCGAGCAGCGTGCGTTTGGCATCGCTGCCGAAGACGTAGCCGCCGACCGAGCAGTCGGTGCGAATGACGCGGTGGCACGGGATCAGCAGCGGTACGGGATTGCGCCCGAGTGCGTTGCCGACGGCGCGCGTCGCGTCGGGGGCGCCGATCTCGCGCGCGAGCCAGCGATACGGCCGTGCGTTGCCGCGCTTGATCTTGGCGGCGGTGTGCAGCACGCGCTGCTCGAACGGCGAGCAATCGCGCAGGTCGATCGGTACCGTCCACCCGTTCGCCCTGCAGTTTGGCACGCGCGGCAGTCGACGTCGGATCGTCCTCGATCGCCCGAACCACGCGGCGCGCGAAGCGCTCGCCATACCACGCCTCGAACGTTTGCGCGTCGCCGGCCAACCGAACGGCCGACACGCCGGGCGCGCTCCAGGCGACGTACACCTCGCCGATCGCGCTGGGGCAGACCGTATAGCGGTCGAGGCCGATCGCGGCGAACAGGTTGGCGGTGAAGTTGGGCGACGCCGAGCGCCGCGTCGCGTCGCGATAGTCGCGCAGGTTCGATTCAGTCATCGTTCATCTCCAACTCTGCCCGCACGGCGACCAGCCCACGGTGGGCCGACGCCTTTACGGTTCCGACCGGCTGGTCGAGCGTCCGGGCGATCTCGTCGTACGAGAGATCGTCGACGTAGCGCATGACGAAGGCCGCGCTGCAGCGCGGGCGACAGCCGCGCGACCGCGTCGTCGATCGACTGCCAAGTTTCGGCGCGCAGCACGACGTCATCCGGACCGGGCCGAGTGTCCGTCAAGCCAGCGCGCGGCGCGCCCTCGTCGTACTCCAGCGAATCGCTCGCCGGTGGGGCGTCGCGGACAGCGTTGCGCGTAAGGTTGTGGGCGATCGCCAACAGCCACGACCGCAGACGCAGCTCGGCGCGCCGTTCGGCCGAGTAGCCGTGCAGGGCGCGGTACGCGCGCACGAACACCTCTTGGGCGACGTCTTCGGCACGCGCGTCGTCGCGCAGCATCCGCGCGACGAAGGTCACGACGGGCTGCCGAAAGGCGATGACGACGTCCTCGAACGCGCGGTCGACGTCGCGCGCGAGCGCCTCGGCCAACATCGCGCTCGGGTCGGGCGCAACGACGGCGCAAACGACCGGCACCTCACCACCAACCGCCGTTGATCCGCCGTTCGCGCAGGAGCCGCCGCTCGGTCTCGTCATTCCAGACAAGGATCTCGCGTGGCCGCTCGGGCTGCGCCAGCGCGATCGCTGCGAGCCCGACGATGACGATCGTCGTCATCACGATGATAAGCATGGGTTCCTCCGACATTCCAGGTGCCGGAAGAACACGGGCGCCGCCGTGCGCGTTGCATTCGAGCGCTCACAGTCGGAGGAGCTCGACGCGCCGGTTGAGGGCCTTACCGGCCGGAGTCGTATTCGGGGCGACCGGCCGGGTGAGCCCGTAGCCCTTGGCGACCAGGCGCGAGCGCACGATCTTGTAGCGCGTGACGAGGTCGTCGACCACCGCCTGCGCCCGCCGCTGCGACAGCCCCAGGTTGTAGGCGGCGCCGCCGTCCGAATCGGTATGTCCCTCGACCTGGAACCGCAGTCCCGGAGTCTCGCGCATGGTTTGCGCGATGTCCGCAATCACCGGCTCCGAGCGCGGTTGGATGTGCGCGCTGTCGACGTCGAAGTGGATGCCGTAGATGCGGATGCGCTTCTGCGTCTTGAACTGCTTCTTGATCGCCGCCGGCGCCGCCGTTCCGGTCAGCGAGACGGTGGCTTGAGCCGTCTTCCCGCTGCCGTTGTCGGCCGTCACGGTGACCGTGTAGACGCCGGGCTTCTGCGAGGCGGGGACGTTGACGGAGACCGCGATCGGCTGCTTCCCGCCGGCGATGTCGAACGCCGCGGGCGAGACGGTGGTCGGGATGTCGCCGGCCGCCTTGACCGTGACGTGTCCGTTCCAGCCTTGGTTCGCCAGCACGCTCATCGGAACGCCGACCTTCTGCGCCTTGCCGGCCGAGAACGCGGCTTCTTGGCTGGGCTCGAGGATGAACGGGTCGGTGACCAGTTGCGAGCACGACAGCTCGGCCGGGACCGGCAGCGCCATCTCGAGCTGACGGATGCGCTGCAGCGGCGGCTGGCCGTTGTCGCCGGGATTGAAGCCGTCGTAGATCAGCAATCCTTTGCCGTCGGCGGCGTAGCTCTGCACGAACCCGTTGAGGTTCGTCGTCTTCGCCACGAAGAAGTGGCCGCACCAATGCGGGTCGGTCGTGGTGATCGGGTCGGCGTTGGACAACGCGTTGTTGGCGTTGGCCACGTACGACAGGACGTCGACGTAGTGCGCCGTGTCGTTGCGGTCGTTGCTGCCCAGTGCGTCGCTCTCGACTTGGATCAAGCTCGCGTTGGTGGACTCCGGCCCGGCGCCGGGAACGACGAGCGAATAGGGCACCCAGGTGAAATCGGTCTTGTCATGGCAGCCGCCGGACGCGATGATCAGCTTGTGCCCCGCGGCGACCCATCCGTTGAGCAGCGCGATCTGCTCTTGGCTCAACAGTTGGGGCAGGCTGCAGATGCCGCGAGTGATCACGGCTTCCTGACCGGCGAGCGCACTGGCGTCGAGCATCCCGGCGCCGATGGCCGAAAACTGGTAACCCGCCACCGGCGGCGTGCGTCGGCCGGATACCACGGTGCCGGCGGGTCTTGATCGAGCACGAGCACGTGGTGCAGGCCGGTGCCGCTCAGGCGCGGTGCGCAGAACGCCGGGATCACCGATGTGCGCATGAAAACGACCGGGCTGCCGAAGCTCGCCCCGGCGATGATCGTCCCCTCGTCGTTGATCGAGGTTCGCGCGAAGTCGGGGTTCGCGTCTTTGTTGCCGGCGCTCACGGCGTTCCAGCTGCGCCCTTGGAACTCGCCGATGAACGTCGCGCGGAGCCCGTCGTTGCCGCACTCCGTGGCGGTGAGCCCCGAACCCACCGCGACGAACCGCACGCGGTCGTCGTTCTGGTTCGTCCCCGACATCACGAAGGCACCGTTCTTCTCGGGTCGGGCTTCTTCGATGTACGTGCCGACCGGATTGACCGGCGCAGGCGGCGGCGCGATCGTGCCGGTCGCGGTGAGCCCGCGGTACAGCGCGCCGTTGGCCGTGATGCGAACCCAACGCGCTTTGACGTTCGCGGTCAGCGCTTTGTTGGTGGACGTCTTGTCGCTGGTCATCGTGCCGACGTCGCTGAAGCCGGCGTCGGCGCCGGTCGTCGAAACCGCCACGGTGACGCTGGGCGCCGGGCCGGTGTCGGGTGCGTTGGACAGGCTTGCGGTGAACCCGGTGATCGTGGCGACGCCGGAGAGCTCGAACACGAACGTGTAGGGCGGCTTCGCGGTGGCGGGGAGCTCGTCCGACGGGCTGACCGCATAATTGCCGAGGTTGCCGTCGCCCTCGTCGTCGATCTGCGGCGGCGAGTAGCTGCGCAAGATCGTGCCGTTGGCGACGTCGAGCAGGTTCGGATTGGGCGTCGGCGTCGGCGTCGAGACCGGGGTCGGTCCGGCCGGCGGCGCGACGGTGGCTACCGCGACGGGCGTCGGAGCGGTCGTCCCGGGGCCGGACGCCGCGACCTCCGGGCCGGTCGTCACGGCGGCGCCCGGCGACGGACTCGCCGTCGTATCGCTCTGCTGGTGGCCGGCGCATCCGGCCAAGACGAGCACGAGCGTAAAGGCCGAGGCGATAGTCGAGTGGCGCAAGGACGGCTCCTTACCAGGGCGAGCGGTTCGTCGGATGCTACTCGGTCAGAAGCAGACAGCCTGCCGAGGCGGTATGGGCGAGCCGTTCCTGGGTACATTCGAAGGATGGTGGAATGGCGGTTCGATTCCCGCAACGAGATGGACGCCCACCGCTTGCGGCACGAATTCATGGACCTGCTCCGCGCCGGCGGGACGGGCGACTTCCCCGCGGCCGAGTTGGTTTATGGGGAGCTCGTCGGGAACGCCGTCCGCCACGCGCCCGGCCGCATCGTCGTCCGGCTCGACTGGGACGACGACTGCCCGGTCCTCGTCGTCCACGACGAGGGTGAGTCGTTCCGGCCGGACATTCGGCTGCCGGACGATCCGATGAGCGAACACGGCCGCGGGCTGTTCATCGTGCGAGCCCTCGCCATCTCGCTCGACGTCGAGAACATCGACGGTGACGGAAGCCAGGTCTTCGCGCGCCTCCCCGTTCACCGCGCGGCTTAGTCGCGGTCACAGGACGGTCGCCGCGCCGACCGTAACCTCGATCGCATGCCGTTGAGCGAGCGGGTCGCCATCGTCGCCGGCGCTTCGGGCGGGATCGGGTCCGCGACGGTGCGGGCATTGCTGGCAGCGCGCATGAACGTCGTGCTCGCCGCACCGCAGGATGCGCGCCTCGATGCCGCGGCGCGCGAAACGCAGTCCTTCGGCGAGCGCGTCTTGATCGTACCGACCGACATTACCGTGCGCGCCGACGTCGACGCGCTCGTGGCCCGGACGCTGGTGCGTTTCGGTCGCGTCGACGTGCTCGCCAACGTCGCCGGGATCGGGTCGAGCCCCGCCCTGAGCGACACCCCCGACGACGAGCTCGAGCGCGTCCTGGCCGTCAACTTGCTGGGTGCCGCGCGGCTGATCCAGGCCGTGTTGCCGATCATGAAAGCGCAGCGCGGCGGCGCGATCGTCAACGTCGGATCGGTTGCGGGTGAAGCGGGCGTGATGGGCATTTATTCGGCATCGAAGTTCGGGCTACGAGGCCTCACCGATTCGGTGCGGCGCGAGGTGCGCAGCCACGGCATCGGCGTTACGCTGATCGAGCCCGGCTTCGTGCAGACGACGATGAACGGCGCGATGCGCAACTTGCCGCCGCCGCAGATCGTCGCCGACGCGATCGTCGCCGCCGTCGCGCGGCCGCGTCGCAGGCACATCGTCCCGGGCGCCTACCGGCTGCCGGTGCTCTTGATCAAGGCGTTTCCCGGGCTCACCGATGTGGTGTTCGGCGACGCGCGCGTCCAGCGCCGGCTGAACCGCGACGCGCGCGCCGAGCGGGCACAGCGGGTATGAACGGCGGCGAGGGCCGCGGGGCGGTCGTCGTCACCGGCGCGTCGAGCGGGATCGGCGCGGCCGCCGTCGAGCTGTTCGCGCGCGAAGGGTTCGTGACGTTCGCCGGCGTGCGCCGCGACGCCGACGCCGCGCGCACCGCATCGTTGCATCCGAACGTGCGCCCGGTGCTGCTCGACGTGACCGATCGCGCCGCGATCGACGCGGCAGCCCGAACCGTCGCTGCGAGCGGTCTGCCGCTGCGCGGTGTGGTGAACAACGCCGGCGTCGCGGTCGCCGGGCCGCTCGAGTTCTTGCCGGTCGACGAGTTGCGGCGGCAATTCGAGATCAACCTCTTCGGCCCGGTCGCGGTCAGCCAAGCGTTCCTGCCGCAACTGCGCGCTTCGCGCGGGAGGCTGCTGTTCGTCGGATCGATCTCCGGACGCTTGGCCGTGCCGTTCATCGCGCCGTACAGCGCGTCGAAGTTCGCGCTGCGCGCGGTCGCCGATGCGCTGCGCGTCGAGCTCGCCTCCGCCGGCATCGGCGTCGTGCTGATCGAGCCGGGGTCGGTGCGCACGCCGATCTGGGGGAAAGGTCGCGATTCGCGGGAGCGTCTTTCGGCGCTGCTCACGCCGCGCGCCACCGAGTACTACGGACCTCAGATCGACGCGGTCTTCGCCCAAACGCAGCGCGAGGAAGCCCGCGCCATGCCGGTCGCGCGCGTGACCGCCGCGTTGCTGCGCGCGCTGACCGCGCGCCGCCGCACGCGCGCGCTACTTGGTGGGCGCCGACGCTCGTGCGGGCAGCATCGTCGCGCTGCTTCCAACCGGGCTGCGCGACCGCGCATTGCGCGCGTCGATGAAGTTGCCGTAACGGCCTCTCGCCTGCGTCCGTCCCCGTGCCCTATCGTCCGCCGCAGCTTCGAGCCCGTACTTGCGGCGGATGGCCGGAATGTCGACCGCCGGCTCGGGGAACTGCATCTTGAGCTCCGACAGCGTCTGAACGACGATTCGCGCGACGGCCAGGTTGCGGAACCACTTGTGGTCGGCCGGGATGACGTACCACGGAGCTCGTTCGGTGCTGCAGCGTTCGAGTGCGTCCTCGTATGCTTTTTCGTACTCGTGCCAGCACTCGCGCTCGACGAAGTCCTGCTCGTCGATCTTCCAATACTTTGACGGATCGTCGAGCCGCGCTTCGAGGCGGCGCAACTGCTCGTCCTTGCTGACGTGCAGGAAGAACTTCATGATGTGCGTTCCGGCTTGGCTCAAGTTCTTCTCGAACTCGACGATGCGGTCGTAGCGCTTCGACCAGACGTGCTTTGGGACGAGCCCGTGCACGCGCGCGACGAGCACGTCCTCGTAGTGCGAGCGGTTGAAGATCGTGACGTGGCCGCGTGACGGCGCGGCTTGGTGGGCGCGCCACAAAAAATCGTGCGCGGCTTCCTCGGGGGTCGGGACCTTGAAGGGGTGGACGCTTGCACCCTGCGGGTTGAACGCCCGAAACACGTGCCGCACGGTGCCGTCCTTCCCGCCCGCATCCATCGCTTGCAGCACGATGAGCACCGATCGCGCGTGCTCCGCATACAAGCGGTACTGGAGGTCGCGCAGGCGCTCGACGTCCTTGTCGATCGCCGCCCGCGCATCGGTCTCGCTGGAATGGCTACCGGTGTACGCGCTATCGAGCCGGCCCAGGTGCACCTTGCTGCCCGGCTCGACCAGGAACTTCTTGCGATAGTCCACCCGCCGTCCTTGGCGGCTGCTGGGCGCCCGTCCCGCGATCGTGGCGCTTCAGCCTTTACCCGCGTCGCCTGCGAGGCCCGGCGGCGAAGCCTCATAAGCAGGCCCTCGCTATCGACTCCGAGACAGCGGTCGCGGGGGTGGATTCGGGGCACCGCCCGTGATATGATCGCCGTCGCTGCCTGCGGGCAGTGCCCACCGTCCCTCGGGCCGGATCGGGGTCGTGCCGCCGTCGCGCGGCACGTGTGTAGGGCCACCTCGTGGCCGTCTTCCACCTACATCATCGAAAGGTTCATCCTTCATGCCACCCCCCAAGGGCAAGCGCGCGGCCGCGAAAAAAGATCGCCGGCCCAAGCGCAAGATCTGTAATTTCTGCGCGGAGCGTCTCGACAACCTCGACTACAAAGACACGACGCGGCTGCGCAAGTACATCAGCGAGCGCGGCAAGATTCTGCCGCGCCGCATCTCGGGAAACTGCGCCTCGCACCAGCGTGCGCTGACGACCGCCGTGAAACGCGCACGCGTCATCGCGCTGCTTCCGTTCGTCGTCCAGTAGGAGCGCCGCAGTGAAGGTCATTCTCACCGGCGACGTCAAGCCGCTCGGCTCGCGCGGTACGGTCGTCGACGTCAAAGACGGCTACGCGAACAACTACTTGTTCCCGCAGAAGCTCGCCGTGGTCGCGACGCCCGGCGCAATGAAGCAGCTCGAGCAGCAGCAGTACGCCAAGAAGCGCAAACAGGCCGAAGAGGTCGCCAACGCTCAGGAGGTCGCGACGCAGCTCGAGCAAGCGATGATCCGGGTCTCCGCCAAAGCGGGCGGCAACGGCCGGCTGTTCGGCACGGTGACCAATGCTCAGGTCGCCGAAGCGGTGCACGCGCAGCTCGGCGTGACGATCGACCGTCACAAGATCGAGATGAAGGACGGCATCAAGGCGCTGGGGACCTATCCGGTCGAGATTCGGCTCGGCAACAACATCGTCGCCAAGTCGTCGGTACAGGTCGTCGCGCTGAAGTAAGGTGCGACTCCGCGCCGACGAAAAGCTGCGCCGCGAGATCGCAGCGCTCTACGACGTCCTCTCCGAAGCGTTGGGGACGGAGAAGGTCGTCATGCGCGCCGGCAAGCTCGGCACGCTCAAGGAGATGCGCTCGCCGGCGATCCCCGACCGCCTGCTGGCGCTGCAACGGCTGGTGTTCGAGGATCCGACGCCTCGAGACGCGGCCGGCCAAAGGTCAGTACAAGAAGGTCATCGGCGAGATCGAGGACCGGCTCGCCGACCTGGTCGCGCAGCGCACCGTCGGCGACCAGATCGAGGCGAAGATCAACGTCAAGATGGTGCAGCGCCATCACGACTACCTGCGCGAGCTCAAGCTCGAAGCGCTGCGTGAGGAAGGCGGACCCGAGACGCCGGCGACGCAACAGCGTCTGCACGACTTGCAGTCGCTCGACGCGCGCGGGTTGGCGCGCGGCGCGCTCGACGTGCTCCGTCCCCAGTCGCTCGCGCAGGTCGTCGGACAGGAGGCGGCCGTCCGTGCCCTCATCGCCAAGCTCGCCTCGCCGTATCCGCAGCACGTGATCCTGTACGGACCGCCCGGCGTCGGAAAGACCACCGTGGCGCGGCTCGCGCTCGAGCTGGCGAAAGCGCGCCCGCACGCGCCGTTCGGCGCCGGCGCCCCGTTCGTGGAGGCCGCCGGCACGACGCTGCGCTGGGACCATCGCGAGACGACGAATCCGCTCCTGGGCAGCGTTCACGATCCGATCTACCAGGGTGCCCGGCGCGACTTCGCCGACAGCGCCGTCCCGGAGCCGAAGCTCGGCCTGGTGACGCGCGCCCACGGCGGGGTGCTTTTCATCGACGAGATCGGCGAGATGGACCCCGCGATGCAGATGCGCCTGCTCAAGGTGCTCGAGGACAAGCGCGTGTCGTTCGAGTCGTCGTATTACGACGAGCACGATCCCAACGTCCCGGCATACGTGAAGAAGCTCTTCCGCGACGGCGCGCCGGCCGACTTCGTGCTGATCGGTGCGACGACGCGGGATCCCGATGCGATCGACGCCGCGATCCGCTCGCGCTGCGCGGCGGTATACTTCGAGCCGCTTACTCACGCCCAAGTCGCGCGGATCGTGCGCGAAGCCGCGCAACGGCTCGGTGCCAAGACCGGCCGGCGCGTGCCGGAGCTCATCGCGTCGTACACCATCGAGGGCCGCAAGGCCGTGCAGATCCTGGCCGACGCATACGGCCACGCGCTCGAACGCGCCGGCGGAACGCGCAGCGCGACGGTGCGCGAGGCGGACGTCCTCGAGGTCGTGCAGGCCGGGCGCATCGTCCAGCACACGACGACGCGCGGCCGCCGCGCGCGTGAGGTCGGCAAGGCCTACGGTTTGGGCGTCGTTCAGTACGTCGGCTCGATCGTCGAGATCGAAGCCGCGGCGTTCGCCGCGCGCGAGAAGAGCAAGGGGGCGGTGCGATTCAACGACACCGCCGGGACGATGGCGCGCGACGCCGTGTTCAACGCGGCTTCGGTGATTCGCGCCGTCGCCGGGATCGACCCGGCCGACTTCGACCTGCACGTGAACGTCGTCGGCGGCGGCAACATCGACGGGCCGTCGGCCGGGCTCGCGTTCTTCCTGGCACTCTACAGCGCGCTCGCGCATGCGGCGCTCCCGCAGGATGTCGCGGTGACCGGTGAGGTGTCGCTCGCCGGCACCGTGCGCGGCGTCGGCGGCGTCGTCGAGAAGCTCTACGCCGCGCGGCAAGCCGGAATGCGGGCGATGGTGCTCCCGCGCGAAAACGCTCGCGAAATTGACGCCGTGATCGAAGGGATCGAGATCATCCCGGTAGCAACCGTCGCGGAAGCACTGGTCGCGTTCGGGCTCCGCGTTCCCGCCCCGCCCGCGCTCCGCGCGCGCCCACGCACGAAGGCTTCCCGGTGAACGTCGCTCAGTTCGTCTCCCCCGTCGACCGCATCCCGCCGAGCAACCTCGAAGCGGAGATGGCGTTACTGGGTTCGATCCTGGTCGACAAGGAGATGATGGCGGCGGTCAGCGAGATCGTGCAGCCGTCCGACTTCTACGCGTCGCTGCACGAGTCGATCTTCCTCGCGCTCTTCGCGCTCTACGAGCGCGGCGAACCGCTCGACAAAGTCGCGCTCGCCGAAGAGCTCAAGAACCGCGGGATGCTCGACAAGATCGGCGGCATGGCCTACCTCAACTCGCTGATGGATACGGTGCCGACCGCGGCGTCGGCGGAGTACTACGCGCGCATCGTGCGCGAGAAGTCCAGCCTGCGCGGGCTGATCCACGCCGGAACGAGGATCACCCAGTTCGGCTACGAGTCCGAGGAAGACGTCCCGGCCGCGATCGACCGTGCCGAGCAGGTCGTGTACGAGGTTGGCAACCGCAGCGGCCACAACGCCTTCGCCACCGTCCCGTCGCTGCTGCTGGGCGTGTTCCAGTCACTGGAGCGGCGCCACGAGCAAAAAGGCGACCGCACCGGCGTCACGGCGGGCTTCCGCGACATCGACGACTACACGGCGGGCTGGCAGCCCGGTAACCTCATCATCCTGGCCGCGCGCCCGGCGATGGGCAAGACGTCGCTCGTGCTGAACATGGCGGTCGCCGCGGCGAAGGACGAGCGCAAGCCCATCGCGGTGTTCTCGCTCGAGATGACCAAGCAGGAGCTGGTCGAGCGCCTGCTTTCCTCCGAGGCGAAGCTCGACGCGTCCAAGCTGCGCCGCGGCGCGATCGCCGACCGCGACTGGGAGAAGATCGGCCACGCGATGGGCCTGCTGCACGAGCTGCCCATCTATTTGGACGACTCCGGCGCCGTCACCGTAACCGAGATTCGTTCGCGCCTGCGGCGCCTCAAATCGGGACACGGGCTGGCGGCCGTGTTCGTCGACTACCTGCAGCTGGTGCGCCCGTCGATGCTGTCGCGCCAAACGAACCGCAACGAAGAGCTGTCGGAGATCTGCCGCATGCTCAAGGCGACCGCGAAAGATCTGGAGGTTCCGATCATCGCGTGCGCGCAGCTCAACCGCGCGGTCGAAACACGCGCCGACAAACGCCCGATGCTCTCCGACTTGCGCGACTGTCTCGCCGGCGAATCGTTGGTGACCAACGCCGAGACCGGCGAGCGCGTCCCGATCCGCGAGATCGCCGAGCGCGGCCTGCGTTTCGACGTCTGGGCCGTCGACGACCTGATGCGCCTGGTGCGGCGCCCGATCGTCGACGCGTGGGCCGTCGGCACGAAACCGATCTTCCGCGTAACGACCAAGAGCGGCCGGGTCGTCCGCTGTACGGCCGGACACCGTTTCCTCACGGTCTCCGGCTGGTCCGAGCTCCGCAACCTCCAGCCCGGCCGAGCAATCGCCGTTCCCCGTCGCGAAGAAGAAAACCTCACGCTCGTCGCCGCCGCGTTAGCCGGTGCAGTGCGTCGGAGCGTGGATTGTCGGAGAGCACGCTCCGGTCGCGTAGTCACGAGAACGCAATGCCGCGTGTCGCGGGAACGATGGTCGCGGAGCCGGTCGGCGAAGAGTTCCTCGCGTCGCCGGCGACGTCCGACGTGTGGTGGGATCCGATTGCGACGGTCGAGCCTCAGGATAGCGAAGAGGTGTACGATCTGACGTTGGCGATCTGCACAACTTCTGCGTTGACGACGTGGTGACGCACAACTCGGGCGCGATCGAGCAGGAGGCGGACATCGTTACGTTTCTGTATCGCGATGTGTACTACAACAAGGAGCAGTCGCCCGAGCCGGATCTGACCGAGCTGATCATCGCCAAGCATCGCAACGGCAAGGTCGGGACCGTGAAGCTGCGGTTCCAGCCCGAGCACACGCTGTTCGTGCCGTACGGCGACGACTCGCACTATCCGGCTCCGTAGGCGACGCCGGCGATGCAGCACACCAACGAGCTGATTCCCGCCGAGCTGACGCTGGGCGTGGCCGACCTCGACGCGACCGAGCAGTTCTATCGCGAGCGGCTGGGCATCGAAACGACGCGCCACGGTGACGCGATCCGGATCGTGCTCGGCGAGTTCACGCTCGTCTTCGAGCACGCGCCGCCGACGGAGCGCGCGAAGTTCGAGCTCGGCCTGCGCGTGCCCGAACCCGCGATGCTCGATGCGATCGCGGAGCGCGTCGGCGTCGCGACGTACGCGCGCGACGGCGGCGGGCGCGCGATCTTCGTCACCGACCCCGACCACTACACGATCGAGATCTTCGTCCGCTAGGCTGCGATGGGTCCTTCGCTGCTCCTCGCATTCTCGTGACCGCGGCGGCCGGCAGCGGGGCTGACGAGTATTGCGAAGCGATACGCGAAGCCGGGGCCGAGCCGATCGTGGTCACGGCCGGCGCGGACCGACCGCTCTCCGAGGTCGACGGGTTGCTCGTGACGGGCGGCGGCGATGTCGATCCGGCGCTGTACGGAAGCAGCTCGACGCGCGCGTCCGACGTCGATGCCGCGAGAGACGCCTTCGAAGGCGCCCTGCTGTGCGGCGCGCGCGATCGCGGCTTACCGACCCTGTGCATCTGTCGCGGCGTGCAGATCGCCAACGTCGCGTTCGGCGGCTCGCTTTTTCCCGACCTGCCGGCCGAACTTGGTCCCAACGCCGCGGTGCCGCACCGCGTCACCGCTCCCGGCGGCCGCGCGCTGCGCGAGCTCATACCGCAACACGTCGTGCACATCGAGCCCGCCAGCTCGTTGGCTCGTCTGGTCGGAACGTTGCGCCTCACGACCGGCAGCAGGCACCATCAGGCGGTGGCCCGATGTGCGAGCGACCTGCGGGTCGTTGCGCGCACCGAGGACGGCGTCGTCGAAGCCCTCGAACCGGGATTCGATTCATCGTTTTGGCTTGGCGTGCAATGGCACCCGGAGTCGACTCGAGACGCCGACGGCGGCGCCAGCCGCCGGATCTTCAGCGGGTTCGTCGTTGCCGCGAGCCGTATGCAGCGGGGGGCCGCGGACCGGAGCGGCTAGGCGGTGCGGACGATGCGGAGCCGCGGGCGGCGTTCGGCGCGCAGAAGCGACTCCAGAGCGGCGGAAGACTGCGGTGCGCCGAAGCGGAAACCTTGACCTTCGTCGCAGCCGAGCGAGCCGACGAATTCCGCCTGCGCGTCGGTTTCGATCCCCTCGGCGACCACGCGCAGCCCGAACGCCTTGGCGACGTTGACCATCGACACGACGATCGCGCGATCGGAGGCGTCGACGCCGACGTCGCGCACGAAGGTCCGGTCGATCTTGATCATCGTGATCGGTAAGCTCTTGAGATGCGCGAGCGAGCTGTAGCCGATGCCGAAATCGTCCATCGCGAGCTGTACGCCGAGCTCGCGCAGGCGCTGGAGGACGGGCAGCGCGCGGTCGTCGAGCGCGGCGGTCTCGGTGACCTCCATCGTGAGCAACTGCGCCGGAAAACCGTGCTCGGACAGCGTCGCCGCGACGCGCTCGCACAGCTCTTCATCGCGCAGGTCGCGCGCCGAGAGGTTCACCGCGAGCCGGAAGTCCGGCGCGATCGACCGGAACGCGACCGCCGCGCGGCACGCTTCGCCGAGCACCCAGCGGTCGATCTCGACGACCTGGAACGAGTCCTCGGCGATCGGGATGAACGTCGCCGGCGGGACCAAGCCGCGCTGCGGGTGACGCCAGCGGACGAGGGCTTCACAACCGACGATCTGTTGGCTCGACAGCGAAACCAGCGGCTGGAATTCCAAGCCGATCTGGCCGCGGCCGATCGCGTGCCGCAGGTCGGATTCGAGCGCGAAACGCTCCGTCGCCTCGGCGAGCATCGACGCCTCGTAGATCGCGAGCCGGCCTCCGCCGGCGAGCTTCGCGCGGTACATCGCGGTGTCGGCGCGCGCGGTGATCGCTTCGGCGTCGAGCCCGTGATCGGGGAAAACCGCGGCGCCGATGCTCGCGCCGACGTAGACGTCACGCTCGGACAGCTCGATCGGGGCCGACAGCGCGGCGATCAACCGGTCGGCGAGCCGTTGAATGTCGTTCACGTTCGCGCTACCCGGCGTCAGGATGACGAACTCGTCGCCGCCCGCGCGGGCGATAAAGTCGACGCCGCGGACGCAACCCTGAAGGCGCTCGGCGACCGCGCGCAGGACGTCGTCGCCGGCGCGGTGTCCCATCGTGTCGTTGATCGCTTTGAAGCGGTCGAGATCGAGGAACAGCAGCGCGAAGCGGCGCCCGTCGGACTGCGATGCCGTCACGGCGTCGGCCAGACGCTGCTCGAGCGCGAAGCGGTTCGGCAACCCGGTGAGGCGGTCCGCGTGCGCCGCCTCCGACAACTGCTGTTGGGTGGACTTGAGCTCGGTGATGTCGATCGAGACGCCGGCGGCGCCGACGACGGTGCCGTGCAAATCGGTCAGCGGCTCGATATGATGGCGCAGCCATCGCTCGCCGTAGGCGCGCTCGACGCGCACGTGCTGCCCGGCGAAGACGTCGCGCACGAGCGTTTCACCGATGAGCACCGAGCACGGTTGACCGACGAGGTCGTCGGCTGGGAGCGCGGGCGCGCCGAGCGCGCCGCCGGAAACGGTGGTGAACCGCGCGTCGCGGCCGACCGTCCACAGGACCGCGTCGACGTTGTTGGCGACCAGCTGACGGCTGTGGGCGTTTTCGTTGAGCTGCGACTCGGCGATCGTCTGCGCGCTGACGTCTTGCAGGGAGATCAGCGTCTCACCGGAGGCCGGCAGGATGCGCACCTGAACCCAGCGCGCCTGGTCGGGAAAGGCATGGATGCGTTCGATCGCCACGCCGCTGCGCCGCGCGACGTGGATCTCGGGAAGCAGATCCGCGGCGAGCGGATCGTTCACGCCGTCGAGCGGCATGCCGACGAGCGTGTCGGCCGTTCGCTCCAACAGCCGTTCGGCTTCTTCGTTCACGTGCGTGATGCGCAGGTCCGAGTCGACGATGTACACGCCGTCCTGGACCGCTTCGAGCAGGTTGCCGTGCCGGCGCGTGCGCGC
This sequence comes from Vulcanimicrobiota bacterium, assembly GCA_963723445.1. Lineage (GTDB taxonomy): Bacteria > Vulcanimicrobiota > Vulcanimicrobiia > Vulcanimicrobiales > Vulcanimicrobiaceae > Vulcanimicrobium. The sequence goes on from CAVRQP010000009.1 coordinate 90,545, forward strand.
GCGCAGGCGCTCGAACACCGGCGAGACGGCGGCGGCCAGGACGACGACAGCGGACCCGCCCAGGGCGAGCGAGAGCTCCACGCTAGGCAGCGTGGCGACACCTTGTCGCGCGACACCCGCTTCGGCCGGGTCCGCTCCGTTCGCGAGCGTGGAGATCAAGTTTCATCCGTGAACGATGTCCTTCGAGTCCTGGAGCGTGGAACGGCACGCCCATGCATAGGCGCCGTCGCAAGCGCCGGCATGGTCCCTGTTCCCTTTAGGCCTAATAGACTAACGCACTCGGGACGGCGAGCGTTAATTCTCGGTCAAACCGTGCTTGGCGTCACCGCGCTCAGAGGCCGGTCGCCCGCTGGATCGCGAGCGACGACAGCGCCACCGCGACCCACAGCACGAACCCCAGCGCCAACGGCCGCGGGCCGGCGCGCAGAACCCGGGGCAGCTGAGTCTGCAGGCCGATCCCCGCCAGCGCCACGCTGATGAGGAAGATCGCGACGCTCGCGATCCCGTCGTGCCAGGCCGGCGGGCACGAGACCCGTGCTGTTCATCAGGGCGGCGACCAGGAACCACAGGATGAACCACGGCACGATGCGCCGCCACGGCACCTTGGCGCCGGCGGCCCGGGTAGCCCGCGCGTGCCGGACCGCGATGACCGCGACGATCGGCAGGATGAGGCTGGCGCGCGTGAGCTTCACGATGGTGGCGTGGTCGCCGGCGTCCCGGCCGTAGATGTAGCCGGCCGCGACGACCGAGGACGTGTCGTTGATCGCCGTCCCCGCCCACAAGCCGAACGCTTCTTGCCCCAGCCCGAGCGCGTGCCCGATCGGCGGGAAGACCAGCACGGCGAGGACGTTGTAGAAGAAGACGGTCGCGATGGCGAGCGCGATCTCGGCTTCATCGGGCTCGATGACCGACGATACGGCCGCGATCGCCGATGCGCCGCAGATCGCGGTGCCTACCCCGATCAGCGTGCGCAGCGGGCTATGCAGGCCGAGCATCCGGCCGATCACCGGCGCCGCGATCAGCGCGACCGCGATCGTGCCTAGCGTGACCGGCAGCGTTCCCAGCCCGGTGCGTACGACGACGGCGAGCGACAGGCCGAAGCCCGAGACGACGATCGCCAACTGCAGCACCGTCCGGGCGGAGAACGCGATCCCCGGCTTGATAGCGGTCGGGAAACACCACCACGGCGCGAACCGCGACGCCGAGCAACAGCGCGAACACGGGCGCACCGACCAGCGGAACGAACCGCGCGCAGACCGCCGCGACCACCCCGATCGCGACGGTCACGAGCAGGCCCGGCAGCAATTTACGGTGCGACGTGCGTCTCCGCGATCTCGTGCAGCTTGGGGTCGCCGATCCCGTGCCGCAGGTACGAGCGTGACAGCGCGACGTACTCGGGTCCGGGGTGCTCCACCCACCCGAGCGACGCGCCCTCGAGCTGTTTCTTCACCACCGCAGGCGAACCGGCGACCACGACGCGCGGCGGAATCTGCGCGTTCGCGATGACGACGGAGCCGGCGGCGACCAGGCTTTGCTCGCCGACGTGTGCTCCGTTGAGCACGACGGCGTTCGAGCCGACCAGCGCTCCGCGCGCGATGCGACAGTCTTCGAGAATCGCGCAGTGGCCGACCGTAACGTCATCCTCGAGCACGGTCTCGCAGTTCTCGCTCACGTGCAAGACCGAGTTGTCCTGCACGTTCGAGCGCGCACCGATGCGGATCGGGCCGTTGTCGCCGCGGATCACGGCACCGAACCAGATCGACGCTTCCTCGCCGACCTCGACGTCGCCGATCAGGACGGCGGTCGGGGCGACGAACGCGGACGCCGCGACTTTGGGCCGCTTGCCGCGATACTCGATGATCATTCCGGACCTCCGCAGAAGAGCGTGGGCACGAGGAGCTTATGAGCGAACACCGTCACAATACCCCACTACGCGGAACGAAGGTCGTCCCCCGCCCGCGGCCCGGCGATCCGGACTATACCGAGGTTAACTACCGCTACGCCGGGCAGGCCGGGCACATCCACGAGGTCGTCGAGATCGGCGGCCGCGAACTGGCCAAGGTAGGCTTTGACGATCGCAAGATCGTCTACTACTTCCTGGACGATCTCGACCGCGAAGAGGTCGCGCCGAAACGGACGTTCCACGATCTCGACCGGGGGGCGACATAGTGCTCGCTCCATCGGCCCCGCCGCAGGCGGTCCCGGTTTTCGCCGGGTTCGACTACGTGACCGTCGACGCGCAACGCCGGCGCCTCTGCGCCGCGCACACGCCGTCGTAGCCCTGCCTACCGTTGTTGCGAAAGTGACTCGTTGAGGAGGCTCACGCAGGCGTAGATCGCGTCGATGCGCGGGGTCGGCGTGCCGGTGAGCATTCCCAGCTCGACGACCGCGCCGATAAGCGCGTCGATCTCGAGCGGGCGGCCGGCCTCGACGTCCTGCAGCATCGAGGTCTTGTGTTCGCCCACGCCTTCGGCGCCCTCGATCCGTTTCTCGATCGTGAGCCGAAACTCGATCCCCAGCTTCTCGCCGATCTGCTGCGCCTCCGACATCATCTCGGCGGCCAGCTCGCGGCTCTGCGGGTTGCGGCAGATTCCGGCCAGCGTCGCGTGCGTGAGCGCGCTGATCGGATTGAACGAAAGGTTTCCCCAGAGCTTGAGCCAGATCTCCGCGCGGATGTCGTCGAGCACGTACGACTTGAAGCCGGCCCGAATCAGCATTTGCGCGAGCGACTCGATTCGCTCGCTGCGCGAGCCGTCGAGCTCGCCGACGGTGAAGCGGTTGCCCTCGACGACGTGCACGACGCCCGGCGCGGTGACCTCGCTGGCGGGGTACGCGATGCAGCCGACGATGCGCTCGCGTTCGATGTGCCGGTCGATGAAGCCGCCGGGGTCGACCGCAGCGATCGTGCGGCCCTCGTACGGCCCGCCGTGGCCGTAGAAGTACCACCACGGCACGCCGTTCTGTACGGTCATCACGATCGTATCCGGCCCGAACAGCATGCGCAGGTCCGGCAGCAAGGGCGCGATCTGGTGCGCCTTCACGGCGATAATGACGAGATCTTGTTCGCCGGCCTCGGCGAAGCTGTCGGTCACGGCGACGTCTTTGGCGACGACCGTCTCGTCTTCGCTCTCGACGCGCAGTCCGTCGTTTCGGATGGCGCCGGCGTGCTCGCCCTCCCTGGCGATGAAGGTGACGGATTCTCCGGCGAGCGCCAGCCCCGCGCCGAGCATCCCGCCGATCGCGCCGGCGCCGACGATGCAGATTC